>NZ_JAPZPR010000003.1:0-488547 GCF_040407565.1 Sphingomonas faeni
GGGGGGGGAAAAGGGGGGGGGCAAAACTGGGGGTGGGGGGGGGGGGGCGGGGGGGGGGGGGGAGGGGCGGGAAACAACACCCCCCCCCCGCCGGCAGAAGGGGGGGGGGGGGGGGGGGGGGGGGGGGGGGGGGGGGGGGGGGGGGGGGGGGGGCCCCCCCCCCCCCCCCCCCGGGGGGGGGGGGGGGGGGGGGGGGGGGGCCCTGTACCGGGGCGCGGCGCTGCTGGGCTGCCCCTCACCCCGACCCTCTCCCCGGAGGGGAGAGGGGGCAGTGTTACGCAACTTCGCGCGCGCTGAGATACCCGATGACCGTGCCGAGCTGTTCGCGCAGGTCCTTCCGGTGGACGACCATGTCGATCATCCCGTGCTCGAGATAATATTCCGACGTCTGGAAATCCTCGGGGAGCTTCTCGCGGATCGTGCTCTCGATCACGCGGCGGCCGGTGAAGGCGAGCGTCGCCTTGGGCTCGGCGATCTGGACGTCACCGAGCATGGCGTACGCGGCCATCACGCCGCCCGAGGTCGGGTCGGTGAGCACGACGATATACGGCAGGCCGGCATCGTGCAGCATCTGGATCGCGACCGTACTGCGCGGCATCTGCATCAGGCTGAGGATGCCCTCCTGCATGCGCGCGCCACCGCTCGCGGTGAAGATGACGTAGGGAACCCGGTCCTCGATTGCCGCCTCGACGCCGCGGACGAAGGCTTCGCCGACCGCCAGGCCCATCGAGCCACCCATGAAGCCGAAGTCCTGAACGCCGACGACGACCCGGTGCCCGTCGATCGCGCCGCGTGCGTTGATCAGGGCGTCCTGCTCGCTGTTGTCGGTGCGCGCGGCCTTCAGGCGATCGGTATAGCGCTTCTGGTCGCGGAACTTGAGCGGATCCTCGGGTACTTTTGGCGCAGGCAGTTCGCTGCAGCTGCCCTCGTCGAACAGTTGCGCGAAGCGGATCTTCGGCCCGATACGGTCGTGGTGATCGCATTTGGGGCAGACATACAGATTATCCTCGAGCTCCTTGGTGAAGACCATCTGCCCGCAGCCCTTGCACTTGTGCCAGAGATTCTCGGGCGTCTCGCGCTTCGCGACGAAGGGCAGGACGTTGCGGACGCTGTTGAGCCAGCTCATGCGCCAATCTCCATAGGGGGGACCTTCCGTGCGGACGCGACGGCGTCGGCGAGAGACTTGATATAGGCGCGAACCGGCTCGGCCGCAGCGGCGCCGTGCTGCGCGACCAGTTCGACGATCGCCGAGCCGATCACGACGCCGTCCGCGACGCGCGCGACGTTGGCGGCCTGTTCGGGGGTGCGAATGCCGAAGCCGACCGCGATCGGGATATCGGTCTGGGATTTAAGGCGCGCGACGGCATCCTCGATCGAGGACTGCTGCGCCTGCTGGAGCCCCGTGATGCCGGCGACCGACACGTAATACAGGAACCCGCTCGCGCCATCGAGCACGGTCGGCAGACGGGCGGCGTCGGTGGTGGGGGTGGCGAGGCGGATCAGGTCGATCCCGGCGGCACGCAACTGCGGGCCGAGCGCATCGTCCTCTTCGGGCGGCACGTCGACGCAGATCACGCCGTCGACGCCAGCGTTGGCAGCCGCCTCGGCGAACCAGTCCGCGCCGCGCCGGAGCATCGGGTTGCCGTAGCCCATCAGGACGAGCGGCACGTCCGGATGGCGTGCGCGGAACGCGGTCGCGGTCGCGAGGATGTCGGCGGTGCGCGTACCTTGCGCGAGGCTCCGGATGTTGGCGGCCTGGATCGCGGGGCCGTCGGCCATCGGATCGGTGAACGGCATGCCGAGTTCGATCGCATCCGCGCCACCTGCGACGAGCGCGTCGAGGATCGAGCCGGTGGCTTCGGTGGTCGGATCACCCGCGGTCACGAATGCGACGAGCGCGGCGCGGCCGGCGGCTGCGGTGCGCGCGAAGGTGGCGGCAAGGCGGCTCACAGCTCCCCTCCCGCCTGCGGGAGGGGTTGGGGGAGGGGCTGACATAGCCGCACGTCCAAGGTCTGAGGAGCGAACAGGCCCTCCCCCGACCCCTCCCGCGAGCGGGAGGGGAGCAGAAGCGAAGTCATATCGCCACCCCGAGCGCTTCGGCCACCGTGAAGATATCCTTGTCGCCGCGGCCGCACAGGTTGGCGAGGATAATCTGGTCCTGCCGCATCTCGCGCGCCTTCTTCGTCACCGTCGCGATCGCGTGGCTTGGCTCCAGCGCGGGGATGATGCCTTCGGTCCGGCACAGCAGCTGGAACGCGTCGAGCGCTTCGGTGTCGGTCGCGCTGTCATACTGGACGCGGCCGATGTCGCGAAGCCAGGCATGCTCGGGGCCGATGCCGGGATAGTCGAGCCCGGCCGAGATCGAATGCGCCTCGGTGATCTGGCCGTCCTCGTCCTGCAAGAGGTACGTCTTGTTGCCGTGGAGCACGCCCGGGAAACCACCGGCGAGGCTCGCCGCATGTTCCTTGTCGAGCCCGCGACCCGCCGCCTCGACGCCGAGCATCTGCACGTCGGCATCGTCGAGGAACGGATGGAACAGCCCGATCGCGTTCGAGCCGCCGCCGATCGCGGCCACCAGCATGTCGGGCAGGCGACCGACCCGCGACAGCATCTGCGCGCGCGCCTCGGTGCCGATCACGCTCTGGAAATCGCGGACCATCTCGGGATACGGGTGCGGACCGGCGGCGGTGCCGATGATGTAGAAGGTGTCGTGGACGTTGGCGACCCAGTCGCGCATGCCCTCGTTCATCGCGTCCTTCAGCGTGTGTGCGCCGCTGGTCACCGGGCGGACTTCGGCGCCGAGCAGCTTCATGCGGAACACGTTGGGCGCCTGACGCTCGACGTCCTTGGCGCCCATGTAGATCACGCACGGCAGGCCGAAGCGCGCGCAGACCGTGGCGGTCGCGACGCCGTGCTGGCCCGCGCCGGTCTCGGCGATGATCCGGGTCTTGCCCATCCGCATCGCGAGCAGGATCTGGCCGATGCAGTTGTTGATCTTGTGCGCGCCGGTGTGGTTCAGCTCGTCGCGCTTGAACCAGACTTGCGCACCCATGCCCTCTGCGGCGGACTCGCGGAGCGCTTCGGTCAGGCGCTCGGCGTAATAGAGCGGGCTCGGGCGGCCGACATAATGTTCGAGCAAATCGTCGAACTGCGCCTTGAACGCAGGGTCGGCCTTGGCGGCGCGATACGCCTCGTCGAGTTCGAGGACGAGCGGCATCAGCGTCTCGGCGACATAGCGGCCGCCGAAGTCGCCGAAATGGCCGCGCTCGTCAGGTTGGGCGCGGTAGGAGTTGGGGGCGAGGGTGGGAGCGTTCATGCAGAGCGCTTTAGCACCTCGGTACGGTGCGCCAAGCCCTTCTATCCGCGAGATGTGTATCCCCGCGAAAGCGGGGATACAGTCTGGGCACCCGCCTTCGCGGGTGAACAATTCAGGTGTGGGTAGCCGTAAGAAATGCGGCGATCCGGGTGTCGTCCTTGATACCGGGCTCGCTTTCGACCCCCGACGACACGTCGACGAGCTCGGCGCCGGTGCGGCGGATTGCCTCCGCGACATTTGCCGGATCAAGTCCTCCCGATAGCGCCCAGGGCAGGGGATGCTTGAACCCGTCGAGCAGATCCCAGTCGAACCTGAGCCCCATTCCGCCCGGCAATGCGGCCGAGTCCGGGGTTTTGGCGTCATAGAGTATCCGGTCCGCGACTCCGGCGAAGCCGTGTGCCGCCTCCAGGTCGCCGCGCGTGCGGACCGCGACCGCGACCCAGGTCTCGATCCCGAATTTTGCGCGGATCGCCGCGGCGCGTGGCGGTGTCACCTTGTGAAGTTGCAGCACGTCGAGCGCAGCCGAGCCGACCGCCTGCTCGAGCATGTCATCCTCGGGATCGACGAATACGCCGACCTTCGCAATGTGCCCCGGTACGCGCGCGGCGAGTTCGGCGGCTTTCGCGAACGTCACGTGGCGCGGCGAGGCCGGAAAGAACACGAACCCGACATGGCTCGCCCCGTGCTTGATCGCGGCGTCGAGCGTGGCGGGGGTGGAGAGGCCGCAAATCTTGGCGGTGGTCATGGTCTTCCCTCGGTCTTTGCCAACGGTAGCGGATGTCCGGGACGGAGCAGCGATAGATTACTTCGTAGCGCCCAAGCGCTCGTCATCCTGACGAAAGTCAGGATCCAGAGTAACGAACGCTGTCGACTTTGGCACTGGATCCTGACTTTCGTCAGGATGACGGCGTGAGCTTAAAGCGTCGCGCCGATGGCGCGGGCGGCGGTGTCGGGATCTTCGGCTTGCGTGATCGGGCGGCCGATCACCAGGATCGAAGCGCCTGCGTCCATCGCCTGGCGCGGGGTGACGACGCGTTTCTGGTCGCCGATATGACCATCCGCTAGGCGCACGCCGGGGACGACGAAGAATCCCTTGGGCCAGATCTTCTTCGCCGCCGCGACTTCCGCGCCCGAGCAGACGATGCCGTCGACCCCCGCCTCGCAGGCGAGCTGGGTCAGCCGCGAGACCTGATCGTGCGCGCTGCCGACCACGCCGGTCGCGGCAAGATCAGCCGCGTCGAGACTGGTGAGCATCGTCACCGCGATCACCTTCGTCCCGATCGGCGCGGCGGCCTTGGCATCCTCGAGCATCGCCCGGCCGCCACTTGCGTGCACCGTCAGGATCGCAGGTTCGAGCGCACCGAGTGCCTGCACCGCTTTCGCGACCGTGTTGGGGATGTCGTGAAGCTTCAGGTCGAGGAAGATCGGCAGGCCGAGCTCGGCCATCGCATGCACGCCCGACTGGCCGTGCGCGGAAAAGAACTCCAGCCCCAGCTTGATGCCGCCGACGTGATGGCGGACGCGCGCCGCGATCGCCTTGGCCTTCGCCAGGTCGGGCGTGTCGAGCGCGACGTAGATCCGGTTGCTCATCAGGCGACGCCCGGTGGCACGGCGGTCGGCGCAGCGAGGGGGGCGGTCGCCGCGGCAAGAGGGACCGTCGGCGCGGCAGCGGGAGCGATCGGCACATCGACCACCGGCACCGGGGTCACGTCGGTCCGCGGCATGCGCAGTTCGGTCAGCGACCGCTCGCACGTCGCGAGACGCTGACGCAGGCGCCAGCGGATCGCATGATTGTACAGCAGCGTCGGCACGAACCCGATCAGGAAGGTCACCAGCAGCAGCAGCGGCAGATTAACATCCGCGACCAGCCCGCCCCACAGCTGGATCTGCACGGGGTTCCAGTTGCTGATGGTGAAAACCGCGGCGACGAACGCCAGCAGGCACCAGAACAGGATTTTCAGGAACTGCATGCGGCGACCCTCTTCAATATCCGTCGATGCCAAAGCACCGCAGGAAACGCAAAGCTACCGCCGCACGGCCGGTTTGGCCAGTGTTCTACCGAACAAGCGGGGTCTTAGCCGATTTCGGTGCGCAACTGCGCGATCAGCGGCAGGATCGCGGTGAGCCGTGGTTCCTCCTCGTCGAGGATCGCGAGGAACGCCGCGCGCTTGATCGCGGCGACACGCCCGGGCTTCATCCTCACGGTCTTCGGGAGGGTCGAGACGGTGATGTCGATCATCCGCTCGGCGCCGTGCAGTCGACCCCAGAGATAGTCGTTCTCGCGGTAGGCACGGCTGAAGAACGCACCGAACGTGCCGAACTGGATGCCTTTCAGCGTCGCCTCCGCACCACCCGACCGGATCGAGGTGGCATCGTCGGGGGCGATGCGGTCGACCTTGATCGGATCGAATTCGTCCAGACCCTCGCCCTGCAACAGGGGCAGGGTCGCGGTATCGAAATAGGGAAAACCTAGATAGGCGAGCAACAGCGCGCGCCGCGCGGGCTTGGCCAACGCGGCAAACGCTTCGGCGAGGCGGTGATCGGTCTCCGCATCGAGCCGTTCGAGATCGAACGTCTGACCGAGCGTCTCCAGCAGAGCCGTCGCATCGCCCTTGAGCGCGCGAACCGCATCGTGCAGCCCGGCGTGCGCCTCGGTCCGCAGCCGATCGAGATACGGCGAGAGCGAACCGTAGATCGCGTCGCGCATCGGCGCCAGTTCGGCCTCGTCGGCCTGCGTTTCCACCTCCGCCAGCCGCCGTGCCATCAAGCGCAGGCGTCGGATGCGGAAGCCGATGTCGAATGTACGCAGGAACGCGATCGAGGCGGTACTCGCGCCGTTTGTGATACCCGAGCCGAGCTGGTCTGCGCCGGACGCCACGACGCTCGTATCGATCGCGTTGCGGATCTTTGCGAGCCGGCGCGGAGTGTGATGACGCCCGGCTCCGTAAAGCAGCACCGCGATCGTCTCGATCACCGCGCTCCGCTTCAGATGGCCATAGGCGACGAAGCCATAGCCTGCGCTTGCCGCGGCGGCCTTCTGCGCGCGACGGCGCCATGCCACCAGCCGCGACGCGGTCGGCCGGTCGAGAAACAGTGTGTGGCCGAACAGCGACTCGACATCGGCTTCGACCTCGGGGCGGATCGCGGTCACGATTCCCCGCAGGCGATCGATCCGGGCCGAGCGATCCGCGATCGCCTCGAGGTTGTCGCGGATCGGCTGCTGCCGCGGGATATCGCTGATCGCGCCGATGATCGTCTGGAAGAACCCGGGCGTACCCTCGCCGCGATTGAGCCGCAGCTTGATACCGGGGGAGGGGTCTATGTAGATGAAACGGCGATCAATCTGGCGACGCGCGGGGCGTTCCTTGAGCGCGTCGAGCGCCGGCCGGAACGGCGCATTGGCGAGCACCGATCCGTCGATGAGCACCGCTGTCTCGGCGGCGTTCGCGGCGGTGTGGCGGGGTAGCACGCGCGACAGGAACGGGTTGCGCCCCGGCCACGCGATCTTCCGCGTTTTCAGGACGCCGTCGAGCTCGGCGACCGTAAAGGGCGGGAACGCGCCCGGAAAGCTCGACGTCGCGCGCGCCGCGAATGCCAGCTCGGCGGGGGGGGCCAGCGTCTCGCAGACCGCGCCGTTATCGCTGAAGTCGACCACCAGCCGGTGTTCGGTCTCGACTACCTCGGCAGGCGAATTGAGCTGCAGCCGTTCGGGGTGGCCGGTGAAATCGGTGACCGTCACGAACAGGTCGAGCGGCTGGCCGGGCGGGAGCAGTCGCGGGCCGCGCTTGCTCGCCGCCATGGCATCGAATGCGTCGAGCAACAGGTTGGTGAAGGTCTTCCCACCGAACGGCGGCTCGAACCAGCGCGAGCGGATGAAATGCGACAGCTTGGTCCGCACTTCCTCGCGGGTCGGTTCGTCGAGCGCATCGACCTTGTCCGCGCTTCGCCCTGCGGCCATCCACGCCAACGGCATCGCCCAAGCCTTAGAGAAACGCGATTTCGGCGCCGCCTCGGTATCGATCAGTGCCTCGACATCGGCCGACCTCATCCACAGATCGGTGAGCGGATCGAGGCTCTGGCCGGTGGCGATCGCCTGGGCGAGGAAGATGCCGTTGATCCCGCCCGCGCTTGCGCCGGCGATGATGTCGGCAAGCACGCGGACGCGGATCGCACCGTGCGCCTGCATTTCCTCGAGCAGCGCGTGATAGACACCAAGACTGCCTTGCTGCGGCGGCTCGCCATCGTGAAACGCGCGGCTGGCGCAGACGAGGTGCCAGATCTCCTTGGTGATGCCGTGCATGTACACGGCCAGGCTGATCCCGCCATAGCAGACGAGCGCGAAGCGGAGCTCCTTCTCGCGCATCAGCGGACGGGGTTCGAACGGAGGAAGTTCGCGAAGGGCGTCATGCGTCCGCCAGCATAGCCCAGATCGGAAGATGATCGGAAGCCTTGCGCGAGGCAGGGCTCGCATGAACGCCGCACTCGACGACCTTGAGGTCGCGCGACACCATGATCCGATCGAGCCGCGCCACCGCGCGCCGCGAATGGAAGCTCGCACCGGTCTCGGCAAAGGCATAGTCGCGACCGAAATCGCGCAGGCAGCCCGCGCCTGCGCTCCATTCGTTCAGATCACCCATCAGGACCGTCGGATGACGTTGCACGCAGGTGTCGACGTGGTTCATGATCGCCGCCGCCTGCTTGCGACGCCAAAGCCCCGACAGATCAAGGTGCATGCCGAGCACGCGGATCGTTCCGGTTGCAAAACGCACGTCCGCCATCACCGCGCCGCGCGGCTCGAGGGACGGCAGATGGATCGCTTCGCTGTCGAGCACCTGCGCCGACTTGCGCACGAGGATCACGTTGCCGTGCCATCCCATGCTAAGCGCGCGCATCCCGAATTCGACGGGCACCCAGTCGCTATGCTCGTCGAGCAGGTGATGTGGCAGGACGCAAGCCTTGGCGCCGAACCGACGGTCAGCCTCCTGCAAGGCGATGACATCCGCATCGATCTCGCGCAGCACCTCCACCACGCGCTCGGGATTGCGGCGACGGTCGAGCCCGATGCCCTTGTGGATGTTGTAGCTGGCGACCTTGATCATGAATGGGGTGTATAACGACGAAGACGCGATCCGGGTTGCGCGTGACGACGGCGATACGAAAAAGGTGTAGCGGTTGGTGGGCCGTCGTGGAGCGGAGGACCGTCTGCAGCGTTATCGCTCGGGTTGAAGCCAGCCCGGCGCAAAGCCGAAATTCTCCATGCCCGATCTCGGCCCCGAACCGCCGTCAATCGCCCGACAGCAGCAGGACAATCGCTATGAACGACACGAAAAGCGCGACATTGTATCGGATGATTTTGCCTGACCATGTTTGTCCGTTCGGTGTCCGGGCCAAGGCGATGCTCGAGGATGCCGGCTTTTCGGTCGAGGACCATATCCTGCGGTCTCGCGAGGAGGTCGACGCTTTCAAGGCCGAACAAGGCGTCGCCACAACACCCCAGGTCTTCATCGACGGCGAGCGGATCGGCGGCAGCGACGATTTAGGCCGCTTTTTGGCGACGCAGGGGTAGGGGCAAGCGCGATGGCGTGCGCGGCTGGCGGTTGACGTGTCGCGTACGACTATCCACGCCGAATCCATGACCCGTATCGACGCGCATCAACATTTCTGGACCTACACGACGGCCGTGCATGGCTGGATCGATCCAGAGAGCGTGCTCGCCCGTGATTACGGGCCCGTCGATCTCATGCCCGCGCTGGACGACGCCGGGATCGACGGGTGCATCGCCGTGCAGGCGTGCGCGACCGAGGCTGAAACGGAGTGGCTGCTTGACCTGGCGGTGGCGCATCCGCGGATTCTTGGGGTCGTCGGCTGGACCGACCTCTGCGCGGATGACGTGGAGGAGCGGCTTGATATGTGGCGTGGCACGCCGGGACTGGTGGGCTTTCGGTACGGGGTGCAGGACGAACCTGGCGACGATTTTCTGCTGACGCCAAGCTTCGTACGGGGCGTACGCGCGGCTCTCGCCCGGGGGTTCCGCTATGACCTGCTGATCAAACCGCGACAGGCTGCATATGTTCGCCGGTTCGCCGATCAGGTGGCAGATGGACCATCGACCGGAGGGGCGCTGATCCTCGATCATGGCGCGAAGCCGGAGATCGCAATACGCGGTTGGCAACCCTGGGCCGACGCGATCGCCGACATGGCGCGCGTGCCGTCGCTGTACTGCAAGCTATCGGGCTTGGTCACCGAGGCCGACCCCGCGACCTGGACAGCGGATGATATCGCACGCTATCTGGATCATCTGCTCGAGTGCTTCGGGCCCGATCGACTGATGTTCGGTTCCGACTGGCCGGTATGCCGCGTCGCGGCGGAGTATCGGCGCGTCCACGACCTGATCGAAGATTTCGTCGCAAGGACGTGTCCGGATGCGCGGAATGCGATTTTTGGCGATACTGCCGCGACGGCCTATCGGCTCTAGGCCGTAAGGAGGACACGCGTCGGAGCAGAGCATTCCGGACCCGAAGTAACGTCATTCGGGTCCGATAAAACGCTTTGTATCAAGTTACTTAACCTTGTCTTCGATGCGTTTGAGGGTATCCTCGATACGAGTGAGTAGATCGCGGATAGCTGTCAACAGCGCAGTTTGATCGTCCAAGAATATTCTCCCGATATGTAAGACAAGTACGAACCCGGCACGCAAAAGATGCATGGTCACGATGCCAAAATCAGCGCGCTCGCAAAACAATATTCTTGCGCCATTGTCGTCAGTGCGTGGCCGGATGGCGCTTGCCCTCGAAGGCAGCCGACTCGGCTTTCCCGCCCGTCGAGGGCCTGACTGGTACGCGGACCGTGACTGCCCGGTTTCCCCAATGTAAATCCCAGCCCGATCGAAAAAAGCCGCCGCCCGGTATCCCGGACGGCGGCCTTTTTCTTAGTCAGCGCCGAGGCGTCTAACAAAACCGATTACTCGGCTTCGTTCAGATACTCGCCGGCATCCGCGTCGGTGCCGGTGCCCGAGGTGACGACCGCTGCGAGCGGATCCTCACCCGTGCCGCCTGCATCACGCGGCGAGCGCGCGAGTTCGGCAGCATGCTCGTCGGCAGCCGACATCGGTGCCACGATCGACACCTCCGCCATCTTGCGCTGCTGGACGCGCATCGCGGCGTCGCGGCTGTTGGCCACGACACGCAGGCGGTTGAGGCCTGCACCGGTGCCTGCCGGGATGAGCCGGCCGACGATCACGTTCTCCTTCAGGCCCATCAGCATGTCCTGCTTACCCTGAACCGCTGCCTCGGTGAGGACGCGGGTGGTCTCCTGGAACGATGCCGCCGAGATGAAGCTGCGGGTTTGCAGCGACGCCTTGGTGATGCCGAGCAGGATGGGCTTGCCCTGTGCGCGAGTCTGCTTCTTCTCGAGCTTCTCGTTGGTCGCGTCCATTTCCTCGCGATCGACCTGCTCGCCCTTCAGCAGCGTGGTGTCGCCGCCGTCGGTGATCTCGACCTTCTGCAGCATCTGACGAACGATCGTCTCGATGTGCTTGTCGTTGATCTTCACGCCCTGGAGACGATAGACCTCCTGGATTTCCGACACGAGATACTCGGCGAGGGGTTCGATGCCCATCGTCTCGAGGATGTCGTGCGGATCGGGCGAGCCGCCGATCAGGTTATCGCCGCGCTTGACGTAATCGCCTTCCTGGACGTCGATCACCTTCGACTTCGGCACCAGATACTCGACGACGTCGCCGCCATCCTCGGGCTGGATGCCGATCTTGCGCTTCGCCTTGTAGTCCTTGCCGAACACGACGCGGCCCGAGATCTTGGCGATGATCGCCGAGTCCTTGGGGATACGTGCCTCGAACAGCTCGGCAACACGCGGCAGACCACCGGTGATGTCGCGCGTCTTGGCGCTTTCGCGGCTGACGCGGGCCACGACGTCGCCGCCGAACACCTGTGCGCCATCCTCGACCGACAACGTAGCGCCGATCGCCAGCATGTACCGACCGGTCTCGCCCGACGTCTCGTCGAGCAGGGTCATGCGCGGGCGCAAATCCTCCTTCGACTTGGTCGCCGCACGATATTCGATCACGACGCGCTGGGCGATGCCCGTGGCTTCATCGGTCTGCTCGGTGAGCGTCTTGCCCTCGATCAGGTCGACATACTTGATCGTGCCCGGGTTCTCCGTGATCACGGGCATGGTGAACGGATCCCACTCGGCCATCCGGTCGCCGCGCGACACGATGTGACCATCGTCGAACAGCACGTACGCACCGTAGGGGATGCGATCGACCGAGAGCTCGCGGCCGTCCATGTCGACGATCGCGATTTCGCCCGAGCGGCTGAGCACCACGCGACGGCCACGCTGGTCGACGATGATACGCAGATCGCGGAACTGCACCGTACCGTCGGCATGCGCCTCGAGGTTCGACGTTTCGTTGAGCTGCGCCGCACCACCGATGTGGAACGTACGCATCGTCAGCTGCGTGCCCGGCTCACCGATCGACTGCGCGGCGATGACGCCGACAGCTTCACCGATGTTGACCGGCGTACCGCGGGCGAGATCGCGCCCGTAGCACTTGCCGCACACGCCGATCTTCGACTCGCAGACCAGCGGGCTGCGGATCTTGCACGACTGCGTGCCGAGGCCTTCGATCGTCGTGATCATCGGCTCGTCGAGCAGCGTGCCCGACGGGATGACGACCTTGCCGGTTTTCGGATCGACGATGTCCTCCGCGGTCGTACGACCGAGGATGCGCTCGCCAAGGCTTGCGATCGTCGAACCACCCTGAAGAATGGCCTTCATCTCCAGCGCGCGGGTCGTGCCGCAATCCGGTTCGATGATGACGCAGTCCTGCGACACGTCGACCAGACGACGCGTGAGATAGCCCGAGTTCGCGGTCTTCAACGCCGTATCCGCGAGGCCCTTACGAGCGCCGTGGGTCGAGTTGAAGTACTCAAGCACGGTGAGGCCTTCCTTGAAGTTCGAGATGATCGGCGTCTCGATGATCTCGCCCGACGGCTTGGCCATCAGGCCGCGCATACCGGCAAGCTGCTTGATCTGCGCCTGCGAACCACGAGCACCCGAATGGGCCATCATGTAGATCGAGTTGATCGGCTTTTCACGGCCGGTCTCCTCGTCGACCTTCACCGCACGGATCTCGTCCATCATGGCGTTGGCGACCTGGTCGCCGCAACGGCTCCAGGCGTCGATCACCTTGTTGTACTTCTCCTGCTGCGTGATCAGGCCGTCCTGATACTGCTGCTCGAAGTCCTTCACGAGCGCCTTGGTGTCGTCGACCAGACCAACCTTGGCGTCCGGAATGATCATGTCGTCCTTGCCGAACGAGATGCCGGCGCGGAACGCGTGGCGGAAGCCGAGCGACATGATCGCGTCGGCGAACAGCACGGTCTCCTTCTGGCCGGTGTGACGATAGACCTCGTCGATCACGTCGCCCACGTCCTTCTTGGTGAGGAGGCGGTTGACGGTGTCGAACGGCACCTTGTGGCTGTGCGGCAGGCACTCGCCGAGCAGCATGCGGCCCGGGGTCGTCTCGTACCGCTTGAGGTACTGCTTGCCCTTCTCGTCGGTCTGCGGAACGCGGCTGATGACCTTGGTGTGCAGCGTGACCGCCTGAGCGTTCAGCGCCTGGTGCACTTCGGCCATGTCACCGAGCAGCATCCCTTGGCCCGGCTCGTTCTCCTTCATCATCGACAGATAATAGAGACCGAGGACCATGTCCTGCGACGGAACGATGATCGGCTTGCCGTTGGCTGGCGACAGGATGTTGTTCGTCGACATCATCAGGACGCGCGCTTCGAGCTGGGCCTCGAGGCTCAGCGGAACGTGCACGGCCATCTGATCGCCGTCAAAATCGGCGTTGAACGCGGAGCAGACCAGCGGGTGAAGCTGGATCGCCTTGCCCTCGATCAATACCGGCTCGAACGCCTGGATGCCGAGACGGTGAAGCGTCGGCGCACGGTTCAGCATGACCGGATGCTCGCGGATCACCTCGTCCAGAATGTCCCAGACTTCCTTGCGCTCCTTCTCGACCCACTTCTTCGCCTGCTTCAGGGTCATCGACAGACCCTTCGCATCGAGACGCGCGTAGATGAACGGCTTGAACAGCTCGAGCGCCATCTTCTTCGGCAGGCCGCACTGGTGCAGCTTCAGCTCAGGACCGGTCACGATGACCGAACGACCCGAATAATCGACGCGCTTGCCGAGCAGATTCTGGCGGAAGCGGCCCTGCTTGCCCTTGAGCATGTCGGACAGCGACTTCAGCGGACGCTTGTTGGCACCCGTGATCGTGCGACCGCGGCGGCCGTTGTCGAACAGTGCGTCGACGGCCTCCTGGAGCATGCGCTTCTCGTTGCGGACGATGATGTCCGGCGCACGAAGCTCCATCAGGCGCTTCAGGCGGTTGTTGCGGTTGATCACGCGGCGGTACAGATCGTTCAGATCCGACGTCGCGAAACGACCACCGTCCAGCGGCACCAGCGGGCGCAGCTCGGGCGGGATGACCGGAACGACCTCGAGGATCATCCACTCGGGGCGGTTGCCAGAGTCGATGAAGCTCTCGACGACCTTCAGGCGCTTGATGATCTTCTTGGGCTTCAGCTCGGACTTGGTGACCGCGAGCTCTTCGAGCAGCGCGGTACGCTCACCGACGAGATCGAGCGACTCGAGCATGATGCGGACCGCTTCGGCACCGATACCGGCCGAGAACGCGTCCTCGCCATACTGGTCCTGCGCGTCGAGGAGCTCGTCCTCGGTCATCAGCTGGTACTTCTCGAGCGGGGTCAGGCCCGGCTCGATCACGATGTACGCCTCGAAGTACAGCACGCGCTCGAGCTGCTTCAGCTGCATGTCGAGCAGCAGGCCGATGCGCGACGGCAGCGACTTCAGGAACCAGATGTGCGCGACCGGAGCGGCGAGCTCGATATGGCCCATCCGCTCGCGGCGGACCTTCGAGACGGTAACCTCGACGCCGCACTTCTCGCAGACGATGCCCTTGTACTTCATGCGCTTGTACTTGCCGCACAGGCACTCGTAATCCTTGATCGGACCGAAGATGCGCGCGCAGAACAGACCGTCACGCTCGGGCTTGAACGTGCGGTAGTTGATGGTCTCGGGCTTCTTGATCTCGCCGAACGACCACGAACGGATCTTGTCCGGGGACGCGATGCCGATCTGGATCTGGTCGAACGTCTCGGTCTTGGCGACCGGATTGGCGAAGGGGGTCATCTCGTTCATGAGCTGTCCTTAGGAAAAATCTTCCCCCCTACCGCTTGCGGGAGGGGGAGGGGCCCAGCCTCTTCAGGCTGGGAGGGGGTGGGCGCCCGGCATCGACGTCGCGCTTCGCTGCCGGCCGGGAGCCCACCCCTCGGTCCCCTCCCGCGAGCGGGAGGGGAGGGCAAAGGAACTACTCCGCCGCGATCTGGATGCCGTCGCTGTCGAAGCCGGGCTCCGACTGCTTCAGGTCCACATTCAGGCCGAGCGAGCGCATTTCCTTGACGAGCACGTTGAAGCTCTCCGGGATGCCGGCCTCGAACGTGTCGTCGCCCTTGACGATCGCCTCGTAGACCTTGGTGCGTCCGACCACGTCGTCCGACTTCACCGTCAGCATTTCCTGCAAGGTATACGCCGCGCCGTAGGCCTGGAGTGCCCAGACCTCCATCTCGCCGAAGCGCTGCCCACCGAACTGCGCCTTACCACCCAGCGGCTGCTGCGTGACCAGCGAGTACGGCCCGATCGACCGTGCGTGGATCTTGTCGTCGACCAGATGGTGGAGCTTCAGCATGTAGATGTAGCCCACCGTCACCTTGCGATCGAACTGATCGCCGGTGCGGCCGTCGAACAGGTCCGACTGACCCGACGTGTCGAGGCCCGCCAGCGCCAGCATCGCCGAGACGTCGGCTTCGCGGGCACCATCGAACACCGGCGTCGCCATCGGCACGCCGCCCTTCAGGTTCTTGGCCAGCTCGACGATCTCGTCACCCGTACGGGCGTCGATCTCGGCGTGATACTGCTCGCCGTACACCGTCTTGAGGCGATCGCGGACCGCCTCCGGCATCGCACCCGGCTTGGCGTCCGGATTCTCTTCACGCCACGTCTCCAGAGCCGCGGTGATCGACTGACCCAGGCCACGTGCGGCCCAGCCCAGATGAGTCTCGAAGATCTGACCGACGTTCATGCGCGACGGCACGCCCAGCGGGTTGAGCACGATATCGACCGGCGTACCGTCGGCGAGGAACGGCATGTCCTCCGCCGGCAAGATGCGGCTGATGACGCCCTTGTTGCCGTGACGGCCGGCCATCTTGTCGCCCGGCTGCAGCTTGCGCTTCACCGCGACGAACACCTTGACCATCTTCAGCACGCCCGGCGACAGCTCGTCACCACGCTCCAGCTTCTCGCGACGATCGTGGAACTTGTCCGTGATCAGCTTGGCTGCATCGTCATACTGAATCTTGACCGCTTCCAGATCGCTCTGGACCTTGTCGTCGGCGACCGCGAACTTCCACCACTCGTGGCGGTCGACACTGTCGAGCAGATCCATGTCGATCACGACGCCCTTCTTGACGCCCTTCGGCGCCGAGGTGGCGGTCTGGTCGAGCAGCATCTCGCGAAGACGCGACCAGGTCGCACGGTTCAGGATTGAACGCTCGTCGTCCGAATCCTTCTTCAGGCGCTCGATCTCCTCGCGCTCGATCGCCATCGCGCGCTCGTCCTTGTCGATGCCGTGACGGTTGAAGACGCGAACGTCGACGACCGTACCCGACACGCCCGGCGGCAGGCGAAGCGACGTATCGCGCACGTCGCTGGCCTTCTCGCCGAAGATCGCACGGAGAAGCTTCTCCTCCGGCGTCATCGGCGATTCACCCTTCGGCGTGATCTTGCCGGCGAGAATATCGCCCGGCTCGACCTCTGCACCGATGTAGACGATGCCCGCCTCGTCGAGGTTGCGAAGCGCTTCCTCGCCGACGTTCGGGATGTCGCGCGTGATGTCCTCAGGCCCGAGCTTCGTGTCGCGAGCCATCACCTCGAACTCGTCGATATGGATCGACGTGAACACGTCGTCCTTCACGATCCGCTCGGAGATCAGGATCGAATCCTCGTAGTTGTAGCCGTTCCACGGCATGAACGCGACGAGGCTGTTGCGCCCCAGCGCCAGCTCGCCGAACTCGGTCGACGGGCCGTCGGCGAGCACGTCGCCGGCACGAACCGCATCGCCCACCTTCACCAGCGGACGCTGGTTGATGCAGGTCGACTGGTTCGAGCGCTGGAACTTCATCAGCGTGTAGATGTCGACGCCCGACTTGCCGGCATCGATCTCGCCGGTCGCCCGGATCACGATACGCGCCGCGTCGACCTGGTCGACGATGCCCGCACGCTTTGCCGAGATCGCGGCGCCGGAGTCACGTGCTACGGTCTCTTCCATGCCGGTGCCGACGAACGGCGCCTCGGCCTGGACGAGCGGCACGGCCTGACGCTGCATATTCGAGCCCATCAGTGCACGGTTGGCGTCATCGTTTTCCAGGAACGGAATGAGCGATGCTGCGACCGAGACCAGCTGCTTGGGGCTGACGTCCATCAACGTGATGTTGTCGGGCAGCGCCATCAGGAATTCGCCAGCCTGACGCGACGACACCAGCTCCTCGACGAAGCCGTTCGACGAATCGAGCTCGGCGTTGGCCTGCGCGATCGTGTGCTTGGCCTCTTCCATCGCCGACAGGTACACGACGTCGTCGGTGACCTTGTGGTCGACGACCTTGCGGTACGGAGTCTCGATGAAGCCGTACTTGTTCACCCGCGAGAAGCTGGCGAGCGAGTTGATCAGGCCGATGTTCGGGCCTTCCGGCGTCTCGATCGGGCAGATGCGGCCATAATGCGTCGGATGAACGTCGCGGACTTCGAAGCCGGCGCGCTCACGCGTCAGACCACCTGGTCCAAGTGCCGACACGCGACGCTTGTGGGTGACTTCGGACAGCGGGTTGGTCTGATCCATGAACTGCGACAGCTGCGACGAGCCGAAGAATTCGCGGACCGCGGCAACCGCAGGCTTCGCGTTGATCAGGTCGTTCGGCATGACGGTCGAGACGTCGACCGACGACATGCGCTCCTTCACGGCGCGCTCCATGCGGAGCAGGCCGACGCGGTACTGGTTCTCGAGCAGCTCGCCGACCGAACGGACACGACGGTTACCGAGGTTGTCGATATCGTCGATTTCGCCCTTGCCGTCCTTGAGGTTCACGAGAGTCTTGATGACCTCGAGAATGTCCTCGGTACGCAACGTCGTCACGGTGTCCTCGACGTCGAGGTCGAGACGCATGTTGAGCTTCACGCGGCCGACGGCCGACAGGTCGTAGCGATCCGGATCGAAGAACAGACCCGAGAACAATGCCTCGGCGGTCTCCAACGTCGGCGGCTCGCCAGGGCGCATCACGCGGTAGATGTCGCTGAGCGCCTGCTCGCGCTCTTCGGCCTTGTCGACCTTGAGCGTGTTGCGGATCCACGGACCCGTCGCGACGTGATCGATGTCGAGCAGGTCGAGACGCTCGATGCCTGCCTGGTCGAGCAGTTCGAGGTTCTCGGACGTAACTTCGTCACCGGCTTCGATGTAAATGCGGCCGGTCGACTCGTCGATCAGATCATAGGCGGAATAGCGCCCGAAGATTTCCTCGGTCGGGATCAGCAGGTCGGTCAGGCCGTCCTTGAACGCCTTGTTGGCAGCGCGGGGGCTGATCTTCTGGCCGTTCGGGAACACGACTTCGCCGGTCTTCGCATCGACGATGTCGAACATCGGCTTCTGGCCGCGCCAGTTTTCGACCTGGAACGGAACGATCCAGCCACCCTGGCCGCGGACGAACGTCACGCGGTTGTAGAAATAGTTGAGGATCTCTTCCGACGTCATGCCGAGCGCATAGAGCAGCGCCGTCACGGGCAGCTTGCGCTTGCGATCGATGCGGACGTTGACGATGTCCTTCGCGTCGAACTCGAAATCGAGCCACGAACCGCGATACGGAATCACGCGTGCTGCGAAGAGGTACTTGCCCGATGCGTGCGTCTTGCCGCGATCGTGATCGAACAGCACGCCCGGCGAACGGTGCATCTGGCTGACGATGACGCGCTCGGTGCCGTTGATGAAGAACGTGCCGTTCTCGGTCATGAGCGGCATGTCGCCCATGTACACGTCCTGCTCCTTGATATCGATGACCGACTTGGCCTCGGTATCGGGATCGACCTCGAACGCGGTCAGACGCAGCGTGACGCGCATCGGCGCGGCGTAGGTGATGCCGCGCTGGCGGCATTCCTCGACGTCGAACTTCGGCGGCTCAAGGACGTAATCGTCGAAATCGAGATAGGCGGTGCCGGCGAAATCCTGGATCGGGAACACGCTGCGCAGCGTCTTCTCGAGACCCGAGACGTGGCCGATCGACTTGTCGGAGCGCAGGAACTGCTCGTAGCTCTCGCGCTGGACTTCGATCAGGTTCGGCATCTGCACGACTTCGTGGATGTTGCCGAAAACCTTGCGGATACGGCGCTTTGCAGTGCCGTGTTCGATCGCCTTGGATGCCATAGGTTTTGTTTCGCCCTATATTGCTGACAAGTCAGCCGTAAATTCGTGCCTGGGAACCCCCAAACGAGACGCACGCTAACGCCGAAAGGCCGCGCGCATCAGGTGCGGCGGCTTCCAGCGTATGAAACCTCAGTATCCAATACGATCGACACGCTGCGCGACGGCATGTCATTTCCCGGATGCTGTGGTGAGATGCGGATTTAGGGGCGGGGCGGCGTCTTGTCAACGGGAGCAAGGGCGAGCGACGCCTGCATAGGGTTGTTAACCGTCATCAGCGCTGCTGAAAATACTATAGATTAGAGAATGCCAATAGCATTAGGCGCATCCCTGGCGAGATTTCAATCGTATGTTCGGTACAGTTGAGGGCGGAATGAGCAACATGAGACCAGTATCGGACCAGGACCGGGCAAATTGGGCGCGGTTGATCCATGACCATGAACGCATTGCGGATCAATGCGCCGTACTTGTAGCGCTGTCGCAAAAGTCTCGTTCTGAGAGTGGGTTAGCATCACGCAAGCTTATCGAGCTGGCGGTCACGGTAGCCGATCATCTCGGCGTCGAGGACGAAGTGATCGATCGCACCGTGGTGGCGATGGAGGCGCATTGCTCGGCCGACGCGATCGCGATGATGGAAGAGGACCTCGATATCCTGCGCTCGGACTGGAAGGCGTTCATAGGCCGCTGGCTGCCGACGATCTCGCCGAAGGACTGGGCCGCGTTCGGGGTGCAAGCGGAGTCGATGCTCGATCGGTTGTCGCATCAAGTGAAGCTGGAGACTGAGCTGCTGTACGATCATGCGCTGCGTGATGGCGTGGTCCGCCCGGGTGGGCTGGTACTGCACTAAGCTGGAGCGGGGCGAGCTTAGGTCACGAGGCTGGGACGCATGAAGGATTGACCAGCTATACCATTCAACTGCGCTACCCCGGCGAAGGCCGGGGCCCAGTTGGAAAGGTGGCAATAACGGAGCGTTGCCCGTCGTCAGCACCGTTCCCCAACTGGGCCCGGGCCTTCGCCGGGGTGGTGCCGTCTCGGGCAATGTGGACCGCTAGCAAGGCGTCTGCGCAAGCTACCGCTTCTTCTTCTTTGACGGCACGACGACCACCGGCGCCGCCGGCACCGGCGGCTGCACGGTAACCTTCACGACCAGCGGCAACACCCCCGGATCCGCCGGATACTCCCGCCGAGCCCGCGCGAATACGAACCGGGCCTTCGCCGCCCCAGGCGCACTCTCGCTCGCGCCGACCCAGCGCCAGTGCCACGGCTCCCACTTCACATGCTGCTTGTTCCCACCGGGGAAGCTCTGCTCGAACCCGAACCGCGGCGCGTTCAGTCGCAGCCAGCGCGCCGCAGGCGTCGCGGCCATGCAGGCCTCCGCATCGGGACACCCGTTCGCCGGACGCACCGCGAAGTCCAAGGCGTAACCGGTCGAATGCTCGCTATACCCCGGCGGTGCGACCGAGATCGCGCGGTCGGCCGGACTGCTCGTCGCGCCGCGGCAGAACACGCTGCGCTGGCGGGCGATCGACCGCTGACACGATAGCGCGCGGAGCTGGCCCATCACCGAAGGATCACCCTGCGCCGCCGCGAACAGCCGCAGCAGGTCGGGCAGGATGTCGGCGCGCACCACGCACGGATTGCCCACCGAGTATTCCGACGGAAGCGTCACCAGCTCGGTTTCGGGTGCATCGCCATACGGCAGATGTCCGAACGCGCGACCGTCCGGCGCGATCGCCGCGCTCTGCCCCTCGCACAACTGGGCCTCTGCGACGGTCGGGGCGAAGAGGAGCGCGAGGGCCAGCGTGCGGTGCAACATCGACGCGGGCTCTGGCACGCAGGCGCTAATGATGGCAAGGGCGGCGCCATGCATGGTGAACGCGTACTCTTCCTCGACGGCGAGGCCCTGGTGATCGACAAGCCCGCAGGGCTGCCGGTCGATCCGCCCCGCGATGGCTCGCTGAGCCTCGAAAATCATCTCGAAAGCCTGAAGTTCGGCTTCCAGCGTTGGCCGAAGGCGGTGCACCGGCTCGACCGCGACACAAGCGGCTGCCTGCTCCTGTCGCGCAACCCCAAGGCGCATGCCCGGTTGCAGCAGGCGTTCGAGCAGGGCCTCGTCTCGAAGCGCTATGTCGCGTTGCTCGACGGCGTGGTAGACGGGACGTCCGGCCTGATCGAGATGGCGCTCGGCAAGGTCAGCACCGCCGAGACCGGCTGGCGGATGGTCGAGGACCCGAACGGCAAGAAGTCGCGCACCAACTGGCGTGTGCTGGAGATCAAGGATGGTCGCTCGCTGGTCGAGTTCCTGCCCGAGACCGGCCGCACGCATCAGATCCGTGTCCACGCGGCCAGCGGCCTCGGCGCGCCGGTAGTCGGTGACGGCGTCTACGGCAAGGCGGACGGCCTCGGCATGATGCTCCATGCACAGCGCCTGATCGTGCCGCGTCCGGGCAAGCCCGACGTGCTCGCCGAAGCGCCGCTGCCCGAGCGCTTCGCCAAGGCGGGTTTTGCCGACGAGGCTGTTCCGGTTGCCGACGTTGCTCCGACTGCCGACGCGGTAACGACGCCCGACTCCACCGACGGCTGAGAGCCGAGGGCAGGGGCTTATGGTCGCGATCCCGATCACCCGATCGATCTCGATCGACGACAGCGAACTGATCGAGAGCACCACCCGCTCGGGCGGTCCCGGCGGTCAGCACGTCAACACCACCGACAGCGCGGTGATCCTACGCTTCGACGTCGGCCTCTCGCCCGGCCTGCCGCTTGCAGTGAAGAACCGCATCGCCGTGCTGGCCGGATCGCGCCTCACGCGCGACGGCGTCCTGGTACTGCGCAGCGAAGGTTCGCGGTCGCAACTCCTCAACCGGCAGGAAGTCCGCGAGCGCCTCGTCGCGTTGATCAAGGAAGCGACGATCGTCCCCAAGGCACGACGCGCGACCAAGCCGTCCAAGGCGGCGAAGGCGCGGCGGGTCGACACGAAGAAGGTGCGGAGCGGAGTCAAGGCGGGGCGCGCCAAGGTGCGCGACGATTGATCCTGTCCGCAACCGGCCCATCTAGGGCGCCGACGAAGGAAGACGACATGTACCAGTTCGATATTGCCGCCGGCACCAAGGCCGATCTCTACCGCGACCTGCTCGCCGCACTCGACGCGCTGACAGCGGACGAGCGCGATCCGATCGCCAACATGGCGAATGCGGCGGCGCTGGTGTGGGAATATTTGCCGGATCTGAATTGGGCCGGGTTCTACCGATTTCTGCCCGACGATGGCGGCGAGCTTGTGCTCGGGCCGTTCCAGGGCAAGGTCGCCTGCATCCGCATCCCGGTCGGCAAGGGCGTCTGCGGTGCCGCGGCGGCGACGTTGACCACGCAACTGGTCGAGGACGTGCACGCGTTTCCGGGTCATATCGCGTGCGATGCCGCGAGCCGGTCGGAGCTGGTGGTGCCGGTGACGAAGAACGGCGTCCTGTTCGGGGTGCTCGATCTCGATAGCCCCGAACCCGCGCGGTTCGATGCCGAGGACGCGTCCGGGTGCGAGGCGCTGGCGGCGTTGCTCGGGTCACGCCTCTAGCCTAGCCACCTGATCCGTTTCGGGACAGCACGTTCGCTGGTGGCAGCCCCGGAGCTTTGGTAAGCAACCCGTTAAGACATCTCGCGTTTGCGCGGGATCGGGTGGCGGAACCAGGGAGACGGACATGCGGAGCGTTTTGATTGCGAGCGCGGGCCTCGCGCTGATCGGCGGCGGCACGGCCGAGGCGCAGCAGCGGCCCGGCACGAGCTACGGCATGCCCGGCGCAACGATGCAGGCGCCGATGATGGACCCGCGCCGGCCCGGTCCGATCGTGGCGAACCGTCCCGTCGTCAGCACATCGACGCAGGCTTTACCGCACCGCCAGCCGCGCTGGGGCAGCAAGATCGGCGGACGCTGGTGGGGCGGCGCCAACGCGCCCGGCGGCTGGGCCGCGTATCGCCGGCCGCACCGTGGCTGGGCCGTGCCGGGCTATTGGAATGCGCCGCGCTTCCAGGTCGGCGACTGGGCGACGTACGACCTTCCGCAGCCGCCGCAGGGCTATAACTGGGTGCGATATTACGACGATGCGGTGCTGATCGACCCGCGCGGATCGGTCTATGACACGGTCAACGACGTCGATTGGGATCGCTCCGATTCCGGCGGCTATCCAGCGATCAGCCCGCGCGACTATGCGGCCAACGACACGGTCTATGCCGGGCCGGGCGAGCGTGGCTATGACGACCGTCCCGTACCCCGGCGCGACACCGGTCTGGGTGGCGCGGCGATCGGAGCGGTCGCGGGCGGTGTCGCGGGCAACGTCATCGCCGGGCGCAACAATCGTCTCGGCGGTACGCTGATCGGCGCGGGCGTCGGTGCGGCGGCGGGGTACGCGATCGACAAGACCGAGGACCGTGGCCGGCGTGCGCCGCCGCCACCCCGTCCGGAGTATACGCGTCCGGAATACGCACGTCCGGAATACGCACGGCCGGAATACGCGCATTCGGCGTATCGCGGCTCGGAATACGGGGCGAGTTATGCGCCGCCGTCCGCCTATGCTGCCGATTATCCGCCGCCGCCGCCGCCCTATCGCGGGGACGATCGTCAGCCGCGCAGCTACACGGTCGCGCCCGGTGGCAATTGGGTATCGCCGGACGGCCTGACGACCGTCACGACGACCAGCGGCGGTACGTATCCGGCCGGATCGACGACGGTCGTCGTGCAGTCCGCTCCGGTAACGACCACCACGACGACCACCGAATATTACGAGACAGTGGCGTCGCCGCGGCGCAAACTGCTTCGGCGGCGCTAGTCGTGTCTTAGCCGAGCATGCCGGCATAGGTTTGTGGCGGCGTCGGCAGCGTCAGGCGCGCGGCGAGTCCACCGCAGATGGTGATCGCCAGCGCTGTTCCGCCGATGGCCAGGGTCTTCCTTGGCGGGGCGCGGTCCGTCAGAAGAACGATCGCGAGCGCGGTCGCGATCATTGGCCAGAGGTGATAGCGCAGGTCCGAGGCGATGCTGAGCACACCGAAGCTCGCCTCCAGCGTGAGTGCGGAGACGAGCAGCGCCAGCGCGAAATCGCGTGCCTGACCGGGCGGGCGCGACCGGCACGCGGCCAGTCCGGTGATCGCGACGACGATCCAGGCGATCGGCCAGCCCAGCGGCGTCTCGACGATCGTGCCGGTTGCCCTCTCCCATGCGGCGGCCGCGGCGCCGGGGTTGGGCAGGCCGATCGTGTTCGGCTCGGACGCGCTCGGGGGCGCGGCGCTCGGCCAGTGGAACGGCACCAGCCAGCGATCGGTCGAGTTCAGGTGCGCGATCCGGTGCTCGGCGTAGGCGATCGGGTGGTGCAGCGCCGATCCGGCGAGCGTGACGTAGAGCGCGCCGGTCGGCAGCGCCCGCAAGCGTGCCATCGTCGTTCCGCAATGCGCGTCGTCGCCGAGCGGATCCCAGAAGAACGGCGAGGCGCAACGGCGTGCTATCACGGTGGCGGCTTCGGCGCGCGTCAGCCCGATCGCTTCGCCGTTTGGCACGCGCGCCGCGATCCCCGCGAGGTCGAACAGCGCCTGCGTCGATTCCACGCCACTGCGTTGCGCGCCGAGCAGCTGGTGGTTGATCACCGGTGCGACGCCGAGCACGGCGACGACTGCGATCAGGCCGGTAACGGTCTTTGCGACGAGACCGGCGGGGCGCGGCGCGAGCACCATCACCAGCGGGACGACGAAGAACACGGCGTTCGCGCGGACCAGGACCGCGTATGCGAGCAGCACCGTGACCGGGATCAACGCCGCGCGCGAGACCGGGCGTCCGGTGAGCCGATACCAGCCGACGATGCCGAGCGCCGCGAGCAGGGCCCCGGTCAGTTGCGCGTCCTTGAGGACGATGCCCTGCCAGCCGAGGAATGGCGGGAGCAGGCCGATGACGATGATCGCCACCGCGCTGCGACTCCGTCCGGTTCGCGCGAGTGCGGCGGCGAACAGCCCCAGACCGACCCAATAGGTGACGATCTGCAGAACCAGCATCGGCGTCGCGCCCGTGCCGAGTGGGGTGAGCAGCGCCCAGATACGCGCCATCGCCGGCGGGTGCCAATCGTCGTAGACGCCCGACAGGACTTGGCGATATTGCGCGACGGTGTCGTACATCGCGGTGCCCGGCCAGAACAGCGCGAGCGAGGCGATGCACAGCGCGGCTGCGGCTATGGCGATGTAGCGCTGTTGGGGGCGAGCGGCAGGTTCGATCGGCATTCGCGGGTCCTGCACGTTGAGGTCTTAGCCGCGAGATCCCTCCAGCCGGACCTGATGGCTGGCGCGACCTTTCGGTGCGTCACACGCGACGGTCAAGAGAGATAGGGCCGCAACGGGATGGATTGCCCGGATCGGTCGGTCGGCGGGATATCGCTGGTACAGGGCCGCTAGCATGCCTGCCATCACACCTAGTCATCCTGACGAAAGTCAGGATCCAGAGTTAAAGCGGGCTGCGGGCGGTATCCTGAATCCTGACTTTCGTCAGGATGACGGAAAAACGCGGCGTACCAACGTCAAATTCTCCCCCACCAAGGGGGTGGCTGGCGCTTGCCAGACGGAGGGGAGGTAAGCGACCACGCCTGCTTCGTAACCTCCGCCTCCGTCACCTTCGGTGCCACCTCCCCCTTGCGGGGGAGGATCAGAAGATCAGTAGTGGATCGCCCGGCCGTACGCGGCCAGCACGCTCTCGTGCATCATCTCGCTCAGCGTCGGATGCGCGAACACCGTCTCCATCAGCTCGGCCTCGGTCGTCTCGAGCTGGCGTGCGACGACATAGCCCTGGATCAGCTCGGTGACTTCCGCGCCGACCATGTGCGCGCCGAGCAGCTCGCCCGTCTTCGCGTCGAACACCGTCTTTACGAAGCCTTCGGCCTCGCCCAGAGCGATCGCCTTGCCGTTGCCGATGAAGGGGAACTTGCCGACCTTCAGCTCGTAGCCGGCTTCCTTCGCCTTCGCCTCGGTCATGCCGACCGACGCAACCTGCGGGCGCGAATAGGTGCAGCCGGGGATGTTGGCCTTGTCCATCTGGTGCGGCGACCCGCCGGCGATCTTCTCGACCGCGATGATGCCCTCGTGGCTTGCCTTGTGCGCGAGCCAGGGCGCGCCGGTGACGTCGCCGATCGCCCAGATGCCGTCGACGTTGGTGCGGCCATAGCCGTCGGTCTTGATATGCCCGCGGTCGGTCTCGACGCCCAAAGCCTCCAGCCCGATATTCTCGGTGTTGGGGACGATGCCGATCGCGATGATCGCGTGGCTGAAGGTCTCTTCCGAAACCTTGCCGTCCCCATCCTTAGTCTTGGGGCCCTTGATCTTGGCCGTGACGCCGTTCGCCGTGGGGACGAGACCTTCGAGGCCGGTCTGGGTCAGCAGCTTGATGCCCTGCTTGGTCAAAGCCTTGTCCATGAACGCGGAGACTTCCTCGTCCTCGACGGGGAGGATCCGCGGGAGCATCTCGACGATCGTCACGTCGGCGCCCATGTCGTTGTAAAAGCTGGCGAACTCGACGCCGATCGCGCCCGAGCCGATGACCAGCAGCTTGGTCGGCATCTCGGTCGGCACCATCGCATGGCGGTAGGTCCAGATCCGCTCGCCGTCGGCCTTCGCGAACGGCAGGTCGCGCGCGCGAGCGCCGGTAGCGACGATGATGTTCTTGGCTTCGAGTTCGACGGTCTTGTCGCCCTGCTTGACGCTGAGCTTGCCCCCAGTCTTACCGGCGCCCGTGACGGTGCCGACGCCCTCGACGACGGTCACCTTGTTCTTCTTCATCAGGCCCTTGACGCCCGCGTTCAGCTGGCCCGCGACCTTGCGCGAGCGGTCGACTATCTTGGCGAGATCGAAGCCGACATTGTCCGCCTTGAGGCCATAGCTCTCGGCGTTCTGCATGTAGTGGTAGATTTCCGAGGTGCGGAGCAGCGCCTTGGTCGGGATGCAGCCCCAGTTGAGGCAGATACCGCCCAGCCGCTCGCGCTCGACGATCGCGACCTTGAGGCCGAGTTGCGACGCACGGATCGCGGCGACATAGCCGCCGGGGCCCGAGCCGAGGATGACGAGATCATAGGTATCAGCCACGGTAAATCCTTCGATTCAATTGGTTTCGGGCGGCACGGGCCGGGGTTTGCGGTCGTCGCCGACCGCAACGAAGATGAAGCGCGCCTGGGTCACCTTGCAACTGTCGTTGCTATGGCGAGCGCGGCGCCACGCCTCGACCTCGATCGTCATCGAGGTACGGCCGACCGTGATCAGTTCGGCGTAGACGGACACCTCGTCGCCGACGACGACGGGCATGTGGAACTTCATTGCGTCCGCCGCGATCGTGACCGCACGGCCGCCGCTACGCCGCGAGGCGACCGAACCGGCCGCGAGATCCATCTGGCCCATCAGCCAGCCGCCGAAGATGTCGCCATACGGGTTGGCGTCGGCGGGCATCGCGGTGACGCGGATCGTCGGAGCCTTGTTGGGGGGCAGGTCGGTCACGCTTCACTCCTGCGGGTCGTTTGGTCGAGACGGCGGGCGCGGCGCAACGGCCCCACGCCCATCAGCACGGTCGCGACCATCGCCGCTGCCCCGCACGACCAGATCACGTCCTGCCCGAGCGGATAGGACCATGCCGCCGCCCAGGTGATCGCGATTGCGACTACGAGGCCTGCGAGGATGTGCAGGATCTCGATGGTCGTCTTCTTCATGTAGAACACCCCCCTAAACCGTTCGTGCCGAGTGCAGTCGAGGTACATGAGTCTCATGCCCTTCGACTTCGCTCAGGGCGAACGGAGTGGGGGAGGTGAAGTCCATGTCCGTCAGCTTACGCCAGCATGCCCAGCGGGTTCTCGACCAGATGCTTGAATGCCTTCATGAACTGCGCACCGTCAGCACCGTCGATCGCGCGATGATCGAAGCTGCCGGTCGCCGACATGACGGTCGCCACGGTCAGTTCGTCGCCGACCACGTACGGACGCTTCTCGCCCGCACCGACCGCGAGGATCATCGCCTGCGGCGGGTTGATGACCGCATCGAATTGCGTGATGCCGAACATGCCCATGTTGCTGATCGAGGCGGTACCGCCCTGATATTCCTCAGGCTTCAGCTTGCCGTCACGCGCACGGCCGGCAAGGTCCTTCATCTGCGTCGAGATCGACGACAGCGATGCAGTGTCCGCACCGACGATGATCGGCGTGATCAGCCCCGATGGCGTGCTCACCGCGACCGAGATGTCGGCGCGCTGGAAGGTGATCAGCTGGTCGGGCGTGAACATCACGTTGCAGGTCGGGACCTGCATGAGCGCGACGGCCTGCGCCTTGATCAGCAGGTCGTTGACCGACAGCTTCACGCCGCGCGATTCGAGGCTCTTGTTCAAGTCACCACGCAGCTTGAGCAGCGCATCGAGGCGGATGTTCACCGTCAGGTAGATGTGGGGAACGGTCTGCTTCGACTCGGTCAGGCGCCGCGCGATCGTCTTCCGGACGTTGCTGAGCTTGGTCGACTCGTGCGGGATATCCGGCACGGTCGCAGGCTTGGCGGCAGGCGCCAGAGCAGCAGACGCGGTCGGCGCAGCAGTTTCGGTCTTCGCAGCAGCGGGAGCCGCACCCGGCTTCGCGCTCTCGACGTCGGCCTTGACGATACGACCCTTGGGGCCGGAACCCGACACGGCACCGAGATCGATACCCTTGTCGGCGGCGAGACGGCGGGCGAGCGGGCTCGCCTTGACGCGCTCACCGCTTGCCGCCGGCTTGGCTGCACCGGCGTCGTCGGGACGACCGTGATCTTCGGCCGAGGCTTCGGTCCGCTCGACCGGCTTGGCTTCGCTACCCGTGTCGTTCGGATCCTTGGGATCGGGCTTGGCTTCCGATTCCTTTGCGGCGGGCTCGGGCGTTTCGCTCTTGGTCGGCGCCGAGACGGACGACGCGTCCTCACCCTCTTCGGCGATGATCGCGATGACGGTGCCGACCTTCACGTTGTCGGTGCCTTCTGCGACGAGGATCTTGACCACGGTGCCTTCGTCGACGGCTTCGAATTCCATCGTCGCCTTGTCGGTTTCGATTTCGGCCATCAGGTCGCCGGATTTCACGACGTCGCCTTCCTTGATCAACCATTTGGCGAGGGTACCCTCCTCCATGGTCGGGGACAGCGCAGGCATCTTGATCTCGATCGACATGGATTTCCCCAGGGCGTGACGTAACGGCATGCCTACTCGCGCCCTCGTCCGCTCGGGTCAACCCCGACGCACTTGCGTATCGACCCGCTGCGGCCCAATTACCGGTGATAACGGGGGCGAAAATGCGCATTTATCTGGTGGTTATCGACGACAGTCCGGAAGCTGGGATCGCACTGCGTTTCGCGGCCCGGCGCGCGGTGAAGACCGGCGGCGGGGTGGAAATCCTGACCGTGATCCCGCCGCAGGAGTTCATCGCGTTCGGTGGCGTCCAGGCGACGATCGAGGAGGAAGCGCGGCTGCATGCTGAGGGGCTGGTCGCCGGTGCCGCGGGTACGCTGCTCGAGGAGTCCGGCCTGCGTCCTTCGATTACCGTGCGCGAGGGCGAGAGCCCGAAGATCATCCGCGAGATGATTGCGGCGAACCCGGATATCGCCGCGCTGGTGCTGGGCGCAGCGGCGACCGGGGCGCCCGGGCAGCTCATCGCACATTTCGCGGGTACGGATGCAGGGGCGTTGCCGGTGCCGGTGATGATCATCCCGGGTTCGCTGACGCGCGAGGCGATCGACCGGCTCAGCTGACCGTTTTCACCGTGCTGCCGGAGGTGTGGGTCGACAGAAGCCCTTCGACCTTCTCGATTCCAACCGATGTGAGCTGGAGCGCGCCACACTCCGGATCGCACGGTTCCAACAGCTGTTTGGACTGAAGTACGCGAATCCAGCGGCTCAGCGTCGTGCGTGAGAGCTGCGACCGGTTTGCGATCATATCCAGTGTCGCGATCTGGCTTTCGGCTTCCGCGACGTACACGATCAATAGCGCGGTCCATGCGTGATCCGCAAAGAGATCCGAACCAAGCGTGGAATTTCGTGCACCCATGACGCGCAACAGGTCCTGTGCCCGGCGCCACAGGCGGTGAGGCATGGGATCCTTGTCGACAAAATCTGTCAGAGTCGGAAGGGTCGAGAACGTTCCGACGAGATGCTCAACGCCGGCGCTACCGAGTCGCGACACTTGAACTTCGACTGGAATTATCGCTCCTTCGCCGCCAAGATAACGCTTTCTGATGCGCGCGGAGCGTGCGTTCGGTTGCAGTGCCATAATCTGTGCGAGGTTATTCGCCAGGTCACCAGGGTGGGTTATCGCGGTGAAACTCATACCGACCAGCTGCTTCTGCGTGCGTTGCAACAGGGTTGCGACGGATTCGTCTATCGCCTGGATGACGCCTTCGCCGTTGGACATTGAGTGGCCAATGATCATCTCGGTTCCCGTAACGCGAGCTGCACATCTACCAACTGCGCAAAGAAATCTCAAACATGGATCATGATATATCGATCGTAACATTCTGTTACGACCCGATAATGCTTTATGGCGACTGTTACGAGAAGATGTCGGTATCGGCTTGAGTTGAGGGGCGGATCGGGCCAACGTCCAGTTATGCCCGTCTTTGCCATACCGCTGCTTCTTGCCGCCGCCGCCGCTTCTTCATCACCCTCGACGATCCGCCTGAAAGCCGACGTCACGACCATGGTCGGGTTCGGCACGCGCCACACCGCCTCGACGACGACGGATCCGAAGCGCGGCATCGGCGCCGCGCGAACCTGGGCTGTACAGCGTTTTGCGGCAATCGGCGCATCCTGTGGCGGCTGCATCACCGTCGAGCGGATATCGCGTCGATTCACCGGTCCCCGTGCACCGACCGGCGTCCTGGTCGAGGATGTGCTGGGCATCCAGAAGGGCCGCGATCCGAACCGCGTCGTGATCGTCGGCGCGCATATCGACAGCCGCGTCACCGATGTGATGAACGCGACCTCCGATGCGCCCGGCGCGAACGACAACGCGTCGGGCGTCGCGCTGGTGCTCGAGGCAGCGCGGTTGCTGTCGCAGCGGCAGTTCGACGCGACGATCGTCTATGCGGTGTTCTCGGGCGAGGAGCAGGGCCTGTGGGGTGCCGAACTGCTCGCCGACACAGCCAAGGTCCGCGGCTGGCAGGTCTCGGCAATGCTGAACAACGATATCGTCGGCAACACGGTGGGGCAGGGCGGTGTTCGCGTCGCCGACAAGGTGCGCGTGTTTTCAGAAGGCATCCGCGCCTCGGAAGATCTGGTTGCGCAGCAGGGCCGCCGCGCCGAGGGGGGCGAGGACGATGGTCCAAGCCGCGCGCTGGCCAAGGCGATCGACGGGATCGCCGGCGGCATTCCCGGTGGGCTTGACGTGAAGCTCGACCGCCGACCGGACCGGTTCGGCCGTGGCGGCGATCACGAGCCTTTCCTCAAGCTCGGTTACCCCGCCGTACGCTTTTCGGTCGCGGCGGAGAATTGGGACCGGCAGCATCAGGATCTGCGTACCGAACAGGGCGTCGTTTACGGCGACACGATCGAGGGCATGGATTTCCCGTACCTCGCAAAGGTGACGGCAATCAATGTCGCGACCTTGGCGCGGATCGCCGCTGCGCCATCAGCGCCCGAGGAGGTTTCGATAGCCGGAGCCTTGTCGCGCGACACGACGGTCAAATGGAACGCTGTGACCGGCGCCGCAGGCTACCGCGTCCGCTGGCGCCGCAACGATGTGCAGGGCTGGACCGATTCGCGGGACGTCACCGGCACGCAGACCGTCCTGCAGCAGGTTCCGGTGGACGATAATTTCGTCGGCGTATCCGCACTGTCGGCCGATGGAGCGGAGAGCGTAGTCAGCTTCGCGGGGCGCGAACGACGGCGTTGAGTCGGAAGCGCGAACGGCATCGCCGATAGGTCGGATTCGCCGGGATCGGCCCAGGCTGGCCGGCGCTCCGGGTCAGGCGGCGGCGGACGCCTTCCATCCGCGGTTCGCAAGCGCGCGCGCTTCCTCGACGGGCAGCGGACGCCCGAAATAGAATCCCTGGACCATCGTACAGCCGAAGTCCTGGACCATGCGGTGCTCGGCCTCGGTCTCGACGCCCTCCGCGGTCGTCGCGATGTCGAGGTTGTTCGCCAGCGCGATAACCGCCCGGACGATCGCCACGGCCTCACGCAGGCCCTTGGCGGCGTCGCGAATGAAACTGCGATCGATCTTGATCGACGAGAAGCGCGTGCGGCTCAGATAGCCCAGCGACGAATAGCCGGTGCCGAAATCGTCCAGGCTGAGGCGCACGCCCAGATCGAGCAGGCGTTCGAGAACCTTCGTCGCGCCAAGTCCCTCGTGCAGGAACACGCTTTCGGTCACTTCGAGTTCGAGCCGCTCCGCCGACAGGCCCGCGTTCGTCAGCGCCGAAGTGACGGTCGTCACGAAGCTCGGATTCTGGAGTTGATCGGCGGAGACGTTCACCGCGATCCGCATGTCGGACGGCCAGCGCACCGCTTCGGCACAGGCCGTACGCAACACCCAGGCGCCGATCGGTGCGATCAGCCGGGTTTCCTCGGCAAGCGGGATGAATTTGCTTGGCGGGATGCTGCCCAACTCGGGATTGGTCCAGCGGAGCAACGCCTCGAACCCACGGACGGCGCCGCTGCCGACGTCGACGACGGGCTGGTATTCAAGATGCATCTCGCCCTTCTCGATCGCCGTGCGCAACGCCATTTCGAGCACGCGACGTTCTTCGGCCTGGACGTGGAGTTCGGGTTCGTAGGTGCGGAACACGCCGCGTCCCGCGTCCTTGGCACGGTAGAGCGCGAGATCCGCGGAGCGCACCAGCGTCTCTGCGGTGCGACCGTCGCGCGGCCCGATCGAAAGTCCGATGCTGGCGCCGATGTGCAGCGTATGGGCGTCGATCTCATAGGGGCGCGACAACGCTTCGATGATCCGCTGCGCCAGGCGTTCGACGGCCGCGCTGTCGCTCGCATCGCGGACGATGACCGCGAATTCGTCGCCGCCGAGCCGGCCGCACATGTGCTTGTCGCCCATCAACTGATCGATTCGTTCGGAGACGCGCCCGAGCAACCGGTCGCCGATCGGATGGCCAAGCGTGTCGTTGACCGCCTTGAACCGATCGAGATCGAGCATCATGAACGCATAGCGTCCGCCTCGCTTGTCACCCTCCGCGATCGTCTTGACGAGCGTCTCGTTGACCATCAGCCGGTTCGGTAGCCCGGTCAGCGTGTCGAACCGCGCCATGCGGTTGATCTTGTCCGCCGAGGCGCGCTGTTCGGTAACGTCGGAGCCGACGCCCCGAAAGCCGCAGAATTCCCCGCGGTCGCCGAACCGCGGAGAGGCTGCGATTTCCCACCAGCGATCCTCGCCGGCGATCTGCACGGGCAGGCGCAGGTCGCGGAAGCTCTCGCGCGCCTTCAACTTCTCGGCGAGCGTGCGCAGGCCAGCAGCGAAATTACCGGTTTCCCAGGTCGGGCCGGCGAGCACCTGAAGCAGGGGCATGCCCTCGATGCTGATCGGATCAAGGCCGCAGGCGAACGCGAACCGTGCCGACGCCCGGACGATGCGGCGCGCGGAATCGGTTTCCCAGAGCCAGTCCGCACCCGATTCCTCGAACTCGCGCAACAGCAGACTGACCGTCTCGTCGCGCTCGCCGATTGCGATCTCCGCAGCGCGGATCATCACCAGCGCACGCGCACGGGTGATGCACACGACCATGAGCAGAACCGTGAACGCGAGGATGCCGAACGCTGCTGCGGTCGTGCCCGCCATGACCAGCTGGACGATGATCGCGAAGCCAAGATAACCGAGGAATATCAAGGTCGCGAGCGCAAGCGGCGCCATCGCGAACGCAGCCGCGGTCATCAGCACGATCAGTGTTATTCCGAGACCTGCGGTCGTCCCCGAAGGCGCGTGCGTACAGAACAGCACCGGCACCGTCGACCAGGCGAGACCAAGTGCCAGCCCCTCCCAGCCGGTGTTGCGCACGTCGCGGACGTTCGCATAGCTGTCACCGCGATGATGCGTCGCCAGGCGACGAAACCCGACCGCGACCGCGACCGCATCGAGCAGCGCGACCCAGGTCGCGATCTGCCACAGCGGAACGATCTCTCGTACCAGCACCGCGGTGATCAGCGAGGCAAACACGTTGGCGGCGAGCAGGAACAGCGCCAATCTACGTCCTGCGAAAAGCTGCGTGGCGCGGATACGGCTCCACTCAGCCGAATCCGCGCCATCGCGCAGGCCGAGCACTGTCGTAATGTCGAACGCAGCACGGCGCGACAGGGGTGGTGTTCTCGTACTCACAGCGCGCGTTATAAAACAGGTTGGTTAGCAGATCGTTCGTGAAAGACCATTTTGGATATATTAATTCCGGGTCGTGCCGCTAAACCATGCAGATCAAACGAACTTTACCGCGAAGATTTTCGCAACGATCGTTTCCTCACGCAGCGATGTCGTAGGGCTTGATATCACCGCTGAGATACAGGTTGCGCGCCTTGGCGCGGCTGAGCTTGCCCGACGACGTGCGCGGCAAGGTGCGCGGCGGGATCAGTTCGATCACGCAGTTCATGCCCGTCACCGAGCGAACCCGCTCGCGAATCTCGTCGCGCAGACGCAGGCGTTCGCCCTCGTCCGAACTGCGGCACTGAACCAGAACGGCAGGCGTTTCCTCGCCGCCAGGCGTGGTGATCGCAAACGCGGCGATATCGCCCGCCTTGAAGCCGGGAAGCTGCTCCACCGCCCATTCGATGTCCTGCGGCCAGTGGTTCTTGCCGTTGACGATGATCATGTCCTTGGCGCGACCGACGATGTAGATATAGCCGTCGGACATATAGCCCATGTCGCCGGTATCGAGCCAACCGTCGGACATGCAGGCTTCGGTCGCGGCGTCGTCGCGGAAATAGCCGACCATCACCGACTTGCCCTTGCACCATACCTTGCCGATCGCACGCTCGGGCAGCGGCGTGCCGTCCTCTTCACGAATCTCGATCCGCATGTCGCGTACCGGCTTGCCGCAGTTGACGATCGCCCGGTAGCGCTGAGGACGGTCGCCGCCCCGCGAGCCGCCCGACAACTGCGTTTCCTCGACCAGTTCGACGCGGATGCCTTCGCCCGGCGGCATCAGCGATACTGCGAGCGTCGCTTCGGCGAGACCATAGCTCGGCAGGAACGCGCTGGCCTTGAAGCCCGCATCGGCGAACGCGTCGACGAACGACTGCATCACGTCGGGGCGGATCATGTCGGCGCCGTTGCCCGCGACCCGCCAGCGCGACAGATCGAAACGGTCGCTCGCCTTGGTCTGCGACGACATGCGGCGCGCGCAGATATCGTAGCCGAAGGTCGGCGAGTAGCTGAGCGTCGTGCCCGTATTGCGGCTGATGAGGTCGAGCCAGGCAAGCGGGCGGCGCGCGAAATCCTCGGTCTTTAGGTAATCGGTCGAGACCTGGTTGGCGATCGGCGACAGGAAGCAGCCGACCAGCCCCATGTCGTGATACCAAGGTAGCCAGGAAACGCAGCGGTCGGTGCCGCAGACCTCCATGCCGTGGCTATGCGCGGCGAGGTTGTTGAGCAAGGCTGCATGCGTGATGACGACGCCGTGCGGGAAGCGCGTCGAGCCGCTCGAATATTGCAGGTATGCGATATCGTCCGGACTCGCGTCGGGCAGCGTCGCGACAGGCGCTTCGCGGCGAGCGAATTCGGACCAGTCGATCCCTACGGTACCCGACAGGCGCGCGGCTTCGCCGGCCATCTGCGCGAGTTCGGGTGGGAAGATCAGCATCTTCGGATCGCAGCTCGAAAGCTGGACGCGGAGCTGTTCGATGTACGAATCGCGGCCGCCGAACGAGGTCGGCAATGGCAGCGGGACGGGCCAGGCGCCAGCATAGACCACGCCGAAGAAGAGCGCGGCAAACTCGGGGCCGGTTTCGGCGACCAGCGCGATCCGGTCTTCGGGTGCGACGCCGGCGGCGATCAGGCGATCGGCCATCGCGCGGGCGTCGGTGCGAAGCTGGCTGTAAGGATAAGGCTGCGCGAGGGTACCGCGAGCGTCGTGGAAATTAAGACCGCGGTTACCGGTGGCGGCGTAATCGAGAGCCTCACCGAGCGTGCCGAAATCGGCGAAGCGGCGTGGCAGCGCGTCGTGCGTCGGCGTCGCGACGAGAGCCGCTGCGGTCTGGCCGTGATTGCCACTCTTGGTGGCCGTATCGGTCTTCGCCGTATCGGTCGTCATCGCAGTTCCTGTCTTGCTCCGCCGTGGGGATCGCACACACCACGCCTATCTTCAGTCTAGCCGTTCAATTTCGGGTGTCAGTGTGGCACAATGATGGCGTGCCGGATGATGACGATCATGAAAGCCTGACCACAGGTACGGACGGCCAGGCGAAAGGCCGCTTCGACGGCGACGGCAAAGGTCAAGGGTTCGGCAAAAACCGGGGTAGCGGCAAGGACCGCGGTGACCGGCGCTCGCGTGAACGACCAGCGCCAAAGCCCTTCGATGCGGCTGCGCTGGAGACTATGGCGTTGCGCTATGTCGAGCGGTTCGCAACGACGCGCGGGCGGCTGACGGACTATCTCAAGCGCAAGATCCGTGAACGGGAATGGGGTGGTGCGCCGACGGATCCGGCTGCACCGACGCTCGACCCCGTCGGGCTGGCGCAACGAATGGCCGATCTCGGCTATATCGACGACCGGGCCTTTGCGGAGCAGCGGGCTGCTGCAATGCAGCGCCGGGGACTTGGCGGGCGGCGGGTCGCCGGTGCGTTTCGCGAGGCGGGGATCGACGAGGGCGACGCCGAATCAATCGCGCCGGCGATCGAGGATCGCGCGATCGACTCGGCACTCGCGTTCGCGCGACGCAAACGAATCGGGCCATATGGCACGGGCGATAGCGACCGGAAATCGCAGGACAAACAGCTCGCGGCGATGATTCGCGCGGGACATCGCTTCGATCTGGCGCGCAGGATCGTTGCTGCACCGCCGTCGGATACGGTCGAATCGTCCGATTTCGAATGACCGAAGCAACGGATTCGTTGCGACCGCGACGAACCGTGCTAGCAGGGGGTCAGGGGGCGTAATGATGCGTAACGACACGCAACTGAGTGGCGCGGCGCCGACCGTTTCAACGATGGCCGAGTCGACGCTGGACGATGTTGCACCGATGGTCGCCGAGGAGCGTCCGTCGGAGCAGGCGGAAACACGCGCGATCGGCGGTGTCATCAAATGGTTCGACGTAACTCGCGGGTTCGGCTTCGCGGTCGCGGACGACGCCAACGTCGGCGATATCCTGGTCCATTTCTCGGTTCTGCAGGCCCATGGCCGCCGCAGCCTGCCCGAAGGCGCGCGCGTCGAGACCCTGTCGGTCCAGCGTGGCCGCGGTTTCCAGGCGCGCGAAATCGTGTCGATCGACATGACCAACGCAGTGGAAGAGATCGTCCGCGCGCCGTCGTCGCCCGACCGTATCGATCCGGTCGCGATGATCGATGCCGCGGGACCGTTCGAGCCAGCAATGGTCAAATGGTTCAACCGGTTGAAGGGCTATGGTTTCCTCGTGCGTGGCGCGGATGGCAGCGATATATTCGTCCATATGGAAACGCTGCGCCGAGCCGGGATCGAAACCGTCGAACCCGATCAACGGCTGCGTGCGAGGGTCGTCGAGGGGCGCAAGGGTCCGCTTGCGGTCGCAGTCGAAGAGGATCTGGGATGATCGTTGGTGGCAAGGCCGTGTGGGCGGGCCTGTTGGTGCTCGGCGCCGGTGCTGGGGGAGTTGCGTACTTGCGGAGCGAGGATCACGTCGTTGCCAACACCGCGCTGACGATCAAGAGCGCCAATGGCAGCCACGTCTTTTCGATCGAACGCGCGAAGACGCCTGAGGAACAGGCGCGGGGGCTGATGTTCCGAACCGATCTGAAGCCTGACGGCGGCATGCTGTTCTGGCCGTATCCGGGTGAGGGCGGTCCGCCGCGCGAGGCGAATTTCTGGATGAAGAACACGCCGAGTCCGCTCGACATCGTGTATATCCGCGCGGATGGCACGATCGCGCGGATCGCGGAGAATACCGTACCGTTCTCCGAGGCGCCAATTCCGTCGGGCGAGCCGGTCGGCGCGGTGCTGGAGTTGATGGGTGGGCGTTCGGCGGAGCTGGGGATCGCCGAGGGTGATCTGGTGACGTGGGACAAGACGAAGTAGGCTGGCGCTGTCTGTCGCACGTGCTTTAACAATTCCATCCCACCGCGCGAGACTGTCGAAGCAATTATACTGCCCCGGCGAAGGCCAGGGTCCAGTTGGGAGACGTCGCCAACTGATGCTGCGCTCCGGTACCGTACCCTTTTCGACTGGGGCCCCGGGCTTCGCCGGGATGGTGGCCTTGCTCGAAAGGGCCTTCAAAGGCGGGGGGTCGGTCTGGGCTGATCCCGTCGAGCAACCAGGACCGTTTCTCCGCAAAAGGACGGTGAGTCAGACTGGGCTCCCGCCTTCGCAGGTGAACGGGGCTGTCGTATGTGAGGCGGGGCCGAAGTCTCAACGGTGCATTTTCACGATCCTCCCCCGCAAGGGGGAGGTGGCAGGCGCCAGCCTGACGGAGGGGGAGGCACACGCCAACCGCTGATCCGTATCCTCCCCCTCCGACGCCTGCGGCGCCACCTGCCCCTCGCGGGGGAAAATCTCCCAAGAGCCTACGTACCCTTCCGCCAACGATCATGGTTGAAGCCCGTCGCCACTCGGGTTAAGCGCCACGCATGGGCTTTCTCGCATCGACTTTCACGTGGTGGAACGGCGCCACCCTCGGCACCAAATTCGGCCTGCGCAGCATGGCGAAGATGGGTGAGGACGCGCTTGGCAACGTCTATTACCAGGGCGGCAAGGACACCGCCGGCAACCCGCGTCGCTGGGTGATCTACCAGGGCGCGACCGACGCGAGCCGGGTGCCGCCCGCGTGGTTCAGCTGGCTGCATCATCAGGTCGACGACGTGCCCGAGCGCGCATTGCCGCCCATCCGCGCCTGGCAGAAACCTGCCGTACCGAACATGACCGGGACCGCGCTTGCCTATCGGCCCGCGGGTGCGCTCGAAAAGGGCGGCAAGCGGGCTGCCGCAACGGGTGACTACGAAGCCTGGACGCCCGAAGGGTGAGCCTGCGCTGGCTCGCCGCGGCCGTGTTGGTCGTGGTGTTGGGGGTGGGCGGCTGGTTCGGATATCGCGCGCTCAACGCCCCGGCGACGACGACGGCAGTGGTCCAGCAGGACCTGCCGGGTGCGAACGAGCCCGGAAACTCTTCGATCGAGACGCTCGATACCGGCGCCGCGGCGATCGCCAATGGCGGCACGCCGATGGCGCAGCGGGTCGCGGTGATCGGCCTGCTCAACAAGCGTAACGGCGAGACCCGCGAGGTCCGGCTCAAGCCCGGCCAGGCGACCCGGCTTGGCGACGTCGTGCTACGGCTGCGCGCGTGCGAACAGACCGCGCCGTGGGAGCAGGAACAGTTGACCGGCGCGTTCGTGCAGGTCCTGGTGCGTGACGTCGACGCGCATTGGCGGCGGACATTCTCGGGCTGGCTCTACAAGGAGCGCCCGGCGCTCAACGCGGTGCAGCACCCGATCTACGACGTCTGGACCAAAAGCTGTGCGATGACCTTCCCGGAAACCGGTCCCGATACGGCGCCGGTCGCGGACGCCTTGCCGGCCAAGCGATCGAGCGCGCGAAAGTCGCAGGCGGGCGACGCGCCAACTGCGGACGAGGTCGCGCCGATCGCGCCGTCGAGTGCGGCGGCGAGTAACGCCGCGTAATCCGCTCGGTCGATCTCGATCGCGCCGAGCGAGGCGAGATGCGACGTCTGGAATTGGCAATCGAGCAATGCGAACCCGCCTGCGCGCAGGCGTGCTACGAGGTGGGCGAGCGCGACCTTCGACGCGTCGGTGGCGCGGCTGACCATGCTCTCGCCGAAGAACGCCCGGCCGAGTGCCAGTCCGTAGAGACCACCGACGAGCTTGCCGCCGTCCCAGCACTCGACCGAATGTGCGAAGCCCATCCCGTGGAGGGTCTGAAAGACGCGTTCGATGCTATCGTTGATCCACGTCTCCGGGCGGCCTTCGACGCTTTCGGCACATAATTGCACGACGCGCTCGAAGGCGGTGTCGACGGTGACCTGGAAGCGATCCGTGGCGATCGTCTTCTTCAAAGAGCGGGAGAGCTGGAAACCTTCGAGCGGAAGCACTGCGCGGCGGCGCGGCTCGACCCAGTAGACGCTGGCGGCATCGCGGCTGTCCGCCATCGGGAACACGCCGACCGAATAGGCGCCGAGCACGAGTTGCGGGTCGAGCGCATTCGCTGGATCGAGGACGTTGCTCATGCGGCCAGACGATGCTCGATCCGGCGCCAGAGATCGGCGAACGCCTGCGCAGCGGACGATTTCGGCGCGAACACCCCCACCGGCGCGCGCTTGACGGCCATCGATTCGATCGCGCTCGCCATCGGAACCACCGGCCAGTCGGGATGCTGTTCCAGCGCCTCGCCATGCAGCGCGCGACGGCGGTCGACCATCACATGCACAGGCAGCAGCTGGGTCCTCCCGCCCAGATGGCGCACCACCGCCTCATAGGCGCGGGTCGACAGTGGCGACGGGATGACGGGAACGACGATCAGATCGGCGGCACGCATCACTTGGTCGGCGGTTTCGGTAAGCCCCGGTGGGCAGTCGAGGATGACCCGGTCGTAGGCCTTCAGGTCGGATAGCAGCTTGGCCAGCCGCTTCTTCTTGTCGAGATCGTGAAAAAGTTGATCGAGCCCGCGCAGCGATGCGTCCGCAGCGACGAGATCGAGTCTTGGATAGGACGTCGGTCGCGCCTGCTTGCGTACCGCCACATCCTTCGAAAACATCGCGTGCGCCTGATCGATCGGACCGGTGCCGGGCCGGTCGTCGCCGAGCACCCAGGTTGCGGCCGCCTGGGGATCCAGATCCCACAACAAAGTCTTCCGCGCGGAGGCGGTCGCTGCACACCAGGCCAGGTTCACCGCCAACGTCGTTTTTCCGACGCCGCCCTTGAGGCTGTAAATCGCTACTGTCGCCATGGCGCCACGGTGCCGGTCTCACGCGTCGGGAGCAAGATGTCCGGCACAAAGAAAAGCGGCCGGTGGAGGATCCACCGGCCGCTTCAACGCTTAATCGACGCCGATTAACGGCCGGAACGCCTTACGCGTGACAGACCTGTGCAGACTTGCCCGGCGCGGTCAGCGTTACGTTGGTTTCGCTGCCGGTCATCGACCAGCCGCCCTCGGCGGTCTTTGGCGCGCCGGCGACGTCCGACTTCAGCGTGGTTGCGGGACCGTCCTTCTTGATGCGGACCACGGCCTGCTTGTCGCCCTCGAAGAACGTCACGAACAACAGGCTGTTATCCTTGCAGCGCAGCGTCTTTTCCGACTTGATCGCAGGCGGCAGCTCAACCGGCGCGGCGTTGGCGAGCGTGTTCGCCATCGGATCCGGATTCGTGTCCACCACTTCTGGCGCGGCAGGCTTGGAGTTGCAGGCAGCCAACGCAAGCAGCGCGGCGACGGCGGTTATGGGGATGATCTTCATGACGAAACACGACTTCGCGCATGCAGCATAGGGCGTCAAGGTCTATGGTCGTTCACGCCGTGCGAGATCGACGAACGGAGGCCCGTTCACGGACAGTTGGAAGACTGCGCGCCCGTCCTTGTGAGGTTGCCGCTACGCCGTGGTGATGATCGGCATCATGGTCGGCTCGGGCGATCGTGGCCGGCGCCGCCACGATGTTGATACAGCCGGTCTTCGATGAGCGCGAGTGGAGTCGCGATGTGCGCGGCGATCAACGTGTCGCCTGCCGCCTCCATGGCGTCCGACGCTTCCCGCAGAAGAGCCAGCGCGTGCAGATAGTGCTTCACGAAACCACGCTCCTCTAACGCATTACTCAAACTGTTAACATAGATCATACCAATTGCATGATGTTTTCTTGGTCGCCTGCTCATCGATATTGGGGAATCTCCTCCACTGATCGGCGGAGGGAGAAGGGGCGACTGCAGTTTGGCTGACATCCGGCGGATTTAACGGGACAAAGTTTCGATCGCTTGCCGGGCGCGTCCAGCGGCGCCACATACCGGCGATGCAAACACTCCCTGACACACTCGCTCTGATCGGCAACACCCCGCTCGTCCGCCTCAACGGCCCGAGCGAGGCGACCGGCTGCGACATCTTCGGCAAGTGCGAATTCACCAACCCCGGCGCGTCGATCAAGGATCGCGCGGCGCTGTTCATCGTCGAGGATGCCGAGCAGCGCGGACTGCTCCAGCCCGGCGGGACCATCGTCGAGGGAACCGCCGGGAACACCGGGATCGGGATCGCGCTGGTCGCGAACGCCAAGGGCTACAAGACGATCATCGTCATGCCCGAGACGCAGAGCCGCGAGAAGATGGATACGCTGCGGGCGCTGGGAGCGGAACTCGTGCTGGTGCCGGCGGCGGCCTTCTCTTCGCCGTGCCATTTCGTCCACACGTCGCGGCGGATTGCCGAGGAGACGCCGGGTGCGGTGTGGGCGAACCAGTTCGACAATACGGCCAACCGTCGTGCGCATATCGTCGGCACCGCGGAGGAGATCTGGGACCAGATGGGGGGACGCGTCGACGGCTTCACTTGCGCGGCAGGAACCGGCGGGACGATCGCAGGGGTCGGGCTCGGGCTCAAGGCAAAGGACGAGAATGTCTGCATCGCGCTGACCGATCCCCACGGCGCGGCACTGTACAATTACTATGCGCATGGCGAACTCAAGTCGGAAGGCTCGTCGGTCGCCGAGGGGATCGGGCAGGGGCGGATCACCGCCAATCTGGAAGGCGCGCCGATCGATACGCAGTTCCGGATTTCCGATCAGGAGGGCTATCACTGGGTCCGGCGGTTGCTCGACGAGGAGGGACTGTGCCTTGGCCTGTCGTCGGGGATCAACGTCGCAGGGGCGATCGCGCTGGCAAAGCATCTGGGGCCGGGCAAGCGGATCGCGACGATCCTGTGCGATACCGGATTCCGCTATCTCTCGACCTTGTACGACCCAGCCTGGCGCGAGGCGAAAGGGCTCGGGTGAGCAAAGGGATGCTCGGGAATCGACAGCGGCGCGGTGGTCGGGTATCTGAGCGGGGCAAGATGAAGCTACCGCACGAACCCTCGCAGAGCATGCAACGTATCAAGGTCGGCATGATCGGCCTTGCCGCGGTTGTGCTGCTGATCGGACTGGCCAGCGCGATCATCGGTTCGGCGAGTCGCGAGCGGCCGGTCGCGACCGCGGGCGCAGCGCAGGCCGACGTGGTTGCAAACATGGCGGTCGCGAATACGACAACGGTGGCGGCGGCCGGCGAGCCGCTAGCCGAGATGGGCGTGGCGCCGAGTGCCAATACGCAGGCGCCTGCTCCTTAATTTGGGGAGGCGAGGGCGGGTATTGCCCAGGTGACGTCTAGGATCATGCTGAGGCGGCATCCTCTATCCGACCATTGCATCGTCATCTCCGCGGAGGCTCGGATCCAGATCGGCGGACGGTAGCGATCCGACCGTCATGGTATCGATCTGGGTTCCCGCCTTTGCGGGAATGGCAAGGCAGGTAGCGGTCTTTTCGTTTGCCGCCTGCTGGTCGAGGGGGAAGTCGCCCGTATACGAACCAACGAAATCCCCGGATTTCCCGTGCCGTGAGCCTCCGTTTGCGACCCAGGAATCCATTTCGCGCGGCAATTGCTTCCGAAGCGGTCAACGAAACTCGTCGTAAAAACCCGACGATCCCCAAAAATCCCGTTGCGTCCCCGTAGCGCTATGGTAGATGGAGGTTAATACAGGGGCACGTTCACCGTTGGCTGAAGCTGCGGTCGGAACGCGACGATGGTCGCGTTCCGAAACGGTAGACGTGTGCGCCATTTCGAAGGGTTTTGGCGTGTTGGTACGGGGTCGCTATCAGGGAGACGGTATCGGCCTTGTCGACGACAAGGGCCGGGTAGCCATCCCTTCGGCGCTCCGGACGACCCTCTCCGCAAATGCGCCCAAGGCGAACGGCAAGGACGGCGGGACCATCATCATTGGCGCGCATCAGAAGAATCGCTGCCTGGTCGCGTATGATCCCGGTTACGTCGACATCCTCGCCGAGCGCCTCGATCGCCGCGAATCCGAGAACACGTCGGCGAACGGCGAATACGACTACAACATCAAGCGTGCCGCCGCGTCCGGCGAAGCGGTGCCGTTCGACGGCTCCGGTCGCTTCATCATGCCCGCGTTCCCGCGCTTCTATGCGGGCATCAAGGGTCATGCGTTCTTCTACGGCGTGCTCGATTACATCGAGATCTGGGACCCCGCGACGCTGATCGCCACCGACGGCATGCCCCCCGTCGTCAAGGAGATGGCGCGCTTCTACATGGCCGAGAAGGGGGTGGAGCTGTGAGCAATCCCGACGCTCCGCATATCCCCGTCCTGCTCGACGAAGTCCTGGCCGCGCTTTCCCCTGAGCCCGGCGAGACGATGGTCGACGGCACGTTCGGTGCGGGCGGCTACACGCTGGCGTTGCTCAAGTCGGGCGCGCGGATCGTCGCGTTCGACCGCGATCCAGACGCGATCGCCGATGGTCGCGCGATGGAAGAAGCCGAAGAAGGCCTGACGCTGATTGCCGCGGACTTCTCGGCGATGGCGTCAGAACTCGAGACGCGTGGCCTCGCGCCGGTGGACGGCGTGACGCTCGATATCGGCGTGTCGTCGATGCAGCTCGACCAGGCCGAGCGTGGCTTCTCGTTCCAGTCGGATGGCCCGCTCGACATGCGGATGGCGCAGGCCGGCATGTCGGCCGCGGACTTCGTCAACGAAGCGGACGAGAACGAGATCGCCGACGTGCTCTATCAATATGGCGACGAGCCCAAGTCGCGGCGTGTGGCGCGGGCGATCGTCGCGGCGCGCCCGCTGACGCGGACCGGCGAACTGGCGCACATCGTCCGCCGCGCGCTCGGCTACAAGGCGCACGACAAGAAGGACCCCGCGACGCGGGCGTTCCAGGCGATCCGGATCCACGTGAACCGTGAGCTTGGCGAACTCGCCGACGGGTTGCTGGCGGCCGAGCGCGTGCTGAAGCCCGGTGGTCGGCTCGCGATCGTGACGTTCCACAGCCTCGAGGACCGGATGGTGAAGCGCTTCCTGCGCACGCGCTCTGGTGGATCGCCTTCAGGTTCGCGTCATCTTCCGCAGGTGAAAGCCGTTGCGGAACCTAGTTTTTCTCATGTCGGCCGCGGTGTTCGCGCCGGCGAGGCCGAGATCGTACGCAACCCGCGCGCGCGCTCGGCGACATTACGGACGGCGCGGCGGACCTCCGCGCAACCCTGGACGGAAGAGGTGACGACATGACGGCGGCGTATCGGATGAAGGGTGTGGGCTGGTTCGGGGGCTGCGTGGCCGTCGTGCTCGGTTTCTACCTCGTGTCGCTGCAGGTCGCCGCCGAGCGCAAGAAGCTGGAGGCGGTCAATGGTCAGATCCGCTCCGCGCAGCGCGACATCCGTGCGCTCGAAACCGAGTTCGACACGCGCGGCAATCTTGCGCAGCTCGAGCGCTGGAACGGCGATACGCTGGCGCTGTCGGCGCCGACGGCCGGTCAGTTCGTCGTGAGCGAGGCCGCGCTCGCGGCGCTCGACGTCAACAGCCTGCGCGCGGACGGGGTCCAGACCGCCGCGCTGCTGGTGCCGTCGGGGGCGGGGTCCGTCGTCTCCACGTCGATCGTGCCGGTCACCGCTGCTCCTGCCGTGGTCAAGCTTGCTCCGGTGCAGATGGCGCAGGTTAGCGCACCGCGCGCGATGAACGTCGCGATCCAGGCTGCGTCGAAGACCGCACTCAAGCCGGTCGTGATCCGCGCGTCGGTGTCGACGCCGCGCTCGGCCGAGGCCGCACTCGTCCGCGCTGCCAAGACCGAGCGCCTCGCCGCCGTCGCGAAGGTCCGTCCGCAGGCAGTCGCGATGCTCGACCGCAAGCTCCTGTCCGACACGACGCTGGGTGACATCATGAGCGGCGCCCGCTCCGAGAGCCGTAAGCGGCGGTGACCGCCTTGGTCGCCCGGCCCGTCTCGCAGCAACGTAGCGCCAACCAGCGTCATGCACTGGTGGCGACGGCGCACACGCGCCTGATGATGCTGATGTTCCTGTTCGGAGCAGCGGTGCTGGTGGTGGTCGGGCGGCTGGGGATGCTGGCGGTGCAGGCGTCGCTCGCCGATCCGCAGGCGCGCTCGGCGGCGATTGCCGCGCGCGGGGATATCGTCGATCGCAACGGCGCGCCCTTGGCGCGGACGATCGACGCTTGGACGATCGCGGTGCACCCGAAGAAGCTGATCGGTGATCCGACCGAGATCGCCAGCAAGCTCGCCGCGTTGATGCCCGAGGCGGGCGACCAGGCGCATTATTATGCGCTGCTGACGTCGGGCAAGAGCTTCATCTATCTCCAGCGGCGCGCGTCGCCGGCGCTGGTCGAGCAGGTCAACGCGATCGGCGAGCCCGCGATCGTGTTCGACCGCGATACGCAGCGGCTCTACCCGCAGTCGACGATGGCGGCGCATGCGCTCGGCTTCCTGTCGACCGCAGGCCACGGCATGAGCGGGATGGAGCGCGTGCTCGACGAGCGGCTGACCAATCCCGCGCTCAACGGCACGCCGGTCGCGCTGTCGCTCGATAACCGCGTCCAGGCGGCGATGGAGAGCGAACTCGGCCGCGCGATGACGACGTTTTCTGCGCGCGGGGCTGGCGGTATCGTCCTCGACGTGGCGACCGGCGAGGTGATCGCGATGGTCTCGCTGCCGACCTTCAATCCCAACCGCGTCGGCATGTCGGGCAGCGAACAGCTCCGCAACATCACGACCCAGAGCGTGTTCGAGCTTGGGTCGACGTTCAAGCCGATCACGATGGCGACCGCGATGGACACGGGTGTCGTTACATCGTTCGCGCGGCGCTTCGATGCGACGCATCCGCTGCAGGTCGGGCGCTTCACGATCCACGACGAGCGCGGCGATCCGAAGCGCTGGCTCAACATGGCCGAGACGCTGATCTATTCGTCCAACATCGCCACCGCTCGTGTGGCCGACGAGGTCGGGCCCGGGAAGATGCAGGCGATGTTCAAGAAGCTTGGCTTCGATACCAAGCCCGATATCGAACTGCGCGAGAAGGGCCGCCCGCTGTGGCCGAAATACTGGGCGCGGACGACGACGATGACCACCGCCTATGGCCACGGCATCGCGGTGACTCCGCTGCATCTGGCGAGCGCGTATGCGGCCTTGGTCAATGGCGGGATCTGGCGGCCGGCGACGTTGTTGAAGGTCGCGCCGGGTCACGCCGTTGCCGGTCGTCGGGTGATCAGCGAGCAGACCAGCGCGCGCATGCGGCAGATGCTGCGGCTGATCGTGCAGCGCGGTACGGGTCGCAAGGGCGATGCACCGGGCTACCGCGTCGGTGGCAAGACCGGGACGGCCGAGGCCGCTGTGTCGGGCGGGTATGATCATTCGCGCAACGTCGCGACGTTTGCCGCGGCGTTTCCGATGGATGCGCCGCGCTATGTCGTGCTGGCGATGCTCGATTCGCCGCTCGGGACGAAGGAAACCGCCGGGTGGAAGACTGCGGCGTGGAATACCGCGCCGGTGGTCGGCCGGACGATCTCGCGCGTCGGTGCGATCCTGGGCGTCGTGCCCGACGCGCACCGCGATATCGACGAGTCTGACATCCTGCCGACTTTGTGGCAGGACCCGTCGCGTACACAGCCGACCGGGCAATGAGGACTATTGCATGAAACTCGCAGCGCTGACCGACGGGACGGAAGAGGCGCAGGTGACGGGGTTCGCGATCGATCACCGCAAGGTCGCGCCGGGCACGGTGTTCGGCGCGTTCGAAGGCGCGCGCGTGAATGGCGAGGATTATATCGACGACGCGATCCGCTCGGGTGCGATCGCGGTGGTCGCGCGGCCGGGGCTGACGGTCGAGGGCGCCACCTACATCGCCGATGACAACCCCCGGGAGCGGTTTGCGCAACTGGCCGCGAAGTTCTTCGCACCGTTTCCCGAGACGTCCGTGGCGATTACCGGGACGAACGGGAAGACGTCGTGCGTCGAGATGACTCGGCAGCTGTGGCGGATGGCGGGGTTTCATGCGGCGTCGATCGGGACGCTTGGGGTTACGACTGCCGACGAGCGGGTGACGACCGGGCTGACGACGCCGGATGTGGTGACGTTCCTGTCGAACGTGGCGGGGCTCGCGCGTGAAGGCGTGACGCATCTGGCGTTCGAGGCGTCGAGCCACGGGCTGACGCAGTATCGGACCGAGGGCCTGAAGGTCGCCGCGGCGGCGTTCACGAACCTCAGCCGGGACCATCTCGACTATCACGGCGACATGGCGGCGTATTTCACCGCCAAGATCCGGCTGTTCTCCGAGGTGCTGTCGACGGACGGTGCGGCGGTGGTGTGGGCGGATGATCCGCAATCGGCGCGGGTGATTGACCTGGCACGGGAGCGTGGCAATCGGTTGATCACGGTCGGGACGCAGGGCGAGACGCTGCGATTGGTTGGCCGTGACCCGACTTTGCTCGGGCAGGGGCTGACGATCGAGGCCGAGGGGCAGACGTACAAGGTCAACCTGCCGCTGATCGGCGCGTATCAGGCGGCGAACGCGCTGGTGTCGGCCGGACTGGTGATCGCGACCGGCGGCGATGTGGGCGCGACGCTCGCCAATCTGTCGCGGTTGCAGCCGGTACGCGGGCGGCTGGAACGCGCGGTGATCGCGAAGTCGGGTGCGCCGGTCTACGTGGATTACGCGCATACGCCTGACGCGCTGGAGGCGGCGATCGCGGCGTTGAAGCCGCATGCGGGCGGCAAGCTGATCGTCGTGTTCGGCGCCGGCGGTGACCGCGACACCGGCAAGCGGGAGACGATGGGGCAGGTCGCGGTGCAACACGCCGACCGCGTGATCGTGACCGACGACAACCCCCGGACCGAGGACGCTCGGGCGATCCGCTGCGACGTGTTGAAGGGCGCGCGTGGGGCTGAGGAAATCGGCGACCGGCGTGCGGCAATTGGAGCTGCTGTGCGGGAGGCTGGGCCCGAGGATATCGTGCTGATCGCCGGCAAGGGTCACGAACAAGGCCAGATCGTCGGCGACATGGTCCTGCCGTTCGACGACGTGACCGTCGCGCGGGAGTGCGCGGCGTGAGTGGTACGACATCGTCATTCCCCTCCCGCCTGCGGGAGGGGCTAGGGGAGGGCGCGACGTACGTACTGGCGTCCGGTCTATTTGGTCAGCCCCTCCCCCGACCCCTCCCGCAAGCGGGAGGGGAGCAGTGAGCTTGTGGACTTCCGCCGAGATCGCGGCCGCTACCGGTGGTGTGGTGTCTAGTCACTTCGCCGTCATTGGCGTTGCGTTCGACTCGCGTGAGGTCGGCCCCGGCGACTTGTTCATCGCGATGAAGGGCGAGGCCAGCGACGGGCACCTGTTCCTCGACCAGGCCTTCGCACAGGGCGCGGCTGGGGCGATCGTGTCCGAGCGTTGCGAGCACCCGCACGTCCTCGTCGCCGACAGCTTCGTCGCGTTGCAGGCGCTTGCGCGCGCGAGCCGGACTCGGAGCGGTGCCAAGATCATCGGCGTCACCGGCTCAGTCGGCAAGACCAGCGCCAAGGAGGCGTTGTTCGCCTGCCTCGACCGCGCAGCCCCCGGCGAGGTGCACCGCTCGGTCAAGAGCTACAACAACCACACCGGCGTCCCGCTCAGCCTCGCCCGCATGCCGCGCGACGCGAAGTTCGGCGTGTTCGAGATGGGGATGAACCACGCCGGTGAGCTTGCCGAGCTGACCCAACTCGTGCGGCCGCACATCGCGATGATCACTGCGATCGCGCCTGCGCATACCGCGTTCTTTCCCGACGAGAGCGCGATCGCCGATGCCAAGGGGGAGATCTTTGCCGGGCTCGAACCGGATGGGACTGCGATCGTGCCCTATGACAGCCCGCACCGCGATCGGCTGCTCGGCCATGCCGCGCCACACGCCGCGCACATCGTGACGTTCGGCAGCGAGAAGGGCGCCGATGTCCGCGCGATCGAGGCGATGCGGCTGCCGACTGGCGGGACGTTCGTCACCGCGCGGATGGGGCAGGGGGCCGAGCACGAGCTGAGCTTCACGATCGCGCAGCCCGGCGCGCACTGGGTGTCCAATGCGCTCGGCGTGCTGGCATGCGTGCAGGCGGCCGGCAGTGATCTCGGACTCGCCGGCCTCGCGCTGGCCGAACTCGGCGGATTGCAAGGTCGTGGCGCGCGGTCGCTGGTGACCGTCGGCGAAGGCCAGGCGCTAGTGATCGACGAGAGCTACAACGCCAACCCCGCGTCGATGCGCGCGACGCTCAGCGTCCTCGGCCACGAACCCGGCCGCCACATCGCGGTACTCGGCGAGATGCGCGAATTGGGCGAGGGCTCCGACGACTATCACGCAGCCCTCGCCGAGCCGATCCTCGCCGCGCGCGTCGAAATGGCGCTGCTCGTCGGTGAAGCGATGGCGCCGTTAGCGCAGGTGCTTGAGGGACAGATCGAAACCGTCCATGTGGGCGACGCTGCGGCCGCGCTCGCGTCGTTACGGACGATCCTGGCGCCCGGCGATGTCGTGCTCGTCAAGGGATCGAACGGGGTAGGCCTCGCGCGCGTCGTAGCGGGTCTCCAGGCTGGCCTCAAAGGCGGGATTAACTGAATGTTGTACTGGCTCGCCGAGCATCTGGGGTTTCCCGGCCTGCTGAACCTCATCCGCTATCAGACGGTGCGGACCGGCGGCGCGGTCGCGACCGCCTTGATCATCGGCCTGATCATCGGGCCGAAGTTCATCGGCTGGTTGCGCGTGCGGCAGGGCAAGGGCCAGCCGATCCGCGCCGATGGCCCGCAATCGCATCTGTCGAAGCGCGGCACGCCGACGATGGGCGGGCTGATGATCCTGACCTCGATGTGCCTCGCCATCTTCCTGTGGATGGACCTGAGCAATCCGTACGTCTGGGCGTGCCTGTTCGTGACGCTCGGCTTCGGGACGATCGGGTTCCTCGACGACTATGACAAGGTACGCAAGGCGAGTACCGCGGGGATCAGCGGGCGCACGCGGTTGTTGCTCGAGTTCATCATCGCCGGCGTCGCCGCGACGATCATCATGTCGCAGAACGGGCCGCATCTGTATTTGCCGTTCACGTCGCGCATGTACCTCGACCTGGGCTGGTTCTTCCCGGTGTTCGCGGCGTTCACGATCGTGTCGTTCGGTAACGCGGTGAATTTGACTGACGGGCTCGACGGGCTGGCGACGATGCCGGTGATCATCGCCAGCGTCGCGTTCATGGTGATCGTGTACCTGGTCGGGAACGTGAAGTTCGCCGATTACCTCGGTATCCCGCACGTCCCTCGCGCGGGTGAGTTGGCGATCTTCTGCGGGGCGATCGTCGGCGCCGGGCTCGCGTTCCTGTGGTTCAATGCGCCGCCTGCAGCGGTGTTCATGGGCGATACCGGGTCGCTCGCGCTCGGTGGCGCGCTGGGGACGATCGCGGTCGTCGCGCATCACGAGATCGTGCTGGGGATTATCGGCGGGCTGTTCGTGATCGAGGCGCTGTCGGTGATCATCCAGGTGTTCTTCTACAAGCGAACCGGCAAGCGCGTGTTTCGGATGGCGCCGATCCACCATCATTTCGAACAGCTTGGCTGGGCCGAGGCGACGGTGGTGATCCGGTTCTGGATCATCGCGCTGGTGCTCGCGCTGGTCGGCCTCTCGACGTTGAAGCTGCGGTGATTGTCGCGCAGGCCTGGCGCGGGAAACGCTATGCGGTGCTGGGACTGGCGCGGTCTGGGGCTGCGACTGTGCGGGCGTTGGTGGCTGGCGGTGCGCAGGTCGTCGCGTGGGATTCCGATGAGGCGAAGCGTGCTATCTTCACTCCCTCCCCCCTCCGGGGAGAGGGTTGGGGTGAGGGGCAGCCCAGCAATGCTGCGCCTGGAACAGCCCCTCACCCAACCCTCTCCCCGGAGGGGAGAGGGCTTTTAGAAGTCGCACCGCTTGACGATCTTTCGGGGTTCGACGCTCTGGTGGTGTCGCCGGGGGTCCCGTTGAACACGCACCCGCTCGCTGCAACCGCACGCGGCGCCAACGTCCCCGTCATTGGCGACATCGAACTTTTCGCACAGGCCCGTGCAGACCTCCCGCCGCACAAGGTCGTCGGCATTACCGGCACCAATGGCAAGTCCACCACCACCGCGCTCGTCCACCACATCCTCAAGACCGCCGGCATCCCCACGCTGATGGGCGGCAACATCGGCTTACCGATCCTTGAGCAGCAACCGCTCCCCGAGGGGGGCGTCTACGTGCTCGAACTGTCGAGCTACCAGATCGACCTGACGCAGACGCTCGACTGCGACGTCGCGGTGTTGCTGAACGTCACGCCGGATCATCTCGACCGGTACGACGGCTTCGAAGGCTATGCCGCCTCGAAGGCGCGGCTGTTCGCGATGCAGTCGGCCGAACACGACGCCGTCATCGGCATCGGCGACACGCCGTCCGCCGAGATCGCGCGCGGGCTGTCGGCGAAGGGCGAGCACCTGACCAAGATCGCTCCCGGCGTGTGCATGGATCAAAGCAACTGGCCGACGCTCCAGGGCCCGCACAACGCCCAGAACGCACTCGCCGCGATCGCCGTGGTCAAGGCGCTGGGCGTGAGCGAGGTCGATATCGACCGCGGCCTCACCAGCTTCACCGGTCTTCCCCACCGTATGGAACAGATCGCCTCGTACGCCGGCGTCGCCTATGTCGACGACAGCAAGGCGACCAATCCCGAGAGCACCGCACCCGCATTGGCCGCGTTCGACCGGGTCCACTGGATCGTCGGCGGGCGCGCGAAGGGCGACGACCTCGGCGCCTGCAAGCCCGCCTTCGGCCACGTCGTCCACGCGTACACTATCGGCGAGGCTGGCCCGAAATTCGCCGAAATCCTGAAAGACTCCATGCCCGTCGAGAACGTCGGCACGCTCGACGCCGCGGTCCGCACTGCCGCCGCAAACGCCAAGCCGGGCGACACTGTTTTGTTATCCCCCGCCTGTGCTAGCTTCGATCAGTTTCGCGATTACGAAGCGCGCGGGGCCGCGTTCCGCGCTGCGGTGGAGTCGCTGGCATGACCGATATCCGCGCTGGAAGGATCGACGTTAGGGGCGATATGGGCACACCGAAGACCAGCATCGTCGCCAAGATGAAGCGGCGCGGCGGGCGGGGCGATCAGTCGCCGCTCGGCACTTGGTTCTGGGATATCGACCGGATGCTGCTGCTGCTGACGCTGTTCCTGATCGCGATCGGGCTGATTGCGGTCGCGGCGGCGTCGCCGGCGAGCGCGGTCCGCTATTCGGGTGAGCACCACAAGATCGCGCCGCTCTATTATTTCTGGCGGCAGTTGATGTGGGTCGGCGTGTCGCTCCCCGTGCTGTTCGGCGTGTCGATGATGCCCGTTGCGATGGCGCGACGGATGGCGATCGGCGGGTGTGCGCTGCTGGTGCTGATGCTGATGCTGACGCCGTTCATCGGGGTCGAAGCCAATGGCGCACGGCGCTGGCTTGGCGTCGGCTTCGCGCAGTTTCAGCCGTCGGAATTCCTCAAGCCGTTCTTCATCGTCACGGTCGCGTGGCTGTTGTCGTTGCGTGCGAAAGATGCCGAGCTGCCGACCGTGCTGATCACCGGCGCGATGACCGCAGGTGTCGCGGTGCTGTTGATGTTGCAACCCGATTTCGGCCAGACGATCATCTTCTGCTCGGTCTGGATGGCGTTGCTGATGATCGCGGGAACGCCGGCCAAGGTGATGCTCGGCCTCGTCGCGATGGCGCCGGCCGGATTGATCGCAGCCTATGTCTTCTATGGCGTGGCGCGGTCGCGGATCGATGCGTTCCTGTTTCCGGGGGTCGAGGGCGAGGGCGCGGGCGACCATTTCCAGACGAACGCGGCGCATAATACGCTGACCGCGGGCGGCTGGACCGGGACGGGGCCGGGTGCGGGTGCGGCGAAGTTCGGGCTGCCCGAGGCGCATACCGACTATATCTTCTCGGTGATCGGCGAGGAGTTCGGGCTGATCGCGTGCTCGGTGATCGCGGTGATTTTCCTTGCGATCGTGGTGCGCGTGTTCGTCAAGTTACTGGACGAGCAGGACGAATTCAAATTGCTCGCCTCCGCCGGCCTCGCCACGCAGTTCGGCGCGCAGGCGCTGGTGAGCATGGCGGTGAACACGGGGCTCGCACCGTCGAAGGGTATGACGCTGCCGTTCATCAGCTATGGCGGGTCGTCGATGATCGCGTTGTCGGTCGGCATGGGGTTGCTGCTGGCGTTTACCCGGCGCAATCCGTTTCTCACGCGGAGCCCCTATGTCGTCCGCTGGAGTGGTGAATGAGTAAGCATTACGTCCTCGCAGCCGGTGGCACGGGTGGACACATGGTCCCGGCAGCGGCGCTCGCAGCCGAACTGACCAAGCGCGGCCACCGTGTCGCGCTGGTCAGCGACGCGCGCGGCGTGCGCTTTCCGGGGCTGTTCGAGGACATCCAGACGCATGTCCTGCCGGCTGGGCGCTTTACCGGCGGGCCGCTTGGCTGGGCTCGGGCCACGCGGGAGATGTGGCGCGGGCGGGCAATGGCGCGCGAGCTGTACCGGACGTTCAAGCCTGCCGCAGTGATCGGCTTTGGTGGCTATCCTGCGCTGCCGGCATTGCTGGCGGCGTTCGCGGACAAGATCCCGACCGCGGTGCATGAACAGAACGCGGTTTTGGGGCGCGTGAACCGCTTCGTCGCGGGGCGCGTGGACGCGATTGCGACCTCGTCCGAGCCGACCGAGCGCCTCGCGCCGAAGCTGCTGGGGAAGGCGCATCTGGTCGGCAATCCGGTGCGGGAGGCGGTGCTGGCGTTGCGCTCGCGACCGTATCCGCTGCTGGAGGAAGACGGCATCTTCCGCGTGCTCGTGACCGGCGGCAGCCAGGGGGCGAGCATCCTGTCGCAGGTCGTGCCCGACGGGCTGGCGATGCTGCCGGTGACGTTTCGGCGGCGGTTGCAGGTGACTCATCAGGCGCGGATCGAGGATATCGACGCGGTGCGCGCCAAGTACGCCGAGCATCATATCCCGGCCGAGCTGGCGACGTATCTGCCCGATATGCCCGAGCAACTGGCCTGGGCGCATCTGGTGATCGCACGCGCGGGGGCTTCGACGATTTCGGAACTGACCGCGGCGGGGCGGCCGGCAATCCTGGTGCCGCTGCCGGGGGCGACCGACGATCACCAGACCGTGAACGCGCGCGAGATCACGCGGGCGGGCGGCGCGCGGACGATCGCGCAGGGAGACTTTACCGCAGTGGAACTGGCCAAGCAGATGCAGAAACTCGGGCTCGATCCAGCGGCGTTGCAGAATGCGGCGGGGCGTGCGCGGAGTTGCGGGCGGCCGAATGCGGCGAGCGATCTGGCCGACCTGGTCGAGAGTCTGGATGCGCCATTGTCGCGGATTCCTGTCGGTGCGCCGTCGAAGCCCAAGGCGCAGTTCGCATGAAGGGCGTCGCAACGGATATCGGCACGATCCACTTCGTCGGCATCGGCGGGATCGGGATGTCGGGCATCGCCGAGGTGATGAAGAACCTCGGCTACCGCGTGCAGGGCTCGGACGTGGCGGAGGGCTATGTCGTGCAGGGTTTGCGCGACAAGGGCATTCCGGTGGCGATCGGTCACGCTGCGTCGAACATCGGCGATGCCGCGGTGGTGGTCGTGTCGACCGCGATCGTGCGCTCGAACCCGGAGGTCGAGGCGGCGTTGAACGCACGCGTACCGGTAGTGCGGCGGGCTGAGATGCTGGCGGAATTGATGCGGTTGAAGTCGACCGTCGCGGTGGCGGGCACGCACGGGAAGACCACGACGACATCGATGGTCGCGGCGTTGCTCGATGCGGGCGGGGTCGATCCGACGGTCATCAACGGCGGGATCATCAACTCGTACGGCTCGAACGCGCGGCTGGGCGCGAGCGACTGGATGGTCGTCGAGGCGGACGAAAGCGACGGCAGCTTCCTGCGGCTCGACGGCACGATCGCGGTCGTTACGAATATCGATCCCGAGCATCTCGATCATTACGGCTCGTTCGACGCGGTGAAGGATGCGTTCGTCGAGTTCGTCGAGAACGTGCCGTTCTACGGCGCGGCGCTGCTGTGCCTCGATCACCCGGAGGTGCAGGGGATCCTGCCGCGGGTGCGCGATCGTCGGGTCGTGACCTACGGTTTCTCGGCGCAGGCTGACGTGCGCGGGGTCGAGGTTACGCCGATACCGGGCGGCAATCGCTTCGATTGCGTGGTGCGCGAGCGTGATGGCGCGACGCGGACGATCTCGGGGATCGAGATGCCGATGCCGGGGCGGCACAACGTCCAGAATGCGCTGGCGGCGATCGGGGTGGCGCTGGAACTCGGGATTGCGGATGCGACGATCCAGCAGGGGTTTGCCAAGTTCGGTGGTGTGAAGCGGCGCTTCACCAAGGTTGGCGAAGTGGCCGTCGAAGGCGGGGGCGTGACGATCATCGACGATTACGGGCACCACCCGGTCGAAATTCGGGCGGTGTTGGCGGCGGCTCGCGAGGGCGTGAAGGGGCGCGTGATCGCGGTGGTGCAGCCGCATCGCTATTCGCGGCTCGGCAATCTGATGGAGGATTTCCAGACTGCGTTCAACGATGCGGACCGGGTGTTGGTGACGCCGGTTTACGCGGCGGGCGAGGCGCCGGTGGAGGGGGTCGATGCGGCGGCTTTGGTCGAGGGGCTGAAGCGGCGTGGGCACCGGTTTGCGGGTGTGGTTGCTGATGCGGATGCGCTGGCGGTGGAGTTGGCGGCGACGATCGAGGCTGACGACATGGTTGTTTGCCTCGGGGCCGGCGACATTACGAAATGGGCTGCCGGGCTCGCCGACGCGATCGCTGCCGAACGCGCGAAGGTGCTGGCGTGAACGCTCGCGCTTCTGCTCCCCTCCCGCTTGCGGGAGGGGTCGGGGGAGGGGCTTCGGCCTCATCCGACGGCACGGGCGCGGCTATGTCAGTCCCTCCCCTAACCCCTCCCGCAAGCGGGAGGGGAATCAAGGTCGAGGCTGGGGCTTCGCTGGCGGCTTTCATATGGTTTCGGACTGGTGGGCCGGCGGAGACGCTAGTGCGACCCGATACTGCGAACGATCTGGCCGCGTATTTGCGGGATCTCGATCCTGCGACTCCAGTTCTACCCGTTGGAGTCGGCTCGAACCTGATCGTGCGCGATGGTGGCGTGCCGGGGGTCGTCGTGCGTCTCCCCAAGGCGATGGCGAAGGTTTCGGTTGAGGACGGCCGCGTTCGTGCGGGCGCGGGGGCGATGGGGATTACCGTTGCCAGTGCCGCGCGGGACGCTGGGATTGCGGGGATTGAGTTCTTGCGCGGGATTCCGGGGACGGTCGGCGGTGCGGTTCGGATGAACGCCGGCGCTTACGGCCGCGATGTCAGCGATATTCTGGTCGAGGCTACCGTGGTTACGCGGGAGGGTTCGGTCGAAGTCTGGTCCTCCGAGAAGCTCGGGTTCACCTACCGTCATTCGGACCTGCCGGCCGGCGCCGTGGTGGTCGAAGCGGTGTTCTCCGGCACGCCCGGCGAGCCTGCCGTGATCGGTGCAGAGATGGATCGGATCGCCGCCGAGCGCGAGGCTTCGCAGCCGCTCCGGTCGCGCACCGGGGGGTCGACGTTCAAGAATCCCGAGGGGCACAAGGCGTGGGCGTTGATCGACGCGGCCGGGTGTCGGGGGCTGACTCGCGGCGATGCGCAGGTCAGCGAGAAGCATTGCAATTTCCTGCTGAACCTCGGGGCCGCGTCGAGCGCGGAGATTGAGGCGCTGGGTGAAGAGGTACGGGATAGAGTGAGGGCGCATTCGGGGGTGACGTTGGAGTGGGAAATCCAGCGGGTTGGCATCGCTGCTCCCTCTCCCCTGCGGGGAGAGGGTCGGGGTGAGGGGCAGCCCAGCAGTGCTGCGCCCGCGCTTTCCACCAGCGATGCGGCCGGTGATGGCGGGCGCCCACCCCTCGGTCCCCTCCCGCATGCGGGAGGGGAGGCATGACGGGTCCACTTCACATCGCAGTCCTCATGGGCGGCTGGTCGGCGGAGCGTGAGGTTTCGCTGATGTCGGGCAATGGCTGTGCGGACGCGCTGGAGTCGCTCGGCCACCGGGTCACGCGGATCGATATGGGGCGGGATGTTGCCGCTCGGCTGGCAGAGGCTCAGCCCGATCTTGTGTTCAACGCTTTGCATGGGACGCCTGGCGAGGACGGTTCTGTGCAGGGACTGCTCGACCTGATGGGGTTGCGCTACACGCATTCGGGGCTCGCTACGTCGGTGATCGCGATCGACAAGGTGCTGACCAAGCTGCTGCTCGTCCCGGCGGGCGTGCCGATGCCGGGTGGGCGGATCGTCAAGTCGGCGGACCTGTTCGAGGGCGATCCGATGGCTCGGCCTTATGTTTTGAAGCCGGTCAACGAAGGTTCCTCGGTCGGGGTGGCGATCGTCACCGACAGCGGCAATTACGGCAATCCGATCGCGCGCGACAGCGTGGGCCCGTGGGGCGAGTTCGAGGAACTCCTTGCCGAGCCTTACATCCGAGGGCGCGAGCTGACGACGGCGGTGCTCGGCGGCAAGGCGCTCGGCGTGACCGAGTTGAAGCCCAAGAGCGGCTGGTATGATTACGACGCGAAATACACCGACGGGATGACGGTCCACGTCTGCCCGGCGGAGATCCCCGACGAGATTACCGATGCCTGCAAGAGCCTCGCGCTCGAAGCGCATCGGTTGCTCGGCTGCAAGGGCGCGTCGCGGTCGGACTTCCGCTGGGATGACGAGCGCGGCGTCGACGGGCTGTTCCTGCTCGAGGTGAATACGCAGCCGGGGATGACGCCGCTGAGCCTCGTCCCCGAACAGGCGCGGCATATCGGCATGAGCTATGCCGAACTAGTGCAGGCGATCGTCGACGAGGCGATCGCGGACCATCCTTCTCCATGAGCCGCACGATCAAGCGCGGTCCGCCGCCCAAGCGGCCCGCCCCGCGGCGTAAGGTCGCGGTCAAGAAGGTGTCGGTGATGGACCGGCTGGTCGGGATGCTCCCGGTCAGCGAGGACACGCTGAAGAAGATCGCGACGTGGTCGATCCTCGGCGCGGGCGGCGCGGTGGCGATCGCGGCGGCGACGTGGGTCGGCATTCCGGGGATGATCGGCGCGGCGGTGGCCGAGGGTGCCGGGCGCGCGGGCTTCAAGGTTGAGCAGATCGAGGTGACGGGTCTCAAGCGGATGGACCGGATGTCGGTCTATGCGGTCGCGCTGGAGGACAAGCAGAACCAGACGTCGATGCTGTCGGTCGACCTGGAGGCGGTGCGGCAGAAGCTCCTGCGCTACGGCTGGATCGCGGACGCGCACGTCTCGCGGCGGCTGCCGAACACGATGCTGGTCGATATCGTCGAGCGGACGCCGGCCGCCGTGTGGCAGGACAATGGGCAGTTGACGCTGATCGATTCTTCGGGCGTGCTGCTGGAGCCGGTGCAGCCGGATGCGATCCCGAATTTGCCACTGGTGATCGGGCCGGGTGCGGATCGGCAGGAGGCCTCGTACCAGATTCTGCTCGCCGCCGCACCGGCGCTGAAACCGCGCGTGAAGGCGGCGACCTGGGTCGGCAATCGGCGCTGGGACCTCACGTTCGAGAGCGGCGAGACGTTGGCGCTGCCCGAAGACGGTGCGCCGCGTGCGCTGGTGAAGTTCGCCGAGCTGGATGGGGCGCGGCCGCTGCTGGGGCGCGGCTGGATCCGGTTCGACATGCGCGATCCGACCAAGCTGGTCGCGCGCAAGCCGGGCGCAAGCCTGGCGCACAGCGTCGACGTGCCGGCACCGGCTAGTGCGCCGGAAACGGGCGAAAATACGACTATCCCGTCGCAAACGGCGGGCGCGAACGTAACGGGCGGGGAGGGATGACATGGCGAAGGTGGCACCGGAAGGGCTGATCACGGCGCTTGATATCGGGTCGTCGAAGGTTTCGGCGATGATCGCGCAGAAGGGGGACGGGGGCGAGCTGATCGTGCTCGGCACCGGCCAGCGCGAGAGCCGGGGCGTCAAGCGCGGCTATATCGCCGACATGGCGACGACCGAGGCGGCGGTGCGCGAGGCGGTCGAGCAGGCCGAGCGGATCGCCGGGATCAACATCGAGAATGTCTGGGTCGGCTTCTCGGCCGGCGGACTCGTGTCCGATGTCGCCGAGGTCGAGTTCGAGCTTGGCGGCCACCGCGTCGAGCAGCAGGATATCGATGCGTTGCTCGCCGCCGGGCGCAACTCGATCGATCCGCAGGGCCGCATGGTGCTGCACGCGCAGCCGGCGCTCTATACGCTCGACGGGCTGACGGGGGTCAAGACGCCGCTCGGGCTGCATGCCGATCGGCTCGGGGTGCACATCCATGTCGTCGCGGCGGACGGTTCGCCGGTGCGCAACCTCGATCTCTGCGTCCGGTCGGCGCATCTCGAGGTGAAGTCGATCATCGCCTCGCCGGTCGCCACCGGGCTTGCCTGTCTCAGCGACGAGGAGCGCGAGCTTGGCGTCGCGCTGGTCGAGATGGGGGCGGGGATCACCAACGTGTCGCTGTTCGCCGGCGGCATGCTGGTCGGTTTGACCTCGATCCCGATCGGCGCGCAGGACATTACGGACGACATCGCCAGCGCGTTCGGCACGCGGCGCCAGAATGCGGAGCGGATGAAGTGCTTCCATGGCTCGGCCAACGCCAGCCCGCGCGATAATCACGACATGATCCCGGTCATGCCGATCTCCGCGGAGGACGGCGCGGGCGAGGGGGCTCAGATCACCAAGGCGCAGCTGATCGGCGTGATCCGCCAGCGGCTCGAGCATCAGATGGGTGAAGTGCGCAACGCGCTCACCAAGCTGAAGTTCGAAGGGCCGGTCGGGCGTCAGGTCGTGCTGACCGGTGGTGGTGCCGAGCTGAAGGGCATCGCCGACTATGCGCAACAGGCGCTCGGGCGGTCGGTGCGGATCGGTCGACCGCGTGGCCTGACCGCGCTGCCGGAAGCGCATGGCGGACCGGCGTTCGCGACGCTAGCGGGATTGGCCTTCTACGCGGCGACCAACCCGATCGACCTTCGCGGGCTCGCGCCGCAGCGGACGACGGTGCATCGGCCAAAGGGTATGGGCATGATGCGCAAGTTGATTCAGGCGGCACGCGCGAATTATTAAGAGTTTCGAGGGCGCTGGCGTTATTTCGGCTGGAACAGGCCGTGACGTTGGTGCACACAGATTAATCAGGGGCCCGGCCGTAGCGTATCTACCGGGTTGTGCGGAGAACGGCGATGAGCATCGAATTCCTTAGTCCCGAAGTGGACGATCTGGCCCCCCGCATCGCGGTGATCGGCGTCGGCGGCGCGGGCGGCAACGCGATCGCCAACATGATGCGGGCCGACGTCCAGGGCGTCGACTTCCTCGTGGCGAACACCGACGCGCAGGCGTTGAAGCAGTCGACCGCACCGCAGCGGATCCAGCTCGGCACCAAGATCACGCAGGGTCTCGGCGCCGGCTCGCGTCCCGAGATCGGCCGTGCCGCCGCCGAAGAAACGATCGACCAGCTCGCCAAGATGCTCGAAGGCGCGCACATGTGCTTCATCACCGCCGGCATGGGCGGCGGTACGGGTACGGGCGCAGCGCCGGTCATCGCCAAGGCGGCGCGCGACATGGGCATCCTCACGGTCGGCGTCGTGACCAAGCCGTTCGCGTTCGAGGGCAACCGTCGCGCCAAGTCGGCCGAGGGCGGCATCGACGAGCTGCAGAAGTATGTCGACACGCTGATCGTCATCCCGAACCAGAATCTGTTCCTCATCGCCAACGCGAACACGACCTTCAAGGAAGCGTTCACGATGGCGGACGAGGTGCTCCAGCAGGGCGTCCGCAGCATCACCGACCTGATGGTGATGCCGGGCCTCATCAACCTCGATTTCGCCGACGTCCGCTCGGTGATGCAGGAGATGGGCAAGGCGATGATGGGCACCGGCGAGGCTAGCGGCGACAACCGCGCGCTCGAGGCTGCGCAGAAGGCGATCTCGAACCCGCTGCTCGAAGGCGTCAGCATGCGCGGCGCGAAGGGCGTCATCATCTCGATCACCGGCGGCGACGACATGCGCCTGCTCGAAGTCGACGAAGCCGCGAATCACATCCGCGACCTGGTCGATCCCGATGCGAACATCATCTGGGGTTCGGCATTCAACCAGGAGCTCGAAGGCAAGATCCGCGTCTCGGTCGTCGCGACCGGGATCGATGCCGATGCGCGTCCGCCGGAAGTCGCGCCCGAGCCGACCCGCTCGTTCAGCTTCGGATCGCGCAAGACCGACGAGAACACCTCGTTCCGTCCGAGCGAGCCTGCTTCAGCAGCAGTTGCACCTGTGCCGTCAACAGTTTCGGCTGAGGAAGAACCGCTCGACCTGACCGCATCGTCGGAAGTCGATCCATCGCACGACGAGGAACTCGTTCTCGGTGCGGAGACGATCGTGCCGCAGGCTCCGCAGCCCGCTCCGCCGCCGCCTGCCGCGCCGGCCTACCAGGCATCGCAAGCGGCACCCGCGCCGCGGAGCTATGCTGACGAGGCCTATGGTCGTGGTCCGATCGCACGGCCGGCGGCTTCTGCCGCACCCGCGCGTCCGCCGATCGCGGGCGCTGCGCCGGTGCCGACGCCGGCCGCCGACGAAGGTGGCGCGCGTCGTCGCTGGCTTGCGCCGGGCGCCGAGGCTGCGGCCGAGGCCGTGCCGCCCGCTCCCCGCGTAAAGCTGGGCGGGACGTTGTTCGAGCGCATGTCGAACGCAGCGCGTGGTGCGGCCAAGGAAGATGGCGAGTCCACCCCGCAGGATCCGCTCGACATCCCGCGCTTCCTGCATCGCCAGAACAACCAGTAAGACCGGGCGCCGTTCTCTCGCGTTGGCGGGATAGCGGCGCAAGGAGATCGGTTGGCAGGAGTAGCGATCTGTAGCAGCTTGCCACCCCGGCGAAGACCCGGGCCAAGTTAGGGCGGTTGATGTAACTAGGCGGCTTCCCTCGTTACAGCGTCGCCGAGATGGACCCCGCCGATCGCAGGAGAGGTGGCGTTTGGGAACGGGCGCTGCTCCAAGATCCTGGATACCGAAGCCGCAGATCGAAGCGTTCGCCCCTTGTCCGCTCCTCGGCGCTTCATTCGTCGCCGTCACGGGCCACTTCGCCGCGCTCGGGTTCGGCAGACATTGCCGGTTCGGTTTGGCTAGCGTCTAGACATATGGTTCTAATGACCCGTTCGCCCCACCATCTTCTGACTGCCGCGCTCGCGCTGGTGCTGGCCGCGATGCCGTGTACCGCGTCCGCGCAGGCGATCGTCCAGGCGATCCCTGGCACGACCGACGCGGACCGGCTCGGCGACGAGATGCGCAAGCTTGCGAGCAATCCGCGTGACGTCGATACTCTGATCCGCGCCGGCGACCTTTCGATGGGATTGGGCGATCTCAGCGGGGCCGCGGCATTGTTCGCGCGCGCCGAGAAGGTGGATCCCCGCGACGGCCGGATCAAGGCGGGGATGGGGTCGATCCTGGTTCGCTCGGAGCGGCCGGGCGAGGCGTTGCGCTATTATGCGCAGGCTGAGAGCCTGGGCCTCGACCCGCGCAAGTTCGCCGCCGACCGCGCCCTCGCCTATGATCTGATCGGGCAGCAGGACCGCGCGCAACGCGATTACCGCGTCGCGTTGCGCGATGCGCCGGACGACGAAACTTTACGGCGCTACGCGCTGTCGCTCGGGATTTCGGGCAAGACGGAGCTGGCGGTGCAGCAACTCGGTCCGCTGCTGACGAAGAGCGACCGGGGCGCATGGCGTGCGCGTGCATTCATCCTCGCGATGAACGGTGATGTGGCGGGCGCGGAGAAGATCGCGACCGTGATGATGCCGCGCGGGACCGCACAGGGCCTGCAACCCTTCTTCCAGCGTCTTCCGACCTTGCCGGCAAGCGACCGCGCCTTTGCGGTACATTTCGGCGAAGTCCATGCCACGCCCCAGCGCCTGGCGGATGCGCGGATGACGCCGCCCCTGGGCGTGCTCGCGGCCGATCCGACCGCGCCGGTGATGATGGCCGCGGTCCCGAGACCAGTCGTCGTCGCGAGCACCGCGAAGACCAAGCGCGATCGGCGTGCCAAGCCGGGTAGGGTCGAAATGGCCGCGACCACGCGGGTAGTCCCGACCACGGCGGCACCGGCGACGAACACCGTCGCGCCGATGCAGCTGGCGACGTCGTCGCCGCGAGTGGTGCTGGTCTCGCCCGCGCCGTCGACGGTAGCTCGGGGTACCACGCCGCAGCCGACCTATGTCGCGCCGACGGTCGTCGCTCAGACCGCAACCCGAACAACTGTGTTGCCTGAAACGGCGCGCACTACCACCGCATCCGTCGTCTCCCAGCCCCAAGCGCCGATCGCAGTCGCGCGGGTCGAGCCGGCTCCCGTGAAGACGTTGCCCGTGACGACGTTGCCGGCCACGAGTGTCGCGCAGACGGCGGCGGTACCCGTCAGGATCCAGTCCGAAAGCAACACGCGGGTGGCCAACTCGCTCGCCGCCGCCGCGGTGTCGTCTTCGGTTGCGCCGGGGGTTGCGGCTAACTCCGTGCAGTCGGCGCCGACCCTATTGGCGTCAGCGCAATCCCAGCCGGTCCAGCAAGCGTCGGTCCAGCAACCGCCGGTCCAGACCGTTCCTGTCCAGCAGGCCAGCGCCGCGCCGCTGCCGACCCCCGGCTTCTCCGCCGAAAGGTCGGCCCCCGTCGAGGTTGCCGCGGCACTGCCGCCGCGTGCCGTGGCGGGGAGCGAGGATTCGATCCTCGCGCGGATCGTAGCTGGGCTGTCGATCCCGGCGTCCGAGCTTGATGTCGCGCCGATGCATCCCGCACCGGCACCGGTGGTGACGCAGGCCGCGGTGTCAATGTCCGACGATGCCGAGCGCGTGCTGGCCGAGGCGAAGGCGAAGACCGAGCGTGACGCGGCGGCCAAGAAGATCGCGGCCGAAAAACTCGGTGCGGCTCAGATCGCAGCGGACAAGCTTGCCGCCGACAAGAAGGCCGCCCTCGACAAGAAGACCGCCGCGAAAAAGGCCATCGCCGACAAGAAGGCGCTAGCCGAGAAGAAGGCCGCCGCCGCCGAGAAGCTTGCCGCCGACAAGGCTGCCGCCGAGGAAAAGCGGATCGCCCGCGCGAATCCCGCGCGGACCTGGGTGCAGGTGTCGACAGGCGCGACCGAGGGCGATCTGCCCAAGGCGTGGAAGAAGGCGAAGGCCAAGGCGCCGACCGTGTTCGGCAGCCGCGGTGGCTGGACCGCGCCGTGGAAGGCGACCAACCGCGTGCTCGCCGGTCCGTTCAAGACCGAATCGGAAGCGCGGACCTTCGTCAATCAGCTCGCCAAGGAAGGCGTCCCGACGTTCACCTTCATCAGCGATCCGGGCGAAATCATCACGAAGTTGCCGGCCAAGTGAGCTACCGCGCGCCCTGGGCTTCGGACCCGGCGCGCAGCAAAGGACGGCTTCACGAGGAACAGAACGGGTCCGTCCGTGGCCCGCGCGATGCGTTCCAGCGCGACCGCGACCGGATCATCCACTCAATCAGCTTCCGCCGCCTGCGCCACAAGACGCAGGTGTTCATGGCCCCCGATGGCGATCATTTCCGCGTTCGCCTGACGCACAGCCTGGAGGTCGCGCAGATCGGCCGGACGATCGCGCGGACGCTGGCGCTGAACGAGGATCTGACCGAGGCGCTGTGTCTCGCGCACGACATCGGCCATCCGCCGTTCGGCCACGCCGGCGAGGATGCGCTGAAGGCGGCGCTGATGCCGTCTGTCGAAGACGGCGGGCAGGGCGGGTTCGACCATAACGGTCATACGCTGCGCACGCTGATGACGATCGAGCGGCCTTATCCCCTGTGGAACGGGTTGAACCTGACGTGGGAAACGCTCGAAGGGCTGGCCAAGCATAACGGGCCGGTGCAGCATCCGGGCTGGGCGCTGGCCGCTGCCGATGCCGAATACCCGCTCGCGCTCACCAGTTTCTCGTCGCTGGAGGCGCAGGTCGCGGCGATCGCCGACGATATCGCGTACGACAATCACGACATCGACGACGGCCTTCGCGCAGGATTGCTGACGCTCGACCAGATGCTCGCGGTGCCGCTGGTTGCGCGCGGCTGGGACGACGTGCGCCGCCGCTTTCCCGACATCGCACCGAAGCGACTGGTCGGGGAGCTCGTCCGCACGCAGATCGGCACGATGGTCAACGACCTGATCGCCGAGACGCGTCGTCGGATCGCGGCGAGTGGCGTGACGAGCGTCGACGACGTCCGCGATGCGGGGCAGTGCCTGGTCGGCTTCTCGCCTGAGATGCGCGAGGCGGAGCGCGACCTGAAGCGCTTCATGTACGCCAATCTTTATCATCATCCGCGGCAATTGGCGGCGGCGGACGCGGCGCACGGGATCGTGTCGGGGCTGTTCGCGGTCTATCGCGACGATCCGGCGACGATCCCCGAGGAATGGCGCGAGCGCTTGCCCACCGAGGATCCCGACCGCAGTCGGCATATCGCCGATTTCATCGCCGGCATGACGGACCGGTACGCCGTGTCACGGTACCGCGACCTGGTCGGCCCGATCGACCTGCCCGAAGGGTTCTGAGCGATTGATCCTCCCCCGCCAGGGGGAGGTGGCTGGCACTTGCCAGACGGAGGGGGAGGACGCGAAACCGCTGTTGTGCTTCGTCCCCCTCCGTCACCGTCGGCGCCACCTCCCCCTGGCGGGGGAGGATTTCTTCACAACGCAAAACGGCGGCCGGACCGAAGTCCGACCGCCGCTGCAATTTCCGAAAGCTAATTAGCTCAGCGCGTAACCGAAGCGATCCCACCGGCAGCGCCATTGGCTTCTGCGGTCTTGAACGCGACCGGGACGCCGCCCGAAACACCCGATACGCGGTCGCCGCGGACGATCAGGTGGAACTTCTGGCCCGACGGATAGCGATGGCCGTCGATGACCTGGCGGCCATGGTCCTGGGTGGAGGTATAGACGTACGTGCTGCCCTCGTGGACGAAGCTCTGCTTGGCTTCGCTGGCCATGCCGATCGTCGAGGTGAGGGCGGCGGCTGCTGCTGCGATGATCTTGATGGTGTTACGCATGATCGTGTCTCCCGCGGTGTGCGTTGAGCCGGCTCAGGGTGTGTACCAACTCTCGAATCGAGAAATATTGCAGTGCAGCATGAGTGGCAATTGCAAACCGATCCGTCGCGATTGCGCGGTACGCAACGACGAGACGAGGTCCGGCCGCGCCGAACGCCGGGGGCAGACATACTTCTGCGACATGCTGCGCGCATATCCGGGTCGAAGGAGAGTGACGTGCCGACTGCCAGTATCACGCTCAATCGCTTTGGCCTAGGGGCCCGGCCCGGCGATGCCATCGCCGGTGATCCGACCCGCTGGCTGCTCGCGCAGCTCGATCGTTTCACAGTGCGCCCCGCTGTGATCGCAGGTGCGCCATCGACGGGCGCGGTCGCAAGCGACCTGGCGGAATTCTACGCGAGGCAGAAGGCGATCGGCGTCGAGTTCGGCCCCCGAAAGCCGCGTCCCGCTCCACCGGCTACGATGGCCGCACCGGGGATGACGACCCCGCCGCCGGCCCCTGAGTCCGGCGCTGCGACCCTCCCGCCGGCGGCAGCGTCGATGGACGGAAATCCGGGTGACAGCGCGCGGCGCGAGGCACGGCGCGCGGCGGGGGTGAAAAGCGGTGCCGCGTACGGCGACGCGGTCACCGCGCGAACCATCGCGGCGCTCACCACCGACACGCCGTTCGTCGAGCGGCTCGTCCATTTCTGGGCGAACCACTTCGCGGTGTCGACCGAAAAGCTCGAGGTGACCGGGCTGGCCGGACCGATGGAGTTCGAGGCGATCCGCCCCCACGTGCTGGGCAGCTTCGCCGACATGCTGAACGCGGTCGAGCGCCACCCCGCGATGCTGCTGTATCTCGATCAGGCCGTCTCGATCGGTCCGGGGAGCGTCGTCGGTCTGCGCAGCGCGCGTCGTGGCAAGCGTCGCGGCGGGCTGAACGAGAACCTCGCACGCGAGATCATGGAATTGCATACGCTCGGCGTTCGCAGCGGGTATACGCAGGCCGACGTCACCGAGTTCGCACGCGCGATGACCGGCTGGACCGTCGCCGGTATCGGTCGCGGGCTCGGTGCGCGCGTGCAGGACGAGGCATCCGCCGCTCCGGGGGCATTCCTGTTCCTGGCCGACGTTCACGAACCGGGCGATCGCGTGATCCTGCGCAAGACCTATCCTGCGGCCGGCGAGGCGCAGGCGCAGGCGGTGCTGGCCGATCTCGCCGTCCATCCCGCCACGGCGGCGCATATCGCCACCAAGCTCGCGCGGCATTTCGCGGGCGATACGCCGCCACCGGCGATGGTCGCGCGGCTGCAGGCGGCGTTCCTGAAATCGGGGGGCGACCTGCCGACGGTATACCGTGCGCTGATCGCATCGCCCGAAGCTTGGGTGGCGGCGCCGGTGAAGTTCAAGTCGCCCTGGGAATGGTACGTCTCGACGTTGCGCGCGCTGGGCACGGCGACGGTCCAGCGCGGTGCCGTCGTCGGATTGATGAACCAGCTCGGCCAGCCGGTGTGGAAGCCGGGGCAGCCGGTCGGCTACGACGATATCGCCGCGGCCTGGGCCGGGCCCGATGCGATCCTGCGCCGGGTCGAGGCGGCGGAGCGGTTTGCGTCGCGTGCCGGGCCGGTCGATGCGCGCGCGCTAGCCCCGACGTTGTTCCCTGCCGCGCTCAGCCCTGCCACCGCGCAAGGTCTTGCGCGCGCGGAAAGCCCGGCGCAGGCGCTTGCACTGCTGCTCGTCGCTCCTGAATCGATGCGGAGATAGTCATGCTCGACCGTCGTTCCTTCCTCTCGACCGCCACGTTGGGCGTGCTCGCATCCGCATTTGCGCCGCGCATCGCCTTTGCCCGTGCCGCGACCGCCAAGCGGTTCGTGTTCGTCATCCAGCGCGGCGCGGCGGACGGCCTGGGCGTGATCGGTGCGATCGGCGATCCGGCGTTCGCGGGGTTGCGCGGCGATCTCGCGGCAGACTTCGCGACCGGGACGAAGCTGGATGCGATGTTCGCGCTGCATCCGGCGATGGTCGCGAGTGCGGGTCTGTATAAACAGGGCCAGGCCCTGTTCGCGCATGCGATTGCGTCGCCCTACCGCGATCGTTCGCATTTCGACGGCCAGAACGTGCTCGAGACGGGTGGCGTCAGTGCCTACCAAGTGCGCGACGGCTGGCTGAACCGGCTGCTCACGCTGTTGCCCGCGGATCAGGCACGCGCGATCGCGGTAGCGGCGACCGTGCCGATGGCGTTGCGTGGCCGGCGCGAGGTGTCGTCCTACGCGCCGTCGAACCTGCCCGATGCGTCGGACGACCTGCTGCAACGCGTGGCGATGCTGTATCAAGGCGACCAGCAACTGCACGCGCTGTGGAGCGAGGCGATGTCGACGCGTGCGCTGACCAGTGATCTGGCGCAGAACGATGGTCGCAGTGCTGCGGCGACGGGTGCGCTGGCCGCGCGGTTGCTCAAGCCCGACGACGGCGCGCGGATCGCGATGATCGAAACCGGCGGATGGGATACGCACACCGGCCAGCGCGGGCGGCTTGCTGCGCAGTTGAAGGGACTCGATGGCATGATCGCGGCGCTGCAGACCGGACTTGGGCCGTTATGGGCGGACACGATGGTGCTGGTCGCGACCGAGTTCGGACGGACGGTCGCGGTGAACGGTACCGGCGGCACCGACCACGGGACGGGCACCGCGGCGATGCTGTTCGGCGGCGCGGTAAAGGGGGGCAGGGTGGTTTCCGACTGGCCGGGATTGTCGCCTGCCGCGCTGTACGAGGCGCGCGACCTCAAGCCGACGATGCAACTCGACGCGTTCATCGGCGGCGCGGTGTCGTCGCATTTTGGTGTCGAGCCGGCGCGCGCGATGGCGGCGCTGTTCCCGGCGAGCGCGAAAAACGTGGCGATCGGACGGTTGGTTCGGGTTTAAAACGGGACCTCACCGTCAATCCCCTTCTGTTCCCTCGCGAACGCGGGGGCCCAGGATCTCGGGCGGTGGATGTGGTTTAGCTGGGCCCCCGCGTCCGCGGGGGAACAGTCATAGCATGCGCATGTGGCGGTTGAGGCCGGGCGGACGCTATCGAACATCCCTCCCACGGGATTAAAATTGAGCGCTGCGCCGCGATGGTCTAGAGCGCGCGTTTCCTTGACGTACCGGGACTGCCATGACGCTCTACACCCGTTTCGCCGCGCATATCGATGCGGCGCTCGACACGCTGACCGCGGCGGGCACGCTGCCGGCTGGGCTCGACCGCAAGAACGTCACGGTCGAGCCGCCGCGCGACACCAGCCACGGCGATCTTGCGACCAACGCCGCGATGGTGCTCGCAAAGCCCGCCAAGACCAATCCGCGCGTCCTCGCCGATGCGCTAGTCGTCGAACTGTCGAAGCTCGAGGACGTCGCCTCGGCGAGCGTCGCGGGCCCCGGCTTCATCAACATGAAGCTGACCGACGACGCCTGGCGCGCCGAACTGGCTGCGATTCCCGAGGCTGGCGCCGACTACGGCCGCTCGAAGCAGGGCGACGGGATCACGGTCAACATCGAGTATGTCTCGGCCAATCCGACCGGCCCGATGCACATGGGCCATTGCCGCGGTGCAGTCGTCGGCGATGCACTCGCCAGCCTGCTCGAATTCGCCGGTCACAAGGTAATCCGCGAATATTACGTCAACGATGCCGGCGGCCAGGTCGATGTGCTCGCGCGCTCGGTCCACCTTCGCTACCGCGAGGCGCTCGGCGAGACGATCGAGATTCCCGAGGGCCTGTACCCCGGCGACTATCTCGTCCCCGTCGGGCAGTCACTCGCGAAGGAATTCGGCGACCGCTATGTCGGCGCGCCCGAGAGCGAATGGCTCGCCATCTTCCGCACGCAGGCGGTCGCCGCGATGATGGTGATGATCCGCGCCGATCTCGCGCTGCTCGGGATCGAGCACGAGGTGTTTGCGTCGGAAGCCGAGCTCCAGGCCGCGAAGAAACCCGAAGCAGCCGAGGCGGAATTGCGCTCGCGCGATCTCGTTTATGACGGCGTGCTCGAAGCACCGAAGGGCGAGACGCCCGACGATTGGGAGCCGGTCGAGCTGCCGCTGTTCCGCTCCTCGCAGTTCGGCGACGACCAGGATCGCCCGATCAAGAAGTCGAACGGGTCGTGGACCTATTTCGGCGCCGATCTCGCCTATCACTTCCAGAAGAGCCAGAGTGCCGACCAGTTGATCGACATCTGGGGCGCGGATCATGGCGGCACGGTCAAGCGGATCATAGCAGCGGTGGCGGCGCTGACCGGCGGCAAGACGCGGTTCGACGTGAAGCTCGTCCAGATGGTCCGGCTGCTGCGCAACGGCGAGCCGGTCAAGATGTCGAAGCGGTCGGGCAATTTCGTCACGCTCGCCGATGTGGTGCGCGAGGTCGGCAAGGACGTCGTCCGCTTCACGATGCTGACGCGGCGGTCTGACGCGCAGATGGATTTCGACTTCGCCAAGGTGGTCGAGGCGTCGAAGGACAACCCGGTCTTTTATGTCCAATATGCGCACGCGCGAATCGCATCGCTGCATCGGCGCGCGGAAGAGGCGGGAATTACGCCGATCTCTGCCGATTTGTCCCGGCTTGATACGGACGAACTGGCGCTCGTGCAGCTTGCGGCGCAATTTCCACGGCTGGTCGAGATCGCCTCGACGGCACGCGAGCCCCACAGAATTGCCTTTTATCTCTACGACTTGGCAGCTGCATTCCATGCGCTATGGAACGTCGGCAACGACCGGCCCGATCGTCGTTTCCTGGTGGTCGAGGATCCGCAGGCGACCGCGGCGCGGCTCTTCCTCGCGTCCGCGATTGGGCAGATTATTCATAATGGCCTTGCTATCATGGGGGTCGAAGCGGTTTCGGAGATGAAGTGATGGCCGACGACATGGATCTGCGCGAGGAAGACCGGCTACCCTGGCTTGAAACGGTCGAGCCCGACGACACCGAAAGCGTCGGTATCGGCCGCGTGATCGCGCTCGTCGTGCTCGGTCTGGCGGTGCTCGCGGCGATCATCTTCGGCATCTACAAGTTGCAACAGCGCGCCCCAGCGGGTGACGGCCAACTGATTGCCGCGCAGGAAGGCGACTACAAGGTCAAGCCGGACGAACCCGGTGGTCTCAAGGTCAACGGCGAAGGCGACGCGGCGGTCGCGACAAGCGCCGGCAAGTCCGGCAACGGCGCGATCGATCTGCGCGGCGTGCCCGAAGCACCGATCGCCGGCAAGCGCGCGGCGGCGGTCAAGACGACCGAAGCGACCGGCCGCAATGCGGTTGCGCAGGTGCCTGCGTCGGGCGGCCGTCTGGTCGCGACCGCGCCGATCCAGGCGTCGCGATCGGCGGCCGCGCAAACGCCCGGCGGTGGATCGTTGGTCCAGCTCGGCGCTTATCCCAGCGAGGCCTCCGCCAATGCGGCGTGGACGACCATCTCGAAGCGGTTCGCTTATGTCGCCGCGCTTGGCAAATCGGTCCAGCCGGTCGCGTCGGGTGGGCGTACGCTGTACCGGTTGCGAGTGAATGCTGGCAGCGCCAACCAGGCCGCCGATATCTGCGGTCGGCTGCGCGTGGCCGGAGAAACCTGCTTCGTCGCCAGCTGATTCGAGCGATCAGATCCGAGAGGCATTCGAGGCTTCGGCCCCGCCTCTCGGATCGTGGCCGGAGAAACCTGCTTCGTCGCCAGCTGATTCGAGCGATCAGATCCGAGAGGCATTCGAGGCTTCGGCCCCGCCTCTCGGATCGATGATGGTGCCGTCGATCATGCCGCGGGCGTGCGGCGTCAGGCCACCTGCGGAAACCGCGCGTTCCACCAGGCTTCGAACCGCTCCCGTTCCACGTCGGCCATGTGCAGCCCGATTTTGCTTCGTCGGTCGAGCACGTCGGCGGGTGCTCGCGCCCATTCGCGGCTGTACATCCAGCGCGCTTCCACTTCCGTGAGATCATCGGCGAATATCTCGCCCAACGCAGCCTCGTCCGCGACGTCGGCCAGCAGGTCGCCGAGCAGCGTCCCGTAGGCGCGTGCCATGCGCTCGCTGCGTGCATCGCCTAGAAACGGCCAGCGCTCGCGTACCTGGACCAGGTATTTCGCAAAATCGGGGATATCGCCGCCGGGCAAAGCGCGCGATCGCGTCATCTGGCGCATGGTGATGCCCAACGGAGGGGCGATCTTCTCCAGCGCTTCTTCGGCGAGGTGGCGCGCGGTGGTGATCTTGCCGCCGAACACCGACAGCAACGGCGCGGCACCCGCGTCACCCTGCGTATCGAGTTCCAGCACGTAATCGCGGGTGACCGCCTTCGCTTCGCTGGCACCGTCGTCGTACAGCGGGCGCACGCCGGACCAGGTCGAGGTGACGTCGGCGGGGGTGATCTGGCGTTTGAAATGCTGGTTGGCGGCATCGCACAGATACGCGATCTCGCCGGCGTCGATCACCGCGTCCTCGGGGCGATCGACGGGGATGTCGGTGGTGCCGATCTCGGTCTGGCCCTGATACGGAATCGCGAAGACGATCCGGCGGTCGGCGAGTTGCAGGATATAGGCGTGGGTGCCGTCGTAGAGTTTCGGCACGACGATGTGGCTGCCCTTGACCAGCCGGACACCCGCGCTGGCGTTGATGCCGAGGCGGGCGAGCAGTTCTGCAACCCAGGGGCCGGCAGCGTTGACGAGTGCGCGCGCCGTGATGTCGCGGCCGTCGGAGAGCGTCGCGCGCCAGAGTTTGCCGTCGCGCCGGGCGCTGGTCAGCTCGGTGCGAACGGCGATCTCGGCGCCGTTGTCGTGCGCGTCGATCGCGTTGAGCACGGTCAGTCGCGAATCGTCGACGAATGCGTCGGAATAGACGAACCCGCGCGCGCCGCCCTTCAACGGCGCGGTGTAGGCGGTGTCGCTCGCGCGGAGTCCCCGCGACCGCTTCAGCGTCATGCGTCCACCGAGCCAGTCGTAGAGATACAGCCCGGCCCGGACCATCCACCATGGTCGCACCGCATTCTCGTGCGGCAGCACGAAGCGCAGTGGCCGGATGATGTGCGGTGCGGCCTTCACCAGGCGTTCGCGTTCGCGCAGCGCCTCGGCGACCAGCTTGAAGTCGTAATATTCGAGGTAGCGCAGACCGCCATGGATGAGTTTGGTCGAGGCGGACGAGGTCGCGCCGGCGAGGTCGCCTTTTTCGACGAGGAGCACGGAGAGGCCGTTCAGCGCCGCCTCGCGGGCGATCGCGGCGCCGTTGATCCCGCCGCCGACGATCAGAAGGTCATAACTTTGCATCATATCCCGCAGCATAGCCGTTTGGTAATGGCGGGCCTACCGACTATCTCTATGCGATGTACAAACCAAAAGCCGGTCTTCCGACGCGCGAGCAGATCCTCGACTTCATCGCCACCTCCGACGTGCCCGCGGGCAAACGCGAGATCGCCAAGGGCTTCGGACTCAGCGCGCAGGACAAGATCGGGCTGAAAGCACTGTTGAAGGACATGGCCGACGAGGGGCTGATCGACAGCGCCCCCGGTCGCGCATTTCACAAGATGGGCGGTATCCCGAAGGTGACGGTGCTGCGGATCGCGGACGTCGACGACGGCGGCAACGTCTGGGCGGTGCCTGAGCGTTGGGAGGCGGAAGGCATCCCGCCGCCACGCCTGCGTGTGCGCGAGCGGAAACGCGGCGCGCTGGGCGTCGGCGAGCGTATCCTCGCACGGACCGAGGAGGCTGGGAACGGCTGGATCGCGCATCCGATGAAGGTGCTCGCGCCCGCGTCCGAGCAGGTGCTGGGCGTGTTGCGCGAGGAGGCGGGGCGGCTGTGGCTGACCGGTGTCGACAAGCGCGAGCGCCGGGAGTTCGCTGTCGCGGATGCTGGCGGTGCGGCGCCGGGCGATCTCGTGCTGGCGGAACTCGCGGGCAAGCCGCCGAAGATCGCCGCGCGCGTCGTGTCGAAGCTGGGCGATCCGTTCGCGGCGCGGAGTTTTTCGCTGATCGCCATCCACAAGCTCGGCATTCCGGACGTGTTCTCGCAGGAGGCGCTGGACGAGGCGGAGCGCGTGTCGAAACTGCCGCTCGGGGAGGGCCGCGAAGATCTCCGCGATCTGCCGATCGTCGCGATCGATCCCGAGGACGCACGCGATCACGACGATGCGGTCTGGGCGGAGGCAGACGATGACCCCTCCAACGCCGGCGGGTGGAAGGCGATCGTCGCGATCGCCGACGTCAGCTTCTACGTGCGGCCGAAATCCGAAGTCGACCGCGAGGCGCGGCGGCGGGGGAACTCGGTGTATTTTCCCGACCGCGTGGTGCCGATGCTGCCCGAGATCCTGTCGGCGGAAGTGTGTTCGCTGAAGGAAGGCGCGGACCGGGCGGCGCTCGCGTGCCATTTGCGGATCGGCAAGGACGGTTCGCTGAAGTCCTGGCGGTTTACGCGGGCGGTGGTGCGGATCGCGGCGAACCTGGCGTATGAAGAGGCGCAGGCGATCATTGACGCTTCCTCCGCTCCCGTAGACGAGAGGGGGGAGATGCTGGCGGTGCTGCAGCCCCTATGGGCCTGTTGGCACGCCCTCGCGAAGGCGCGAGACGCCCGCGCGCCGCTCGATCTCGACCTGCCTGAACGCCGTGTCGTGCTCGACGAGCAGGGGCGGATCATGTCCGTCTCCCCGCGCGAACGGCTCGACGCGCACCGGCTGATCGAGGATTACATGATCGCCGCCAACGTCGCTGCCGCCAAGGCGCTGGAGGCGAAGAAGGCGCCGGTCATGTACCGCATCCACGAACCGCCAAGCCGCGAGAAGCTGGCGGCGCTGAAGGATTATCTCGAGACGTTCGACGTGCCGTTCGCACTGGGGCAGGTCGTCCGCCCGGCGACGTTCAACCATATCATCGAGCGGATCGGCGATGCGGATTTCCGTCCGCAGGTGATGGAGCAGATTCTCCGCACCCAGACCCAGGCTTATTACGCGCCCGGCAATCACGGGCATTTCGGGCTCAGCCTCGGCAGTTACGCGCATTTCACCTCGCCGATCCGACGCTATGCCGATCTGCTCGTCCACCGCTCGCTCGTCTCGGCGTACGGGCTCGGCGAGGGCGGGTTGCCGGCGGACGATGCGGACAACATGGAGTCGGTCGGCGAGATCATCAGCCGGCTGGAACGCCGCGCGATGGAGGCCGAGCGCGACACGACCGACCGCTACGTCGCGGCGTTCCTGTCCGAGCGTGTCGGCCAGGTGATGGACGTGCGGATCACCGGCGTCACCAATTTCGGCTTCTTCGCAACGGTCGAGGGGATCGGCGGCGATGGCCTGATGCCGGTGCGCGATCTGGGCGGCGAATATTTCCGCTTTGACGAAGGCGCGCGGACGCTGACCGGCAAGCATAGCGGCGACGTCTTCGCGCAGGGTCAGACGCTCGAACTGCGGCTGGCGGAGGCGAACCCGGTGTCAGGTGCGCTGCGGTTCGAGATGCCCGAGGGCAAGGGGGCCGCTCGCCCCCCGCGCGATGGTCGCAAACCGGTGCGCGAGATCAAGCGGCGCGGGCGCCCGGCGAACATCCGTCACCAGGGCAAGCGGCGTTAGGATTTGCGCAAGCCCCCCGCGCTATGCGACGCGTTCGCCGGGGAGATGGGCATGTGGGGACTTGGGCTAGGGCGATCGCGACGGCGGATCGTCAACGATTTCGTCGCTGCGGCGGCGACCTCGCCCGATCGTGCGATTTTATACGTTGCGAAGGATGCGCGGACGTTCCGGCGGCTATGCGCCTATGGTGCGATCGTCGGCAACGGCGCGGGGCGCTATCACCTCGATGCCCGCAAGCTTGGAGCGTTTCGCGGGGCGGTGCGTCGGCGAGCCGCGGCGATTGCTACGTCGGGAGTGGTCGCGAGCGCGGCTGCGGCGGCCACGGTCTTTGCGCTTGCCGAATAGGCTTATGCCCGACACGCGCCGTGCGCCGGCCGATCCGACGATGGAAACGCGCCCCCACCGGATTCGCGGAACGATCGCGCCGTTGTTCCTGGCACGCCACGCAATCGGTCCGGACGACGTGATCGGGTTCGTGCCACGCGGTCCACGCGAGCGTGCTACCTTCGAAAAGTTACGCCGCGAGGGCATCGTCCGACAAACCGCCCCCGGCCGCTTCTATTTCGACCTTGCCGCACATCATGCCGCTGCCGAGCGTCGCAACCGGTTCCTGGTGCCGATCGCGATCCTGCTTTCGGTGACCATCGCAGGGACCGCGACTCTGTTCTTCCGCGGCTGATCAGCCTGCGGTGAAGGTAAGGCCCGCCTTCGCCACGAGCCGGTCGCGCAGTTTCGCACCCATTAAAGCCCCCGGCGTCCAGATCCCGCCATCGCCCTGCACGTCCTGCACCAAGCATAATGCCGCTTCGGCGATCATCTTGCTGGTCGAGCCATAGCCGGGATCGCGGTCACCGGTGACGACTACGTCGATCCGCTCGCCGTCGGGCATGATGCCCGCGAAGAATAGGTCGTAATGGCCGGCATCGCGCTCCTCCTTCGACGGGCCTTCGCCGGGTTTGGGCCCCTTTTCGCCCGAGAACGGATTGAACCTGGCGATCGCTTCCGCCGCGACCTTGCCGAGATCGCCCAATCCGGCGACCATCATCTCGTCGTAGACGAAGTCCGCACCATAGGCCTCGCCGAGCAGGAAATTGGTGCGGTGAACGTTCTTGGTGTTGATCGGCGCCATCACGAACGGCGCGACCCACGCGGAGATGGTCGTGTCGTATTCGGGGAGCAGCCCGGTCGGTTGATGCGGCCCGTGGAAGCCGGGGGTCAGCGCGAAGGGACTGGTCAGCAGCTTGACGATACCGGGATCGCGCGCGGCGGCGGCAAGCGTCGCCTTGAGGCTCGCCGCGGTGCCGCCGGAGAACGTCCCCTGCATTTTCCGCACGCGACCTTTGACGCGAGGCGCAGGGACGCCGTATCTGGCCTTCGCCGCTTCCTGCAATGTCAGTACGCCGAGATCGAACGGGATCGAGTCGAACCCGCACGAGAAGACGATCCGCGCGCCGGTCCGCGTCGCCTCGCCCTCGTGCGCGTCGATCATGTGGCGCATCCATGCCGGCTCACCGCACAGGTCGACATAGCCGGTGCCGGTCGGAGCGCAGGCGGCAACGAGGTTCGAGCCGTACAGCTGATACGGACCCACCGTGGAAACGACGACGGTGGCGCGTTCGGCCATCACGCGCAGGCTGGCTGGGTCATCGGAGTCCGCGGTGATCAGCGCTGTATCGGCTGGCGCGCCGATGAGGTCGCGGACCTCTTGCAGCTTCGACAGCGAGCGCCCCGCCATCGCCCACCGAACGCCGGTAGGATATGTCTGGACGATATATTCGGCGACGAGCCGCCCGGTGAACCCGGTCGCGCCATAGATGACGATGTCAAAGTCACGCATGTCCGTCTCCTCTTTTGCCGCCAAGTTTGCGCGCGGGGCTGTGCTATCGCAAGCGAAACGCTCGCACGGAGGATGCCTCGCCAAGTAGGCGTCGATCTGCGACTGTTGGCACATGGCATCCGATCCGAAAACCGTGGCGTTCATCGTCGACCAGCTCGCTGGCGCCGGCGACGTCTCCGCAAAGCCGATGTTCGGCGAATACGGGCTCTATTGCGATGGCAAAATGGTCGGCTTGATCTGTGACGACCAGTTGTTCGTGAAGCCGACCCCAGGCGGGCGCGCGTTTGCGGGAACAATCGACGAAGCGCCGCCCTATCCCGGCGCGAAGCCGTGCCTGCTGGTCGACGCCGATCGGTGGGACGATGCGGACTGGCTGACGGACCTCGTCCGGATATCGACTGCGGAACTGCCTGTGCCGAAGCCGAAGAAGGCGAAGGGCCAGAAGGGCTAGGACGCCGCTCGTTCTCAAACGCGTGCACCTCCCCGGCGAAGGCCGGGGCCCAGGTGGTGAGGCCGCGGTAACGGCGCGCAGCCGTCGTCATCGACGTTTCCCAACTGGACCCCGGCCTCCGCCGGGGAGGTGCTTGCTGGTCGGGTAAGATTACCTACCTAGTCCCGGGGAAACGGAGCGCTTGTGGACTGTCGCGACCTAAACGCCTTGTCGGCGATCGCGCCTAAGCCGCCTCGTTGAACTGCAGGCTCGCCAGCCGCGCGTAGAGACCGCTGTTGGTCATCAGCGAACCGTGCGACCCTTCCTCGACGATCTGCCCGTCGTTCATCACGATGATCCGCTCCGCCGCGCGCACGGTGGCGAGGCGGTGCGCGATGACCAGCGTGGTACGGTTCGCCATCAGTCGTTCGAGCGCTTCCTGCACCAGCCGCTCGCTCTCGGCATCGAGCGCGCTCGTCGCTTCGTCGAGCAGCAGGATCGGCGCATCGCGGAGCAGGGCGCGGGCGATCGTCACGCGCTGGCGCTGGCCGCCGGACAACCGTGCGCCGCCTTCGCCGAGGAACGTGTCCAAGCCCTCGGGCAGCTTGCGCAGGAACTCGGCGGCGTTGGCGGCTTCGGCGGCGGCCCAGAGCTGGTTGTCGGTCGCGGACCAGTCGCCGTAGCGGAGATTGTCGCGGGCCGAGGCGCCGAAGATGATCGTCTCCTGCGGGACCATCGCGATGCGGGCGCGGACTTCCGCCGGGTCGGCGTCGCGCAGGTCGATGCCGTCGAGCGTCACGCGGCCGGCGTCGGGGTCGTAGAAGCGCTGGACCAGTTGGAACAAGGTTGTCTTGCCCGCACCGGAGGGACCGACGACCGCGACCGTCTCGCCCGGCTTCACGTCGAGCGAGAAGCCGTTGAGCGCGGCGACGTCGCGGCGCGTCGGGTAGTGGAACTGCACCCCCTCGAACGCGAGCGCGCCACGCGGTGGCTGCGGCAGCGCGACCGGGTTGGCGGGCGCGGCGATCTCGGGCTTTTCGCGCAAGAGTTCGGACAGGCGCCCGGCCGCACCGGCGCCGCGCAGCAGGTCGCCGTACACTTCGGTCAGCGCGCCGAACGCGCCCGCGACGATCCCTCCGGTCAGGACGAACGCGGCGATCGCGCCACCGCTGATGCGGCCGGCGGCGACGTCGATCGCGCCTTCCCACAGGACCAATGTGATCGATCCGAAGACGAGGCCGATCACGATTGCTGTCATCACGGCGCGGAGCATGATCCGTGCTCGAGCGGCTGCGAAGGTCGCGCTGACTGCGTCTGAGAAGCGGATTGCCTCGCGGTCTTCCTGCCCGAACGCCTGCACGACCTTCATCGCGCCGAGCGTCTCGGTGGCGATCGAACCGACGTCAGCGACCCGGTCCTGCGAGGTGCGCGAGTAATTGCGGACGCGTTTGCCGAGCAGCGCGATCGGCAGGATGATCAGCGGGATGCCGATCATCAGCATGCCCGCGAGTTTCGGGGAGATCGCGAACAGGTAGATCAGCCCGCCAATCCCGGTGAAGGTGTTGCGCAGCGCGATCGAGACCGTGCTGCCGACTACCTGTTCGATCAGCGCGGTATCCGAAGTGAGGCGCGAGGCGATCTCGGACGGGCGGTTCTCCTCGAAGAAGCGCGGTGTCAGGCGGAGCAGGTGGCGCTGGACGTTGGTGCGGATGTCCGCGACGACGCGCTCGCCAAGCCACGAAACGTAATAGAAGCGGACCGCGGTCGCGAGTGCGAGGACTACGACGATCATCAGCAGGTAATGGAACGAAGCGCCGACAGACCCGCTTTCGCCCGGGCCGAAGCCGCGATCGATTACGCGCTTGAACCCGTATGGGATGCCGATCGTCGCCGCCGACGTTGTCAGCAGGGCCAAGCAGGCGAACGCGATCTGGTGGGGATAGTTGGCGGCGTGGCGCCACACCATCGCGAGATCGCCGATCCGGCGGGACGTCTTTTCTTCGGGTATCGGCTTGGCCATGCGCGCGACCTAGCAGTGGCGGGGGTGGCGCTCAACGAGAACCGCGCGTTCTGAAGAGCGCCGATCCCGTCGCGCGGAGCCGAGTGTCGATCGATCGCGCGTTGCACTGCGGCAAAATTGCGTTACCACCGTGCAAAGCCCGATGAGGCGAGAGGATACCGCATGCTCTACGATGCCTATGAATTCCAGCGTTCGATGATGGCCGGCGCCAGCAAGATGGCGAGCTTCGGCGCGGATATGCTCAACAATCCGGCAAACCCGTTCGCCTATTTGGGCGGCGGCACGGTGGTCGCATCGGCGCTCGAAGTGTTCGCACACGCGAATGCAACGCGGGGGAAGCCGGCGTTCGGGCTCGACACGACGACGATCGACGGCCGCGAGGTCGCGGTGCGCGAGGAGATCGTGTTGCGGAAGGATTTCGGGCAGCTGAAGCGCTTCGTGCGTGATGGCGTCGACGGCGGTCCGAAGCTGCTGATCGTGGCGCCGATGTCGGGGCATTACGCGACTCTGCTGCGCGGTACGGTAGAGCGGATGCTGCCGTTCGCCGACGTCTATATCACCGACTGGCGCGATGCGCGCAGCGTGCCGGTGTCGGCGGGGCGGTTCGATCTCGACGACTATATCGATTATCTGATCGCATTCCTCGAGCAGATCGGTCCGAACGAAGGGCAGGGGGGCACGCACATGCTGGCCGTCTGCCAACCCTCGGTCCCCTGCTACGCCGCCGTCGCGCTGATGAGTGCGGACAAGAACCCGTGCCGTCCCAAGACGCTGACGATGATGGGCGGTCCGGTCGATACGCGCGAGGCGCCGACCGCGGTGAACACGCTGGCGACCGAGCGGCCGCATGCATGGTTCGAGCAGAACGTCATCGCGACCGTGCCGGGCAATTATCCGGGTGCGGGGCGGAAGGTGTATCCGGGATTCCTGCAGCTTGCCGGGTTCATGTCGATGAATCTGGGCAACCACATGGTCTCGCATTGGGAAATGTATAAGCATCTCGTTCAGGGCGATGGCGAGAGCGCGTCGCAGAGCCAGGATTTCTACGAGGAATACCGCTCGGTCTGCGACATGACCGCGGAATTCTATCTCCAGACGATCGACGTCGTGTTCCAGAACCATGCGCTGCCGCGGGGGATCATGACGCATCGTGGTCGGCTGGTAGATCCGGCCGCGATCACCGACATTGGCCTGCTCGCGGTCGAGGGTGAGCGCGACGACATCTCGGGGTTGGGGCAGACGAAGGCGGCGCTGACGCTGGCGACTGCGCTACCCGACGAGAAGAAGCGTTACCTCATGGCGGAAGGTGCTGGCCATTACGGCATCTTCAACGGTACGCGCTGGCGGGAGAAGATCGCGCCGGTAGTGGAAGAGTTCATCACCGCGAACGGGTAAGAAAATGGGCAGCCCAGTACGGGCTGCCCATAGCTGGCTCAGGCGATCGAGTTCACCACCGCGTGGCTGCTCGACTCGTCCGAACGGATCGTGCCGCCGAACAGCATCTTGAGGCGGCCGCCGACTGAGATATCGGTTTCCCAAAGCTCGGCGCTGTCGATGTCGAAGCGCAGAAGCGTCAGGTTGGGATCTTCCTTGCCGCCCGGAAACCAGGCCTCGACCTGATTGTTCCAGAGCTTGTCGATCTGGGCGCGGTCGTTCGACGTCGAGACGTCGCCCGCCATGCAGGTGAAGAAATCATGGCCCTTGCCGACGAACTGCGCCATCGCCGCGCCGCCCTTGGCGATGCGGTTGTCGCGGCCGGCGAAGAAAAACAGCGTGTTGGGCTGATCGTCGTCGATCTGCGCGGTCATCGGCTCGGAATGCTGGCCGTCATGCAGGCCGATCATCACGAACGGGCTGGCCTTCAGCTTCTCGATGAACTTCGCTGCGACTTCCTGCGGGGTATCCTTGTCGGCCATCGTCATTCTCCTCTTGGCTTGGATTGCCACTGAGAACGGGCGGGGCGGAGGTTGGTTGCGCGTACCGTTACGCGATGCCGCTTGGTGAAAGCGTGTGGAGGGCGCCATGATAGCGATGGCAGTAGTTCTGCTGCCGAACCAAGAAAGGTAAGGTGTATGCAGCTTGCCGATCTGTGCCTCATCCTCGGCATGCTCTTCGCCTTCGCGACATTAGTCGTGAAGATCATCGAAGTGTCACGCAAAGGCTAGGTGCACGGGAGGGGCTCGATCTAGCAGTCGAGTCCCAAACGTATTGAGCCCCGGCCGCTAGCACGACCGAGGCTCAGACAAGAAAGGCGGTGTATGCAACGCCGGTACAGTACATGCGCTACACCGGCGTGGATTTCAAGGTCACAGCACTTCGAACAACCCGGCTGCGCCCATGCCGCCGCCGACGCACATCGTGACGACAACATACTTCGCACCGCGACGCTTGCCTTCGATCAGCGCGTGGCCGGTCGCGCGGGCGCCGGTCATGCCGTAGGGGTGGCCGATCGAGATCGCGCCGCCGCTGACGTTGAGCAGCTCGTCGGGGATGCCAAGGTTGTCGCGGCAGTACAGGACCTGCACCGCGAACGCCTCGTTCAGCTCCCACAGACCGATATCGTCCATCTTGAGGCCGAAGCGCTTGAGCAGCTTGGGGATCGCCACGACCGGGCCGATGCCCATCTCGTCGGGTTCGGTGCCGCCGACTGCCATGCCGACATAGCGACCGAGCGGCTGGAGACCGCGCTGCGAGGCGATCTTCTCTTCCATCAACACCGACGACGACGAGCCGTCCGACAGCTGCGATGCGTTGCCCGCGGTGATGGTGAAGTCGGGACCCATGACTGGCTTGAGCGACTGGAGCCCTTCCAGCGTGGTGTCGGCGCGGTTGCCCTCGTCCTTGGTAATCGTCACGTCCTTGTACGTGGCTTCCTTCGTCTCCTTGTTGACGATGGCCATGTTGGCATCGACTGGCACGATTTCGGCGTCGAAATAGCCGGCGGCCTGCGCTGCGGCGGTGCGCTGCTGCGACTGGAGCGCGTAGGCGTCCATCGCATCGCGGCTGATGCCGTAGCGCTTGGCGACGACCTCGGCGGTCTGCAGCATCGGCATGTAGACGTCCTTGTGCATCGCGATCAGCTGGGGATCGGGGGCCACGCGCATCTGCGGGGTCTGGACGAGGCTGATGCTCTCGACGCCGCCGCCGATCGTGATGTCCATGTTGTCGGTGATGATCTGCTTGGCGGCGGTGGCGATCGCCATCAGGCCGGAGGCGCATTGGCGGTCGACCGACATGCCCGAGACGGTGACGGGGAGGCCGGCACGCAGCAGCGACGTGCGGGCGATGTTGCCGGCCTGGTGACCCTGCTGGAGCGCACAACCGAAGACAACGTCGTCGACTTCCGCGCTGTCGATCCCGGCACGCTCGACCGCGGCCTTGATCGAATGCGAGGCGAGCGTGGGGGCCGGGGTGTTGTTGAAGCCGCCGCGATAGGCGCGGCCGATCGGGGTGCGGGCGGTGGAGACGATGACGGCTGAACGCATGATGTTATCCTTATCTGCTGCCTTCCCGCTTGCGGGAGGGGTTGGGGGAGGGGGTGGCCCAAGCGGCCGGCGCAATCGCGGCTATCTCGGACCCTGCCCTGACCCCTCCCGCAAGCGGGAGGGGAATTAGTTTAGACGAAGACCTGGCTGATCCATTCGGCGATCAGCGCGGGCTTTTCCTGGCCTTCGATCTCGACGGAGAAGGCGTTGGTCTGCTGCCACTGGCCGGGGCGCTTTTCGTCGAACGAGAGCAGCTTGAACCGCCCGCGTACCTTCGAGCCCGAGCGGACGGGCGTGAGGAAACGGACGGAGTTACCGCCGTAATTGACGCCCATCTTGGCACCCTCGATGGTCGGCGCGTCGGGGACTTTCGACGACAGCAGCGGCATCAGCGACAGCGTCAGGAAGCCGTGCGCGATCGTGCCGCCAAAGGGAGTCTGCGCCGCGCGTGCGGGATCGATGTGAATGAACTGGTGGTCGCCGGTCGCGTCGGCGAACTTGTCGATCATGGCCTGCGTGACCTCGACCCAGTCGGACACCGTTTCGGTGCCGACGCGGCCCTGCATCTCGGTGGTGGTGATCGTCGCCACGGCATTCCCCTTCTGGTTGGCACTGAGCGCTGGTGCGTCTCTAAGCGCGTCGGCAAGGCTCCTGCAAGCCTCGGCCAACCTAAAAGTAGAAAAACCCGTAATTGCTAAGGTGCGGGTGCGAACCCGATATTCTAAACCTCGGTGCGTGCTGGTCTGCCTTCGGGATACGGCATCACGACCGAGCCATCCGGGGCGGCCATCATATTCACCTGAGTTGGGAAGGCGATCTCGATCTTTTCGTCGTTGAAGCGCTTCAGGATCGCGATGCCGACTGCGGTGCGACCATCGTAGAAGCTCGCGTAATCGGGGCCCTTGCTGTCGAACTGGACCTCGAAATCGAGGCTCGACGCGCCGAAGCCGGTGAAGCCGGCGCGGGTGAAGATCTTGTCGTTGGCTTCGACGATCTCCTTGAGCATCGTGGGGATGCGCGAGCAGACTTCCGGGGGCGTCGAATAGGTGACGCCGATGACGAACTTCGCACGGCGGTGGTTGCGCTGCGTGTTGTTGAGGATCTCCTTGTTGAGGAGGTTCTTGTTCGAAATCACGCGCTCCTCGCCGTCGATGCCGCGGATGCGCGTCGATTTGAGGCCGATCGCCTCGACGCTGCCCGAAGCGGTGTCGTAGCTAATCGAGTCACCGCGGCGGAATGGGCGGTCGAAGATGATCGCGAGCGCGGCGAACAGGTCGGCGAAGATGCCCTGCGCGGCGAGGCCGATCGCGATGCCGCCGACGCCGAGGCCCGCGACGAGGCCGGTGACGTTGACGCCAAGATTGTCGAGCACCACCACCAGTGCGACTGCGAACACCACGAACGTGACGAGCAGGCGGATCAGGCCCATCGCCGAAAGTAGGGCTTCACCCGAATAATGTTCGGACTGGGTGCGGTGCTCGATCGCGCCGAGGATGATCTCGCGGACCCAGACAGCGGCCTGGAACACCGCGGCGACGGTGAAGAGGAAGTTGATCGTCGTCGCGACTTCGCCGGGGGCGGCGGAGTATCCGTCGACCAGCTTGGCGGCCAGCATGACGATGAAGAAATTGCCGGTGCGGGCGATCGCCTTGCCGACGACGATGCCCCAGCCGTTGAGCGCGCGCGGGCGTTCGCAGAGCTTGCTGCCGAAGCGGCGCGCGGTGTGGAGGACGATGACGATGACCGCGCCGATCCCGAAGGCGATCAGGATCTGGAGCCAATAGGCCTGGACCCAGGCGACGCTGGCGGTGACGAAGCCCTGCGCCTGGTCGCCGACGTCGCCCGCGTCGAAGATCGGTTGCTTGGCGGCGGCAGTGGTATTGGTCATGGAGATACTCGTCAGGCCGCTTTTGCGATGGTTGCAACGGCGGGCGTGCCGGCTTCGAGGAAGGTGATCAGGCCACATTCCTCGCGGCTCATGTAACGCTTGGCGCGGGGGAGGCGGAGCGCCTTGCGGAAAGTTGATTGGCCAGTTTTGACCAGCGCGATCAGCGACGGGTGGACGTAGCTTTTTCGTGCGATCGCGTGGGTGTTGCCGAGGCGGGCTACAACGGGTTCGAGCATCGTCTTGAGGCTGAGGTCGCGCTCGGCCGACGCGAGTGCCTCGAACGCGGCGACGCTGGCGGCCCAGGTACGGAAATTCTTGGCGGTGAAATCGGTGCCGGTGACGTCGCGGATGTAGCAGTTGACGTCGGTCGAGGTGACCGGGTGCGCGATGCCGGCATCGTCGAGCCATGCGAACAGATGCTGTTCGTCGAGGTCTTGGCATTTCTTGACGAAGCTGCTGAGCGAGCGGTCGGTGATCCTGAGCGTCCGCATCTTGCCGGACTTGCCCTTGTACTGGAGCTTCAGCGTCGACCCCTTCACCTCGCCGTGGCGCTTGCGCAGCGTGGTGGCGCCAAAGCTCTCGTTCGCTTCGGCATAGGCTTCGTTGCCGATGCGGATGTGGCCGCCGTCGAGCAGGCGGATGACCGCGGCGACCGCGCGTTCACGGGTCAGCGAGCGCTTGCGGAGATCAGCTTCGACCGCCTTGCGAATCTTGGGGAGCGCGTGGCCGAAATCGGCGCAGCGTTCGTACTTTGCCGCCTCCTGCGCCTCGCGGAAACCGAGGTGATAACGATATTGCTTGCGCCCCTTCTCGTCCCAGCCGACCGCCTGGATATGGCCGTTGGGCTTGGGGCAAAACCAGGCGTCGCGGTAGGCGGGGGGCAGGCCAACCGCGTTCAGCCGGTCGATCTCGTCGCGGTCGGTGATGCGTTCGCCCTTGGCATCCCAATAGCCCCAGCCGTTCCGCATCTTCTTGCGGGTGATGCCGGGCTTGGAGTCGTCGGAATACACGATCTTGATGGGCAATGCGGTGGTCCCTTGGGGCGGTATAATTCTGGCTGTCTTTGGAAATGTTCGGGAACGCGCATCGTTCCGGAACGACGGGCGCGGCGCGGTGTTGAGGGGGCACGGGATTTCACTGGAGACATGACATGGCCGATCTTTCCCAAGCTCGCGTATTGATGCTCGCTGCCGATGGTTTCGAGACCGTCGAACTGTTCGAACCGCGCAAAGCGCTGGAGGCGGCGGGCGCGAAAGTAACGCTCGCGTCGATCAAGACCGACCCGATCCAGGGCATGAAGGGCGACATCAACAAGGCCGAAACGGCGACGCCCGACCTGACGCTCGACGAGGTCGATACCGACGATTACGACGCGCTGGTGCTGCCGGGCGGCGTCGCCAACCCGGACACGATGCGCCAGCAGGAGCGCGCGATCGAGATCATCACCGAGTTCATGGAAGACGGGAAGATCATCGCCGCGATCTGCCATGCGCCGTGGCTGCTGGCCGAGGCGGACGTGATCGACGGTCGCCGCGTAACGAGCTTCCCGTCGATCCGCACGGACCTGGAGAATGCGGGCGCGGATGTGGTGGACGAGGAGGTTGTCGTGGACGGCAATTTGATTACCAGCCGCAAGCCCGACGATATCCCCGCGTTCAACAAGGCGATCATCGCGGCGCTGGAAGAGGAACTGGCTGACGAGCCGGTCGACTGACCTGTTCTCCCCCCGCCTGCGGGGGGGGTAGGGGGGGAGTGGGTGTCGACCTTTATGGCCGCCCCTCCCCCGACCCCTTCCGCATGCGGGAGGGGAGCCTGTTGAGCCAGCGTTGGGCCGGGCGTTCTATCAGATGGTAGAGAGCCATCGAAGCTAGCAGGACCAAGCCGAGGTAGAGCGCGATCATAGCTGGCGAGACGGCGGTCGCGTTGCTCACGAACGCCAGCTTGAACGCCTTCCACAGGATGAAATGGCTGAGATACGTCGCGTAGCTGATCTCGCCGAGGTAATGCGTCATACGCGTTTCGAACGGATTGTGCGCTCGGCCTGCCGTTAACGCCAACAGCAGCAGGGTGGCAGCGAAGAGCGCGGGGACGATCAGCGTTTCGGGCGTTCCCATGGCCCAAAGCGCCGTCAGCGCCACGACAGCCAAGGCCACGTACGGAGAAACCCCAGTGCCCCGCCAGCGCATCCACAGCGCGCAGACGATGCCACCGGTGGTGAATTCGGTCAAACACCGCAGAAGCCCGTAGCGCGGGATGTCCGTGCCGAGCGTTGGCGCGGCCATCGCCAGATGCAGGACGAGCAACGTGGCCGCTGCGATCGCTATCAGTAAAAGGGTGTGCAGACGGCGCCAGTCGACAACCATAACCAACAGCGGAAACAGCAGGTACGCGGCCAGTTCCGCGCTGATCGACCAGGCCGGGTCGTTCCAGCTGAGGTGTTGCGTGAAGCCCCAGTTCTGGAGCAGCAGGATATGCAGCGGCAGTTCGGGGAAGACGAATTGCGGGTCGCTGCGACCGGTCGCGCGCAACACCAGCGCGAGCGCGACGGCACCGCCAAGCACGACGAGATGCAGCGGCCAGATCCTAGCGATGCGCTTCTGCAGGAACCGGGACACGCTCGCGATGCCGCCGACCCGGATGCGCGCGTTCCATGTCAGCCAGATCACGAACCCCGACAGCAGGAAGAAGAAGTCGACCGCGAGGTAGCCCTTGGCCAAGATGGCCTGCAGCACCGATGGCAGTCCGCCGATCGATAGCCGAAGGTGGTAGAGGACGACGAACCATGCGGCGAGTCCCCGGACCCCGGTCAGTGCGCGCAGTTCGTCGCCGGGCGCCCGGTCGATCACGCTGGCGACGGCACTTCGCGTCGCATCGAGCGGAACGCCTGTTCGCTGCGCTTGCGCGACAGATAGGTGTCCAGCCCGATCTGCGCGCCGATCAGCATGTAGATGAACGGCTGGAACGCGATCGCAATAAACGCCGCGCCGAGCAGATACACGAGATGGCCGCTCTGCAACGCCGCGGCGAGGGGGCTTGCCCATGCAAACTCCCCCTCCGCATGGCGGTAGCGGCGGCGCAACGTCTCCATGCGGACGACGCCGATCAGGTTGATCGCGAGCCAAAGCGCGAGCCCGAAATAGCCTTGTTCGCCGAGCATTTCGAAATAGGCGCTGTGATACGCACGCGCCTTGTCGATCTCTACCCGCGGGGCCGCCGCAGCCCCTGCACCTGCGCCTGCGACGCTCTTCAGGTCGTAGCGGATATGGTTGCCGCGATACGCCTCGAAGCCGCCGCCGAACGGATGCGTCTTGGCGTAGTCGATCGTCCATTTCCACACCGCCAACCGCGTCGATGCGGACTCGTCGGCGTCATAGGTCTTGATGGTGTTCATCCGGTCGGTGAACGTCGACGGCAGGAAAGGGATCGCCGCTACGCCCAGCACGCCCAGCATCGCCAGATACGCGACCTTGCGCTTCACGTTGCGGATCGACAGCAACGCGAGCAGGCCGATGCACAGGAGTCCGGTACGGGTCGAGGTGCCGACCGGGATCAGCAGGCAGGCGAACACCAGCGCCAGGCAGAATCCCTTCACCCGCCAGTCGGGTTTGAAGATCGTGCCGTGGTGCATGAACCAGAAGATGATAGGGATGATCGCCACCGCGACCGCGCTGATCGTGCTGCCTTCGTACAATCCCGAATTATTGTCGACCATGAGGTTCAGCTGCCCATAGCCGCCACCGCCGCTCGCAAGCGTCTTGATCCCGCCGACGATGATGATCGACGAGGCCGACAGGATCATGAACAGCAGCAGCGATTCGATCCGCAGGCGGGTGCGCAGCGTCAGCGGCAGGAAGGCCGCGAAGATCAGCGCCTTCCACACCCAGTCCCATTTCTCCTGGGCCTCGACGGCGAATTCGGCGCCCATCGTCGTCGCCCAGCAATAGAGCAGCAGCAGCACGATCAGGACCTGGCGCGCGCCGACCCGCGTATCGCGCTTGTCGTCCGCCACCATCCAGCCGCCGACCGCGAGCGCGACCGCGATCAGCGAGATCGGCACGGTGTTCAGCAGCAGATAGGTCAGCCGCTGCGGCGAGACGATGTCGATGTAGACATAGACCAGCACCAGCAGGAACGGCCGCTTGAATCCCATCCCGAAGAACGCGACGAGGAAGGCGATGAACGCAAGATCACGCACGGGGGGGGCGCTTCTTGCCGGACTTGTCCCGGGGGAGATGGTCGTGCGGGCTGGCCTCTCGATCGAGGTCCGGCCGGCGGAGCAGCAGGAATGCGGCGAGCATCATCAGCCCGTGGCTGAGGCCGAGCGCGAGATTGTCGATCATTGGTTCGGCCTCCCTTCGCCAACGGTCTGTAGTTACAGCCGGTTGACGCGCCGTTAAGCGATGACGTGGCAAGCGGATAGCACGATGCGCATTCTCCATATCCTCGATCACGGCCTGCCGTTGCAGAGCGGCTACACTTTCCGCACCCGTGCCATCCTGAAGGCACAGGAGGCGCTCGGCTGGACCGTCGCCGCCGTTACCGGGCAGCGGCATGGCGCCGCGCAGGCTTCGGTCGAGACGGTCGACGGGCTGACCTTCTACCGCACCGCGGGCGCCATGCGGTCGGGACCGATCGGCGAACTCGCCGGGATCGCGACGTTCGCACGGCGGATCGAGGCGGCGGTCGATGCCTTCAAGCCCGATATCCTCCATGCGCATTCGCCCGTTATCGATGCGCTCGCCGCGCTGATCGTCTCGCGGAAGCGCAAACTGCCGTTGGTTTATGAGATCCGCGCGTTCTGGGAGGATGCCGCGGTCGGCAACAAGACGGGCACGGAGGGATCGTTGCGCTATCGTGCAACGCGGATGCTCGAGACCTTCGCGGTCGGGCGCGCGGACGGTGTCGCGGTGATCTGCGAGGGATTGCGCGGCGATCTGATCGCGCGGGGAATCGATGCGGACAAGATCATGGTGTCGCCCAACGGCGTCGATCTCGACCTGTTCGGCACCGCGCCGCCGCGTGACGACGCGCTTGCCGCGGACTTGGGTCTCGACGGGACCGACGTCGTCGGGTTCATCGGCAGTTTCTACGATTACGAAGGGCTCGACGACCTGATCGCGGCGATGCCCGCGCTCGTCGCGGCGCGGCCGCGCGCACGGCTGTTGATGGTCGGCGGCGGGCCGATGGAGGCCGCGCTTCGGGCACACGCCGCGGCATCGCCGGTCGCCGACGCGATCCGCTTCATCGGCCGCGTGCCGCATACCGAGGTCGAGCGCTATTACGGGCTGGTCGACATCCTGGCCTATCCACGCAAGCGCATGCGGCTGACCGATCTCGTCACGCCGCTCAAACCGCTCGAGGCGATGGCGCAGGGGCGGCTGGTGGCTGCGTCGGATGTCGGCGGGCACCGCGAACTGATCCGCGACGGCGATACCGGGACGCTGTTTCCGCCCGACGATCCGCCGGCGATCGCGGCTGCGCTGGCGACGATGTTCGCGGATCGCTCCGGCTGGGACGAACGGCGTGCACGCGGGCGCGCTTTCGTGCAGGATGAGCGTAACTGGTCGTCAAACATTCTGCGGTATGAACCGGTCTACCAGCGGCTGATCGCGGCCGCAGCACGGGAAAACTGATGGTCGCCTTTGTCCGCCAAACTCTGATGCGCGCGTTGCCGCTGTATGGCGCGGTGGCGGGTGGCTTGATCACCGCCGTCACGGTCCTGTTGCTGTCGACCGACGCGCTGGAAACCCTGGTCTGGACCACCGGGGTGGCCGCACTGGTGCCGGCCGCCGCGCCGCCGCTGGGCTCGACGGCGCGCGTGCTGCTCGCGCTGGGCGGCGGGGTGCTGGTCGCAGCGGTGCTGTGGTCGTCGCTGTTTCTGCTGTTCGGACCTGGCGGACTGCTCGCGAGGCGGGCGCCGCGCGAGGACGGCGTCCCGGTGATCCGCCGCGCCGACGCGCATCCCGATGCGCCGCCGCGCAAGCCGATGTCGGCAGCCGATCTGGGCACGCCGATGATGGAAGTGGGCGTCGGCACGGCGACGCGCGACGAACGGGCGATTCCGGTCGATCTCGATCTGCCGCTTGCTGCGTTCGATCCGAAGGCGATCCTGCCGGTGCCGATGGCGCCGGTGCGCCCGGTATCGCCGCTGGTGCAGGCGACGATCGCCGCGCCGGTGATCGAGGCGTCGCCGACGGCCGAGCCGGATACGTTCGTGACTGCGCCCGCGCCACCGCCTGCGCCGCCACCGCCCGCCCCGCCACCGTCCGCCCCGCCACCGCCCGCGCGCGTCGTCGATGCTGCGCGCGAGATCACGCCCGAGCCGAGTGCGCCTACGCCGATCTCCCGACCGGCACGCGCACCGGCCGAGCCGAGCGTGCCACCGACGATCGAGACGTTGTTGCAGCGGCTCGAGCAGGGCGCGTTGCGAAGCGGGCGTATCGGCAAGCACTGAACGCGCCGCGTCGGGATCGCCCGACCCCACCGGGGCGCCGTGTTCCAATGACGGCGTACCCGATACCGCTGAAAGCGCTGTTTCTCGTCCCGCGGCTCTGATACCCATGCCTCGAAAACTATAACGAGGAGGGATCATGGCGGGTGCCGAAACCATCGTGGGCGAGCCGGAAAAAGGCGCGTCGCGCTACGCCTGGTACGTGCTGTCGATCCTGTTCCTCGTCTATGTGCTGAATTTCGTCGACCGGCAGATCATCTCGATCCTGGCGGAGGATATCAAGCGCGACCTGGGGCTCAAGGACCAGGATCTCGGGTTCCTGTATGGCACCGCTTTCGGCGTGTTCTATTCGCTGTTCGGCATTCCGCTCGGGCGGCTGGCGGACAATTGGCACCGCGTCAGACTGATGACGATCGGCCTGTCGCTGTGGTCGGTGATGACCGCGCTGTCGGGATTTTCGAAGACCGGCGGGCATCTTGCCGCCGCGCGGATCGGCGTCGGGATCGGCGAGGCGACGGCGAGTCCGTCGGCGTATTCGATCATCTCCGATTATTTTCCCAAGCGGCTGCGCGCCACCGCTTTGTCGATCTATTCCGCGGGGCTGTACGTGGGCGGCGGCTGTTCGTTGTTTATCGGCGGCCTGATCGTGCAGGGTTGGAACAAGGCTTATCCTGGCGGCGGACCGCTCGGGCTGGTCGGCTGGCAGGCGGCGTTCATGGCGGTCGGCGTGCCGGGGCTGTTGCTGGCGGTGTGGATCGCGACGTTGAAGGAGCCGATCCGTGGGCTGGTCGAGGGTTTGCCCGAGCCGGAAAAGCATCCGGCGCCGTTCCGCGCGTTCGGGGCCGAGCTGGTAACGATCGTGCCGCCGCTGACCTTGATCGGTGCGGCGATGGGAGGGGCGCGGGCGCTCGGATATAACCTTGTTGCGCTCGCGGTGGTGGTCGCGGCGGTGTCGGGGCTGGTCGCTGCGGGCGAGCCCTGGCCGCAATGGGTGGCGATCGGGATCGGCGTGTATGCGGTGTTCTCGTGGGCGTCGGCGCTGAAGCGGCGCGATCCGCCGACCTTTGCGCTGATCGTCGGTACGCCGGCGTTCCTGTGCACGGTGGTAGCTTACGGGCTGAACGCGTTCCTGAGCTATGCCGCGAGTTTCTGGGCGGCGCCCTATGCGTTGCGCGAGCTGGGTGCGACGCCGGCGTCGGCGGGGTTCATGATCGGCAGCCTCGGCGCGACCGCGGGTTTTCTGGGGCTGACGATCGGCGGCGTGGTGTCGGACCGGTTGCGGCAGCGCAATCCGGCGGGGCGATTGTGGGTGGTGATCTTCGGCGCGGTGGTGCCGGTACCGTTCCTGATCCTTGCCTTCACCGCATCGTCGCCGACCGCGTTCTATACCGGGATATTCCTGGCGCAGTTGACCGCATCGTGTGCGCTCGGCGCGGCGGCGGCGACGACGCAGGACATGGTGTTGCCGCGGATGCGGGGGACGGCGACGGCGACGTTCTTCATCGGGACGACGCTGATCGGGCTGGCGCTGGGGCCGTACATGGCGGGGCGGGTGTCGACGCTGACCGGGAGCTTGTCGATCGGGATGCTGTCGTTGCTGGTGGTGACGCCGATCACGTTGGTTTGTGCGGTGGCGGCGTACCGGCTGGCGCCAGGGGCCGAGGCTACGCGGGAGGAGCGGGCAAGGGCGGCTGGGGAGGCGGTGTGAGCGCCCCCATTGAGCCTATCCCGGCTACCCTCTTCCGTTCGTGCTGAGCGAAGTCGAAGCACCTACGCTTGGGGCATGCCCTTCGACTTCGCTCAGGGCGAACGGGGGCAGAGCGCGGGCGGCTGGGGATGGGTTTTGAATTTCCTCCGCCGCTAGGGGGAGGTGTCGCCGCAGGTGACGGAGGGGGAAGGCACGGAACAGAGGTTTCCCTCTCCTCCCCCTCCGTCTGGCAAGTGCCAGCCGCCTCCCCCTGGCGGGGAGGATCGAGCGGTTCGAGGTTCGTCGCTGGAGCCACTCTTTTGTTGTTCGTCCTGTGTAGCCGTGGAGTAGCTGCGTGAGCATCGGATGGCGATGGCGTATCGAAGGAGAGGTTGGCACTCTGGACCTCTGTTTCGATACGAGCCCTCGATACGCTTCTTCGAAGCTACTCGGTCTCTACTCAGCACGAACGGGGACAGGGGGGCAGGGGGGGCGGGATGCGTACTCATGCCGTCACCCCAGACTTGGTCCGAGGTCCACTGTTCCGGGAGCTCACGGCTTTCGAGTTTGCGGGACCGTAGATGCCGGAACGAGCCCGGCATGACGGCGAGGGGGGACGGGTGCGATGCTTGAACGAGCGCCCGCTGGCGCTCGTTCAAGGCTCCGTCCGCAGCTTACCCCGCCTGGAACACCCCGCAGGCGATCCGTCCACCGCTGTTGCCGGACGGATCGGTCATCAGGTCGTCGGGACCCGCGTGCACCACGAACGCCGAGCCGTCGGTGTCCATCAGGCCCGCCATCGTCGCGCCGGGGATGGTGATGCCGATCGTGCCGCGGCCATCGGTACCGATCACGAGGTTGGGCAGGTCGCCTTCGTGCGGGCCCTGCGGGTTCATGCTGCCGTGCTTCATGTTGGTCGGGTTCCAGTGCCCGCCCGCGGTCGTGAAGTCCGGCGCGTCGCAGCGGCCGACCATGTGGATGTGCGCGCCGTGCGTGCCGGGGGGCATCGCCTTGGCGTCGAGCGTGAAGCGGAGGCCGCCCGCGACTTCGGTGGCGGTGGCGCGGCCGACGTCGGTGCCGGTCGCGGTCTGGAGCGTCGCGGTGGCGCGCTGGCCGCCGGATACAGGTGCGCCGGTCTCCATGCCGGTCTTCTCGCAGGCGGTCAGCCCGATCGTTGCCGCGCCGAGCAGTGCCAGTGTTGCAATCCGCATAATGTCTCTCCCTGTTAATACTCTGGCGAACCCTCCGCCGCGCGTCAGGTTCCAAGCGCCCAGCGTGCGACCGGTTCGTACGTCGCGCCGTCGCGGCCGAGATGGCTCTGGTACAGTATGAGATGGGGTAGCGGGAAGGGCGCGCTCGACAGCGCGGCATGCGTCGCGAGCCAGTCTTCGATGGCGAACCCGACACCGGCCGATCGCGCCAGCCGCGCGACGGTGATGTGCGGGAGATAGGCGCGGTGTTCGGGCGGGAGGCCGGCGCGAACGCATGCCTGGTCGACCTTGCGGTGGAGCGCGGCAAGCGCCTCGTGCGGCGTCACGCCGGCCCAGAGCGTATCGGTCCGCCCGCGCTTCTCGAAGCGGCCGACTCCGGTGAGCGACACTCGTGGTGCTGGCGCGACGATCTGGCTCAAAGCGACGGCGACGTCCTCCGCGACCGGTCGTTCGACCTCGCCGATGAAGCGGAGCGTCACGTGCAACTGTTCCTCGTCCTGCCAGCGTGCGGACGGGACGCCCTCCATTATGTCGAGCAAGCTCTGACGGATAGCGGGCGGCGGGCGGAGGGCGACGAAAAGGCGGATCATGGATTGCGGCAGGTTAACCGCGAACCACCATGCCGATGCAACCACTCTGCTTGAAAAGCGTCCTGTAAAAGACGATATTCACCGTAACCGGCACCATGCCGGACAAAGGAGCTGATTTCACAATGGCTAATTGGTCTGACCCCCGGCCCCGCGCCGCGCCGTTCGGAACGACGGCCACGGGCCAGCGTACCGAGGCCTATGACGCTGGTCTCCGGTCGTACATGCTGTCCGTGTATAACTACATGGGCTCGGCTGTCCTGCTGACGGGCATCGTCGCGATGCTGTTCGCATGGGGCGGCGCGGAGTCGCCTGCCGCACGGGTGTTCATGAGCGGCGGCATGTTGAAGTACGTTATCATGTTCTCGCCGCTCGCGATCGTGTTCGGCATGAGCTATGGCCAGAACAAGATGTCGACCGGCACGATGCAGATGCTCTTCTGGGGCTTTGCCGTGCTGATGGGCCTGTCGATGTCGACGATCTTCCTGGTCTATAGCGGCACGTCGATCGCAGGTGCGTTCTTTGCGACCGCAGCTGGTTTCGCTGGTCTCAGCCTGTACGGCTACACCACCAAGCGCGACCTGTCGGCGTTCGGGACATTCCTGATCATCGGCGTCGTCGGCCTGCTGGTCGCGAGCCTGATCAACATGTTCCTGCAGTCGGGCGTCATGCAACTGGTCATCAGCGGCGTCGGCGTGCTGCTGTTCGCGGGCCTCACCGCCTACGACACGCAGCGTACCAAGAGCCTGTATGCGCAGGTCGCCGGCACGGACATGGTCGGCAAGGTCGTCATCATGTCGGCGCTGAGCCTGTACCTCGACTTCATCAACATGTTCATGTTCGTGCTGCGTCTGTTTGGTAGCAGCCGCAACTAACTCCCGCTAAGGGTGTGACGAACGCAGGGCTCGGCGGGACACCGCCGGGCCCTTTTCTTTTGGCCTCGGGACAGGAATGGGACGCGCCATGCGGCTCTCGATCGACGTGCGTCTGGATTACGGGATCACCGGGGACGCCGACGTGCTCCTCCAGATCGAGGCGGCGGCGATGGCCGACCAGAAAATCGAGTCCGAATCGCTGACCCTGTGGTCCGACAGTCCGATCCGGGCGGTGCGCGGCGAGGACGGGATTGGGCAGCGCTGCTGGTCGCGCGGGCATGGGCGGTTCACGGCCGAGTATAAGGCGATCGTTGCGGTCAAGCGCGAGCGGGTGCAGCTCGAACTGTATCCGGCGACGCCGCCGCGGATGCTCGATGGCGAACTGACGCCGTATCTGATGCCGAGCCGCTATTGTCCGTCGGACCGGTTCGAGGGCTTCGTCGCGCGCGAGTTCGGCGGGCTGGAAGGTGGTCCGCTGGCGGCGGCGCTGACCGAGTGGGTGTACCAGTCGCTCGACTATCGGTGCGGATCGAGCAGCGGGGAAACGACCGCGCTCGATACGTTCGCGTCGCGCTCGGGGGTGTGTCGGGATTATTCGCATCTGCTGGTGTCGCTCGCGCGGGCGGGGGGAATCCCGGCGCGGTGCGTGTCGGCCTATGCGCCGGGGGTCGATCCGCCCGATTTCCATGCGGTGGCGGAGCTGTGGCTGGCGGGGGACTGGCGCCTGATCGATGCGACCAAGATGGCGACCTGCAGCGATATCGCGCGGGTCTGCGTCGGGCGTGATGCGACGGATATCGCGTTCATGACCGTGTTTGGGCAGGCGTATCTGTGGGAGCAGACGGTCAAGGTCACGCCGCTCGACTCTCCGTCATCCTGACGAAGTCAGGACCCAGAGCCACAAGCGCTTCCCCCGTTACCCTGGGTCCTGACTTTCGTCAGGATGACGGTTGTGGGCCTGGGCAGGAACGCTCCGCCGCTTCGACCGTTGGTCATCGCCAAGATAAAAAAGGGACGTCGCAATGACCGACATAGACAAGAGCGCGCTGGATAGCCTGTCCGTAGCGCCCGACGACAAGGATGCCGAGGGCAAGAGCTCGGGTCGCGATCCGCGCCAGGAAGCGGGCCAGGACAAGTCGATCGCCAAGCGGCTGCAAAAGAACCCGGACAGCGCCGACGCACGGCTCGACAACGGTCTCGACGAGTCGATGGACGGCAGCGATCCGATCTCCGCGACGCAGCCGGGGTCGGGCAGCGAGCCGGCGAAGTCGTCGGGCTATGACGAGGATGCCGAGCGGGCGCTGCGCGAAAAGCAGGCGTAACCCTCGCATCTGCTCGACGAACGGGCGTCGGTCGGCAACGGCCGGCGCTTTTTTGTTGCCCAAACGCTTCGCAAGACGATCAAATCGCGTAGTTTCGTTCGGTTCGTCGCAGCCTTGTTGCAGCGCAACAGCTTTCATGGTCGCTTGGTGTTACGGAAAGATGACGCGCGATAGGGTCGTTGTTGACCATCCGAGCGCATAGTCTGCCGGTTCCTTGACGAGAGCGGGGTGACGACATGGCTTCCAGAATGAAACCGGCACAGGGGTCGATGACCCTCGCCGAGATGAAGGAATTCGCGGCTTTTCCAAGCGCGACGCAGCGCTACATCCGGCGCTCGCTGGATGTCGGGCTCGACCGCGACGATGCGACCGAGCGTTGGTCGCGCGACGTCGTCGAGGCGGCCAGCATCCGGGCGCAGGCGCGGCTGTACAATTCGCTTCCCGATTTGCGCGCGATGGTCCCGGACGACAGCGGCCTCGACGCCATCGAGCCGTTCCTGGCCCCGTTGATGACGCTCGTCGCGTTCGATCTGGGACAAGGGCGACTGACCAGCTTTTCGGCATTGCGCTTCCTTTACGAGCGCTTGATCGGCGCGGAAGTGCGGCCATGGCTGCCCTCGGCATTCTGCGCCGCCGCGGCGCTTCCGCATCTCCATCCGGAGCTGCGGCGCAAACTGCTCCAGTCGATCAGCGAAGCCGCGGCGACCGCATCGGGCTGGTCGAACCGACAACCGGCATTCTTCCCCTACTGGGTCGAGAAGGTCGATTCGGGGACGACGCTGGCGAACTGACCTAGCGGCACGCGCGCCACCCGGGCGCGCCGCGGTCGGCCTGGTCGAGATGAAGATGGTCGGCATGCGCGGCGTTGTAGTCGGGGGACAACGTCGTCGCGAACAGCCGACACGCACCGTCGCGAACCTCGCGCAGGAACGCGGCTTTCGCGGCGTCGCCTTTCCAATCGCGCGCGACGGTGATGCGCGTGCCGTCAGCCAAACGGAAGCCGGCGATATCGACGGCATCGGCGGTCGAATGCTCGCTCCAGTTTCCTGCGCCGCGCCCGTAGATCCGGCGACAACTATAGCTGCCGAAATGGTCGATGCTGGCGACGCGCGTCCCGAAATGCTTTTGTGCGGCGGGCTGGACGATCGACCATTCCCACACCGACAGCGCCGCCGCGACCGGACAGGCGATGGCGAGGTTCCGCGGCGTATAGGCGATCCGTCGTGCGCCGTCGTTCGCCAGTCGGACGCCATCGGCATAGCCGCATCGGCCGTCGCCCAGTCGCGGCGGGAGGACCGTGTAGCGCACGCCGGCCCGATCCAGCAGCGCCCGACATCGCGGAAAGTCGCTGGTGAGCGTGGTCAACTTGCGGCCGGTGAACAGTCCGATCGGCTGGCCGAGATCGAGCGGGGTCCAGGGCAGGTCCTGCGGTCGCCCGCGGATCGTCGCCCAGAGCATCATACCCAGCACGATCAGGATCGCGAGTCCGACGAGCCATCCGAGCGTCCGGCGTAACGCGCGCATCAGCCCCGCACGGCGTCCGTCAAGCGCTCGGCCGTAACGGGATAGCCGAGATCGTCGGGTATGCAGAGATGCTCGACGCCGTTCCGCGTTTCGGTCCACGGCGTCACGATCCGGACCGGATGTGTTCGGGCATCGGCGACGGCCGCGTCGTAATCGCGATGTTGTGCCAACCGCTCGAGGTTGCGGCGCGTCGGAAAGATGATCGTCGCGCGGCCGGCATCAGCCTCCGCCAGCACGTCGGCGGCAGTCGCCCAGAACAGCCGGACATTCTCGGTCGCATCGACGCGCGGGGCGGGGGCGTCGCCGGGCAGGCGCGCGAGGTAGAAGCGCGTGTCGAAAATCCGGGCATGCGCATGCGCCGGCCGCCAGCGCGCGAAATACTCGAGAGCAAGGAGATCGAGTTCGACCTCCGCCACTGCCAGCGCGTCGCTGAACGCGGTTCCGGCATGGAGCGCCGCGCGCAACGTCTCCAAAGCGGTTGGCGACGGCGGCGGCGACAGGCCGATCGGCAAGCCGACTTCCTCGATCGTTTCGCGGATCGCTGCGATCCGTGCCGCGTCGTGGTCACCATCATCGTTATCGCCGCCGCGGACTCGGCCGAGCCGGGTGGCCAATGTGTGATCGCCTGGATCGATCCGCCCGCCCGGAAAGACGAGCGCGCCGGCTGCGAACGCCATCGCCTTGGCACGCTCGACCATCAGCAGTTCCGGCGGTCCGGCCGCGGTGTGGCGAAACACGACGAGCGTGGCCGCGGGTATCGCGGGGCTGGCGGGGGTATCGGTCATCGCTCGGGATAACGCGCGAACGGGCGATCGGGTAGCGTCGATTGGGTGCCGCGGTCACGCCATACGCTGCGATTTCCATGAGCCTGGCAAGCCGGCGTCCGTCCTATGCCGCCAGCCTTGGGACAGGGTCCGATACGCGTCGCGCGTGGGATACCGTACTCGGCGGTGCGATGAGCAATGCCGACGGAATGGCGTCCGGATCGTGGGCGCGCAGGTAGAAATGCCCTGTGCCCGCCAGTCCCAGCATCAGGCTGGGCGATTCACCGGCGCCCGGCGTACCCGACGGCCAGGGCCGGCCGGCGCCTGCATAGCGCTCGATCCCATGGCGCGCGATTTCGTCGACGAGCGCGCGCGCCTGTGCGTCGCCGCTGGCCTGCGCCCAGGCGAGAAAGATTTCCGCATCCCCCGCCGCGCCGTGACAGAGCGAATAATTGCCGCTGCGTCGCGCGAGCTGACCGATCACCGAGCGGGCGGAGATGCGCAATGCCGATTCGATCGCCGTTCGCATGCCTGCGTCGCCCGTGAGCGCGAAGGCGCGAATTCGGGCGAGGCCGATCCCCACCGCGCCGTGGCACCATGCCGCGGGCGCGGCGCCGAGCGGGGTGCCCGGATCATGGCTGCGCAAGTCGGGCCATTGATCGGCTGCCGCGTCGAACCAGCTGTCCTCATAGGCGAAGGCGGCGCGGCCGGCCGCCGCGAACCGGTCGTCGCCGGTGGCTGCGGCGAGCTCGAGCAGCGCCCAGCCGACGCCGCCGGCGCCGTGCGACAATCCGGTGAGGTTCGGCCGGCGCTGCGTCCTGAAGTCGGCGACCAGATCGTCGGACAGCCCCGACAGGTCGACCAGCTCGGCCATCTCGCCCATCGCATTCCACGACAGGCCGCGCTCGCTGGGCTCGGCGGCGTCGAGCAGCCGTTCGCCTGCGACGATCGCGGCGTCGGTGAGTTCTGCATCGTCGTGCGCCGCGCCGAGTGCGAGCAGGACGGGGATGATGCCCGCATTGCCCGACATCACGTCGATCGCCAGCCGTCCGTCGGGCGACAACGCGACCGCGCGGTGGACCATCGCCAGACCTTGAGCATGCAAGTCGTCACGCTCGAGAGCGGCGCCGGCCTCGATCGCCGCATAGCCGATGCCGAGAAAGCCGGTGTAGACGCCGCGGTGTAGCGCATCGGGAATATCGGCGGCGCGGTCGAGGGCATGCGCGATCGCTCCGGCGGCGGTCCGTGCGGCGAGCGGGTCGCCGGTCGCCTTGTGCAGGCGGGCGAGGAATAGGCCGATCCCGGCGGTGCCGTCGTACAGCGTCGGCCCGAGCGTGCCGCAGCCAAGTTCCTGCGTTCCCGTGAAATCTTCGTGCAGCGGCCCGAACCAATTGCAGCGCGCTCCGTCCCACACCGCATCGCGCGCGAGCTTGGCGCCGATGTCGAACGCGGTTTCGAGGTAGAGGGATCGCATGGTCAATGAACCGCCTGCGCCGGAGGGACGTGGTACAAATTGTGGGACCCCGGATTGAGCCAGAGTGCCTCGGCGTCGAGCCCGGCGGTAGCGATCGCAGCGGTGAGCGCGTCCGCGAACAACGCCGGCGCAAAGCCCGCGTCGCGCCGTGCCGCTACCAGCGCCTGTGCGACCAGCCGGCTACGCGCCATGCCGAAGCTTTCGCGATGTCCCGGATCCTCCGCGAAGCCGAGGCCGGGTGCTAGGCGCCGCGCGAACAGCGGCACCGTATCGTCGAGAAAGCCGGCAAAGGCGGGGTAGTCAGCCATCAGCACCGTTGATACCGCTGGGAAAAGATCCTGCGCGACATAGAGCACCGCGTTGTCGCGGCGCGCGAAATCGGCGCTGCGGACGACGATCTTGAATTCGAACGGGATGGCGTAGCGGTCGAGCAAAGCCGTCAGCGCGGTCATCATCCCGACCGCGCCGCCCGGTACGACGTTCCAGTAGAACCGCACCACCGGCCCGAGATCGTTGACGTCGCGAAAGGCGCGGCCGAACGCGTAATAGAAGCCCGACTGTGCGGTCGCCGAACCGCCGGGGATCTGCACGACGAGCGCACCGCCCTTGCGCAACGGCAGCACGCCGTCGACGGCGAGGAATTGCCCCGGCGCGAACCGGCGCGTCCGGTTGTGTCGCGTCGCGAGGACGCTGCCGTTCGCCTCGCTGCCGCTGAACACCCAGCCATGTTCGATGCGCGATCGGCCCGCATTGGCGTGTTCGAGCAGCGCCGTCACGTCGCCGGACCCACCGTGCTCGCCGGCGTCGATCGGTTCGGGCGCCGGATAGGACCGCGCATACGCATGCTCGTAGACGATCGGCATCAGTGCCGCGGCGAGCGCCTCGTCGGTGATCGTGCCGGTGACCCGGCCGACGGGGCGGTCGTCGAGCAGGATCGCCCCATCCTCGCGCAGGCCGAGCGCGGCGACGAACGGCGCAAGCGTGGCGGCGGCCTCGATCATGCCGCCTGGGCCTGCGTGCGCGGGGCCGGGTCGAGGATACCGAGCAGTTCGGCCGCGACGGGATCGGGATCGGCGAGGATGTTGAGCGCGGTCTGTGCGAGCAGGATCGCGGTGGGGTCGGTCACCTGGCTCCATGCGCTGCGCTCGAACGCGGTCACCATCATCCGTGCCGCCATCATGCCGATGCAGCGCGCGAGGAAGGCGTGCGGCTCGCCCTGATACGCATCGCTGGCGTCGATATAGGCCGACCAGAAGGCCGCAGTCGCCAGCCTGACATCGTCGAGCGGCACCGTCGCGCCGGCGAACAGTGCGGCGGGGTCCGAACCTGCCGGCATCGATGCGATCCAGAAGGCGAGATAGGATTGCAGCATGCTGCCGACGTCCCAGGCGGCATCGCCGATATCGGCCAGTTCCCAGTCGATCACGTACAGCCTGCGCGTGGCGAGTGGTTCGCTCTTGGGGGCCAGCAGGCAATTCTCCCACCGCATGTCGGTATGGATCAACGTGTCGCGTCTCCATCCTTCGCGCAGCGTCCGCAGCAACGCGCCTGCACCCGGTGCGGCGAGCAGGATATCGACCAGTTCGGAGGCGGCGGGGCTGCGTCGCATGCCGCTCAGGTCTGCTTCATCATGGAGCTTGAGGATCCAGGGCGGTTGTTGCGGAAACAACGCGGCCTGCGGGGCGCCTTCGACGAACCGGATCGCGTGATAGGTCGCCAGCGCCGCGCCAAGCCGTGCCGCCAGATCGACCGGGCAGGTGCCGAGCCGCTTGTGGACCGCGGTCAGCGTTTCGCTGCTCGGGACGAGGTCGCTGATGAGAATGCCCTGCTCGGCGTCGTACAGCCGGAACTCGGGCAACAGATCGCGGAGCGGGCGTAGGCGGTCGTCGCCGAACGCGCCGCGATAGACCTCAGCCTCGCGCGCGATCGTTTCGCGCGTGCCGGGCTCCGTCTCGATCGCCTGCTTGATGAAATAGGACGGCCCGCCGCGTTGCTTGAGCATGACGAACCGGTTGCGGCTGCGGCTCATCGTCAGCACCATGCCGCCGTCGACGATGCCGGCGCGGTCGATCAGCCTCTTGCCGGTGAGATAGCGGACGAGATTGCGGGTGACGATCGGATCCATGCGGCCTGCCGTATCGGAGGAGAAGCGCGAGGAACCGCCGACCCATCGGATCGGCGGCCCCCCGTAACGGTTGGTCAGAAGGTACAGCCGGCGGTCCACATCACGTGCTTGCAGTCGAGCGCGTGCTCGGCCGCCTGTGGTTGGCCTGCAAAGGTGCAGCCGGCCGTCCACATGACGTGCTTGCAATCCGCCACCGGCGCGTCCGCATCAGGCACAGCGAGCAGCGTACAGGCCAGTGTCGTGAGCACATGCCCGCAATCGGCCGTCAACGCCGCTGCCTGGAAGGTGCAGCCCGCCGTCCACATGACGTGCTTGCAATCCGGTTCGGCGCCGAGATCCCCCGCCTGCTCCGCGGCGAGCGTGCACGCCAGCGTCGTCAGCACGTTGCCGCAATCGGCCGCGCCGGCGACTGCCTTGCCCGGTTGGGCCGCGCCGATCGTGCAGAACGTCGTCTGCATCACCTGAACGCAGTCATCCGCGCCCTTCTGCTGGCCGGTGAAGGTGCAGCCTGCCGTCCACATGACATGCTTGCAGTCCGCGTCGCCGACCGCGCCGCCGTGCTGCGGGGAACACCAGGTCGGCCGTGCTGTGACCATCGTGATGCACATCGCGCCGTCGGCAGCCGGCGCCTGCGCTTCGAGCGTGCAGGCGAGCGTCGTGAGCACGTTCCCGCAATCGGCGCCGTAGCCGGCGGCCTTCGGCGATGCCTGTGCACCGAGCGTGCACGCCAGCGTGGTGAGCACGTTGCCGCAGTCCACTGCCGCCGCAGCCTGCTGGCCACCAAAGGTGCAGCCTGCGGTCCACATCACGTCCTTGCAGCCCGGGGCGTTGCCCGCGGCCGCGCCCAACCCGGCACCGAGTCCGGCGATCACCGCATCCGCGCCGATCGTACAGACGAGCGTGCCGGTCAGGATCGCGCACCCGACGCCGCCAACGGGGGCACCGCCGCCGTGACGTTGTTGGACGGACCCGCCGAGATAGTTCTGTGCAGTACCAGTCATGACACCTTCTCCTAGATTGCCGGATTGTCCGGTCGGGTGAGGCGATCGTGAAGGATATGCACCGAACACAGGTCGCCGCAGTCAGTCGCACGTAGCAGCGCGCTGATTTGTGGAAGCTTCAACTGAGCGGTTCAGGGCGCATCACGCAGCGGCAATTCGAGTTCTCCAGGATGAACTGGAAATCTCTATTGAATCACGACTTGTGAAGCACTCGTATCCGACTCTTGATCGTTGGATGGATCATGGAACGAGTCGATACGACGGACAATATGTGTTTGGCTCGATTTGGATATTGTCGAACAGACAAGGTCCGTACCGGATGATGATCAGCGAATGCATCCGTATTGCTTCGGATACGCTACGTGGATACTTGGTTAATACGGTCTTGTTGCAAGAAGTACGGCGTCTTTTTTAGTGGCAGGCTCAGAGACGGCGACGCGCGTCGTTGGTGCGCGCGTCGCCGGCTTGTTTACGCGACGTCGATCGCGTGGGTCACGATGATAGTAGGGCGGGCGGCGGCGAGATCGCGCGCGGCAAGCCCGAACGCCTTGAAATGGTCGGATGCCATGTGCTGCTGGACCGCGGCGTCGTCGACGTACAGTTCGTTGAACACGAACCGGCGTTCGCCGTCGGTCTCGCGCCACAACTCATAATGAAGGACGCCGGGTTCGGCGCGCGACGCCGCCACGCAGATCTTGGCGGCATCGACGAAGGCATCGTCGTGACCTAGCTTGACGCTGACCAGCGCAACAACTTTTACGGACATCGCTCTCTCCTGTGTTCGGACGCCGTTGGTGCGCTTTCGGCGCCAAAGCCGCAAGGTGGACATGAGTGTGCGGCTTGGCGGGACCGTTCCGTTTCTATCCGGGCACCTACCGTTCAGCTGCCGGCGCGATCGACGGTGGCAGACTAAAGAGCTGCAACCTTAATGCACCGCCAATGGCGTCGACGATCAGCCGAACTGGAGTGGCGCACTCACCGGGCGACGTAGGATGTCGTCGTGATCCGGTACAGCGTCTGGACGGTGCCGCCCGGCAGCGACGCGGCGCCGACCTCCTTCTTGCTGGCGACCAGGAGATGTCGACCGGGCTTGGCCGTGCCGGTATCCAGGTTGCCGGCGGCGTCGGTGGTCAGTTCGGTCTTCGAGCGATCGGGCGCGAACAGCGTGACCGGGGCGTTGGCTAACGGTTTGCCCTCGTAGGTCAGGACGAACCGCGATCCGCCTGCGGTGACGGGGGCCAGTTCGAACGGCAGCCTGGCCTGCGTCTCGGCGCGTCCGGCGCGCGCGTAATAGACGACGCCTTCCTTCTCGCCGTCCTCGCCCCACGGCGCGAACACCGAATCGTCCCAGGCGCGGACGTCGCCGGCCGGGACTGTCGCTTCGAGGAAACCGGCGCGGCGGGTCATCGCGGCGTTGGGCTGTGCCAGTATGCGCGGCGCCTTCAGCTTGGCGAATTCCGGGTCGCCGCCGGGCAGGATCGGCTCGCCCGGTTCGCCTAGATAGATGCGCGCTGGGCCGTCGCCGTCGCGCTCGATCCAGATCTCATGCGCCTGCGCGGCGACGGGCAGGCAGGAGACGATCGCGGCGAGGATCGGAAAACGCATCGGCAAGGTCCTTAGACGGAGGGGCGCACTGGCCGCGGATCGGCCTTGGCGGGGACGAGGTTGAGCGCGAGGAAGGCGATGCCGGCACTGGCCATGATCGCCGCCGCCCACAGGATCGGTCCGAAGATCCAGCCGCGTGCGAGGATCGCCGGCACTGTACTGGCGAACAGCGCGATCCAACCGCCGGTCCGCAGCCGCTTGCGCCTTGCCTGGGCTGGCGTGTGGCCGAAGCGGCGGCGATGATGCGCGTCGGTGGCGAGGCCGAGCAGCGTGAAGGCGATGATCGCCAGCACGAGGGTGACGACGCTCATTCGGCTGGCTCCAATATCGCGGTGGCCTGCGCGGGGGCGGGGACCCGCGTCTTGCGGACGCGCTTCGCCGCCGGACGATGGCGCGCGACGCGGCGGGCGAGCAGGAGGAAGGCGATGCCGAACAGCCCGATCGTCACGTCGATCCCGGCGATCATCCCGTCGCCGCTCGCCAGCGCCGCGAACAGCCCGCGGTCTGTGGCGACGATATCGTACACCGGCAAAGCGGTCAGCAGCACGCCGGTCGCGCCGAACAGCAGAGGCCAGACCTTTGCCGGCTTGAGGACGAACGCGGCCAGCGCGGACCCGCCCCAGGCTATGAACAGGCAGTGCACCTCCCATCCCGCGCGACCGCCAAGCGTGACCGGCAGCAGGCGATTGGCCCAGAGCAGGCACGCGACGCCCAGCGGGAAACCGCCGATCACCGCGACGTTCAGCCGCTCGACCAGCCGGAAGCCAAAATGCGGCCGGGCGGGGTCGGGCAGTTTCTCGCGGCGCTTGACGGTCCACAGCACCAGGCCGCTTGCGACCATCAGCGTGCCGGCGATCCCGCACACGAAATACAGCCAGCGCCCGCCATAGCCAGCGAACCGCCCGGCATGCAGGCCGATCATCGCGCCCGCGGTTTCGGCGGCGGCACCGGGCGCGGGCGATTGCCAGACGAGCCGCCCGGAAACGCCGTCATAGGTCAGCCGCGGCGTGCGCGCCGACAACATCGACGACGCGCTCTGGCTGATCGATACGCGGGCGGCGGCATCGCCGGGATTGCTCACGTCGATGAAGCTGGCCGGTGCACCCAGCCGGCGTTCGGCATCGGCGGCGATGCGGCGCAGGTCGACCAGCGGGGCGGGGCGCCCGGTGCGCTCGATGTCCGCCGCAGTGGGGAACAATGCCGCCGATACGGCGCGCTCGTCGGTGTAATTGGCGACGACAGCCCACGGCATCAGCAGCGCCATCAGCGTGACCAGCCCGGTATAGGTGATCATCAGGTGGAACGGCAGCGCCAGTACCGCGGTCGCGTTATGCCCGTCGAGCCAGGAGCGCTGGCCCTTCGCGCGGCGCAGCGTGAAGAAATCCTTGAAGATCTTCTTGTGCGTGACGATTCCGCTGAGGATCGCGACCAGCATCATCATCGTCGCGAAGCCGACCAGCCACCGCGCCCAGATCACCGGCATGTACTGGAGATCGAAATGGAACCGGTAGAAGAACTCGCCGCCGCGCGTCTCGCGAGCCTGCGCGACCTGGCCGTCAGCACCGATCAGTGCCTGCGTGTCGCCGCGCCCGCGCCGTCCGCCGCCGCCGCGCCGGCCGCGCCCCTCGCCGGGCTTGGGTTGCGGCACCCAGAAGAGTTGCGCGCCGGGCGCGCGTTCGTCGACCACCGGGATGAACCAGCTCTTGGCGTCGGGCGCCTTCTTCGCGAGGAAAGCCTGCGATCCTGCCAGCACGCGCATCGGTTGCGCGATCCGCGCGAGTTCGGGGCGCATCCAGCGGTTGAGCCCCTCGCGCCAGAACGCGATCGTCCCAGCGACGAACACCAGGAACAGGATCCAGCCGAGCAGCAGCCCGGACCAAGTGTGCAGGAACGCCTGCGATTGCCGGAAACCCTTGCTCATAACCGCCCCGTTGCGTCGATCGAGATCCACGTAATCGCAGCGGCGACGCCGGCCGCGACGAGCAGCGTCCACAGCGCCCGCCAGCCGCTCCGCGCGGCGAACGCCCACATCGCCGCGATCGCGCACAGCGCGAGCGCGATCAGAGAGGCGGTGACGCTCGCCTCGGCACGGTCGCCGGGCAGCAGCCGGGCGATCGCCATCGCCCACAGGCTGGCGGTCGCATAGCCGAGCGGCACCGCGGCGACGACGCGCAGGCCGATATCGCCGCGCCGCGCCCAGCGTGCGCGAGCATGTGCGTCACCCGCACTCATCGGCCCGCGCTCATTCGAAGCTGTACCTGAGCGTTGCGAATACGGTGCGCGGGCTACCATAATAATTGCCGCGACCGGTCGCGGCGATCCGCGCGTAATAGCTCTTGTCGAGCACGTTGGCGACGTTGACCGACACGCCGACCTGCTCGTTGAGCTTGTAGCCGGCGCGCAGGTCGACGACCGCATACCCGCCCTGCCGCACGATCGTCGACGGACGGAACGAGCCGTTGGCGTTCACCCCCGCCGCGACACCGCCATAGGTGCCGCTGAACCACGTCAGGCTGCCACCCAGGCTTGCGCCCGCCAGCGCGCCATCGACCGGCGCATAGTTGGTGAACGCCTTGATCATGTGCTTCGGCACGATCGGCACCAGCGGCAGGCCTTCGTTCGACGTCGTCTGGTCCTCCAGATACCTCGTCTTCGTGTAGGTGTAGCCGCCGTTGATCCGCCAGCCCGGCAGGATCTCGCCCGACGCCTCGGCCTCGATACCGCGAGCGCGGACCTTGCCGGTCTGCAGCACGATCGTCGCGATGTCGGGGTCGTTGAACAGCCGGTTGGTCTGCGTGATCTGATACGCGGCGGCGGACAGCAGCAAACGATCGTTCATGAGGGAAAGCTTGGTTCCCGCCTCATATTGCGCGCCGATCAGCGGCCTGACCTGCTCGCCATCGGGGCGCGAGCGGCCGACGGAGGCCGCCTGCGGCGTGAAACTGTCGGCGTAGCTCGCATAGACGTTCAGGTCGCCCGTCACGTCCCAGACGATGCCGGCATAGGGGGTGAAGCGGTTGTCGATGCCGTAATGGGTCGGCGGTGGCAGGACGCCGTTCGGCGTCAGCAGCGTCGTCGACGTGGTCTCCCACCAGGTCATGCGACCGCCGCCGATCAGCGTGAGGCCTGCGACCGGGCTGAGCCGCATCTGCCCGTAAAGGCCGTATTGCTCGACGTCGGTCGCGGTGCCGCCGTAAACCTGCAGCACGCAATTCGCCGGCGCCGGGACGATCGCGGTGCTGGTATTGGGGCAGGTCGCGCCACTGCCCTGCACCGGATAATAGGGCGAGGCACCATACGGGTTCAACGGAGGCTCGAACGGCGACACCGGGTTGTACACGTCGATCCGCGCATAGTTGGACAGTCGGGTCGCGTAGGACGTGCCGGAACTCGCCTGGTAATCGGTACCGAGGATCAGTGTCTGGTCGCGCCCGAACAGCGGGAAGCTGCCGATGCCGTTGAAGTCGAACGAGCGCGTCTGCTGCTTGCTGTCGCCGCGATAGGCAATGTGGCTGGTCGAGCCGTTGGTCGCGGTGACCGGCTGGCTGCCGATATAGCTGTAGATGTCGACGCGATCGACGTCGGTGAACAGTCCGGTCGCACGTAGCGTCCAGCGATCGCTGATCTTGTGCGTGATCTCGGCGAACCCTGTCCAGGTCTCGGCATTGAACCGGTTCCAGTCGGCGCCGAGATAGGTCGAGCGCTTGACGTCGAGCAACTGCCCGTCGCTGCCGTCGAGGCCGCCGATGATGCCGGGCAGCCCCGACTGGACCGCCGGGCGGAAGCGATCGTAATTGCCGCCGACGGTCAGCGTCGTGCGATCGCCGATCTCGAGTGAACCGACCGCGAAGGCACCGACCCGGTTGCGGTGCGCGGTATCGAAGAACTGGTCCTGGTCCTGCGCCATCGCGCCGACGCGTAAACCTGCCTTCGAGCCGATCGGCGTCGAGACGTCGAGTTCGAACCGGGCATTGTCATAGGTGCCGTAGCCCGCGCTCGCCTGCAGCTTGAACGCGTCGAGCGGGCGTTTGCGCACCATGTTGATGCTGCCGGCCGGATTGCCCGAGCCGCTGAACAGGCCCGCGGGGCCGCGCATTACTTCGAGCCGGTCGTAGAAGAACAGGTCGGGCACGGCCGAAGGGAAGTTGAACGCGAACGTCGGCACGCCGTCGATGAGGTAGTTGGTGATCGCGAACCCGCGCGAGAAGAACGACGGATCCTCGCTGCCGACGCCGTTGACGGTGATGCCGTTGGTCGCGGTTAGCGCGTCCTCCAGCGTGAACAGGTTCTGCGCCTCGATCTGTTCGCGATCGATCACGGTGATGGTGTTGGGCGTGTCCTTCAGCGGCGTTACGGTCTTGCCGACCGCGCGGCCGTAGCTCTTGCCGACCACCAGGATTTCGTCGGCCTTCTGTGCGTCGTCCGGGTCTTCAACCACGTCGGGCCGGGCTGCGACGTCAGCAGACGTGGCTGGCGCAGCGGCGGATGCCGGTGACCCAACCAGCGCTGCGCTCGACAGCAAAATGCTCCATAAACTCATACTGAACCCCCGTTTGTCGGCGGGTCCCTAGATTAATCGCTGTTGCGAGTCACTATCAATCTAACAAATTTGTCATGTTTCTTACGTTTCACGATCGATAGCGTACTCGCGTGAAGCCGTCGGTCCGGCAAAGTTTGGCGTGGCTACAGCGCGTTGGCGCACGCGCTGTATCAGACGGACTTCGCATACGATCCGCCCGCTGCCACGGCTGCCACCGCCTTACCGAGACCCGGCGTCGTCCGACCGCAGTGCCGCGACGCGGTCCAGGTTCGGCACGAGGAGATGCACGATCAGCAGTGCGACCAGATAGGCGCCGCCCGCCCAGACGAACACCGGCGTATAGCTGCCGATCGTCTCGAGCACCTGCCCGACATAGCGCGCCATGATCATCCCGCCGATCGCACCGGCCGCGCCGCCAATGCCCATGACGGACGCGACAGAGCTTTTGGGGAAGGTGTCGGACACCATCGTGTAGAGGTTGGACGACCAGCCCTGATGCGCGGCGGCGGCCAGGCCGATGATCGCGACGGCGGCGGTCAGGCTGGAGACGGTGCTGGCGAACATGATCGGCAGCACCAGGATCGCAGAGGCGAGCAGCGCGAGCTTGCGGCCGGCATTCACCCCGAACCCGCGCTTGATCAGCGCCGACGACAGCCAGCCCCCGCCGATACTGCCGATGTCGGCCAGCAGATACACCGCGATCAGCGGCGGGCCGAACGTCTTGAGGTCGAGGCCGTGCCGCTTGGCGAAGAAGTCCGGCAGCCAGAACAGGAACAGGTACCAGACCGGGTCGGTCAGGAATTTGGCGGTGACGAACGCCCAGGTGCCCCGGTGCCCGAACAGCTTGCGCCAGGGTATCGGCGCGGCGCCGACCTCGTCGTCCTGGTCCGCCCTGATATAGGCGAGTTCCTGCGCCGAGAGGCGGGGGTGGCGCTCCGGCGCGCGGTAGAAGGCGAGCCAGGCAGCAAGCCAGATGAAGCCGAGCATGCCGGTGACGATGAATGCGGCCTGCCAGCCATAGTTGATCGCGATGACGGGGACGACGATCGGCGTCGCGATCGCGCCGACATTGGCGCCGGCATTGAGGATACCCGCGGCGAGCGCGCGCTCCTTCTTGGGAAACCATTCGGCGACCGATTTGATCGCGGCCGGGAAATTGGCCGCCTCGCCGAGGCCGAGCGCGAACCGCGCGTTGGCGAACCCGCTCGGGCTGCGGACCAGCGCGTGGAACAGCGCGGCGAAACTCCACAGCGTGATCGCCGCGGTATAGCCGAGCTTCGATCCGACCCGGTCGATCACCGGTCCGCAGGCGAGTAGGCCGATCGCGTAGGCGGCCTGAAACCAGAAGACGATCATGCCATAGTCGATCTCGGTCCAGCCGAGTTCGCTCTGGAGGGTCGGCTTGAGGATGCCGATGACCTGCCGATCGATGTAATTGATCGTCGTGGCGAAGAACAGCAGCGCGCAGATGACCCAGCGGACATTGCCGCCAGCCCGGATCGCGGGAGGGCTTACTGGCGCATGGCTGATCGGTATAGGGCCCGTCGCTTCTCTTGAACCGTCCACGCTACCTCTCCCTGCGGTGTGCCCGCTTGTTATCGTGTGCCGATCTCCGCCGATGCCGGTCGCAAGCCGGACGACGTCAAAGTCGATAGGCCCGACGCACCAGTCCGACGGTCAGTTCGTGCGCCAGCTCTGCCGCTTCCCAATCCGCAAGGCGGTGCTCGGCGACCAGCCGTGCGAGGAAGGCGCAATCGACCCGGCGTGCGACATCATGCCGTGCAGGTATCGAGAGGAACGCGCGCGTATCGTCGTTGAACCCGACGGTGTTGTAGAAGCCGGCGGTTTCGGTGGTCATCTCGCGGAAGCGCCGCATGCCTTCGGGCGAATCATGGAACCACCATGCCGGCCCGAGCCGCAGGCACGGATAATGGCCGGCGAGCGGCGCGAGTTCGCGCGCGTAGGTCGATTCGTCGAGCGTGAAGAGGATGATCGTCAGGTTCGGGTCGTTGCCGACGCGATCGAGCATCGGCCGCAAGCCGTTGACGAAGTCCGCCCGCCCCGGAATATCCGCCCCGCGATCGCGCCCGTGCGTGCCGAACAGCCGCGCATTGTGGTTGCGGACGCTGCCCGGATGGATCTGCATGACCATGCCGTCGTCGATCGACATCCGTGCCATCTCGGTGAGCATCTGTGCGCGGAAGAGTTCGGCATCGGCCGGTGTCGGGTTCGGCGCGATCACGCGTTCGAACAGTGCTGCCGCAGCGCCGGGATCGAGATCGGCGGTGCGGGCGGTGGGGTGGCCGTGGTCGGTCGCGGTCGCACCGGCCGCGCGGAACGCGGCGCGGCGTGCGCGGTGTGCGGCCAGATAGCCGGACCATGTCCAGACGTCCTCTCCGGTCAGCGCGGCGAACCGCTCCATCGTCGGGCGGAATGCCTCGTGCTCGACGTCGATGACGCCGTCGGGCCGATAGGTCGTCACGACGCGACCCTGCCATCCCGACGCGCGGATCGCATGATGCGCCTCGAGCGGATCGTCCGCGCCCTCGGTCGTCGCGAGAAATTCGATCCCGAACCGTTCGAACAGCGCGCGCGGGCGGAACGCGTCGCCGGCGAGCAGCTCGGCGATCCGATCGAAGAACAGGTCGCTGGTCGACGCGTCGAACGCGACGTCGAACCCGAACACCTCGGCGAACACGTGATCGAGCCACCGCTGCGACGGCGTGCCGCGAAACAGGTGGTAATGGCTGGCGAGCGTCCGCCAGGCTTCGCGCGGATCGGTGTTTGGGGTGCCGTCCCGCGAGGGGACACCGAGCCGGTCGAGGTCGATGCCCTGGCTGTAGAGCATGCGGTAGAGATAATGGTCGGGCGCGAGCAACAGGCTCGTGGCATCGGTCCACGGTGCGTTGGTCGCGAACCAGCGCGGATCGGTATGGCCATGCGGCGACACGATCGGCAGCGTGGCGATCTCGGCATAGAGAGCGCGGGCGATCGATCGCTGGTCGGGGTCGCTCGAGAACAGGCGATCGGGAGAGAGGAGGAGCGGGCGGGTCATCGTTCAGGTCGCCGCGGATCGGCGAGCGAGACCGGCCGCATGCGCGATCCCGCGTTCCAGACCGCGAAGCTCCGCAAGGCCACGCATCCGGCCCAGCAGCGAATAACCGGGCAGTGTCCGCTTGGTCAGGTCGTCGAGCATCTGGTGACCGTGATCGGGCCGCATCGGAATCGACCGTCCTTCGCGCATCTGCAGATCGTGGATCGCCGCGACGAGCGACACCATGCCGGCGTCGCCGGCAAGGTGCGCCGCCTCGTGGAACGCGCCGTCCGGTTCGCGCTGAACCGAGCGGAGATGGAGAAAGCCGATCCGCGTGCCGAACCGCTCGATCATGCCGGGCAGGTCGTTGTCGGCACGCGCGCCGAGCGAGCCGGCGCAAAAACACAGGCCGTTGGAGCGATTGGGGACGCGGTTGAACAACGCCGTCATGTCCGCCTCGGTGCTGACCACGCGCGGCAGGCCGAACAGCGCGAATGGCGGGTCGTCGGGATGGACGACGAGGTGCACGCCCAAATCGTCCGCCAACGGACAGACCGCCTCGAGGAACGCGACATGGTTCGCGCGCAGCGTATCGGCATCGATGCCGTCATAGTGCGTCAGCGCCTCGCGGAACCGGTCGACGGTGAAGGTCTCTTCGCTGCCCGGCAGTCCGGCGATGATGTTGCGCTCCAGGCGCGTGCGATCCTCCGCGGTCATCCCCTCGAACCGGCGCGCCGCGCGTGCGACCAGCGCCGGCGAATAATCGCGGTCGGCCCCGTCGCGGCGCAAAATATGCAGGTCGAACACCGCGGCGGCCTCGATCTCGAACCGCAACGCGAGCGCGCCGTCGGGCATTTCCCACGCGAGGTCGGTCCGGGTCCAGTCGATCACCGGCATGAAATTATAGGTGATCGTGGTGATGCCGCAGGCCGCGAGATTGGCCAGGCTTTCGCGGTAGTTGGCGATCAGCTGGTCCCAGTCCGCGCCGCGCGTCTTGATCGCGTCATGGACCGGAAGGCTTTCGACCACCGCCCAGGTTAGCCCGGCGGCCTCGATCATGTCCTTGCGCGCCGCGATCGTCGCCTGCGGCCAGATCTCGCCATTGGGGATGTCGTGCAGCGCGGTGACGATGCCGGTGGCGCCGGCCTGCCGGATATCGCGCAGGCTGACCGGATCCGAGGGTCCGAACCAGCGCATCGTCTCAGTCATCATCATGCGTCAGCACCCTTTCACGCCACATCGGTCGTTGCCCGTTCGGGCCGGCCAATTGGCTATCTAGCGACCGTTGATATGATAGGCCAGCTGCAAAAAATGGTAAGGCCAATTCAAGAAAATACTAGTTTTCCGTGGGTTTTCAGCCGGAGACGTCGAACTATCGATAGCCCGTGGCGGACCGAATCTGGAAAAAAGGAGGGCGCCGTACGGAGTCGCTCGGCGCCCTCAGACTGCGGTCGGCGGCGGCCATGAGGGTAACCACGCCGACCAGGGGACATCGTGACCGCGACCTAGAACTGGAAGTTGACTGCCAGCGCGTAGGTACGACCGAAATAGGAGGTGTACAGCGGATCCTCGCGCACCGTGTCGACGGTCAGGCGGTTGGACTCGTTGGTGATGTTCGACACTTCGGCGATCAGTTTGATGCTGTCGTTGATGTTGTACGAGGCGGACGCATCGACGAAGATCGAGCTTGCGTTCGAAGTCGAGTCCGCGTCCACCGAGCCGCTCGGCACGGCGGTCAGGAACGCAGCGCGGTAGTTTACCGTCGAGCGGATGCTGAACTTCTTGTCCTCGTAATACAGCGTGCCGCTTGCGGTTTCGGGTGACAGGCCGACCAACGGCGCAGTCCGCGAGAGCGTCGGCGAGATCACGTAGTTGATGTTCGACCGGACGCGCGTGAAGTTTCCGAGGACGCCGAAGTTGCTAAGCGCGCCAGGCAGGAAGCGGAACGGCAGCTGGACGTTGACCTCGAAGCCGCGAAGCGGGCCGCCCGGCGTGTTGTTGCTGCGCTGGACGGTGAAGATGTCGCTCGGCCGCAGCTGCGTACCGTTGAGCAGGGTCAGCGGCAGGCCGATATCCTGGAACGCAACCTGCTGGCTGGTGGTCTGGATGTAGCTCTCGATGTTCTTGTAGAAATACGCGACCGAAACCAGCGAGCCGGGTGCGAAATACCATTCGAGCGCCGCGTCGAAGGTGTTGGCGCGGATCGGCTCGAGGAACGGATTGCTGAACGATGCCGTCTGAATGACCAGATTTGCGGAGCCCGCCGGGATGAGCTGCCCGTACGCCGGACGCGACATCACGCGGGCGACGGACGCACGGGCGATGAGATCGGGCGTGATGTCCAGCGCAAGGTTCACCGACGGCAGCCAATCCTCATAGCTGCGGTTGACCTGCGAGATCACGAAGCGCGATGGATACAGCGCCCCGGCCGGCGCCGCCGACGTGATCGGGCCATAGGTGTCCAGCTTGGTATGGATGTAGCGCACGCCGGCATCGCCGCGCAGCGCGAAGGGGAGGCTGTTCGCGGTGTTGAACTTCACCATCGCATAGCCAGAGCCATATTTCTCGTAGACGCCGCCGAACGTGCCCTTGGCGCACTCGATGCTGCAATAGGCGTAACTCGAGAGGTTGACTGCGTCGCGGAACTTGTCTGGATCGACCGAGACGAAATCCTGCAATTGGCCGTCGAGGTTCTTGCCGATCCCTGTCGTCGTGGTCGTAAGGCTTGCCAAGCTCACGCCTGCCGGCAGGGCGAGTGGCGTGTTGGTGGCGAGCTGGCGTTCGCGCGCGGTGTATTTGTTGGTGCGATACTGGCCGCCGACCTGGATCGTGAAGTCAGGCGCGGCTTCCCATTCGCCGTTCAGATCGAACGTCTTGCTGGTGATCGTGTTGCGGCGGATGAAGTTCGACAACTGGCCACGCTGGTCGCCATTGGCCAGCGGCGGCCCGTACTGGAACAGCGCGGCATTGGTGGTGTCGATCCCGTAGTCGATCTTCGGAATGTCGGGATTGTCGCGGAAATCGATCGCGAAATTGCGGCTGTCGTTCGAATCGATCGCGACCTGCAGGCGATCGACGTCCAGTTTCGACTGGTTGATGCCGGCGAGGCCGAAGATCCGGACGGTATCGGAAAAGCGGTGGTCGAAGTTGAGGTTCACCTGGCGATACGTCGAGGTGAACTTTTCGTTCTGCATCTCGGAGCGCAGATCGACGCCGTCGAACAGGCCGTGGACCAGCGACCCGTTGCTATCGACCTCGATATCGCGGACCGACGTCAGCGGCTGGCCGTTGTTCGAGATCGCGCGACCGAACGAGCGCGCATCGAAATAGGTGTCGAGGCGGTCGACCTTGAAGCGCGAATACAGGCCGTCGATCGAGATGTCGGTCCGGTCGGTGGGCTTCCACTGCAGAGACAGCGTGCCGGCGAGCCGCTCCTGCTCCTGCCGGCTTTTTGCGGGTCGCGGCAAGCGTGGTAGGAACACGCCGCCGCCGGGGCGGCCGTTCACGCCGGTGCGGCTCATGACATAGTCATAGGCGGCCTGCGTGCTGGTACGCGGGTTGCCGGTGCTGCAATTGTTGGCGTCCGATCCGATCGGCACGCCGTTCGGCTGGGTGTAGCCGCCGACCGGGCTGGTGGTCGGGGCGCCCTTGTAGCTATAGCCGATCGGGGTGCAGAACGGGAAGATGACGCCGGCGTTGGCGGTGCCGGCCGGCTGTGCCTGGCCGTAGAGGGTGCTCGGCACGACATCGGCGGCGGAATACGCGTATTCCTCGATATGCCGCTTCGAATAGGCGACGCTGCCGAGCACGCCGAACGTGTCGCCGAGCTTCTTCGAGACCAGCGCGGACAGGCGCGGATCGGCCTTCTTGCTGATATCGTTGTAGATCCCGCGCGCGGTGGCGGAAAAGACGAAATCCTTCTTCTGGTCGAAAGGCTTGGGTGCGCGCAGATCGACGGTCGCGCCGAGCGAGCCCTCCTCGACGTCGGCGGACTGCGTCTTGCGGACCGACAATGCCGAGAAGATCTCGGTCGGGAAGGTCACGAAATCGAACGAGCGGCCGGTTGCGACGCCGCCGCGAATATCGGTGCCGCTGACTTGGCTGACGCCTTCCATGCCGTTGATGCGGACGCGCGTGAACTGCGCGCCGAGCCCGCGGACCGAGATGTTGCGGCCTTCGCCGCCATCGCCGCGCGACAATGCGACGCCGGGGATGCGCTGCATCGACTCGGCGAGGTTGGAGTCGGGAAACTTGCCGATGTCCTCGGCGACGATGCTGTCGATCGCGGCGGTCTCGCGGCGCTTCTGGTTCAGCGCGTTGGTGAGCGCGGCGCGGAACCCGGTGACGACGATGTCGGCTTCCTGGGGATCCGCCTGACTGGGCGCCGTGTCGGTCTGGGCGGTGCTGGGCTGGCCGGTGCTGGGCTGGGAGGTGGGCGTCTCAGACGTGGCTGGCTGGTCGTGCGGGGCCATCGGGCCCGTCGCAGGCGCCGCTGCCGATGTGGTCAATTGCTGACCGAAGGCCGGCGTCGCGATCAACAGACTGACGAGACTGGTCGAGATTAACAGTCGACGCTTGTCGAAGCTTTTGCAGCTCATATCCCCGCTCCCTTTAGGCATAGGCGTACGGGTTGCCCGCCGCCTGAATGTCCTTGCGCCAACTTATAATCTGTTAGCTTGAACCGTCAGGTAGCAGGTAGAAATCGCCATGACAATAGCGGGATATTGGTCGGACAACTCCCGCGCGAAGCACGGTTCCGTGCGGCTTTGGTAAGGTTCGCCCCCCGAGAGCCTCAACCTCGCCGAGCGCCAAATCTCAAACGAACTCCGGCAATCCCGGCCTCGTGCGAATCAGACCGAGCGGCGGGCAAGGGCGCGGCGGCGCTGGCTGGCTTCGGCGCGGACGCGTTCGACGGCTTCGGTTTCGGTCACCTCGAGCAGGTGATCGATGACCCGCGACAGATGATCGCGCATCGCGTTGCGGGCATCGATCGGCGACCTGGCTTCCAGTGCGCTCAGGATCCGTCCATGCTCGTCCATGCGATTCTGCGTGCCGAGGCTGCCGGCCTTCGACAGGACCTCGCGCGCGAGCGGCGAGCGGAAGCGCATGTCCCAGAAGTCGGTGACCGCGGAAATGATCACCGCATTGCCGGTGGCCTCGGCGATCACGATGTGAAAACGACGATCGGCCGCCTCGGCGGCGGCGGTATCTTCCTTCGACATCACGGTCAAAAGCTCCCGCAATTCAAGCAGGTGCGCCTCGTCGATCTCGGTCGCCGCGACCGCCGCGACCTCGCCTTCGAGCAGCCGGCGCGCTTCGATGATCTCGAAGGCGCCGATATCGAGTTCCTTGTCCTCATCGACGGTGGACGAGGCGAGCACGAACACGCCAGAGCCTTTTCGCGCCTCGACAAGACCCTTCATTTCCAGTGCGATCATGGCTTCGCGGACGGTCGGGCGGCTGACCTGGAAGCGTTCGGTCAGGTCGCGTTCGGCGGGGAGCCGCGAGCCGACCGGAAACGCGCCGCCGGCGATGTCGGCGATGATCGCCTGCACGATTTTTCGGTAGAGTTTGCCGCCGCCTTCAACCACGCTCATCGCCGTCCTCGCTTGTATCAAGGGCCCTTGCCGAACGGCCGCCCGAAATCCCCGTGTGCCGGATCGTCCTTTGCGTTGCGCGCGCAATCGTCAAGGTGGACCTAAGTCCAGTCCGCGTTACCATCCGATTAAAATGTCTTACAATCCTATTGCATGTGGCCCGACCACAATCTACTGCCTTGGACAGGAGAGGCCGAACCGGCGCGACAAGCCGACGGCAAACGATGCGAGAAGACCGGGCTTCGTCCGGTGGGACGATGTCCGCCCCGGTCTTGCAGAAAAGATAAAAAGGGGAAGCGCTTTGGCTCGAAAGCTCGCAATTCTGGCTTTGATCGCGGCACCGCTTGCGACCTTGTCGTCGGTGCCGGCAGCGACGCAAGGGAAGCCCAAGGCCGAGGCGCAACAGAAGGCGCCGTGGCGCGACGTGACGCCGCGGGCAGGTCTTGCCGGCTTTCACGCGACCGGCGGCAACGCGACCTACGGGGTCGAAAATGGCGAGCTCGTCGGCCGCGCCGAGCCGGGGAAGACCAATAGCTGGCTGGTCTCCGACGCGCAGTATGGCGACTTCATCCTCGAATTCGATGCCAAGACCGATCCTGCGCTGAATTCCGGCGTCATGATCCGCGGCCAGAGCCGGCCCGATTATCGCAACGGCGTCGTCTTCGGCTATCAGGCCGAGATCGATCCGTCGTCGCGGCGCTGGAGCGCAGGGCTGTACGACGAGCAGCGTCGCCAGTGGCTCTATACGCTCGGCCGCAACGAGGCCGCCCGCCAGACCTTCCGCTCGGGCGACTGGAATCACTACCGCGTCGAGGCGATCGGCACGCGGTTGCGGACATGGATCAACGGGGTGCCGGCCGCCGACGTCGTCGACGACATGGATGCGCTCGGCTTCATCGCCTTCCAGGTCCACGCCATTCCCGACGCCGAGGCTGCGCGGCATCCCGAAGCACGGTTCCGCAACGTGCGGATGATCACCGACGGCGCCGCGCGCTTCGCGTTGCCCGCGACCCGGATCGATCAGCAGGGCTGGCTGCCCAACCGGCTGTCGGCGGGCGAGCAGCGCGAAGGCTGGACCTTGCTGTGGGACGGCAAGACGACGAAGGGCTGGCGTAGCGCCAAGGGACCGGCGTTTCCCAAGAAGGGCTGGTCGCTCGCCGATGGCCTGCTGACCGTCGAGGGCGCGGGGGGTGCCGAGTCGACCAATGGCGGCGATATCGTCACGACGCGCGACTACCGGAATTTCGAGCTCTCGGTCGATTTCCGGCTGACGCCGGGTGCGAACAGCGGGATCAAGTATTTCGTCGATTCGACGCTGCTCAAAGGCGAAGGATCGGCGATCGGGCTGGAATATCAGCTGCTCGACGATGCGCGCCATCCCGATGCGAAGATGGGCCGCGACGGCAACCGCACGATCGGCTCGCTCTACGACCTGATCACCGCCCGCAACCTCTCCGATCCCGACAGCCCCGGCAAGCGCGTCAACCCGCCGGGCGAATGGAACCGCGCGGTGCTGGTCGTCCGCGGTCGGCATGTCGAGCATTGGCTGAACGGCTTCAAGGTCGTCGAATACGAGCGCGGATCGCCCGCCTTCCGCGCGCTGGTCGCGCAGAGCAAATATGCGAAATGGCCGAAGTTCGGCGAAGCGCAGCAGGGGCCGATCCTGTTGCAGGATCACGGCAACCGCGTCGACTTCCGGTCGATCAAGCTGCGCGAACTCTGAGGGGGATGGGACGATGCTAGACCGCCGTACGATGATGACGGGTGCCGGCGCCGCGCTGGGCGTGGCGATGAGCGCGCGCAGCTATGCGCAGATCAAGGGCGCGAACGACCGTATTCGCGTCGGGATCGTCGGCGTGAACGGGCGCGGGCAGGCGCACATGGGCGCCTTCACCAAACTGCCCAACGTCGCGATCACGCATTTCTGCGATGTCGATTCCGACGTGCTGGCCAAGCGCGCGGCGCAGTTCACCGCGCGCGGCAATCCGGCACCGACGACCGAGGGCGATTACCGCCGCATGTTCGACAACAAGGCGATCGACATCGTCACCGTGGCGACGCCGGATCACTGGCATGCCAAGCTCGCGATCGATGCGATGAACACCGGCCACCACGTCTATTGCGAGAAGCCGATCGGCATCGCGCCGGCGGAAGGCGAGGCGATGATCGCGGCGCAGAAGCGGACCGGCCGCCAGCTGCAGGTCGGCAACCAGCAGCGGTCCAGCCCGGAGACGAAGCAGTTGCTGGCACTGGTCCAGGCCGGCGAGCTCGGCGACGTGTACGAGGCGCAGACCTGGTATGCGAACAATCGCGGCTCGATCGGCAACGGGCACGTCGCGACGCCGCCCGCCAATCTGAACTGGGATATGTGGCAGGGGCCACGCCCGCGCGGCCCGTATCGGTCGAACCTGGTGCCCTACAACTGGCACTGGTTCTGGAAATACGGCACCGGCGAGCTCTGCAACAACGCGATGCACGAACTCGACGTCGCGCGCTGGCTGATGGGGCTGACCTATCCCAAGACCGTGATCGCGCAGGGCGCGAAGCATTTCCACCGCGGCGATGATTGGGAAATGTACGATTCGCTCGGCCTCGACCTGCTCTACGACAATGATCGCGCGATCCGCTGGAACGGTCAGAGCTGCAATTCGATGCTGACCTACGGGCGGGGCCGCGGCGTGTTGCTGCTCGGTACCAAGGGATCGGCGGTGGTCGATCGCAACGGCTTCGAACTGTACGATCTGGCGGGCAAGTCGCTGCGCAAGGTCATGGCCGCCGCCACCTCCGAAACCACCGGCACGGTCGGCGAGGGGATCCTCGATGTCTATCATGCCGGCAATCTGGTCGACGTGATCCGCGGCCGCGCCAGCGCGCTCGCCTCGCCGATCGCCGAGGGGCATATCAGCACCACGCTCTGTCACCTGGGCAACATCGCCTATCGCACGAACAGCGAACTGACGATCGATCCGAAGACCGGCAAGCCGGCGGGCGCGGAGGCGATGAAGCTGTGGTCGGTCGCCTACGAACCCGGCTGGGAGGTCAAGGCCTGAGACCGATGGCGATCGCGGCAGACGTCGAGCGCTTCCTGGCGATGGGCACGCGCGTCGAACTCCACCGGTTCGGCAGCGGCGACGACGACGCGCTGTCGGCCGCTCGGCGTGCGATCGAGGCGGTCGACGACGCGTTGACGATCCACCGTCCCTCGGCGACGACCGCGCTCAACGAGGCGCTGATGGCGGGCGGCAGCGCAGCGATCGACGACCCGGTGCTGTTCGCGGCGCTGGTCGAGATCGACGCGGTCCATGCGCTGACGGAGGGGCTGTTCGATCCGGCGGCCGATCGTCGGTTCGCCGGGGCAGGGTGGGGCGATCTCGTGTTCGACCGGACCGCCGCGCGGATCACCGCGATGCGGCCCCTGGCGCTCGATTTCGGCGGGTTCGGCAAGGGCTTCGCGCTCGACCGCGCCTGCGCGGCGTTGCGTGCGGCCGGTGTCCGGTCGGCGTGCCTGTCGGCCGGCGAGAGTTCGCTCGCGGTGGTCGGCGAGCATCCGCTGGGTGGCGGCTGGCCGTTCGCGATCCCGCATCCGCTGCGCCCCGGCGAGACGCTGCTGGAGCTCGACCTCACCGACGAGTCGCTGTCGATATCGTCGACCGTGGGGGCAGGGGTCCATGCGCCCGACCGCGCGGCGATGATCCGGCCAGCCGACGGGACGTTGGTCACTGCGGCGCGCTGTACGGTGGCGGTCGACCGCCTCGGGGCGCGCGCCGAGGCGATGAGTACCGCGCTGCTGGTCGCCGACGACGACCATGCCAAGCGATTGTTGCAGGGCGGGGCGAAAACCCGTTTCCTGTTCGATCTATCCGAGGACGCGGCATCGCCCGCCCGATCAACCAGGATGTATGCGTGATGACCGATACGGATTTCGAGCTGAGCCGGCGATCGTTCCTCGATCGCGTGCTGGTCGCGACGGCCAGCGCGGGAATGGCGGCGGCGGCGCCCTGGGCGGTATCCGCGGCCGGCGCGGCGCCGTCGAAGACCGACCGGATCCGGATCGGCGTGATCGGCACCGGAGACCGAGGTCGTACGCTGATCCAGAACATCGCCAAGACGCGCAACTGCATGGTGGCCGCGATCTGCGACAATTATGCGCCGCATCTGGAGAAGGCGCGTCCGTATGTCGGTGCGACGACCCGTACCTTCGCCGATCACCGCGCGATGCTGGACGCTGGCGGGCTGGACGCGGTGGTGATCGCGACACCGCTCGATCGGCATGCGCGGCACAGCTTCGACGCGTTCGACGCGGGCCTGCACGTGTGGTGCGAAAAGGCGATGGGGCGGACGATCGCCGATTGCGGCGCGATGGTGAAGCGCGCGCAGGACAGCCGCAAGGTGCTGCAGATCGGCCACCAGCGGATGTTCCACCCGACCTATCTCAATGCGCTGCGCCGGACGAAAGCGGGCGAGATCGGGTCGATCACGCAGATCCGCGCCAGCTGGCACCGCAACAACAGCTGGCGCCGGCCGGTGCCGGCCGACGCTACCGACCGGCAGATCAACTGGCGCCTGTACCGCGACAGTTCGGCTGGATTGATGACCGAACTGGCGACGCATCAGCTCCAGGTCGGCAACTGGTTCCTCGATGCCGTGCCGACCCGCGTGATGGGCTCGGGCAGCCTCTGCTTCTGGAAAGACGGTCGCGAGGTCTACGACCATGTCGCGCTGATCTACGAATATGCGGGCGGTCGCAAACTGATCTACACCTCGCTGCTGAACAACGCGCGCTATGGCTGCGAAGAGCAGATCCAGGGCAGCAAGGGCACGATCGAGCCCGAGCTCGGGCGGATCTACCAGGAGATACCGGCCAAGGTGCTCGCGCTCCAGCGGATGCAGAAGGACGTGGCGCGCGGGCATAAGCGCACCGTGCCGATCGGTGGCGCGACGTGGTTCCCCGAGTTGCCCGTCACGACGCCGGGCGAGTCGCTCGGCTGGGGCGAATATGACGAGACGCTGCTCCAGTTCGAGGGGTTCGGCGAAGCCGTCCGCGCGGGCAAGCCGCTGCCCGGCCTGTTGGCGCAGGCCTATAACGCCAGCGTCGCGTCGCTGCTCGGCGAACAGGCGATGGATCGCGGTACCGCACTGACCTGGCCGACGTCTCTGGTCGCAATTTGAGGGGGAAATAGTCGTGACCGATACCAACAGACGCGCACTTCTCGGGCTGTCCGCAGGCCTTGCCGCCGGCATCGCCGCCGATGCGTTCGCGCAATCCGCCACGCGTGGCGATGCGCCGACCGAGGGCGCGCCGGCACGCGCCGCCCCGGACGCGAAATACCGCGTCCCGTTCGCGGTGATCGGGATGGATCACAACCACATCTTCGGCATCACCGACGCGGTCGTGCGCGGTGGCGGTGTGCTGACGACCTTCTACGCCACCGACCCCAAGCAGATCGCGATGTTCCGCAAGCGTTACGGCGACGTGCCGCTCGCGCGCTCGGTCGACGAGATCCTCGACAATCGTGCGATCAAGCTGGTGTGCAGCGCCGCCATTCCTGCCCTCCGTGCACCGCTCGGCATCCGGGTGATGCGCGCGGGCAAGGACTATCTGAGCGACAAGGCGGCGGTGACGACGCTGCAGCAGCTCGCCGAGGTGCGTCGTACGATCAAGGAAACCGGTCGCAAGTTCGCGATCATGTATTCCGAGCGACTGGAGGTGCCCGCCGCGGTCATGGCCGGGCAGCTGGTGCATGACGGCGCGATCGGTCGCGTGATCCAGACGATCAACCTGGCCCCGCACCGCCTGTCCGCTCCCAGCCGTCCGGACTGGTTCTGGGACCCGGCGCGCAACGGCGGCATCCTCACCGATGTCGGCAGCCATCAGGCGGACCAGTTCGTCTATCTGACCGGCAGCAAGCGCGCGAAGGTGCTGGCGTCGCAAACCGGGAATTTCGGCAATCCCCAGCATCCCAAGTTCGAGGATTTCGGCGACATGATGCTGCAGGGCGACGGCGGCACGGGCTATGTCCGGGTCGACTGGTTCACGCCCGACGGCCTGTCGACCTGGGGCGACGGCCGCCTCTTCATCCTCGGCACCGAGGGCTATATCGAACTGCGCAAATACGTCGATATCGCCGGGCGGCCGGGCGGCAACCACCTGTTCATCGCCGATCGCAAGGGCATGCGCTACCTCGATTGCTCGAAGGTGCCGTTGCCGTTCGGACCGCAGTTCATCACCGATATCGTCGAGCGCACGTCCGTGGCGCAGGACCAGGACGGCGCGCTGCTCGCGGCCGAACTGGTGCTGACCGCCGAAGCGCATGCGACCCGCGCGACGGAGTTCAGGGCCCAGAAATGATGGCCGTCCGACGGGGTCGGCGGCCTCGTCGAACGTCACTCGGCGGGGGGGGCGGTGCTGCGCCGTACGACGAGTTCGTGCTGCAAGGTCACCTGCTGCGACGGGCTTTCGACGCCGCGCAGGATATCGACGAGCAGTTCGACCGCGCGGCGGCCGATCAACCCCTTGGGTTGGGCGATCGTGGTCAGCGCGGGCTGGAAATAGCGCGCCAGCGGCAGGTCGTCGAAGCCCATTACCGAGATGTCGCCCGGACAGGACAGGCCGGCGTCGCCGATCGCGCTGAGCGCGCCCATCGCCATCTCGTCGCTGAAGCAGAAGATCGCGGTCACGTTCCGCGTCAGCAGGTCCGCGGTGCGTTCGAACGCCGATTCGGCCGCGTAGTCGCCGATCCGCACGAGCAGGCGATCGCCCAGGCCATGACGTTCCGCCGCGGCGATCGCCCCGGCGAGGCGATCGCGGCTGATCGGGCTGATCTCGGGGCCGGTGATGACACCGATCGCGCGGTGACCGAGCGCGATCAGATGCTCGATCGCGTCGGCGCTCGCCGCGGCATTGTCGATATGGACGCTGGGGACACCGATCTCGGGGCTGTATTCGCAGCCATTGACGATCGGCGCGGCGGCGCCCTTGCGCGCCAGCAGCGCCGCGAGACGGGCGGGCAGGCGGTGGCCGAGGAAGATCAGCCCGTCCACTTCGCGGCGCGACAGCATGTCCGCATATTGATCCTCGACGGCCGGGTCATGGCGCGTGTCGCCGACCACTACCGAATAGCCGGCATCGCGCGCCGCTTCCTCGGCACCGCGGATGACGCTGGCGAAGAACGCGTTGGAGATGTCGGGCACGGTCAGCAGGATCTTGGCGGCCCTCAGCGTCCGCAGGCTCCGGGCGGCGACGTTGGGCGCGTAGCCCGAGGTGTGGACGATCTCGAGCACGCGTCGTCGCGTCTCTTCGGAGACTTGTTCGGGGCGGCTGAGCACGCGCGATACCGTTGCGGTAGAGACGCCCGCCATCGCTGCGACTTCGATGATCGTCGGCATCGGACCGTCATGGATCGCGTCGGCCGCGGTGTCGATAGCGATCGAATGTAATCCTTTACATCGCGGCGCGGGCTCCGTAGCCTTGGATCAAGACACGCAGGGCAACTGCGATCGGAGAGGTGACGGATGGCGCTTGCAGACGATGGATCGAACCCCGGAATGACGGGCTCGGCGGGCGGCATGCTGACGGGTCGCCTTAGCGCGATGATGTTCATGCAGTTCTTCGTCTGGGGCGCCTGGACGGTGACTCTCGGTCTCGTCATGCAGACGGTCGGCATCGGCAACCTCATCGGCAACGCGTTCTCGGTCGGACCGATCGCATCGATCGTCGGCTCGTTCCTGCTCGGCATGGCGGCGGCGCGCTACGTCGCTCCGCGGATGCTGATGGTGATCCTGCACCTGATCGGCGGCGTGCTGTTGTTCGTGCTGCCGTCGCTGGTGACACCGGAGAAGGGCGGGACCTTCGTCTGGCTGCTGCTGTGCTACATGATCCTCTACATGCCGACGGTCGGCCTTGCGAACACGATCGCGCTGAAGAGCTTTGGCGAGCGCACCGACAAATTCCCGTTCGTCCGCGCGTTCGGCACGCTCGGCTGGATCACGGCAGGGTTGATCATCGGCTGGGCAGGGTTGTCGGCGAGCCCCGAGATCTTCCGCGTCGCTGCGGTCGTGTCGATCGCGCTGGGCCTCTACAGCTTTACGCTGCCGAACGTGACGGCGGATGCGCCGCGCGACGAGAGCGTGCTCCGCCAGGTGTTCTGCGTCGAGGCGTTCGGGTTGCTCAAGCAGCGCTCGTTCCTGATCTTCATGACTTGCGCGACGCTGATCTCGATCCCGCTCGCCATGTATTATGCCTATGCCTCGCCCTATGTCGGCGCGACCGGAATCAGCAACGTCGGCGGCACGCTGGCGATCGGGCAGATGTCCGAACTCGTCTTCATGTTCTCGATGCCGTGGCTGTACCGTCGGTTCGGCGTGAAGCCGCTGCTGCTGGTCGGCATGGCGGCATGGGCGTTGCGCTACGCCTTGTTCGCGATCGGCGACGGCGGTTCGTCGATCTGGGCAGTCTATCTCGGCGTCGCGCTGCACGGCGTGTGCTACGATTTCTTCTTCGTCGCGGGCGCGATCTATACCGGTACGATCGCCACGCCGAAGGGCGTCAACGCGCAGGCGCAGGGCATGCTGACGCTGTTCACCTACGGCGTCGGGATGCTGCTCGGCTCGCAGATCGGTGCGTTGCTGTATGCGCAGCTGCCCGCTGCGCCGACCATCGCCGACTGGCAGCATATGTGGTGGTATCCCGCGATCGCCGCCGCGGTGATCGCGCTGCTGTTCCAGTTCACGTTTCGCGACGACACCAGGAAGATCGCAGCATGACCGGCATGAAGGGCCCCGGGATATTCCTCGCGCAGTTCCTCGGTGACGAGGCCCCGTTCGATACGCTCGACGGGCTGGCGGAATGGGCGGCTGGCCTCGGCTATGTCGGCGTCCAGATCCCGTGCAACGCGCAGTTGATCGACCTGAAGCTCGCCGCGGAGAGCAAGACCTATTGCGACGACCTTCGCGGGACGCTCGCCGAGCACGGCATCGAAGTCACCGAACTGTCGACGCATCTGCAAGGCCAGCTCGTCGCGGTGCACCCGGCGTACGACACGCTGTTCGACGGCTTCGCGCCGCCTGAGGTTCACGGCAAGCCCGCCGAGCGCCAGCTCTGGGCGGTCGAGCAGGTCAAGCTCGCGGCGAGGGCCAGCGCCAATCTCGGGCTGTCTGCGCATGCGACCTTCTCGGGCGCGCTGGCATGGCCGTACGTGTATCCCTGGCCGCAACGCCCCGCCGGGTTGATCGAGGAGGCGTTTGCCGAACTCGCGCGCCGCTGGACGCCGATCCTCGACGTGTTCGAAGAGGCGGGTGTCGATTGCGCGTTCGAGGTGCATCCGGGCGAGGATCTCCATGACGGCGCGACGTGGGAACGCTTTCTTGCCGCGGTCGACAACCATCCGCGTGCGCGCCTGCTGTTCGATCCGTCGCATTTCGTGTTGCAGCAGCTCGACTATCTCGACTTCATCGACCGCTATCACGAGCGGATCTCGTGCTTCCACGTCAAGGATGCCGAGTTCAATCCGACCGGGCGAACCGGCGTGTATGGCGGGTATGAGAACTGGGTCGACCGGGCAGGGCGCTTTCGCTCGCTCGGCGATGGGCAGGTCGATTTCTCCGGCATCTTCAGCAGACTCGCGCAATATGGCTATGACGGCTGGGCAGTGCTCGAATGGGAGTGCGCGCTCAAGCGATCGGACGACGGGGCGCGTGAAGGTGCGCCGTTCATCCGCGATCACATGATCCGGCTGACCGAGCGCCCGTTCGACGATTTCGCCGCCAGCGGCATCGACAGGGCTGCGATCCGCAACCTGCTCGGACTGTCGGAGGAGCAGGCGTGAGTCGGCTTCGTCTGGGCATGGCCGGTGGCGGGGAGGGGGCGTTTATCGGCGCTGTCCACCGCATGGCGGCGGCGCTCGACGGCGACTGGGATCTGGTCGCGGGCGCGTTCAGCACCGATGCCGGGCGCAACACGCGGACCGGGGATCTGCTCGGACTGGATGCGCAGCGCGTCTATCCGTCGCTCGACGCGATGATCGCGCACGAACGCACGTTGCCCGCGGACGAACGGATCGACGCGCTGGCAGTCGTTACCCCAAACTACCTGCACGCCCCGATGGCGATCGCCGCGCTCGACGCCGGCTTCCACGTGTTCTGCGAAAAGCCGATGGCGATGAGCGTCGTCGAGGCGGAGGCTATCGCCGCCGCCGCCAAGGCCAGCGGTCGGCAGTTCGCGCTGGCGTTCACCTACAGCGGCTACCCGCTGATCGAAGAGGCGCGGGCTCGGATCGCGCGCGGCGACCTGGGGGCGATCCGGTTGGTGCAGGTCGAATATCTGCAGGGCTGGCTGAGCCTGCCGATCGACACGGACGGCAACAAGCAGGCCGAGTGGCGCACCGATCCCGCGCGCGCCGGGCTTGGCGGATGCCTTGGCGATATCGGCACGCACGCCTTCCAGCTTGCCGAGCATGTGTCGGGCTTGCGCGTCGACGCGGTGTCGGCCGATCTCACGACGCACGTCGCGGGCCGCCGGCTCGACGACGACGTCAGCGCGCTGCTGCGGTTCGAGAATGGTGCGCGCGGCGTGCTCAAGGCGAGCCAGGTCGCGGCGGGCGAGGAGAACGGGCTCAAGCTGCGGATTTACGGCGAGCGTGGCGGGCTGGAATGGGCGCAGATGGAGCCGAACACGCTGACGCTGCGCTGGCTCGACCGACCGGCCGAGATCGTGCGGACAGGTGGCCCCGGCATGCTCGACGCCACCGCCATCCTGGTGCGTACACCGGCGGGTCATCCTGAGGGATATATCGAGGCGTTCGCCAACCTCTACCGCGCGTTCGCCTCGGCAGCCCGCGGGGATGGTGACGAACGCTGGTATCCGGGTGTGACCGATGGACTGCGGACGATGCGGTTCATCGAGGCGGTCATCGCCAACGCTGCGTCGGACCGGAAATGGACAATGATCGATTCGGGAGAGAAGAAATGAAGCGTTTCATGTGCCTCGGCATGGGTAGCATCTCCGCAGTAGCGCTGGCCGTAATCTGCGCGCCGATCACCGCACAGACCGCGCCGCCGCCAGCGTTCGGCGCGTGCAAGGCCTGCCATACCGTCACCAAGGGCGGCCGGAACGGGGTCGGCCCGAACCTGTACGGGGTGACCGGACGCGCCGCCGCCGCGGCGCCCGGTTTCAACTATTCGTCCGCGTTGAAGGCGTCGAAGCTGCGCTGGGACGACAAGACGCTCGACGAGTATCTCGCCGCGCCGTCGAAGAAGGTGCCGGGTACGCGGATGCCGATCTCCACGCCGGATGCGGCCAAGCGCGCCGCGATCATCGCGTACCTCAAAGCAGAGGGTGCGAAGTGAGGGCGTGCCGCGCATGACGCTTTCGCGCCGAACGCTGCTGGCTGCGGGGGCCGCCGCTTCGCTGGTGCCGGCGCTGGCCGTCGGTCAGCGCCGATCAGGCACGAACGCGGCGCGTTTCTCGCTCGCCTATGCGCCGCATGAGGGCAGTTTTCCCAGCCGCGGCGGTCTGCTCGAGCAGATCGCCTACGCGGCCGACCAGGGTTTCACCGCCTGGGAGGATAACGAGGCCGCCGCCCGCCCGGTCGCGCAGCAGGAGAGCATGGCCAAGGCGCTCGCGCAGCGCGGCATGACGATGGGCGTGTTCGTCGCCAGCATGCCCAAATGGGCAAAGTCGCGGCCGTTGCTTGGCGCGAACGACGGCGCCGAGCGCGAGGCGTTCCTCGCCGACATCCGCGCCTCGGTCGACGTGGCCAAGCGGCTGAATGCAAAGCGGATGACCGTGGTCACCGGGTTCATGGACCCCAAGGTCCCGGTCGATATTCAGACCGCGCGCGTGATCGACGCGATGCGCCGCGCCGGCGATATCGTCGCGCCATCGGGTGCGGCGATGGTGATGGAGCCGCTCAACACGCGGACCAACCATCCCGGCGTGTACATGCAGACGATCTCGCAGGGCTATGCGGTTGCGCGCGGGGCCAACAGCCCGGCGGTGAAAGTCCTTGCCGACCTGTATCACGAGCAGATCCAGTCGGGGAACCTGATCCCCACGCTGGCAACCTGCTGGAGCGAGATCGGCTATATCCAGTTCGGCGACAATCCGGGCCGCAACGAGCCGTCGACCGGCGAGATCAACTACAGCTCGATCGTGAAATGGCTGAAGGCGCAACGCTACACCGGCGTGATCGGGATGGAACACGGCAATTCGGTCACCGGACGCGCAGGCGAGGACCGCCTGATCGCCGCCTATCGCGCGATCGACGCGGCATGAGAGGGGTAAGCATGAAAAAATTTGTGATGGCTGGCGTCGTCGTAGCGGCGATGAGCGTGCCGGTCGCGGCGCAGGAGAAGCCCGGCTTCAAGGACACGCCGATGCTGCCCGGCGGGAAATGGCACGTTCATGATTCCGACCGACCCGCGTCGGTGGTCGTTGCGCCCGCTGCCACCGCCGGCGGTCCGCCCGCCGACGCGGTCGTGCTGTTCGACGGACGCTCGCTCGATGCCTGGAAGCCCGATCGTATCGCGTGGCCGATCGACAAGGGCGTCCTGACGATCCCCTCGCGTGCGAAGAGCGGTGGCGAGAACAATCTCGTCTCGAAGCAGAGCTTCGGCGACGTGCAGATGCATCTCGAATTCCGCTCGCCCAACCCGCCGACCAAGACCTCGCAGGATCGCGGCAACAGCGGCATCTGGTTCATGCAGCGCTACGAACTGCAGATTCTCGACGGCTACCAGAACCCGACCTATGCCGATGGCACCGTCGGCGCGGTCTATGGCTGGAAGCCACCGCTGGTGAACGCCGCGCGGCGCCCCGGCGAATGGCAGACCTACGACATCGTGTTCGAACGCCCGCGCTTCGCGGCCGACGGCAGCCTGCTCCGCCCGGCCTATGTCACCGCGTTGCTGAACGGCGTGCTCGTCCAGAACCATCAGGCGATGCTCGGCACGACGATCTGGCGCAAGGTCGCCAGTTACACCGCGCACGCCGATGCCGCGCCGATCCAGCTCCAGGATCACGATTCGCCGGTGTCGTTCCGCAACATCTGGGTCCGTCCGCTCACAGAGGCGGCGATCGCGCAGGATCTTGGAAAGGACGGTAAATGATCGACCGCAGAACAGCACTGGCCGGTGTCGTCGCGATGTTCGGCACGGCCTTGTATGCGCCGATCGCCCGCGCGGCCGGCGTCGCGGCAACAGCAGGTGCCGCGGCCGGCATCCCGGTCATCAGCGAGGGGCCACCGAGCGTCGCGGTCTTCACAGCCCCGCAGCGCGCGTTGATGACCGCGCTCAGCGAACGCGTCCTGCCTACTACCGATACGCCGGGCGCGATCGCTGCGGGGGTCCCGGCCTATATCGAGAAACTGCTGGCCGACTGGGCCGCGCCCGCCGATCGTGTGCCGATCCTCGCAGGACTCGACGCGATCGAGGCGCGCAGTCTCAAGGACTATAAGGTCGCAGGCGCAAAGGCGACCGCGGCGCAGCACGACGCACTGCTCACGCTCGCGATGAACGACCAGATCCCCTCTGGCGGCGTCTTCTTCGAGGCGTTCCGGCAGCTCGTCGTCACCGGCTACTACACGTCCGAAATCGGCATGACGCAGGAGCGCGAATACCTGCCGGTGCCGGGCGAATATAACGGTCAATTCCCCTATTCTCAGGTCAACAAGGTGTATTCCGCATGATCCTCACCCGCAGAAACCTGCTTGTCGGCACGGGGGCCGTCGCCGCGCTTGCGGTCGTGGGAGGGGCGCCAGCCTCGGCCGCGCAGCTGAAGGCGATCGGCCTGCAACTCTACACGGTCCGCGAGCTCTTCCAGAAGAACCCGGTCGGCACGCTCGAGTCGGTCGCCCGGATCGGCTACCGCGAGGTCGAGTTCGGCGGTGGCGGCTATGACGGCATGGACCATGCGATGCTGCGCAAGACGATGGACCGGCTCGGCCTCAAGGCGCCCTCGGCGCACATCAGCTACGAGGCACTGCTCCAGCGGTTCGACCAGTCTGTGACGATGGCCAAGACGCTTGGCGCGACGACGGTCGTGCTGCCCTACATGACCGCCGAGCATCGCACCGAACAGGCGTGGCAGGCGGCGCTACCCAATTTCAACCGCATCGCTGCGGACCTGAAAAAAGTAGGGCTGGGCTTTGCCTATCACAACCATGATTTCGAATTCACCACCAAGCCGGGTGGTGTCAGCCTGTACGACCGGCTGTTGAAGGAAACCGATCCTGCGCTGGTGAAGCTCGAGCTCGACCTCTACTGGGCCGCGCATGCCGGCGAGGATCCCAAGACGCTGATCGATCGGCTGTCGCAGCGGCTTTATGCCTATCACGTCAAGGATATGCGCGCGGATCGCAGCATGACCGCGGTCGGGCAGGGCACGATCGACTTCGCCGCGCTCTTCAAGGCGAAGGGCAGCGCCGGCGTGCAGCATTTCTACGTCGAGAACGACGAGGCGCCCGCGCCGTATCTGCCCGACATCACCACCAGCTTCCGGACGTTGCGCGCGCTGCGTTTCTGAGTTCGACAGGGAGAAACAATCATGGCTGCGACCAACAGGTTCGACGCGATCGTCATCGGATCGGGCGTAAGCGGAGGCTTCGCCGCGAAGGAACTCACCGAAAAGGGCCTTCGCGTCCTGATGCTGGACCGTGGCAAGATGGTCGAGCACGGCGAGGGCTACACCTATGACGGCAAGCCCGCCTACGAGGTGCCGGCGCGCAACATCATGCCCAAGGCGTTGATGGAAAGCGACTACTTCATCGGCAAGCATGGCTATGTCCAGCCCAGCAACCGCGAGTTCCACAACGACGACCGGCTGAACCCTTACGCCTATGACGAGGGCAGCAAGTTCTACTGGATCCGGCCGGGCGCGGTTGGCGGCAAGTCGCTGATCTGGGGCCGCTGGTGCTTCCGCTGGAGCCCCGCCGATTTCGAGGCAAACAAGCGCGACGGCATCGATGGCGACTGGCCGATCCGCTATGACGACGTCGCGCCGTGGTACAGCTATGTCGAGAAATATATCGGCGTGTCGGGCTCGCGCGAGAACCTGCCCTATCTGCCCGACAGCGAATTCCAGCCGCCGATGCCGATGAACGTGGCGGAGAAATGGCTCAAGCAGAGCCTCGAGGCCAAGTTCCCCGGCCGCAAGCTGATCAACACGCGGCTGTCGAACATGACCGAGGACAAGCCGGATCAGAACCGCACGAAGTGCCAGTTCCGCAACCAGTGCGGCAATGGCTGCTCGTTCGGCGCCTATTTCTCGACCCAGGCGGTGACGTTGCCGGCGGCGCGCGCAACCGGCCGGCTGACGCTGCAATCGGATGCCGTCGTCACCAGCCTCGACTACGACGCGTCCGGCAAGCGCGTGACGGCGGTGCGCTACATCGATGCGAAGACCGGGCAGGCGGAGCGGGTCGAGGCCGATCTGATCTTCCTGTGCGCCTCGGCGATCGCGTCGACGCAGATCCTGATGAACTCGCGCGCACCCGGCAGCGAGCGGAGCCACTTCGACGACAGCGGTACGCTCGGGCGCTACGTGATGGATCACATCTTCCGCGTCGGGATCGAGGGCGACATCGCCGGCATGGAGGAGTTCATCGAGTTCGGCCGTCGTCCGGGCGGGGTGTATGTCCCGCGGTTCCGCAACATCGGCGGCGACGACGGTGTCGGCTTCAAGCGCGGCTATGGCTATCAGGGCAGCGCCTACCGCAACCCCGCCGCGCCCGTCGGGTTCGGCGCATCGATGAAGCACGGCATGCGCAAATACGCCCCGTGGCGGTTCAGCATGGGCGCGTTCGGCGAATGCCTGCCCTATGCGGATAACCGCATCTCGCTCCACGCCAGCAAGGTCGATCGCTACGGCGTGCCGCTCGTGCGGTTCGACGTCCGCTTCCGCGAGAACGAGTTGCGGATGATGGCGGATGCTCGGACGCAGGGCGAGGCGATGCTGAAGGGTGCCGGCCTCACCAACGTGACAAGCTCCGAAAAGGAACACGTCCCCGGCGATGCGATCCACGAGATGGGCGGCGCTCGCATGGGTCGCGATCCGCGCAGTTCGGTCCTGAACGCCTGGAGCCAGGCGCATGCCGCGTCCAACCTGTACGTCACCGATGGCGCGCAGATGGCGTCGATCTCGTGCGTGAATCCGTCGCTCACCTTCATGGCGCTGACCGCCAGGGCTGCGGATCATGCGGTCAAGCAGCTGAAGAAAGCCTAGCCGATATTCGTGAAGTCGCTGCGAGGTGCCGGATGGCTCGGGTATCGGGTTCATGGCTCCTCGCAGTTGCGGCAGGGCGGAGGCCAAGGCGGGGGGGAGGACAAGTCATGTCGAGCGAATGGAACGATCGCGTACCCGACCCCGGCCCAAACGCCGATCCCGAAAAGGGCCGGCACTGGATTTGGCTCCTGATCGCGGGCGCATGCGTCGGGTTTTATTACTGGCTGTTTTGATGCGCTCGATGGAGGGTCGAAGACGCAGATACGGCGCGTCGCTGCGGTCCGGACCGATGACGACTGGACTGTGCCATCCTGGCTAGGCGAGATGGGCATCGGCTGCTGGCGCTCGGCCGCGCTGTTCGCCACCTGGGCGCCGGCATGGACATTTGCGGATTAATGGACATGTGCGGATTATCGGGGCGGTCGGCTCTCGGGCACGGTATGAGGGGCGGATGGAGCAATTGATCTTCCGCGTCGTCGTGATGCCGATTCTGTTCTGGACCGCGATCGGCGGATGCGTGGCCTTGGCGATCAAGCTGATCGCGAAGCGTCCGACGATGCCGATCTGGCCGATGGTGCCGTTCCTGTGCTGGGGCATCGTGCGCGCCGCCATCCGCGCGTGGCACGCTTTCTCCTAGGCTGGCCGACGACGGCGTTTGTTCGCATGGTGCAGGCGGGTGCCCGATCGCCGCGGATGGCCTCTGCGCAGTTTTCGAAAGCGCGGACTGTCTGCGGTGCGGCGGCCGGCAGTTACTCAGCGCAAATGGCGGAGTCGAAAACGCGTATGGATCGCGCGGGGGTAGCCAGCAGACCGGGCCATGGCCAAGGTCTATATCGGAACACGTCACAGTGGTAGCCGTGTCATAACACTGCGGAGATCCACGCGCATCCCGCGTATGGTGTCGAACCGGTTTCGAACGCTATTCATTGCCGCAATCGCGCAATAGCAGTCACCGCGGAAATTCAGTAGATGCTGCGGGGGAGGTTCGATGTTCTTCTATCTTGAACCGGAGGTCGCAGGCGGCATAGGCCCGCACTCCGAGCTTCACCGTGAGGACGGTAGGCTGGTCGTGACACGGCTAAACTATCAGTTTGACGGCTGGCTAGGCGACGCTCTTCTCGAAACGACACCCTGCTTCATCGTCACCGACGCCGCTCGCCAACAGATTGACGATGCTCTCCTTTCTGGTGCGAGCTTCACTGATGTCGAGGTGACCCGATCCGACCTGTTCACGGACCTTTGCGATGACAAGGCGCTGCCACGCTTTTGGTGGATGGTCGTCGCAGGTAAGCCCGAGGTCGACGACTTCGGCATGGCGGGCGACTTGCGACTGGTAGTTTCCGAGCGGGCGCTCGCTCTCCTGAGGCGCGTCGGGATTGCGCATGCCGAGGTTCAGCCGGTCAGCGACTGACGTCGGCTATCCTTCCAACTCGGACATTCCGCTATCGCCCATTTGCGGACATGGCCGTCGTGCGGCACGGTATGCCATCCAGCGAATGGGGCCAATCAATGCGACTGCCAATCCGCAACTATTTGTCGACGCGGCTTACAATCTTCATTGAGCCAGTTTGCGATCAATACGAGGTTCCTGTCCGAGGCGAAGCCGTTGTGATCCTTGAAGATGGACATCCGCACTCCATCGACATTCATCCTGAAGCCTGGGTCTCGGTTTGGAATGAAGGGCCGGAATGGGCGACCGTCGAAATCTTCAATGAGCATCAATTCTCGAAGCCAACGCGGGAAGCGAATTAGCCGTTTAGGACCGTCCGCTTTCCTCTCAAACTCGGACATTCCAAGGGGCGAAGCCTCTAGAGTACACGGACGCGGCCGGTCGGTGCCCAGGTGACTGCAGTACACAGGGTTTGGTCAGCAACTGGAGGCCCGACCGGGAATCGAACCCGGGTGCGAGGATTTGCAGTCCTCTACGTCACCACTCCGCCATCGGGCCCCGATTGCGTGAAGGCGGCGCAAATGCTTCGTTTTTCGGGCGGGGTCAACCGGGATTGGTACAGATGGCCGAATAATCACCGGCCATGCGGTTCGAGACGCCGTCGGTCGGGTCGGCCGGGTCGGTCGGGTCGGCCAAGTCGGCGGCGTGCAGCGCGACGGCGCGACGGCCGGTCATGCAAGACTCGCGCGCCGTCGGTTCTTTGCCTAAGGCACGAGGGATACGCGATGGCGGCTTGGGGGCGGGCGGTTGAAAACGGACGGGGTTGCAGGCGGGACGAACACGGCGGGGGTGGACGAGGCGGTGTTCGCGATGCCCGAGGGCATGGCGATCCGCTACGATCGCCCGGCGGCGGCACTGGCCGATTATATCACCGGCTATCACGTCTATCGGTCGGAAGGGCCGGGGGCGGCGGGCGCGGACGGCGCGGGTCAAGTCGACTGGTTCCTGCCGGCCACCGCCAACGTCCGGATCGCGATCGATGCCGGGCCGATCGCGGTGTCGATCGGCCGTCGCACTTATGATCCGCTGCCGGTCGCGGCGCTATTCGGCCCGACCAGCCACGCGCTCAGAGCGACGACGCGGGGTGGCGTGATGATCGGGTTCGGGATCAGCGCGCTCGGCTGGACGCGTCTGTTCCGGCGCTCCGCCGGTGACTTCCGCAACCGGATCGTGCCGCTCGAGGACGTGATGGGCCAAAGTTTCACGCGCCGGCTCGTGTCGGCGTTGCAAGCGGCCGAGCACGACGCGGCGATCGCGCCGATCCTCGACGCGCTGCTGCTCGAGCGGCTTGGTCCGCCCCATGCCGATGCGCCGCGGATCCGGCAGCTGATGGCCATTCTGGCGACCGACGGACCGACCGACATCGGCTATGCGGCACGCCGCCTCGATATGCCGACGCACGGGCTGCGACGACTGTCGGTCCGGCATTTCGGATTTCCGCCCAAGATGCTGCTGATGCGCGCGCGGTTCCTGCGGTCGTTCCTGCGGTTGATGGCGGCTGGAGAGCAAAGCGATTACGCCTCGATCGACGACAGCTATTTCGACGCGTCGCATTTCCTGCGCGATTCGGGGACGTTCCTGGGCATGACGCCGCGCCGCTTCATGGCACTGGCCAAACCGTTTCTCGACGCGAGCCTGCGCGCACGCGATGCCGTGCTGGGATCGCCGACGCAGGTCCTCCACGACATCGAAACGGCGCCGGCGCGCGACGGTGATACGCCCGCCCCGGTGCTCGACGCGGAGGACGCACCGCTGCCGACTCCGGCGTCTAATCTGGCCCCGAACCTCGCCCCGAACCTCGCCCCGAATCTGGTCAAGGCACAGCGCCGGGTCATTTCGGGCGACGGTTCGCCGATTTCTTGCTAGGGCCGGTATCAGAGGCGTTGCCGGCGATTCCGCGTGCACCCTCGACGTCCCGCCCGCGGCATTTCGGTGTCACACGGGCGGGCGGGGCGTCTTTCCCATCTAGATTGCGGCGCAGATGGCGGCGAATTCCGATCAACCCGCGCTTGGCGTCGGCGCGGTCGCGCGATATCAGCGCGCGCGAGGTCGATGCAAACAAGTGTATTGCGCGACTAAAACAGTTGTGCGATTATATGGGCCATGACGATGATGAATCTCGATACCGCCACGCTTGATGCCACGCACCGCGATGCCGATCGCGACTTTGTGGACGGATCAGCATCCGCATTCGCCACCATGCGCCATGCGATGGTCGCGAGCCAGTTGCGCACGAACGCGGTCAACGACCAGCGCGTCGTCGCAGCGATGGCGCGGGTGCCGCGCGAAGACTTCCTGCCCGCGGATGTTCGCGACCTTGCCTACCGCGATGCGACGATCCCGCTTGGCGGCGGCCGGTACGCGAACCTGCCGATGGCGACCGGTCGCCTGCTGACCGAGGCGTATCTCACCGAGACCGACCGCGTGCTGCTGATCGGCAGCGCGACCGGATACACCGCGGCGGTGCTGGCCGGCATCGTCGGCTCGGTCGTTGCGGTCGAAAGCGACCCGGCCCTGCTGGCCAAGGCGCGCAGCGCGCTGGCGGGCACCCGCAACGTCGAGATCGTCGATGCGCCGTTGCAGGCGGGCCATGCGGCCGGCGCGCCCTATGACGTGCTGATCATCGACGGAGCGGTTGAATCGGTACCCGAAGCGCTGATCGCGCAGGTCCGCCCCGATGGCCGCGTGGCCGCCGGTATCGCCGAACATGGCCTCACCCGGCTGGCATCTGGGCGCAAGACAGAGGGCGGGTTCGCGCTGGTGGCGTTCGTCGATGTCGAATGCGTCGTCCTGCCGGGTTTCGAAACCCCCAAACCCTTCAGGTTCTGAGCCCCATGATGTCGCGCACCGCCCACTTCCGCCGCCTGCTCGTGGGTGTTGCGCTGATTTACATCGCTGCACCAGCGAGTGCCGAAACGCTGCGCGAGGCGCTGGCCAAGGCGTACAACACCAACCCGACGCTCACCGGCCAGCGTGCGACGTTGCGCGCCACCGACGAGAACGTGCCGATCGCGCGGGCTGCCGGGCTGCCATCGGTCAACGCGACCGGCGATTACACCGAGTTCGTGGTGACCGCGGCGAATAGCTTTACCGCCTTGCCGCGGCAGGCAGTGGCGCGCGCCAACGTGTCCGTGCCGCTCTATCAGGGCGGCCAAGTCCGCAATTCGGTCGCGGCTGCCAAGACCCGTGTCGAGGCCGGCCGTGCGACGTTGCGCGGTACCGAGGCGGATCTCTTCACCAACGTCGTCGCGGCCTATATGGATGTGATCCGCGACGAGGCGATCGTCGGGCTGAACACGCAGAACGTCCGCGTTCTCGACGTCAATCTCCAGGCCAGTCGCGACCGGTTCCAGGTCGGCGACCTGACCCGCACCGATGTCGCCCAGTCCGAAGCGCGGCTCGCGCTGGCCCGCGCGCAGCTCCAGTCCGCGCAGGCACAGCTGATTTCGAGCCGTGAAAACTATATTCGGTTCGTCGGCACGCCCGCGGGTACGCTCGATACGCCACCGACATTGCCGCATCTGCCCGACAGCCCCGCATCGGCGGTGACCGTCGCGATCGACAACAATCCAGTGCTGATCGCCGCTGCCAAGGAGCGTGACGCGACCCGCTACGATGTCGGCGTCGCCCGCGCGAGCCGCCTGCCGCAGATCAGCGCGGTTGGCGGCGCCAGCTACACCAACTATCTCGGTTCCGCGTCGAATGCCGACGGCAGCGCTCTTTCGTTCCCCAACGTGAACAAGACGGTGCAGGCCGGGCTCTCGCTGACGTTGCCGCTGTTCCAGGGCGGGCGCCCTGCCGCGCAGGTTCGCCAGGCCGAGGCTTTTCAGAGCCGCGCGATCGAGAACGTCACCGCCACCGAACGCAACGTGATCGCGCAGGCACGCTCCGCCTATGCCGTCTGGCGCTCGTCGGAACAGGTGATCCAGTCGTCCGAAACCGCGGTCAACGCGAACAAGCTGAGCCTCGAGGGCGTCCGTGCCGAGAACAGCGTCGGCACGCGCACCATCCTCGACATCCTCAACGCCGAGCAGGAATTGCTCAACAGCCAGGTGACGCTCGTCACCGCGCGCCGCGATGCCTATGTCGCGGGTTTCGCGCTGCTTGCGGCGATGGGCCAGGCCGAGGCGCGCGATCTGGGGCTCGACGGCGGCGTGCTCTACGATCCGGTCGCGAACTACAACCGCGTGCATCACAAGATCTGGGACTTTGGCGGCGACGGCGAGCCCGTACCGGTCGCGACCCGCACCGCGCAATCGCCGGCGCAGGATGCGACCGTCGCGCCGCAAGCCGATCCGTTGCTCGATACGCCGGTTGACAGGAACCCCGCTCTAACCACAGGTAAGGACGCGCCGAGCCGCCAATAGGGGCGCGCGTGGCTACGGGGTTTGGGATGGTCCGGATGGGGGACGTGAACGGCGAGCCGTCGATGGAGGAAATCCTCTCGTCGATCAAACGCATCATCGCCGAGGAAGGCGACACGCCCGGACGGCCACGTCGCCCGTCGCGGACGATGCAGGCCCCGGTCGATCGTCATGGCGTCGATACCGATCCTGCGTATCTCGACGACGAGTCGGATGACGACGAAATTCTCGAACTGAGCGATCCCATGCCGATGGCCGACCGTACCCCGCGCACGCCAAAATCCCCGGTCCTGTCTTCGATCGACGCGGCGCCCGAACCCCGGCAGCCCGCCGCCAAGCCGCAGCCGTCTGCGGAGCCCGCCGCAGAGCCGATCGTCTCGCGCCAGACCGCGGCTGCAACGCGCGCGCCGCTCGAAGCGTTGACGCGGATGATGTTGAAACCCGAGACGGGCAATGACGGCACGCTCGAAGGGCTGGTCCGCGAGATGCTCCGCCCGATCCTGCGCGAGTGGGTCGATGCGAACCTTCCCAACATGGTCGAGGACATGGTCTCGCGCGAGATCGCCAAGATCATGAACCAGCAGCCCTAACGCAACCTGCTCCCCCCCCTGGAAGGGAGGGGCTGGGGGTGGGTAGGCCGGTTGGCGCTCCGTTACGCACATTCCACGAAACCTCACGCGCGCCAAAGGCTGGCCTAGCCCCGACACGCTCGCTAAGGCTCGGCGCATGAGCGAGCTTCCCAAAACCTTCGACCCGGCCTCCATCGAATCGCGCTGGTATGCGCATTGGGAGGCGAGCGGCCAGTTCCGCCCCGACCGTCCGAACGCCGAGCCCTGGACGATCGTCAACCCGCCGCCCAACGTGACGGGCTCGCTGCACATCGGCCACGCGCTCGACAACACGCTGCAGGACATCCTCACGCGCCACGCCCGTCTGAAGGGCAAGGATGCGCTGTGGGTGGTCGGCACCGATCACGCTGGCATCGCGACGCAGATGGTGGTCGAGCGGCAGATGGGCGCGCTAAGCCCGCCGCAGAAGCGCAACGATTTCTCGCGCGAGGAGTTCGTCGCCAAGGTTTGGGACTGGAAGCAGGAGAGCGGGGGCGAGATCACGCAGCAGCTCCGCCGGCTAGGCTGCTCGATGGACTGGGCGAACGAGCGCTTCACGATGGACGAGGGCTTCTCGAAGGCCGTCCTGAAGGTGTTCGTCGACCTGCACAAGCAGGGGCTCCTCTACCGCGACAAGCGCCTGGTGAACTGGGATCCGGGCCTCGGCACCGCGATCAGCGACCTCGAGGTCGAGACGCGCGAGATCAAGGGCAGCTTCTGGCATTTGCGCTATCCGCTCGCGGATGGATCGGGGTTCATCGAGGTCGCGACCACGCGGCCCGAGACGATGCTCGCCGATATGGCGGTTGCGGTGAATGCCTCGGACGAGCGCTACACGCATCTGATCGGCAAGCAGGTGAAGCTGCCGATCACCGGACGTCTGATCCCGATCATCGCCGACGACCATGCCGATCCTGAGCTCGGCTCGGGCGCGGTGAAGATCACGCCAGGGCACGACTTCAACGATTTCGAGGTCGGCAAGCGGGCAGGGATGGCCGCCGGGTCGATGCTCAACATGCTCGATGCCAAGGCGCGCGTCGTGCAGGTTTCGGACGGGCTGATCCCGGCCGAGCTGCTCGGGTTGACGACCGCTGAGGCGCGGAAGACCGTGGTCGCGCGTCTCAAGGACGAAGGCTTCCTGATCGCGCATGTCGACAAGGACGGCGAAGAGCATGACGCCGAGCCGCGCACGATCCAGACGCCCTATGGCGACCGCTCGGGGGTGGTGATCGAGCCATGGCTGACCGACCAATGGTATGTCGACGCGAAGACGCTCGCGCAGCCGGCGATCGAAGCGGTGCGGACCGGCGCGATCGATATCGTCCCGAAGACGTGGGAGAAGACGTTCTTCAACTGGATGGAGAACATCCAGCCTTGGTGTGTGTCGCGGCAATTGTGGTGGGGGCATCGGATTCCGGCTTGGTTTGGACCAAGCAAAAACGAGTTAGGAGCGCTGGCTCAACGGCCGGTCGTGTCGACTGGTACAACGCACGATGCCTACAAGGTAGGTTACGACAATCCGCACGCGTTCGTGGGTGTCGACCAAGCTGAAATTTTGCAGCAAGCGCGGGAATTCTACGGCACTGATAGAAAAATCATATTCAGTGATGATCTGCTTTCAGATCAAACCGAGAATAATATTGTTTTGTCGCAGGATAGCGACGTCCTCGACACCTGGTTCTCGTCCGCGCTCTGGCCCTTCGCTACGCTCGGCTGGGACGGCACCCAACCCCCGTTCGCCCTGAGCGAAGTCGAAGGGCAAGCCACAAGCGCTGCCCCCGCGACCGGTGCTTCGACTTCGCTCAGCACGAACGGGGAGGGGGCACACCGCCACGGCCAACTTAACGGCCGCTACCCGAACGACGTGCTCATTTCCGGCTTCGACATCCTGTTCTTCTGGAACGCGCGGATGATGATGCAGGGGCTGCACTTCATGAAGGACGTGCCGTTCCGCACGCTCTACCTCCACGGCCTCGTCCGCGCGGCGGACGGCGCGAAGATGTCGAAGTCGAAGGGCAACGTCGTCAACCCGCTCGGGCTGATCGACCAGTACGGCGCCGACGCGCTGCGCTTCTTCATGGCGGCGATGGAGAGCCAGGGCCGCGACATCAAGATGGATCAGAAGCGCGTCGAGGGCTATCGCAACTTCGCCACCAAGCTGTGGAACGCGGCGCGGTTCGCGCAGGCCAACGGCATCGTGGCCAGCACGACGCTGGAGGCGCCGCGCGCGGACCTCGCCGTCAACAAGTGGATCATCGCCGAGACGATCGCGACCGTGCAGACGGTCGATCTCGCGCTCGCCGACTACCGCTTCGACGGCGCCGCCAACGCGATCTACCAGTTCGCGTGGAGCCGCTTCTGCGACTGGTATCTCGAACTCATCAAGCCGCAGATGGTCGGCGACGAGCGCGGTGTCATCGATGACGAATCGAAGGCGGTCGCCGGCTGGGTGCTCGACCAGATTCTGGTCCTGCTCCACCCGTTCATGCCGTTCATCACCGAGGAACTGTGGCACGCGATGGCCGACCCCGCCCACCCGCGCGATCACGACCTGATCGTCGCGCAGTGGCCGATGGCGGACGCGCGCTCACTCGATCCCGAGGCGAGCAAGGAAGTCGACTGGCTGATCCGCCTGGTTCAGGAGATCCGCACAGCGCGCAACGAACTGAACGTCCCGCCGGGCGCGCGCCTGCCACTCCACGTCCGTGATGCGAACGCGACGACCTTGGCGCGGTTGGAACGCCAGGCGCCTGCGCTCGCGCGTCTCGCTCGCGTCACGCACGCCGACGGCGAAGCCACCGGCGGCGCGGCGCAGGTCGTGGTCGACGAAGCAACGTTCGTTCTGCCGCTCGAAGGCGTCATCGACCTCGACTCCGAACGCGCCCGCCTGACCAAGGCGATCGCGGCGGCGGAGAAGGAGCGCGACGCGCTGTCGGGGCGCTTGGGCAATGCGAGCTTCGTCGAACGCGCCAAGCCCGAAGCGGTGGAGAAGGCGAAGGCGGATCATGCCGACAAGGCTGCCGAAGCTGCTCGGTTGCAGGCGGCGCTGGGCCGGCTGGGCTAACCTGCTCCCCTCCCGCATGCGGGAGGGGTTGGGGGAGGGGCGTGCCTCAAAACCGGACGCCAGTACGTACGTCGAGCCCTCCCCTGACCCCTCCCGCAAGCGGGAGGGGAATGTGTGCCGCACCGCCGTCTCACACAAACCAAACCCGTCACCCCAGCGAAAGCTGGGGTATCCCGGTGAGTAACCACACCGGCCGACCAACAACCGGGATACCCCAGCTTTCGCTGGGGGTGACGGTTCGGGAGGGGCGGCTCTACTGCGTGGGGTATGTCCCTGCCATCTTGTTCTCCCGCGAAGGCGGGAGCCCAGACTGGGTCCCCGCCTTCGCGGGGAAACATAGCGCGCTTCGTTCGGCTTACGGGACCTACCGGCTTGTTCCGGAGTTCACACCCCGGCTAGGCAGTCGATTATGACAGCGCGCCTGACCGTCCGCCGGTGGATGCCTGACCGAGTTCGGCCTGACGGAGAGACTGTGTGAGCGACCTTCCATCCGACGTCGAAGCCACCGCCGTTCCCCGCGACCCCTCCAGCGGAAAGCCCGATCGCCCCCGCGGCAAACCCGGCCAGCGCGATCTTACCACCGGCCACATAGGCCGCACGCTCCTAGCGTTCGCCCTCCCAACACTCGGCTCGAACATCCTCCAGTCGCTCAACGGCTCGATCAACGCGATCTGGGTCGGGCGCTATCTCGGCGAGGGCGCTCTCGCCGCGACGTCGAACGCCAACATCATCATGTTCCTCACTTTCGGCGCGGTGTTCGGGTTCGGCATGGCGGCGACGATCCTGGTCGGCCAGAGCTTCGGTCGCCACGACCTCGAAGGCGCGCGCCGGGCGTTCGGCTCGGCGGTCGGTCTGGTCCTCGGCGGCGCGATCGTGATCGCCGCGCTCGGCTGGGTGTTCGCGCCAGAGATCCTGCACCTGCTCGCCACCCCCGGCGACGCGATGCCGCTCGCGCTCGCCTATCTGCGCGTGATCTTTCTCGGGCTGCCCGCGTCGATGATGATGGTGCTGCTGATGATGGGGTTGCGCGGGACCGGCGATTCGATGACGCCGCTCTGGTTCATGCTGCTCAGCGCGATCCTCGACAGCGGGCTCAACCCGCTGTTGATCGCCGGCATCGGACCGTTCCCGCAGATGGGGATCGCCGGCTCGGCGATGGCAACGTTGGTCGCGAGCCACGTCTCGTTGCTTGGGCTGATCATCTATATCTACAAGCGCGACCTGCCATTGCGGCTACGCGGCAACGAACTCCGCTACCTGATCCCCGAGCGCGCACTGACCGGCACGATCGTGCGGAAAGGCCTGCCGATGGGCGCGCAGATGCTCGTCATGTCCACCGCCGGCCTCGCGATGGTCGGGCTCGTCAACCGGCTCGGCGTCGATACCGCGGCGGCCTATGCGGTCTCGCAGCAACTGTGGACCTATATCCAGATGCCCGCGCTGGCGATCGGTGCGGCGGTCAGTTCGATGGCGGCACAGAATATCGGCGCGGGACGCTGGGACCGCGTCGGCGACATCACGAAGTACGGCCTGCTCTTCAACGTCGCGCTGACCGGGGCGATGGTCGGGGTGGTCATCCTGTTCGACCGATCGGTGATGACGCTGTTCATCGGCGCAGCCAGCCCCGCGCTGCCGATCGCGCGGCATATCCAGTTGATCGCGAGCTGGAATTTCATCCTGTTCGGCATGACGATGGTGCTGTTCTCGACCGTCCGCGCGAACGGCGCGGTGATCGCGCCGTTGATCGCGCTGATCGTCGCGCTGTATCCGGTGCGGATCGGCTTTGCGCTGCTGGCGAAGCCGTGGCTCGGCGCGGATTCGCTGTGGTGGAGTTTTCCGCTAGGATCGCTGACGACGCTGGCGATCGCGGCGTGGTACTATCGCTACGGGAATTGGCGGAAAGGTGCGCTGGTGGTGCCCGACGAGGGTGAGGAACAGGCGCACGGCATGAGCGAGCCGGGCGGGCGGTTGCAGCCGACGGGGTGAGGCTCGAGCCCGCGGTTTCCATAGAAAAGCGACCTCCCCGGCGCAGGCCGGGGCCCAGTTGGAAAGGTTGCAGCAACGAATAGCGGAGCTCGGTTAGCAGCGTTGCCCAACTGGGCCCCGGCCTCCGCCGGGGTGGTGCACCCTTAAGTCAGGCTTGAAGGGCCTACCGCAGCCGCTTGACGAACGAGCGCCCACCTTCGCGGCGCTCATGCTGGAAGTTCGGGATCGTCTCGATCAGGTCCGACAACCGGTTGAACCCGTAATTCCGCGCATCGAAGCTCGACCGGTTCCCCGCAAGCTGCCCCAGTTCGGCGACGCTCGCATAGCCCTTCTCGTCGCGCTTCACCGCATTATAGGCGTCGATCAGCAGCTTGATCACCTGCTCGTCGATCGGCTGCGCGGTCTTCGGCCGAGCGACCGGCGCCGGCGTAGCGGGCTTCTCGCCAGCCACCGGAGCAGGCACTGGCGCGGGCATAGCCTGCGACGTCTCGTTCAACGCGCCGACGTCGATGAACCGCGTGCAGGCCTGACGGAACCCCTCCGGCGTGCGGCTCGTCCCAAAGCCATACACCGGGATGCCGTCCTGACGGATGCGCGTCGCGAGCGGCATGAAATCGCTGTCCGACGACATGATGCCAAACCCGTCGATGCGCCCGCGGAACAGCAGGTCCATCGCGTCGATCGTCATCTTCATGTCGGTCGCGTTCTTGCCCTTGGTCAGGTCGAACTGCTGCTGCGGCTCGATGCCGTGCTTGATCGACATGTCGCTCCACGCCTTCAGCGCGGGTTTCGACCAGTTGCCATAGACCCGTCGGACGTTGACCGTGCCGAGCTCGGCAAGGACGGTCAGCACCGGGTCGAGGGTCGCCGCGGACGCATTGTCCGCGTCGATCAGAAGGGCGACGTTGCGCGTTGTGGTATCGATCATGCGCGCAAGGTTAGCCCCGCACGCGCGCCGCGTCCACGCTCCACGCGCCGCCACCGGCTGCGGCGAGGTACAGGAACACGAAGCAGTAGAGCACCGCCGCCTCGCCGCCATTGGCGATCGGGAAGGGACCCTTCGGCATGTGCGCCATGAAATACGCGACTGCGGACATGCCCGACAGCACGAACGCGACCGGCCGCGTGAACAGGCCGACGATCAGCAGACCGCCGCCAACGACTTCGAGCACGCCGGCGACCGTCAGCAGCGGGTTCATCGGCATCGGAAACGGCGGCAGGCCGAAGAGTTTCGAGATGCCGTGGCTGAAGAATACCAGCGCGACGACGATGCGCATAACGCTGAGCAGGCGGGCGGACCAAGTGGCGGGTATCGGCATGCGGATTCCTTGGTGTCGTTGCGTTGGCGAAACGTCACACGGAGGCGGGCTGAGGTCAATTCGCGTAAATCGAAACGGATCGTTCGAGCGGAAGGGGCTCGCGACGTCAGGGGTAGGCGATCGCCATCACCTCATATTCGCGCTCGCCCGCGGGCAGGTCCACGCGCCGGACGTCGCCGATCGCAGCGCCGCGCAAGGCGCGCGCGAACGGCGAGTTCCAGCCGATCCGCCCGTTGCTCGCGTCGGTCTCGTCGTCGCCTACCAAGGTCAGGACCCGCTCGACGTCATCCTCGTCCGCGACCGTCACGCAGGCGCCGAACCAGACGCGCGAGCGGTCTTCCTGCGCGGCGGGGTCGACGACCTTGGCCGCCTTCATCCGCTTCGACAGCCAGCCGAGCCGCCGGTCGATCTCGCGCAGGCGCTTGCGGCCGTAGATATAGTCGCCGTTCTCGGACCGGTCGCCGTTACCTGCGGCCCAGGAGATAACTTCGACCAGCTTCGGCCGTTCGCCAGCGAGCAAATGCTCATATTCCTCGCGAAGAATCGTGTAGCCGGCGGGAGTGATGTAGTTGGGGCGATCCATGCGCTTGCCTACCATGTTCTCCCGCGAAGGCGGGAGCCCAGTCTGGGCTCCCGCCTTCGCGGGAGAACAATCTTATAAGGTAGCGAACCTCAACCCGGCCGGTTCTTCCCCAGATACCACGACAACCGCGCCGCCCCCCGGCTCTTCGCCCGCGCGGGGTTCAGCAGGTCGTACACCACTGCATTCTCCAGCACGCGCTGCACGTAGTTGCGCGTCTCCTGGTACGGGATCGCCTCGACCCAATCGACCATGTCCACAGCCCCGGTCCGCGGATCGCCGTTCGCGCGGAGCCATTTGTTCACGTTGCCGCCGCCGGCATTATACGCCGCCACCGCCAGCGGATAACTGCCGTAATTGGCATACACGCGCTGGAAATAGCTTGAGCCAAGCATGATCGACATGTTCGGATCGGTGGTCAGCGCCGCCTGGTTGTAGGCCAGCCCGATCTTCCCGGACTGCTCGCGCGCGGTCGCCGGCATCAACTGCATCAAGCCACGAGCGCCGGCATGCGATACCGCGGCGCGATCGAACTGGCTCTCCTGCCGCGAGATCGCGTGGATGATCGTCCAGTTGTCCTCATATCCCGCCGGCACTGACACCATCGGGAAGCCCACCGCGGAATAATCGCTGAGCCCGTTCGCCAGCGCACTCCGCCCGACCATCACGCCCAGGTCCGGCCGGTTGATGCTCTTCGACAGTTCGGCGGCGAGCAGGTGATCGGTATCGGTCGTCGCATCCGCCGCGATCTGGCGGACGAACGCGGTCTGGTCCTGCCAGTCGCCGATCTGCCCGAGGAATTTCACTGCACGCACCGTCTCGCGCCGATCGAACGCCGCGCGCGTCGCCGGATCGACGATGATCGACGCAACCGACGGCGGCGCGACCAGCGCGCGCCCGGTCCGCTCGTTGGCGAGCTGCCCGTAATATTGATCGCGGTACCCGGCCGCCTGTCCGTAGAACGCAGCCGCCTGAGGCGCCAAGCCAGCCGCCTCCGCCGCACGCCCCGCCCAGTAATACCCCTTCGACCGCACCTGCGGCGAGCGCGATCCCCGCGCGTACCGATCGAACAGCGTCATCGCGTCCGCCGGCCGCCCGAGCTGCTTCATCGCCACCCGTCCACCGAGCCAGGCGAGGTTGGTATATTCGTCGCGCTCGGCATAGGATTTCGCTGCGATGTCCGCGCCATACGGATACGCATCGTCGATCTGCCGCGCGATGTCGTAAGCGACCTGATACTGCCCGTCGTTCGCCGCGCCGTTCGCATTGGTGACGAGCACTTCGTACCACTCGGCGGCATTCCCCGGCCGCGTCACCAACGACCGAGGCCGCGCCAGCCACGCCCGCGCGGAAGGGCTGGCGCCCGAATTGCGCAACCATTGCGCCCGGTCCGCGACATAGCCCGCGTCGTTCGCATACAAGGTCTGCGTCGAGGCCGAGATGTCCGAAGCGTTCGGTGCATTCGTCCGGAACGCCAGCCGCGCCTCGAAGATCGGCCGCCGTGCCGCGCTCGTCCACACCAGTTGCCGCTGCGCCGCGCCGGTCTGGCCCGCCCACAACAGCGCATCCATCCGGGCATCCTGATCGTCCGGCGTCAGCGCGCCCGGAAAGCCCGACACCACCATCGCCTCGTCGGTCGGCGTCAGGCCGCTGCTCCGCCACGCCGTCCGCACCGCTGCATACGCCTGATCCCGCGCGCCCGTCGCCTGCAAAGCCCGCGCATACGCCACTCCGCCCGACGCGGACTGCGGTGGATAACGACGGAAAAACGCGATGACGCTCGTCGGCGACCCGGTCGCCGCCTTGCGCTCCGCCGCACGCCGGTTGGCCGTCTCGTTAGGCCAGCCCGGATGCGCCATCAGGAAGCCCGCATAGCTGTCGAACGGCAGCGCATCGGTCTGCTGCAACGCGCGCCACTGCGCGATGGTCGAGGCGATCGCGCCGTCGGTTGCCATTGGCTGCGCATTGGGGCCCATATTGGCCAATTGCGTGCTGTAGCGATCCAGCGTCTGCTCGCCGCCCTGGCCCAGCACGCCGGACGACACAGCCGTCCCCGCCACGACTGCAAGGAGAAGGCTCGTTTTAAACATCGATGCTACCATGTGGACAGCATACGCCCCGAACCCGTATCTGTCCTGAACGAAATCCGGATTTTGCAAGACATCCGGCGCAACAGGACCGCAGGCCACCGCATGTTTTCAGGATCTATTCCGGCGCTCGTCACGCCGTTTGCCGCCGACGGCAGCTTCGACGAACCCGCCTATCGCGACTTCGTCGAGTGGCAGATCGCCGAGGGCTCGTCGGGGCTGGTCGCATGCGGAACGACCGGCGAGGCGGCGACCTTGTCGTACGACGAGCATTTCCATGTGGTCCGCGTCTGCGTCGACCAGGCGAAGGGTCGCGTGCCCGTGATCGCGGGTGCGGGCTCGAACGATACGCGCGTCGCCTCGGCCAACCTGCGAGCCGCGAAAGAGGCTGGTGCAGATGCAGCGTTGATGGTCCCGCCCTATTACAACCGGCCGGGGCAGGAGGGAATCTTCCGCCATTTCGAGGCGCTGGCGACGTCGACCCCGCTGCCGATCATCCTCTACAACGTCCCCGCTCGGACGGTGACGGATATCCAGCCGGCGACGCTGGCGCGGATCGTCGCGGCGTTCCCGGACGTGTTCGTCGGGGTGAAGGATGCCAGCGGCGTCCTCGCGCGTGTCTCGCAGCACCGCGCGTCGTGCGGACCGGATTTCTGCCAGCTGTCGGGTAATGACGACCTCGCGTTGGCGTTCAACGTCATGGGCGGCACCGGCTGCATCTCGGTGAGCGCCAACGTCGCGCCGAAGCTCTGTGCCGAGTTCCAGGCGGCGTGCCAGTCGGGCGATTTCGTCAAGGCTCTGGCGTATCAGGATAAGCTTTATCCGTTGCACGAGGCGCTGTTCACCGATGCCTCGCCGGGTCCGGTGAAGTACGCGATGACGAAGGTGCGGGCTGGCTTCCCGGAGACGCTCCGCCTGCCGATGACCCCCGCCGGTGAGGCCTCGCGCGCTGCGGTCGATGCCGCCTTGGCGCACGCCGGTCTGGCCTGAACCCCCTGCGTGTTCTCCTGCGAAAGCAGGAGCCCAGGATCACGAAGACCGCCGCGTGTAACCCTGGACTCCTGCGTTCGCAGGAGAACGGCGTTTGTTTGCGCGAATAGCACCCCACCGCTTCCCCTAAGCCTCGCGACCTCCTACATCGCGCGTCCCATGGCACGTCCCAAACCCCCGACCTTCGAGAAGACCAAGATCGTCGCCGAGAACCGGCGCGCGCGGTACGACTATTACATCGAGCAGGTGTTCGAGGCGGGCATCGCGCTCACCGGCACCGAGGTGAAGGCGCTGCGCGGCGGCGAGGGATCGATCGCCGAGGCCTATGCCGAGGTGAAGGGCAAGACCGTCGTCCTGGTCAATTCGAACATCCCCGAATTCAGCCACGGCAACCGCTTCAACCACGAACCCAAGCGGCCTCGTAAGTTGCTGCTCCACGAGCGCGAGATCAACAAGATGTTCGGCGCGGTCGCGCGCCAGGGCATGACGCTCGTGCCGCTGATGATCTACTTCAATTCGAAGGGTCGCGCGAAGATCGAACTGGCGCTCGCCAAGGGCAAGCAGAACCACGACAAGCGCGATTCGGTGAAGGAACAGGACTGGAAGCGCGAGCAGGGTCGGATCATGCGGGATCGCGGATAACCGACGTGGCGCCGGTGTCGATGACCCTATCGTCTTGAGCATATTCGGGCGTCTCGCGGCGTGGTCGCATCGCAATTTGCCGACCCGCGAATCGATGGAGCGGAACCGTCTTCTCCGTCCGGTGGCGCACCGCGTGCTCGCGCCCGAACTGTGGCGCTTCACCCGCCGGTCGGTTCCGCGCGGTGTCGCGCTCGGGATGGTCGCGGGCATCCTGATCCCGGTCGCGCAGACGCCGGTCGCCGCGATCTTCGCATTGCCGTTCCGCGCCAACGTGCCGACCGCAGCGCTGACCACTTTTATCACCAACCCGCTGACCACGCCGCCGCTCTGGATCGCGGCTTATTGGATCGGGTCGTCGCTGCTCCGGCTCGACGCGCATGTCCCCGGTCAGCCCGTTGCGGATGCGGCGGCGCGTACCGAATGGATCCCGTGGCTGATGCAGGCGGGACCCGCCACCGCGCTCGGCCTGCTGGTCATCACAATCGTGTGTTCGGTCGGCGGGTATGCGCTCAGTGCGCTCGGCTGGCGGTTGTGGATCGCGCGCAAGTGGCGGCACCGCCACGACAATCGTGTCGGTCATGTTTCGTAACATTTGACACCGGTTGGAATTGACGGACCGTCCTATCGGCGTAGAACACACCGCATCCTGAAGATCTTTTCCGAGGTTCTTGATGCGTAAGTCGATTGTTACCGTGATCCTGCTCGCGTCCGCCGCATCGGCTTTCGCCCAAACCAGTGCCCCGTCGCCGACCCTCGCCAAGGCTGCCAAGGGTCCCGTCGCCGCCAAGGACGCCAACAAGCCGCAGATCGGCGATTTCGGTTTCGACATGGCCGGCCGCGATACCAGCGTGACGCCGGGCACCGACTTCTTCGATTACGCGAACGGCGGCTGGGTGAAGACCACGCCGATCCCCGCCGATCGCTCGTCCTACGGCATGTTCCACGTCCTCCAGGACCTGTCGCTCGAACGCACCCGCACGATCCTCGACGTCTCTGCCAAGACGCCCGGCGACAAGGTCGGTGATTTCTACTCGAGCTTCATGGACGAGGCCGCGGTCAACGCGAAGGGCGCCACGCCCGTCAAGCCGATGCTCGCCGCGCTCAAGGCGACCAGGGACAAGACCGCGCTCGTCACCGAGATCGCCAAGCTCCAGCGCATGGGCGTCGGTGGCCTCGTCGGCGTCGGCGTGCAGCAGGACGACAAGGATCCGACCACCTATGTCGTCAGCCTCGGCCAGAGCGGCATCGGCCTCCCCGACCGCGACTATTACCTCAAGGACGACGCGAAGCTCGCGACCATCCGCACCGCGTACCAGGCGTATCTGACGCGGATGCTGACGCTAGCCGGCGAGCCCAACGCCGCCGCTCGCGCTGCCGCCGTCTTCAACATGGAGAAGGGCCTCGCGACCGCGCACTGGACGCGGATCGAGAGCCGTGACGCCGACAAGACCTACAACAAATGGACCGCCGCCGACTTCGCCGCGAAGGCGCCCGGCTTCCCCTGGGCGCAGTACATGACCGCGATGGGCGTCACCGGCCGTCCGTTCTATCTCGTCGCACAGCCGAGCGCAGTGACGGGCGAGGCGAAGGTCTTCGCCGACACGCCGATCAACGTCCTGCAGGACTATGCGATGCTCAAGGTGCTGCGCGCCTACGCGCCGTATCTGTCGAGCGATTTCGACAAGACCAACTTCGCGTTCTACGGCACCACGCTGTCCGGCACGCCCGAGCAGCAGGTCCGCTGGAAGCGCGGCGTCTCGACCGTGTCTGGCGCGATGGGCGAGGCGATCGGCCAGCAGTACGTGGCCAAGTATTTTCCGCCCGCGTCGAAGGCTGCGGCTGACGACCTCGTCAAGAACGTCATCGCGGCGATGGGCGAGCGTCTCCGGAATCTCGAATGGATGGCGCCCGAGACCAAGACCAAGGCGCTTGCCAAGCTTGCCGCCTTCACCCCGAAGATCGGCTATCCGGACAAGTGGCGCGATTACTCGGCGCTCCAGATCCAGCGCGGCGATCTCGTCGGTAACGTGTCGCGCGCCAACGCGTTCGAATATGATCGTGACCTGAAGAAGCTCGGCCAGCCGATCGATCGGGCTGAGTGGTTCATGACGCCGATGACGATCAACGCGTACGCCAACCCGACGATGAACGAGGTCGTCTTCCCGGCCGCGATCCTGCAGCCGCCGTTCTTCGATCCGAAGGCGGACCCGGCGGTCAATTACGGCGGTATCGGCGCGGTGATCGGTCACGAGATCAGCCACCACTTCGACGACCAGGGCCGCAAATACGACCTCAACGGCAAGCTCACCGACTGGTGGACGCCGCAGGATGTCGCGCGCTTCAAGGTCTTCACCGATGCGCTCGTGAAGCAGTATGACGCGTACGAACCGCTCCCCGGCCAGCACATCCAGGGCGGCCTGACGCTCGGTGAGAACATCGCCGACTTGGCGGGCCTGACGGTCGCCTACGACGCGTACCACAAGTCGCTCGGCGGCAAGCAGGCGCCGATCATCGACGGCACGACCGGCGACCAGCGCTTCTACTACGGCTGGGCGGGCGTCTGGCGCACCAAGTTCCGCGACGCCGCGCTCCAGCAGGCGCTGTTGTCCGACCCGCATTCGCCGGGCCACCAGCGCGTCCTGACGGTCCGCAACCTCGACCCCTGGTACGCGGCGTTCGGCGCGAAGCCCGGCGAGAAGAGCTACCTCGCCCCCGCCAACCGCGTCCGTATCTGGTAAACGATCGGCTTAGCCGACCCGCCCGATAGAGCCCCGTCCCAAAGAGCCCCGTCATCCTGGGCTCGACCCAGGATCTAGAGCCACGCACGCATCCGCCTGCAACTCTGGATCCTGACTTTCGTCAGGATGACGAGATTAGGAGAACCCCATGAAGTCCTTCATCGTCGCCGGCCTGCTCGCCGCAACCGCCATCACCGGCGTCACCGCCGCCATCTCGCAAACGGCTGAGCCGAGCCCGCCAACCGCCGCTTCCACCGGCGCGCAATACGGGACGTTCGGCTTCGACGAGAAGGGCATGGACAAGACCGTCCAGCCCGGCGACGATTTCTACACCTTCGCCAACGGCAACTGGTCCAAGACCACCCCGATCCCCGCCGACAAGTCGAACTACGGCTCGTTCAACCTCCTCTCCGACCTGTCCGAGACGCGCACCCGCGGCATCCTCGACACCGCCGCGAAGGACCCCAACTCGAAGATCGGCCGCGCCTACGCCACCTATCTCGACACCGGCACGATCGAAGGCAAGGGCCTCGCCCCGATCAAGCCCTGGCTGTCCAAGATCGCCGCGCTGAACGACCGCGCGGGCTATCCCGCCCTCCTCGCCGAAGCCGATCGCGCCGGCATAGGTGGCCCGTTCGGCGGCGGTGTCGGTCAGGACGACAAGCTGCCCGAGCAATACGCGCTTTCGCTCGGCCAGTCCGGCCTCGGCCTCCCCGACCGCGACTATTACCTCAGCACCGACGCCAAGCTCGTCGAGGCGCGCAACGCCTACCGCGCGCACATCGTCAAGATGCTCACGCTCGCCGGCGAACCCAACGCCGAAGCCCGCGCCACCGCCTTGCTCGCGTTCGAAACCGAGATCGCCAAGGTCAGCTGGACCCGCGTCGACAGCCGCGACGCCACCAAAACCTACAACAAGATGACCGTCGCCGATCTCGCCAAGCGCGCCCCCGGCTTCGATTTTGCCGCGTATTTCAAAGGTATCGGCACGCCCGTTCCGACCGTCATCGTCGCGCAGCCCTCGGCGATCACCGGCATCGCCAAGCTCGTCTCGACCGCGCCGATCGGCGTGCTCAAGGACCAGCTGATCCTGCGCTCGCTCGACGGCTATGCCGACGTCCTCCCCAAGGCGTTCGACGCGGAGCAGTTCGCGTTCTACGGCACCGTCCTCGGCGGCACCCCCGAGCAGGAAGCCCGCTGGAAGCGTGGCGTGCAGTTCACCTCCGGCGCGCTCGATGACGAGGTCAGCAAGCTCTACGTCGCGCAGTATTTCCCGCCCGAGACCAAGGCCGCAGCCGACAAGCTCGTCAAGAACGTGCTCGCCGCGATGGGCCGCCGGATCGACAAGCTCGAATGGATGGCGCCCGAGACCAAGGTCAAGGCGCACGCCAAGCTCGCCGCGTTCACCCCCAAGATCGGCTATCCGAGCCAGTGGAAGGATTTCTCGGGGCTGACGATCACCTCGGGCGATGCGTTCGGCAACGAGTGGCGCGCGAACGAATGGCAGCACCAGGACAATATCGCCAAGCTCGGCAAGCCGTTGCAGCGCTGGGAATGGGGCATGACGCCGATGACGGTGAACGCCTACGCCAATTTCGGCATGGTCGAGATCGTCTTCCCGGCCGCGATCCTGCAACCGCCGTTCTTCGATCCGAAGGCCGACGATGCGGTCAATTACGGTGGCATCGGCGCGGTGATCGGCCATGAGTTAAGCCATCATTTCGACGACCAGGGCTCGAAATACGATGCGAAGGGCCAGCTCACCGACTGGTGGACGCCGAAGGACATCGCCGGCTTCAAGGCGCTCACCGGCAAGCTCGGCGCGCAATATGACGCGTACGAACCGCTGCCCGGCATGCACGTGAAGGGCCAGCTGACGATGGGTGAGAACATCGCCGATCTCGCGGGTCTGACGGTGGCGTACGATGCGTACCACACGGCACTCGGCGGCAAGACCGCGCCCGTCCTCGACGGGTACACCGGCGATCAGCGCTTCTACCTTGGCTGGGCGCAGGTCTGGCGCCGCAACTACCGGGAAGCCAACCTTCGCAACCGCTTGCTGACCGATCCACACTCGCCGTCGCAGCAGCGTGCGTGGGTCGTGCGCAACCTCGACCCCTGGTATGCGGCATACAAGCCGACGCCCGGGCAGAAGCTGTATTTGACGCCGGAGCAGCGCGTTCGGATCTGGTAAGGGCTGGCTCCCTTGCGATAGCGGGGGAGCAAAACCTAATACGTTTCCTGCATAGGAAAGCGCCCAAGCCCGCCCAATCCCCAACGGTCCCCCCTCCCTGAAAGGGAGGGGCAGGGGGTGGGTAGGCCGCTTGGAGAGCACAGCGTCCGCCAACAGGCCGACCCACCCCCAACCCCTCCCTTCCAGGGAGGGGAGCAGGATCAACCTTACCCTAGCCACAACAACCACCCCGGCGAAGGCCGGGGCCCAGTTGGGGGACGTTGCTGACGACGGTCCGTGCATCTTTATTACCACCTTTCCAACTGGGCCCCGGCCTACGCCGGGGTGGCGATTCCCTTTTGGGAACGTCGCCTGCAATACGAGTAACCCCCCAACACCACCGCAACCAGCTTGACGCCTAACCCCGCAACAGCGGATGACTCCCCGCGATGGCATCGCTCGCTTTACCCACCCCCGCCCGCAACGCAGCATTCGTCGCCATAGCCTCTGGCGTCGCCGCCGCCGCGATCGTGTTGTTGCTCGTCGGCAGCTGGATCGCCGCCGCCGGATTCTTCGCCGCGGCGATCATCGTCGTCGGCGCGCTGATCGCGTGGCGCCTGCTCAACCCCGTCGCCCGGGACGCGCCGCGCCCGGTCGACTGGGACCTCACGCGCACCGTCGCCGAAGCCGGCACCGACGCGCTCGCGATCACCGACCGCGCCGGGCGCCTCGTCTGCGCCAACGACGCCTACGAAGCGCTGTTCGAAGGCTTCCCGACGCCCCCCGGCCTGCCGCTCGACGAAGCCGGCAACGCAGCGCTCGCCGACGCCGGCCGCTCCGCCTGGCGCGACGGCACCGCGCAGGTCGACCGTCTCAACGCCCGCAACGTCTGTCTGTCCGCGCAGATCGCGCGCGCCGGTGACGACGCCGACATGCTCGTCTGGCGCTTCGTCACCGCGCAGGAACACGACCTCGCCGAGACGCTTGCCGCGCTGTTGACCGGCCCGACCGGAGACCGGCTCGGCGGCAGCGGCATCATGGCCGCGTTGCTCTCGCCCGACGGCCGCGTCCGCACCGCCAACCGTGTCCTCCGCGCGAGGGCGTGCGGCGACGAATACGATACGATAGCAGGCCGCGACTTTGCCCGGTTCCTCATCACCGACAGCCGCGGTCTCGTCCGGTTCGAACGCGAAGGCCTCGAAGGCACGCCGCTCCGCGTCCTCCAGATCCCGTTCCTCGACGGCGAGGACGCGCCCGTGCTGGTCGCACTGCTCGACGAGGAGGAGAACGCCCCCGCGCTCGGCGCCAGCGCCTCCGCGCACGTCCGCAGCCTCGTCAGCATGATGCCGTTCGGCATGGCGCTGGTCGACCGCGACGGTCGCTTCCTGCAGATGAACGACTCGTTCCTGCGCGCGGCGGGCGTCAATGCGGTCGCGCCACCGCTCTATCCAGGCGACCTCGTCGTCCGCGAGGACAAGGCCGCGGTCGCCGATGCGATCCGCAAGTTCGCGAACGGCGCGACGCACTCCGCCGACATGGCCGTCCGCCTCAAGGATCACCCGGACGAGCCGGTCGCGCTCACCATCGCCGGCGCGCGCGGGCTCGGCGACGCGGCCGTGCTGCTCAGCCTCAAGGACAACAGCGAGGAAAGCCGCCTCAAGCGCGAGGTCGCGCAGGCCACCAAGATGCAGGCGGTCGGCCAACTCGCCGGCGGCGTCGCGCATGATTTCAACAACATCCTGACCGCGATCATCGGCCACTGCGACCTGATGCTGATGCGCCATTCGCCCGGCGACAGCGATTACGACGATATCCAGCAGGTTCGCACCAACTCGAACCGCGCCGCCAGCCTGACCCGTCAACTGCTCGCCTTCTCGCGCCAGCAGACTCTCCGCCCGCAGATCCTCCAGCTCCCCGACGTCGTCTCCGAAGTCTCCAACCTGCTCAAGCGCCTGATGGGCGAGAACGTCCGCCTCGACATGACGCACGGCCGCAATCTGGGGCCCGTCCGCGCCGATCCCGGCCAGCTCGAGCAGGTCGTCGTCAACCTCGCGGTCAACGCGCGCGACGCGATCGTCTCGGCGAACGCGCGCGGCGGCGGCGTGCTGACGATCACCACGCGCGCCGTTCCCGCGTCCGAAGTGCGCGAGATGGCATCCGACATCCTGCCCGTCGCCGACTATACCGCGCTGATCGTCCAGGACACCGGCACCGGCATCCCGCCCGACGTACTCCCCAAGATCTTCGAGCCGTTCTTTACCACCAAGGAATTCGGCAAGGGCACCGGGCTCGGCCTCTCGACGGTCTACGGCATCGTCAAGCAGTCCGGCGGCTACATCTTCGCCGACAGCAAGCCAGGGCAGGGTGCGACCTTCTCGATGTACTTGCCGGTCCATTCGGCCCCCGCCGCGACTCGTCCGGTGGTGATCAAGCCGACGCCGAAGCCGGTCGACCTGTGGGGCACCGGCACGATCCTGCTGGTCGAGGACGAGGACATGGTCCGCGCCGTCGCCGAGCGCGCGCTCACGCGGCAGGGATACACAGTTTTGACCGCAGAAAACGGCGAGATCGCGTTGGAAGTGCTGGAGAAACACGGCCGGCCCGACCTGCTCATCAGCGACGTCGTCATGCCGCAGATGGACGGCCCGACGATGGTCCGCCATGCGCGCGAGAAATTTCCCGACCTGCCGATCCTGTTCATGTCGGGCTATGCCGAGGAGCAGTTGCGCAAGTCGATCGACCTCGACAACGTTGCGTTCCTGCCGAAACCCTTCTCGGTCCAGGAACTGGCCGAAGCGGCACGAGACGTGCTGGCGACGCGCCGAGCCTAAACCGGGCTGACCCGAACAAGATGTTGGCAAGTCGTAACAATCCCGACTATGCGCATGACATGACCGCTTCCCAGCAGATTCTGATCGTCGAAGACGAACCGTTGATCGCCATGATGCTCGAGGATTTTCTCGAAGTGCTGGACAAGGGTGTGGCGGGCTCCGTCGACACGGTCGCAGACGCGCTCAAGCGGATCGAAGAGGGCGGCGTCGATGGCGCGATCCTCGACGTGAACCTGCGTGGCGGCGAGAAAAGCACCGCGGTCGCCGAGGCATTGGCGGCCAAGGGCGTCCCGTTCGTCTTCGCCACCGGCGGTGGCGATGATGGCGTGGCCCCGGAATTCCGCGACCGTCCGCGGTTGCAGAAGCCCTTCACGATGGACGGCGTCGCGAAGGCCCTCGAAGGCCTCTGATACTAACTGATCGAGCGCTAAACGCTACACTTCTGCCCCCCTCCCTGAAAGGGAGGGGGCGGGGGTGGGTAGGCCGCTTGGGCGGGTCAACGTCAACCAACAGGCCGACCCACCCCCAACCCCTCCCTTCCAGGGAGGGGAGCAGTTCCACTACACCCCGTCATTCCCGCGAAGGCGGGAACCCATATTGGCAGACCCCGGTGTGAAAATCCTCAACGGCTGCCGATCTGGATCCCCGCCTCCACGGGGATGACGCAGGAGGGAGCTAGGCTCTCCTCCAAAAAACGACGCAACTCTCTTGCGCAAATACCCCCTCCCGCGACATAGGCGTTCGCCATGACCCGCACATTCGATAAATCGCGCCTACCGAGCCGCCACGTCTCCGTCGGCCCGGAGCGCGCCCCGCACCGCAGCTATTACTACGCGATGGGCCTAGACGAGGAGCAGATCGCGCGTCCGTTCGTCGCGCTCGCGTCCGCTGGCAACAACTCCGCGCCCTGCAACACCACGCTCGACGCGCAGGCGGATGCCGCGCAGGCCGGCGTCATCCAGGGCGGCGGCATGCCGCGCCGGTTCAACACGATCACCGTCACCGACGGCATCGCGATGGGTCATCAGGGCATGAAGGCCTCGCTGGTGAGCCGCGAAGTCATCGCCGACTCGGTCGAGCTCTCGGTCCGTGGCCATTGCTATGACGCGCTGGTCGGGTTCGCCGGCTGCGACAAGTCGCTCCCCGGGATGATGATGGCGATGCTCCGCCTTAATATCCCGAGCGTGTTCGTCTATGGCGGCTCGATCCTGCCCGGTCGCTATCAGGATCGCGACGTCACCGTCGTCGACGTGTTCGAGATCGTCGGCAAATACGCTGCCGGCGCGTGCCCGCTCTCCGAAGTCCACGCGATCGAGAAGGTCGCGTGCCCCGGCCACGGCGCATGCGGTGGCCAGTACACCGCGAACACGATGGCCTGCGTCGCCGAGGCGATCGGTTTGTCGATCCCGAACAGCAACATGGTGCCCGCACCTTACACCACGCGCGAACAGATTGCCGTGGCGGCCGGTGCGCAGGTCATGGAGTGCCTCGCCGACAAAATCCGTCCCCGCGACATCTGCACGCGTGAGGCGTTCATCAACGCCGCACGCGTCGTCGCGGCGACTGGCGGCTCGACCAACGCCGCGCTGCATCTCCCCGCGATGGCGTCAGAAGCCGGGATCGAATTCGACCTGTTCGACGTCGCCGAGATCTTCAAGACAACGCCGTACATCGCGGACCTCAAACCCGGTGGTAAGTACGTAGCCAAGGACATGTACGAGGCGGGCGGCGTCTACATGCTGATGAAGACGATGCTCGCGGGCGGGTTCCTCGACGGCAGTTGCATGACGGTGACCGGCAAGACGCTCGGCGAAAACATCGACCAGGTGACGTGGAACCCCGACCAGAAGGTCATCTACGACATCAAGACCCCACTGACGCCGACCGGCGGCGTCGTCGGATTGCGCGGCAGCCTCGCGCCCGACGGCGCGATCGTGAAGGTCGCTGGCATGCACCGGCTCCAGTTCTCGGGGCCGGCGCGCGTGTTCAATTGCGAGGAGGATACCTTCGCCGCGGTCGAGAACCGCCAGATCAACGAAGGCGAAGTCATCGTCATCCGCTACGAAGGCCCCAAGGGCGGCCCCGGCATGCGTGAGATGCTGTCGACCACCGCCGCACTCTACGGCCTCGGTATGGGCGAGAGCGTCGCGCTGATCACCGACGGGCGCTTCTCGGGCGGCACGCGCGGCTTCTGCATCGGCCATGTCGGGCCCGAAGCAGCGGACGGCGGCCCGATCGCGCTGGTCGAGAACGGCGACATCATCCACATCGACGCCGAGGCCGGCACGATCGACCTCGACGTTCCCGAGGACGTGATGGCGGAGCGGCGCGCCGCGTGGGTGCCGCGCACCAACGATTACGGGTCGGGTGCATTGTGGCGCTATGCGAAGACCGTCGGCCCCGCGTACAAGGGTGCCGTCACGCACCCTGGAGCCGCAGCCGAAACCCATGTCTACGCGGATATCTAAACGAATACTGGCGGTTGCCGCGCTTCTCTCGCTCCCGCTCTCAGCGTGTGGGCGAGGGCAGCCGAGTAGCGAACAGGTCGAGGCGCAGCAGCGCACCGAAACTGCCGGGGACAGCCGTATCGCCTGTGCGCAGGGTGAAGCCGCGTTCGCGTCGACCTGCACGATCGAACAGGCGCAAGGCAAGGATGGCCTGATCCTAACGATCCGCCATCCAGACGGAGCCTTCCGTCGGTTGCTGGTAACGCAGGACGGCCGCGGCGTGATCGCGGCGGACGGCGCCGAGGTGGCGAAGGTCACGATCTTGGGTGGGGGCGGCATCGAGGTCGCGCTGGGCGGCAACCGCTATCGCCTCCCGGCGACCGTCAAGGGCGCGACGAAGCCGTCATGATCGGCATCGAAGGCCAGCCGGTCCTCACAGCCGCCGAAATGCGCGCAGCGGAAAATGCGCTGATCACCACCGGCGTCTCGGTGGATGCGCTGATGGAGCGCGCCGGCACGGCCATCGCGGGCGCCGTCCGCCGGTTGGCGGGCGCGAACGAAGTCCTGATCCTCTGCGGCCCCGGCAACAACGGCGGCGATGGCTATGTCGCGGCCCGCCTGCTGGCGAAACTGGGTGTGCCAGTTCGCGTCGCGGCGTTGTCGGAGCCCAAGACGGATGCGGCGAAGTCGGCGAGGGCAGGGTGGCTAGGCCCGGTCGAAACGCTGGCGATGGCAAAACCCGCGCCGATCCTCGTAGACGCGTTGTTCGGCACCGGCCTGACGCGACCGCTCGACGCCAGTACAACACCGACACCCAACCGTTCCCCCGCGGACGCGGGGGCGCAGCTAAATCCCGAGGGCTCACCTAGCGGCCTATCCTGGGCCCCCGCGTCCGCGGGGGAACGGTCTGTGGTCGAGTGTCTACACTCCCTCGCGAACGCCGCTCAACTCAGCATCGCTGTCGATTTGCCCAGTGGCCTTGCCACCGACACAGGCGAGGCGCTCATCACGCCGCCCGTCTTCAACCTCACCCTTGCGCTCGGCGCTGTAAAACCCGCGCACCTCCTCCAACCCGCCGCGCGCTATTGCGGCGAGCTTCGCCTGCTCGACATCGGCGTTCCCACTGCCAGCCAAGCCGAAGTCCTCAAGGTCCCGTCGCTCCCATCCCCCGGCCCCGACTCGCACAAATACACCCGAGGAATGGTCGCGATCATCGCTGGCACCATGTCCGGCGCTTCCGATCTTGCAGCCCTGGCCGCGATGCGCGCCGGCGCCGGCTACGTGACCCTGCTCGGCGAAAGCCAAGGCCCCCCGCATGCGCTCGTCCGCGCACCGTTCTCCGATCATGCGCTGGCCAACGACCGTATCGGCGCACTCGTGATCGGTCCCGGCCTCGGTCGCGACGATACCGCCAAGGCTCGCCTCGAAGCGGCGCTAAACGCAGGCCACCCGCTGATTATCGACGGCGACGCCCTCCGCCTGCTGGACCCCGACCGGATCAAGACGTTGGACGTCCCCGTCATCCTCACGCCGCACGCTGGCGAGTTCGACGCGCTCTTCGGCAAATCCGAGGCGGACAAGATCACCCGAGCCCGCGACGCCGCCACCCGCGCCAACGCCATCGTCGTCTTCAAGGGCGCCGACACCGTTATCGCCGCGCCCGATGGCCGCGTCCGCATTGGGCAGGGCGCCAGTGACTGGCTGTCCACCGCCGGCACCGGCGACGTCCTTGCCGGGGCGATCGGCGCGATGCTCGCCGCAAAGATCGATCCGCTCGACGCTGCCTGCGCCGGAGTGTGGCTCCACGGTGACGCTGCCCGCCGATTGGGGCCCGCATTCATCGCCGACGACTTGGCGGAAGCGCTCCGGTCCGCCAGAGCATCGCTATGACCTCTGAAACGAAGATCGATACCATCGTCCGCGTCGCGGCGCGCGGCGACGGCATGACCGCCGACGGACGCCACGCCGCCTTCTCGGCGCCCGGCGACACGCTCGCCGCCGACGGCACCGTGATCCCCGGCCCGCACCACCAGACTCCCCCCTGCGTGCATTTTCCGACCTGCGGTGGGTGCCAGCTCCAGCATCTCGACGATCAGGCCTATGCCGAGTTCGTCACCGACCGCATCGCCTCCGCGCTCGACGGCCAGGACCTGTCCGCGCCGATCCGCACCCCCCACATCTCGCCCGAGCGAAGTCGCCGCCGCGCGACGCTCCACGCCGAGGCCAAGGGCGGCAAGATCACGCTCGGCTTCACTGCGGAGAAGGCGCACACGATCGTCGACATCAAGGAATGCTGGATCCTCGATCCGCGCCTGTTCGCGCTCGTCCAGCCGCTCCGTCAGCTGCTCAAGCGCCTCAACTTCCGCCGCCGCGCCGACATCCACCTGACGCTCGCCGACCAGGGCGCCGACATCCTGATCACCGGGTTCGCCCCCGAAGGCCTCCCCGCCGCCGAAGCGCTGACCAAATTCTGCGAAGACCACAAGATCGCCCGCGTGGCGTTCGACGACGGTCTCGGACCCGAGACGCGCTGGGAGCCCGACGCGGTCACGATCACGCTCGGCGGCGTCCCCGTGCCGCTCCCGCCCGCGTCGTTCCTCCAGGCCACGCCCGACGGCGAGGCCGCACTCACCGCCGCCGTCCTGGAGGCGATCGGCAAGCCCGGGACGGTCGCCGACCTGTTCGCCGGCCTCGGCACCTTCACACTCGCGATCCCCGCCAAGGTTTACGCGGCCGAAGGCGCGCGAGATGCGCTCGGCTCGCTGAAGTCCGCCGCTCACCGCACGCAACGTCCGGTGTACCCAGAGCACCGCGATCTTTACCGCCGGCCGATGACGGTGGCCGAACTCGATCGCTTCGATGCGGTGGTGATCGATCCGCCCCGCTCTGGCGCGCGCGAGCAGGCGACCGCGCTGGCGGAGTGCAAGACGCCGGTGATCGCCTATGTCTCGTGCAACCCGACCAGCTTCGCGCGGGATGCCAAGGAGTTGTGCGACGCCGGCTGGCGGATCGACTGGGTCCAGCCCGTCGGCCAGTTCCGCTGGTCGACGCACGTCGAGTTGGCTGCCAAGTTCGTTCGGTAACCGAGGAAATTTGTTCCCCCGCGAAGGCGGGGGCCCAGACTGGACCCCCGCCTTCGCGGGGGAACAGGCTTGTCAGGGGTAAACGGCACTCACGAAGAACAACCCATCGGGCGGCGCATTCAGCCCCAGCATCGCGCGATCCTTCGCCTCAAGCGCGGCCGCAACATCGCCAACCGCCCAACGGCCCATCCCGACCAGCGCCAGACACCCGACCATCGACCGCACCTGATGATGCAGGAACGATCGCGCCGCCGCATAGACAAACAACCGCTCCCCTTCGCGCACCACCTCGAGCCGGTCCAAAGTCCGCACCGGACTATCCGCCTGGCAATGCGCCGACCGAAACGTCGTGAAGTCATGCCGCCCGACCAGCGCCCCCGCCGCCTCCGCCATCGCTCCGGCATCAAGCAACTGCGGCACCTGCCAGGCCAGCCCCGCCTCGAACGTCAGCGGCGAGCGCCGGTTGACGATCCGGTACTCGTACGACCGCCCGACGCACGAAAACCGCGCATGCCAATCGTCGTCGACCACCTCGCACGCCAGTACGGACACCGGCGCGGGCTTCACCAGCGCATTCAGCCCCTCCATCAACCGAAACGCCGCGAGCGGTTTCGCGATATCGACATGCGCGCGCATCGCCATCCCGTGCACGCCCGCATCGGTCCGCCCCGCCGCCTGCACCGATGCGGTTTCGCCGGTCATCTTGAGCACGGCCGCCTCCAGCGCCGCCTGCACGCTCGGTCCATGCTTCTGCCGCTGCCAGCCCATGAACGGGCGGCCATCGAACTCCACCGTCAACGCGAACCGCGTCAAAGCTGCGTCCCCGACGGAATCGCAAACCCACGCAGCAATTCCGTGGCCGAGGTGACGCCGCGCCCCGCCCGCTGCACCAAGGTCGGCCGGATCGCCCCGTCGCCACACCCGATCGTCAGCTCGGCGTTGACCGTCAGCCCCTCGCATCCAAGAAACGAGAACGGCAGCACGTCCGCCGCGAGCACCTTCACCCGCTCGCCCGCATGCTCGAACCACGCCCCCGGCGCCGGGTTCATCGCCCGCACCAGTCGCTCGACCTCGACCGCCGACCGCTCGAAATCGATCCGCGCCTCCGCCTTGTCGATCTTGGCGGCGTAGGTAACGCCTTCCTTGGGCTGCGGCCGGGCAGGGTAGGCGTCCAGATCGCCCAGCACCTCGACCATCAACCGGGCCCCCATCGCCGACAGCTCGGACGTCAGGTCCCCCGCGGTCTTGCCGACGATCGGCGTCCGCCCCTCGAGCCGGACCGGGCCGGTATCCAGACCCGCCTCCATCTGCATGATCCCGACACCCGTCTCGGCATCGCCCGCGAGGATAGCCCGCTGCACCGGCGCCGCCCCGCGCCACCGCGGCAACAGCGATCCATGCACGTTTAGGCACCCGAACCGAGGCGCCTCCAGCACGGCGCGCGGCAGAATAAGACCATAGGCCGCGACCACCGCAACATCCGCGTCCAAGGCCGCAAACGCCTCGCGAGCTTCCAGCCCCTCCGGCAGAGACGCCTTGAACGACACCGGCGTCCGCACCTCGATCCCCAGCGCCTCCGCCCGGACCTGTACCGGCGACGGCACCAGCTCGCGCCCGCGCCGCCCCCCTGGCCGGGCAGGCTGGCAATACGCCGCCACCAATTCATGCCCCGCCGCGACGAGAGCCTCCAGCACCGGCACCGCGAAGTCCGGCGTTCCCATGAAGATGATCCGCATGCCCCTCTCGAACACGCTGGCGGGGAGCCGCGCAACCCCCTATCTGTTCCCTATGGCATCCCCCGAGATCGAGGCGCTGACGCAGGCGCTGGCCCGGCTCCCCGGCCTCGGCCCCCGGTCCGCACGTCGCGCCGTGCTGCATCTGCTCAAGAAGCGCGATGCGGCGCTGGGGCCGTTACGCGAGGCGCTGACCGCCGTCGACGAGCGGCTGGAGAACTGCAGCACCTGCGGCAACGTCGACACCACCAACCCCTGCGCGATCTGCGCCGACCCGCGCCGCGACCAGCGCTCGCTGTGCGTCGTCGAGGAAGTCGCCGACCTTTGGGCGCTCGACCGCTCGCGCCTGTTCCCCGGCCGCTTCCACGTTCTTGGCGGTCGGCTGTCCGCGCTCGAAGGCATCCGCCCCGAGGACCTCAGCATCGACAGCCTCGTCCGCCGTATCGAAGCCGGCGGCATCGACGAAGTCGTCCTCGCGATGAACGCCACGCTCGAAGGCCAGACCACCGCGCACTACATCGCTGAGCGCATCGAACGCTTCCCCGTCCGCGTCACTCAGCTCGCACATGGCCTGCCGGTCGGCGGCGAACTCGACTATCTCGACGAGGGCACGCTGGCGCAGGCGTTAAGGGCAAGGCGGCCAATGGCTTGACGGTTCAACGCGCGGAACCTAGCTGCGCAGGATGACCGTCATGACCGTTCTCGAAGTCCCCGATCCCCGCCTGCGCCTCGTCGCCGAGCCGGTGGAGACGGTCGACGACTCCACCCGCACGCTCGTCGCCGACATGATCGAGACGATGTACGACTTCAACGGCATCGGCCTCGCCGCGACCCAGGTCGGCGTCCAGCAGCGCGTCCTCGTCATCGATCTCCAGGAGGAGAAGGACGAGGACGACAAGCCGATCAAGAACCCCAAGGCGTACATCAACGCCGAGATCCTGTCGGTCAGCGACGAAGTCTCCACCTACAACGAGGGCTGCCTCTCGATCCCGGAGCAGTATGCCGAAGTCGCGCGCCCGGCGCGGTGCCGCGTGAAGTGGCTCGACGAGACCGGCGCGGCGTTCGAAGAAGACCTCGACGGGCTGCTGTCGACCTGCATGCAGCACGAGATCGACCATCTCGACGGGGTGCTGTTCATCGACCACATCAGCCGATTGAAGCGCGATATGGTGCTGAAGAAGTTGGCGAAGCAGCGCAAGCTGGGGTGAGGGGCGGGGGGTGTCCGTGCTCTCTGTGCTGAGAGTGCGTCCCTGAGAGCGCGGCTTACTCGCCCAACACGCAACCACCCCGGCGAAGGCCGGGGCCCAATTGGGGAACGTCGCCAACTGAGCGCAGTCCCTCGTTATTGAAACCTTTCCAATTGGGCCCCGGCCTCCGCCGGGGTGGTAGTATTTGAGAGGGTGCCGACTATCGGAGTTGCCACCCGCCCCATAGTTCCCCCGCGAAGGCGGGGGCCCAGGACCACGAGCGCTACCGCTTGTAACCCTGGACTCCCGCTTCCGCGGGAGAACAACATATTCCGATTGTCCTACATCAATCGTTCGACGTATGTTCCACCCATGACGTCTCCATCCCCCGCCCAAACCCGCTCGCCGGTGCGCACATTGTCCCCTGAGAAAATGCTGCGCCAGCGTCTGCACTTTGTGCACTTCCAGCTAAATTCGCGGGTGCAAAATGGCTGAGTTCGCCATCATCGCCGTCCTCGCGCTAGCCGCCGGCATCCTCCTCGGCTGGCTCCTGGCCTCCCGCCGAGCCGCCACCCTAGCCAGCGAACTCGCCGTCGCGCAGACCAAGGTCGCAGACGCCGACCTCATCCGCACCGCGCGCGACGCCGTCGAACGCGAACGCAACGCTGCGATGCAGGATCTCGCCACGCTCCGCGCGCAGAACGCCGAGCGCGCCACCGACACCGATCGCATGCGCCTCGACCTCGCAACGATCCGCACCGACCGCGACGCCGCCCGCACCGAAATCGCCACGCTCAAGGCGCAGGGCGAGGCCTTCGAAGCACGTCTGCTGGAACTCCGCGAAGCCAAGGACGTCATGGCCGCGCAGTTCGGCGACGTCGCCAACAAGTTGCTCAGCGACGCGCAGAAGACTTTCCTCGAACGCGCCGACGCCCGCTTCCGCCAGTCGGAAGAGTCCGCCGGCCTCAACCTGAAGTCGATGCTCCAACCCGTCAGCGACCGCCTGCAACGCTATGAAGAAGGCGTCGCGAAGGTCGAGGCCGAGCGCCGCGACGCATTCGGCGACCTCAAGGGGCAAATCGAACAGATGCGCCTCGGCCAGGAAAAGGTCTCGACCGAAGCCGCCAAACTCGTCAACTCTCTCCGCAACGCCCCCAAGTCGCGCGGCCGCTGGGGCGAGCAGCAGCTGAAGAACGTCCTCGAAACCTGCGGGCTCAGCGAGCACACCGACTTCCAGACCGAGGTCTCGGTCGCGGTAGGCGACGACGGCGCCCGCCTCCGCCCCGACGCAATCATCCGCGTCCCCGGCGGCCGCGCTTTGGTGATCGACGCGAAGGTTTCGCTCAACGCGTACCAGGACGCCTTCGGCGCGGTCGACGACGCCGAGCGCCTGATCGGCCTCGCTGCCCACGCGGCGTCGATGCGCGCCCACGTCAACGGCCTCGGCAACAAGGCCTATTGGAGCCAGTTTGCCGATACGCCCGACTACGTCATCATGTTCGTCCCCGGCGAACACTTCCTCTCCGCCGCGCTCGAACACGACCCGACGCTCTGGGATTTCGCGTTCGAGAAGCGCGTGCTGCTGGCAACGCCCACCAACCTGATCGCGATTGCGCGCACCGTCGCAGCAGTCTGGCGGCAAGAAAAGCTCGCTAACGAAGCACGGAAGATCGGCGAACTCGGCAAAGAGATGCACGATCGCCTTGCCAAGGTCGCGGACGACCTGCGGAAGGTCGGCGTCGGCCTCAACAGCGCGGTGAAGAACTTCAACGGCTTCACCAACTCGTTCAACGGCCGCCTGATGGTGACGGGGCGCAAGTTCCGGGATCTCAACATCGAGACCGGCGCACGCGATCTCGAAGACGTGTCTTCGGTAGACGCGCTGGCGCTAGGCGAGGGGCCCGCGCTGATCGAGAAGCCAGAAGACGCCACCACTTAATGTTCTCTCGCGAAAGCGGGAGCCCAGGATCAAGCAGTGCTGCGTTCTATTATCCTGGACCCCCGCGTTCGCGGGGGAACGGTTGGGGGCGGAGGTACTGCACCATTCCGTTATGCCGGGCTCGTTCCAGCATCCACCGTTCCGCGAGCTCAGTGGCTTGAGAGATTGCGGAACCGTGGACCTCAAAACAGGTCCGGGGTGGCGGGGAAGCAGGTAATGGGCGGTCGATGGCGTTAAAACTTCACACCGGAAACCGATCGGTACAAAATTCGTTCACCTCTCGGCAACCTTTCCCGACCCTGCGCATTAACCGGATAACACCCCCAAGAGTCACCCGGTCATGAAACACCTAGTCCCCATCCTCTGCGCCCTGATCCCCTTCGCAGCCATGATCGGCGCCTGCGTAACCTGCCCCTGACACCCGTCGCAAAAGCACAACAGAAAAGGCCCGCCCGGATCGCTCCGGGCAGGCCTTTTAGTATCGGCTAGAAGAGAAGCGAAGGGATCAACCCTGCGCCTCTTCCTCCTGGTCGCGAGGAGCTTCGGCGGTCGCGCCGGGCTCTGCGTTCGGATCGTAATCCTCGACGAAGCCAGCCTCGTCGCGCTCGAACATCGACGACATCACGTCGACGCCCGAAGCCTGCATCTCGGCCTCTTCAGGCGAGCGGGCGACGTTGACCTTGACGGCCACCGACACCTCGGGGTGCAGCGAGACCTTGACGGTGTAGACACCGATCGCCTTGATCGGCTTGTCGAGCACGATCGCCGACTTGCCGACCTTGTGACCGTCGGCCACCAGCGCATCGACCAGATCGCGAACCGCCACCGAACCGTAGAGCTGACCGGTGTTCGACGCCTGACGGATCAGGGTCACGGTCGCGTCGTTGAAGGTCTTCGCTTCGGTCTCGGCATCGCTGCGACGCGATGCGTTGTCCGATTCGATCTTCGCACGGTTCGACTCGAACACCTTGCGGTTGGCTTCGTTCGAACGAAGCGCCTTCTTGTTGGGAAGCAGGAAGTTACGTGCGTAACCGTCCTTGACCTTCACCACGTCGCCGATAGCACCAAGCTTTTCGACGCGCTCAAGCAGAATGACGTCCATGTGGGCGTGTCCTTACTTAACGATGTAGGGCAGCAAGCCCAGATGACGCGCGCGCTTGATGGCCTGGGCCAGTTCGCGCTGCTTCTTTGCGGCCACCGAAGTGATACGCGACGGGACGATCTTGCCACGCTCGGACACGAAGCCCTGCAGCAACCGGACGTCCTTATAGTCGATCCGGGGAGCGTCTTTGGCGGAGAACGGGCAGCTCTTGCGGCGGCGGAAGAATGGACGTGCCATGATTATTCAGCTCCCTCTTCGCGGTCACGACGGGGACCACGGTCCGGACGATCGCCACGATCGGGACGGCCCTCACGGCCACCTTCACGGTCGCCACGACGCTCGCGGTCACGATCCTGCTTGCGCATCATCACGGTCGGGCCCTCTTCGAGGGTGTCGACCTTGACCGTCATGTAACGGATGATGTCTTCGTTGATCTGGGTCTGGCGCTCCAGCTCTGCGATCACGCTGCCCGGGGCATCGATCTCGAGCATGACATAGTGCGCCTTGCGGTTCTTGGCGATCTTGTACGCCAGCGAACGCAGGCCCCAGTTCTCGGTCTTTACGACCCGACCTTCGTTGTCGTTCACGATCTTGGTGGCGATTTCCGCCAGTGCGTCCACCTGCGCTTGTGCCAGATCCTGGCGCGCAAGGAACACGTGCTCGTAAAGAGCCATGTCTTGTCCTTCGTCTTGGCCGATCGCTGATACACGCCCCATGCGTGCACCCCTCCGGCTGTCGTCTTAGAAAACGGCGTCTAGAATGCAAACAGGGGCGAGAGACGCGAATCTCTCACCCCGGTTGCAGAGGGCCTTACCCGTTTATCGGGAAAAGGCAAGGTGTTCAGGTTTACCGGCCCGTTTACCGGAACGCGCCGCCACGAACCTGGACCACATTGCCGCGACCGTCGATCAGGATCGCGTCGCGACCCGAGCGGACCCACTGATGCGCGCGGGGCGGGGGTGCGAGGCGATAGTTGCGGTACGTCGTGATCACCCGGTAGTTCTGAGCCTGGCGACGATCGAAGCGCTGGCCGGTGCGCCAGTTGCGATACTGCGGCGTGCGGACGACAGTGCGCTTGGTGACGACGGTGCGGCCGTTGTTATCGTTGTGGCGCACGGTGGTGACTTCGCGACGCTGCTGCGCTTCGGCAGGCGCTGCGGCGAGCAGTGGGCTGGCGACGAGGGTAGCGGCAAGTGCGCTGAGGATGAACGTCTTCATGATAATCTCCCGTTTGAAACACGGCGCCGTTGCTGCGGCGTCCTCCATAATCTGGGAGCCGATTGTCGCAGGCGATTGTCGCAAGGCCGGCGAAATGGTCGCATATTGTCGCAAGGCCGCAAGGTTCGTTCAGGTTGCAACTCGACGCGCACCTTTATAGGCCCCGCGCTCAAACGAAGACCCAACACAGAGGAGAGGCCATGCGCGCGTTCATCTTCCCCGGCCAGGGGAGCCAGTCTGTCGGCATGGGCAAGGCGCTCGCCGACGCCAGTGCCACCGCCCGCGAGGTCTTCGCCGAAGTCAACGAGGCGCTCGGCCAGCACCTGTTCCGCCTGATGAGCGAAGGTCCGGCGGACGACCTGCTCCTCACCGAGAACGCCCAGCCCGCGATCATGGCGAACGCGATCGCCACCTTGCGCGTCGCCGAGAAGGAAGGCGGCATCCGCCTCGCCGACAAGGCGGACTATGTCGCCGGCCATAGCCTAGGCGAATATACCGCCTTGTGCGCAGCCGGTGCGCTCGACCTGTCGACCACCGCGCGCCTGTTGAAGCTTCGCGGCCGCGCCATGCAGGCGGCGGTACCGGTAGGCGAGGGGGCAATGGCCGCATTGCTCGGCACCGACCTCGAAAAGGCGCAGGTCATCGCCGGCGCCGCGGTCGACGCGATCCTCGCGGAGGGCGGCCCCGAGATGATCTGCACCGTCGCCAACGACAACGACCCGTCGCAGGTCGTCATCTCCGGCCACCGCCTCGCCATCGAAAAGGCGATCGCGCTGGCCAAGGACCTCGGCGCCAAGCGCGCGGTATTGTTGCCCGTCTCCGCGCCTTTCCACTGCCCGTTGATGCAACCCGCCGCCGAAGCGATGGAAGCTGCCCTCCTGGATGCCGACCTCCGCGCGCCCCTCGTTCCCGTCTTCGCCAACGTAGATGCCACCGCAGTCGCCGACCCAGGCGCAATCCGTCACCTGTTGGTCCAGCAGGTCACCGGCATGGTCCGATGGCGCGAATCGGTGTTGGCTATGCATGCGGCGGGCGTCGAACATTTCGTCGAATTCGGTGGCAAGGTGCTCAGCCCGATGGTCAAGCGCATCGCCCCCGACGCCGAAACTACGAGCGTCATCACGATGGACGACATTGAGGAATTCGTGAAGAAGATGTGATTCACGCGAAGGCGCAAAGGCGCGAAGATGATGGATCTTGAGGCTGCCGCTTCCGACGTCATTGATGTGTCGCTTCGCCTTCACCGGAAGCTTGGGCCCGGATTGCTTGAAAGCGTCTACGAGACTGTGTTGGCGAGCAAGCTCGCCAGCCTGGGATATGAGGTCGAGCGGCAGCGATCAGTATCGATCGATTTCGAGGGACTGCACTTCGACGCTGCGTTCCGCATCGATCTCATTGTCGGCAATCGGTTGCTCGTCGAAATTAAATCGGTCGAGCAGCTGAATGCCGCTCACGCAAAGCAACTGCTGACTTATCTGCGACTAACCAAACAGCCATTGGGGCTGCTGATCAACTTCGGAGGCGAGACGCTGAAGGAGGGGCTCCGTCGGATCGTCAACGGCTACACCCCCTTCGCGCCATCGCGCCTTCGCGTGAACAAAATCTGATGGAGACCAAAATGTTCGACCTCACAGGCATGACCGCTCTCGTCACCGGGGCATCCGGCGGGATCGGGTCCGAGATCGCCAAGGCACTCGCCGCCCAAGGCGCGCGCCTAGCCGTATCCGGCTCCAACGCCGACAAGCTCGAAGCCTTCCGCGCCAGCCTCGGTGGTGACCACGTCGCGCTCCCCTGCAACCTGTCCGATGGCGCCGCGGTGGATGCGCTCGTTCCCCAGGCCGTGGAAAAGCTCGGCAAGCTCGACATCCTTGTCAACAACGCCGGCGTCACCCGCGACAATCTCGCGATGCGGATGAAGGACGACGAGTGGGACAGCGTCATCCGCGTCAATCTCGAAGCCGCGTTCCGCCTCATGCGCGCCGCCGCCAAGCCGATGATGAAGGCACGCTTCGGCCGGATGATCTCGGTCACGTCGATCGTCGGCGTCACCGGCAATCCCGGTCAGGCCAACTACGCCGCGTCGAAGGCCGGCCTGATCGGCATGTCGAAATCGATGGCGCAGGAACTCGCCAGCCGCGGCATCACCGTCAACTGCGTCGCGCCCGGTTTCATCACCTCGCCGATGACCGACGCGCTGCCCGACGCGCAGAAGACCGCGCTCACCGCGAAGATTCCGGCCGGTCGCCTCGGCGAAGGCGCAGACATCGGCGCGGCGATCGTGTACCTCGCTAGCCGTGAAGCCGGCTACGTCACGGGACAAACCGTGCACGTGAACGGCGGGATGGCGATGATCTGAACTTGCGCGCTGAACTGCCGCGTTCTAGGTGCGTTCAGGAAATACCGAAAACCCCCAGATTTGAAGAGGGAACTACCATGAGCGAGACAGCTGACCGCGTGAAGAAGATCGTCGTCGAGCATCTCGGCGTCGAAGCCGACAAGGTGACCGAGGACGCGAGCTTCATCGACGACCTGGGCGCAGACAGCCTCGACATCGTCGAACTCGTCATGGCGTTCGAGGAAGAATTCGGTGTCGAGATCCCCGATGATGCCGCCGAGAAGATCGCGACCGTCAAGGACGCGATCACCTATATCGACGAGCACAAGGCCTGATCAGGGTCTAGGGTTCAAACCTTTGGACCTGCCCTGAAGGGTGTGATTTGAGCGGCTCCCCGTCCTTGGGCAAAGAGGGCGGGGAGCCGTTTCGTTTTGAGAGCAGACGGAGTTTGAAGCCATGCGGCGTGTCGTCGTAACCGGGCTAGGCCTGGTCACCCCCCTTGGGGCGGATGTTGAAACGGCCTGGGCGAATATCCTCGCCGGCAAATCAGGTGCGGGCCCGATCACGCGCTTCGACGCGTCGGATCAGGTGTGCCGCATCGCTTGCGAGGTGAAACCGGCCGACCACGAATATGGCTTCGACCCCGGCAAGCGGGTGGATCACAAGGTCCAGCGCCAGGTCGATCCGTTCATCATCTACGGCATCGACGCCGCTGGCCAGGCTCTGGAAGACGCCGGGCTGACCGAAATGACGCTTGAAGAGAGCTGGCGTGCCGGCGTCTCGATCGGCTCGGGCATCGGCGGCCTGCCGGGTATCGAGAGCGAATCGATCGTGCTCCACACCAAGGGCCCGCGCCGTGTCTCGCCGCACTTCGTCCATGGTCGTCTGATCAACCTGATCTCAGGTCAGGTCTCGATCAAATACGGCCTGCGCGGTCCGAATCACGCGGTCGTCACCGCCTGCTCGACCGGCGCGCACGCGATTGGCGATGCAGCGCGGATGATCGCGATGGACGACGCCGACGTGATGCTCGCGGGCGGCGCGGAGGGTACCGTCTGCCCGCTCGGCATCGCCGGGTTCGCACAGGCCCGCGCGCTGTCGACCAACTTCAACGACTCGCCCGAGAAGGCCTCGCGTCCGTACGACAAGGACCGCGACGGCTTCGTGATGGGCGAGGGCGCAGGTGTGCTGGTGCTCGAGGAGTATGAGCACGCGAAGGCACGCGGCGCGAAGATGTATGCCGAGGTGATCGGCTACGGTCTGTCGGGCGACGCGTACCATGTGACCGCGCCGCATCCGGAAGGCGACGGCGCGTTCCGCTCGATGCAGATGGCGATTCGGAAGTCGGGCCTCGCGCTCGAGGACATCGACTACATCAACGCGCACGGCACCTCGACTCCGCTTGGCGACGAGCTTGAGCTGGGCGCGGTGCGTCGCCTGTTCGGCGATGCGATCTCGGGTCTGTCGATGTCGTCGACCAAGTCGGCGATCGGCCATCTGCTTGGTGGTGCCGGTGCGGTCGAGAGCATCTTCTGCATCCTCGCGCTGCGCGACCAGATCGTCCCGCCGACGCTGAACCTCGACAATCCGAGCGACAGCTGCGTGGGGGTCGATCTCGTCCCGCACGTGGCCAAGAAGCGTGAAGTCCGCGCGGTGCTGAACAACTCGTTCGGCTTCGGCGGAACGAATGCGTCGCTGGTGATGACGAAGGTCCAGTAATCCTGTTCCCCCGCGAAGGGTAACCCATCGAAGTAATACTTCGATGGGGCCCAAGGCGGGGCCCAGACTGGGTCCCCGCCTTCGCGGGGATCCAAGGAGTACCAATGCGTAAGGTCGGTTGTCTCGGATTGATCATCGGCTTGGCGGCAGTCGTAGCGCTGTTCCTCGTCGTCCAGGGCTGGGGCGGCGCCGGTCCAGCGCCCCGCACGCTGACCGTGCAGATCGGAGAAGGCAGCACGCTGGCCGGTGCTGCCAGCGAACTCGAAAAGGCCGGCGCGATCCCCTCGGCCCGCCGCTTCCGTTTGTATGCACGCGTGTTCGGCTCGGGCGACCCGATCAAGGCCGGTGAATACCGCATCGCGCCACACACCAGCCAGTCCGACATTCTCAAGCTGATGCAAGGCGGCAAGGTCGTCCAGCGCCTCGTCGTCGTCCCCGAAGGCTACCCCTCGGTCCTCGTCCACGACGCGCTGATGAAAGCCGACGGCCTGACCGGCACCGTGCCGGTTCCGGCGGAAGGCTCGATCCTCCCCGACAGCTACGCCTTCCAGGCCGGCGACACCCGCGCCTCGGTCGTCATGCGGATGCAGGCGGCGATGAAGACCTACCTCGCCACCGCCTGGGCTGCGCGCCAGCCCGGCATCGCGGTGACGACGCCCGAACAGGCGATCATCCTCGCCTCGATCGTCGAGAAGGAAACCGGCAAGCCGTCCGAACGCCGCACCGTCGCCGCGGTGTACGGCAACCGCCTGCGGGGCGGCATGCCGCTCCAGGCCGACCCTACCGTGATCTACCCGATTACCAAGGGCCGCCCGCTGGGCCGACGCATCCTGCGGTCGGAACTGCATGCGAAGAACGGCTACAACACCTATGCCGAAGCCGGCCTGCCGGTCGGCCCGATCGCCAATCCCGGCCGCGCCTCGATCGACGCAGTGCTCGACCCGGCGCAGACCCAGGCGCTGTATTTCGTCGCGGATGGGACCGGCGGCCACGTGTTCGCGAACACGCTGGCCGAACACAACGCCAACGTGAAGAAATGGTACGCGATCCGCAAAGCCCGCGGCGAGATGTAATCCTCCCCGGAACGGGGAGGGGGACCATCCGCAGGATGGTGGAGGGGGCTTACCGCGAGCGTACCAGCAGCGGCGACTACGGCAGGCGGTACGCTCTTGGCGCTCCCCCTCCACCCCGCCGCTACGCGTCGCGGTCCCCCTCCCCGTACCGGGGAGGATTTACCCCCGCAACGCGTTGGCCGCGCGTGCCTTGATCTCGATCTCGGCCATCGTCCCGCCGGTCACCCAGCTCCCGCCGACGCAGAGCACCGGCTTGAACGCCAGCCAGTCGGGCGCGCTCGCCTCGGTGATGCCGCCGGTCGGGCAGAAGCTGCACTGATAGAACGGCGCGGCCAGAGCCTTGAGCGCCTTCAACCCGCCATTCGCTTCGGCCGGAAAGAACTTGAAGTGCGTCAGCCCCAGGTCGAGCCCGGTCATGATGTCCGCCGCGTTGGCGATCCCCGGCAGGAACGGAACGCCGCTCTCGATGATCGGCGTGGCAAGGCGTTCGGTCAGCCCCGGCGAGACGATGAATTCCGCGCCAGCGTCCCGGACCCGCGCGAACTGCTGGGTGTTGACGACGGTACCCGCGCCGACGATCGCGCCCGGCACCTTCTTCATCTCGGCGATCGCCTCGAGCGCGGCGCCGGTGCGCAACGTCACCTCGAGCACGCGCAAGCCACCTGCGACCAGCGCCTCGGCGAGCGGACGTGCGAGCGCCGCATCCTCGATCACCAGCACCGGGATGACGGCGCTGGTCTGCATGATGTCTGCGATGGTGACGGTCGAGTTGGCGGTCATTGGGTGTGTTCCTGTGCGAAGGCGGCCGCGGCGCCGAACAGGCCGGGCTGGGGATGGGTGATGAGCTTGACGGGCATCGCCGCCATCATGCCCTGGAAGCGGCCCTTGGCGACGAAGCGCTGGTCGAAGCCCGAGCGGATCAGGCGATCCTTGATCCGGAAGCCGAGACCGCCCGCGATCACGACCGCCTTGGCGCCCTGTGCGAGCGCCAGATCGCCCGCGACCGCACCGAGCGCGAGGCAGAACCGGTCGAGCGCGGCCAGCGCGATCGAATCGGTGCCGTCGATCGCCTCGGTCCAGATCGTCTTGTCGTCATGGCTGGGAACCGCGCGGCCCTCCAGCGCGGCAAGCGTCTCGTAGATCGCGACGATGCCGGGGCCGGCAACGACGCGCTCGGCGGAGACGCGCGTGAACGTCTTGCGCAGGCGGCTCAGCAACGCATCCTCGATCCCATCGAGCGGGGCGAAGTCCATGTGGCCACCCTCGGTCTCCAGGACCTGGTAGCCGTTCCTTCGCCGCAGCAGCTGCGCGACGCCGAGCCCGGTGCCGGGGCCACAGATCGTCGTGATGCCCTCGGAGGGCAGCGGCGTATCGGGCCCGCAGAGATGGATGAAATCGCTGCTCGGCACCTGCGCGACGGCATGACCGACCGCGCCGAAATCGTTGACGACCACCCACTGGTCGGCCTTCAGACGCTCGGTGATCAGCGACTTGCGGATGATCCACGGGTTGTTGGTCAGCCGGATGACGTCGTTGGCGACCGGCGACGCGACCGCGATCGCCAGTGCACGGGGGAGGGGGCGGCCGAGCCCTGCCTCGAACGCCTGATACGCGGTCTGCAGCGACGCGTGGTCCGCAGTCTTCAGCGTCGCCGGCTCACCGAGCGACACGACGCGGCCATTCTCGACCTCGGCGATCGCGAAGCGCGCATGCGTCCCGCCGATATCTGCCGCTACGATTTCCATGTCATCCTCCGTCTATTATTATTGTCCCCCCGTCATCCCAGCGAAAGCTGGGATCTCAGGCCGCATAGTCCGTCCCCGTGGTGCGAGGTCCCGGCTTTCGCCGGGATGACGGGGTGTGGCCGAGGTGACGGCGGCGTGTGTGACGTTCTAAAGCCCAGCGCCCGCCAGCATCGCCGACGCACCCTTCTCGGCCTCGTCGGCCAGCCCGCGGAACATCCCGAACAGCTCGCGACCCATGCCGCTCACTGGCGGCGGTACCGCGACCATCTCGCGCGTTGCCCACACGTCGGCATCGACCAGTGCCTCGAGCGTGCCATTCACAGCGTCCACCCGGATCATGTCGCCATCGCGGATCAACCCGATCGCGCCGTCGAGCAGCGCCTCGGGCGAGCAATGGATCGCGCACGGCACCTTGCCACTTGCCCCCGACATCCGCCCGTCGGTGACCAGAGCCACCTTGAACCCACGATTCTGCAAAACGCCCAACGGTGGCGTCAGCTTGTGCAGCTCCGGCATCCCGTTCGCGCGCGGCCCTTGGAAGCGGACGACGACAACGACGTCCTTCTCCAGCTCGCCCCGCTTGAACGCCTCGATCACGTCGAGCTGGTCGTCGAACACCATCGCAGGCGCCTCGACGATCCAGCGTTCGCGCTCGACCGCCGACACCTTGATGCACGCACGGCCGATATTGCCCGCGAGGATCCGCATCCCGCCATCCGGCGAGAACGGCGCCGTCGCAGGACGCAGGATCGTCTCGTCGCCGCTATCAGGCGTATCGCGCCAGCCGAGCGTGTCGCCCTCGACGACCGCGGTCTTCGCATAGGCCGACAGGTCGTCGCCACCGATCGTCATGATGTCGCCGTGCAACAACCCTTCGCCGAGCAACTCGCGGATCACATAGGGCATGCCCCCGGCAGCCTCGAACGCGTTCACGTCGGCCGAGCCGTTGGGATACACCCGCGCGATCAGCGGCACCGCGCAGGAGAGGCGGTCGAAATCCTCCCAGTCGATGATGATCCCCGCCGCGCGAGCAATCGCCGGCACATGGAGCAGATGGTTGGTCGAGCCCCCCGTCGCGAGCAGGCCGACCGCGGCGTTCACGATCGCCTTCTCGTCGACGCAATGCCCGAGCGGCCGGTACGAATCGCCGCGCGCGCCGATCTTCGCCAGCCGGTGCACCGCCGCCCGCGTCAGTTCCTGGCGCAGCTTGGTGCCCGGATTGACGAACGCCGCACCCGGCATGTGGAGGCCCATCACCTCCATCATCATCTGGTTGGTGTTCGCGGTGCCGTAGAAGGTGCACGTGCCCTTCGAATGATAGGCGCCGATCTCGGCTTCGAGCAGCTCGTCACGCCCGACCAGCCCCTCGGCGAATTTCTCGCGGACCGCCGCCTTCGCCTTGTTGGGCAAGCCGGTCGGCATCGGACCGCCGGGGATCAGCACCATCGGCAGATGCCCAAAGCGCAGCGCGCCCATCAGCAGCCCAGGGACGATCTTGTCGCAGATGCCGAGCAAAGCCGCACCTTCGAAGGTGCCGTGCGACAAGGCAATCGCGGTGCTCAGCGCGATCGTATCGCGGCTGAACAGCGACAGCTCCATGCCTGGATAGCCCTGCGTCACGCCGTCACACATCGCCGGCACGCCGCCCGCGACCTGCGCCGTCGCCCCCGCTTCGCGCGCCCAGATCTTCATCAGTTCCGGGTAGCGATAATAGACCGCGTGGGCCGACAGCATGTCGTTATATGCGGTGACGATGCCGATGTTCATGCCGGCATCGGCCTTCATCGCGTCGCGGTCTTCTTCGGTCCCGGCATAGGCGTGCGCGAGGTTCGCGCAGCCAAGACCGGGACGTCGGACCTGCGCTGCGGCCTCGCGTTCGATCAGCGCGAGATAGGCGGCGCGGCTCTCGCGAGACCGCTCGATGATCCGGTCGGTAACCGCGGAGACGACGGCGTTCAGCATCGTCACGGTGCCCAGTGCACGTCGACCGGCAGCTCGACCTCAGCCAGCACGCGGCCGATCGGATAGGACGACGACGGCCCCTGTTCGATCGCCTGCTCGAGGACCTTCTTCTTCGCGTCGCCGGTGATCATGATCATCAGCGCCTTCGACGAAGCGATCGCCGCCGCCGAGAGCGTGACGCGCGCCAGCGGAGCCTCGGGCGGCAGCGGATCGGGCATCACGCCGAGCGCGCGGCGTTCCTTCGGACCGCTCAGCGCCTCGTCGTAATCGGGGCCGGGGAAGATCGACGCGGTATGTCCGTCGCCGCCCATGCCGAGCAGGCAGAAGTCGAGCGGCCAGTGCAGGTCCTGCATCAGCGCATCCGCCGAGCGCCCGGCAGCCTTGTAGTCCGACATCGCCTCGGGAACGATCGGCTTCACGCGCGCGCCCTTGGGGAGGAAGATCTTCGCCAGCGCAGTGACGTTCGACAGCGGATCGCCGAGCTTCACGATCCGTTCGTCGCCGGGAATGATCGTGACCTTCTTCCAGTCGAGCTTTGCCTGGGCGAGCTTCTCATACGCGGCGAACGGCGTCTTGCCGCCCGCCAGCGCGATCACCGCCGACCCGCGCGCGTCGAGTGCGCTCTCGATGACGAACTGGATATCGCCTGCGACCGCGTTGGCGAGCTCGCCCGCGTCGTCATATTCCCACCATTCGATTTCGGTCATTCGATCTTTCCTTGAAAACTTTTCCGTTCGTCCTGAGCGAAGTCGAAGGACATTACCCCAAACGGGCGGACCCTTCGACTTCGCTCAGGGCGAACGGGCAGGGGATATTATTCCCCCTCTGAAACTCAGTCGTCCTGCCAGGTCACGCCGTCGCGCTCGGTCAGCGCGATCGCCGCCGACGGACCCCAGCTACCCGAGGCATAGCTCTTGGGCTTCATCGCGTTGGCCTTCCAGCCCTCGCGGATCGCGTCGATCCAGGTCCACTGCGCCTCGACCTCGTCACGCCGCACGAACAGCGTCTGGTCGCCCTCGATCAGGTCGAGCAGCAGCCGCTCATACGCGATCCGCCGACGCGACCCTGCGAACTCGGCATCCATGCTGAGGTTCAGCGGCACTTCGCGCAGGCGGACGCCCTCGCGGTCGAGACCCGGCTCCTTCGCCATCACCAGCAGCTGAATATACTCCTCCGGCTGAAGGCGGATGATCAGCATGTTAGGCTGGAGCAACCCGCCACGCCCGGCGAACATCGAATGCGGCACCGCCTTGAACTGGATCGCGATCTCGCTGCGACGCGTCGCCATGCGCTTGCCGGTGCGCAGGTAGAACGGCACGCCCTGCCAGCGCCAGTTGTCGACATGCGCCTTGATCGCGACGAACGTCTCGGTCGTCGAAGGCTGACCGAGTTCGTCGGAGTAGCTCTTGACGAACTTCCCCTTTACCGCGCCTTCGCCGTACTGGCCGGTGACGGTAACGTGCGGCACTTCCTCGGGCTTGATCAGTCGCAACGAGCGGAAAACCTTCGACTTCTCGTCGCGGACGTCGGTGCCCTCGAAGCGCGCAGGCGGCTCCATGGCGATCAGCGCGAGCAGCTGGAGCATGTGGTTGGCGACCATGTCGCGCAACGCACCCGCGGTCTCGTAATAGCCTGCCCGCTCTTCCAGCCCGACCGTCTCGGAGATCGTGATCTGGACGTTGTCGATCCCCTGCGCATTCCACACCGGCTCGAAGAACGAGTTGCCGAAGCGCAGCGCGAGGATGTTCTGGACGGTTTCCTTGCCGAGATAATGATCGATCCGGTAGGTCCGGTCCTCGGGGAAAGCCTTCGCCACCGCATCGTTGATCTCGCGGCTCGTCTCCAGGTCGTAACCGAGCGGCTTCTCGAGGCCGACGCGGACTGTCTCGCCAGCAAGCCCGACCTTGTGCAGCCCCTCGATCGCCGATTCGAACAGCGACGGCGCGGTCGACAGGTAGATCGCCAGACCGCCGGAGATATCGCCGATCTTGTCCGCCAGCGGCTGGAAGCTCGCAGGGTCCGACAGGTCGGTCGGCTGATAGAAGATCCGGTCGAGGAACGTCCCGATCGCGCCTTCGTCCTTCCGATCCTCGGGCAGGAACTCGTCGAGCGCCTTCTTGGCGAACTTGCGGTAATCCTTGTCGTCATGCTCGTGACGCGCGGCGCCGGTGATCGTCAGTTCCTCGGGCAGCAGACCATCGGCGTGCAGGCCATAGAGCGACGGCAGCAGCATGCGCTGTGCGAGATCGCCGGTCGCGCCGAACAGGAGCAGCTTGGCTACGGGATTACGGTGCATGGAAGCTCCTGGATGTGGCGATGAACCGGGCGGAAAACGCCGGTCCTAGAAAACGAGGCCGGCTACGGGATCGACCCCGGCCATGATGTTGAGGTTCTGGACCGCGGCACCGCCGGCACCCTTGCCCAGATTGTCGAGCGTCGCGACCAGTCGTGCGTGGCCGACCGCATCGTTGCCGCAGACCCGCAGCGTCAGCCGATCGGTCCCTGCATTCTCCTCGATATCGACCGAGCCGATATCGCCGGGGGCAACCGAGACGAGCTTTGAGCCATCGAATGCGGCGCGCAACACGTCTTCGATCGCCGCGAGCGTGGGGCGGCCGGGCAGGGCGTGGAGGTGCAACGGCACTTCGACGACCATGCCGCGATACGTGTTTGCTACCGCAGGCGCGAAGATAGGCGCGTGCGTTAGGCCTGCATGCTGCGTCATCTCGGCGATATGCTTGTGCGCGAGGCCTAGCGCGTAGGCGCGGAAGGCCGTCGCCGGCTCGCCATTCTCGAACGCTGCGATCATCGCCTTGCCGCCACCGGAGTAACCCGAGGTCGCATTGACGCTCAGCGGGAGGTCGGCGGGGATGAGACCGGCCGCGACCAGAGGCGCGACGAGCGCGAGGAAACCGGTGGGATAGCAGCCGGGGTTCGACACGCGCATCGCGGTCGAGATCTTCTCGGCCTGGCCCGGCAACTCGGGGAAGCCGTAGGTCCAGCCAGTGGCGACCCGGTGTGCGCTCGATGCGTCGATGACGCGGGTGCGCGCATTGTCGATCAGCGTGACGGCTTCGCGCGATGCGTCGTCCGGCAGGCAGAGGATGACGAAATCGGCATCGTTCAGCGCCTCGCGCCGTGCCGCCGGATCCTTGCGACGATCCCCAGGCAGCAGCGCCAGCGTGATGTCGGTCCGCCCGGCGAGCCGTTCGCGGATCTCGAGCCCGGTGGTTCCGACAGCCCCATCGATGAAGACCGTCGTCATGCCGCGTCCGTCGTCGAAAGGTCGAGCGCAGCGGCTTCGACATAGCCGACCAGCCCGCTCGGACGCGCAACGCCCCACGCGGAAACGCCCGCGATTTCCAGCACTTCGAAACTGTCGCCGGGCTTGAGGTCAACCATCGTATCGCTCGCTTCGTCTCGTCCGCTGCGCAACAAAGCTGTGCGCGCGACGGGCCGTATCATCGGCACGGCATAGTGTGGAGCGAATACGTATTCGGCGAGGCGAATGTCGGCGATATCGCGGCGGACCGCGTGGGTGCGCGGGTCGAGGTCGACCGAGCGGCCCGTCAGCGAAAAGCTCGTGCGGGCCTGGTCGTCGAACGGCTCAAGCGTGAGCGGCTGCGCGCCCGTTGGAACCAGCAGGGGCGGGGCCGTCGCCGATGAATTGCCCGAACTCTTCAAGAAAATCTGCCCCTTCGGTCGTGCGCGCGACGAAGATGTTGCGCTTGTCGCTATCGTCGCGTTGCCGGCGCAGATAGCCGAGGGCACCCAATCTGTTCAAGGCGCGCGTGACGACCGGCTTCGATACGTTGAGCGCACGGGCCAGGCCGCGCACCGTATGTGGCCCCGGTTTCAGATAAACGAGCAGAAGAAGCGCCATCTGACGATTGGTCAGATCGGGTTCACCCGAGCGGACATAATCCACCAGAGCGGTCATCCAGGTCGATAAGGTATTGGCTGCCATTGATGCCACAGCGTTGATCCGCCATCTGAATTTATATGCACGATACCCAGTCATGAGCGTCATTACGGGTTCACAACGCCGCCCGGACGTCATGTTTCCGTAGTTTTGCGATTGGCTTGCGATATGCGGAGGCAGCGCCGCGGTCGATCGCCCGGTTGATCGAAACCGCGACGTCGCCTATGTGCGCGCCTTCGCAAAAGTTCCGGGGTTTTCCGCGCAATGTTCGCCTTTCTGCTCGTCATCCACGCGATCATCGCGGCCGCCCTCGTCACGGTGATCCTCATGCAGCGCTCGGAAGGCGGCGGTCTGGGTATGGGCGGCAGTCCGTCGGGCCTGATGTCGGCACGCGGCGCGGCCGATTTCCTGACCCGCGCGACCGGCGTTCTCGCGACGATGTTCGTGCTGTTCTCGATCTTGCTCGCGGTCCTCGCGGCGAATCACCGGACGACCACGATCGACACGTCGCTCGCCCGCACCCCGGCAGCGGCGACGGCCGTTCCGACCGCGCAGCCCAAGGGTGATGCGGCGCCGTTCGCCGGTGGCGCTGAAAACGCGGGTGTCCCCGCCGGGACCACCACGCCGGCCGATAATTCCGCGGTCCCACTCGCCCGCTAAACACTCCATTCGCCGATAAAAGGCCCCTGCGTGATCCGCGGGGCTCTTGTCGTTCGTCCCCAACACACGCTACGAGACTCTTCCCATGGCTCGGTACATTTTCATCACCGGGGGCGTGGTCTCGTCGCTCGGTAAAGGTCTCATGGCGGCATCGCTTGCCGCCCTCCTCCAGGCACGCGGGTATACCGTCAGGATTCGGAAGTTCGATCCGTATCTGAACGTCGATCCCGGCACGATGTCGCCGTATCAGCACGGCGAGGTCTACGTCACCGACGACGGAGCCGAGACCGACCTCGATCTCGGCCATTACGAGCGCTTCACCGGCGTTCCCTCGCGCCAGTCGGACAACGTCACCTCGGGCCGCATCTATCAGCAGATCATCACGCGTGAACGTCGCGGCGATTATCTCGGCGCGACCGTGCAGGTCATTCCGCACGTCACCGACGCGATCAAGGCATTCGCGCGGGCCGAAACCGACGATATCGACTTCGTGCTCTGCGAGATCGGCGGCACCGTCGGCGATATCGAATCGCTGCCGTTCATCGAGGCGATTCGCCAACTCAAGAACGAGGAAGGCCGCGGCAACGCGATCAGCATCCACGTCACGCTGGTGCCGTACATCGCCGCCGCCGGCGAACTGAAGACCAAGCCGACGCAGCATTCGGTTCGCGAACTCGCCGCGCTCGGCGTGCAGCCCGACGTGCTCGTCTGCCGCTGCGAGCACCCGCTGCCGCCGTCGGAGCGCGCCAAGATCGCGTTGTTCTGCAACGTCCCCGCCAGCGCGGTCATCCCCGCGCTCGACGCGAAGAGCATCTACGCGGTGCCACTCCAGTATCACGGCGAAGGCCTCGACATCGAAGTGCTCCGCGCGTTCGGGATCGAACCCGCCGAGGCGCCCGACCTGTCGCGCTGGACCGAGATCATGGACCGGCTGACCAACCCGCAGGGAGAAGTCACGATCGGCGTGGTCGGCAAATATGTCGGGCTCCAGGATGCATACAAGTCGCTCAACGAAGCCTTGGTCCACGGCGGCATCGCGAATCGCGTCAAGGTCAACGTTCGCTGGATCGACGCCGAGCTGTTCGAGAACGCCGAGAGCGACATCGCCGGACAACTCGAGCCGTGCGACGCGATCCTCGTCCCCGGCGCGTTCGGTGAGCGCGGCGCTGAGGGCAAGATTGCGTCCGTGAAGTTCGCGCGCGAGCGGAAGATTCCGTATTTCGGGATCTGCTTCGGCATGCAGATGGCTTGCGTCGAGGGCGCGCGCGATCTCGCGGGGATCCCCAATGCGTCGTCGACCGAGTTCGGCCCGACCGACGAGCCTGTGGTCGGCATGATCACCGAATGGATGGGCCGCGAAGGCCTCGAAACGCGCGCGGCGGAAGGCGACATGGGCGGCACGATGCGGCTCGGCGCGTATGATGCCAAGCTCACCGGCAACAGCGTGGTGGCCTCGATCTACGGCGGCACCGAGATCTCTGAGCGCCATCGTCACCGCTACGAGGTCAACACCGGGTACAAGGAAGCCTTGGAGCAGGGTGGCCTCGTGTTCTCTGGCATGTCCCCGGACGGCACGCTGCCGGAGATCGTCGAACGTCCCGACCACCCCTGGTTCGTCGGCGTTCAGTTCCATCCGGAATTGAAGTCCAAACCCTTCGACCCGCATCCGCTTTTCGCCAGCTTCATCGAAGCCGCGGTCAAGCAGAGCCGCCTGGTCTGACTCGAATCCTCCCCCGCCAGGGGGAGGTGGCTGGCGCTTGCCAGACGGAGGGGGAGGCAAGGGAAACCTCTGTTTCGTGGTCCTCCCCCTCCGTCACCTTCGGTGCCACCTCCCCCTGGCGGGGGAGGATCAGATCGAGCGACGGTAGCTGGCAATTCGCCAGAGCCCTTCGTGATGCCAGGCTCATTCCGGCATCCACGGCGCCGCACTTGAGGGCCGTAAGTCCGCGGAACCGTGGTCCCTGGAAAACGCCCGGGGTGACGCAGCGTCCGCGGTTACGGCACCGGCATCCCCTGTAAGCCGCGCCGCGAAGCCCGGCTTTCCACCCCCCAAGACAAGCCCGCATTGAACATCCCCCGAATTACTAGACTTTGCGCGCTGAGGTTCAGGGGAAAAATTCATGTCGCTTACGCTTGCGCTGCTGCTGGCCGGTCAGGTCGCTACCGTACCAACGCCGTCCGACCAGTCGACCGTTCCGCAGGCGCCCGCTGGCGACCAGTCTGCCGGTCGCCTGGGCAACCAGCAACAGGGCGGCGGCGGCGATATCGTCGTCACCGCGCGACGCCGTGCCGAAACCATCCAAACCGTCCCCATCGCGATGTCCGTGATCGGCGGCACCGCGCTGGCGGAAACCGGCGCGTACAATGTCAGCCGTCTCACGCAGCTTCAGCCGACGCTGCAATTCTATTCCACCAACCCGCGCAATTCCGCCGCCAACATCCGCGGGCTCGGCGCGCCGTTCGGCCTGACCAATGACGGGATCGAACAGGGCGTCGGCATCTATGTCGACCAGGTCTATTACAGCCGTATCGCGTCTGCGACGTTCGACTTCACCGACACCGAGCGGATCGAGGTCCTGCGCGGGCCCCAGGGCACGCTCTACGGCAAGAACACCACCGCCGGCGCGATCAACATCACGACGCGGAAACCCAGCTTCACGCCCGAGGCGCGGATCGAGCTCACCACCGGCAATTATCAATTCATTCAAGCCAAGGCCTCGGTGTCCGGCCCGCTGATCCCTGACAAGCTCGCAATCCGTCTGTCGGCGGCAGTAACCGAGCGCGACGGCACGATCCGCAACGTCGTTACCGGCAAGAACCTCAACGCGCAGGACAACAAGAGCGTCCGCGGGCAGCTCTACTGGAAGCCGACCGACACGCTCGATCTGGCCTTGTCGGGCGATTACGGCCAGCAGAATCCGAATTGCTGCGTGCAATATTACGCGCGTACCGGCGCAACGCAGCGCCCGCTCAACCGCCAATATGCCGCACTTGCTGCCGCGCAGGGCTATGTCTTGCCGTCGACCAACGCGTTCGATCGGGTGACCGACATCGATACGCCGTTGCGTGCGAAGCAGGAACTGGGCGGGGTATCGCTGCTCGGCAATCTGGATCTGGGCGCGGCGACGATCACCTCGGTCAGCGCGTGGCGGTTCTGGCACTGGGATCCATCGAACGATCGCGATTTCATCGGCCTGCCGATCACCACCGTGTCCGCCAACCCGTCGCAGCAGACGCAGTACAGCCAGGAGCTGCGGATCGCCTCGAACGGCAAGCACACGCTCGATTACGTGCTCGGCGCATTCTATTTCTACCAGACGATCGATACGCAGGGCCTGCAGGTCCAGGGACCGGCGGCGAGCCGCTTCCTGCTCAATCCGGGCGCCAGCGTGCTACCCGGCGCCACCGGGTGCGCGACAGCGACGACTGCGGCCTGCAACCCGGCGGCCTTGAACGGGCTGACTTCGCGCAACACGATCGGCTTCACCAACACCAGCGCGGCGCTGTTCGGCAAGCTGACCTGGAACGTCAGCGACCGGTTCCAGATTTCGCCTGGCCTTCGGCTCAACTACGACAAGAAGAAGGGCGACTATGTCTCGCTGGTGACCAACGGCACGGGTACCGCGCTGACTGCGGATCAGCGCGGCGTGCTGGCCCCGCAGAGCTATCAGCCGAAGTTCGACAACTGGAACCTGTCGGGCGACATCACCGCCGCCTACACGGTCACGTCCGACATTCACGCCTACGCGACATACGCGCGCAGCTACAAATCGGGCGGTATCAACCTCTCGGGCCTGCCGCTCGATGGCAGCAACACCCCGATCCTGTCCGCCGCGACGGTCAAGCCGGAAAAGGTCAACCATTACGAACTCGGCCTCAAGACGCAGCTTCTCGATCGCCGCGTGACCCTTAACATCGCCGGGTTCTGGACCGAGATCTCCGACTATCAGGCGACCGTCACCAACGGCCAGCTCGGCGTGCTCCGCGGCTATCTCGCCAACGCGGGCAAGGTCCGCACCCGCGGGCTCGAGTTCGATTCGGCCTTTCGTCCGACCGACCGCTTCAATGTCTACGCCAACGGTGCCTATACCGACGCGAAATACGTCAAGTTCGTCGATGCGCCGTGCCCGCCCGAACTGTCGGGGGGCACCACCGCGACCACCGGCCAGACGCCGAGCGCGCCCGGTACCCCCGGCGGGATCAGCCCGCAGAACTGCGACATCTCCGGCCAGCGCCTGCCTGGCGTGTCGAAATGGGCGTTCTCGTACGGTGCGGAATACGACCTGCCAGCCACGATCGGCGGGCTCGATGGCCAGGTGTATCTCGGCTATGACGGCAGCTACCGCTCGACCTTCTCGTCGAACCCATCGCGCTCGCTCTACACCGATATCAACGGCTATGCGATCAGCAACTTCCGCCTGGGATTCAAGGCGAAGGACAGCTGGAACGTGTTCGGCTGGCTGCGCAACGCGTTCGACGAGAAATATTACGAAGTGCTCGCGCTCCAGTCCGGCAGCACCGGTCTGGTCGTCGGCCAGCCCGGCGATCCCCGCACCTATGGCCTGACCGTCTCGCGCTCGTTCTGATCGGCGGCCCTGTTCGTCACGGGGCGTTCAGATTGAACGGACTACACGGTAATCACGGCCCGGAGAGACATCGCAGTCGGAAGCTCCCGATGTCTCTCCGGTTCCGAAACAACGACATCTTGCCGCCAATTGGCAGCCTATTGCGTCCAGCTGCGGCGGGGCGCAGTCTGGTGCCCTGAAATAGACAGGGGCGGCGGTATGTTCTTCGTGCGACAGGGACCCTTGTGGTTTCGATTGACGACCGGTGTCCTCGTGCTTTGGGGGCTCGTCGGCTGTTTCATGTGCCTGCAACAGTTCCGGCTCGGGGCCGACGCGATGGGCCATGCGACCGCCTATGATCGCGCGCTCTATGCCGCGTTGCCCAACTGGTACGATCCGCTGTTTGCCATCGCGGTGCTGACCGGCCTCGTCGGTGCGGTGCTGTTGTTCATGCGGCGCGCCAACGCGCGTCCGTTCCTGATCGCCTCGCTGGTGGCGACGATCGCACAGTTCGGCTGGCTGTTCGCCTCGACCGACATCGTCGCGCACAAGGGCGCTAGCGAGACGCTGGGCTTGCCCTTCGTCATCATCGCGGTCGCGGCCTTCACCCTCTGGCTGGTCGGTCATGCCCGGCTGAAGGGGTGGGCAGTATGACACGTACGACACTGGGCGAGCGCCGAGCCGCACGCTACTAGTGCCGCCATGTCCACGACTTACACCCTCGACACCGCGACGAGTCGCGCCAATCCCATGCCGGCCCCGCTCAAGCGCCTGACGATCCCAGCGATCCGCCGCCAGAAGGGCAAGACGCCGCTCGTCATGCTGACCGCCTACACCGTGCGCAACGCGCAGTTGCTCGATCCGCATTGCGACTTGCTGCTGGTCGGCGACAGCCTGGGGCAGGTCATATACGGCCTGCCGTCGACCGTGCCGGTGACGCTCGAGATGATGGCTGCACATGGCGCCGCCGTCGTGCGCGGCAGCTACCACGCCGTCGTGGTGATCGACATGCCGTTCGGCAGCTATGAGGCATCGCCCGAAAAGGCGTTCGAGAGCGCTGCGTATCTGCTGAAACAGACCGGCGCGGCGGCGGTGAAGCTCGAAGGCGGCACCGCGATGGCGCCGACCGTCAAGTTCCTGACCGAACGCGGCATCCCGGTGATGGGTCATGTCGGGTTGACCCCGCAAGCCGTGAACGTGCTCGGCGGCTACGGCGCGCGCGGTCGCACGCCCGAGGAAGCCGCCAAGATCGTCACCGATGCCGTCGACATCGCCGAGGCTGGGGCGTTCGCGCTCGTGATCGAAGGCGTGGTCGAACCGATCGCGATAGAGATCACCAACAGTATCGCGTGCCCGACGATCGGTATCGGTGCATCGGCGCAGTGCGACGGACAGGTGCTGGTCGCAGAGGATATGCTCGGACTGTTCGATCGCACCGCAAAGTTCGTGAAGCGGTTCGCGGATATCGCCGATACTATCTCGTCCGCGGCGCAGACCTATGCCGAGGACGTCCGAACCCGCGTATTTCCGGGGCCGGAGCAGGTCTACGCGCCCAAGGATTGACCCGCTTCCGTTTCGGTCCCGGCGCGGCTAAGGTCCGCGCCGTTCACCCCCTCACTTATTCCGGAGCTGTCCTTGGCCCTCCCGCCGAAAACCGATGAAGCATTTCTGCGCGAGGTCGACGAAGAACTCCGTCGTGACAAACTCGCCGGGTTCTGGACGAACTGGGGCGTCTGGGTCGCGATCGGCGTCGTCGCCGCGCTCGCGGCACTCGCCGGTTTCCTCTACTGGCAGCATCACAATGCCGAGGCTGCCGGCGTCGAGGGCGAACAGCTTCAGGCCGCGTACGACTCGCTCGGTGCGAACAACGCCGTTGCCGCGTCGAAGCCGCTGGCCGAACTCGCCAAGTCGAACCGCGACGGGTACCGGGCGCTGGCGATGTTCACGCAGGCCGACATCCTGCTTCAGAAGGACGATCTGAAGGGTGCCGCCGCGAGGTTGGGCGCGATTGCCGCGGATACGTCGCTGGCGAAACCGTTCCGCGATCTCGCGCTGGTCCGCCAGACCTCGGCCGAATACGATACGCTCAAGCCGCAGGTCGTCGTCGAGCGCCTCCGTCCGCTCGCCGTTCCCGGCGGGGCATGGTTCGGCAGCGCCGGCGAGATGGTCGCGATCGCCTATGTCCGCATGAACCAGCGGCAGCAGGCCGGAACGCTCTTCGGCCAGATCGCCCGCGACAGCGGCGTGCCCGAAACGATCCGTCAACGCGCGGTTCAGATGGCGGGCGTACTGGGTGTGGATGCCGTCGCGACGACGGGCGCGAACATCCCGACTGCATCAAACGAGGATACCAAGGCGCAATGATGAAGACATATCGGGTGACGGTCGCCGTCGCCGCGCTGATGGCGCTCAGCGGTTGTGGGATATTCAAGGGTGGCGTCAAGAAGACGCCGACGGTTGGTGACCGCGTGTCGATCCTCGTGTCCGAGAACGAGGTCGAGACCGACAAGACGATCGCCGACGTCCAGGTCCTGCTGCCCGCGCCCGCGGTCAACGACGCGTGGGCACAGCCCGGCGGCAACCCCGCCAAGTCGATGGGCCAGCTTGCGCTCGCGGACCAGCCCAAGCGCCTCTGGCAGTCCGGGATCGACGGCGGATCGAACCGCGAGCGCCTCGGTGCGGCCCCGGTCGTCGCCGACGGGAAGCTCTTCGTAACCGACGTCACCGCGACGATCCACGCGTTTGCCGCCGATACCGGTGCGGCGCTGTGGAGCGCGGGGATTACCGAGGGCAAGATCAACCGTGCCGCGCGTTTCGGCGGCGGTGTCAGCTATGACGATGGCAAGCTGTACGCCACCGACGGCGTCGGCGATGTGGTCGCGATGAGTGCCGCGGACGGAAAGATCCTGTGGCGTGCCAAGCCGGGCGCGCCGCTGCGGGGCTCGCCGACCGTCGCCAATGGCGCCGTCTATGTCCTGACGCAGGACAATCAGGTCTTCTCGCTCAACCAGACCGACGGCAAGGTCCAGTGGGTCCAGTCGGGTACGCTCGAAACGCAGGGCGTGTTCGGCGTCGCGGCCCCCGCGGTCAGTCAGGGCACCGTCGTCGCCGGCTTCTCGAGCGGCGAACTCAGCGCGTATCGCTACGAGAACGGCCGCATCCTCTGGCAGGACGCGTTGTCGCGGACATCGGTCACCACCTCGGTGTCGAGCCTGTCCGACATCGACGCCGCACCGGTGATCGATGGCGGCCGCGTCTATGCGGTCGGGCAGGGCGGCCGCATGGTCGCGCTCGAACTGTCGACGGGCCAGCGTCTGTGGGAGCAGAATTTTGCGGGCATCTCGACGCCGTGGATCGCGGGCGAATGGCTGTTCGTGGTCACCGACGACGCCAAGCTCGTCTGCCTGTCGCGTTCGAACGGCAAGGCGCGCTGGATCGCGCAGTTGAAGCGGTTCCAGAACGAGAAGAAGCGCAGCAACGCGGTCACGTGGTTCGGGCCGATCCTGGCGGGCAACCGCCTCGTGCTGACGAACTCACGCGGTGAGATCAATTTCGTCTCGCCGAGCGATGGCACGGTAAGCTCGACGATCGAGACGAAGACGCCGTTCTCGCTGCCGCCGATCGTCGCCAACTCGACGCTCTACACGCTCGACCAGAAGGGCAAGGTCACCGCGTACCGGTGACCCGAACGCGGGTGCGCGAAATCCTCCCCCGCCAGGGGGAGGTGGCTGGCACTCGCCAGACGAAGGGGGAGGTATGCGCCGACCGACGTTCCGTATCCTCCCCCTCCGTCACCTGCGGTGACACCTCCCCCTGGCGGGGGAGGATCGTAAGATTCTAATGTCGACCCAGCGTAGGTGACGCCAGCGCGTTCCCGCGCTAAGGGCCCTGCCATGTCCAAACTCCCCGTGGTCGCAATCGTCGGCCGCCCCAATGTCGGCAAGTCGACCCTGTTCAACCGCCTCGTCGGCAAGAAGCTCGCGCTGGTCGATGACCGGCCCGGCGTCACGCGCGACCGCCGCGAAGGCGATGCGTCGCTGATCGGCCTCGAATTCCGCATCATCGATACCGCGGGTTACGAAGACCACGACGCGCAGACGCTGCCCGGCCGGATGCGCCAGCAGACCGAGGCGGCTGTCGAGCAGGCCGACGTCGCGCTGTTCCTGTTCGACGCCCGCGCCGGGATCGTGCCCTTGGACGAAGAAATCGCGCGCTGGCTCCGCACCGCCGATGTCCCCGTCCTTCTCGTTGCCAACAAGGCCGAAGGCCGCGCCGGCGAAGACGGCATCCTCGAATCGCTCGCACTAGGTTTCGGCGACCCGGTCCAACTGTCGGCCGAGCACGGCGAAGGCATGGGCGACCTGTTCGAAGGCCTGCTGCCCTTGCTCGAAGGCAAGGAAGAACCCCCCGAGGAACAGCCCGACAACGAATACGAAGGCCCGCTGAAGCTCGCGATCGTCGGTCGTCCGAACGCGGGCAAGTCGACGCTCGTCAACCGCATCCTCGGCGAAGACCGCATGATCACCGGCCCCGAAGCCGGCATCACGCGCGATTCGATCAGCGTCGACTACGATTGGCACCCGACCGGTGGCGAAGCGCGGAAAGTCCGGCTGATCGACACCGCCGGCATGCGCAAGCGGGCCAAGGTGCAGGACAAGCTCGAGAAGATGTCGGTCGAGGACGCGCTCCACGCGGTCGACTTCGCCGAGGTCGTCGTGCTGCTGCTCGATGCCACGCTGGGCCTTGAGGCGCAGGATCTCCGCATTGCCGACAAGGTGCTGCAGGAGGGGCGTGCACTCGTCATCGCGCTCAACAAATGGGACATCGCCGAGAGCGCGTCGTCGCTGTTCAATGGCGTCAAGCGTGCGCTCGAAGACGGCCTGTCCCAGGTCAAGGGCGTCACCGTGATGACCGTGTCCGGCGCGACCGGCAAGGGCATCGACCAGTTGCTACAAGCCTGTTTCGACACGCGCGACGCATGGTCGAAGCGCGTCGGCACCGGCGAGCTCAACCGCTGGTTCGAGCGCGCGATCGAGGCGACGCCACCGCCGGCGCCGGGCGGCAAGCGGATCAAGATGCGCTACGTCACGCAGGTCAAAACACGTCCGCCGAGCTTCGTCATCTTCGGCACGCGCGTCGATCAACTGCCGGCAAGCTATGAGCGGTATCTGGTCAATTCAATGCGCAAGGATCTGGGCTTCGGCGCGGTCCCGGTGCGGCTGATGTTCCGCGCACCTAAGAATCCGTACGACGACGGCAAGGGCGGCGGCGGCCACTAGGCAGTGCCCGGCGTCGTCCGTATCGATGCCAGGGGCATGCGCTGCCCCTGGCCTGCGGTGCGGCTCGCACGCGCGCTTCGAGATGGTGCGACGATCGTCGAGATACTGGCGGATGATCCGCAAGCTCCGACCGAGTTGGCGGCCGTCGCCGCGGCGTCTGGCGCGGAAATGAAGATCGTTTTGGATCAAAATTCACCGTCCTTCGTCGTAACTTGTCTTTAGTATGACAACACTGTGTTTACCCAAACGGTGTATTGGTCAGGTCTGACCTTCACGGCGCTGTTTGCCCAATGGGAGAAGGCGAAAGTGTCGTTCGAAGGAAGCACCCTGATCGACTGGCCGGCATTCGCGCAGGCGCGGAGCGATCTTGGCGCGGGATTTGGCCGTATCCTCGGGTATTTTCGCGAGGACGGCGTGAAGTCGGTCGCGGCGATCGAAGCGGCAATGCGCGCACGCAATGCGGCGGCGATGGTAATCCCCGCACACACGCTGAAGGGCGAGGCGCGGCAGTTCGGCGCGGAACCGTTGGCCGACCGCGCCGAGGCGATCGAGTCGATCGCACGGGACTGCGTGGAAATGCAGGATACGCCGGAGGAGGCGCTGGAGCATATCGTCCAGCTGCGGCCGCTGTTCGAAGAGACGCTCACGTTGCTGGAACGGGAAGCCAATCCGCTCGTCGCGCGGAAGCCCGTTGCGGGCGGGTTTGGGCGTCGTGCCGTCCCGACCGGGTTCGGCGAAGACTAGGAAGACTCGATCCTCCCCCGCCGGGGGTAGGTGGCAGGCATCAGCCTGATGGAGGGGGCGGTAAGGGATCGCCGCTGTTGCGCGTCCTCCCCCTCCGTCACCTTCGGCGCCACCTCCCCCTGGCGGGGGAGGATCGAGCGTCTCCGTAAGGCAGGCGACACCGGATCACCGGCATCGCCTGCAGTTCAGCCCTTCAGATACGGAGCCGCGCCAGCCTTTGGCGAATCATGTTCCGAGATCGAGTTAAGCTGGATATAGTTGTGGATACCCATCCGCGCGATCATCTCGAACTGGCGCTCGAGCGTGTCGACATGCTCTTCCTCGCTGGCGAGGATGCGCGCGAACAGATCGCGGCTGATGTAATCCTTGACCTCTTCGCAGTACGAGATCGCGCCCTTGAGCTGGACGGTAGCCTCGACTTCGAGTGCCAGATCCGACTTCAGGACCTCCTCGACGGTCTCGCCGATGCGGAGGCGGCCAAGCAGCTGGAAGTTCGGCAGGCCATCGAGGAACAGGATGCGCTCCGACAGCCAGTCGGCGTGCTTCATCTCGTCGATCGATTCCATCCGCTCATACTGGGCGAGCTTGTAGACGCCCCAATGCTCGAGCATCCGGTAATGGAGCCAATATTGGTTGACCGCGGTCAGCTCGTTCTTGAGCGCCTCGTTCAGGAATTCGATTACTTGTGGGTCGCCGCGCATGGCCATATCTCCGTCACCTCTGAGGAGCATGTAGCGGGCTGACACAGATTAGCACAACCCCCAAAAATGGCGGTTTTCCGGGCTTTCTTAGCTGTTGCGACGCTTATGCAGCGGCGCGTTCCTCGTCGATAATAGCTCGCGCTATCGACGTGCACTGGCCGCATTTCGGTTTCCGACCCATCGAACGAAAGGCCTGGCACGGTGTAGTGCAACCGCCGCGTGCGCAGTTGCGAACGTCGGATTCTCGTATGGCATTGCAAACGCAGACGACCATGGGAACTCCCTAGCTGTAAGCATGGGATACGGATAATGCGAACCACTCGCAAGCTGTTTTGCGTCTTATTCGCAAATAGCGTCATCGGTTGGCCGTGAACGCCGAACCGCGCATCGGCTGCCACGCGAAGCGGGAGAGGCTGCGCCATAGCCATTCGAGCGGACCGTAGCGGAAGCGGTCGAGCCACGGCTTCGACCAGGCGAGCATCAGCAACCAGATCGGCACGACGACGAGGTATAGCTGGGCGCGGGAGAGGTCGCCGTACAGTCCGAAGCCGTAGCCGTAGAAGATGGTGGTGCAGATCAGCGTCGTGCCGAGATAGTTGGAGAACGCCATCCGACCCGCCGCGGAGACGCGAGTCGTCAGCCAGCCGCCGGGTCGTGCGAGCAGGATGATCGCGGCCGCATAGCCAATGATCGTGAGCGGCCTCAGCGGGGTGGCAAGCGTCAACCACGACAGGGCGACGTACCGTGCGTCGAACCCGTGGGCGATGTCGAAGGTCGCGATGGCGGCGTAGGCGGCCCAGCCGATCGTGATGCCGGCGGCGGCTACGACGGCATAGCGCTTCCGGGACCATTCGCCGGTCAGGAAGCCGGATCGCAACCCGGCCATGCCGAGCAGCATGAAGCCGAGCGTTTCCGGGCCGGTGGCGGTCAGCGACGTGATAGGCCCGACCGCGTGTCGCCAGCGCCACGCGACCATATCGCTCCATCCGCCGCGCCCGATGGCCAGTTCGCGCTCGACACCGGCGGGGGAGGGCTGGCCGAACTGATCCGCCAGCGATTGCCAGTTGGCGATGATCCGCGCCGTTGCGCCGGGCCGGTGCGCGGCGGCGTGAAGGTCGAACGCGTAGGCGACGAGCGTCGTCAGCTCGACCGTCTGGAGCGCGATGCAGGCGAGCCCGACGCCGATCAGCCAGCGGACCGGCAACCGGGCGAACATGTACGCGAGCGCGCCGACCAGCGCGTAGTGCGCGAGGATGTCGCCCCACCACAGCAGGTACAGATGCGCGATGCCGAACACGAACAGCCACGCCATGCGGCGCAGGTGGACGGTCGCCGGGTCTTCGCCGCTCGCCTCCGCACGGTCGATGACCAGCAGCATCGACGCGCCGAACAGTAACGAGAACAGCCCGCGCATCTTGCCGTCTATGACGATGAAGGTGGTGGTCCAGGCGATCAGGTCGGGCGTGCTCGGCCAGCCCATCGAAGCGGGGGTCATGTAGGCGAATTCGGGGAAGCCGAACGCGGCAATGTTGGCGGCCAGGATGCCCATGACGGCGACGCCTCGGATGAGGTCTAGCGTGGCGATCCTGGTGGGGGCGGGGGTCATGCGGAATGCCGGAAGTGCACGAGGTGCAGACGCTGGTGCAGCATTTTGCGGGGCGTTATAGGGGTTGAGCCATGACGTGGTCGCGTTTGGCTGCACTGTAAGAGTGGTTGGTGCTGGGTGGGTCGGACGGACCTCAGCAGTGCTCGATCGACGTTCGGGTTCGGGCTCGGCGTCTTGGTAGCGCGGTAGGATTGTAATGCTTCGGTCATGGTTCGACGCTGGCATATTGGGGTGGTGTAGGACAGGGCGGTTTGACGGGTATCTTGGGGTAGCGCGGCGTGTCGTTTTGGTGGATCCGCTATCCGGTCGGTGAACTGCGCCGCCAGGCGTTTCTGCGCGATGCCTCGCCTCACCTCGCCTGTCGTTCTCCGAGCCGCTCCGCCTCTCCCGTTACCCTAGCGGAAGCTTGGGTATCGCCTGTTGGCGGGCGCTGTGGCCAGATGCGGAAGATCCTAGCTTTCGCTGGAATGACGGAGAGGGGGAGGTCGGCGAGCTCTGCTTTAGCTCGATCGGACGACATTCTTGGCTTGTTGTTCTCCCGCGAAGGCGGGAGCCCAGACTGGGTCCCCGCCTTCGCGGGGAAACATGGTGGAAGCGCGGTGGCTTTTCAGTGTTGCTACCCCGGCGGAGGCCGGGGCCCAGTTGGGGAACGGCGATGATGAGCGCCGTGCTCCGTTACCTCGGCCTTCCCAACTGGGCCCCGGCCTTCGCCGGGGTGGCGCTCGTGGTGGCAGGGAGTGGCAGGCAGTGGCAGGCAGCAGCGGACTGCGTTTCAGCTTGCCCGCCGCCGCGTTGCCTTAAGCCAGTGCGGCATCCACCCCCATCAGCTTCGGGAAAAACCCCTCGTGCGCCGTGCGGAGCGTATCCAGCGCGATGACGTCGTCGCGGTCGGGGCGTTCGAAGATCAGGCGCTTGCCGCCGGTGCGGCCGAGCGGCTCGGCTTCGACGTCGGCGGCGTGTGCCGCGCCGAGGAAGTCGAGCAGCGAATGGTCGTCGACCGTCACGATGTAGACGCCTTGGTCTTCGGCGAAGAAGGAGCGCGCGCAGTCGAATGGCTGTTTCCGATCGATCATCGCGCCGATCCCGCCGGCCAGTGCCATCTCGGCGAGCGTCACCGCAATGCCGCCGTCGGAGACGTCATGCACCGCGGTCAGCTGGCCCAGCGCGATCGCTTCGCGGATCAGGTCGCCGACGCGGCGCTCGGCGGCGAGGTCGACGGGTGGCGGCGGGCCGGCGTCGAGCTGTTCGCGGCCGTGGCATTCGCGCAGCCATAGCGACTGGCCGAGATGGCCGCCCCGCGTGCCGACCGCGAGGATGATGTCTCCCGAGCCCTTGAACGCGATCGTCGCATTCTTTTGCCAGTCGGCGAGCAAGCCGATCGCGCCGATCGCCGGGGTCGGCAGGATCGCCGAGCCGCCGCCGGTTGCCTTCGATTCATTGTAAAGCGAGACGTTGCCCGAGACGATCGGGAAGTCGAGCGCGATGCAGGCATCGCTCATCCCTTCGAGGCAGCCCACGATTTGCCCCATGATCTCGGGACGCTGGGGGTTGGCGAAATTGAGGCAGTTGGTCACGGCGAGCGGCAGCGCGCCGACCGCGGTCAGGTTGCGCCAGGCTTCGGCGACCGCCTGCTTGCCGCCCTCGACCGGGTCAGCGAAACAGTAACGCGGCGTGCAGTCGGTGGTCATCGCCAGCGCCTTCTGCGTGCCGTGGACGCGGACGACTGCGGCGTCGCCACCGGGGCGCTGCACCGTGTCGGCGCCGACCATGTGATCGTACTGCTCCCAGATCCAGCGGCGCGAGGCAACGTCCGGCGAGCCCATCAGCGTCAGCAGGTCGGCGGCGATGTCGCTGCTGTGCGGCGCGTTGGCGAGCGGCGCGGGCTTCGGCGTCGGAACGTGCGGGCGGTCGTAGAGCGGCGCTTCGTCGGCGAGCGGCCCGAGCGGGATGTCGCAGACAATCTCGCCCTTGAAATTCAGCACCATGCGGCCGGTGTCGGTGACGCGGCCGATCACCGCGAAATCGAGCTCCCATTTCTTGAAGATCGCCTCGGCCTCAGCTTCGCGGCCGGGCTTAAGAACCATCAGCATGCGCTCCTGCGATTCCGAGAGCATCATCTCGTACGGCGTCATGCCGGTCTCGCGCTGCGGCACGTCGTCCATCGTCAGCTCGATGCCGACGCCGCCCTTCGACGCCATTTCCACGGCCGAAGACGTGAGGCCCGCAGCGCCCATGTCCTGGATCGCGACGATCACGTCGGTCGCCATCAGTTCGAGGCAGGCTTCGATCAGCAGCTTCTCGGTGAACGGATCGCCGACCTGGACGGTGGGGCGCTTGGCGTCCGAATCCTCGCCGAAATCGGCCGACGCCATCGTCGCGCCGTGGATGCCGTCGCGGCCGGTCTTGCTGCCGACGTAGACGATCGGATTGCCGATACCGCTGGCTGCCGAGTAGAAGATCTTGTCTTGATCGGCGATCCCGACGGTCATCGCGTTGACGAGGATGTTGCCGTCATACGCGCTGTGGAAGTTCACTTCGCCGCCGACGGTCGGGACGCCGACGCAATTGCCGTAGCCGCCGATGCCGTGGACGACGCCCGAGATCAGGTGGCGCATCTTGGGGTGATCGGGGCGGCCGAAGCGTAGCGCGTTGAGGTTGGCGATCGGCCGCGCGCCCATCGTGAAGACGTCGCGCAGGATGCCACCGACGCCGGTCGCAGCGCCCTGGTAGGGCTCGATGTAGGACGGATGGTTGTGGCTCTCCATCTTGAAGATCGCCGCCTGGTTGTCGCCGATATCGACCACGCCGGCATTCTCACCCGGGCCGCAGATGACGCGGGGGCCCTTGGTGGGCAGCTTCATCAGGTGGATCTTGCTGGATTTGTAGCTGCAATGCTCGGACCACATAACCGAGAAGATGCCGAGCTCGACCATGTTCGGCTCGCGGCCGATGGCGCGCAGGACGCGCTCATATTCTTCGGGGGACAGGCCGTGGTCGGCGACGATCTGCGGTGTGATCTCGGTCATGGGGCGGGCTTTAGCGGGGGTAGCGCGGCGTTGCCAGCGGATGTTCCCTCGCGAGCGAGATCGAATGAACGGCGGTCGCTCTGCATCGGCCGTTTGACTTGACGATTGCCGTTCAAAAAGGGCGTGATAGAAAAACGCATGGAAAAGGTAAAAGGCATCTTCTTTCTGGTCGTCGGCCTGTTGCTGCTGGGCGTCGCGATCATCACGACGGTCAGTACGGCGCGCTTCGTTCGTGGCAGCGTGGCCGCCGACGGGCGGGTCGTTAAATTGAACGCTGGTGGCAGCCACCCGGAAATTGCCTTCGTAACACGAGACGGAACGGCCATTAGCTATCCGCAAGGAGGCTGGATTGGGGGCTATGCGGTCGGGGACAAGGTTCGGGTGCTATATGATGAAGCCAATCCCAAGATATCGCGGTCGCTCGATCGTTTTGGTGCGCTATATTTCTTTCCAATATTCTTGTGCCTTCTCGGCGGTTTTTTTACCCTTTTCGGGGTGATTGCAGTGCTGACAAACCGAAAGGGCTGACAGATTTTTTTTGAGCCGAGCGCGTGGGAATACAAGACTGGAGCGACCGGATCCGTCGGTATCGCTTTTGTCGCCGTGTCCGGCGGGGCGATTTATCTGACTGATCCGAGTGGCAGTATTCAGCGTTTCGGTTTTGGTGGATTGGGTGCTGGACTGTCTTTCGGCGTTAAAATTCCCAAAGTGCCAAAACTGGCAATTCGTGGAAAAGGCATTGCCGGGGCTGCGTCCACCAAGGATTTCAGGAGCGGCGGTCTTGTGGTTAAATCCGCCAAACTCGGGCGCCGTGAACTCACTGCCCCAGATATTCGAGGCGCAGTGGTATTCGCCGAAGGAGGATTTGGTTTGATCGGCGGCGCAGCGGGCACGGCAATGATGTTCGGCATCAACCCGGTCATGCTAGGTATGGGCATCAGCAATCCGGCTTTGTCGTTTCTGACGTCTCGCGCGATCAGTGATGCCAACGGTGCAGTCGTATTTGCCGGTTTGAATGTCGGGGCACAGGCGGGGGCAGGCGTTTCCGGTTTGATCGGCTATATGGGCTGATCTCCGACCAGCCCTAATGATTCAAACGTAAGGCGGCTGAGTGTAGCCCTTGGGGCTGAGCGTGAAGATTTCGCAGCCGGTTTCGGTGATCCCGATCGAATGTTCGAACTGCGCGGATAGCGAGCGATCGCGCGTGACTGCCGTCCAGCCGTCGTCGAGCAGCTTCACGTCGGGGCGGCCGATGTTGATCATCGGCTCGATCGTGAAGATCATGCCGGGGCGCAGCTCGGGGCCGGTGCCGGGCTTGCCGACATGGACGACTTCGGGGGCGTCGTGGAACAGGCGGCCGACGCCGTGGCCGCAGAAATCGCGGACCACCCCGTAGCGATGCTTTTCGGCGTGGCGTTGGATCGCGTTGGCGACGTCGCCCATGCGGTTGCCGGGCTTGGCGTGCTCGATGCCGATCATCAGGCATTCGTAGGTGACTTCGACGAGGCGGCGTGCCTTGATCGGCACGTCGCCGATCAGGTACATCCGGCTGGTGTCGCCGTGCCAGCCGTCGAGCAGGGGCGTCACGTCGACGTTGACGATATCGCCCGATTTCAGCGTCTTCTCGCTCGGGATGCCGTGGCAGACGACATGGTTGATCGAGATACAGACGCTGTGCGTGTAGCCGCGATAGCCGAGCGTCGCGGGGACGCCGCCGCCAGCGACGATGAAGTCGTAGATCAGCCGGTCGATCTCGGCGGTGGTGACGCCCGGCACCATGTGCGGAACGATCATGTCGAGTGTCTCGGCAGCGAGGCGACCCGCCTTCATCATGCCTTCGAACGCGGCGGGGCCGTGGAGCTTGATGGCGCCGGTGCGCGCGTCGGGCTGGTCCGAGGTGACGGTTACATATTCGGTCATGCCGCGCGATATAGCGTGGCGGGCGCGGTTTTGCGAGGCTATGCGAGGGGCATGACAGAGGAACGCATCTGGACGGCCGCGCTGACGATCATCGGCGACGAGATCCTGTCGGGCCGAACGCAGGACAAGAACGTCGCGCAGATCGCGGCCTGGCTCAACGTGCAGGGCATCCGCCTCGCCGAAGTGCGCGTGGTCGCCGACAAGACCGAGGCGATCGTCGAGGCGGTCAACATCCTGCGCGCGCGTAACGATTACCTGTTCACGACCGGCGGGATCGGGCCGACTCACGACGACATCACGGTGGACGCGATCGCCGAGGCGCTGGGCGTCGCGGTCGAGCATCATCCGCGCGCGATGGCGGTGCTGGAGGCGTATTATGCGACGCGCGGCGGGCTGACCGAAGCGCGGGCGCGGATGGCGCGGGTACCGGTCGGGGCGGACCTGATCGACAACAAGGTGTCGGGCGCGCCGGGGATCCGGATCGGCAACATCTTCATCATGGCGGGCGTCCCGCACATCACCGCGGGGATGCTCGACGCGTTGACGGGGACGCTGGAAGGCGGGCGTCCGGTGGTGTCGAAGACGATCGGTTGCTGGGTGGCCGAGAGTGAGGTCGCGGACATCCTGCGCGATGCCGAGAAGACGCACGAGGGCGTCGCGATCGGCAGCTATCCGTTTTTCCGCGATGGTAGGACGGGTGCGAACTTCGTGGTGCGGAGCTCGGACGAGGCGCTGGTCGATCGCTGCCTGGCGGACCTGACTCGTGATCTCGAAGCCACCGGGCGTGCGGTAACTGCGCAGGGGATCTAAGGCTATTCGAGTATCCTTCCCCGCAAGGGGGAGGTGGCGCGTAGCGACGGAGGGGGAGGGGGCGACGACCTCTGGTGTGTGTCCGCCCCCTCCGTCCGGCAAGCGCCGGCCACCTCCCCCTGGCGGGGGAGGATCAGGCGTTTAGGCGCCCCATTCTGGGCCTTCGGGATCGGGATAGAACGCGTCCGGATCGAACGGTGCAGCGCGGCCGCGGGACCGGATTTCCAATTCTCCCTCCACCGGGTCCGGTAAGGTCGGCGCGCCGCCGCCGAACCGGATGCGGACATAGCCAAGGCTGCCGACCAGAGCCTGGAAGATCGCGACATGCTCTTCCTGCTGCAACCGGCGGCCGATCAGCGGCGCGCGCTCGGCGGAGAGATAGCCGACCTGCACGCCGCGCGCACTGAACACCGCCACCGCATTGGCGTCGTGCGGGTTCTTCGGCTCGCGGCGGAGGTCGACCGGGTCGCCTGGCGCGCAGAGCAGCAGTTCCATCCGCCGGTTGCTCCGGCTTCGGTCCGCATTGGGAAAGTCGATGCCGACCACGCTGAGCGTCAGTTCGTCCATGTTTGCACCATAACAGGAATGCGCAGCGGCAAAAGGGACGGTTGCGCCGGCCAGACTCTTGCGTCGGCCACGGGCAGCGGATAGAGGCCTACCATCGGCGTGCTGCACAGCAACCGCCGATGCCTGACATTACGCGGTAATCTCAAGGCCATGCGGGTGTAGCTCAATGGTAGAGCTTTTGCTTCCCAAGCAAGTGACGAGGGTTCGATTCCCTTCACCCGCTCCATATCACGACACGCAAACTAGACCGATCGGCAATCAGCGAGCTTAGCGCGCAAGTCCGTCAGTCTCGAAATTGGGTTCAGCTGTCCGCCGCGGCTACGATCGTCCCGCTTTCAGGGCCTCGCGGGCGGGCGAACCGTGCCAGCCCAGCGCCTCCGAGATCTGGCCGGCGGTATGCTTCAATGCCGCCAGTGCTTCGTCCGCCGAGATGTGCGGAGTCTCGTCGATCACCTCGAGGAACGGGATCGTGAGTGCCGCCACGACCTGCCCGTCATACCCGAAGATCGGGCAGCTCATGTCGGAGACGCCCGCCATCCGCGTGCTCTGGATCGATTCATGGCCGCGTTCGCGGATTGCGGCGAGATGTGCGTCGAAGTCGATGCGTGTCGCGGTGTCAGTCGCCGGCGCGATGACCGTGTCGAGGATCGCCGATCGCGCGCTATCGGCCAGGAACGCGAGCAGGACGTGGCCAGAGCAGTTCGTCGCCAGCGCGATACTGGTGCCGAGGCGGACCGCGAACCCGGTCGGCCCGGGGCTTTCCTGCCGATGCACGATCAGTCCGTGCGTATCGCTCAGCACGACGAGATGACAGGATTGCATCGCGACCGCCGACAAAGCCTGCATCGGCGGCGCGGCGACGAGGGTCAGCGCCTGCGCGGGGGTCGCGCGGTGCGCGGTTTCGAGCAGCTTGTAGGTCACCCGGTACCGATCGCTCGCCGCATCCTTGTGCAGCCATCCCCGGCGATCGAGCACGACGATCACGCGGAAGAGCTCGCTGATCGATCGCGACAGCCGGTTCGCGATCTCGGTGATCGTCAGGCCGCCGGGCTCGGTGGCGAGCAATTCGACGATGTCGATCGCCTTTTCGAGCGCGGGCGCCGAATAGACGCGTTGTCCGCCGGGGTTGGTACTCGAGGGAGGGGATGGCGCGGTCGGGGCCGCGGCGGAAGCTGTCGTCATGGACCATACTCTTAAGCCGCAACCACCGCGCCGTTCCATCGCTCATTCCGATCTGACCGTTGCTGGCAGGTCCCCGGCCTTGCTAGAGGCTCGAACGTCGCGATTCGGGATGGATGCGCATAATATGGGAGCTTCCGCATGACGATCGCCTCGACGCTCGATTTTCGCGAGGCCGCGCGCAAGCGACTGCCGCGGTTCCTGTTCGACTATGCGGATGGCGGCTCCTATGCGGAGGCGACGCTCGCGCGTAACGTCAGCGACCTGTCGGGGATCGCGCTGCGCCAGCGCGTGTTGCGCGACGTGTCCGATATCGATCTGTCGACGACGCTGTTCGGCCAGCATCAGGCGCTGCCGGTCGGGCTTGGACCGGTCGGGATCGCAGGCATGTACCATCGCCGCGGCGAGACTCAGGCGGCGCGGGCTGCGCATGCCGCGGGGGTGCCGTTCTGCCTGTCGACGGTGTCGCTCTGTTCGCTCGGCGAGGTGGTGAAGGCGGCACCGACCGGGCCGACCTGGTTCCAGCTTTACGTTATTCGCGACCGCGCGTTCATGCGCGATCTGCTCGCCACGGCGAAGGCTAAAGGTGCGAAGGCGCTGGTGTTCACGGTCGACATGCCGGTCCCGGGCGCGCGCTACCGCGATCAGCATTCGGGAATGTCGGGGCCGCGCGCGCCGCTGCGCCGGATGTTGCAGGCGATGGGGCGTCCAGGCTGGGCGTGGGACGTCGGGCTGCACGGCCGGCCGCACCAACTGGGTAATCTGGAGCCGGTGCTGGGCAAGGCGAGCGGGCTGAACGACTATATGGGCTGGCTCGGCAGCAATTTCGATCCGTCGATCGCGTGGAAGGACCTGGAGTGGATCCGCGAAGGCTGGGATGGGCCGCTGATCATCAAGGGCATCCTCGACCCGGATGACGCGCGCGAGGCGGCGGCGATCGGTGCGGACGGGATCGTCGTGTCGAACCATGGCGGCCGGCAGCTCGACGGCGTGTTGTCGAGCGCAGCGGCGCTGCCGGCGATCGCGGAGGCGGTGAAGGGGCAGCTTACCGTGCTGGCCGATTCGGGCGTGCGGTCGGGGCTCGACGTGGTGCGGATGCTGGCGCTGGGGGCGGATGGCGTGTTGCTCGGCCGGTCGTGGCTGTATGCGCTGGCGGCGCGGGGCGAGGCGGGCGTGACCCAGTTGCTGACGCTGATCGAGCGGGAGATGCGGGTGGCGATGGCGCTGACGGGGGTGCGGTCGATTGCGGAGATCGACCGGAGTATTCTGGTTTGAGGGGAAACTTCCTAAAATTCGCTTCACGCTCACGCACGCTGCTTAAGTTAACCACCCCGGCGAAGGCCGGGGCCCAGTTGGAAAGGTCGTCATAACGTAGGACGGTCCCTAGTTACCTCCGTCCCCCAACTGGGCCCCGGCCTTCGCCGGGGTGGTGGCAACATCGGGAGGTCCTGCGAGCTCCCCAGTGCCTCGATATAGAGCTTAGTGGATCGTCGGCTGTAGCTTTTCACCCGACAGCGTCCGCCCGGCCTTCACCGCGAACGCCAGCACCACCAGGAAGCACACCGCCGGCACCAGCATCGCGGTGTCGATCCCGGCGAAGTCGGAGATATGCCCCATCAGCCCGGTCAGCACCGCGCCGCCGATGATCGCCATGATGATCAGCGAAGCGCCCGCGCGACGGAGCGGGCCGAGTCCGTCCATGCCGAGCGCGAAGATCGTCGGGAACTGGATCGACATGAACAGGCTGGCGAGCACCAGCGCGTACAACCCGACCTGCCCACCGACGAGACCCGCGACGGCGGCGAGCACCGCACTGACCATCGCGAAGATCGCGAGTAGGCGAGGGGGCGCGATCTTGCCCATCAGTGCGGTGCCGGCGAAGCGGCCGATCCCGAACAGTACGAGGCTGGCGAACAGGTAGTCCGCGGCATCGTGCTCGGCCATGCCGGGGACGTTCGCTTGCGCATAGCGGATCGTATAGCTCCACATCCCGACCTGCGCGCCGACGTAGAAGAACTGTGTCACCGTCGCGAAGATCAGCCGCGGGTGGCGGAAAACGTCGACGAACCGCGAGGGGGCACCGACGGTTTCTTCCGCGCGGTGCTCGGGAAAGCGGATCACGGCGGCGGCGACCGCGAACAGCAGCACGACCAGGCCGATCACGAGATAGGGCGTCTGCACCGCGACGACTTCGCTGCGATAGAAGGCCTCGCGCGCCGCCGGGCTCATCGCCGCGACGGCGCTCTCGTCATGGACGATCGCCGAGAGGATGAAATACTTGCCGATCAGCACGCCCGCGACGGTACCGACCGGGTTCGCGGCCTGAGCCCAGTTGAGCCGCTTGGCCGCGGTCGTCGGGTCGCCGAGTTCGGTCATCAGCGGGTTCGCCGACGTCTCCAGGAATGCCAGCCCGCACGCGATCACGAACAGCGCGGCGAGGAAATACAGATACTCCCCGTAATGCGCGGCCGGATAGAACAGCAGCGCCCCCGCCGCATACAGCACGAGCCCGGTGACGATCGCGGTCTTGTAGCCCTTCGCGCGCGTCACCAGCGCGGCCGGCACCGCGAGCAGGAAATAGCCCATGTAGAAGGCCTGCTGGACGAAGCTGGTCTGGAAGTCGGTGAGCGTGAACGCCTTCTTGAACTGCGCGATCAGGATGTCGTTGAGGTTGTTCGCCATCCCCCAGAGGAAGAACAGCGCGACCGTCAGCACGATCGCCGGCACATATTTCCTGTCGGCGGTCGTTCCGCGCATTGATCCACTCCTAATTATGTTTTCGTTCGTCAGTCTATCGCGCGATCGAGATGGGTATAGCCGCCATCGACGTAGAGCCACTGGCCGGTCGTGTGGCTTGCCCGGTCGGAGAGCAGGAACACCACCGTGTCTGCGATCTCGCGATCCTCTGTCATGCGGGTGCCTAGCGGGATGCGCGATACGATGCCGTCGAGCTTTGCCTGCGGATCGTCGAAACTGTCGATCCAGCGCTGGTAGAGCGGCGTCATCACCTCGGCGGGGATCACCGCGTTGACGCGGATCCCGTCGCCACGCAGCGCCACCGCCCATTCGCGGGTCAGCGCGAGTTGCGCCCCCTTGGCGGCGGCGTAGGCGCTGGTGTCGCCTTGCCCGGTAACCGCGGTCTTCGACGAGATGTTGACGATCGCGCCGCCGGTCTTGCGCAGATGCGGCACCGCGTGATGCGCCATCGCGAAATAATGGACGAGGTTCTGATCGAGCGATGCGCGAAACTCCGCCGGCGTCCGGCCGAGCCCGATATTGTCGTTGGCGCCGGCGTTGTTCACCAGCCCGTCGAGCCGGCCATAATGTGCGACCGCCGCTTCGACCGCCGCCGCGCACGCAGCGTCGTCGGACAATTCGGTCGCGACGAACAGATGCTCGGCCGCGAAGTCCTCCGGCGCGTTCCGCGACACGATCACGGGGATCGCGCCTTCCTCGGCCAGTTCGCGCGAGATGGCGAGGCCGATCCCGGCCCCGCCACCCGTGACGATCACGACCTTGCCGTCGAGCCCGAGCTTCATCCGGCGAACCGATAGTCGATCAGCGACTGCGGCTTCATCTCGATCGAATAGCCCGGCAGCGTCGGCGGCATGTAGGCCGCGTCGCGGATCACGCAGGGGTCGACGAAATGCTCGTGGAGATGGTCGACATACTCGATCACGCGCCCCTCCTTGGTCCCGGAGAAGCAGAGATAGTCGATCATCGACAGATGCTGGACATATTCGCACAGCCCGACCCCGCCCGCATGCGGACACACCGGCAGGTCGTACCGGGCCGCGAGCAACAGCACCGCCAGCACCTCGTTGACGCCGCCCAGACGGCAGCTGTCGATCTGCACGACGTCGATCGCGCCCGCCGCCATGAACTGTTTGAACATGATCCGGTTCTGGCACATCTCGCCGGTCGCGACCTTCACCTCGCCGATCGCGTTGCGGATCGCCTGGTGGCCGAGGATATCGTCGGGGCTGGTCGGCTCCTCGATGAACCACGGTTTGGCGAAGGCGAGCGCGTTGACCCATTCGATCGCCTGCGGCACGTCCCACACCTGGTTCGCGTCGATCATCAGCTTGCGGTCGGGCCCGAGCACTTCGCGCGCGATCGTGAGGCGACGGATATCGTCCTCGAGATCGCGACCGACCTTCAGCTTGATATAGTCGAACCCGGCGTCGACAGCTTCCTGCGCGAGCCGGCGCAGCTTCTCGTCGGGATAGCCGAGCCACCCCGCCGACGTCGTGTAGCAGGGGAAACCGGTCGCCTCGAGATCGGCGATCCGCTCGGCCTTGCCCGCAGCGCGGTTCGTCAGCAGCGTGAGCGCGTCTTCCGGCGTGATCGCGTCGGTCAGGTACCGGAAGTCGATCGTCCGGACCAGTTCCTCCGGGGTCATCTCCGCGACGAGGCGCCAGACCGGCTTGCCGACCGCCTTCGCCCAAAGGTCCCAGATCGCGTTCACCACCGCGCCGGTCGCGAGATGGATCGCGCCCTTGTCGGGGCCGATCCAGCGCAACTGGCTGTCGCCGGTCAGGTGCCGCCACATGCGCCCTGGATTCTCGATGATCCAGTCGAGGTCGAGCCCGATCACGAGATGCCGCATCGCCTCTATCGCGGCGACGCAAATGTCGTTGCCGCGGCCGATCGTGAAGGTCAGGCCGTGGCCTTCGAGCCCGTCCGTATCCGTGTCCAGCACGACATAGGCAGCCGAGTAGTCCGGATCGGGGTTCATCGCGTCCGACCCGTCGAGCCCCGCGCTGGTCGGGAAACGAAGGTCGATCGTTCGTAGGCCGGTGATGGTTGTCACGCGGCGGCGACCATCGTCTGAGTCTGCTCGCCGAGCCCATCGATGCCGAGCCGCACCGTCTGACCCGCACGCAGATAGACCGACGGCTTCTGGCCGAGACCGACGCCTGCGGGGGTGCCGGTCGAGATGATGTCGCCGGCTTCGAGCGTGCAGAAGTCGCTGAGGTAGGACACGATCGTCGCGACGTCGAAGATCATGTTGGCAGTCGTGCCGTCCTGATAGCGATGGCCGTCTACTTCGAGCCACAGGCCCAGCTTTTGGGGATCGCCGACCTCGTCCGCGGTGACGAGCCAGGGACCGATCGGGCCGAACGTATCGCAGCCCTTGCCCTTGTCCCACGTACCGCCACGCTCGAGCTGGAACGCGCGCTCGGACACGTCGTGGACGACGCAATAGCCGGCCACGTGCGACAGCGCGTCTTCCTTGGCGATGTGGCGGCCGGGCGTACCGATGACGACGCCGAGTTCGACCTCCCAGTCGGTCTTCTCCGAGCCGCGCGGGATCTCGACGTCGTCGTTCGGGCCCTGGATCGCGCTGGTCCACTTGCCGAACACGACCGGCTCGGTGGGGAGGGCCATGTTGCTCTCTGCGGCGTGGTCCGAATAGTTCAGGCCGATGCAGATGAACTTGCCGGTCCGCGTGACGCACGGCCCGATCCGTGGCGCGCCGTCGACCCTGGGCAAGGTCGATACGTCGAGCGCGGCGATCTTCGCGAGCCCCTCGGGCGACAGCAGGTCACCGGCGAGATCGCCGAGGTCCGCGGGCAGCGCGCGGATCGCGCCGTCCTGATCGAGGATGCCGGGCTTTTCCTGGCCGCGCGGGCCGTAACGCAATAATTTCATCCGGAATTCCTTTAGTTGACCCAGCCGCCGTCGATCACGTGGACCGCGCCGGTGGTGAAGCTCGATTCGTCGCTGGCGAGATACAGGAACAGCGCGGCGATCTCTTCGGCGCGGCCCAGCCGGCCCATCGGCTGGCGCGCGACGAACGCGGCGTCCGCTTCGCTGACCGAAATGCCCTGAGTCCCTGCTTGCGAGACGATGCGTTCGCGCAAGGACGGGGTCTCGATCGTGCCCGGGCACACGCAGTTGCAGCGGATCCCGCGGCCGACGAAATCGGCCGCCACGGCCTTGGTCAGCCCGACCACCGCCGCCTTCGATGCGCCGTAGGCGTAGCGGTTGGGGATGCCCTTCACGCTCGACGCGATGCTGCTCATGTTGACGATCGCACCACCGCCGCGCGTCAGCATGCCGGGCAGGAACGCGCGGGTCATGCGGTGCATCGCGTGGACGTTGAGGTCGAACGATAGCATCCAGTCGTCGTCGCTGCCTTGCAGGATGTCGCCTGCCGCAACGAAGCCGGCGACGTTCGCGAGAATGTCGATGTCGCCGATCACGCCCGGTAACGCGGCGATCGCGCTGGCGTCGAGCAGGTCGACGACGTGATGTTCGACGCCTTCGATCGCCTTCAGCGCGTCGCCGTCACGGTCGAGCGCGAAGACGCGCGCGCCTTCGTCTCGGAAGCGTTCAGCGGTTGCGCGGCCGATGCCCTGCGCCGCGGCGGTCACCACCGCGGTCTTGCCCGACAGTCTCATTCCATCTCCTGCGCGTCGTTGTGATTTCAGTTAGTTTTATTAGTCAAAGTGGCTTTTGTGAAGGGCTGCGATATGATGGGGCGGTAGCCGGGTGCCGCGACAGGCTCGGACGAGGCTCCGCGAAGACCAGGAGAGGTCGGAAAGGACACGAGCATGGCATACCGGATCGTCAGCGCACTCGACCTGGTCGATGACGAAGCGTTGATCGCCGCCTACCGCGATCGACATGCCCCCGGCGCGGTGTGGCCCGAGATCGTCCGCGACATTCGCGACCGTGGCTATCGCGACATGGAGATCTGGCACGTCGCCGATCGGCTGGTGATGATCGCGGACGTCGAGGACGATTTTCCCCGACCGGCCGATCCTGCCGTTCAGCATCGGGTGGCGGCATGGGAAGCGGAGATGGATCGCTACCAGCAGCCGATCGAACCGACCGGCGAGAAATGGCTGTCGATGACACGGCTCTTCTCCCTCGACGATCAGCGGGACGAACCAGACTGATCGGTCTTGTCGCGATAGGATTGGTATTGCCGGCGCGACCGCGCCTTCACGCGCTGGTCATGCCTTGAACAAGGACGCGGCCTTCAGGACCATCGTCTTGCCGGCCGCGTTGGTCACCGCATAGGTGAAGCCAGGCAGCAGGCAGAACGCCCCGACATTGCCATTGGGATCAAGCGCCAGGAAACCGACCTGTACCCCGCGGATCGCATCGCCGCGGAGGCGGGCGATGTGGCGGACGACTTCTTCGCATGCCCGTTGTGGTGTCGCACCGCCGCGCATCGAGGCAACCACGCGCGCAGACCCCGCCACGCGCGTCACCTCTTCGCCGAGACCGGTCGAGGTTGCACCGCCAACGCCCGCCTCGACGTACAGCCCCGACCCGACCTGCGGCGAATCGCCAACCCGGCCGCGCATCTTGAACGCCATGCCCGACGTGGTGCACGCCCCGGCCATGCGACCATCGGCAGTGCGCGCGAGCAACCCGATCGTATCGTGATCCAGCGCGCCGCCCGGCGTGCGCGTGATCCGGTTTTCGCTATTGGCCTCCGGTTTGTAGTTGGCGGTCTTGAGCCATTCCCGCCAGGCTTTCTCGGACTCGGGCGTCAGCAGCGACTGTTGCGTAAAGCCCTGGTCGCGCGCGAAGCGGGTCGCGCCTTCGCCGACCAAGAACGTGTGCGGCGTTCGCTCCATTACCCGCCGCGCGACCGAGATCGCGTGCATCGTGTTCTCCAGCGCAGCGACCGCACCGACGCCGCCGGCATCGTCCATGATGACGGCATCGAGCGTCACATGCCCGTCGCGGTCGGGATAGCCCGAATAGCCGACGCTGTGATTGGTCGGGTCCGCTTCCGGTACCATCGCGCCGGCCTCGACCGCGTCGATCAGCGTCCCGCCAGCCCTCAGTCGCGCAAACGCCGCGGCATTGGCGGCGGCACCGAAATCCCAAGTCGAAAGGACGACTGCGCCAGCGCCAGGCCCCGACCGCACGGCTTCGGCCGCCGCGACGCTCCCGGCCAGCGTCATGGTGCCGGTCGCTCCGAGGCCTGCGAGCACTGCGCGTCGTGTGGTCACCATCGTTTCCTCGATTGATCGATCCTTGCGCAAGCGTATCGCAGGGTTTCGCGGTTCGCCAGTGGTGACGTCAAAATGCAACATATCATACAAAATGGTCTCTAGAGGTATTGTTCGGGTATTGACGGCATGCCGCAACTGAAGGAGCATCGCCGCATCCGATCAGGCGTCATTGCGTCGACGGGGAACAGGGGTCGCCATGAACTTCAATATTTCGGTGTCGCAGATCGCTTTGTTCGGTGCGCTCATCGCGGGTGCGGTCCCCGCGGCGGCGCAGGATATGCCTGCCAGTGCTGCGACGCCGACACAGGCCGAAGCGACCACGCCCGACCAGGCCAAGGTGCAGGCCGACGCGACCACCGCGACCGCAGCGGTCGATCGCGACAGCCAGTCGGACGCATCGATCGTGGTCACCGGATCGCGCATCCAGCGTCCGAACATGACCTCGGCCGCGCCGATCACATCGATCACCTCGCAGGATATTCGCGCGCAGGCGCCGACCAATATCGAGGACGTGCTGAACCGGCTTCCGCAGATCTCACCGGATTCGCAGCAGACCTATCAGGATTCGGACGGGCGCCAGCGCATCAAGCTGCGCAGCCTCGGGTTCGAGCGGACTCTAACGCTCATCGACGGCAAGCGGCTCGGCACGCAGAACGGGCAGGATGCGGGTATCATCCCGCCATCGCTGCTCGAACGGGTCGACGTGCTGACCGGCGGCGCGTCGTCGGTCTATGGCTCGGACGCGGTCGCGGGCGTGGTGAACTTCATCCTGAAGAAGGATTTCGAAGGGCTCCAGATCGACGGCAATTACAATTTCTACAACCACGACAACAAGGACACGATCGTCTCGCCGCTGGCGCGCGCGAACAGCTTCGGCAGCCCGCGCGGATTGGCCAATGACGGCGGCCGGGCCGACATCACGGTGACCGCCGGCAAGAAGCTGTTCGACGGTGCGCTGCGCGTGTCCGGCTTCGTGAATTATCGGCACACCGATATCGTGCCGTACGACGCGCGCTCCAGCTCCGCCTGCCAACTGGTCCAGACCGGCAAGGACGGTCCGTTGTCGTGCACGCTGTCGACCTATTCGCGCAGCGGCTATATCTCGCCGCGCTCGGGCGCGAACAACGGCGCCGCCTACGTCAACAATCCCAACGGCTCGCGCAATTTCGTGCCCTACGGCGCGGGCGCAGGCAACGCGGCCAACCCATATGACGGCTATTCCTATCAGCGCGCGTCCGAGCGCTGGAACGCCGGCGGCTTCGTCAGCGCCGACATCACGCCGGATATCGAGGTCTATGGATCGGGCATCTGGTTCCGCGACAAGTCCGTCAACGTCTATCCCGCGCGGATCTACAGCTACACCGTCTACGGCGATCAGCCCTACCAGGTGAATTGCAACAACCCGTATCTGTCGGGCTCGCAGGCGACCGCGATCTGCGGCGCTGCCGCTGGCACGGCCACGAACGCGCCGCTCGAACTACGCTATCGCTTTAACGACGTCGCGGACGTTCCAGACGTCTATATCAACAGCGGCGTGCGCGCGACCGGCGGGTTCCGCGGCAAGGTCGGCGATGCGTGGACCTGGGATGTCGGCGGCGTCTACGCGCGCAACCAGCAGGTCGTGAAGCCCGGCGTCCTGCCGAACTACGACCGCGTCAACCAGTCGCTCAACATCGTCAACGTGAACGGCGTACCGACCTGCGCGAGTGGTGCCGCCGGGTGCGTTCCGTTCAACGCCTTCACCGCAAACACGCCGGGCCAGCCGCTCGTCGACTGGCTGTTCACGACACCCGGCGGCAAGACCAAGGGGGTCGGCACGCTGTGGGACGGGCTGATCTCGGTCACTGGCGATCTCGGCAAATACGGCATCACCTCGCCACTCGCCAACCAGGGCGTGGCGATCGCGCTCGGTGCGGAATACCGCAACGACAACTATACCTCGACCGCCGATGCCGCCTATCGCGACCTCAACGGCGGCAGCGATCTCGATATCTCGCAGCACGTCTGGGAATCGAACATCGAAGTCCAGGCGCCGCTCATCGAGGATCGGCCGTTCGCGCACCTGTTGCAGGCGAACGGCGGCTACCGCGTCTCCAAATACAGCAGCAACCCGAGCACGTTCAACACGTGGAAGATCGAGGGTATCTACGCTCCGGTGAGCGACCTGACGTTCCGTGGATCGTACAACAAGGCGCAACGCGCGCCGACCGTGATCGAGATCGGCCAGGCGAAGAACATTAGCTATGGCCTGCAGGGCGGCTCGCAGAATGATTTCTGTGCGCCGACGGTCACGACCGGTGCGGACGGCAAGATCACTTATGGCACGCCGGTCGCCTCGCGCGACGTCTGCCGTGCGACAGGCCTGTCCGACGCGCTGTACGGAAGCCCGACCTTGCTCTGCGCGCAGGGCGACGGCAACCAGTGCACGGTCCGCTCGGGTGGCTTCACCGCCGATCCCGAGACCGCGTACACGCTCACCTACGGTCTGGTCGTGAAGCCCCGATTCATCCGCGGCCTCGTCTTCTCGGTCGATCGCTATCAGATCAAGATAGACAACTCGTTGGGATACAACGATTATACCTATTACACCGATGGCTGCCAGCGCTCGAACGGCGATCCGTTCTTCTGCTCGGGCATCGTCCGCCAGCCGGGAACCGGCATCCTCTACGCACCGGCGGCCAGCAACCCGACCAGCGGTTTCATCCGCCAGGGCACCACGAACTATTACAAGTCGATCTCGCGCGGGATCGATTTCCAGGCGCAATACACGCTTGGGCTCGGTGGTGCGGGCAAGCTCGACTGGAACTTCAACGGCTCGCTGACGACCTTTGCCGGCAGCCAGGATTCGCCACTGCTCGCCAAGCGCAATTGCGCCGGCTATTACGGCAACGGGTGCAGCCAGTTGCTGCCGAAATGGTCGCACGGCCTGCGTACGACCTACACGACGGGTGACGGAGTGTTCAGCACGTCGTTCAACTGGCGCTATGTCGGATCGCTGACCAGCGCCGACAATTCGGGCGATCCGGCGATCGGCGGCACACCGGACCGCGCGCGGACGACGTTCTACCGGATCGCGCCGGTGAGCTATTTCGATCTGGCACTGACCTTCGCGGTCGCCAGGAACTTCTCGCTGCGGTTCATCGCGAACAACCTGCTCGACAAGACCCCGCCGATCCTCGCCAATTCGTACGACATCAGCCTGGCGCGCAGCAACACGATCCCCGCGCGCTACGACCCGCTCGGCCGCAACCTTGCGATCGGCGCGACCGTCCGGTTCTGATTTCACCGTCCCTCCCCGAACTGGAGGCTCGTCAGCGATGGCGAGCCCCTTTTTTTAGGTCCGGCGTTACGGCGTGAGCGTGACGAAGCTGTCCATGACGCGCTTGCGGCCCGACTGTTCGAAGTCGATCTCGAGCTTGTTGCCCTCGATCTCCGCGATCGTGCCGTAGCCGAACTTCTGGTGGAAGACGCGCAGGCCTAGCGAGAGATCGTCGCGGCCCTTGTTGCCGAGGCTGATCGCGCTCGACCGGCTTTCGACGACGCGCGCGGGTTTGACGGAGAAGGTGCTGCCCGTGCCGGCGGCGCTTCCCGATGCGCGCTGCCAGCCGGGGCCGCGGCCGGTGCCGCGGGCGACGTCGGCGAACGGATCGGCGCGGTCGGACCAGTTGGCCTGCCAGAGGCTCGCCCCGCCGGACATCGTCGTTTCCGTGTCGATATGCTCAGGCGGAAGTTCGGCGACGAAGCGTGAGGGGATCGACGAGTTCCACTGGCCATAGATGCGGCGGTTGGCGGCGTGGATGATGACCGCAAGCCGGCGTGCGCGCGTGATCGCGACATAAGCGAGGCGGCGTTCCTCTTCGAGGCTCTTCACGCCGCCTTCGTCGAGCGAGCGCTGCGACGGGAACAGGCCTTCCTCCCAGCCGACCAGGAATACCGTGTCGTATTCGAGGCCCTTGGCGGCGTGGATCGTCATGATCGTGACCTGTGGGTCCTGCGCGCCGCCCTCATTGTCCATTACGAGCGACACGTGTTCGAGGAACGCGCCGAGCGAGTCGTATTCCTCCATCGCGCGGACGAGCTCGCTGAGGTTCTCCAAGCGACCGGTGGCCTCGACCGACTTCTCGGCCTGGTACATCGCGGTGTAGCCGCTCTCGTCGAGCAACTGCCGCGCGAGTTCGGCGTGCGGCAGGCTGGTCGCCATGTCGCGCCAGCGGGCGATGTCGCCGACCAGCCGCCCGAGCGACTTCTTCGCCGCGCCGGTCAGTTCGTCGGTGTCGAGGATGCGCGCGGCGGCGGTGGTCAGCGGTGTGCCGGTGGCGCGGGCGAGCTGATGGATGCGCGCGACCGCCTTGTCGCCGAGGCCGCGTTTGGGGACGTTGACGATGCGTTCGAAGGCGAGGTCGTCGGCCGGCTGGTTGACGACGCGGAGGTACGCCAGCGCGTCGCGGATCTCGGCGCGTTCGTAGAAGCGGAAGCCGCCGACGATCTTGTACGGCATGCCGATCGCGATGAAGCGATCCTCGAACTCGCGCGTCTGGTGCTGCGCGCGGACCAGGATCGCCACTTCGTCGAGGCTCTTGCCCGAGCGACGGACGATGTCGATCTCCTCGCCGACGCGGCGCGCTTCCTCCGGGCCATCCCAGACGCCGATGACCTTGACCTTCTCGCCGACATCGCGCTCGGTCCACAGCTGCTTGCCGAGCCGCCCGCCATTGTTGGCGATCACGCCCGACGCCGCGCCGAGGATGTGCGGCGTGCTGCGGTAATTCTGTTCGAGGCGGATGACCTTCGCGCCCGGAAAGTCGCGTTCGAACTTCAGGATGTTCTCGACCTGCGCGCCGCGCCATGAATAGATCGACTGGTCGTCGTCGCCGACGCAGGCGATGTTCTTGCGCTCCTGTGCGAGCAGCCGTAGCCAGAGATATTGCGACGAATTGGTGTCCTGATACTCGTCGACCATGATGTATTTGAAGCGCTGCTGATACTGCGCCAGCACGTCGCGATGCGTCTTCAGGATGACGAGCATGTGGAGCAGCAGGTCGCCGAAATCGCAGGCGTTCAGCGCGATCAGCCGCGCCTGGTATTGCTGGTACAACTCACCGCCGCGGCCGTTGGCGTAACGCTCAGACTCGCCCGCATCGATATCGGCGGGGACGAGACCCTTGTTCTTCCACTGGTCGATCAGCCCGGCGAGGCTGCGCGTCGGGAAGCGCTTCTCGTCGATGTCCGCGGCGAGGATCAGCTGCTTCAACAACCGCAACTGGTCGTCGGTATCGAGGATGGTGAAGTTCGATTGCAGCCCGACCAGTTCGGCATGACGTCGCAGCATCTTCGCAGCGATCGCGTGGAAGGTGCCGAGCCACGGCATGCCCTCTACCGCGTCGCCGACCAGCCGACCGACCCGCTCGCGCATCTCGCGCGCGGCCTTGTTGGTGAAGGTGACGCTGAGGATCTCCGACGGCCACGCCTTCTTGGTGAAGATCAAATGCGCGAGCCGTGCGGTCAGCGCCGCGGTCTTGCCGGTGCCGGCGCCGGCGATGATCAGCACCGGGCCGTCGGTGGTCAGCACCGCCTCGCGCTGCGGCGGATTGAGGCCGCGGAGATAGGGAGGCTCGGCGTGCGGCGCGGACGTTTGGGCGATCTGGTTCACCGGTGAACAGGTAGGGAACGGGGGCCGATGGAGCAACCTTTGAAACGTCGCCGAACCGTCGCGCAGACGTCACGAAGCGCGCCTAGGGGATGCGCAGCGACGTGGTTCGTGGTCGGAGATGCCGCACCCAGAAAGGTGTCCCGACGCGCTGGCGCCGTCGCCCGCGGGCATAGCCTTGCGGACCGCAGGACGATTTGAGGAACATCATCATGAAGCTTTTCATCAACGTCGCTTCGGCGGCGATCGTCGGCGCTTGCCTGTTTTCCACGGGTGCTTCCGCGAGTTCCGGGCGCGAGCCGGTATCGGTGCGCGTGTCGCGCGCCGGGCTCGACCTGACCAGCGACGTCGGGCGCACCGCGTTCCAGCGCCGGCTACATTCGGCGATCACGAGCGCTTGCCAGTCGCACGGTGCCGGCCTCGCGGCGCTCGCCGACGCGCAACAGTGCCGCAAGGAAATGACCGCCGATGCGGACTTGCAGATGGCCAAGATATTCGGGCGCGATGGCACGCAGCTTGCCAGCATCGATACTGTTCGGTGAGCTACCGTACTTAAGTTCCAGGACGTCGGTCCCTAAAAATCCTCCCCCGCAAGGGGGAGGTGGCGCCGAAGGCGACGGAGGGGGAGGACACGGAACAGCGGTTATGCCTTTCCTCCCCCTCCGTCTGGCAAGCGCCAGCCACCCCCCCCCTGGCGGGGGAGGACTTCAGAGAGCGCGTTCCAAATCAGGCTTCATCGCCGCTTGATTTACATCTGTCATAAGATTGTCATCGTTAGGGTCGACTGCACATTATCATGGCAACCTCCACATTTGCACCCGACGCGCTGACGGCTGATTCGAGCGCCGCGGCGCCGGCGCCGCACGCTGGTCCCAAGCTCGATCATTCGCTGCACCCCGCGGGGCGGTGGATCTTCCTCGCCGTGCTGATCGGCGGCCTTGCCTATGCCGGGTTCAGCATCGCCTTCGACACAGCGCAGGTCGGCGAGAGCCTAGCGGGCGGAGCGTTCGCGTTCCTTGCGCTCGCGCTGTTGATCGCGCTCGGGTTCGAATTCGTGAACGGGTTCCACGACACCGCCAACGCGGTCGCCACGGTCATCTACACGCATTCGATGCCCGCGCCGCTCGCGGTCGTCTGGTCGGGATTCTTCAACTTCCTCGGGGTGATGCTGTCGTCGGGTGCGGTGGCGTATTCGATCGTCACGCTGCTGCCGGTCGATCTGATCCTTAACGTCGGCAGCGTCGGCGGGTTTGCGATGATCTTCGCGCTGTTGCTTGCTGCGATCCTGTGGAACCTCGCGACCTGGGCGGTCGGGCTGCCCAATTCGTCGAGCCATGCGCTAATCGGTTCGATCCTCGGCGTCGGGCTCGCCAACCAGCTCATCAACGGCGGCGGCGCGGACGGAACGTCGGGCGTCGACATGGTGCAGGTCTGGAAGGTTCTCTCTGCGCTCGCATTTAGCCCGATCGTCGGCTTCGTCGGCGCGCTCTTGCTGCTGCTCGTGATGAAGCGCTTCCTGCGCGACAAGAAGCTATACGAGGCGCCCGAGGGCCAGACGCCGCCACCGCGCGGCATCCGGGCATTGCTGATCGGCACCTGCACCGCGGTCAGTTTCGCGCATGGCAGCAATGACGGTCAAAAGGGCATGGGCCTGATCATGCTCATCCTGATCGGTTGCGCGCCGACCGCCTATGCGCTGAACCGGACTATGCCCGAGAGCGCGATGCCCGCATTCGTGCAGTCGGCGCAGGCTGCATCGGCCGCGTACCGCGCGCATGCCGACGGCGCACCCGCCGACGTCGCGACTTCGCGCGCGCAGGTCACCAAGGCACTGAAGAGCAAGCATGTCGCCGACCCGGTCATCTACGGTGCGCTGGCGACATTGTCGGACGACGTGTCGAGCCGGATCGAAAGCTATGGGTCGCTGGGCAAGGTGCCCGCCGCGGCGACGCCGAACCTGCGCAACGACATGTACCTCGTGCTCGATACGACCAAGCTGATCGCCGAGGACAAGTCTGCGCAGAGCCGCTTCACCGCGCAGGAGATCACGACGCTCAAGAGCTACAATAGCGGGCTCGAGCAGGGTACGCGCTACATCCCGACTTGGGTGAAGGTGACCGTCGCGCTGGCGCTTGGTCTTGGGACGATGGTCGGGTGGAAGCGGATCGTCGTCACCGTGGGCGAGCGGATTGGCAAGACGCATTTGACCTACGGCATGGGCGCGTCGGCCGAACTGGTCGCGGCGGCGACGATCTTGCTCGCGGTGCGATACGGCATGCCGGTGTCGACCACGCATATCCTGTCGTCGGGTGTGGCGGGCGCGAGCGTTGCGAATGGCGCCGGGTTGCAGCGCCGTACGGTGATGAACATGGCGCTGGCCTGGATCATGACGCTGCCGGTGGCGATGCTGTTGTCGGGCGTGCTGTACTGGTTGCTGCTGATGCTGGCGCACGCGCTGGGTTATTAATCGGGAACCGCCTGCGCCCCGGCGGGTTGGCCGGACGATGCAGCTGCGATGTTCGATCTGTGGAAACTGGGACTGGCTGAGGCGCGACGCCTGGGCGGAGTGCAGCCATTGTCGCCTGATGGTTCGCGACGTCGCCGATGTCGACGCTGTTGCCGAGCGGATCGTCGCGCGGCTCGAAACCGGTCTCGTCGATCTCGAACGCGACCCGGCAGCGGGGTGGATTATCGATCCAGCGGGTCTGCGTAACGCGGCGTGGCGGTTCGGCTACGAGGTGGAACCGATCGCGGTCGGTCCAGGCGAAGTCCGTTTCCCGCACGATTACCGTCCCGCGCGCGCGCGCTCCTTGCCCGCCGTTCCCAAACCGCACGCGGTCGGATTGGGCATCATGGCGCGTCCTGCCGATGCAGAGGCGATCGTGTCACTTACGACAGACCTGCGCGAAGTCTTCACGCGGATCGTCGTGCTGCTCGACGGCACGGTGGACGATGCGAGCGACCTGGCTGGGCGGATACCGTGGGTCGAGATCGCCCACCACCCGCTCGACGGTGATTTCGCCGGCCAGCGCAATCGACTCCAGGCCATGATGGGCACGCGCTGGGTTCTGCAGATCGATACCGATGAACTGCCCGATCCCGCGTTGCTGCAGGCGATCGGCTGGCTGGTCGCAGCGGCGGATCGCGACGGCTTGCGCTCGCTTGGGTTGCCACGCCGAAACATGGTCGACGGGGTCCAGTCGGCCTCCTACCCGGATATCCAGTACCGGCTCAATCGCGACGACATCCGCTTTGCCGGACGCGTGCATGAGCGCCCGGTCGTGCCGTTCGTCGAAAGCTCGCTCGCGCTGGCCGGTGCGCTGGTCCACCGCCTCGACGGCAAGCGAGTCCGCGAGCGAACCCGGATTTACGAGGCCATGTCGACCGGCGCAGGTCGCGTGGAGGACGAGGCGTTGTTGCTCGCACCGTTCGATCCCGTCGCGGTGCGATAGACAGCGAGCGTCTGGGTCGCGAGCGTCTCACGCGTGAACATGCCCGATGCCCGCCTGCTTGCCGCAGCGAATTGCGCGCGGAGCGTCGGGTCCTCGATCAGCCGCTGGACCTGCGTGGCCAGGTCGTCGCCGGTGCAGGTCTTGGCCAGTAATCCGGCCCCGCTCTCGCCGATGAACAGTCGCGCGCTCGGATCCTCCGCGCAGGCGACCACTGGGCGGCCGAACATCATCGCTTCCTGATAGACCAGCCCGAAGCTTTCGTAACGGGACGGCGCGACGATGACGTGCGCCGCCTCCATCAGGTCGTGCAACATCGCCTCGTCGACCCGGTGATGGCAGCGCAGCCGCGCGCGGGCGGAGGAGGGCAGGGCCTTCACATCGTCGGCATGGACACCGACGATCGTCAGGCGGAAATCGCGCATCCCGGCATCGGCCCGGCGCGAAAGGATCTTCAACGCCATGATCAGCGCGTCGAACCCCTTACGGTGCTCGTCGCGGCCGACGAACAGCAGTTCGACCGGATCACCCGTCGGATAGGCGGCGGCCTGACCACGTGCGACGATTTCGGGCGGCAGGCTGAGGCCGATCACCGCGTGCCGACTGTCCGCCGCAGGCGGCGCGACGCCGTACAGCGCGGCGATCTTTTCGCCGTGGATCTGCGTGTTCGAGATCAGCGCCTTGCTGCACCGTGCCGCCAGCTGCTCGGCCAGCATCGCCGCGCGCCGATCGAACCGGTCGCGCGCGCCGGTGGCCGTGGCCGCCGACGTCGCCGCCGGGGTGGAGTTGCGCGTCACCAGCGGCGCGGGGCCGGCAAGCGCGATGGCGAGACCGGGGGCATACCAGTTGGTCGCTTCGACGATATCGAACGGATCGCGCCGATGTTCGCGGATCACCGCGCGGCGGAAAGCGAGCGGCGCGACGAGATGACCGATCGCCGCCAGCTTGCGGATACGGTCGGCGAGCGATCCTTCGCGCAGGCCGCACCCGATCACGGAGACCCGGCCGTCGCGGCTGGTCTCGCGGCGATCCATCGTGAAGACGGTGACATCGTGTCCCGTATCGGCCAGCGATTGCGCAATTTCTCGGGCTGCGCGGGTAAGTCCGCTCTTTTCAGGGGGATACGCCCAGGTGAGCAGGGCGATCCTCATATCGCCCCGAACCTGTCCGCGGGGAACGTCATAACGTACGTTAATGTCGGAGTTTTATTGAGCATTTTGCCGGAACTCGGCAACCCCTCGGGCGGTTCCTTCGATGAATCACGGATGAACGGGGGAAGGGTGTTCGTATTACATATCGCGTTACAGGGATGCCTGCGCGGCACTGATGTCGAATACGGAATTACCGCCGATACCGGGGGGCATATCCGGTATCTGCTCGATCTGGTCGCAGCCAGCGGCCGTCACGCCGCCATCGATCGGATGGAGATCGTGACGCGCGCATTCCACCACGCGGTCTATGCGGAATGCTATGCCGAACCCATCGAAACGATCGATGGCACTACGCGGATCGTCCGCCTGCTGACGGACTCCGACGCCTATCTCGTCAAGGAAGACCTCTGGACCGAGCATGACAGCCTCGTCGAAGCGTTGGTCGCGCATATCGCCACGCTCGACCGAGCACCCGACGTGATGCACGCGCACTACGCCGACGCCGGCCTGATTGCCGCCCGCGTGTCCGCCCGTACCGGCATCCCCTATGTCTTCACCGCGCATTCGCTGGGGCGCGTGAAGCGTGCTGCCTTCGATCGCGATTGCGCCGAGACCGCGGGGCTCGATCGCCGGATCGCGATCGAAGAGGAAGCGATCGCCGGTGCCGCCGCGATCATCGCGTCGTCGCGCGACGAGGCCGAGGTGCAATATGCCGACTACGCCGCCTATGATCCCGGCCGGATCCGCGTCTTCGCGCCCGGCAGCGATCTCAAGCAGTTCGCCGATTGCCGAAGCGACCCGCGCGTCGACGCGCTGATAAACCGGTTCCTGGTCGACCCGGCCAAGCCCGTCATCCTGGCGATCGCACGGCCGGTGACCAAGAAGAACCTCGCCGCCCTGGTCCATGCCTATGGCCAGTCGCCGGCACTGCAGGCGGCGGCAAACCTCGTGATCCTTGCCGGTACGCGCGACGATATCGCGACGCTCGAACCCGAAATCCGCGATAATCTTGCCGAACTACTGCTCCTGATCGATCGATACGACCTGTACGGGAAAGTGGCCTATCCCAAGCACCACCGGCCCGACGACGTTGCCGCAATCTATGCCCATGCGCGCAACCGGCGCGGCATCTTCGTCAACCCAGCGCTCAACGAACCGTTCGGGCTTACCCTGCTCGAGGCCGCGGCCAGCGGCTTGCCGGTGGTCGCCACCGACAGTGGTGGACCCAACGATATCGTCGAGACGTGCGGCAACGGCATCCTCGTCGATCCGCGCTCTGGCTCGGCGATCACCGATGCGATCGTAAAGATCCTGTCGGACGACGCCTTGTGGTCGCGGTATTCGGCTGCCGGGTCGGTTGCGATCCGCGCCTATGACTGGGATCGCCACGTACAGCTTTATGCCGGACTGCTCGGCGAGGTTATCGCCGCACGCGCCCCGGTCGAGCGCAAACCCGATCTGTTGCTGGTGTCGGATATCGACGGGACGCTGATCGGTTGCGCGGACGGGGTCGAGGATTTCGCGGCGTGGCACGAGGCGCAGTCCGACGTCGCCTTCGCCATCGCCACTGGCCGGAGCTTCCATAGCGCGATGGCGGTACTCGGCCAGCATGACGCGCCGCAGCCGGAAATCCTGATCACCTCGGTCGGCTCCGAAATCTATTACCGGGCGATGCGCGGCGCGGTGTACGACCGCGATACCGAATGGGACGGAATCATCGCCGCCGGCTGGGACCGCGAGGCGGTCGCCGAGTTGATCGGGCGATATGCCGGACTGACCCCGCAAAGCCCGTTGGAGCAGCGCCGTTTTAAGCTCAGCTATTTCGCCGACGGCGACATGGCGGCGGCGGAACGCGTCCGTGCGTTGCTGGCGGAGCACGGCCACAGCTGCTCGATCATCCAGAGCCATGGCCGCTATCTCGATATCCTGCCGCACGCGGCCTCGAAAGGCACCGCGGTCGAGCATGTCCGCCGCCGGCTCGGGCTCGATCCACGACAGGTGATCGTCGCCGGGGACAGCGGCAACGATATCGAGATGCTGCGTTCGGCGCGCCACGCGATCATCGTCGGCAATTATTCGGATGGGCTCGGCACGCGTCCCGATCTTGCGCATGGCTATGTCACTGTCGGGCATCATGCACGCGGCGTGATCGAAGGCGTCAGCTATTTCCGTGCGGCTAACGACGGGATCAAGCGGGCCTCGTGAGCGTCGCGAACACCGTCAGCGTTCTGACCCTGGTGCGCGGGCGCCGCGCGCATCTGGTGAACCTGATCGCGGGATTGAACGCGGCCACTCGCAAACCCGACGAACTCGTCATCGCCTATATGCAGGCGGAACCGCACCTAGATTTGCCCGAGACCAACTTCCCCATCCGCGCGGTATTCGTCGAGGGCGATGCCATGCCGCTGGCGGCGGCGCGTAACCGCGCGGCGCACGAAGCGACCGGCGATCAACTGATCTTCCTCGACGTGGATTGCATACCGTCCCCCACATTGGTCGAACGCTATGCGGAAACCGCGGAATGGCCGGGCGGTATCCGGCTGGGCGATGTGCTGTATCTGCCCGAGGGTGCGCTCGACGGCGGCGTCGACTTCGACCGGCTCGACCGGATCGGCGTCCGGCATCCCGCCAAGCCGCCGATCGCACTAGACGAAATTCGGCCGACACCGACCCACGGCGAACTCTGGGGACTGTCGTTCGCGATCGCCGCCAAGGACTGGGCGCGGGCAGGGGGCATGGACGAACGCTATGTCGGCTATGGCGCAGAGGAAACCGACTTCGCCGCGCGGCTGGAGCGTGCAGACGTAGCGATGTGGTGGGTCGGCGGCGCACGGGCCTATCACCAGCATCACATCGTTCACACGCCGCCCTATCAGCATTTCGACGCGATCCTCCGCAACGCCCGGCTGTTCCGCCAGGCCTGGGGGCGGTGGTGCATGGACTATTGGCTCGGACAGTTCGCGGACCGCGGGCTGATCGCGTGGGACGATGCTGCGATCACCGTGTTGCGGCATCCGACCGTCGACGACATCGCCGGCTCGCGGATGCCGCCCGAAACGCTCTTCAGCTGAGCGCCGGCGCCCACAGCGAGGTCGCCAGCCCCTCAAGATAGTCGGCCGCTACCTTGGCCGCGTCGTCGTCGTACAGGTCGGCAAGTGCCGCCGGGCCGAGCGCCTTGGCCGCATCGAGGATCCCGCGCCAAGGTGCCAGCGCGCCGGGCCATGCCGGCAGCGCGACCGCGGCGCCGAGTTCCGCCAGCCGTTCGGCCTTGCGCGTCTGCTCGCCGAAATACCGCCACTCGGGGGCGCAGACGTAGGGCCGCCCGACGCGGGCGATCTCGTGCACCGTGTTGTCCCCCGCCGAGGCGATGACGACGTCGGCGGCGGCGATATGATCGGTCACCCCCGGCACCCAGCCGAGTTCGACGAGATTGCCGAAATCGGTTTCGTGACCCTCGCGGTGGACCGGCCCGAGTACCAGCCACAGTGCGTCCGGCACCGCCCGCGCGGCCATCGTCAGCGGCGCATAGGGGGTGCCCGCGCCACCGCCGCCGGTGAGCACGACGATGATCTCCTGGTCCGGATCGAGCCCCAGTTTCGCGCGGGCGTCCGCCTTCGAGAGGATCGGATCCAGTGTGGTGCAGAGGCCGCCGGCATAGCACGTCCTCGCGCGCACCCAGTCTGGCGTATCGTCCTGTTCGAGTGCCTCTCCAAACGGGGCGAGCAAGCCTACACTGGCTTGATACGCTCCCAGATGGCCGGGATCGAGCCGGTCGCCGTGCATCCGGATGCTGATCGCGGGGACGCTGGCGATCCGCGCGAGCAACGCGATCTCGGCGGAGACGTCGACCACGAACAGCGCCGGATCGACGTCGTCGAGATGGTCGACGATCGTCCGCATCGTCGCCCGCGTCTTCGCCACGCCGAGCGGGACGCAGTGCATCACCTCGGGAGTCGCCTGCGCGAATAGTCCGGGAGTCGGCACCGGCGCCCCGATCATGTCGGGCAGGGCGGCGATCGTGATCGGCCGCTCGAACCCGTCGAACAAAGACGGTTTAGCGGTGAGGATGGTTACCGCGCGCTCGGCGGGAAGCTCGCGGATGATCGCCATCGCCCGATTGGCGTGGCCGCGGCCCTGATGATGGATGAAGAAGGTGATCGGCTTGGACATACCGATCCTACTACCGCGCGCGCGCTCGAAACGCGATGGACGTCGATCAGTATCGGGGATCAGTGCGCATGCCCGTATCGCGCCGGCAATCCGAACGCCGCCTCGACGTCGGGATCGAGCCACGCTGCGATGTGGTCGGCGTCGTCGGCTGCAAGCGGCGGGTAGGGGGTCGGTACATAGGGCGCATGGCCCTGGCCCTTGTAGCTGGTGATGGGCACGAACGGGGCGCGGCTCTCAATCCCGGTCGCGTGGGCGAGCGCCGCGATAAACGCAGCCGGATCGCGCGCGAACGCGTCGTAGCCGAGCAGCGCCACATTGTGCGCGCGATCGGTCAGCGACGACCAGTGCCGCAGCTTGGCGGTGCGCTTGGCGATGCAGTTGGCAAAGCGCGCGCCGGTTTCGGGATCGCGCTCGTGCAGCATCTCGTCGCCGTGCATCGGATGCCCGGGTTCGATATGCCCGAAATGATCGTCCCAATAGCTGTGCCAGTCGCTGCGAATGAACGCGTCGAACGGCTTGGCCTTGAGATCGGGGTGCGCGTGCCAGGGCTGGCGATGCAGGCTGCGCGCCCAGTCGAACGCGTCGCGCGCGACGACCAGCACCAGCGTATCCTTCACGAACAGCGTCTGCGGCGGCACGAACCAGTGCTTGAACCCGAACGCCTCGGTAATCGTCACCGACGGCAGGTTCGCCTCGATCGCCCGCGTGACGAGATTGGTGCCGCTGCACCGCTGGCCGTAGATCTGCACGCGGGTGATCGGCACGTCGCCGCGTTTGAGAATTCGCAACCCGGTGACGGGGTTGAGCCAGTTCAACGACTTGCGCGGCGGTGTGGGCATGATCGACATCGCGCCGGCGGCTAGCGTGATGCAGCCGATCGCACAATATCGGCCCGAGATTTTACCGGCCCTCGGCTGTCACAGCATCGCCCAATCGCCGCCTACGATACGCTCGGCTGCCACCGCCACCGCCGCGGACGCTTCGGGATCCGCACGGATTTCCGGGGGAACGCCCAACCCCGCGGCGATCAGCTTCGCGACCACCTCGGACGGGGTTCCCTCGCGCGCTGCCGCGCTCAGCGCCGTGCCGGCGGGGTCGACGATCGGTATGCCGGCGCGTGACCGCTGGATGACGAACGCTACCCAGGCACCGAACGCGGTCACGACACCGGTCGGCATCCGGCCGGCACGCCGGTTGGCGATCAGCGTGTCGCCGAGCCGGTAGGGCAGTTTCTGCGACCCGTCGCCCGCGATCTGGTCGAGCCGGTGGAGGATGACGGGATTGCGGAACCGCTGCAGCACCGCGGCGCGATAGGCGTCGAGATCGAACCCGGCGAAGCGCGGCAGCATCGGCATGATATCGTCGCGGATCATCGCATCGACAAATTGTGCCAGCGCCGGGTCGCGCATCGCGTCCGCCACGCTCGCCGAACCGCGCAGCAGGCCGATATAGGCGAGCGTCGAATGCGCGCCGTTGAGGATGCGCAGCTTGGCCTTTTCGTAACTGCCGACATCGCTGGTGACGGTCGCGCCGGCCGCGGCCAGATCGGGACCGAGCGGCACGCAGATATCCTCGATCACCCACTGCGCGAACGATTCGCGCTGGACGGCGGCGCGGTCTTCGACGCCGAGCGTTGCCGCGACGTCTGCATAGAGCGCCGCGTCCGAAGCCGGGGTGATCGAATCCACCATCGTCGAGGGCACGCGGACTTCGCCCGCGATCCAGTCGCCAAGCCCCGCGTCGCGCGCGCGCGCGAAGGCAACGAGCGCGGCGTGGAGCTTGGCGCCGTTGGCGGCCAGATTGTCGCACGGCATCGGCACGAACGGTGCGGTCCCTGCGTCCCGGCGCGCGGCAAGCCCGCTGACGAGCCAGCCGATCAGGCTGCGCGGCGTGGCATCCGCCGCGTTCGAGGCCGCGAGATCGGCGACAATATCGGCATGCGCCATGTCGAGGACCCCGTCGCTACCAAGACAATAGCCCTTTTCCGTGACCGTCGAGGTCACCAGTCGAACCGCAGGATCGCGCAGTAGCGCATGCGTCTCCGCAGCATCATCGGGGCCGAGGAAGCGCCGATGTGCGCCGATCACCCGATCCGACGACTCCGTGTCGCGGATGGCCAGCGTGTAGAGCCCGTCCTGCTCGGCAAGTGCGGCGACCGTGGCCTTGCTGCGCATCGAGACGGCAGCGATTCCCCAGCGCGGATCGTCTGCGAGCAGCGAATCGATATAGGCGGCCTGATGCGCACGGTGGAACGCACCGGGGCCGAAATGGACGATACCGATGCCGGGCCGTGGCCGGCCGCGCGGGCTGGGAATGCCGGCGGGCAGCCGATCGAGCGTCGCGTCGTTCAGGCGTGTCAAAGCGTCACCCCATTTTTCCAGATGGCGATCTCGCGCTCGCCGTTGCGCTCGGCAGCGGTCTCCTCGCCCGACGCGATCGCGCAGATCCGGTCGAGCAGGGCGGATTCGGCGACCGCAAAGCCCTGATCGAGCACCTGTCCCGCATCGAAATCGATCCAGCCGGGCTTGCGCTGCGCCAGGTCGGTGTTCGAAGCGATCTTGATCGTCGGCACTGGAAAGCCGAGCGGCGTACCGCGTCCGGTGGTGAACAGGATCACCGTCGCCCCCGCCGCGGCCAGCGCGGTCGACGACACCGCATCGTTGCCGGGCGCCTCGAGCAGCGTCAGCCCGTCCATCCGTGCGCGAGCGGCATAGGGAATGACGTCGACGATCGGCGATCGGCCCGCCTTCTGTACCGCACCGAGCGACTTTTCCTCCAGCGTCGTGATCCCGCCCGCGACGTTGCCGGGGGAGGGGTTCTCCGACACCGGCTCGCCGTGATCGATGAAATATTGCTTGAACCCGTTCACCACGCCGACGATCGCCTCGAACACGGTTCGGTCCGCGGCGCGGTTCATCAGCGTCTGTTCGGCGCCGAAGATCTCGGGAATTTCGGTGAACACCACGCGCCCTCCCGCGCCGACCACGGTGTCGCTCATCCGGCCGACCAGCGGGTTCGCGGTCAGTCCGGACAGTCCGTCCGACCCGCCGCATTTGACCCCCAGCACCAGCCGCTCGATCCCGACATCCTGCCGGTCGCAAGCGGCTAGCTCCGCCAGTTCCTCGACGAGCGCGATGCCTTCCTCGACCTCGTCGGCGCTCAACTGCGCCGTCAGCGTGCGGATCATCGGCTGTCGCCAGGCCGGGATCGCTTCGATCAGCGCCTTGACCTGATTCTCCTCGCAGCCGAGCCCAACGATCAGCACGCCGCCCGCGTTCGGATGGCAGGCGAGGCTGGCGAGAATCTGGCGCGTGCCGTCGAGATCGTGGCCGAGCTGCGAACAGCCATGGGGGTGGCCGAATGCGTGGACGCCGTCGATCCTGCCGGTCAGCCGAGCGCCAGCCTTTGCGGCGATCCGTTCGGCGGTGCGCGCGACGCAACCGACGGTCGGTAGGATCCAGATCTCGTTACGCGTTCCGACCCGCCCGTCGCCGCGGACGAAACCCTTGAAGGTCGGCGTCGTCGCCGCGGTGGCGTCGTCGGCCGTTCGGGTCGGGTCCGGATCGAATCGATAGTCGAGCGTGCCGGCAAGGCCGGTCGACAGGTTGTCGCTATGGACGCGATCGCCGCCGGCAACGGCGCGCGTCGTCCGGCCGATCGAATAGCCGTATTTGGTTACGGCCGACCCGGCGGGGATGTGGTCCAGTGCGACCTTGTGGCCGCGCGGGACGTCCTGCGTCAGCGTGACGTGCGTGCCATCCATCGCGATGACGTCGCCGGCATATCCGTCGCGCAACATCGTCGCGACGCTGTCCCCGGCACGCACTATCACTGCATCAATCATGAGCGCCCTCTACCGTCCGCGCCGTTGACGGGCGGATCACCTGCGTACCTACTAGGTCGCGGTTCCGTGCGTACACGAAAATTGGTGGGCCCGGCAGGAATCGAACCCGCAACCTAGCCGTTATGAGCGGCCAGCTCTAACCGTTGAGCTACAGGCCCCACCGGCGCCTGCGTTAGCGCAAGCATTTCGAAAGCAAAAGGCACAAAGAAAAAGGGCGCTCCCGAAGGAACGCCCTTTCCGACACTAAATCCTATCCGGCGCGAACGCCCGATGGAATATTAGTTCATGTTGTCGGTCTTCTCGTCGGCAGCGTCACGGACGTTGTCGGCAGCTGCGTTCATGTTGTCGGCAGCGTTCTCGAGCACGTCGGTAGCGACTGCGTTCGAGGTGTTGTCCGCCATCGCGTCCATGTTGTCAGCCTGCATTTCCATGTTGTCAGCCAGCATGTCCGCGTTGTTCTCAACGGCGGCGGCTTCTGGCGACTTGCTGCAGGCTGCGACGGACATCAGGCCGGCGGCAGCAGCGATCAGAACGATCTTCTTCATTCGAATGCTCCCAAGCATAGTTTCACTCGCGGCCGACCCGATTGCCGTCGCGAAGTCACGTCAAATAGCGGCCCCCGGCGGGCGGTCAATCCGCTAAATTCATCTGTCCGCAAGGTTTGCGGCAGAACGATGACAGATTGGTTCATGCAATTCGTCACTTCTGGGGCACGATTGACCCGATTTCCTCGGGCGCATTGGCCAGTGTCGCAATCACCGTCGTCCAGGCCGCGACGTTCTGACGGAGCTGTTCGGGGTCGATCAGATCCAGCGTGTCTTCGGGCGTGTGGTGGTAGTCGAAGTAGCGCAGGCCCGACTGGTTGAGATCGATTCCGGCGATCCCGGTGGCGATCACCGGACCGACATCGGTGCCGCCATGGGGGGCATCGGCGCCGCGAACGATCCCGAGCGGGGCGAGCGCGACGGCCAGGCGATCCTCGATGGGCTTGGCGGCGTCGGGCAGGCTGCTCTCGAACCGCCAGACGCGATCGGCGCCGAAATCCGATTCGGCGGCGGTCGCGTGACGTTCGCCGGCATGCGCCTTGGCGTAGGCGGCTCCGCCAAAGCCGCCGCTCTCCTCGTCGCCGAACCAGACGACGCGGATGGTGCGGCGTGGGCGCTGGCCGCCGTCCATGACGATCTTGGCAGCCGCCGCGGTGATCGCGATGCCCGCGCCGTCATCGATCGCGCCGGTGCCGAGATCCCAGCTGTCCAGATGGCCGCCGACCAGGACGATCCCCGCCTTGGGGTCGGTGCCGGGGACTTCGGCGACGACGTTGCCCGATTCGCGCATGCCGACCTGCTTGTCTTCGAGCACCAGTTTCAGCGTCACGGGCTTGCCGAGCTTCACGAGCCGCTCGACATGCTCAGCGTCCGCGACCGACAGCGCGGCGGCGGGGATCGGCGTCACGCCCGCGTCGAAATTGGTGTTGCCCGCGTGCGGCCCGCGGCCGTGATCGGTGCCGATCGACCGGATCACGATCGCCGCGGCACCCTTCTTTGCGGCGACGTTCGGTCCGACGAAGCGCGCGGTGCCTTGCGATCCATAGCTCGATCCGTCCTGGGTCGGCTGCATCGCGTTCGACACGAAGGCGATCTTGCCTTTCAGGCTGCCGTCGGCGGCGAGCGCCAAGTCGTTATACGTCGGGAAATACACGATTGGCAGGGTCAGCCCGCCCGGCGGTGTCGCGCCCGAATTGCCGAGGCCGACCAGATGCAGCGTCTGCGCATAGGGTGCGATCAGCTCACCACTCTCCGTGCCGCGCGACCAGACCGGCAGCTGGTATGGCTCGACCCGCACGTTCTTGAACCCCAGCGCCTTCAGCTTGGCGACCGACCAGGCGCGCGCCCGAGGCGCCGCCTCGGTTCCCGTCATCCGCGGGCCGACCTCGGTCGTGATCCCCTCGACGATCTTGTACGCGGTGTCGTCGGTCAGCGCCTTGTCGCGCAGCGCGGCGACCTTTGCGTCGACTGCGGTCGCCGGGGCGGCGGTACGCTGCGCCACGACGGGAACGGCGGTGATGACGGCACAGGCCGCCAGAAATGGTGCGATACGCGTCATCGGCTATTCCCCTTGGTGTCGACCCACCGTTAGGTCGGAGCGCGCGCGTTGCCAACCTTCGCGCCTGCCCTTACATGCGCAGATCAATCCCGCCCTCACGAACACCCGAACGGAGACCCCCGTGGCCGGCCAATACGCCTATGTCATGAAGGACATGACGAAGACCTTCCCCGGCGCGCCCAAGCCGGTGCTGTCGAACATCAACCTGCAATTCTATCATGGCGCCAAGATCGGCATCGTCGGCCCCAACGGTGCGGGCAAGTCGACGCTGATCAAGATCATGGCCGGCATCGACAAGGACTATACCGGCGAGGCATGGCCGGGCGAGAACGTCACGGTCGGCTATCTGGAGCAGGAGCCGCAGCTCGACGCCTCGAAGACCGTGCTGGAGAACGTCAAGGACGGCGCGCGCGGCGTTGCGGACATGGTCGACCGCTTCAACGCGATCTCCGCGGAGATGGGCGATCCCCAGGACGACACCGATTTCGACGCGCTGCTCGAAGAGATGGGCACGCTCCAGGAAAAGATCGACGCGATCGACGGCTGGACGCTCGACAACCAGCTCGAGGTCGCGATGGAGGCGCTGCGTTGCCCGCCGGGCGACTGGCCGGTCGACAAGCTGTCGGGTGGTGAGAAGCGCCGCGTCGCGCTGACCCGCCTGCTGATCCAGAAGCCGGGGATCCTGCTGCTCGACGAGCCCACCAACCATCTCGACGCCGAAAGCGTCCAGTGGCTGGAGAACCACCTGAAGGATTATGCCGGCGCGGTGCTGATGATCACCCATGACCGCTATTTCCTCGATAACGTCGTTGGCTGGGTCCTGGAGCTCGATCGTGGCAAGTATTTCCCGTACGAGGGCAATTACTCCACCTATCTCGAGAAGAAGGCCAAGCGTCTCGAGCAGGAGGATCGCGAGGAATCCGGTCGTCAGACCGCGATCAAGAACGAGCTCGAATGGATTCGCCAAGGTGCCAAGGCGCGGCAGACCAAGTCCAAGGCGCGTATCGCCAACTTCGAACGCCTCGTCTCCGCACAGGAGAACCGCTCGCCGGGCAAGGCGCAGATCGTCATCCAGGTGCCCGAGCGTCTCGGCGGCAAGGTCATCGAGCTCGACAACGTCTCCAAGGCTTACGGCGACAAGCTGTTGTTCGAGAACCTCTCGTTCACGCTGCCCGCGGGCGGCATCGTCGGCGTCATCGGTCCCAACGGCGCCGGCAAGTCGACGCTGTTCAAGCTGATCACCGGGCAGGAGACACCGGACAGCGGCACGATCGACAAGGGATCGACCGTGCGGCTCGGCTATGTCGACCAGAGCCGCGACCATCTCGACGACAAGAAGAACGTCTGGGAGGAGATTTCCGACGGTCTCGATTCGATGAAGGTCAACGGGTTCGACCAGTCGACGCGCGCCTATGTCGGGGCGTTCAACTTCAAGGGCCAGGACCAGCAGAAGAACGTCGGCAAGCTGTCGGGCGGCGAGCGCAACCGCGTCAACATCGCCAAGATGTTGAAGCGCGGCGGCAACGTGCTGCTACTCGACGAACCGACCAACGATCTCGATGTCGAGACCCTGGGCGCGCTCGAGGAAGCGATCGAGAACTTCGCCGGGTGCGCGGTGGTGATCAGCCATGACCGCTTCTTCCTCGATCGTCTCGCCACGCACATCCTGGCGTTCGAGGGCAACAGCCATGTCGAATGGTTCGAAGGCAATTTCGAATCCTACGAAGAGGACAAGCGCCGCCGTCTGGGCGATGCGGCGGATCGTCCGACCGCGCTGTCCTACAAGAAGCTGACGCGCTGATCATGGCGTGCTGAGAGGCCTCGACGAGGAACTGGCGGCTCACAAATACTCGCATGTCGAGCGTGAGCGGCGGTTCCTCGTCGATCCTCTGAAGCGGCCATCGCTGGACGGTTGCCGGTCGATCCTGATCGAGGATCTCTACATCACGGACACCCGGTGTCGGCTGCGGCGAATGACCGACAGCGTCGGCGGGCGTGTGGTGCTCAAGCTGTCGAAGAAATACGACGTCCCCGATCCGCTCGCGCGGCCGCTGGTGACGACGTATCTGACGCCGGAGGAATACGCGCTGTTCGCGGCGTTGCCGGGGCACTGGCTCCGCAAGCGGCGGCATGCGGTTTCGAGCGGGTCGGCCGAGTTCGGCATCGATTCGTTCGAAGGGGCGCTCGCCGGGCTCGAGCTAGCCGAGATAGAGCAGCCCGACGCCGCGTCGCTGGCGGCCGTGCATCCACCCGAATGGGCTCGGTCCGAGGTCACGTATGATCCGGACTTTCAGGGCGGCACGTTGGCGTTGCTCGATCGATCGCGTGCCGAACCCTTCGTCAGGCAAGCGATGCGATAATCAAAGCGCGGCCGTGAGTATCATCAGCCCTGGTATTGTGGTCGACTTCATCCCCGCGTCGAACGAAACATCGCGCGACTGGGTAAAGCGATCACCGACAGGCATCCACATCTGGTGGACCAGCTTCGCCCCGACATCGGCCACCCAATATTCCGGAATGCTGGCCTGCGCATAAATACGTGCTTTCTCGCGGAGGTCGAACGCCAGCGTGTTCGCCGATACCTCGCAGATCAGAGCGATCGACGCGCCCGGTATTGGGCCCTCTCCACGCGGTTCGCGAGTCAGCATGATATCCGGCTGCGGCTCGTCGAACGAAGACAGCGCCGCGGATTGCTCGGTCGCCACGTCGAGCGACGATCCCAGCGCTTCCAAGGCGCGTCGCAATCGATAGGCGATCTCGTCCTTCACGAAGCCGTGCGGACGATATTGCGGACTCATCGCGTAGATCGCGCCATCGAGCAGCTCCGTTTTGCCATGATTTTGCAAAGATCCCGCGTCTGCGAGCAGCCGATATGCGTGACCGTCGAGCCTGACCGGCTCTGACCCGTCATATTCCGGCTCATCGTCATCCTGAAGTCGGACGCCCGACAATTCACCGTCGAGAAGCTCGACTTTGCCATAGCCGGTAAAGCTGCCCGCCCGCTTTAGCAGGACGAAATCATCGACCGTCAGCGGAACGGGGTCGCGATGCAGGATGGGCGCATGGACGTTCACGCCCACCTTGTATCACGGCCGATCGTCGCACCCAACGGCCGTCATGCGAGCGCCATGTTGATCCTTTCGCGAAGGTCGGTAGGAGAGGCGCTTGGTATCGACGAACGGAGTATGCGTGGCAGTCATCGAAACTTCCCCGGGCGGTGACGCGCCTGCCGGTGCGGGCGAGCTTGAGTATCGCCTGCGTCAGCAATCGATCCTGGCCGATTTCGGGATCGAGGCTCTGCGCGCGCGGGACTTGCAGCCGATGTTGCAGCGCGCGACCGAGCTGTGCGGCGAGGGGATGCGCTCGAAATACTGCAAGTTCCTCGAATATCGCCCCGAGCAGGATACGCTGCTGGTGCGCGCCGGCATCGGCTGGGAGGTGGGCGTGGTCGGGTCGACCGAGATGCGGACCGACCTTGGCTCGCCCGCGGGGTTTGCCCTGGAGACAGGGCAGCCGGTGATCTCGAACCATCTCGAGAACGAGCAGCGCTTCCGTACGCCCGAATTCATGGCGCGCCACAACATCCGGCGTGCGATCAACGTATTGGTGGAGACATCGGGCAAGCGCTTCGGCGTGCTCGAGGTCGACAGCCCGGACGAAGGCAAGTTCGAGCCAGCCGACTTCGCGTTTATGCAGGGGTTTGCCAACCTTATCGGCGTGGCGATCGAGCGGCAGCAGGCGGAGCAGCGGCTGAGCGAGGCGATGGAGCATCAGGAGTTGCTCACGCGCGAGGCCAGCCACCGGGTGAAGAACAGCCTCGCTTTGGTGTCGGCGATGCTCAACCTCCAGATGCAGGAGGACGACGATCCGCGGATCCGGCGGCTGCTCGGCGATGCGCAGGCACGGATCACGGCGATCGCGCAGACGCACGACCAGTTGTGGCGGGGCGATCAGGTGGGGATCGTCGCGCTCAACGATCTGGTTTGCGGGATTGCGACAGGGCTGGGCGAGCAGTCGCACAACCACCGGATCGAATGCGATATCGAGGCGATCCTGATCAGCGCGGACGTCGCGATTCCGATGGGCTTGCTGGTTACCGAGCTGGTCACCAACGCGATCAAATATGCGTATGGCGACGATGGCGGCGTGATTTGGGTCACGGTGCGGAGCGCGGACGGGCGGATCGTGCTGACGGTGTCGGACGAGGGCGGCGGGTTGCCAGCGGACTTCGACCTGAAGACCGCGTCGCGGAAAAGCCTCGGGATGCGGATGATCGGCAGCCTCGCGCGGCAGTTGCGTGGGGCGGTGACGATCGAGAATGCGGCGGTCGGGACATGCGCGACGCTGGACGTGCCCGATCCGAGGGTTGAGGAAGCGGAGTAGGTTTGCCGATAGTGGGAATGCGATCCTCCCCCGCCAGGGGGAGGTGGATCGCGTAGCGAGACGGAGGGGGAGGAACGTGCAGCGGACGTTGCGTATCCTCCCCCTCCGTCACCTTCGGCGCCACCTCCCCCTGGCGGGGGAGGATCGCGAAAAAAGCTAGGCCGCGACCGCGTCGGCTTTAGTCGCCATCCATGCTTCGGCTTTCGCCAGCGCGGGGGCGTCGTCGACGTCGATCCAGTCGATGTCGCTGCAATCGACGATCCGGGCGAGACCTTGCGCGGCCAGCAGGCGTACGCCCTCGGTAAGCGAAGGGCTGGCTAGCGTGGCCAACGCGTCCGACAGCGCAGGGCCGATCGCGAAGACGCCGGTGTCGTAGCAGTCGTGCGGTTCGAGGCCCTTGCCGATCGCGACGATGCGGTCGCCTTCGGTGGCGACGCAGGTGACGTCCTCGGGGTCGACCCAGTCATGACCGAGCCGTCGGTCGATGCCGAGGCGCAGACCGCCGCCAGCGCCGGCCTTCGCCATGCGCGCGTAGAGTTCGGGGCTGACGAGGTGGTCGCACATCGCGAGGATCGCGTCGCTGCCCGCCAGCGCATCGCGCGCTGCCAGTACCGAAACGCCGTTGGGTTCGCGGTGGTCCGCAAGAACCGTCTCGACCTTCAGCGGCCAGCGACGGCTACCGAGATACGCTTCGATCGCCTCACGTCCGTAACTCACCGTCACGATCGCCCGCATGAAACCAGCCTCGGCCAGCCCCTCAAGCGCGTGTGCGATCAACGGCCGCCCCGCGACCGCGCAGAGCGGCTTGTACGGGGCGGAGGTGCGAAGGCGGCTGCCTTCCCCGGCGGCGAGGATGATCGCCGTTTTAATCCGGGGTGTCTCGATCATGTCAGGCGGCCTTGATGAACCGCTCGACTTCGATCTGCGCAAGATCGTCGGTCATCTGCGTGCGCGGGTGCTTGCAGAAATACGCCGAGGCGGGATCGATCACGCCGGCGATGCCGCGATCCTTGGCGATCTTGGCACAGCGGATCATGTCGATCGCGACGCCTGCTGAGTTGGGGCTGTCCTCGACCGAGAGACGCAGCTCGATGTTCATCGGCACGCCGCCGAACAGCTGGCCTTCCATGCGCAGGAAGCAGACCTTGTTGTCGTTCTGCCAAGGCACATAATCGGACGGACCGATATGGACGTTGTCGTCGTCCATGCGCTCGGCCGCGACCGACTGGACCGCTTCGGTCTTCGAGATCTTCTTCGACTCAAGACGGCGATGGTTCGACATGTTGAGGAAGTCGGTGTTGCCGCCAGTGTTGAGCTGGTACGTACGATCCAGCTTCACGCCGCGCTTGGCGAACAGGTCGGTCAGCACGCGGTGGACGATCGTCGCGCCGAGCTGCGCCTTGATGTCGTCGCCGATAATCGCGACGCCGGCGTCTTCGAACTTCTTCGCCCAGACCGGGTTCGATGCGATGAAGACGGGGATGTTGTTGACGAACGCCACGCCAGCCTCGATCGCGCATTCGGCGTAGAATTCGGTCGCTTCCTGCGAACCGACCGGCAGGTAGTTCATCAGCACGTCGGCGCCCGATGCCTTCAGTTCGGCGATGACCTCTTCACGCGTCGGCTCGGCGGCGTCGGAGACGAGGAACGTACGGTCGTCCTTGAAGTCGGCCATGTGGTCGGCGACGCCGTCCAGCTTCTTGCCCATCTTCACGATCGTGCCGGTGTTGCCGACGTTGGGTGCGAACACCGCGGTGCAGTTCGGCTTGGCGAAGATCGCCTCGGCGACGTCCTTGCCGACTTTCCGACGATCAACGTCCCAGGCCGCGACGACCTTGATGTCGCTCGGCTTGTAGCCGCCCATGTCGAAATGCATCAGGCCGACCTGGTCGTTGGCGCCCTCGCGATAATGCTCGAGACCTTGCACGAGCGAGCTCGCGCAGTTGCCGATGCCGACCACGGCGATCCGAATGCTGTTCATTACTAACCCTGTTCCTTACGAAAGATGCATGCGCGACGCGGTCTTTGGTCGCGGCGTTGTGCTATGGACGAAAGCCCGCTCGACACGACGGTGCCAGACGAGCCCGACGATGGCGACGAGCGTCAGAGGGACGATCTCGAACCACCAGAAGATGCGTGGGTTGCCCGCGAAGCAGGCGACGAAGATCGCCCATACTCGCACATTCGCGGTAAGCAAGGCCATGAAACGCAATGGCGCGACGGCGCGTGCTCCATAACTGGCGCCGAGTGCGACCGGATCGCTCGCCTGGCCGAGCGTGCGTTCGAACGGCATCGCGATCCGATCGATGCTGCTCGCGACCCCGTCGTAGAAGCGGACGAGCGCGTTGCCGGTCGGCACGGGGGGGGCTTCGAGCGCCACGCCCCTGATGCGACGATGGAAGCGCGAACGCTCGCCTTCGTACATGTTCGACTGCACCGCATGCGCGCCACCGGCGGCAAAGGCGAGGATCCAGCCCTCGGGCGTGTCGATCGTCAGCGCGAGCGAGACGTAGATCAGCGCGAACACGCCGTGATCGCACAGCCCGTCGAGCATCCGGCCAAGCGGGCTCGCGGTCTTGGTCGCGCGCGCGACCATGCCGTCGAGTCCGTCGGCGACCAGCCAGCCGATCGACAGCACGAGACCGACCAGCGCCAGCGCCCAATTACCCCATTGGGTATAGGCGAGCGCGGCTGCTCCACCGAGGCAAAGCCCAGACACCGACACCGAATTGGCGGAAATCCCACGCGCCAGCGCAAGCGGAAGCAATGCGCGACCCGCCGGGTGAATCAGCCAAAGGTTAGATGGGATCTCGATCCGGCGATCGCGCGATCCATCCGGTGGAGCCACTGTCATAGGATTTTCATAATGCGCCGCGCGGGCGGTTTATGCAAGGTAGCGCGGCTAACCCTATGGAACGCTTGACCGCAATTCTTCGATCCAGGTCGTCGCGATCCCGTCCGACGGCGCCCGCCAATCCCCGCGCGGCGACAGCGCGCCGCCCGCCGAGACCTTCGGCCCGTTGGGCATCGCCGACCGTTTGAACTGGCTGGTCGTGAAGAAGCGGAACAGGAATTTCTCCAGCCAATGGCGGATCGTCGGCAGGTCGTAGGCGACGCGCGCATCGGCGGGCAGATCCTCCGGCCATGCGCCGACGCTTGAATCGCGCCACGCATGCCAGGCAAGGAATGCGATCTTCGAGGGGGCTAAGCCGTGACGGATCACGTAGTGCGCGAAAAAGTCGTTCAGCGCATACGGGCCGATCATCGACTCGGTGCTCTGCAACGCGCCGTCCGCATCCGCCGGCACGAGCTCGGGCGAAATCTCCTGCGCGAGGATGGTCGAGAGGATCGCGTCGGTCGCCGCGTCATACTGGTCGGTGCGGATACACCAGCGGATCAGGAACTGGATCAGCGTCTTGGGCACGCCGCTATTGACGGCATAATGGCTCATCTGGTCGCCGACGCCGTAGGTGCACCAGCCAAGCGCCAGCTCGCTGAGATCGCCGGTGCCGAGCACGATCCCGCGGCGCTGGTTGGCGAGGCGGAAGAGGTAGTCGGTGCGCAGACCTGCCTGCACGTTCTCGAAGGTGATGTCGTAGACCGGTTCGCCATCGCTGAAGGGGTGGCCGATATCCTCCAACATGCGTGTGGCGGCGGGGCGGATGTCGATCTCCTCGGCGGTGATGCCGAGCGCGCGCATCAGCGCCCACGCGTTCGCCTTGGTGCCTTCGCCGGTCGCGAAGCCGGGCATGGTGAAGCCAAGGATCGCGCTGCGGGGACGGCCGAGGCGGTCCATCGCCTTCGCCGCGACGATCAATGCGTGCGTCGAGTCGAGCCCGCCCGATACGCCGATTACGATCGTCTCGGCGTGCGCGGCGACGAGGCGCTTCGACAGCGCCTCGACCTGGATGTTGAATGCCTCGTAGCAATCGTCGTCGCGTCGCGCCGGGTCGTTGGGCACGAACGGGAACCGGCGGATCGCGCGTTGCAGACTGTCCGATCCTCCCCCGCCAGGGGGAGGATCGTTGGCTTGAACGTCGATTTCGGCTTCACAAATCGCGACATGATCGAACGCGACCCTGCGGAAGCGTGTCTCAGGATTGCCCGCGAACACCACCGCGTCGTTGAACGTGCCGTTGCGCAGGCGCTCCTGGGCAATGCGCTCGCAGTCGATGTCGGCGATCACCAGTTCCGGCTCGGTCGAGAACCGCTTCGACTCCGCGATCTGCTCGCCGAGTTCGTGGATCAGCCCTTGGCCGTCCCACGCGACTTCGGTCGTGCTCTCGCCGGGCCCCGCGGCGGAATAGACGTACGCGCAGACCGCGCGTGCCGACTGCGACGCCGCCAGCATCGCCCGCTCGCGTGCCTTGCCGATGACGATGTTCGACGCGGACAGGTTGCAGCAGATCAACGCGCCGGCCAGCGCGCCAGCGGTCGAGGGCGGGGTAGGCGCCCAGTAATCCTCGCAGATCTCGGCGTGGAAGACGAAACCGGGCAGGTCGTCCGCACCGAAGATCAGGTCGGTCCCGAACGGCACCTCCTCGCCGCCGAGGTCGATCGTCAGCCCGGTCAGGCCGGCGCCGCTCGCGAACCAGCGCTTCTCGTAGAATTCGCGATAGTTGGGCAGGAACGTCTTTGGCACGACACCGAGGATCTTGCCCCGAGCGATCGCCAACGCGCAGTTGTAAAGCCGTCCGTTTCGCACCAGCGCCGCGCCGACCAGCAACACCGGGCGCAGTTCCGTGCTGGCCGCTACCACAGTCGCGATCGCCGCCAGCGTCGCGCGCTGCTGCGCGGTCTGCAGGTGCAGATCGTCGATCGCGTAGGAGCTGAGGTTCAGTTCCGGGAACACCACTAGGTCGACGCCCTTGGCATCCGCCTCGTGCGCCAGCGCGATCGCCGCGGCCGCATTGGCGCTGGTATCCCCCACCGATGCCCGCGGAGTCGCGGCGGCAACCCGGATCAACCCGTGACGATGGATGGCGTAGAATGGATGCGTCATCCCGCACCGATAAACGCCAAGCGCCGGTCGCGCCACCGGCTTGCCGCTTGGATGCGTCAACCATTCTCCATGCCCGCAAGCGCCTTATACCGAATAGCACGTGGACTGCTCGGACATGATCGCATCGACCCACAAGCCTGGCAGGACGAGAGAAATGTCGTTCACCGTCCCGTAATATGGCGGTTTCTAGCCTCCGTCACAGATACAGGGGAGGTCATGGTGCCAGCGTCCGGCTTTATTGCGCGTTGCCTATCCGGTCGGCGTGTGGATCGCCGGGCTCTACGAGCCGCCCGCCGCAGCCACGATCCTCTCGGCGTTGCTTGCCAGCGACGACGCATCAACCGACGGATGGGAGACCAGTCATGAAGACGGCAAGCCTGATGTTCACGGCCTTTTTGTTCGCACTGCCGATGGGTGCCTCGGCACAAGGCTGGACCCCGGCGCAGGAGAAGCGCCTGAGCCGAACCTACGACCAGTGCGGCGATGCATCGGGAGGCAACATGCCGGCGATGTTCGCCTGCGCCGACGTCGAACTCGACAAGCAGGACGCGAAACTGAACCAGGCGTACCGCATGGTCATGACAAGGTTGCCCGCGGCGCGCCGATCCGCCCTGCGCGCCAGCCAGCGCAAATGGATTCCGGCGCGCGACGCGACCTGCCAGCGCGCGTGGGACGATGCGGGCGGCGGCCAGGCCTCCGAACTCGAACAGCGGTCATGCCTGCTGCACGAGACGATCGTCCGGACGATGTGGCTGGAGCGCTATCGCTGATCCCGATCTGTCAGCGGGTAATGTAGCTCAACCGGTAACGAGGTGGAGCGTCTGCGCGGCGGGGCCGAGCGTGACGTTTCGGCCCCAGTCGAAGGCGAGGAAATCCTGTTCGATGCCGTCGGCGAAGATCACGCCGCCGTCGTTCATCCGCGACGTCACCGCGAGCGGCGTGGCCGCGAGCTTGCCGGCGCGCAGGCTCGTGCCGGTGGCGATGCTGGGGAACGGCTCGCGCACGAAGAACGCGACCGCGCGCTCCTGCGGATCGAGCGGCAGCGCGTAGTGCGTCGCCTCCATGATCGACCGCGCCCAGCCGGTCGCGCCGGTGCCCGACGCGACGATCAGCCCGCTCGACGAATGGTCCTCGGCACGGTCGTCGCAGGCGATGCGATAGCGCGCGGACTGGTGACTGTGATGGCCGACGAACACCTCGTTGAGCGCGAGCAGGCGCTCGCCGCTGTCGAGCCGCGCCTCGACCATCGTCCGCCGCTCGGCCGGCGCGGCGCCCGCGACGCTCGCCGGCAGCAGCCCGGCGAGACGGGCGAGCGGCACGCGCACCAGCACGCCGTCGTACAGGTCGGGCGCGGGGTTGAGCCCGAGCACCGGCTGGCCGTCGAGATATTTGGCGACGTTGGCGACGAGCCCGTCCTGGCCGACGACGACGATCACGTCCTCGGGCCCGAACAGGAACCGGTCGAGGTCGGCGCGCTTCACCTCGGCCTGCCGCCAATCGCCTGGTACGACGGCGCGCCCGGCACGCAGCGTGGCATGCAACTGGCGGTGGCGATCCTCCAGCACCACGATGTCCTGCCCGCGCGTTTCCAGGAAGAACTTGGCCTGCCCGCGCGTGGCATGGCGCGCGAGCAGCAGCTCGTAATCGGTCTCGCGGGTAACGAATACCGCGCGTGGGGCATTGCTCGACATCCGATCAGCCTCTCGGCAGCGCGGGCGTATCGCGGCGGAACTCGCCGAGCACGGTGGCCAGCAGGTCGGGCGTGATGTTGAGATGCTCGATCGTGTCGAGCTTGCCCGCCAGCTCGCGCGCCGCCAGGCCCATCATCACCGACGGCGGCAGGTCGCGATAGATCGTCATCCGCGCCTGCTCGGTCTCGGCCTTGGCGCTCTCGACCGTGCGGATCCGCTCCGCCTCGGCGGCGGCTTCGATCTGCTGCGCCTCTGCAAGACCGGTGGCGCGGTTCCGGGCATTCTCCGCCTCCTGCGTGATCAGCAGCATCTCGCGGCGGGCGAGTTCGGTCTTGTTGGCGAGCTCGTTCTCGGCGATCGCGCGCTCCTTCTCCACCGCCAGCGCGCGCCGCTCGAAGGTCGCCTGGTCGGCCTTTTGCTGCAACCCCTCGAAGGTCGGCGTCTGGAGTGCGCGCTCCAGTTCGCTCGACGGTGCGAGATTGGTAAGGCGGATCGTCGTCACCGCGATGCCGATCTCGGCGAGCGCGGGATCGCCCGCCAGGATCGTCTCGAGCTGGTGGCGCAGCGGCTCCGGCCCGCCATCGAGCAGCGCGCGCACCGGCGCCAGCGCCAGATATTGCAGCGCCGCCTGGTTGACGAGGCCGGCAAGCCGCGTCTCGATCCGTTGGATCGGCTCGCTCTTGTAGGCGCCGGTGACGAGGCCGAGGCTGAAGTCGACGCGGGCGGCGAGCAGCTCGGGATCGATGACGTGCCAGGTCAGCGTGCCCTGAACCGCGACCGTCTGGAAATCCTGGCTGCGGCCTTTGACGAACAGCGCCATCTCGCGGTCGTCCATCGGCAGCTCGGCGATGCTGGCGGTTTCGGGGCGAAACCAGAAGACCAGCCCGCGCCCGCTCTGCCGCACCTTGCCGCTGCGATAGCGGATGACGTGGTTGCTGGCGTCGCTGCGCAATTGTGCGATGAAGCCGATGTTCTTGATCGATGCCATGATCGTTCTCCTTCTGCTGTTTGGTCAGCCGCGGGTGCGGTGGCGATAGAGTTCGGCGGGGCGGAACGAGGCGCCGCTCTCGCGCTCGCCGGTCGGTTCGAGCCAGCCGCGGTCAAGCATCCGGCGGCGAAAGGCCGGCTTGTTGAGCTTCGTGCCCAGGATGGCCTCGTGCACGTCCTGAAGCGCGCGCAAGGTGAAGCGCTCGGGCAGCAGCGCGAACGCCACGGTGGAATAATCGAGCTTGCCGCGCAGCCGCAGCATCGCGAGCCCGAGCATGTCGGCGTGGTCGAACGCCAGCGGCAGTGTTTCGCCATCGGCCGAACACGCTTCCACCGGACCGCCGCGTTCGCCGCTCCACGGCACGACGAGCTCCGCCAGCGTGAGGTCCGGCGCGGCCTTCAAGGCTGTCGCGAACTCCGCCTGTGGCAGCAACGCGAAATACGCGACGCTGATGATCCGGGTACGGGGATCGCGATCGATTGCGCCGAACGTGTAGAGTTGCTCGATATACGCATGCCCCATCCGCGCCTTGTCCCCGAGCAGCCGGTGCGCGGCGTCGTCAAGGCTCTCGTCGATCGCGACGAAGCCGCCGGGCAGCGCCCATCGCCCAAGATGCGGATGATCCTCGCGCCGCACCAGCAGGGCGGCGGGCGCCGCATCGATCACGCTCATCAGCACGAGGTCGACCGCAACCGACGGTCGTTCATACGCCGAAGGATCATAGGCTTGGAGGAATTCAATTTCGCTCATGCGACACCCATATATGCAGGACGCGACTAACTAATATCTTAATCGGATATATGTCAAGTAAATAATACTCGGTGCGTTGGATGGAAGGCAGGGGGCGCTGAACGCCCTCTTCATACCGGCGGATCGCCACTCTCGCGGTTCCCGTTGCGCGCGGCTAAGGCCGCAAACGGACAGGTCATCACGCGGGAGGCCATTTTGACGAGCACGATGTTCGGGATCAGGAATTGCGACACGATCAAGAAGGCGCGGACGTGGCTGGACGAGCGCGACGTCGCCTATGCGTTTCACGACTACAAGACGGCGGGGATCGATGCCGCGCATCTGCACGACTGGATCGGTCGCGTCGGCTGGGAGGTGCTGCTGAACCGCGCCGGCACGACGTTCCGCAAGCTGCCCGAGGCCGAGCGCACCGATCTCGATGCCGACAAGGCCGTAACGCTGATGCTGGCGCAACCGTCCGTGATCAAGCGACCGGTGCTGGATACCGGCGAGACGCTGCTGGTCGGGTTCAGGCCCGAGCGGTATGAGGCGGCGGGGCTGGGGAGCGTCTGAAGGAGATTTGCATGCCTGTAGCAACTTGGAATGGCCACGAGATTGCCCGGTCCGACGATACCGTCGTCGTCGAGGGCAATCATTATTTTCCCGCGGACAGCGTCGATCCGGCCTTGCTGGAGGATAGCGCGACGCAGTCGAACTGCCCGTGGAAGGGTGTGGCCAGCTACAAGACGCTGGTCGTCGACGGGAAACGCAACGTCGATGCGGTCTGGTATTATCCGGAGCCGAAGTCCGCGGCGGCGGAGATCGAGGGACGGTATGCGTTCTGGAAGGGTGTGACGGTCGGGTCGGACGGCGCGGCCGACGTTGAGCCCTCTCCCGCCAGGGGGAGGTGGCACCGCAGGTGACGGAGGGGGAGGAACACGCAACGACCGCTGCTCTTACCTCCCCCTCTGTCTGGCGAGTGCCAGCCACCTCCCCCTGGCGGGGGGGGATCAGTGAGTTCGCTCAGATCGTGCCCGAGAAGGTGTCGCACTGCGCCGGATCGCCGCTGTCGAGACCACGCTTCAACCAGGACTGGCGCTGCGCCGACGTGCCGTGCGTGAAGCTGTCCGGGACGACGCGGCCCTGCGTTTCCTTTTGCAGCGTGTCGTCGCCGATCGCCTGCGCCGCGGTCATGCCTTCCTGGATATCGCCGTCCTCGAGCCGTGACCGGTTCGCCGCCGCCCATACGCCCGCATAGCAATCCGCCTGCAGTTCGAGCCGCACCGACAGCGCATTGCCCTCGGTCTCGCTTGCTTGGCGCTGCGCCTGCTGGACCTGCGCATTGGTGCCGAGCAGCTTCTGGATGTGATGGCCGAATTCGTGCGCGATCACGTAATCCTGCGCGAAGTCGCCCTGCGCCTTGAAGCGGGTCGAAAGCTCGTTGAAAAAGCTCGTGTCGAGATAGATGCCCTGGTCGGTCGGGCAATAGAACGGCCCCATCGCCGACTGCGCCGCGCCGCAGCCCGATCGGCCGTTGCCGTCGAAGAACACGAGCTTGGGTGCTTCGAACTTCTGGCCGTTCTTGGCGAAGATCGCTTCCCAGGTGTTGTCGGCCGAGCTGAAGGCGTTGCACGCCGCCTTGCTCTCTGGGGTCAGGGTACAGCTCGAGGTCGTGTCTGTACCGGCCCGCGGCGCGCCGTTCTGCGTGGTCGGGGCGGAGGTTTGCCCGCCACCGAGCAGCCCGCCGAGCCCACCCATGCCACCGAACACCGCCATCAGGATCAGCACTACGACGATACCGCCACAGCCGAAGCGGCTGCCGATCATCGGCAACAGCCCCATGAGCAGGCCGCCGCCACCGCCAAAGCCGCCACCACCGCCGCCCGAGCCGCGCTGGTCCTCGACGTTGATGTTCGGATCGAAGTCGTCGAGCCGCATGATATGCCCCTTTTCGTTTCTGCTTGGGAACGAAATGCGCAAGGTGGCGCTAGGGTTGCAAGGCCGTCGTATCGGTCGGACGCAAAGACACGACCAACGCAAGAGAGTAGGAGTGCGCATGTTCCTCAAGGGCAAGACCGCGGTCATTACCGGATCGACGTCGGGCATCGGGCTCGCCTATGCCAAGGCGTTCGCGGCCGAAGGCGCGGCGGTCGTCCTCAACGGCTTCGGCGACCTGGCCGACATCGAGCGCGAGCGCGCGGCCCTGGCGCAGACCAGTGGCGCCGCGGCGCTGTACGATCCGGCCGACATGACCCAGCCCGATCAGATCGCCACGATGGTCGCGCGCACGGCGGCCGAGACCGGCAGCGTCGATATCGTGGTAAACAATGCCGGTATCCAGCACGTTGCGGGGATCGCAGACTTTCCGATCGACAAATTCGACGCGATCATCGCGATCAACCTGTCGTCGGCGTGGCATATGATGCGCGCCGCCGTACCGCTGATGCGGGCGAAGGGTTGGGGCCGGATCATCTCGACCGCGTCCGCGCACTCGCTGGTCGCGAGCCCCAACAAGTCGGCATACGTGATGGCCAAGCACGCGATCGCCGGGCTGACCAAGACGATCGCGCTGGAGACGGCGACCGACGGCATCACCGTCAATTGCATTTCCCCCGGCTATGTCTGGACGCCGCTGGTCGAGAACCAGATTCCCGACACGATGGCGGCACGGGGGCTTACCCGGGAGCAGGTGATGAACGACGTCCTGCTGGCCGCGCAGCCGACCAAGGCGTTCGTCACCCCCGAACAGGTCGCCGCGTTCGCGCTGTATCTGTGTCGCGACGAGGCCAACGCGATCACCGGCGCGAACCTTTCGATGGATGGCGGCTGGACCGCGGCATGAGCGATGCCGTCCCACTCGCCAAAAAAAGCATCTTCGTTCAACGTGATACGTGCGTAACTTGGCGCAAGAAGAAGGGGCACGGGACGATGCGGGCTTGGTTCGGAACTGCCGCGTGCGTGATGGTCGCTGCCTGTGGGTCGCATGCCGACGGCGTCAAGACACCGGGTGGCGATCCTGCGCCGAATCGGAAGAATGCAGATCGCGAGAGCGGCCGGACGGACTGGCGCCGCGTCGCGACGGAAGCGGACCGCGGGCGCCTACGCGGGTGGCGGGGCGCTTGGGTAGACGCGTTGGCGCAGGTCGATCCGCGGGAACTCGCGCGCGAGCCGTTGCTGTTCGATCCCGATCGAGCGCTGGTCGATCCGCTGCCGCCTGCCGGCGCGTATCGCTGCCGCACGTTCAAGCTCGGCGCGCGCGGCGGGGTCGGGCCGACCTTTGCCACGACCGGCTGGTTCGCCTGCCGGATCGGCGGCGGTGACGGCGACTCTGTGGTCAGCCTCGTCAAGCTCGACGGATCGCAGCGCCCGGTCGGGACGATCTTCGCGGATACCAACTCGCGCGCGGTGTTCCTTGGGACAATGGAGTTCGGCGATGAGATGCGACCGATGCGCTACGGCCACGATGCGAATCGCGACATGGCGGGGCTGATCGAGCGGATCGGGCCCAGGCGCTGGCGGGTGGTGCTGCCGTTCCCGCGGTTCGAATCGGTGCTCGACGTGGTCGAGCTGGTGCCGGCGGCCTAGCGGCGCGGCTGGGATGCGGTCGTGATGTTGGCTCTCATCGGCACCGACTGGATCGGCGGCAGGCTGGCGAGATAGGCCTTGCCGTGCAGCCCGACCGGGATCACGTGCCCGGCGTTCCCCGCGAGAACGGCCTTCAGGTACGACCGCGGTTTCTTCATGAGTTTGGGCTGGTCCAGGTCGGACAGGCCGACCAGCCGTGCGGCTTCCTTGACGAAGTGGACGCAATTATGGTCGCCGAGGCGGTAGATGCTGCCCGGCTTGCCCTCGCTCCAGGCGTCGACCAGTTTCAGCACGGCATTATATTGCGCGTCGGTCATGACAACCGAGAATTGCGCGTCGCTGCCCGCGATATAGGTCGGCTTGGCGATGTCGAGCTTGCCCGCGACCGGCCCCATCAACAGCGCCGGCGACACCGTCTTCGCGGTGAAACCGAAGTTCGCGTCGACAGGGGCGCCGCCTGAGTCGGGTACGCCGCGCAACGTGAAGAAGGCATGCGGGAAGCTGTTGCCCAGCTCATGACTCCAAAAGGTGATGGTGACGGCGGCTTGGGCGGGGATCGCGAAACCAAGGCACATCGACAACAGGGCGAACAAGCGGAACACGGCTCTCATGCCGCGTCATTATTCGAGAATGTCGAGCCTTACCAGTGGGATAGACGTAATCTGGGTTAACCCTCCGGCGGGTTCAGGGCGTTGACGCAGTAGCAGTGAGGGTCGCGTTCTCGCGCTTTTCAGGCCGGATATAGATCGACGACAGGGTCGGCACCGCCGCGCGCAGTTCCGTTTCCATCGCCTCGATCATCGTCTCGCCGGCGCCCATCGTGATCGAATCGTCGAAGTCCGCGCTGATCGCCGCGAAGATGCTTTCGGGCGCGGTGTGGATCGTGCGGACGTGGTTGACCGAGACTATCGCGGGGTGCGCCGCGACGATCTTGCGGATCGTCGCGATCACCGCGGGGTCGGCACGCTCGCCGATCAGCAGTCCCTTCGACTCGCGCGCGAGCAGGACGGCCACGAGCGCGAGGATCACGCCGATCGCGATCGAGGCGACGCCGTCGATTCGCGGGTCGTTGAACGCATGGCTCGCCCACACACCGATCGCGGCGATGACCAGCCCGGCCAGCGCCGCCGAATCCTCGAACAGGACGATGAACCCCGCCGGATCCTTCGACCGGTGGATCGCGTCCCACCAGCCCATGTCGCCCTTGGCCTTGGAAAACTCACGCACCGCGATCGTCCAGCTGCTGCCCTCGAGCGCGAACGAGATCGCCAGCACGACATAGTTGATTGTCGGGCTGGTGAGCGGCTCTGGCTCCTGGATGTGCCGCCAGCCCTCGAAGATCGAGACGCCCGCGCCGATCGCGAAGATCAGGATCGCGACGACGAACGCCCAGAAATACAGTTCGCGGCCATAGCCGAACGGGTGCGCCTCGTCGGCGGGGCGCTTGGCCTTTTTCTGACCGTAGAGCAGCAACACCTGGTTGCCGCTGTCGACCACCGAGTGGAAGCCCTCGGTCAGCATCGACGACGATCCGGTCATCCCGGCGGCGACGAATTTCGCCACGCCGATCCCGAGATTGGCGGCGAGGGCGCCGTAGAGGACGATGTCGTCCTTGATGCGAGCGGTCAGTGTCTTGGCCATATCGCCGTCCTACACGAGGGGGCGGGGTTGGAAAGGGCGGCCTTCGCAATGGGATGGCGAAAGACTTTCCGATCCTCCCCCGCCAGGGGGAGGTGGCTGGCCATTGCCAGACGGAGGGGGAGGACACGCGACATAGGTGACCTCTAACCTCCCCCTCCGTCGCCTACGGCGCCACCTCCCCCTAGCGGGGGAGGATCAGCAGACACAGGAATACCCGCCGATGGACGAACCATCGGCGGGATCCTTTCCTCCCCAGGAAACTCTTGAACGGGGTTAGCCGAGCCGACCGAGGCGGTGGTACAGCGCACTCATCCGCGTCAGCCGCTCGTCGTCGATCGAGGTCTTGCTGATCATCTCGCCGAGCACTTCCTTCATCAGCGCGAAATCGTTGGTCGAGAAGACGGCGCGGGCGCGGGGTTGTTCGGTGGTCGTCTGCATGGCTTGCCTCCTTCGATGATCGTCTTGTCTCTCTCTTTACACCGAGCGTGTGTCGAGAGATGCGATGCACAAGCAATAGCGTTCGAGGCCGGCGAGTTGGAAGACGGTCCCGCGCCGCCGCAACGTCGCGGTGTCCGCCCAGCTTGTGCAACCCGTGTCGTTCTGTAAATATCGTGACAGGAGGGTTTGCGATGGCGGAAAGGAAATTGCTCGCGGGGCACGCGATCCGTCGGTTGCGGCGCGGGGCGGGGCTGACGCAGGCGGCGATGGCCGACATGCTTGCGATCAGCCCGAGCTATCTCAACCTCGTCGAGCGTAACCAGAGGCCGATCTCCGCGACGCTGCTGATCAAGCTCGCCGAGAGCTTCGATTTCGATCCGCGTTCGCTCGCGGCGGGCGAACCGGGTGGCGGTGCGGATGCGATCCGGCGACGGCTGGCCGACCCGATGTTCGCCGACCTAGAGATCGACCGCAACGAAGTTGAGGAATGGCTCGCCAGTGCGCCCGGCGGCGCGGCGGCGTTCGCCCGCGTGTTCGATCGGATCGGCGGCGGCGCGGTGGTCGAGGCGGGCGACGATCCGGTCACGCTCGTCCGTCGCGAGATCGAGCGTTGGCGCAATCACTTCGCTGATCTCGATGCCGTGGCCGAAGCACTGGCCGACGAATTGCGGCTCGGCGCAGGCGATCTCTATGGCGCGATCGCCGAGCGGCTGCGTGCTAAGCACGGCCTGACGATCCGCGTGCTGCCCGCCGACGTGCTGCCCGATACGCTCCGCCGCCTCGACCTGCACGCGCGCCAGTTGCAGTTGAGCGAGATGCTCGACCCGGCCTCCCGAACATTCGCGGTCGCGTTCCAGCTCGGCCAGATCGAGGCGAAGGCGGAGATCGATGCGCTGGCGAAAGGCGCCGCGTTCACCGATCGCGCCGCGGAGCGGCTCTATCGCCGCCACCTGCTCGGGTATTTCGCCGCCGCGTTGATGATGCCCTATGCGCGGTTCCTCCGTGGGTGCGAGACGACGGGGTACGACATCGAGCTGTTGCAACGCCGGTTCGGCGCGGGCTTCGAACAGGTGGCGCACCGGCTGACGACGTTGCAACGGGTCGGCGCGCGCGGCCTGCCGTTCTTCATGATCCGGATCGACCGCGCAGGGCAGGCGTCGAAGCGCTATCCCGGCGCCAGCGGCGCGGCGCTGGTCGAAGCCGACGGGCGCTGTCCGCTGTGGCGGTTGCATCATGCCTTCGACCGGCCGGGCAGCCTGATGGTGCAGCTGGTCGAATTGGAGGACGGAGCGCGCTGGCTGACGATGGCGCGCACCGTGACGCCGCAGGGCAGCCGCTTCGGCGCGGTGCACGCCGAGTTCGCGATCGGTCTCGGCGTCGCGGCAGCGCAGGCGGGTGTGCTGGCGGCGGCGAGTGGCTTTGACCTGGCGGGCAGGGCGATGCCGATCGGGCTCGGCTGTCGCGCCTGTTTCCGCAACGATTGCCCGCAGCGGTCGGTCGCGCCGGCTGGGCGGGCGCTTCTGATCAACGAGCGCGAGCGCAAGACGTCTGCACTGACGTTTGCAGGCGACTGAGGGGGGCGCCCTCTCGATCCTCCCCCGCCAGGGGGAGGTGTCGCCGAAGGTGACGGAGGGGGAGGCAGCGGAACAGAGGTTCGCGCGTGCCGCCCCCTCCGTCTGGCAAGTGCCAGCCACCTCCCCCTGGCGGGGGAGGATTAAGGGTCAGGCGCCGGCTGTCGTCAGTGCGTCGATCTGATCCTTGCTCAACTCCAGCGTCATTGCCGGCAGCAGGTCTTCGACCTGCTTCACGCTCGTGGCGCTCGCGATCGGCGCCGTCACGCCCGGCTGCGCGATCAGCCACGCCAGCGCAACCTGTGCGTGGGTCGCGCCGGTAGCTTCGACCACCGAGTCCATCGCGTCGAGAACCGCTTTGCCGGTACCTTCGAGCAATTCGCCCATCCGACCACCGCGAACGCTCTGGTTCAGATCGTCCTTCGCCCGGTACTTGCCGGTGAGGAAACCCGAGGCGAGGCCGTAATAGGGCAGCACGCCGATGTTCTCGGTGACGCAGTAATCCTGCAATTCGCCCTCGAACTTGGTGCGGCTGACGAGATTATATTCGGGCTGGAGCACATGATAGCGCGGCAAGTCCGATGTCTTCGCAGCCTCGACCGCGGACTTCAGCCGCCCGGCGTGGAAGTTCGAGGCGCCGATCACGCGGACTTTCCCCGCATCGACCAGCTTGCCGAACGCCTCGAGGGCCGCGTCCTGCGTCTGCGAGTCGTCGTCCTGGTGCGCGTAATACAGATCGATGCGATCGGTACCGAGGCGCTTCAGCGAGGCTTCGGCAGCGGCGGCGATGCGCGCGGGGGCTAGCTTCTGGCCGCCTTCGCCGGGGAGCATGCCGACCTTGGTCGCGATCAGCACGTCGTCGCGCTTGCCGCTCGCCTTCAACCATTCGCCGATCATGCTCTCGGATTCGCCGCCCTGATGGCCGTCGACCCAGGCCGAATAGACGTCGGCGGTGTCGATCATCGTGCCGCCGCCCGCGACGAACGCATCGAGCACGGCGAAGCTGGCGGTGCGGTCGGCGGTCCAGCCGAACACGTTGCCGCCGAGGACGAGCGGGGCGATCTTCAGATCGGTCGAGCCGAGGCGGCGGAGGGTCATCGGGTCTGGTCGCTTTGATTCGAGGGGATTTCAGTCTCGTCAAGATCGGCGGCGACTGCGTTCAGGTCGACGCTGTTCGCATCGAGCATCGCGGCGGCTTCGTTCAACTGGTGCGCTTCGTCGGCGGTGACCGCGCCGGGTTCACTCGATGGCGAACACGCGGCGAGGGTCGCCGCACCAAGAAACGCCCCCACCAGAGTTTTCGCCATGACTGCGCAGAGGTGGGGGCGTGTGGTCAAGGGTTAGTCCTTGATCGCATTGCCGGCGCGGGTGAGCGCGTTGCCGGTGGCGTCTGCGGCGCGATCCGCACTGTTGCTGATCGCGGCGCCGGCGCGGTGCGCGCTGTTCTCGATCTTGTCGCCGGCGTGGTCTGCCTTTTCGTCGGCATGATCGGCAGCGTTGTCGAGATGCGCACCGGCGCGGTCGAGCGAGTTCTCAGCCGAGCCCAGCGCGCGATCGCTGGCGGCACTGACGTCGTCGACGGCGTTGGCAGTGGTTGCGCTGGCATCGGCGGCGATCGCATTGGCAGCCTGTGCGGTCTGGTCCTGCGCGTTGTTGCTGCAGGCGGCGAGACCGGCGGTAAGCGTCAGGGCGGGGATCAGGAACTTCTTCATAGGTATCTACTCCCGTGGATGTCGTCTTGTGGACCGAGGAATGCCCAGCCCATAGCGCAATCGAACGCGGACAAAGCGTTTCCGATCCGTCACGATCTCGCGCGATGCGATAAGTCGCGGGCACATATGCCAATATCAAGGACGCGCACGCCTGCGTTGACCTCATATAAAGAATTCTTTATATGTCCTCGCATGACGATGGCGCTCGAAATCTTCCGTGCTCTGGCGGACGCGACCCGGTTGCGGATCCTCGCGCTGTTGCGGCGGATGGAGCTGTCGGTCGGCGAGCTCGCGCAGGTGCTCGGCCAGAGCCAGCCACGCGTTTCGCGCCATGTGAAGATCCTGTGCGATGCCGGGCTTGCCGAACGTCGCAAGGAAGGCAGCTGGGTGTTCGTTGCGCTCGGGTCTCCGGACGTGGTCGAACCGGTTGCGGGCGCACTCGACGTGTGGGCGAAGGCCGAGCCGGACCATTGGGCGGTCGCGGATGCGGCACGGCTTGCGGCGGTGCGTGCGGACCGGGCGGCGAGTGCCGCGGCGTGGTTCGAGGGGCATGCCGACGAATGGGACGCGATCCGGTCGCTGCACGTCGCCGACAGCGAGGTCGAGGCGGCTATGGCGGCGGTGCTTGGCGATGCGCCGGTCGGCACGCTTATCGATATCGGTACGGGCACCGGGCGGATGCTCGAACTGTTCGGCGGGCGCGCGACGGTCGCTCTCGGGATCGATCGCAGTTCGGAGATGCTGCGGCTCGCACGCGCCAAGCTGCACGATATGACGCATGCCGAACTGCGCCAGGCGGACCTGTATGCGCTGCCGATGGCGGATGCTGCTGCGGACGTCGCGATCCTGCATCACGTGTTGCACTTCGCGCAGCAGCCGGGGGCTGCGGTGAGTGAGGCGGCGCGGGTACTCGCGCCGGGCGGACGATTGCTGATCGCTGACTTCGCCAGCCACGACCGTGAGGAATTGCGGGTGCGCGATGCGCATACGCGGCTCGGGTTTGCGGACGAGCAGATGGCGGCGTGGTTCGAGACGGCGGGCTTGCAGACGGCGCGGGTCGAGACGCTCGAAGGCGGCGAGTTGACGGTGAAATTATGGCTCGGCCGGAAGATCGGCGCGAGCTTGCGTGAGGTGAAGGCGGCATGACGAACATTTCGATCCCCCAACTGGCCGAAGCGCGCCGCGCGCTCGAAGAACCGCTGTTCGCGGATCTCGCGGGCGATGTCGGCATCAGCTTCGAGTTCTTCCCGCCGAAGAGCGAGAAGATGGATGCGCAGCTCTGGGAAGCGATCCGCACGCTGGAGCCTCTCCAGCCGGACTTCGTTTCGGTGACGTACGGCGCGGGTGGGTCCACGCGCGAGCGGACGCACGCGACGGTGGCGCGGATCCAGCGCGAGACGTCGATGAACGCCGCCGCGCACCTGACCTGCGTCGAGGCGACCAAGGCGGAGATCGACCAGGTCGCCGAGGAATATTGGGCGGCGGGCGTGCGGCACATCGTCGCGCTACGCGGCGACATGCCGACGCTGGGCCAGCCGTATCAGGCGCATCCTGGCGGTTATGAGAACGCGGCGGCCCTGGTCGCGGGTTTGCGGAAGCTGCATCCGTTCGAGATATCGGTCGCGGCGTATCCGGAATGCCATCCGGAGTCGGGCGGCCACGACGCCGATATCGACAATCTCAAGCGCAAGATCGATGCCGGCGCCACCCGCGCGATCACGCAGTTCTTCTTCTCGCCCGAGGCATATTTCCGGTTTCGCGACCGGGTCGCGGCGGCCGGGATCACCGCGCAGATCCTACCGGGTATCCTGCCGGTGTCGAACGTGGCGCAGACGCGGAAATTCGCGGGGCTTTGCGGCGCGGAGATCCCTGCGTGGATGGACCGGCTGTTCGAGGGGCTCGACGATCACCCTTCGGCACGGCAGCTCGTGGCGGCGACGATCGCGGCCGAGATGTGCCGGCGGCTCTATGCGGGCGGCGTGAAGGATTTCCACTTCTACACGCTCAACCGCGCGGAGCTGGCCTACGCGATCTGCCACATGCTCGGTGTGCGTGCGAAGCCTGCGACAAAGGTCGCCGCGGCATAATTCCCCTCCCGCCTGCGGGAGGGGTTAGGGGAGGGGCTGGCCCGATCCGACCGTCTCGTTTGCGGCACTTCCCTCCCCCGACCCCTCCCGCCAGCGGGAGGGGAGGAGATTGACGATGACACCACGTGAACGTTTCAACGCGGAAGCCGCCAAGCGTATCCTGATCACCGACGGCGCGTTCGGTACCGAGATCCAGAACTGGAAGCTCGACGAGGCTGCCTATGCGGGGTTGCTGGGGTTGTCGCACGACCAGAAGGGCAACAACGACATCCTGGCGATCACGCGGCCGGAAGTCCCCGAGACGATCACACGCGAATATCTGGAGGCAGGGTCGGACATCGTCTCGACCAACACGTTCAGCGCCAACGTGATCTCGCAGGCCGATTATGGCGCCGAGCATCTTGTGCGCGAGATCAACGTCGAGTCCGCGCGGATCGCCCGCGCGCTCGCCACCGAATACGAGGCCAAGGACGGCCGTCCGCGCTTCGTCGCCGGCGCGATCGGGCCGACCAACAAGACGCTGTCGCTGTCGCCCGACGTCAACGATCCGGGCTTCCGCGAGATCGACTTCGATTACCTCAAGAGCGTGTACCGCGAGCAGATCGACGCGCTGCTCGAAGGCGGCGAGGGGGTCGGCGTCGACTTCATCCTGATCGAGACGGTGTTCGACACGCTCAACGCCAAGGCCGGGATCATGGCGGCGATCGAGGCGGGCGATGCGCTCGGGCGCGACGTGCCGATCATGATGTCGATGACGTTGACCGACCTCAGCGGGCGCAACCTGTCGGGGCATACGGTCGAGGCGTTCTGGCATGCGGTGCGCCACGCCAAGCCGATCACGATCGGGCTCAACTGCTCGTTCGGCGCGGAGCAGCTGCGGCCGCATGTGAAGACGTTGTCGGCGATCGCGGACACGCTGATCATGATCTACCCGAATGCCGGCCTCCCCAACGAACTCGGCGAATATGATGAGCAGCCGGCGACAACGGCCGGGCTGGTCGGCGAGTGGGCGGTGGCCAAGCAGGTCAACGTGCTCGGCGGCTGCTGCGGGTCGACCCCGGCGCATATTAAGGCGATGGCCGACGGTGTGCGCGGGCTCGAGCCGCGGGTCGTGGCGAGCCCAGAAGTGCGCACCAAGCTCGCCGGCCTCGAACCATTCACGATGGCGGCTTAGTTCCCCTTCCGCTTGCGGGAGGGGTTAGGGGAGGCGCTGGCCCAACCCGACCACCTCGCTTGCGGCACTTCCCTCCCCCGACCCCTCCCGCAAGCGGGAGGGGAGGAAAGAAGATCATGACCACCTCCTCCTCCACCTCTTTCGTCAACATCGGCGAGCGCACCAACGTCACCGGATCGGCGCGCTTCAAGAAGCTGATCATGGCCGGCGACTACCCCGCCGCGGTCGAGGTCGCGCGCCAGCAGGTCGAGAGCGGCGCGCAGGTGCTCGACGTCAACATGGACGAGGGGCTGCTCGACGCGCATCACGCGATGACGACGTTCCTGAAGCTGATCGCCGCCGAGCCCGACATCGCGCGCATTCCGTTCATGGTCGACAGCTCGAAATGGAGCGTGATCGAGGCCGGGCTGAAGTGCGTCAGCGGCAAGCCGATCGTCAATTCGATCAGCATGAAGGAGGGCGAGGAGCAGTTCCTGGCGCAGGCGCGCAAGTGCATGGCGTACGGTGCGGCCGTCGTCGTGATGGCGTTCGACGAGGTCGGGCAGGCGGACACCAAGGACCGCAAGGTCGAGATCTGCGAGCGCGCGTACAAGCTGCTCGTCGGGATCGGCTTTCCGCCCGAGGACATCATCTTCGATCCCAACGTGTTCGCGGTCGCGACGGGGATCGAGGAGCACAACAACTACGGCGTCGACTTCATCGAGGCGTGCAAGGAGATCAAGGCACGCTGCCCGCACGTCCATATCTCGGGCGGGCTCTCGAACTTTAGCTTCTCGTTTCGCGGCAACGAACCGGTGCGCCGCGCGATGCACAGCGTGTTCCTGTATTACGCGATCCCCGCGGGCATGGACATGGCGATCGTCAACGCCGGCCAGCTCGACATCTATGATGACATCGATCCCGAGCTGCGCCAGGCGGTCGAGGACGTCGTGCTCAACACCGATCCCGAGGCTGGCGACCGGCTGGTCGCGCTCGCCGAACGCTATCGCGGCACCGACGTGGTTGCGGAGAAGGCGGCGGCGGAATGGCGCTCGCTGGGCGTCAACAAGCGGCTCGAATATGCGCTGGTCAAGGGCATCGACCTGCATGTCGTCGAGGATACCGAGGAAGCGCGGCTGATCATCGCCGGCAATGGCGGGCGCCCGATCGAGGTCATCGAAGGGCCGCTGATGGACGGCATGAACGTCGTCGGCGACCTGTTCGGATCGGGCAAGATGTTCCTGCCGCAGGTCGTGAAGTCGGCGCGCGTGATGAAGAAGGCGGTCGCGCATCTGCTGCCGTATATCGAGGCGATGAAGGAGCCCGGTGCGCGCGGCAAGGGCAAGATCGTCATGGCGACCGTCAAGGGCGACGTGCACGATATCGGCAAGAACATCGTCGGCGTCGTGCTCCAGTGCAACGGCTTCGACGTGGTCGATCTCGGCGTGATGGTGCCGTGGTCGAAGATCCTCGAATCGGCGAACGAGAACGATGCGGACATGATCGGGCTCTCGGGGCTGATCACGCCGAGCCTCGACGAGATGGTGACGGTTGCCGAGGAGATGAAGCGCGCTGGGATGACGATGCCGCTGCTGATCGGCGGCGCGACGACGTCGAAGGTGCATACCGCGCTCAGGATCGCTCCGGCGTATGACGGGCCGGTGGTGCATGTGCTCGATGCGAGCCGCGCGGTGGGTGTGGCGTCGACGCTGGTGTCGGACACGATCCGCGACGAGTTCGTGACGAAGACTGCCGACGAGTATGAGGCGGTGCGGATCTCGCGCGCGAACAAGGGGCAGAGCGAGCTTTTGCCGCTGGAGACAGCGCGCGCGCGCGGGTTCGTGGCCGACTTCGCGATGAAGCCGCCTGCACCGGTAAAGCCGGGCGTGCATGTGTTCGCGGACTGGGACCTGTCGGACCTGCGCGACTATATCGACTGGACGCCGTTCTTCCGCGCGTGGGAGCTGGCGGGGAATTTCCCGGCGATCCTGACGGATGAAGTGGTCGGCGAGAGCGCGAGCTCGCTGTACGCGGATGCGCAGGCGATGCTCGACACGATCGTCGCGGAGAAGTGGCTGACCCCGCGCGGGGTAGCGGGGCTGTGGCCCGCGCGCCGAGACGGTGATGATGTGGTTCTTTCCCCCTCCCGCTTGCGGGAGGGGTCAGGGGAGGGGCGTGCCGCACAAGAAGGCCCTTCCCCGACCCTTCCCGCAAGCGGGAAGGGAGTAGAAGAAGAAATAAGGCTCCCGATGCTCCGCCAGCAGATCGCCAAGCGCGAAGGCCGCGCGAACATGTGCCTCGCCGATTTCGTCGACACGCAGGACGACTGGTTCGGCGGCTTCGCGGTCGGTATCCACGGGATCGACGATCACATCGCCCGCTTCAAGGCGGACAACGACGACTATAACGACATCCTGCTGAAGGCGCTCGCCGACCGCTTTGCCGAAGCCTTCGCCGAGCGGTTGCACAAGCATGTCCGCACCGATCTCTGGGGCTATGCGCCCGACGAGCAACTCACCAACGAAGCGATGATCAAGGAGCAGTATCGCGGCATCCGCCCGGCGCCGGGGTATCCCGCGTGCCCGGATCACAGCCTCAAGCCGATCCTGTTCGACCTGCTCGACGCCGAGACCGCGACCGGGCTGGAACTCACCGAGAGCTTCGCGATGTTCCCGACCGCGGCCGTCTCGGGCTTCTATTTTGGCCACCCGCAAGCGGAGTATTTCGGTGTGGCTCGCGTCGGTCGCGACCAGCTCGAGGATTACGCCGCACGACGTGGCGCGGACCTCAAGACCGCCGAACGTTGGTTGCGGCCGAACCTTGACTAGGTTGGCTCACCCGTCACCCCGTCCGTCATCCTGACGGGGAGGAGTTCTTGACTGATGAGCCCCCCTAAGGATCTGGCGTAAACCTTAAGCGCCCGCTTCGGCCGGCTTTCCTTGACGCGTGTCACCGGGAAGGCCGGTGATCGTCTTCACCTCCATGAAGTCGGTCAGCCCGTACCGCCCGTTCTCGCGACCATTGCCCGACTGCTTGTACCCCCCGAACGGCGCGCCGATGTCCGGGCTCCACGAGTTGATCGTCACCAGCCCCGCGCGCAACCTGGGTGCGACCTTCGCCGCCGCCGCCGGATCGCCCGAGATCGTCGCCGACAGCCCGTATTCGGTCGCGTTGGCGATGCGGATGCCTTCGTCCTGATCCGCGTACGACGTGATCGTCGCAACAGGGCCGAACGTTTCCTCCTGCGCGATCCGCATGTCCGGACGCACGTCGGTGAACAGCGTCGGCTGGATGTAATACCCCGCATTGCGCCCGTCCGGACGCCCGACACCGCCCGTCACCAGCGTCGCGCCTTCGTCGATCGCCGACTGGATCAGCCCCTGGATCTTGTCGAACTGCGCCTTGTTGACGACCGGGCCGATGTGCTGGCCCATCTCGGCGGGGTCGCCGACCTTGGTCTGCTCCATCATCGACTTCACGATCGCCGTCGCCTCGGCGACCTGGCTCGCATGCACCAGCAGCCGGGTCGGCGCGATGCAGCTCTGGCCGGAATTGGCGAGCACACCCGCGACAGTCGGCGGCAGGACGGTCGCGAGGTCGGAGCCTTTGAGCACGAGGTTTGCAGCCTTGCCGCCAAGCTCCTGATGCACGCGCTTCACGGTCGGTGCTGCGGCCAGCGCCACGGCGATGCCGGCCCGCGTCGAGCCGGTGAAGCTCACCATGTCGACGTCGCGGTGCGCGCACAATGCTGCGCCGACGCCTGGACCGTCACCATTGACAAGGTTGAACACGCCCGCCGGAACGCCCGCCGCGTGCATGATCTCCGCAAGGATGACCGCGCACGAGGGCGCTTCCTCGGACGGCTTCAGGATCATCGTGTCGCCCGCGGCCAGCGCAGGCGCGACCTTCGCGCAGATCTGGTTCAGCGGCCAGTTCCACGGGGTGATCATCGCGACGACGCCGAGCGGCTCGTGCACGACGGTCGCCTTGCCGATCGTTTCGGAGAATTCGAACGCCGCCAGCGCCTTCGCGGTCGCGGAGAAATGCGCGAGCCCGGTCGGCGCCTGCGCCATCGAGGCGAGCGCCATCGGTGCGCCCATCTCCTGCGACATCGCCTTCGCCAGATCGGGCATCCGCGCCTTGTATTCGGTCATGATCCGGCCGAGCACATCGAGGCGCTCCTGGACGCTGGTCTGGCTCCAGCTCTCGAACGCCGAGCGGGCCGCTGCCACGGCCTTGTCGACGTCGGCGGCGGTGCCCAGCGTGATCTCGGTGCACGGCTGCTCGGTCGACGGGTCGATCACCTGATAGACGGTGCCGCCCTCGCTCTCGACCCACGCGCCGTCGATATACTGCTGCAAATAGCTTTTCATCGTGCCTCTCCGCATCTTGTCTTGCGCAGGAATGGGCTCGCCGGAGATCGGTTGCAACCCGAAACGCATGCCGTAGGGTGACCGGGAGATTCATCAGGAGGCCGGCATGGCGAGAGTGGCATTCATCGAGAAGACCGGCGGTCCCGATGTCATCCAGTGGCACGACGTCGAACTGCCCCCGCCGGGCAAGGGCGAGGTGTGGATGCGCAACACCGCGGTCGGGCTGAACTATATCGACACCTACCACCGCAGCGGCGTGTACCCGATCGACCTACCCTCGGGGCTCGGCAGCGAGGCTGCGGGCGTGGTGATGGCGGTCGGCGAGGGCGTCACCGATTTCGCGCCTGGCGACCGCGTCGGTACCTTCGGCCCGTCGCGCGGCGCCTACGCGACCGAGCGCAACGTGTCCGCGAGCCAGCTGTTCAAACTGTCCGACACACTCGACGACCAGACCGCCGCGGCGATCCTGCTCAAGGGCTGCACCGCCGAGTTCCTAGTCGAGCGCTGCGCCGAGGTGCAGGCAGGCCAGACCGTCCTCGTCCACGCGGCCGCGGGCGGAGTCGGCCACATCCTGGTCGGCTGGCTTAAGGCGATCGGCGCGACCGTCATTGCCAGCGTCGGCAGCGAGGACAAGGCGGCGCGGACGCGGAAAGCCGGGGCCGATCACGTCATCCTACACAAGTCCGAGGACATCGCCGCGCGAGTCCGCGAGATCACGGACGGCAAGGGCGTGCCGGTTGTTCTCGACGGTGTCGGTCGCGCGACGTGGGACGCGTCGCTGGATAGCGCGGCCAAGCGTGGCCTGATCGTCAGCTACGGCAATGCTGGCGGGGTGGTCGATGGTGTCAACATCGGCGTCCTCGCGCGGAAAGGCTCGCTGTTCGTAACGCGGCCGACGCTGTTCGATTATTACGTCACGCCAGAGGAAAGGCAGGCCGGCATCGCCCGGCTGTTCGCGATGCTCGACAACGGCGCGATCACGCCGGAGATCGGTCGGACCTTTCCGCTTGAGGAAGCTGCCGCCGCCCATCGCGCAATCGAGGCGGGTGAGACTTCGGGGAGCACGATCCTGCTACCGTAACTGTGTGCCAGAAGGTGTGTTCACGCGAAGGCGCGAAGGCGCGAAGAAGATTTATTCGCGCGGAGACGCGGAGACGCGGAGGTGTTGCGGGCGGTATGGCCGTCTCGTTCATCATCTTGCGGCGCTGATAGGGGGCCGTTGGTCCCGGAGAACTCTCCGCGTCTCCGCGTCTCCGCGTGAACCCATTCTTCTCATCTCTTCGCGCCTTCGCGCCTTCGCGTGAACCAATACGACGCTTTCGCTAGGCGACGGACGGCGTTGTGGCCTCCGCCTGAGCCCGCAAGACGCTTGTACGCGCGACGATCCACGATAGGACAGATGCTTGCCCGAGTGAGACCGTGATGAGCCTGAACATTCTGCTGGTCGAGGACGATGCCGTGTTCGCGCAGGCGATGGCGGAGGAACTGCGCGGGTTCGATCACGAGGTGGCGATCGCCGCCGATGGCCGAGACGCGCTCGCCGCGGTGGACAGCCAGGCGTTCGACGCGGTGATCCTCGACCGGATGCTGCCGAAGATCGACGGCATCTCCGTGCTGGAACGGTTGCGGGGCGCGAATATCACGATGCCGTTCATCATGCTCAGCGCGCTCGGCCGCTCGGTCGAGAAGGTCGAGGGGCTGGAGGCCGGCGCGGACGACTATGTGGTCAAGCCGGTCGCGGCGGTCGAACTGAACGCACGCCTGCTCGCCTTGATGCGCGGGCGCGGCTGGACCGGTAGCGCCGGTGACACGATCCACGCCGGCGATATCGTCGTCAGCCCGACCAAGTTCCGCGCGTGGCGCGACGGCATCGCGCTCGATCTCGGCAAGCTCGAGTTCAAATTGCTCGCCGAGTTCGTCGCCAATGCCGATGCGGTGCTGACCCGGGCGATGCTGGTCGAGCGAGTCTGGGGGTACGACTTCGCCCCGACCACCAACATCGTCGACGTCTATGTCCGCCACCTGCGCGTCAAGCTGACCGCAGCCGGTGGCGAGGACCCGATCCTGACGGTACGCGGCGTCGGCTACACGTTGCGCGGGTGATGCGGTTTCGCTCGCTGCGCGCGCTGACCGCCGCGTTCCTGCTGGTGTTTCTGGTCGCGACGCTCGGCACCGGAATCGCCATCTATTCGGCGACGCTGCGGACGATCGAACGGCTGGTCGATCGTCGTATCCTGACGGTCAACCATGAGGTCGGCGGCGCGCGCGGGGATCGACGACCCGCGGATATCTTTCGTCGGATCGATGCGGCGACCCGGCAGCGCGACACCGGCGATATCGGCTTCCTGTTGCTTAATGCGCAGGGTCGGAGCCTTGGCGGCAACATCGTGCTGCCCCGTCGCCTGCCGCTCGGGTTCTCAACGATCGAGGCGGACGACCGGATCGCCGGCCTGTCCGCGGGACGGGCGCTCGTCCGCGACGTCGGCGGCGGGATGACGCTGACCACGGTCGCAGAGACCGAGCCGTTCGACGATTACGGCGCGGCGCGGGTCCGCATCTACCTGATCGGGTTCGGGTCGATCCTGCTGATCGTCGTCGGCGGTCTCGTATATTTCGTCGTCACGATCGGGCGGCGGATCGGCGAGACGCGACGGACGGTCGACGCGATCATCGATGGCGACATGGCGCGCCGCGTGCCCGTCGACGGCTCGGGCGGCGAGTTCGCGCAACAGGCGCGCGCGTTCAACCGCATGCTCGATCGGATCTCGGAGTTGATGGCGAGCATCAGCAACGTCTCCAACGACATCGCGCACGATCTCCGCACGCCGCTGGCCCGCTTGCGAAGCCATCTCGCGCTCGTGCAGCGACAAGCCGAAACCGAAGCGCAGCGCGATGACCTGGCAACCGCGATCGCGATGAGCGACGAGTTGCTCGACATGTTCGCGGCGATGCTGCGGATCGCCGAGGTCGAGGGTGGCGATCGGCGCGCCGCGTTCGCACCCCTCGACCTGGCCGCCGTGGCCGACGAGATCGCCACGATGATGCAACCGGTCGTCGCCGACAGCGGGCGGATACTGGAGGTCGATGCGTCCCGATCGATCCGCGTCGTCGGCGACCGGCACCTCCTCGGCCAGATGCTCGTGAACCTGCTCGAGAATGCGATCCGGCATACGCCGGCCGGCGCGCGGATCGCGATCGAAGTCACGGCGACCGCCGCCACGGCCATTCTGACCGTCAGCGACAACGGCCCGGGTATTCCGATTGACCGCCGCGCGCTGGCACTGCGGCGGTTCGGCCGGCTGGACGCCAGCCGTCATGACGCGGGTCACGGCCTGGGGCTGCCACTGGTCGCCGCGATCGCCCGTCTTCACCGTGGCGCAATCTCGCTGGAAGACGCCGCGCCCGGCCTGCGCGTCGTGGTCACCTTGCCGGCTGGCTGAAACGCCAAAACCCGAACAGGCGATGGGCCTGCTCGGGTTCGGTGCCTCGGACCTGGACGTCGATCAGAACTTGACCGATGCCTCCATGCCGTACGTCCGCGGCGCGTTGAAATTGCCGTAATCGCCGAGGATGTTGTTGATGCTGCCCGTCGTCGAGGTGCCCGATGTCGGTGCGGCCGGCAGGCTGTTCGACGGATCGCGGCGGAACACGTACTGCTTGTCGAACATGTTGCGGACCCACGCGGAGATCGTCACCTTGTTGGTGTCGCTGACCGCGATGTTGGCCAGCGCGATGCGGGCGTTGGCGATGAACGCCGGATCGTTCTTGGTCGCGAACTGATCGAAGGTCTGCGTCGCCTGCGAATAGTTGCCGTCGATGTGGAACTTCAGGTCCATGTCGCCGAGCGGCATCGTGTAGTCGATCGATCCGTTGGCGGCGTTACGCGGCGTGAAGACGATGTAGAAGTTCTGGTACACGCCGGTCGACGCGATCAGCACGGGCGGGATCTTCGTGTAGGTGTACGCATAACCCGCGGTCAGCGTCAGGCCGGTGACCGGCTGCACCGTCAGATCTGCCTCGATCCCGCGGATCTTGGTGATGCCGGGGGCATTGATCGTGACGAGGTTGTTGAAGCTGCCGGTCGCAGTGGTCTGGATCGAGCTGATGTCGACCTGGCTGTTCTTGCGATCCATGATGTAGCCAGCGAGGTTCAGGCGCGCACGGTGATCCCAGAAATCGGTCTTTGCACCGATCTCGTACGACTTCACGTCCTCGGGGTTGAAGGTCTGGTAGTTGGCGGTGCGCGAGCTGGCACCGCCGGCACGGTAGCCGGTCGCGTATTTCGCATAGAGATGGAGCGAGTCGCTGGCGTCGTAGGCGAGCGTCGCCATCGGATTGAACCGGTTCCAGCTGGCGTCGAGCGGCTTGTAGCCCGCTGCGGTCAGCTGTGCGGCGGTGGCGGTGTCGTAGTTCAGATTACGCGAGAAGTGCAGCACACCCTGCTTCTCGTCACGCGTGTAGCGGCCCCCGGCAGTCAGGTGGATCGCGTCGGTCGCGTTCCAGGTGACTTGGCCGTAACCGGCATAGCTCTTCGAGAAGACTTCCGATGCGCGGTCGATCGAGCGGCAGCCGACTTGCGAGCCGAACCCGCCCGACCCGATGCAGGGGTCGAGGACGGTGACACCGGTCAGCGCCGTACCGTTCGATACGAACGCGACCGAGTTCGGGGTGGCGGCATCGTCGCTGATGTGTTCGTTGAAATAATAGAGACCGGCGACGTAGTCGAACTGGCCGACCGTGCCGACCGCCTGGAATTCCTGGCTGAACTGGTTCTGGTGAAGATCGGCGAGGCTGTAGCGGCTGAAGTTGCACGCGCTGCCGGTGCAGTTCGGCGCGACCACGGGCACGCGGTGATAGCCGCCGCTATTGTCCCACTGCGTCGCGTTCACGCCGCGCCATGCGGTGATCGAGCGGAGTTCGACTTCGGGCGCGACATCCCAGCGGATGTTCGAGGTGAACCCGTGGGTCTTGTCGATGCTCGGCTGCTGCGGCACGCCGATGTCGGCGACCTTCATCCGGCTGCGGCCGTTGACGACGACCTGGCTCGGCACCGGACGGATCGCGGTCTGCGTGCCGGTAAAGCCGATATTGGTGAAGTTGGTGCCTGGCAGCTTGCAGTTCGGCGACGCGGCCTGTGTGCCGGCCGCGCACCCATTGGGGTTCACGTTGAGCAGCTGGCTGTAGAATGGGCTGTTCGAGTCGTAACCGTTGTCATAGCTGAAATCGGCGGTCATGCCCGAAACCGGGTGAACGCGGGCGGTCGCCTTGAAGCCGCGGCGATCGAAGTAATTCCAGCCGGTCTGTCCGGCGAGCGGGTTCTTGGTGGTCGCACCCTGATACTGGACGACGCCGTCCAGCTTGAGCGACACGCCATAGACTTCGGGCAGGTCGAGCCGCAGCGCGCCGTTATAGCCGCCATAATTGGCAATGCCCGCGGTGGCGCTGCCGCCCCATTTGCCGCTCGGGCCCTTCGTGACGATGCTCAGCGCGCCGCCCTCGGTGTTGCGGCCGAACAATGTCCCCTGCGGGCCCTTCAGGACTTCGATCCGGTCGACGTCGAACAGCGCCGCGTTCAGACCGTGCTGGCGGCCGAGGTAAACGCCATCGATATAGATGCCGACGCCCTGCTCGCGGGCAGGCTGGTTGGCGTCGAGCGGCACGATGCCGCGAATACCGATCGTCAGCGCGGACTGGCGCGCCTCGAACGTCGCGACGCGCAAGCTCGGCACGGCGCCGTCGGCGAGATCGTACAGGCTCTGGACGTGACGATCGGTCAGCGCCTGGCTGCTGAGCACGTTGATCGCGATCGGGGTCTTCTGGAGATTGGTCTCGCGCTTGGTCGCGGTGACGACGATCTCGCCAAGCCCGGTCTGGTCTGCAGGATCGGCGACGGGCGCAGCGGCTGCGGGATCGACAGGGGCGGGATCGACAGGGGCGGGGTCGGCAGGCGTTGTGGCGGCGACGGCATCCGGCGACTTCGCGGCCACCGGATCAGCGTATGCCAGGACTGGCGACGCGATCGCCAGGGTCAGCGCGGCGCCGGCGAGCAACCGCACGCGCAGGCTTGCTGCATTCAACATCGAGATTTCCCTTTTCAGGCACCTTTGCCTTCAAGGGGGGCGATAAGCGGCGCACGTGGCGCGCTCGTTACGGATTTAAGAATCCCGTGACCGGTGATTTTAATGTTGGTTTAATGATGGGGCGGACCGTTGACCGGGTATCACGCGGTGAGCTCGCCAAAGGCCTCCTCGATCATAGCGCGGATATCGACGCGTGCCTTCAACCGAGCGGCGAGCAGCGCGGTGCCGCTGATCTTGCGCTGGACGAACAGCGTGTCGATCGGGGGCAGGTGCCAGGTATCGCGGTCGCGCGCGATCTCGGTGCCCTGTTCGCGCAGCACGCCGACGAACGCGCGGTCGCCGAAGTCGAACGGGCCGGGCTTGGCGAGCTCGGCGAGGATCACGTCGATCATGCGGTCGACGAGCGCGCGGTGCTGGAGCACGGCCGCCTCGCCGAGGAAACCGGCGGCGATAGCGGCCTCGCGCACCGCGTCACGGTCGCCGGCGAGTGCCGCGGTGAGCAGGCGGCGATAGCCTTCGCCGGTTTCGGCGGGGAGGGGGCGGGCAGCACCAAAATCGAGCAGGACGAGCTTTTCCGTCTCGGGCTGCCAGCGGTAGTTGGCGAAGTTCGGATCGGTCTGCATCAGCCGCCAATCGAACAGTTCACGGAGCACCAGCGAGATCAGGTCGTGCATCACCCGGTCGCGGACGTCCTGCGGCGCGGTCTCCAGCGTTTCGACGGGCACGCCGGTGACGAAGCTCATCGCGAGAACGCGTGGCGTCGTGAGCTCGGCATAGAGCTTGGGCACAACGAACTGCGGCTGGTCGGCGAGCAATTCGCCGTAGCGCGCGAGCATCTGCGCCTCGCGGAGGTAATCGGCTTCCTCGTGCAGCTGCTTCTTCGCCTCGTCGAGCAACGGCGCGATGTCGAGCGACTTGGGGAGCATGCCCGACACCCGCAGTAGCGTCGCGACGTTGTCGACGTCGGCGTCGATGCTCTCCTTCACGCCAGGATACTGGACCTTGATCGCCAGTTCGGTGCCGTCTGGCAGGCGCGCGCGGTGGACCTGGCCGATCGAGGCGGCGGCGACCGGGTGCGCCTGGAAATGCGCGAACCGGCGGCGCCAGTCCTTGCCCCATTCGGCGGCGAGCACGCGGTCGAGCTGCTGCGGCGGCATGTGGTTCGCGTTGTTACGCAGGCGGGCGAGGATGGTCGCGAGTTCGGGCGGGAGCATGTCGCCCGCGTCCATCGAGATCATCTGCCCCAGTTTCATCGCGGCGCCGCGGAGGTGGGAGAGCTGGTCTGCGACGCGGGTGGCGTTGGCGGGGGTGAGGAGGAGGTCGCCGATCTTCGGGCGTTCTCCGTTGGCGAGGCGGCGCGCGCCTTCGGCGACGACTCCGCCGGCGACACCGCCCGCGAGTTTACCGAAGACGCCAAGGCGGGCAAGACGGCCGCTGGGGATCGCGCGTCCGGCGCTGTTGCCGCTGTCTTCGGTCACGGGTGTTCCTTGGGTTTTGGGGGCGGGGCGTCTCGGAGGAGATATGGGTGGCTCTAGCGGTCGATCAATCGAACCGAACGCGCGAAGTTAACTAAGGCTACCCCTTCTTGTTCTCCCGCGAAGGCGGGAGCCCAGTCTGGATCCCCGCCTTCGCGGGGAAACAATCTTGGGGCGGGCACCCTGCGCCATACCTTTTCGTCATCCCCGACCCCGTCGTCATCCCCGCGCAGGCGGGGATCCATAAACTCGACCGCTCGCGCTTCGATCGCGCCGTCAGCCAGTATGGGTTCCCGCCTCCGCGGGAATGACGGAAGGGGGCGCCGGCCTGATCTCTCCTCCCATTGAACGCGCCGGGAAGAGGGTTCGTTTGGCCTGACAGAAAAAGGGCGCCCGGATTGCTCCGCGCGCCCTCTCCAATTCAGCGACGTGGCAAAGCCACGCCGTCGGTCGTCGCTACACGACGCCGGCCGACAGCGGATATCCGCTGCGCGGAATGGCGCGAGCGTGGTCGCGCCTTATCCGCTGTAGTACATGTCATACTCGACCGGGCTAGGCGTCATCTCCCAACGCGCAACCTCGGCGTACTTGATCTCGACATAGCTCTCGATCTGGTCCTTCGAGAACACGTCGCCCTTCAGCAGGAAGTCGTGATCGGCGAGCAGGCATTCGAGCGCCTCGCGGAGCGAACCGGCGACGGTCGGGACCTGGGCGAGCTCTGCCGGCGGCAGGTCGTACAGGTTCTTGTCCATCGCCTCGCCCGGATGGATCTTGTTGAGGATGCCGTCCATGCCGGCCATCATCAGCGCCGCATAGGCGAGATACGGATTGGCCAGCGCGTCCGGGAAACGCACTTCGACGCGCTTCGCCTTGGGGCCGGTGCCGTACGGAATGCGGCACGATGCCGAGCGGTTGCGTGCCGAATACGCGAGCAACACCGGCGCTTCGTAGCCAGGGACGAGGCGCTTGTAGCTGTTGGTCGACGGGTTGGTGAACGCGTTGACGGCCTTGGCATGCTTGATGATGCCACCGATGAAATACAGGCACATGTCGCTCAGACCCGCATAGCCGTTGCCGGCGAACAGCGGGGTCTTGCCTTCCCAGATCGAGAAATGCGTATGCATCCCCGAACCGTTGTCCTCCTTGATCGGCTTCGGCATGAACGTCGCCGTCTTGCCGTACGCATGCGCGACCTGGTGGACGACGTACTTGTAGATCTGCATGCGATCCGCGGTCTGCGTCAGCGTGCCGAACGTCAGGCCCAGCTCATGCTGCGCGGCCGCGACTTCGTGGTGATGCTTGTCGCAGGGCAGGCCCATCTCGATCATCGTCGAGACCATCTCGCCGCGGATGTCGACGGCGCTGTCGACCGGCGCGACCGGGAAGTAACCGCCCTTGGCGCGCGGACGGTGACCGAGGTTGCCGCCCTCATATTCGCGACCCGAATTGCCCGGCAGCTCGATGTCGTCGATCTTGTAATAGCTGGTCGAATAGCTGTTCTCGAAACGGACGTCGTCGAACATGAAGAATTCGGCTTCGGGGCCGACATACACGGTGTCGCCGACGCCGGTGGTCAGCAGATACGCCTCGGCGCGCTTGGCGGTCGAGCGCGGATCGCGCGCGTACAGCTCGCCGGTCGACGGATCGCTGATGTCGCAGATCAGGATCATCATGGGCGTCGCCGAGAACGGATCGACATAGACCGCGTCGAGATCGGGCTTGAGCGTCATGTCGCTCTCGTTGATCGCCTTCCAGCCCTCGATCGACGAGCCGTCGAACATCAGGCCGTCGGTCAGCTCGTCTTCGCCGATCAGGCTCGCGACCATCGTCAGATGCTGCCACTTGCCCTTGGGATCGGTGAACCGCAGATCGACCCACTCGATCTCCTGGTCCTTGATCATATTGAGAACGTCGGAGGCCGAATTCGCCATGATGCTTGCCCTTCGTTTTTGAGACTTCCGCCGCATCATGCGGGGAATCTAATTGCGGTATGAAACAGAATTTCCACACAATGTTGCGTCGCGTCAAATGACGATGTCGTCACTCGTCGTCAACGCAATATGCGTGGTCTGGAACTAGATTGCGTCGTCGTCGCGCTCGCCGGTGCGAATGCGGAGCGCGCTCTCTACCGGGATGACGAAGATCTTGCCGTCGCCGATCCGGCCGGTCTGTGCGGCCGCGGCGATCGCCTCGACGACGCGTTGCGCGAGCCCGTCTTCGACGACGACCTCGAGCTTCACCTTGGGCAGGAAGTCGACGACATATTCCGCGCCGCGGTACAGTTCGGTATGGCCCTTCTGCCGGCCGAACCCCTTGGCCTCGGTCACGGTGATGCCGCTCACGCCGATCTCGTGCAGCGCTTCCTTCACCTCATCCAGCTTGAACGGCTTGATGATGGCTTCGATCTTTTTCACAGGTACGCCCCCGATTGTCGTTGAAACCCTCGCCCTTGCGAGCGAGCCGTCCGCCCTGAAGGGCGCCTTGCACCAAGCGTGCCAGCCCCAGCGCCCTCGGGCAACCGCGGAATATCGTTGATTTCACTGCCCGAAATTGCGGCACCTGGGCGGTGCGTGCGCAATCCAAGGGCAGGGGAGCCGATCACAGGATGTCGTGCAGCCGCGCGATCGGGCGGCCGAGCCGGACGCCCTTATCGGTCTCGACCAGCGGGCGCTCGATCAGCAGCGGATCGATCATCATCGCATCGAGGATCGCCTCGGCGTCGCCATGCTTGACCGCCTTGGCGCCGTCCTCGGCCATGCGCAGGCCTTGGCGCGGCGTCATGCCGGCGCGGTCGTAGAGGCGGACGAGTTCTGAGCGGGAGAGTGGGGTCTTCAGATATTCGACGATCGTGACATCCGCCCCTGCCTCTTGCAGCAGGACGAGAGCCTCGCGGGACTTCGAGCAGCGCGGGTTGTGGTAGATCGTCGCCTTCACGAATGCTCCGTTAAAACTCCCCTCCCTGGAAGGGAGGGGTAGGGGGTGGGTCGGTTGCGAGGGAACGTCCGGCCCGCCCCGAGCCGACCCACCCCCGGCCCCTCCCTTTCAGGGAGGGGTGGAGTCAGGCGTTCACGCCCCCTGCTTGGCCAACCACTCTTCCAGCCACTTGATCGTGTACGCGCCCTCTTGGAACTCAGGATCGTCGAGCAGCGCACGGTGCAGCGGGATCGTCGTCGTGACGCCCTCGATCACCATCTCCTCGAGCGCACGCCGCAACCGGCGCAGCGCACCCTGCCGAGTCGTCCCGTAGACGATCAGTTTTGCGATCATCGAGTCGTAGTAAGGCGGCACGCGATAGCCCGCATACAGCCCGCTATCGACGCGCACATGCATCCCGCCCGGCGCGTGATACACCTTCACCAGCCCCGGCGACGGCGCGAACGTGCGCGGGTCCTCGGCGTTGATGCGGCACTCGATCGCATGACCGCGGAACTGGACGTCTTCCTGGCGGAGCGTCAGCGGATGACCTTCGGCCACGCGGATCTGCTCGCGCACCAGGTCCAGCCCGGTGATCATCTCGGTCACCGGATGCTCGACCTGGAGCCGGGTGTTCATCTCGATGAAGTAGAATTCGCCCGCTTCCCACAGGAACTCGATCGTCCCCGCGCCGCGATAGCCCATGTCGGCCATCGCCTTGGCGACGATCCCGCCCATCCGCTCGCGCTCTTCGGCGGTGATGATCGGCGAGGGCGCTTCCTCGAGCACCTTCTGGTGGCGACGCTGGAGCGAGCAGTCGCGCTCGCCCAGGTGGATCGCGTTACCCTCACCGTCGCCGAAGATCTGGAATTCGATATGCCGCGGATTGCCGAGGTATTTTTCCATGTAGACGGTGGCGTCGCCGAACGCGGCCTTCGCCTCGCTGCCGGCCTGCTGCATCTGCGTTTCGAGATCGTCGGGGTCGTTGACGACCTTCATCCCACGACCACCGCCGCCGGACGCCGCCTTGATGATCACCGGGTAGCCGATCGACTCGGCGATCCGCTTGGCCTCGGCGATGTCGCTGATCGCGCCGTCCGAACCGGGGACGAGCGGCAGCCCGAGTGCGCCCGCGGTGCGCTTCGCCTGGACCTTGTCGCCCATCGTGCGGATGTGCTCGGGCTTGGGCCCGACGAACAGGATGTTGTGCAGCTCGACGATCTCGGCGAACTGCGCGTTCTCGCTGAGGAAGCCGTAGCCGGGATGGATCGCGTCCGCGCCCGAGATCTCGGCCGCCGAGATGATGTTCGGGATATTCAGATAGCTGTCCGCGGCAGACGGCGGTCCGATGCAGATCGCCTCGTCCGCGAGCCGGACGTGCATCGCGTCGGCGTCGGCGGTCGAGTGCACGGCCACCGTCTTGATGCCCATCTCATGGCAGGCACGGTGGATCCGCAGCGCGATCTCGCCGCGATTCGCAATGAGCAGCTTCTTGATTTGCGGCATTATTCCACCACGACCAGCGGCTGGTCGAACTCGACCGGCTGGCCGTTCTCGACCAGGATCGCGGTCACGGTGCCGGCCGATGGCGCGACGATCGTGTTCATAACCTTCATCGCCTCGATGATCAGCAGCGTGTCGCCAGCATTGACCTTCTGGCCGACCGTGGAGAACGGCTTCGCCTCGGGGTTGGCGGCGAGATAGACGGTGCCGACCATCGGCGACTTGACCGCGCTAGCGCTGATCGCGGGAGCGGACGCGCCGACCTCGGCCTGCGGGATCGACAGCGGTGCCGAGACGGGGGCCGGGGCGGGCGCCTGCGCGTAGTGTGCGACGGGTGCTGCCTGCGCAGCCTTTCGTGCAACGCGGATCCGGCGTGAGCCGTCCTCGACTTCGATCTCGGTCAGCTGCGTGGTGTCGAGCAGTTCGGCGAGCTGGCGCACCAGGGTCACATCGACCTGCATCGCACCGGTGTTTTCGGTTGTATCGTTCATGGCGGGGCCTCCTGTCAGAACCGTGCGACGGCTTCAAGCGCGAGCAGATACGAAAGCGCGCCGAAACCCGCGATCGTGCCCTTCGCCGCCTGACCGACCAGGCTCACATGCCTGAACAATTCACGCGTATGGGGATTGGAAAGATGCACTTCGATCACCGGCGTCTTCACGCCCTTGATCGCATCGTGCACCGCGACCGAGGTATGCGTGAACGCACCCGCGTTGAGGATCACGGCCTTGGCACCGCGCGCCTGCGCCTCCTGGATCCAGTCGACGAGGTGACCCTCGTGATTCGACTGGCGCATGTCGATCTCCAGGTCGAGCTCGCGGGCGCGGTCCTCCAGCATCCCGGCGATATCGTCGAGCGTCTCGTCGCCATAGATTTCCGGCTCGCGCGTTCCCAGCAAATTGAGGTTGGGGCCGTTCAGGACGAACACTGTCGCAGTGACGGTATCTGGCAAGGGCAGCTCCTGGTTGCGGGGGCTGCAAACGACCCCCTATATGCGTCGTCCCACCCTTACCCGTTCGTGTCGAGCGAAGTCGAGACATGAGACAAGCAGCGGACGGGTGGTTTTTGACTTCGCTCGAAACGAACGGAAAGTTTTGCATGCCCCATTCCGATGGCACCGTCTCGATCACCGTCAACGGCGAACACAAGCGCGTCTCCGCCGGGCTCTCGCTCGCTGGCCTCGCGACCGAACTGGGCCTCGTGCCCGAGAAGATCGCGGTCGAGCGCAACATGGAAGTCGTGCCGCGCTCGACCTTGGCGGACGTGATGGTCGAGGACGGCGACGATCTCGAGATCGTCCATTTCGTCGGCGGTGGCGACCATGAGGACAGCTGGACCGTCGCAGGCCAGACCTTCAAGTCACGGCTGATCGTCGGCACCGGCAAGTACAAGGACTTCGCGCAGAACGCCGCAGCGGTCGAGGCATCGGGTGCGGAGATCGTCACGGTCGCCGTCCGCCGCGTCAACGTGTCGGACCGCAACGCGCCAATGCTGACCGACTTCATCGACCCGAAGAAGATCACCTACCTCCCCAACACCGCGGGCTGCTTCGATGCCGAATCGGCGATTCGCACGCTCCGGCTGGCGCGTGAAGCGGGCGGCTGGGAGCTGGTGAAGCTCGAAGTCCTCGGCGAGGCGAAGACGCTCTATCCGGACATGGTCGAGACGCTGCGCGCGACCGAGATTCTCGCTAACGAGGGCTTCAAGCCGATGGTCTATTGCGTCGACGATCCGATCGCCACCAAGCGGCTGGAGAACGCCGGCGCGGTCGCGATCATGCCGCTGGGCGCGCCGATCGGCTCAGGCCTCGGCATCCAGAACCGCGTGACGATCCGGCTGATCGTCGAGGGGGCAGGGGTGCCCGTGCTGGTCGACGCCGGCGTCGGCACCGCGTCCGATGCGGCGGTGGCGATGGAGCTTGGCTGCGACGGCGTACTGATGAACACCGCGATCGCCGAGGCGAAGGACCCGCTGATGATGGCGGCGGCGATGAAGGCCGCGGTCGAATCGGGGCGGCTCGCCTACCGTGCCGGGCGGATGGGGCAGCGTCGCTATGCCGATCCGTCGAGTCCGCTGGCGGGGCTGATCTGACCCGCCTGATCGCAAAGCAGGTCATGACGCAAACGTCACGGAACCCACGGTAAAGACGGCCGTTATACCTTAGCAAGTTCAAGCGGCCCGGTTGGCGGGTCTGCAAAGCAAGTGGAGGCTCTGATGGGCGAGTTCACCGACAAGGTCGCAGCAGCAGGCAACAAGGTTGCAGGCAACGTCAAGGAAGCCGTCGGCAAGGCGACCGACAACGAGAAGCTGGTAGCCGAAGGCGAAGCGCAGCAGGCCAAGGGCACCGCGCAGAACGTCAAGGGCAGCGTCAAGGGCGCACTCGGCGACGACATCTAAGCTTTAGCTTAGTGTAGGAATACAGGCCGCTTCGGGAAACCGGAGCGGCCTTTTCTTTGGGTGTTTGGTTGAGGCTGCACCGCTACCCACGACCACTCCGGCGAAGGCCGGGGCCCAAGAGGGGGACGATTCTGATTAAGGGCGGCGCGCCGTTACCTCGGACATGCCAATTGGGCCCCGGCCTTCGCCGGGGTGGTGCAGAGAGCCGAACCAAACATCCTTGCCCAACCCGCCAACCTCCCCCACGAGCAGCCGCATGACCCTCCCAACCCGAAGCTACGCCGCCTTCCTGTTCGACATGGACGGCACGATCCTCACCTCGATCGCGTCGGCCGAGCGCACCTGGACCAAATGGGCGATCGCACATGGCCTCGACGCTGCGACGTTCGTGCCGACGATCCACGGCGTGCAGTCGGTCGAGACGGTCCGACGGCTGAACCTGCCCGGCGTCGATCCGGTCGCCGAAGCGGCCGCGATCACCGCGGCCGAGATGCTGGACGTTGGCGACATCGAACCGATCGCCGGCGCAGCCGCGTTCCTGGCCAGCCTGCCGCCCGAACGCTGGACGATCGTCACCTCGGCGCCGCGCGCATTGGCCGAAGTGCGGTTGAAGGCTGCCGGCTTGCCGATGCCTGCCACCATGATCGCAGCCGATGACATCCCAAACGGCAAACCCGCACCGGACTGCTTTCTGGTCGCCGCCGAACGGCTCGGCGTGGCCGCTGGCGATTGCCTGGTGTTCGAGGACGCCGCCGCTGGGATCGCAGCGGGTGAAGCGGCGGGGGCGGATGTGCTGGTCATCACCGCCACGCACTCGCAGGGGGTTAAGACGTCGCATCCGACGGTGGCCGATTATATCGGGCTATCGGTGGTGGCGCGTGCGGACGGGCTTGCCCTCACGCAAGACTGATACACCCCCGCTCGTCATCCTGACGAAAGTCAGGACCCAGGATACCAGATGCCGCCCATCGTGGCTCTGGGTCCTGACTTTCGTCAGGATGACGAGCGTGGGCGAGCGTCCAACCTGCTCTCAGAACAGTCCCTCGATCAGCCCTTCGTCGTTCAGGTGGATCGCCTCTGCCGCCGGCACGCGGGGCAGGCCCGGCATCGTCATGATCTCCCCGCAGATCGCGACGACGAACCCCGCTCCCGCCGCGAGACGGACTTCGCGGACTGGCACGATGTGGCCGGTGGGCGCGCCCAACAGAGCGGGGTCGGTCGAGAAACTATACTGCGTCTTGGCGAGGCACACGGGCAGATGCCCGTACCCCGCATCCTCCCAACGCTTGAGTTGCGCGAACACGCTCGGCTCCGCGACCGCATGCTCCGCACGATAGATCCGCCGCGCGACCGTATCGATCTTGTCGAACAGCGACAGTTCGTCGCCATAGATCGGCGCGAACCCACCGCCATGCGTCTCGCAGATTTCGGCGACCGTGTCGGCCAGTTCCACCGCGCCCGCGCCACCCTCGGCCCAATGCCGGCACAGGATCGCGCGCGAGCCGTGCTGTGCGGCGGCCTCCTGAATGGCGGCGATCTCGGCATCGCTGTCGGTGTAGAAATGGTTGATCGCGACGATCGCGGGGACGCCGAACTGGCGGATGTTCTCGATGTGGCGGACGAGGTTGACCGCACCCTTGCGGACCGCGTCGACATTCTCCTGCGCAAGGTCGGCCTTCGCGATGCCGCCATTCATCTTCAGCGCGCGCGCGGTCGCGACGATCACGACCGCGTCGGGGGCGAGCCCTGCCTGACGGCACTTGATGTTGAAGAACTTTTCCGCACCGAGATCAGCACCGAAGCCGGCTTCCGTGACGACGTAATCGCCCAGCCACAGCGCGGCGCGTGTCGCGATCACGGAGTTGCAGCCGTGCGCGATGTTGGCGAACGGGCCGCCGTGAAGGAACGCGGGCGTGCCTTCGAGCGACTGGACGAGGTTGGGCTTGATCGCCTCTGCCAGCAGCACCGCCATCGCGCCGTCGGCCTTTAGGTCGCGCGCGGTAATGGGCGTCCGGTCGCGCGTGTAGGCAACGACGATATCGCCGAGCCGGCGTTCCATGTCGGCGAGGTCATCGGCTAGGCACAGGATCGCCATCACTTCGGACGCGACGGTGATGTCGAAGCCAGACTCGCGCGGGTAGCCGTTGGCGACGCCGCCGATCGATTGGACGATGTCGCGCAGCGCACGGTCGTTCATGTCGAGGACGCGGCGCCAGACTACGCGACGGATGTCGATCTGAAGCGCGTTGCCCCAGTGGATGTGGTTGTCGATCATCGCGGCCAGCAGGTTGTGCGCGGCGGTGATGGCGTGGAAATCGCCGGTGAAGTGGAGGTTGATGTCCTCCATCGGCGCGACCTGCGCACGGCCGCCGCCAGTCGCGCCGCCCTTGGTGCCGAAGCACGGCCCGAGCGACGGTTCGCGCAATGCGAGCACGGCTTTGCGGCCGGTGTGGCGGAGCGCGTCGGCGAGGCCGATCGAGGTGGTGGTCTTGCCTTCGCCTGCCGGGGTCGGGTTGATCGCGGTGACGAGGATCAGGCGGCCTTTCGCGGCTGATTTACGGGTTTCGAGCCAGTCTAGCGCGATCTTCGCCTTGTAGCGGCCGTAGGGCTCGATCGCCGCGTCGGGGATGCCGAGGCCGTCCGCGATGGTGGCGATGGGGCGCAGCGCGGCGCTGCGGGCGATGGCGATATCGGTGTCCATGGCGGCGTGCGTAGCGGGGGAGGGGGCGGGTTTCCAGACGCTTTCTCTGGTCTAAAGCCCCTCCCTTTCAGGGAGGGGGGAAGGTCGTCATCTGTTAGAAGATGATCGTTGCCTGATTAGTCGGTGTGACGGAGGGGCTGGAGGCGCGCCGCGGCTAAGCCGCGTCGTCGGACGGGGCTTTTGGCCCCGCCGGCCGGGCATGATGCCGGCGCGGCGGAGCTTGCGCTCCGCCTGCTGCATCACGCCGCGAACTGGTTCATCGTGTTGTGTGCGCCGCCCGCCTTCAGCGCCGCCTCGCCCGCGAAATACTCCTTGTGATCGTCGCCCAGATCCGAGCCGGACATGTTCTGGTGCTTCACGCAGGCGATGCCCTCGCGGATCTCCTTGCGTTGGACACCCTTCACATAGCCGAGCATGCCGGCATCGCCGAAATACTCCTTGGCGAGATTGTCCGTCGAGAGCGCGGCCGTGTGATAGGTCGGCAGCGTGATCAGGTGGTGGAAGATGCCCGCGCGCTTGGCCGAATCCGCCTGGAAGGTGCGGATCCGCTCGTCGGCTTCGTCGGCAAGCGCCGTGCCGTCGTAATCGACGCTCATCAGGCGGGCGCGATCGTAGGCCGAGACGTCCTTGCTCTCAGCGGACCAAGCGTCGAACACCTGCTGGCGGAAGTTCAGCGTCCAGTTAAAGCTCGGGGAGTTGTTGTAGACGAGCTTGGCGTTCGGCACGACTGCGCGGATCCGGTCGACCATGCCTGCGATCTGTTCGATATGCGGCTTCTCCGTCTCGATCCAGAGCAGGTCCGCGCCGTTCTGTAGCGACGCGATGCAGTCCATCACGCAGCGATCTTCGCCCGAGCCGGCGCGGAACTGGAAGAGGTTCGAGGGCAGACGCTTCGGGCGGAGCAGCTTGCCGTCGCGGTTGAGGATGACGTCGCCGTTCTGCGCCGTCGCCGGGTCGATCTCATCGCAATCGAGGTACGAGTTATACTGGTCGCCGAGATCACCCGACTCCTTGCTGACCGCGATCTGCTTGGTGAGGCCGGCGCCGAGCGAGTCGGTCCGCGTGACGATGATGCCGTCCTCGACGCCGAGTTCGAGGAACGCGTAGCGGCACGCGCGGACCTTCGCGAGGAAGTCCTCGTGCGGCACGGTGACCTTGCCGTCCTGGTGGCCGCACTGCTTCTCGTCGCTGACCTGGTTCTCGATCTGGAGCGCGCAGGCGCCCGCCTCGATCATCTTCCGCGCCAACAGGTATGTCGCCTCCGCGTTGCCGAAGCCGGCATCGATATCGGCGATGATCGGGACGACGTGCGTCTGGTGGTTCTCGATGGCGTTAAGCAAGCGCTGTTCCTCGATCGCATTGCCAGCGGCCCGCGCGGCGTCGACCTCGCGGAACATCATGCCGAGCTCGCGCGCGTCGGCCTGGCGGAGGAAAGTGTAGAGTTCCTCGATCAGCGCGGGGACGCTGGTCTTCTCGTGCATCGACTGGTCGGGCAGCGGACCGAATTCGCTCCGCATCGCGGCGACCATCCAGCCCGAGAGGTACAGATACCGGCGGTCGGTGGTGCCGAAATGCTTCTTGACGCTGATCATCTTCTGCTGCGCGATGAACCCGTGCCAGCAGCCGAGCGACTGCGTGTAGTGCGCCGGGTCCGCGTCATAGGCGGCAATGTCCTTGCGCATGATCGCTGCAGTGTAGCGCGCGATGTCGAGGCCGGTAGTGAACCGGTTCTGGAGCCGCATCCGCGCGACTGATTCAGGCGAGATCGCGTCCCACGTGCCGTTCTGGTCGGCGATCAGGTTGGTCAACTGGGCGATGTGGGTCTGGTAGGTCACGGGCGATCCTTCACTGCTGCGTTGATCGTCGTGTAGGGTTGTTGACAGGATTTCTGCGCGAATTGCGGCGCGCCAGCGGGTGTTGGTGTCTGTCGGGTGGATAATCGGAATGTCGTTTTGTGAAGAAGATTACACCGGGAGGGCTGGTGAGCACCGGTCATTTACCTTCGTCATCCTCGCGGAGGCGAGGACCCATATGCTCGAACGTTAGCGATTATATCGCGGGGCCTGCCAGCATGGGTTCCCGCCTTCGCGGGAATGACGAGGAGTGTTCGACGTCCGCTTTACTACCGGTGAGGAGAGCGGGCGTCAGTCCGCTTCCCTCACGGGGGCGGCAGCGGCCGGTGCCGTGAGTTGATCCGCCGATGCCGTATCGCCCAACGACGCCAGCACAGCCGCGGCCAGTGCGTCGAGCCCGTACGGCTTCTCCAGCATGATCGCGTCGGTTTCGTCCGCGACCGATGCGGTATCCCCGGTCGCGAAGACGATGCCGACGCCCGGGCGCAACGCCCGCGCGGTCCGTGCAAAGTTCGGCCCGGACACGCCGGGCAGGTTCACGTCGGTCACCAGCGCGTCGATCGGCACGGTCTGGAGCGCGGTCATCGCGTCCTCCGCGCTCGCCGCGTCGACCACGACGAAGCCGCTGCCCTGGAGCATCTCGGCGGTGTTGGCACGGATCAGCGCATCGTCCTCAACCAGTAGCACGGTACGGCGGGCGGGGGTGTCGAGGCGGCGATCGGCCTCGATCCTGGCGTCGCGCGCGAGCTTTTCAGTACCGACCGGACGCTGGCGATTGGCGAGCACCTGGCGGAATTTCCGCGCGAGCGCCTCGCGTGTGTACGGCTTCGACAACAGGTCGATCCCCGCGTCAAGCTTGCCCCCGTGGACGATCGAGTTCTCGGTATAGCCCGAGGTGAACAGTACCGCGAGATCGGGCAGGCGTTCCTTCGCCTTCCGCGCGAGCTCGGGGCTTTTCAGCGTGCCGGGCATCACGACATCGGTGAACAGGATATCGATCGGCACGCCGCTCTCGACCACGTTGAGCGCGCTGGCCGCGTCGACCGCCTTCAACACGCTATAGCCGAGATCCGTCAGCAGCTCGACGACGGTGCCGCGGACCTCGTCGTCGTCCTCGACCACCAGCACGGTCTCGGTACCACCGGAAATCGGGCTGGCGTCCGCGACGACTTCGACGTCCTCGGCTTCCATGGCACGCGGCAAGTACAGCTTGATCGTGGTGCCTTCGCCGACCTCGGAATAGATCTTCACATGGCCGCCGGACTGTTTTACGAAGCCGTAGACCATCGACAGGCCCAGACCTGAACCCTTGCCCTCGCTCTTGGTCGAGAAGAACGGCTCGAACACCTTTTCGATAATCTCGGGGCTCATGCCGCTGCCGGTGTCGGACACGGCGAGCATGACGTACTGGCCCGCCTGGACCTCATCGTGACCGAGCGCATAGGCGTCGTCGAGATGCGCGTTGCCGAGCTCGATCGTCAGCTTGCCCTGGCCCTCCATCGCGTCGCGCGCGTTGATCGCGAGGTTGAGTAGCGCGTTCTCGATCTGCGCGGGATCGATGAAGGTGTTCCACAGGCCACCGCCGACCACCGTCTCGATCTCGATGCCTTCGCCGATCGCGCGGCGCAGCATATCGTCCATCCCGCGCACGAACCGCGTGACGTTGACGACCTTGGGCTCGAGCGCCTGGCGACGGCCGAACGCGAGCAACTGCGCCGCCAGCTTCGACCCGCGCGACACGCCGGCCATCGCATTCTCGACCCAGCGCTCAGCACGCGCGTTGCCGGCGAGATTTTTGCCGAGCAGCTGGAGATTGCCCGAGACGACCTGCAGCAGATTGTTGAAATCATGCGCGACGCCGCCGGTGAGCTTGCCGACGGTCTCCATCTTCTGCGACTGGGCGAGCTTGGCTTCGGCCTGGCGACGCTCATCGATTTCGCGGATGACGCGTGCCTCAAGCGTCTCGTTGAGCTGGCGGAGTTGATCCTCGGCGCGCTCGCGGTGGCGGACCTGGCGGGCGAGTGCCTCCGCCTGCTCGCGCAACGCGGCCTCGGCGGCCCGCTGGTGGGTGATGTCGGTGTGGACGCCGACCCATTCGACGATCTCCCCGACCGCATCGAGGATCGGTAGGCTGCGCACGGCGAAGGTGCGCCATGTGCCGCAATGTCGCCGGACGCGATGTTCGAACACGAACATCGACTTGCTGACGACGGCGGCGGTCCATGCCTTGATCGTCGAGGCGACGTCGTCGGGGTGGATCGCGTCGGCCCAGCCGAAATTCTGGTATGCGTCGATCGACTGGCCGGTGAGCGTCGCCCAGCCGGGCTGTTCGCCGATCATCCGGCCGTCCGGGCTGTTGGTCCAGAGCACGCCGTGGACCGCGTCCATCGCGGTACGGAAGCGGCCGTTGCTGATGCCGAGTTCGGCCTCGCGTTCGGCGCGCTCCTCGACGTCGATGCCGAGCACATAGATGCCAGGGATCGAACCGTCCGGGGCGGTGTGCGGAACATACCGGAATTCGGCGCGGCGCGGTCGCCCGTCGCGGTGCGGAAAGACGGTCTGGGCGATGAAGCTTTCGCCCGCCAGCGCACGATCGAACGACGGGCGGCGATCCTGATAGACCGTATCGCCGAGCACGTCCCGAACGGGCTTGCCGATCATCGCCTCGGGCGCGACGCCGAGCCACTCCTCGTACTGCGCATTGGCGAGGCGATAGACATGGTCGCGGTCGACGTACGAGATCAGCATCGGCACGGCGTCCGTGACGCGACGCAATTCGGCTTCGCTGGCCGCGAGCCGGTGCTCGGCTTCGACGCGGCCACTATTGTCGACCATCGTGCAGAGGACGCCGCCGACGCTGCCGCCCGCGCAATAGACCGGCGTGTAGAACAGATCGAGCGTCAGCATCTCGGGACCGTCGGGGCGCTGGAACAGGATCGGCTGGTCACGGTAGGCGATCGTCTCGCCGCGCGAGCCGGCCTCGAGGACGGTGCGGTTCCAGTCCCAGACCTCGGGAAACGCGGTCGCGACCGGGCTGCCGAGCGCGGCGGGATGACGGTCGCCGGCGACTGCACGGTAGCTGTCGTTATACAGCATGACGTGATCGGGGCCCCACATCAGGACCTTGGCGACCGGCGAATTGAGGACGTTGGCGAGCGTCACGCGCAGTTCGGCCGGCCATGTGTCGACCGGGCCGAGCGACGTCGCGGACCAGTCGCGCTGGCGGACGAGCATACCGCATTCGCCGCCACCGATCAGGGTTTCGGTTGGCTTCTGGGAGGCGTTTCGGTCGCGCATCTGCTCAAGCGCGGTACGGACGATCGCGGCGGCGTCGCCATACCCTCCGTCGGTCAATTCGTCGATGTAGCTGCCGAGGTCTGCGGGCAGGGAAATGGTGCGCGACGAGTCAGGCGTTGTCATGCCGGACTAGTGGGTATGCGGCGCGCGCAAGTCAATGATTGGGGGAGGGGCGAACGATCCTCCCCCGCCAGGGGGAGGTGGCTGGCTCTTGCCAGACGAAGGGGGAGGTAGGGGCACCCGCCGCTCCGTGTCCTCCCCCTCCGTCGCCGTTGGCGCCACCTCCCCCTGGCGGGGGAGGATTATCGTGGCGACGGGTAACCTTCGACCTCAAGCATGTTTCCCCGCGAAGGCGGGGATACAGACTGGGCTCCCGCCTTCGCGGGAGAACAAGGAAGAGGGAGTTGCCGTCAAGCAACTCCCGGACGCATCAGCCCTCGGTGCGCGGCAGGACGAGCGGGTTGCCGTGCTTGACTGCCTTCGGCAGCAGCGCATCGGGCAGGTCCTGATAGCAGACCGGGCGCAGGAAGCGCTCGATCGCCGCGGTGCCGACCGAGGTCGTGCGTGGGTCGGACGTCGCCGGGAAGGGGCCGCCGTGGACCATCGCCGGCGCGACCTCGACACCGGTCGGCCAGCCGTTCGCGAGAATGCGACCTGCCTTGCGTTCGAGCGTCGGCAGCAGCGCAGCTGCATCCGCATGATCGCCCTCGTCGATCTGCAGCGTGATGGTCAGCTGCCCCTCGATCTTTTCGAGCACGCTGTGGACCTCGGCGAGATCGGTGCAGCGGACGATGATCGAGGCCGCGCCGAACACTTCGTGCGACAGCGCGGGGTCGGCGACGAACGCCTTGCCGGTGGTCGAGAACAGCGCCGCACGACCGCGGTTGGCACCTTCGGCCTCGGTGCCGCGGGCAAGCGTCTGGACCGCGTCGTGGCCAGCGAGCGCGGCGACGCCCTTGTCGTAGCTCGCGTGGATGCCGGGGGTCAGCATGACCTGCGGTGCGGCTTCACCGAGCGCGCCAGCGGCGGCGTCGACGAAGGTGTCGAGGTCAGGACCATCGACCGCAACGACGATGCCGGGGTTGGTGCAGAACTGGCCCGAGCCCATCGTCAGCGAGCCGACATAGGCCTTGCCGAGCGCTTCGCCGCGCGCCGCGAGCGCCGCCGGGAACAGGATCACCGGGTTGATGCTGCTCATCTCGGCATAGACCGGGATCGGCTCGGGACGCGCTGCGGCGAGCGCGACCAGTGCGAGGCCACCGCCGCGCGAACCGGTGAAGCCGACCGCCTTGATCCGCGCGTCCTTGACGAGCGCCGCGCCGAGTTCGTTCGCCGGACCCTGAACCAGCGAGAACACGCCCTCGGGCAGGCCACACTTGGCGACCGCAGCCTGGATCGCCTTGCCGACCATCACCGACGTGCCGGGATGCGCAGGGTGGCCCTTGACCACGACCGGGCAACCGGCGGCTAGCGCGGAGGCGGTGTCGCCGCCCGCGACCGAGAAGGCGAGCGGGAAGTTCGACGCGCCGAACACGGCGACCGGGCCGACCGCGATGCGGCGCTGGCGCAGGTCGGAGCGCGGCATCGGCTTGCGATCGGGCTGGGCTTCGTCGATGACGACCGACGCCCAGGTACCGGCGCGGAGATGCTTCGCGAACAGGCGGAGCTGGCCGGTGGTGCGACCGCGCTCGCCTTCGAGGCGCGGGCGGGGCAGGCCGCTTTCCTGGATCGCACGCGCGACGAGCGGCTCGTGGATCGCCTCGATCTCGTCGGCGATCGTCTCGAGGAAGACCGCCCGGACCTCCGGATCGGTCTCGCGGAAAAGGTCGAACGCAGCGTCGGCGAGCTTGCAGGCTTCGCCGACGTCAGCCTCGCTCGATACAGCGAAGGCGGGCTCGATCCTGGTGTCGGTCGACGGGTCGATCGCCAGGAAGGTGACGTCGCTGCTCACGGCGCGCGCGCCGATCGGGAAGGTGCCGTCCATATCTAGTCTCCAAATCATCAATCGGGGCAGACCGAACCCGCAGGGTCGGTTGCAATTCTCAAGTCGGCGAGCGCAATGCCCAGCGGCCCGGTGGTGGTCATCGCAAAGGGCGCGGCGACCTTGGTCATGTCGGCGCCGTGGCTGCGAAAGCATTTAAGCGTGATGCGGACCGTCTTCCAGTCCGTACCCGCTGTTTTGAACAGAGATGTGACATCGACCCCGCGGCCGCCGGTGCCCAGCGCAAGCGTGACCGGGGCGGTTGCGGGCTGCGTCACGCGGTAGGTGACTTGCAGCAGCAGATCGGCATTCGTCTCGCGCGAGAGGTCGAGCGTCGGCCCCGCGATCTTCACCGTACCCGCGCGCGCCTTTGGCCAGCTCAGCGATAACGCACCTTCCTGCGTCTGCGGACCATCCACCGCGGCCTGCGCGATACCGGGATCCGCGGTGAGCGCGAACGGCGGCGGCACCTTGCCGCGGCTGTAGAACAGGCTCGTATTGGCGAGGCTCGAATCGACGCCGGACACTTCGCCAAGCTTGGGGACGCTGCCGCCCTTCGCGTAGCTGAGGCCATAGCCCAGCGCGAACAGCGGGTCGTAGTTCGGCTGCCCTTGGTTCAGGACGAACTGGCCGGCAGTCTTGGGCCAGCTGTACGACAGGCGGCCCGTGAAATCCTTGCGCGGTTTGCCGTCCGGCGTGCCGATCAGCACATCCGCGATGCCGCCGCCCTCGGTGCCGGGGAACCACGCGCCGACGAACGCGTCCGAGGCGTTCAGCTCCGGGTTCACCCACAGCGGGCGACCGGACAGGAAGACCGAGACGACCGGGATACCCGCCGCCTTGAGTTTCTTGAGCAGCGCGAGCGCCTGCTTGTCGCCGGGCTGGAATTCGAGCGTGCGGAGGTCGCCGCGCATCTCGGCATAGGGCTGTTCGCCGAACACGACGATCGCCGCATCGGGCTTCTTGGTGAAGCTGCCGTCCGCGCTGAGCGTCGCAGTGCCGCCGCCGGCCTTCATCGTCGCGGCGATGCCGGCATAGATCGACTGCGCATTCGGGAAATCGGCATTGGTGTTGCCGTCGCCCTGCCAGCTGAGCGTCCAGCCGCCCGCCTGGCGGCCGATATCGTCCGCCGCATCGCCGGCGACGAGAATGTTCGCGCTCGCCTTGATCGGCAGCACGCCCTGGTTCTTGAGCAGCACCAGCGTTTCCGCGACCGCTTCCCGGGCCAGCGCACGATGATCCGGCGAACCGATCGCGCCGGTCTTGCTTTCATACGGCCGCGCCGCGTCGAACAGCCCCATCCTGAGCTTGACGCGCAGGATGCGACGGACCGCGTCGTCAATCCGCGCCATCGCGATCTTGCCGTTCTGCGCGGCGGCGAGCGTGGTGTCGAACAGGCCCTTCCAGCTGTCGGGCGCCATCGCCATGTCGAGCCCGGCGTTGAACGTGGCGGGGCAATCGTCGTTGGTGCAGCCCGGAATCTGGCCATGGCCGTTCCAGTCGCCGACGATGAAGCCGTCGAACCCCATCCGGCTCTTCAGAACGTCGGTCAGCAGACTCTTGTTGCCGTGCATCTTCTGGCCCTGCCAGCTGCTGAACGACGCCATGATGGTCAGCGCGCCGGCATCGATCGCGGGTGGGTACCCGGCCGAATGGATGTCGATCAGCGTCTTTTCGGGTACGTCCGCATCGCCCTGGTCGAGCCCGCCGATCGTGCCGCCGTCGCCGAGGAAATGCTTGGCGCTGGCCGCAACGTGGCCGTTCTGGATCGTACCGGTGCCGGGCTTGCCCTGCAGGCCTTCGATCATCGCGCCCGCATAGCTGCGAACGACTGCAGGATCCTCGGAATAGCCCTCGTACGTGCGGCCCCAGCGATCGTCCTGCGGCACGGCCAGCGTCGGACCGAATGCCCAGTCGATCCCGGCTGCGGCGGTTTCCTCGGCGGTGGCGGTGCCGATCCGGCGGATGAGGGCGGGATCGTGCGCGGCCCCCAGCGCGCTGTTGTGCGGGAAGATCGTCGCGCCGACGACGTTGTTGTTGCCGTGTACGGCGTCGACGCCGAACATCAGCGGAATGGTGACATGGTCCGGCCGCGCGGTCATCGCGACGGCGTTGAAGGCGCGCGAGGTTGCGATCCAGTCTGCCGCGGGTGAACGGTCCTTCGCGCCGATCGGCGCGGAGCTGCCGCCCGCCAGGATGCTGCCGAGTGGATAGGCGCGCAGGTCCTCGGGCTTGATCGAGCCGATATCGCCCTGGATCATCTGCCCGATCTTCTCGCGCACCGTCATCCTGGCCATGATGTCGGAGATGCGCCTTTCTGCTCGCGGGTCGATCAGGCCGGGGCTCTTCGCGCTGGGCCAGAGCGCCGGATGCGCCACGCCGCGCGGCGCCGCCGACGCGGTCCGCGTCGTCGCCTGAACCGGTCCTGCCGCGATTGGTGCTGCAATGGCAGGAGTTGCCGTTGCGACGCTCGCAAGCAGCAGTCCGCGTACCAAATTAACCGTCATGCACTCGTCCTCCCCAGATGCCCTACCTGTCACCGCAACGCCATCGGCCCGGCGGGCTAGGGTATCCGCGTAATGATGGGAGCGATAACACGCAAGCATGGCTTGCGTTCGGCTATTGGCGATCGATTGCAGGCTGCGTATGACGCGCGGACTGATAAGGCACTGTATATGGAGCGTGATACGCTAAAACCGCGCAACGCAACCGGACGCCGAAGTGGTGCGCCGACCATTTCCGACGTCGCCACGCTCGCTGGCGTATCGCCGATGACCGTGTCGCGCGTCATCAACGGCGAGTCCAAGGTGCGTGCGCTCACGCGCGACGCGGTCAATGCCGCGATCGCGACGTTGCATTATGCGCCCAATCGTGCGGCGCGCAGCCTCGCGGGTGGCGGACAGATCCGTATCGGCCTGCTCTACAGCAACCCGAGTTCGGCTTATCTGAGCGAATTCCTGGTCGGCAGCCTTGAACAGGCGAGTCGCAGCGACGTGCAGCTCGTGGTCGAGAAATGCGACATCGGCGATCACGAGATCGAAGTCGCCCAGCACATGATCCGCAGCGGCGTCGACGGCGTGATCCTGCCACCGCCCTTGTGCGACTCGCGCGGCGTGCTCGACGTGTTGACCGCGGCCGGCGTGCCTGCGGTGGTCGTGGCGACCGGATCGCCGCCGGCCGATTCCGCCGCCGTCACGATCGACGATTTCGAGGCGGCGCGCGCGATGACCCGCCATCTGATCGGGCTGGGTCATGCGCGCGTCGGTTTCATCATCGGCAATCCGAACCAGACCGCGAGCCGGCAGCGCCATGAAGGCTATCTGGCGGCGATCGCCGACGCGGGGCTGGGCGAGGATCCCGCGCTGATCGTCGAAGGGTTGTTCACCTATCGATCGGGGCTGGATGCCGCCGAGCAGTTGCTCGACGCGAAGGACCCGCCGACCGCGATTTTCGCCAGCAACGACGACATGGCGGCGGCGAGCGTCGCGGTGGCGCACCGCCGCGGGCTCGACGTGCCAGGCGACCTGACCGTGTGCGGGTTCGACGACAGTGCGCTCGCGACGACGATCTGGCCCGAGCTGACGACGATCCATCAGCCGATCGCGGACATGTCGCGCGCAGCGGTCGACCTGCTGGTGGCGGCAATCGTCCACCGGCGTGGCGGCGGCGAGATCGCGAACCGGCATGTCGTACTCGACTATACGCTGGTGCGCCGACAATCGGATGCGGCGCCGCGACGGCGCCCGCCGGCACGGGTCCACGCTTGACCGCGAGGCAGCCCTCGCGGTAGCGCTCCCATGAGATAATCAGGTGCGTTCAGGAGAGTTTGCAGTGGACCGTGTACCGGTGAAGCCGTTCCGATCGCGCGACTGGTTCGCCGATCCCGCCCGCTCGGACATGACCGCGCTCTATCTCGAACGCTTCATGAACTACGGGCTGACCCCTGCGGAACTGCGCTCGGGGCGGCCGATCATCGGCATCGCGCAATCGGGCAGCGACCTCTCCCCTTGCAACCGCATCCATCTGGAACTGGCCAAGCGAACGCGTGACGGCATCCGCGACGCGGGCGGGATCGCGATGGAGTTTCCGGTCCATCCGATCTTCGAGAATTGCCGGCGGCCGACCGCGGCGCTCGATCGCAACCTGGCGTACCTGGGGCTGGTCGAGACGCTGTACGGCTATCCGATCGATGCGGTCGTGCTGACCACCGGGTGCGACAAGACCACGCCGTCGGGGATCATGGCGGCGTCGACCGTCGATATTCCGGCGATCGTGCTGTCGGGCGGACCGATGCTCGATGGCTGGCACGACGGCGAACTGGTCGGGTCGGGGACGGTGATCTGGCGGAGTCGGCGCAAGCTGGCGGCGGGCGAGATCGACGAGGAGGAGTTCCTCAACCGCGCCACCGACAGCGCGCCGTCGGCCGGGCATTGCAACACGATGGGCACGGCGTCGACGATGAACGCGGTCGCCGAGGCCCTGGGTCTGTCGCTGACGGGTTGCGCGGCGATCCCGGCGCCGTACCGCGAGCGCGGACAGATGGCGTACGAGACCGGGCGGCGGATCGTCGAGATGGCGTATGAAGACCTGCGCCCCTCGAAAATCCTCACGCGCGACAGCTTCCTCAACGCGATCCGCGTGGTCAGCGCGATCGGCGGGTCGAGCAACGCGCAGCCGCACATCATGGCGATGGCGCAGCATGCCGGCGTCACGCTGTACCCGGAGGACTGGTCGGATCACGGCTACGACCTGCCGTTGCTGGTCAACATGCAGCCGGCGGGCAAGTATCTCGGCGAGCGCTTCCACCGGGCGGGCGGCGTTCCGGCGGTGTTGCACGAGCTTATCGCCGGCGGAAAGCTCGATACGTCGTGCCTGACGGTCACCGGGCGGTCGATCGGCGAGAACATCGCGGGGCGCGAGACGCGCGATCGCGAGATGATCAAGCCGTTCGACGCACCGATGATGGAGCGCGCCGGCTTCCTGGTGCTCAAGGGCAATCTGTTCGATTTCGGGATCATGAAGACGTCGGTGATCTCGCCGGCGTTCCGCGAGCGGTATCTCTCGACGCCGGGCGCCGAGGATCGGTTCGAGGCGCGGGCGATCGTGTTCGAGGGCTCGGACGATTATCACCACCGGATCAACGATCCCGCGCTGGACATCGACGAGGGCTGTATCCTGGTCATTCGCGGCGCGGGACCAATCGGCTGGCCGGGCTCGGCGGAAGTCGTCAACATGCAGCCACCCGACGCGCTGATCCAGCGCGGCGTGCTGGCGCTGCCGACGCTCGGCGACGGGCGGCAGTCGGGGACGTCGGACAGCCCGTCGATCCTCAACGTTTCGCCGGAAAGTGCGGTCGGCGGCGGGCTGTCGTGGATCCGGACGGGCGACATCGTCCGCATCGATCTGGTCGCGGGTACCTGCGACGCGCTGGTCGGGGCCGACGAGATCGCGCGGCGCAGGGGGGAAGGGCTGCCGCCTGTTCCGGAGAGCCATACGCCTTGGGAGGAACTGTACCGCGAGAAGACCGGGCAGTTGGCGGAGGGCGGCGTGCTGGACTTCGCGGTCAAGTATCGCGGGATCTCTGCGAAGACGCCGCGGCACAATCACTGAGCGGTCCAGCGGCGGATATCATCGCAGTGCGCGCGCGATCACGTCCGCGTAGATATCCGTCAGCCGTCGCACGTCGTCGACCGCTACCGCCTCGTCGACCTTGTGCATGGTCGCGTTGATCAACCCGAACTCGACGACCGGGCACAGCTTCGACAGGAACCGGGCATCGGACGTGCCGCCGGTGGTCGACAATTCGGGGCGCAGACCGGTGGCGCCGTGGATCGACTCCGACAACAGCGTGGAGAACGCCCCCGGCTCGGTCAGGAACGCCTCGCCCGACACGCGGCCGGTCACGACTGCGGCGGGCGCATGCGCCTGCGCGATGACGCGAATGCGGTCGATCAGGTCGGCGCCGCGGTGGCGGTCGTTGAACCGGATGCTGAGCCGCGCGGAGGCCTTGGCCGGGATGACGTTGTGCGCCGGATTGCCGACCGCGATGTCGGTCACTTCGATGTTCGACGGCTGGAACCAGTCCGTACCCTCGTCGAGGACGACACGCTCGATCTCGGCGAGGATCGCGACCAGTCTGGGGATCGGGTTGTCGGCGAGGTGCGGGTAGGCGACGTGGCCCTGCCGACCGGGCACGTCGATCCAGATGTTGACCGAGCCGCGTCGGCCGATCTTCACCATGTCGCCGAGCTGCGTCGTGGATGTCGGCTCGCCGACCAGGCACAGGTCGGGCACGATGCCACGCGCGGCCATGCGTTCCATCAGCGCGACCGTGCCGTAGGTGGCGGGGCCTTCCTCGTCGCCGGTGACGATCAGCGACAACGTGCCGGCATCGCTCCGGCTCGCGGCGGCGACGAAGGCCGCGACCGCGCCCTTCATGTCGACCGCCCCGCGTCCATAGAGCAGCCCGTCGCGCACCTCGGCGGACCAGGGCGACGCGGTCCAGCCTTCGCCGGGCGGCACGACGTCGACATGCCCGGCAAAGGCAAGATGGCGCGGCTCGTCGCCGCGCGTCGCCAGCAGGTTCTCGACCGGGCCGTCGGGCGCTTCGCCGACCGTGAAGCGATCGACGGCAAAACCGCTCTCGATCAGCGCGGCTTCGAGGACATCGAACACGACGCCGCTGGCAGGCGTGACGCTATCGGCGGCGATCAGCGCCTGAGCCAGGACGACAGGATCGATCACACCGGTCATGCAGGCGTCGGCACCGGCTGCTCATATTGCTCGAGCACCCATTCCTCTTCCTGCGCCGCCGCGATCCAGTCCTGCATGAACGGATGCTCGAACATCGCCTGCATATACCCGGTGGCAAACCGCGCGATCGGCAGCTGGTAGGTGACGATCCGCGTGACGACCGGTGCGAACATGATATCCGCCGCCCCGAATTGGCCGAACAGGAAGTCACCGCCACCGCCGAAGCGAGCGCGCGCCTGCGCCCACAGCTCCATGATTCGCCGCAACTCGATCAGCACATCGTCGTCGGGCTTCTGCGCTGGAAAGACCTGGCGTATGTTCATGCTGTGCTTGCGGCGCAGCGCCTGGAAGCTCGAATGCATCTCGGCAGCCATCGACCGCGCCATCGCACGCGGGGCATCGTCGACCGGCCAGAATCGCTCGCGACCGACCTTGTCGGCGAGATAGTCGACGATCGCCAGGCTGTCCCACACGACCGCCTCGCCGTCCCACAGGATCGGCACCTTGCCCGATGACGGTGCGAACTCGTCGCCGGCACGGCGTTTGTCCCAGTCGGCGTCGTACAGCGGCACGACCACCTCCTCGAATGGCAGCCCGGACTGTTTGCAGGCGAGCCAGCCGCGAAGCGACCAGGACGAATAGGCCTTGTTGCCGATGATCAGTTTCATGCGCGCGGTGCTAGGCGAGGGGACGCCAAGAGGCAATCGCCCGCCGTGCTGTTCCGATCGCTGGGCGAACCCGGTCAGAACAACCCCGGCACCTCGCGCTGGGGCGTATCGGGGTGATCGGGGCTCAACAGGGCGTGGCCCGTCTGCGGCGCTTCGACCGCGGCCCGAACCCGTGCCTGCGTGCTTGCGCCGGTATTCGCACCCGCACTCGCACTCGCACTTGCGGTGATCGGCGTGCAACTGCGTCCGGCAAGAAAGTCCAGCGCCTGGCGGGTCGAGGCTTCGGCGGGGTCACCAAGCTGGTAGGCGATGTCGTCCGATGCCCGGCAGCTCGCCTCGACGGTCGTCGCGAGTCCGTCATAGTAATTGCCGTTGCGCGCGGCGTTCTGCGTTGCCAGCGCGATTACCCGAAGCCGATCGTCGCAAGCGGGTTTGTCGAGCGGGATCTGGCCGACCGGTTTGCCGTAGGTATTTGTGCCGATCAGCGCGGCATTCGTGTGCAGGTACGGCGTGAACGCGTTGATCACGATCTCGCTTGCGGACGCGGTGCCGCCGGTGCCGATGAACGCGATCTTCATGGGCGCGATCGATTCCGCCTTAGGGGCGAACAGGCGGGTCGTGTTGTTCGATGCCTTTTCCGTCCGGAAGGTGACGTAATCGAACACTTCCGAGGTCGATCGGCCGCCGCCGAGCAGGTCGCCGAGATACTCGGCCGTGCTGATCAAGCCGCCGCCATTGTAGCGCAGGTCGACGATGACGTTGGTGATGCCCTTCGCACGGAAATCGGCGAACGCGGCTTTCAGCGCGGGCTCGGCGGTGGTGATGAAGGTGCGCAGGTTGAGATACCCGACCTGCCGCCCGCCATCGCTGATGATCTTGGCACCGTAGCGCGACGATAGGGGAAGAAGGGTGAAGTCCGTCTTGGTGACGGTCACATCGCGGGTGCCGGCGGCGTTGGCAATGCGCAGGACGCGCGAGAGGCCTGCGGTGTTGGGGCCCAGCGCGGTATTCAACCCGGCGGTACCCTCCGCCGCGATGATCGCCGACACGGTCCGCAGGGTTGCCGCAGTCGTGCCGATCGCGACGATTTCCGTGCCGCGATCGATTCCCGCAGCGAGCGCCGGCGTATTCTCGAACGATTCCGCGGCGAACAGCCGCTGCCCGGTTTCATCCACGCCCAGCCGGAAGCCGAAGCCAGCGCTGGCGCCCGAACCGTAATAAGCGTCCTCTTCCTTGATCGACGTCAGATAGGTGAAGAACCGATCCTTGCGCTGCGCCCGTGCGGTCGCGGTCAGCGCGTCGATATAGGCGTCGACCGTAGGGTAGGGCGTCGGGTCGAGGCTCGACGGCAGCGTGTCGGGGAAGAGATACCATTCGCGAAGCTGTGCCGCGGCCCAATCCTGGCGTTCGCGCAGCGAGCATCCCGCCGTGGCGGTCGGCGTTGGCGAAGACGACGGGCCACCTGCGGGCGAAACCGACCCGCTGTCGCTGCCCCCGCAGCCGGACAGCATCGCCGCCATCGCAAGCATCGCCCCGAACCGCATACGCATCGCCCGCTCTCCCTTTTGGCGGGATGCTACGGAATTTTACGCCTGATGTCAGTGGGAAACGATGGTTCGCTCCGGCGCCGTCCGATCAGCTGACGGCTTCGACCACCGCCGCGCGGAGTTCGGGGATGCCCATGCCGTATTCGCTCGACGTGACGAGGATGTCGGGATGCGCGGCCGGACGCTTGCGCGCCTCGATCGCCGTGCGCTCGGTGACCTCGACCAGTTCCGAGGCCTTGATCTTGTCCGCCTTGGTCAGGACCATGCGGTAGCTGACCGCGGCCTTGTCGAGCATCTCGAGGATTTCGCGGTCGACGTCCTTGATGCCGTGGCGGGAGTCGATCAGCACGAGCGCGCGCTTGAGAACGTCACGGCCGCGCAGGAAGTCGTTGATCAGGAAACGCCATTTCTTGACGACGTCCTTGGGGGCTTTGGCAAACCCGTAGCCGGGCATGTCGACCAGCCGGAATGCGAGCGGTGCACCGACATCGAAGAAGTTCAGTTCCTGCGTGCGGCCCGGCGTGTTCGACGTGCGCGCCATCGAGTTGCGCCCGGTGAGCGCGTTCAGCAGCGACGACTTGCCGACGTTCGAGCGACCGGCGAACGCGACTTCCGGCACCGACGCATCGGGCAGGAACTCGAGCGTCGGCGCCGACTTCAGGAAGCCGACATGCCCGGCGAACAATTTGCGCGCATGCTCCAGCATCTCTGGCGTGAACGGGGCGTCGGTCTGCTCAAGGTCAGGGCCGAGGTTGGATGGCTCGTTCACTTGGTCACCGGCACTTTCAGGCCCGGATGGCGGGCGTAGAGCAGCTTCTGCTGAATGATCGTCAGGCAGTTCGACGTGATCCAGTACACCTGGAGACCGACCGCGAACGGCGCCATCACGAACATCAGCACCCATGGCAGCAGCGCGAAGACCTGCTTCTGCGTGTCGTCCATCGGCGTCGGGTTCAGCTTGAACTGGAAGTACATGCTGATGCCGAGGATGATCGGCACCACGCCGATCGCGATCATGTGCGGCGGCGTGAAGGCGAGCAGGCCGAACAGGTTGAGCGGGGTCAGCGGATCGGGGGCAGACAGATCCTTGATCCACGCGACGAACGGCTGGTGGCGCATCTCGATCGTCAGCATCAGCACCTTGTAGAGCGCGTACATGATCGGGATCTGGAGCAGCGTCGGTGCACAGCCCGCGAGCGGATTGACGCCCTCGGCCTTGTACAGCGCCATCGTTTCCTGCTGCAGGCGGACCTTGTCGTCCTTGTGCTTTTCCTGAAGCGCTTTGGCCTTGGGCTGGACGGCACGCATTGCCGCCATCGACTTGAACTGACGCTGCGCGATCGGGAACAGCAAGCCGCGGATCGTTACCGTGAGCAGGATGATCGCGACGCCGAAGTTGCCGATCACGCGGAACAGCCAGTCGAGATAATAGAAGATCGGCTTCTCGACGATCCGGAACCAGCCCCAGTCGATCGCATAGTCGAGCTTGGCGACGCCGCCGGCCTGATCCGAGTAGCGATCGAGCAGGCGGACTTCCTTGGCACCGGCGAAGAAGCGCGAGGTCTGCGTGATCGCCTGGCCCGGTGCGAGCTGCTTCGGCTGGAGCGCGTAGTCGGCCTGGTACGCCTTGTTGGCGCCGGCGCGGAACTGGCCGTCGAACGACTGACCCTGGTCGGGGATGATCGCGGTCAGCCAGTATTTGTCTGTGAAGCCGAGCCAGCCGCCGGTGGTCGTGAACTTCTGCGCGGCGGTGTCGATGTCCTTGTAGTTCGGGCGGTAGTGCGCGCCGCCATTGTCGACCGACATCGGCCCGACATGGATCGTCATCGACGACGGATCCTTCGAGATACCGACGCGGTTGACGAGGCCGTAGGGGGCGACGGGGACGGGCGCGGTGTCGGCGTTGAGGACGGTCTGGCGGACCGTGAACATGTAATCCTGGTCGACCGCGATCTGGATGCGGAAGCGCTGGCCGGTGGCGTTGGTCGCGTCGAGCGTGACCGGCGTGGTCGGCGTCAGCGTCGTTGCGCCCGAGGGCGTCCAGACGGCATCGGCGGCGGGCGGGGTCAGTCCTTGCGCGCGCCAGCCGAAGCTTGCGAAATACGCGTCGGGTGCGCCGGCGGGCGAGAGCAGGCGGATCGGCGGCGAGTTCTTCGCGACCGTCTCGTCATAGCCCTTGAGCACGAGATCGTCGATCCGCGCGCCCTTCAGGTTGATCGAACCGGAAACGCGGGGGGTCTCGATGCGGATGCGCGGGGTGCTAGCGATCACTGCGTTGCGATCGCCGATCGCGGCGGCACCGTCCGCGGCAGGATCGGCAGCGGGGTTCGCGACGGCCTTGGTCTTGCCGCCCTCGATCCGCGTGACCGGCGGATTCGCGGTCGGGAAGAACTTGCCCTGGATCAGCGGCCATCCGAACAGGATCAGCGCCGCGATCACCGCGAACAGCACGAAATTCTGCTTGTCGTCTTTCACAGGGCGGCGTCTTTCAGTTTCTTGTCGTTATCGGCGACTGGGTCAGGGACCGGGTCAGGTCCGTACCCGCCCCACGGATGGCAACGCGCGATACGTTTCGCCGCCAACCAGCCCCCCTTGAGCGCGCCATAGCGCCCAACGGCCTCGATTGCATAGGCGGAACACGAAGGATCGTAGCGACAGCTCGACGGCAGGACGAGCGAGGGGCCGAGTTGCCAGCCGCGGGCGATGAGGATGAGGAGGCGGGCTAGCATGATGCGGCCGAGCCTCGGAAACCCTTAGAGTGTTTCCCCGCGAAGGCGGGGACCCAGTCTGGGCTCCCGCCTTCGCGGGAGAACAAGGAAGCGGGGGTGACGGGAAGTTGGAACTCGCAACCGCGCTGTCCCACGCCGGCTACCACCCCGGCGGAGGCCGGGGCCCAGTTGGGGAACGTAGCTAACGAATGGCAGTGCTGCATCACGGTCGCTTTCCCACCTGGGCCCCGGCCTTCGCCGGGGTGGTGGTGTTCGCGGGAGTGGCAACCTTACCTTCTGGCGTGTCGGCAGCTTGCGGCGTGACCTTGCGAAAAGCTTTACCCAGCTCAGTCCGCAACAAAGCGTAGTCCCGCTCGACCCCGCCGTTGCGTCCGATCAGCACATGATCGGCCCCAGCAACGCCACTCTCCGGCAACAGCTCGCGCGCCAACGCCCGCAACCGCCGTTTCATGCGGTTTCGGACGACAGCGTTGCCGATCTTCTTGGTGACGGTGAAGCCGATTCGCATCGTCGCATCACCGTCGTCGCGGGGGCGCATGAGCAGGACGAATCCCGGCATCGGTGCGCGCTTCCCCGCATTCGCCGCGAGAAAATCGCGGCGTTTGTCTAGAATGGTTAGGCCGACAGCTTCTTGCGACCGCGGGCGCGGCGTGCGTGGATCACTGCCCGGCCGCCGACCGTCGCCATCCGTGCGCGGAAGCCGTGACGGCGTGCGCGTACCAGGTTGCTCGGCTGAAAGGTCCGCTTCATTGGTCATTCCCTAGGTCATCAAATAGAAAACGGCCGCCACGGGGACGGCCTTGATGGCTGGGCGCTTACGGAAAGGGCGGCGGTAAGTCAATTCGCACCCGTCGCCACGCTTGCGTTTTTAGCAACCTTGGCCCGCTCGTGCCGCCGCATCGCGCTCTGCCGCCGCATCATCCGATCGACGAAATGCCCGGTCCGTGGCCAACGCCGCTTCAGCCGCGCCCATTTGAGCCGCGCCCAGCGCGAATTGCGCAACACCAGCACCATTCCGCCGGCGAACAGGAAAATCCCCGCCGGTCCCGGCAGCGGCGCAAGCAGCGGCGCGCTCAGGATCAGCACCACCCCGAGCGCCAACTGGCCGAGGCGAAGAACGGGGGAGCGGGCTGCTTTCACGGAAGGCATGTAGGTCCGGTGTATTAGGTTCACAAGACGGCATGATCGGAGAGTTCTGAGCCGCCCGTCCTTGCAGACATGGCAAATCGGGTATGAATAAGGCGTGACGTCGTGTCGCGGGGGAGCGGGCATGGCGGCGATCGTAGCGACGGTGGCGTATCTCGGGCTGGAGGCACGCGCGGTCGAGGTGCAAGTCCAACTGATTCCAGGACTTCCTGCGTTCAACGTCGTGGGCTTGGCCGACAAGGCGGTCGGCGAAAGTCGCGAACGCGTGCGGGGCGCGATCGCCGGGATGGGCCTGTCGCTGCCGCCGAAGCGCATCGCGGTGAACCTGTCGCCCGCTGATCTGCCGAAAGAAGGATCGCATTTCGATCTTCCCATCGCGCTCGCATTGCTGGCGGCGATGGGCGTGGTCGATGCCGAGGCGCTGGCGGACTATGTCATCGTCGGCGAACTCGGGCTCGATGCCCGCATCACCGCATCGCCCGGCGTATTGCTGGCGGCATTGCACGCGTCGGAGGTGGGGAAGGGGCTCGTCTGCCCCGCCGCGCAAGGTTCGGAAGCGGCCTGGGCGGGGGAGATCGAGGTCATCGCCGCGCCCGACCTGCTTTCGTTACTCAATCACTTCAAGGGCCACGGCCTGCTCAGTCCCCCCAAGCCGGGAATCGCCGAGCACGCCGACCACGGTCCGGACCTGCGGCAGGTGAAGGGGCAGGAAACCGCCAAGCGCGCGCTGGAGATCGCCGCGGCAGGGTCGCATAATCTACTGATGGTAGGGCCGCCTGGCTCGGGAAAGTCGCTGATGGCCGCCTGCCTTCCCGGTATTTTGCCGCCGCTCGACCCTGCCGAAGCGCTCGAAGTGTCGATGGTGCAATCGGTGGCCGGCACGCTGACGGGCGGCCGCCTGACTCGCACCCGCCCGTTCCGTGCTCCGCATCATTCCGCATCGATGGCAGCCCTCACCGGCGGTGGCCTCAAGGTAAAACCGGGCGAGGTCAGTCTTGCGCATCTCGGCGTGCTCTTCCTCGACGAACTCCCCGAGTTCCAGCGCGCCGTGCTCGATTCGCTTCGCCAACCCTTGGAGACCGGCACGGTCAGCGTCGCGCGCGCCAACGCGCACGTAACGTTCCCTGCTCGCGTGCAATTGATCGCAGCGATGAACCCATGTCGGTGCGGTCATCTCGGCGATGCGAGCCTGGCCTGCGCGAGAGCGCCGAAGTGCGCCGCAGATTACCAAGCGAAAGTCTCCGGTCCGCTACTCGATCGAATCGACCTGCATATCGATGTCCAGGCCGTCAGCGCCGCCGACCTGATCCTGCCGCCGCCAACCGAAGGCTCGGCGGAAGTTGCCGCTCGCGTTGCGACAGCGCGCGCGATCCAGTCCGAGCGCTACCGCGACCAACAGGTCCGCACCAATGCCGAGGCGGATGGCGCGTTGCTCGATACCGTCGCCACACCCGACGAAGCTGGCCGCAAACTGCTCGCCCAAGCCGCCGAAGCAATGCGCCTGACCGCGCGCGGCTACACGCGCATCCTTCGCGTCGGCCGCACGATCGCCGATCTCGCCGGTAGCGAGACCGTAGGCCGCATCCACATCGCCGAAGCGCTAAGCTATCGTCGCCAACCACCGAGAAACTGAACGGATGCGTTTTCCCATCAAGACAGCTTGCGGCGGACGAAAGCTTCGTCTAGCCAACCCGCCGCTGCCCCTGTGGCGAAATTGGTAGACGCGACCGACTCAAAATCGGTTGCCGCAAGGCATGCTGGTTCGATTCCGGCCAGGGGCACCAACCACTAATCGTTCATGACGATGAGCCTGTGCGCGAATGGCCCGCGGCCGGTGTCGTGCGCCAACATCGCGCATGAAATTCGAAATCGCCGTTGGTCGGTGACCTGGTATTGCTGGCCGCGGTCTGCATCGTGCTACGACGCGACGTTACGGCAGCCGGTCAGCCCCCGGTGGTCACCGTGTCTCTCGGGCTTCGCTGGAGATGATGCAGTAACGCCAGTTCGCGTTTCGCCGTTGCTTCGAAGCCCGGGCCCGGGACGATGATTCCCATGCGGAAAGCGCCGGCGACCACGATCGCCAGTGCGATGCAGGCGATCGCCACGCCGTGTTCGACGCCGACATGGGTCTGTTGAGCCGGATAGGGTCTGGCGCGTCTTGCCGGCGGCTGCGCGTCCTGTTCCATCGCCCTCAACGCGGCGGGCATTTTAAAAACCAGCACACAGGTTCGGTATAGATACGTCAAGCCGCTCATCAGAATAGCCTTATCGTCGATCGCCGCGCTTTCGTCCTTTACGGCTTGCGGAACGATGACCCCAAGGTGACAAACATGACATAAATTGTAAGGAACGCCACCACGTGTGACGATTGCGGTCAGTCGATGCGATACTGGATCGGCTTGAAGCTGCCACCGTTGGATTGCAGCGCCGAGCAGGCGGTCAGGCCGATCACCAAGTCCATTTCGGCCCGGAAGACGATCGAATCGCCCAGCTTGCTCAACGGCGGTTCGACAGTGAAAGCCCCCGTCGCCCCGTCGATCGGCACGTTCATGAAGCAGTTGAAGGCGACCGGTATCTGGTCCGGTTCGATCCCCCAAGGCGCCAGCGCCTCGACCAGATTGCCGAAACAGCCGCGATGGGGATCGGTATCGCCGTAGATGATCGCGAAGGTTTCCTTCGAGCACGGCGTCAGCAGGAAATCATGCCGGCCGACATCGTCCGCGATGATCGCAAGCATCACGTTGCTGCGGTTCGAATACAGCATGTCGCCCGTCGTCAGATACAGCCGGTTCGCGTAGTCGAGCGTGCGTCCCGACGAGATCGCCTCGCGCATGTCGCTGCGATTAAACGCCAGCAGGTCCGATACCTGCCGGCCCTGCGGATCTATCACGGTCAAAGTTTGGCCGCGATCGAGCGTGAAGCCGGCGCCGGAACGAGGCGGAATCGTCTGAATATCAGCCATGTGCGGCGCCTCGCTTGAACGGACATTTCCAGGAATCGTCGACGACGCGACCGCTATATTGGCGTGCTTCGCTGCTTTCGCCGTGCCGAGCCAGCATCGGGTTCATAGACCCGGCAAGCTGCAGGTCGCGGGCGAGGATCGAACTGCGCAGCTTGTCGTAGCGCTGCTGTTCGCGGAGCACCTCGAACTGATCGTGCAGGTTGAACACCATTGCCGGTGTCTCGAACCGTCTCGCCGGCCGGCTCGCATTCGGGTGGAGGCCAACGACGAAGAAGGCCTCGCCCGCGAAGCTCAGCGAAAAATGCGGATCGTCCGGATCGCTGCTCACCGACGGGTCGGGACGATAGCCAAGCCACTCGTCCTTATCGCTAAGTGATTGAGCACGCTCCCAAAGATGTGCCTCGAACTCCTCTTCCGACAGCAAAGCAGGCGCTTCGAACAGTATGATCAACGTGCGGAAGATCGCACGATCCTCGCGGTATTTGCGGACGGTCTCGCCGAGCGCCGGAGAAATTCTCATGTCATCCCAAGCGGAGCGCAAATCGCGCGCGACGAGAATGTCCATCTGGCCCTTGGCGAGCGCGGATTTTGCGCCGACGCAGGGGAATTGCGGATCCTGAACGCCGGCGATGAAAGTGCGGGCGAGAGGATGATCGTTCTGAAATATTGGTGGATACATGATCGCCGAGGAACCGACAACGAGCGGCATTGTTGCGCTTGCGCGACGACTTTTGATATGGATCAGTATGAATCCCGTGCTGGTCTCCTACGGTCGTGTTGACGCACCGGGGCCGTCGCCGGAGGGGGGCCTATGATCTCGAGCAAGTTTCTGATGGGTCGCGGTCGCAGCGAACTGACCGACGAAGAAAAGCAGGTTCTGGAGGACAGCATCGCAGGAGTGCGATCCCTGCCGGGGCGCAATCTGATGGTCCGCGCCGGCGAGCGGGTTGAGGTGAGCACCTTGCTGCTCGAAGGATTTATCTGCCGCTACATGGACGATCGCCAAGGCCAGCGGCAGTTGGTCGCGGTGCATGTGCCGGGCGATTTCGTCGACCTGCACGGGTTTCCGATGAAGCGACTGGATCACGACGTGGCGACGATCGGCCCTGCGAAGATCGCAACTATCGAGCATCGGACACTGCAGTCGATCACCGAGCGCTTTCCGCACCTGACCCGGATGTTGTGGTTCAGCACGCTGCTGGACGCCGCGATGCACCGCGAGTGGATTTTCCGGCTCGGTCGATTGGGGGCGGAGGGGCGCATCGCGCACCTCTTCTGCGAACTCTATACGCGGCTCGAGATGGTCGGTTTAGCACAGGATGGTCGCTTCACCATGGCGATGACGCAGCCCGATCTGGCGGAGGCGTGCGGTATCACGGGGGTTCACGTCAATCGTGTGCTGCGCGTCCTGCGCGAGCGCGGCCTGCTGACCTACAAAGGCGGCGAGGCGCATATTGCCGATCTGAAGGGGCTGGCTGCGATCGCCGAGTTCGAACCGCAATATCTGTACGGAACCCGAGACGGCTGATCGGACGTTTCGACGGCTTTGGGAGAGAGTGATCATGGGAATGCTGACGCCCGAAACCCGGCCGGGCATCGCGACCGCGGAACAGGGACAGGTTACGCTCGACGGGCCGGACGGCGTCGCGGTGGCGATGACGCCCGATGCTGCCGCTGAAACGGGGCGGCGGCTGATCGAGGCGGCGCGGATCGCCGCTACCCAGTCGGCTAACGATCAAAACTGAGGACCAAGGCTGAGGACCGGGGCAGGGCAGGGTTCCGCCACGTAACTTTATGTCTATGCTACCCGGGACATCGACCGGGAGATCCATGTGCAGTTTCTATACCTCGCCGTCAGCGCAGCCGCACTGATGGCGTCTCAGTCCGCCTCGGGCCAGGCGGGATCGCCGAACGGGCCGGCCACGACACCCGCCGCCAATCCCCTGCTCGCCGACTGGACGGGGCCCGCTGGTGGCGTACCCCCCTGGGACAAGGTTCGTCCCAAGCTGTTTCCGCAGGCGTTCGAAACGGCCCTTGCCGAACGCGCTGCGGAGTATCGCAAGATCGCCGATAATCCTGCCAAGCCCGATTTCGCCAATACGATCGCGCCGATGCAAGTGGCGGGGAGACGCTACGGGCAGGTGATGACGCTGTTCGGCGTGATGACCGGCAACATGAACACCCCCGCGTACCAGAAGCTCGACCGCGAATGGTCGCCGAAATTCTCGGCTGCGGCGGATGCGATCACGTTCGATCCGGCATTGTTCGCGCGCATTTCGGCGATCTATGCTGCGCGCACCACGAGCGGTTTGAATGCCCAGCAACAGCGGCTCGTGACGCGGATGTATGACAGTTCCGTACGCCAGGGCGCCAAGCTTACCAACGCGCAGAAGGCTCAGCTTTCCCAGTATAACCAGCAGCTTGCGACGATGTTCTCGACGTTCGGCGAGAAGCTGCTTGCCGACGAGAGCAAGGCGATCTCGGTTACCGACGAGGCGCAACTCGCCGGGCTCCCCGATAGCGTGAAGGCGGTGGCCAAGGCCGCTGCGATCGAGCGGAAGCTGCCGGGCTTCGCGATCGTCAACACGCGCTCGGCGGTGGATCCCGTGCTAACCTATGCGACGGACCGTGCGCTGCGAGAGAAGGTGTGGCGCGCGTTCGTGAACCGTGGCGACAATGGCGACGCGAATGACACGAATGCGACGATCGCGCAGATCGTCAAGCTGCGGGCCGATCGCGCGCACCTGCTCGGGTTCAAGACGCATGCCGACTGGCGGATGCAGGACACGATGGCGAAGACCCCCGCCGCGGCGATGGACCTGATGATGCGCGTCTGGCCCGCCGCCAAGGCACGCGTCGGCGAGGAAGTCGCGGACATGCAGAAGGTCGCCGGCACCTCGCTGACGATCGAGCCGTGGGATTACCGCTTCTACCAGGAGAAGGTGCGCAAGGCCCGGTACGACCTCGATCAGGCGCAGCTGAAGCCGTATTTCGAGCTCGGCAACATCATCCAGGGTTCGCTGTACGCCGCCAACCGTCTGTACGGGCTGAACTTCAAGGAGATCACCGGCACCGTTCCCGTGTTCGAGCCGAACATGCGCGTGTGGAGCGTGACCGACAAGAACGGCAAGGACGTCGGGCTGTTCTACCGCGACGATTTCGCGCGGACGGGCAAGCGATCTGGCGCGTGGGCGAACACGTATCGCGGGCAGCGGGGGCTCGCGCCGGCGCAGCTCGTGCTGTCGTCGAACAACAACAATTTCGCCAAGGGTGCGCCTGGCGAGCCGATCCTGATCAGCCTCGACGATGCGCAGACGCTGTTCCACGAGTTCGGCCACGCGATCCACGCGATGCTCCAGAACGTCTATTATCCGGGGCTCGCCGGCACGCCGCGCGACTTCGTGGAGTATCCGAGCCAGGTGAACGAGCATTGGCTGCTGACCCGCGACGTGCTCGACAAATATGCGCGGCATTACCAGACCAAGGCAGCGATGCCGCAGGCGTTGCTCGACAAGATCGAGCAGTCGAGCAAGTTCAACGAAGGCTTCAAGACCGCGGAATATCTTTCGTCGGCGATCGTCGACATGAAGATCCACACCGTGCCCGACGGCGTGATCGATCCCGACACGTTCGAGGCCGCGACGCTCGCCGAAATCGGCATGCCGAAGCAGCTGGTGATGCGCCACCGCGTGCCGCAGTTCCAGCATCTGTTCGCGTCGGACAGCTATTCGGCGGGCTATTACAGCTACCTCTGGTCCGAGACGATGGACGCCGACACCTTCGCGGCATTCGAGGAGGCGGGCAGTCCGTGGGACAAGCCGACGGCGGACAGGTTCGCGAAGATCCTGTTGTCGACGGGTAACGAGACCGATCGCGCCGAGGCGTACCGCGCGTTCCGCGGGCGTGATCCCGACGTGAACGCATTGTTGAAGAAGCGCGGTTTCCCGACGCAGGAGGTAAAGTGATGGAGCACGACCAGAAGACCCGCCTGAAGTCCATCCTTGGCGGGTCGGCGGGCAATCTCGTCGAGTGGTTCGACTGGTACGTCTATTCGGCATTCGGGCTGTATTTCGCGCCGGTGTTCTTTCCCAAGGGCAATCCGACCGCGCAGTTGATGAGCGTCGCTGCGGTGTTCGCGGTCGGCTTCCTGATGCGGCCGATCGGCGCGTGGGTGATGGGCATCTACGCCGATCGGCGCGGGCGCAAGGCGGGGCTGACATTGTCGGTGACGCTGATGTGCGCGGGCTCGTTCCTGATCGCGATCACGCCGGGCTTCGCGACGATCGGCTGGGTCGCGCCTGCACTGTTGATCCTCGCAAGGCTGATGCAAGGCCTCAGCGTCGGCGGCGAATATGGCGCGAGCGCGGTGTATCTCTCCGAAATGGCGGGGAAGTCGCGACGCGGTTTCTTTTCCAGCTTCCAGTATGTCACGCTGATCGCCGGACAGTTGCTCGCGCTCGGCGTGTTGCTGCTGCTGCAGGCGACGCTCGATACCGGCCAGCTCGATGCGTGGGGCTGGCGCATTCCGTTCGCGATCGGCGGCGTGCTTGCGATCGTCGTGTTCCGTATCCGTCGTGGGCTGCTCGAGACCGAGAGCTACCAGAAGGCCAAGACCGACGGTGCGGAAAAGTCGAGCGGCTGGCAGTTGTTCAGCAAATACCCGCGCGAGGCGTTCACGGTGATGCTGCTGACCGCGGGCGGTACGCTCGCCTTCTATGCGTACACCACGTACATGCAGAAGTTCCTGGTCAACACGAGTGGCTTCAGCCGCGAATCCGCGACGCTGATCATGACCGCGGCGCTGGCGCTGTATGCGGCGTTCCAGCCCGTCGCCGGGGCGTTGTCGGACCGCGTCGGGCGCAAGCCGCTGATGGTGGGGTTCGGGATCGCCGGGCTGTTGTTCACGGTGCCGATCTTCACCGTGCTGGAAACCGCCACGAACCCGTATCTTGCCTTCGCGCTGGTCGTCGCGGCGCTGTTCATCGTGACCGGCTACACGGCGATCAACGCGGTCGTGAAGGCCGAGCTGTTCCCGGCGCATATCCGCGCGCTGGGGGTGGCTTTGCCGTACGCGCTGGCGAATACGATGTTCGGCGGCACGGCGGAATATGTCGCGCTGTGGCTCAAGAACGAGGGCATGGAGCGCGGCTTCTACTGGTATGTCACCGCGATGATCGGCGTGTCGCTGATCGTGTACCTGCGCATGCGCGATACGCGGCAGCATAGCCGGATCATGGAGGACTGAGACGTGGCGGGGTGGCGGAGTGTGGCGGTCTTCGAGAACACTCCGTCATCCTGACGAAAGTCAGGACCCAGAGCCACGAGCGGCATCGTCCGTAATTCTGGGCCCTGACTTTCGTCAGGGTGACGGAGCGTCAGGTCGAACGCGGCAGTTCGATGATCGCGTCGAGGCCGCCGTCCACCCGGTTCACCAAACGAATCTCGCCGCCGGCCTCACGAACGATGGCGCGGGCAAGCGATAGCCCCAGCCCGATCCCCCCCGTCTCCCGGTTGCGCGAGTTTTCCAGCCGGGTGAAGGCGTCGAACACGTCGCCCATCCGGTCCTCGGGAATGCCCGGGCCGTGATCGGCTACGACGATCGCCACCGTGCTTGCGCCCACCTCGACCCGCACTTCCGCCGAGACGCCGTACTTCACCGCGTTCTCGATCAGGTTGCGCACCGCGCGGCGCATCAGTGATGGCCGCAACCGCATCCGCAACCGGTCCGCCTCGACGAAGCTCACCTCGCAGCCAAGATCGCGGAAGTCCTCGACCACCGCGTCGACCAGTGCCGCCAGGTCGACATCGGTCGGTGGTTCGCTTGGGCGCCCAAGCCGCGCCAGCGACAGGATGTCGTCGAGCGTGCGGTTCATCTCCGCCACGGTATCGATCATCTTCGCGCGATCGGTGTCGTCCTCGACCGACTCGATCCGCACGCGCAGCGCCGCCAGCGGGGTGCGCAGATCGTGCCCGATCGCGCCCAGCATCCGATCCTTCTCGTCGAGCATCGCGGTTACCCGCAACCGGAGCGCATTGAACGCGGCAATGAGCGCGGCGACGTCGTCCGGCCCTTCGGCGGGCATCGGCGTGCCGGGCTCTCCCGGGCGAAACCGCTCGGCTGCGGTCCGCAAATCGCGCAGCGGGCGCGACAGGCGACGGAGGATCCACAGGACGGGCAGCAGCACGATGATATACAGGATCGCGGTCTGGCTGAGCAAGGCGATCAGCAGGCGGGGGCCCGGCTGAGGCCAGGGCGCGGTGATCGTCAGCCAGCCGCGACCGGGCTGCTCCACCGCGATCGAAAGCGCGGCGCCGTCGCGATCGCCGCGTCGGTTCATCGCGTGGTCCATCGCGCGGCTCCGGTCGTTGCTCGCCCAGCCGTCGTCATCGTCGGGAGACGGGCGAAGACCGGTGTCGATCCGTCCGACCGTGACGCCCTGTTCGGCGAGTTGGCGGCGCAGTTCGGCGGCGACTTCGGGATGCCGTTCGTATCCGGTTGGAGGGATCGGATCGGCTGTCAGGCGGCGGACCCGGCCGCGATCCGCGGTAAGCGGCCGACCGCCATGCGCCTCGCGGTCGAGCGCGTCGGCGATCCGGGAGGCGACCGGTCGCGTCGCCTGCGCCAGGCGAAACTCGATCCGATCGCGCAGGATGAGGCCGAAGTTGATCGCCTGCGCCACGAACAACGCAAGCGCGATCAGCAGCGCCATCTGCCCGGCGAGGCTGCGCGGCCAGGGCCGGAATCGCGTCACGCGCGAGGAGTCACAGGCGTGCAATCACAGGCGCGTCACTTCGGCGGCGAGCGTGTAGCCGCCCCCCCAGACCGTCTTGATCAGCTCGGGCGCCTTCGCGTCGGCCTCGATCTTGCGCCGCAACCGGCTGATCTGGTTGTCGATCGCGCGATCGAACGCGCCGGCCTCACGGCCCTGGGTCAGATCGAGCAACTGATCGCGCGTGAGCACCTGGCGCGGGCGTGTGACGAGCGCGAGCAGGAGGTTGTACTCGCCGGTCGACAGCGGCACCGACACACCTTCGCGGTCGACCAAGGCGCGCTCGCCCGATTTCAGGACCCAGCCCGCAAACCCGTAGGAGCTGCTCTCAGGCGCATGCTGACGCGACCCGCCTGCGGTGGCGCGTCGCAGCACCACCTTAACACGGGTCGCGAGTTCTCTCGGCGAAAACGGCTTCACGACATAGTCGTCGGCGCCCATTTCGAGCCCGACGATCCGATCGGTCTCTTCCGCGCGCGCGGTCAGCAGGATCACGGGCACGTCGCTGGTCGCCGCGATGTGGCGACACAGGGACAGCCCGTCCTCACCCGGCATCATGATGTCGAGGATGACGAGATCGATCGCATAGGCGGCCAGCCGCGTCCGCGCGCTCTCCGCGTCGCCCGCCTGGGTTACGCGGAAACCCTGCTTCGTCAGGTAGACCGCCAGCGGTTCACGGATCGAGCGCTCGTCGTCGACGAGCAGCAGATGCGGCGTATCTCCCATGGGAGGGGTGTCTAGCATGTTGCCTGTCCAGGGGAAGAACCGGTCCGGCGGCGCCCGCCAGCCCGACGCCGGTGATTACTGGCCGGGAGCGGGCGCAGAAGACTTGCCCTCGCGGCGATCCTGGCGATCGAGATGCCGCATCTCGGCGCGGTTGGCGCGTTCGGTGGCGTCGATCACGCCATCGTGATTCGTGTCGGTCCGGTCGAACCGCTCGGCGGCGCGCGCCTCGAACGTCGCCTGGGTGATGCTGGGGCGCGCCATGCCGCCGTCTTTGCCGCCGCCCATACCGCCACGGCCCATCCCGCCGGCTTCGCGGTCACGATCGCCGCCGCCGCGCGCGATCCTGCGGTCGTGCATTGCGGTGCGATAGTCCTGCATCTCGGTCGCGCTGACGAGGCCGTCATGATTGGCGTCCATCTGCACGAACCGGGCGGTGGCCTGCGCGATCGCGTCGGCGCGCGTGAGCGCGGCACGGCCTGGGGCGGGGGCGGGCGCCCCCTGGGCATTCGCAGTGGCGGCAGTTAGCGCGCTTGCCGCGACTACCAGGCTGAAGAGGGTCTTGCGCATCGGAAGTCTCCGCTCGGCGAGGACGATCCGCACCGATAGTCGCTCTTATCGACCCGACCTGTGCCACGGGTTTGTCGGGCGCGCGCCAAACTGTCGCAAGATGTGTCGGGATATGTGTCGTGGTCGGCCAGGATCAGGCGAAGATCGCGACGCTCTGCATCTGTTCGGCGACCGGCGTGCCGTCGGCGTTCCAGATTGCCATCTGCTGGCTCGAACTGCCGTCCTTTGTGTAGTCGGTGGTCGCGCGGAGCAGCCACCAGCCGTCCTGCGTCACTGGCTGCGGCCCGAGGATGTTGAGCAGCCACGTCATCGAACTGAGCGGGGCGGGGCCGCCCAGCAGCTTCAGCGCGGCGGGCGGCAGGCAATCGGCGATCGCGATCAGCTCGACCATCGGATCGAGGCCCTCGCGTTCGACCAGCCGCGCCCAGCGCAGCCATTCGGCAGGCCCGACGCTGTCGTCGCGGCGATCGAGCAGGTCGAAGTTCCGCGAGAAGGCGACCGCGCTGTGGCCGCGGAACGTCTGCGTGTCCGGCCCCGGCACCGGGAAGTCGGGCGCACTGCCGGTCTGGTGATCGACGCGCGATTCGACCGCCGCCATGAACACGAACGTCGCGCGCAACCCGAGCCCGGCCGCGCTCTCGACGTCGGCCTGGACGAAGGCCGCGTTGCGTCCGCGCCGCAACCGGCTCGCGCGGATCGTGATATCACCCGACAATGGCCCGATGAACGACACCTGCGCGGACCGCAGCGGCGGCAGGTCGATATCGGACTGCTGCGCGACATGCAGCGCCAACGCCGCGGAGAAACCGCCATACGCCGTGCGCCCCTGCGTCCAGTTCTCGGGCACGGTGCCGCGCCAGCCGCCCTCGATCGGCTTGAGCGCGTCGATCGCCTGTTTGAGGGTTGTCATGAGCGTATCTTTCTCGTCTGCATGTGATTGTGCGCGGCGAGCCCCGAGCTTGCCTCCGTCGTCATCCTGACTTTCCTCAGGATGACGGGGCCGTAGATGCGAGCCGATCGCGCAGTTCGCGCTTGAGCACTTTGCCGATCGCGCTGCGGGGGAGTTCGTCCGCGACGTGCAGCGCGGACAGCCGCTGCGTCTTGCCGAGCTGCGCGTTCGCCCACGCCAGGATCGTGGGCGTATCTTCCGTCGTGTGAGCGTGCGGTACGTAGAAGCCAACCGGCGTTTCGCCCCAGGCTTCGGACGGAACGCCGATCACCGCGCAGTCCGCCACCGCCGGGTGCCGGGCCAAGACGGCCTCCAGGTCCGATGGGTAGATGTTGAACCCGCCCGAGATGATCAGGTCCTTCTTCCGGTCCATCAGCGTGAGGAAACCGTCCTCGTCGAACCGCCCGACATCGCCGTGGCGGATGTAGCGGTTGCCGTCCGCATCACGCCATTCGGCGTCGCGGGTCGCCTCGGCGCGTCCGTGATAGCCGTTCATCATCGCAGGGCTGCGGCCGACGACCTCGCCCATCTCGCCGGGCGCGACCTCGTTGCCGTCGTCGTCGATCAGGCGGATCTCGTGGCCCGGCATCGGCTGGCCGACGGTGTGCAGCTTGGTCGGGTTGGCGGTCGCGTTCAACGCGCAACTCGCGCCGCCCTCGGTCATGCCGTAGAATTCGACTAACACGCCCGGCCAGCGCGCGACCACGTCGGCTTTCAGCGCGGCGGAGAACGGCGCGCTGGTGCTGGTCTTGAAGCGGAAGGTGGACAGGTCGAAGGCGTCGAAATCGGGCAACGCCATGATCCGCTGATACTGGACCGGAACGAGCATGGTGTGCGTGGCGCGATGGCGTTCGGCGAGTTCGAGATAGGCGCGTGCGTCGAACTTCTTCATCAGCACCACCGTTCCGCCCCAGCCGAGCGTCGGCAGGAAGCTGACCAGCGTGGTGTTCGAATAGAGCGGCGTGGCGATCATCGTCACCGCGGTATCGAACCCGGCGGCGGTGTTCCGCGCGATATGCGCCCAGCGCATTGCATGGCTCTGGACGATGCCTTTCGGCGTGCCGGTGGTGCCAGAGGAATAGATGATGTTGAACGGGTCTTCGGGTGCGATCGCGACAGGGATTGGCTTGGCGCCATCGAGAGCGAGCCAGTCTACAAAATGGTAGAAAGCGTGTTCCCCCGCGAAGGCGGGGGCCCAGTCTGGGCCGCCGCCTTCGCGGGGGAACACGACCACGCGCGTCGACAAAGATTGCCCCTCCAACGCCCGAGCATTCTCCGCATCGAGGAACACGATCGGCGCGCCGCTGTCCGCAATCATCGCCCCGATCGCCGCCGGCGTGGCGGACGGCGCGATCGGCGTCGCGACGCAGCCTGCGCGTACCGCACCAAGGAATGCCGCGGCGTAATAGGTCGTCGGCGCCGCGACGATCGCCACCGCGGTTCCCGGCGCGACCCCGTCTCGCTGCAACGCCGCAGCGACCCGGTCCATCACAGCATCGAGCGTCCGGTAGTCGATACTGTCCTGCGCGTCGGCCACGGCGGTACGATCGCCGCGTTCGAGCGCATGCGCGCGGATCAAATCGGGCAGGGTGGCGAAGCCCTTGGCGAGCATCTCTGCGGCAGTCGTCATCCGCGCATCGCTAGGCGAACGCGCCTGGCAATGCCATACGGTATATTCGAAAACCGATATCGAGGAGACGCCGATGCTGTTCTACGATAGTGCGCTGCCCGCGCCAAACCCGCGCCGCGTCCGCATCTTCCTCGCCGAGAAGCATCTCCGCGTGCCGATGGCGCAGATCTCGATCCCGAAGGCCGAGCACAAGGCCGAGGCGTTCCTGTCGGTCAACGCACTCGGCCAGACGCCCGCGCTCGCGTTCGACGACGGGCGCGTGCTGACCGAGAGCGTTGCGATCTGCCGCTATTTCGAAGTGCTGCATCCCGATCCGCCGATGTTCGGCCACGGCGCGCACAACATCGCCGAGATCGACATGTGGACCAGGCGTATCGAACTCCGCCTGATGACGCCGCTGTCGATGGTCTGGCTGCACACGCACCCCTGGACCGCCCGCATCGTGAAGCCGCAATATACCGAGTTCGGCGAGAGCCAGCGCCCGCGCGTGCTGGCCGCGATGGCGGAATTCGACCACGCGCTCGACGGGCGCGACTGGCTCGACGGCGAGCGCTATACGATCGCCGACATCGTCCTGCTGACGACGATCGACTTCGCGACGTTCGTCGGCGTGACGATGCCAGGCGAACTGACACATCTGAAGGATTGGCACCTCCGCGCGTCCGCTCGTCCGAGTGCGCAGGCGTGAGCGACGTCCTGCAAGGCGCGGTCGCGATCGTCACGGGTGGCGGCACGGGCATCGGCGCTGCGGTCGTCCGGCGACTGGCGGCACGCGGGGTGTCGTGCGTGATCAACTACGCGACCAGCCGCGCCGAGGCCGAGGCGCTCGCCGCGGAGGTGGGGCAGGGCGCGATTGCGGTGCAGGCGGACATTGTCGGCGACGACGCCTGTCGCGCGCTGGCGCTGGCGGCCACCGACGCGTTCGGGCGGATCGATTTCCTCGTTAACAATGCCGGCAAGACGAAGTTCGCCGCACACGAGGATCTCGACGCGCTCAACGCGGAGGATTTCATCGACATCTACCGGCTGAACGCGATTGCACCCTTCCAGATGGTTCGCGCCTGCGCTCCGGCGTTGCGCGCAAGCCCGATGGGCGCGGTCGTCAACGTGGCGAGCGTGGCAGGGGTGTTCGGGATGGGATCGTCGGTCGCCTATGCCGCCTCGAAAAGCGCGCTGGTGACGATGACCAAAAGTCTGGCGCGAGTCCTGGCGCCGGAAATCCGCGTCAACGCGGTCGCGCCCGGCTATGTCGCGTCCGGCTGGTACGAGAACCGGCTGGGTGCCGAAGGATTTGCCACGCTGAACGCCAAGGTCGCCGCGTCCGTGCCGATGGGCTTGGCGACCTCTCCCGAGGATATAGCGGGCCCGATCGAGATGCTGCTCGATCCGATGAGCCGCGTGATGACGGGCGAGGTGTTGCTGCTCGATGGCGGCGGGCATCTCGACGTCGCCCTTTCGCGACGCCCCGGTCGCGAAGGGTGAGGGCCCGGAATGACGCAACATTAGGGGCACTCGCTACGCAAGACTCACTGCCGCGGCGAGGGCCGGCGCACAGTAGGTGAACTTCACAATCAAGCTCTTCACCGCGTTCAATCGATTGCATCCCGACCAAGGCGGGCGAAGTGGTTCGACAGCAATGGCGCCTGTACGAAAAGAACCTTTGCAACGCCGGTTTTGTGTGCGAGGGAGCCGCATACCCGGTATTCAGATTGCCCGGACGCTCCGCTCCATCGCCGATGGATCGATGAGCCCGGCCACGAGGTTGGAGAGGGGATAAGGCGGAAGAGCGACCCACGGAGGTCGCATCTTCCGCCGTCCTTCTTCGCCATTCCCGACTTGACCCGAGATAGTGGCAGGAAAGTCTCTCGGCGTCGTCCGCGCCGCCGGTTTGCAGCTCGTTTCAGCCCGTATGAGGTGTCCCGCGGCCGATCGCTGCAAAGGTTTCGCTTGTCTGGTACGGCGCGGATACCCTAGCCTTTGCCGCTATTCGACGTCGAGGTATCGCAATGGCCGTAGCGTATCAGTCCCATCCCGAGATCGCCGATGCGCTGGCGATGAAGCGACGGGGCCTGACGCTCGCGCTGCTCACCTTCACATATTTCTTCAGCTACATGGACCGCCAGATCCTCGCGATCCTGCTCGAACGGATCAAGGCGGACCTCGTGCTGACCGACACGCAACTTGGGTTGCTGTCGGGGCTCGTCTTCGCGATCTTCTACGCGACGCTCGGCATTCCCGTCGCGCGACTCGCGGATCGGACCAGCCGGCGCAACATCATCGCCGCGAGCCTGACGATCTGGAGTGCGATGACCGCGCTGTGCGGGCTCGCGCAGAATTTTACCCAGCTGATGTTGTTCCGGATCGGCGTCGGGATCGGCGAGGCGGGGTCGAGCCCGCCCAGCCATTCGATCATCGCCGATCTCTATCCGCCCGAGAAGCGTGCGAGCGCGATGGCGGTGTACTCACTCGGCGTGGTCCTCGGTTCGGGGTTCGGCACGCTGATCGGCGGCGTCGTCGCGCACTCGTACGGCTGGCGGATCGCGATGATGACCGTCGGCCTGCCGGGCGTCGCGCTTGCGATCCTGGTCCGGCTGTTCATGGTCGAGCCGCGTCGCGGACTGTCGGACGCGGCGCGTGCGACCGCGGTCACGCCGATGCCGAGCGTCGCACAAGGGTTCGCGTCGATGTGGGCGAGTGCACCGGCGCGACACCTGGTGATCGGCGTCACGCTGATGTCGATGATCGGCTATGCGCTGACCGGCTGGGGGCCAAGCTATATGCAGCGCTCGCTCGGTGTGTCGATGCTCGACGTCTCGCGCTATATCGCGTTGCCTGGTGCGTTCTTCGGGGCGATCTCGGCGCTTGCGGGCGGCAAGATCGCCGACGTGATGGCGAAGCGACACGGTCTGCATGTCCAGAGCTGGGTCGTGCTGGTGATGAAAGGCCTGTCGCTCCCGTTCGCGCTGGCCTTCTACCTGATCGACGTGCCGTTCGTCGCGATCGGTGGGTATTTCGTCTATCTGTTGTTCGCCAATTCCTATCTCGGGCCGAGCTTCGCGCTGATCCAGCATCTCGCGCCATTGCAGATCCGCGCGATGTGGGCGGCGATCACGTTGCTGGTGATCAACCTCGTCGGGCTCGGCCTCGGACCGACGCTCGTCGGCTGGCTGAGCGACTTGCTCAAACCCGGATTCGGCGAAGATTCACTGCGCTATGCACTCGTGATCATCGTGCTGATGACGCCGTGGGCGCTGTTCCATTACTGGCGCGCCGGGGTTCTGCTGAAGCGGGACGAAGAGTTGGCCAGGTAACACGCGCCATCGTCCGTCATCCTGACGAAAGTCAGGACGCAGAGTTACCAACGCCGTCCCTCGCAATCCTGGGTCCTGACTTTCGTCAGGATGACGAGGTGGGGGCGCGTTGGCGATCTCCAGACGGTCGCAGGATGATTGTCGGAATACTGCTCAGCCGAGCTATCCTTTGGGCCCATCCTCCAGCATCCAAGCCATCGCGGTCTCGCGGTCGTCGAACACCGCCATGTCGTCGCGCACCGCGGCGATCCGTTTGACCTGCAACCGCGCAAGCTTGCCGTTCGTGTACAGCGCAACCTTTCGCGACTTGAGCGGCAGCGTTCGCGCCGTGTTTTGCAGCATCGCGATCACCTCCTGCGGCTGGATCGCGGACTTGGAGAAATTGCACAGCAGCATGTGGCGTTTGCCAGTCGCGAGTACGCGGCGCGCCTCGCGCTCCAGGTCGATGAGGAAGCCCTCGACATGCTCGATCGTCCAGAACCCCGACGCGTCGACCTCGATGATGCCGGATGCGAGATCGGTGGTGATCGTATGCATAAACCCTCCAGAGAGGGGCTGAATCACGCCACGCGGTTTAACGAATGGTAAGCAACCCGTAACGGATGCAATCGCACCCGATCTGCGGTCAGGCCTTGGCCATCCGGTCGTCGAACAGGCCGTACATCAGCGTCGACGCGTACATCGCGACGGCACGCTCGCGCGGCATGGTCGACGCCCATTTGCGCATGTCGAAAGCGGCGTTCTGCACCGCCATCAGCGCTTGTGCGGCGATCAGCGCATCGACCGCGCGGATCGAGCCTTCACCGATGCCGTCCATCATCATGCCCGCATAGCGTCGCGCGATGCCGTTCGACCGGTCGACCATCGCGTTGCGCACGCCGACCGGCAGACCGCTCAACGCAGTCGTGCGAAGCAGCGGCCCGCGCTCGGCGAACTGCACGTCGAGCAACGTCGCGACGGTGCTGGACAACTTGTGCCAATAAGTCCCGCCTTCGGCCTCGCCGCGGCTCTGCGCATCGGCGATCGTGTCGAAGCTCCGGCGGTAACACGCGATGACGAGATCGTCCTTGGCGTCGAGATGGTGGTAGAAGCTGCCCTTGGTCACGTTCAGTTCGGACGCGATCTTCTGTACCGACGCGCCGCGATAGCCGAGCTCGTTGATCAGGCGCGTCGCTGCGAGCAGGAAAGCCTCGCGGCCGGGCTCCGCCTCGTCGTGGCTCAGGTCAAGCACGGTGGGGGACCAAGTCGCGCCCTCGCCGGCGATGCCGTGCGCGAACACGTCCATCAGGCGCTCCTCGACACGGCCATATTGATCGGGTTCGTAGCGGTTCAGCCAGGCCGGCAGCCAGAACGTATTCTCGAGCACCACGTGCGCGCGGGCGCCGTTGAGGTCGGTCTGCGCACGCGAGCTGGTCGGGCCCCACAACAGGCGCGTGCGGCGGAACACCTCCCGCCAGCCGCCCATCAGCCGGCTGCGCATCGGTTCCTCGGTTGCACGAAGATCGGACAGGACCGCGAACGCCTTTTCCTCGCCACGCTGGATGCGGGCGAGCCGATCCATGTTAAGCGCGAGGTAGCGCCGTACGCGATCCTCGGGCGTCGCCTCTTCCATCGCGACGTCGAGCATCGCGATCAACGATTCGAGCGTGTTCTCGAACGCGGCGGCGGCAAGGTCTTCCTTGCGCTTGAAATAATAGGTAACGCTCGTCGTGTTGAGCCCGACGCGGCGCGCCACGTCCGCGAACGTCATGCCCTTGGCACTCTGTTCGTTGATCGCTTCTGCTGCCGCGGCGAGGATCGCGTCACGCTTCGCGCGGAAGCGCTTGGTGCCCTGTTCGCTCTCGTCGCTGGCCTCTGTCGGAACCTTCATCGAAACACCCTACCAGCTTCGATTTGAAGATACAGTGCTTTTTAGGCGCTTTCGGGGCGGACTTGAAAACATGCTTTCGGGGGGCCTCCGCACGCTTTACCGAATGTGCGGTATGGTCTAACCCGCCATAAAAGCGACGATGAACGGAGAGCCCCGATGGATTTCACGCTGAGCGAACGAGAGACGTATTTCCGGGACCGGGTCCGCGATTTCATCGACCACAATATCCGCCCCCGGCAGGCCGATTACGACCAGCAGGCGCATGAAGGCGAGCGCTGGAAGGTGATTCCGGTGATCGAGGAGATGAAGGAGAAGGCGAAGGCCGCCGGGCTCTGGAATTTCTTCATGCCGCCGCATTCGGGCCAGACGCATGTCGACGATTCGTTCGAGTTCGAGGGCACGCAGCTCACCAATCTCGAATATGCGTTATGCGCGGAGGAGATGGGCAAGGTCGGCTGGGCGAGCGAGTGCTTCAACTGTTCGGCGCCCGATACCGGCAACATGGAGGTGTTTCACCGCTACGGCACGCGCGAGCAGAAGGACCGGTGGCTCGGGCCGCTGATGCGCGGCGAAATCCGCTCGGCGTTCCTGATGACCGAGCCTGCGGTGGCGTCGTCGGATGCGACCAACATCGAGACGTCGATGGTGCGTGACGGCGATCACTACGTGATCAACGGCACCAAATGGTGGTCGAGCGGCGTCGGCGATCCGCGCTGCAAGATCGCGATCGTGATGGGCAAGACGAGCTTCGAGGGATCGCGGCACCAGCAGCAGAGCCAGATTCTCGTGCCGATGGATACGCCCGGCGTGACCATCAAGCGGATGCTCTCGGTCTATGGCTATGACCACGCGCCGCATGGGCATGGCGAAGTCGTGCTGGAGAATGTCCGCGTGCCGGTCGAGAACGTGCTGCTCGGCGAAGGGCGCGGGTTCGAGATCGCGCAGGGGCGGCTTGGGCCGGGCCGTATTCATCACTGCATGCGGACGATCGGCGTGGCGGAGACCGCGATCGAGGCGATGGCGCGACGCCTGCTCGACCGCGTCGCGTTCGGCAAGCGGATCGCCGACTTCTCGGTTTGGGAGGAGCGCATCGCCACCGCGCGGATCGATATCGAGATGACTCGTCTGCTCTGCCTCAAGGCGGCGGACATGATGGATAAGGCGGGCAACAAGTCCGCGCAGATCGAGATCTCGATGATCAAGGTCGCCGCGCCGAACATGGCGTTGCGGATCCTGGACGATGCGATCCAGGCGCATGGCGGCGGCGGGGTGTCAGGCGATTTCCGATTGGCGCACGACTGGGCGGCGATGCGCACCCTGCGGTTCGCGGATGGCCCGGACGAGGTCCACAACCGCTCGATCGCACGCAATGAGTTCGGGAAATACGGCGACTTCCGCAAGGGCGGGGTGTCCAGCGGGGATGTCGGGGTGAGCCGGTAAACCCAACCCCGTCCGTTTTTCTTCTTCGTCATCCTGGGCTCGACCCAGGACCCAGAGCCACAAGCGCGACGATCTTGGCTCTGGGTCCGGACTTTCGTCAGGATGACGGTCTCGTTTCGGAGCGCACCTACCCATGAAAGCCGCAGTCCTTTTCGAAGCCAATACCCCGCTCAGTATCGAGGATGTCACCATCTCGAAGCCGACGGCGCACGAAGTACTGATCCGCACCGTGGCAGTCGGCGTGTGCCGGTCCGACCTGCATTTCGTCGACGGCGCCTATCCGCACGTGATGCCGACCATTCCCGGGCATGAGGCTTGCGGCGTCGTCGAGGCAGTCGGCGACGAAGTGCGCGGCGTGAAGGTCGGCGACCATGTCGTGACCTGCCTCTCGGCGTTTTGCGGTCAGTGCGAGTTCTGCGTCACCGGCCGGATGTCGCTGTGCATCGACGCCAGCGTGCGCCGTCCCAAGGGCGCCGCACCGCGCCTCATGCTCGGCGATCGGCCGATCGCGCAGATGCTCAACCTCAGCGCCTACGCGGAAATGATGCTGGTCCACGAACACGCGTGCGTCGCGATCGACCGCGACATGCCAATGGACCGCGCGGCGCTGCTCGGCTGCGCGATTACCACCGGGGCAGGGGCGGTGTTCAACACTACGGATGTGACGCCGGGCGAGACGGTATGCGTGGTCGGTTGCGGCGGGATCGGGCTCGCTGCCGTCAACGCGGCGAAGATCGCCGGCGCTGGGAAGATCATCGCGCTCGATCCGGTACCCGAGAAGCGTGCGATGGCGGAGAAGCTCGGCGCTACGCACAGCATCGATGCGCTCTCCGACACCGCCGCGGACGAGGTCGTCGCGATCACCAAGGGCGGCGTGCATCACGCGATCGAGGCTGTCGGGCGTGCGCAATCGGCGGCAACCGCTGTAAAGGTGCTGCGGCGCGGCGGCACTGCTACGATCCTCGGCATGATGCCGCTCGGCGAGAAGGTCGGGCTGTCGGCGATGGACCTGCTGTCGGGCAAGCGCTTGCAGGGCGGCTTCATGGGCTCGAACCGCTTCCCGGTCGACATCCCGCGGCTGGTCGATTTCTACATGCGCGGGTTGCTTGATCTCGACACGATCATCGCCGACCGGATGCCGCTGGAGCGGATCAACGACGCGTTCGACGAGCTTCGTCGCGGTGACACGACCCGTAGCGTGATCACCTTCTCGTGAGCGACGCATCGACCAGCATGGTCGGCACGATCGAAGTTGGCGACAAGGACCGTCTCGACCTCGATACGCTTGGCGCATGGATGACGGCCAACGTGCCCGGCTATGCCGGCCCGCTGACCTACGCGAAGTTCGCTGGCGGCCAGTCGAACCCGACCTACCGCCTCGATACACCGGATCGCGCCTATGTGCTGCGCCGGAAACCGTTCGGGCCGATCCTGCCGAGCGCACACGCCGTCGACCGCGAATACCGCGTGATTGCGGGCCTCCATCCGACCGGCTTCCCGGTGCCTCGGCCCTATGGTCTTTGCGAGGACGCGGCGGTCATCGGTTCGGCCTTCTACGTTATGGAGATGGTCGAAGGGCGGACGATCTGGGACGGCGCGATGCCCGGCGCGACTCCGTCCGAGCGCACCGCGCATTACGAGGCTATGGTCGACACGCTCGCGGCGCTTCACAACACCGATTACGCGGCGGCGGGGCTCGGCGAGTACGGCAAGCCCGGCAATTATTTCGAGCGCCAGGTCGGCCGCTGGACCAAGCAATATCGTGCCGCCGAGACCGAGCATATGGAGTCGGTCGAACGCCTGATCGAGTGGCTGCCGCGTACGCTGCCCGAACAGACGCGGACCTCGATCGTCCACGGCGACTACCGCATCGACAACATGATCTTCGCGCCGTCCGAGCCCAAGGTCATCGCGGTGCTCGACTGGGAGTTGTCGACGCTGGGCGATCCGCTGGCGGACTTCTCGTATCTGCTGATGAGCTGGGTGACCGAACCCGAGGGGCGCTCGGGGGTGCTCGGCATGACCGGCCCGGAGACGGGCATCCCGACGATCGAACAGGTCGTCGCGCGCTATTGTGCTGCCACCGGTCGCGATGGCGTCCCCGATCTCAACTGGTATTTCGCCTATAACCTCTTCCGCCTGACCGGCATCGTCCAGGGCATCAAGAAGCGCATCATCGACGGCACTGCTTCTAGCGCTCAGGCGGAGAAGACGGTCGCGAAGATCCACGGTCTGGCGGACGCTGCCTGGGGCTTCGCGGTGAAGGCGGGGGCGTAATTCATCCCCCTCCCGCATGCGGGAGGGGCTAGGAGTGGGCTCGCGCTCACCATAACCGATACCGTTTGCGGAGGCCGGGCGCCCACCCCCGACCCCTCCCGCATGCGGGAGGGGAGAAGCAAGAATGTCGCAGTTCGACCTAACCGGGATGGTCGCCATCGTAACCGGCTCTTCGCGCGGGATCGGCTTGGCCTCCGCGCGCGAACTCGCCGAGCACGGCGCGAAAGTCGTGATCTCCAGCCGCAAGCAGGACGCCTGCGACGCCGTCGCGGCCGAACTTAACGCCAGACACGGCGACGGCACCGCGATCGCCATCGCCGCCAACATCTCCGACAAGGCTGGCCTACAGCACCTCGTCGACCAGACCCGCGCCCAGCTCGGCCGCATCGACATCCTCGTCTGCAACGCCGCCTCGAACCCCTATTACGGGCCCCAGGCCGGCATCGCCGATGACCAGTTCCGCAAGATCCTCGACAACAACATCGTCTCGAACCACTGGCTGATCCAGATGGTCGCGCCCGAGATGCTGGAGCGGCGCAACGGCAGCATAATCATCATCTCGTCGATCGGCGGGCTGCGCGGTTCACCGGTGATCGGCGCCTATTGCATCAGCAAGGCCGCCGACATGCAGCTCGCGCGCAACCTCGCGGTCGAGTTCGGCCCGTCGAACGTCCGCGTGAACTGCATCGCGCCTGGCCTGATCAAGACCGACTTCGCGCGCGCCCTGTGGGAAGACCCGCAGCGGATCGAGGCGGCGAACACCAGCGTGCCGCTCCGCCGGATTGGCGAGCCCGAGGAGATCGCCGGGGCAGTCGTCTTCCTGGCGTCGTCGGCAAGCAATTTCATGACCGGCCAGACGATGGTCATCGACGGCGGCGTCACGATCTAACCGAAGGACCATGCGATGCGCTTTACCGACAAATCGATCATCGTCACCGGCGCAGGCTCCGGCATCGGCCGTGCCGCCGCGCTCCTGTTCGCGAGCGAAGGGGGCAAGGTCGTCGTCGCCGACAAGACCGAGGGCGCGGACGAAACCGCGCACCTGATCACGCAGGCCGGCGGCACGGCGAAGGCGATCCGCATCGATGCCGGCCTCGAAGACGACGTGATCCGCACGATCGCGCTCGCCTGCGACAGCTTCGGCGGGCTCGACGTGATGTTCGCCAATGCGGGTATTTCGGGCGGCATGGCGAACCTGTTCGACACCGACGTCGCGCTCATCACCGAAGTGCTGCGCGTCAACCTGATCGGCCCGTTCCTCGCGATCAAGCACGCCGCGCCGCGCATCGCCGAGCGCGGAAAGGGCGCGATCGTCCTCACCGCCAGCGTCGCCGGCATCCGCTCCGGCGCGGGCTCGCCCGCCTATTCCGCGTCGAAAGCCGGCGTCATCAACCTCGCCGCCGTCTCGGCCCAGCAACTCACCGGCTCGAACGTCCGCGTCAACGCGATCTGCCCCGGCCTGACCGAGACCGGCATGACCAAGCCCGTGTTCGATTACGCACGCGAGGCGAACAAGATGGACCGCGTCGGCCGCCTCAACCCGCTCCACCGCGGCGCGCAGCCCGAGGAGCTCGCCAAGGTCGCGCTGTTCCTCGCCTCCGACGACGCCAGCTATGTCAACGGCCAAGCCATCGCAGTCGATGGCGGCCTGTCGTCGAGCCATCCGGTGACACGACAGGAATACGGCAAGACTGCTGCCTGACCGACTTGCGGGCGTAGCATTTGCGCGGCACGATGCGACATTCGACAGGGGAGTGGGCATGGGCATGACGAGATTACCCGCGTTGATGCTGACGGTCGCGCTATCGAGCGTCGCCGTCGACGGGCAAGTCCCGCCGCCGCCGATCGTCGGCACATCGCATGAGGTCATTCCGCACGCCCGGACAATGCCATTCGCAAATCTCGCTGCCGGGCAGGTGTTGGTGACCTGGACCCCGCAAAATGTTCGTTGCGGCGGCGTGCCCATTGCCTTTTCACAAGCGCCGGCGCCGATGCCCGCGCTCAGCTGGTCCGGCGCGGCGAACATCCTGAAATCCGTCGACTATAGCTTCACGGTCGACGCCGCCGGTCGGCCACTCGACGTAGGCCGGGGTTCGAAGGAATATCTCCCTGCGGGCACCGATCTTGCGCCGGCTCTGGTTGCGGCAAAGTTCGCCCCAGGCAATCCGCGGCAGGGCTGTTCCCTGACGTTCGTTCCTGCTGCGAGCGCAGTGTTGGAGGCATCTGTCACGGCACTGATGACGTATATCATGTTTCCCGAACAACGGCCGACGCCGGCGATGTTCGCGCAGATCAGGCCCGTCGGCTCGACCTGTTTCGATCCGCCGCCGGAAATCCGCAATCGGGCATTCCCGGCGTTTGATTCGATCCCGAAGCAGCCGGGTCAAGCTGGCTGGAGCATGATCGGGTTCGATATCGACGCGCGCGGCAAGCCGGTCCATCTGAAGCACGAGGCCGGCAACGGCAACGCGGTGCTGGATAAGGCATCGCTCGCTGCGGTCGCCGACTCGAAATTTGCGCCTGGCGCGCGGACGGGCTGCCAATATCCGTATTGGATCGCCGCAGCGACACTACCACCGCCGCCGATACCCGAAGAGGCGCCGTTCAGGCCCGCCAACGCCACGTGCCCGCTGAAAGCCGACTGGGCGACCAAGCCGCCGCTGAACTATCCGCGGAACTTCGGGCGGCGCTGGATCGAGGGCTGGGCGATCATAGGCTACGACGTCGCATCCTGGGGTGAGACCGGCAATGTGCGTGTGCTGGCGTCGCAACCGTCGGCGGAGTTCGGCGAACAGGCATTGCAGATGCTGAGCAGCGCCAAGTGGGCCGCGTCGGCGACGGGCTATGTCGGCTGCGTCGATCGGGTGGCATTCCGAATGCCGCGTCCGGGCGCAAAGCCGAATACGCCCGATGCAGCCGAGAACGTCCCGCTGCCCTTCTGACCTGTACGGCCCGTCGATCCAATCGAAGGTACGCTTGCGCAACGACTTTTGCGGGACCATTTGCAGCACGCGGGCGTTGAGCGTCCGACCCCATAAAGGAGAACCCCCATGGCTTTCGAACTCCCACCGCTGCCGTACGCCTATGACGCGCTCGAGCCGGTGATCGACCAGGAGACGATGAAGTTTCATCACGACAAGCATCACGCGGCGTATACCGCGAAGCTGAACGAAGGCGTCGAGAAGGACTCCGCGCTGGCAGGCAAGTCGATCGAGGACATCCTCGGCATGATCTCGTCGCAGCCGCCGCTGGTCCGCAACAATGGCGGCGGTTTCTGGAACCACGACTTCTTCTGGAAGACGATGGCGGCCAAGAGCGGCCAGGCGCCGTCGGGCAAGCTCGCCGAGGCGATCGATCGTGATTTCGGCAGCCTCGACAAGCTGAAGGAAGAGTTCAACACCAAGGGTGCGGGGCAGTTCGGCTCGGGCTGGGCATGGCTGATCGCCGACGACAGCGGCAAGCTGAAGGTGACGAGCACGCCGAACCAGGACAACCCGCTGATGGACGACGCCAAGGAGCCCGGCACGCCGTTGCTCGGTAACGACGTCTGGGAGCACGCCTATTACCTGACGTACAAGAACGATCGCCCGGGCTATCTTAAGGCCTGGTGGGACATCGTGAACTGGGACGTCGTCGGCGAGCGCTACGCGAAGGTCGCGGGCTAAGCCGAGCTAAGATTGTTCCCCCGCGAAGGCGGGGGCACAGTCTGGACTCCCACCTTCGCGGGAGAACAAGAAAGTTACCCTTCGGGCGGCAGGTCGGTGACGGCTTTGTCGCCCGTTTGCAATCCGTGCTTCAGCAGCATCGGAATGTTGGCGAACGCGAAGAGCAGCGTCAGCGGGATGGCGCCCCAGAGCTTGAAGCCGACCCAGAAATCCCAGGTCGTATTGCGCCACACCGCCTCGTTCAGCACTGCCATGAACACGAAGAATACCGCCCAGTTGCGCGTGAGCTTGCGCCAGCCGTCGGCGGACAGACCGGGGTAAGCGGTGGCGAGCAGCGACTGGAGCAGCGGGCGTCCGGTGACGAGCCCGAACGTCAGGATCGCCGCGAACATCGCGTAGATGATGGTCGGCTTCATCTGGATGAAGCGCTGGTCGTGGAAATAGATCGTCAGCCCGCCGAATACGACGATCAGCGCGCCCGACAGCCACAGCATCGGCGAGATATGCCCCGCCTTGACCTTCGACACGATCATCGCGGCGATCGTAGCGATAATGAACGCGGTGGTGGCGGCGACGACGCGGACTATCGGCAGGCCGGGGGTGAGGAAGTTCACCGCGAAGAAGACCGCGAGCGGGCCATAGTCGACCGCCATGCGGAGGCCGGGGGATAGGGGGGGCTTGGTCACTGGGTTATCCACGAAATACGGTAAGATGCCGTTTGTCCTGAGCGTAGTCGAAGGACATTGCCACAAGCTGACCAGTCCTTCGACTTCGCTCAGGACGAACGGGGGAAGGGCGGCAGGGCAAGCGTTACTTCCGGATGCTCTCCACGCCGGCGATGATCCGACTCACCTCGTTCGCATCGAACGGGCGAAGATCCGTCATGCCCTCGCCGATCCCGATCGCGTGGATCGGCAGGCCGTATTTTTCCGCCGCCGCGACCAGCACGCCGCCGCGTGCGGTGCCGTCGAGCTTGGTCATCACGAGGCCGGTGACGCCCGCGACCTCCTTGAAGACCTCGATCTGCTGGAGCGCGTTCTGGCCGGTCGTCGCGTCGAGCACGAGGACGATGTCGTGCGGGCTCTCGGGGTTGATGCGACCCAGCACACGCCGGATCTTGGCCAGTTCGTCCATCAGCTCGCGCTTGTTCTGGAGGCGGCCGGCGGTGTCGACGATCAGCACGTCGATGCCTGTCTCGGTCGCCTTCTTGACTGCGTCCCACACCACGCCTGCCGCGTCGCCGCCCTCGGGGCCGGTCACGATCGGTACGCCGACGCGCTCGGCCCAGGTGCGGAGCTGACCGATCGCGGCGGCGCGGAAGGTGTCGCCGGCCGCCAGCATCACGCCGTAATCCTGCTCCATCAGCAGGTGCGCGAGCTTGGCGATCGTGGTGGTCTTGCCCGAGCCGTTGACGCCGATGACGAGGATCACCTGCGGGCGCGGGAAGGCGTCGATCTCGATCGGCTTGGCGACCGTGGCGAGCACTTTCTCGACCTCCTCCGCCACGATCACGCGGATGCCGAGTTCCTCCATGTTGCGTTCGAAGCTGCCTTCGGCGAGGCGGTGGCGGATGCGGCCGGCGGTCTCGGGGCCGAGATCGGAGGCGATCAGCGCTTCCTCGATATCGTCGAGCGTCGCATTATCCAACCGCGCGCCGCCGAGCCCTGCGAGGTTGCCGACGAGCCGGTCGGAGGTGCGCTTGAAGCCGCCGATCAGCTTGTCGTGCCAAGTGGGGGTGGTGCTCATGATGGTTCTCGTGTTGCGCTGAGGCGGTCGGACGTGGCGCCGGTGATTCTGATGCGGACGATGTCGCCGGGTATGGCGTGTTCGTCCAGTGAGACTTCGGCAAAATTGCCGATATGCCCGCGGTCGCCGGGGCGTTCGACTAGCAGATGCTGCGACGTGCCGACCAGCGTTTGCAGCCAGTTCGCTCGCGCTGTCTCGCCGGCCTCGCGAAGCAGTGCGGCGCGCTGGCGGCGGACTTCGGGCTCGACCTGCGGCATTCGCGCGGCGGGGGTGCCGGCGCGGGGCGAGTAGGGGAAGATGTGCGGGTGGACGATGTGGCAATCGTCGATCAGCGCGCGCGTGTTGGCGAACATCGCCGCGTCCTCGGTCGGGAAACCGGCGATCAGGTCCGCGCCGATCGCGATGTCGGGGCGCGTTGCCTTGAGGCGCTCGACGAGGGCAACGCTTTCGGCGCGCGAATGGCGGCGCTTCATGCGCTTGAGGATCATGTCGTCGCCGGCCTGCAACGACAGGTGGACGTGCGGCATGATCCGCGCTTGGTCGGTCAGCAGCGCGAAGAGGCGGTCGTCGATCTCGATGCCGTCCAGCGAAGACAGGCGCAGGCGTTCGAGCTTCGGCACGTGGTGCAGGATGCGCTCGACGAGATGGCCGAGCGTCGGCGCGCCGGGGAGGTCGGGGCCGTAGCTGGTCAGGTCGACGCCGGTGAGGACGATCTCGCGGTGGCCGGCGTCGACGAGGCCGGCAATCCGGTCGACAACCGCGCCCGCGGGGACCGAGCGGCTCGGGCCGCGACCGAATGGGATCGCGCAGAAGGTGCAGCGGTGATCACAGCCGTTCTGGACCTCGACGAACGCTCTAGCGTGGGCGGAGAAGCTCGCGGCGAGGTGGGGCGCGGTCTCGCGGACCTGCATAATGTTGGAGACGACGACCGGAGCGTCAGTCTGCCAGGCTTGCGACGTCAGCTTGTCCGCATTGCCGACGACGCGGTCGACTTCGGACATAGCCGCAAAGCTCGCCGGGTCGATCTGCGCGGCGCATCCGGTGACGACGATCTGGGCGTCCGGTCGATCGCGCTTGGCGCGGCGGATGGCGACGCGCGTCGCCTTCACCGCGGCGTTGGTGACCGCGCAACTGTTGACCACGACCATGTCCCGCCCGGCAACGAGTGCGCGGATGGTCTCGCTTTCGGCGATGTTGAGGCGGCAGCCGAGGCTGATGACCTCTGGCTGCGGGGCAGATGGCATGGTGCGCGATTTAGGAGGGGCGGGGGGGGAAGTCCACGGTTGGTGTTTCAGGGATAGCGTCCGCCTGCATTCTCCTGCGAACGCCGGGCCTAAGTTACCAATCGCAGCACTGCTTGGTTCTGGGCTCCGCCTTTTGCGGGAGAACTAGCGTAATGGAGGTGCTCCTCATCCATCAGTCACCACCCCGGCGAAGGCCGGGGCCCAATTGGGGAACGCTGCTAACTACGGACTACCCGCGGTTACTGGGACCTTCCCAATTGGGCCCCGGCCTTCGCCGGGGTGGTCGTAAGTTGGGTTAGGCCACACAAGAATAAGCGTGTATTGCAATCACCCCGCCAACCGAGGTGCGATCCCCCGCGGCGGCGGCGCGTCCCGGTCCGGCCGCTGGGCCAGCAACCGCTTCTCCGCCAGCAAGCGCCGGACTTGCGCCGCACCCAGCGGGCGCCCGTACAGATAGCCCTGGCCCTTCGCACATCCCATCGCCCGCAGGCGTTCCTCGATCGCTGCGTCCTCGATTCCTTCCGCGGTCGTCGGCAGGTTCAGGCTGTCGCCCAGCCGCACGATCGTGTTGACGATCGCCATGCTCTCGGGGTTGTCGAGGATCGATCCGACGAAGCTCTTGTCGATCTTGATCCGGTCGAACGGCAGCGCCCGCAGATGCGCAAGGCTCGAATAGCCGGTGCCGAAATCGTCGAGCGCGATCCGGATGCCCTGGTTCTTGAGGCTTCCGACGATCGACTGCGCGAGCGGGAGGTTGTCGAACAGCGCGCTTTCGGTGATCTCGATCTCGAGCCGGCTGGCGGGAAAGCCGGTCTCGACCAGCGTCTTGATGATCTTCTGCGCGAGCCAGGCATCGCGTAGCTGTACCGGCGAGACGTTGACCGACAGCGTCAGTCCGGCGTCCCAGTCGCGGGCCGCAGCGAACGCCTGGCGCATGATCGACAGCGAGAGCTCGCCGATCAACCCGATGTCTTCGGCGATCGGGATGAAGACGTCGGGTGCGATAATGCCCTTGGTCGGGTGTTCCCAGCGAGCGAGAACCTCGAAGCCGGTGATGCGGCCGGTGGTCAGATCTACCTGCTGCTCGAAATAGGGAACGACCTCCTGCGCGGGAATCGCGTTGCGCAGTCCCGCTTCGAGTTCACCGCGCAGTTGCAGCGAGCGTTCCATCGATCGATCGAACCAAGCATGGCGACCGCGCCCGGCGGTCTTGGCTGCATGAAGCGCGATGTCGGCGTTGCGCAACAGCGTGTCGACCGAAACGCAATCGACGTCGGAACGAGCGATGCCGATCGACACACTGGTATGGATATCGACGCCGTCGGTGCGGAACGGCAGGCCCAGACCGGCGACCATCCGTTCGGCGATCCGGTCGGCGACGTTCTTGTGGGCGGAATCGAACACGAACGCGCAGGCGAACTCGTCCGCACCGAGACGCGCGAGCAGACTGGTGCTGGGCGCGATCGCCGCGATCGTCTCGGCGACGTGGGCGAGCAGCAGGTCGCCAACCGCATAGCCGTGCAGGTCGTTGACGCTCTTGAAGTGATCGATGTCGATCGTCAGCGTGGCCATCGCCTTGCCGCGGCGACGGGCGCTGGCGAACAGCGTTGCGCCGTCCTCGGACAGGCTGCGGCGATTGAGGAAACCGGTCAGCGGATCGCGCTGCGAGAGCGCCTGCGCGCGGCGACCGGCTTCGGTCAGGTCGCTGAGTTCGACGGCGAGCGCGCGGTAGCGGAACCAGCCGAACAGGATCAATGCGATGTTGAGCAGCATCGCAGCGATCAGCGTACGGTCGATCACCGCGTTGCTGCCGTGCAGATGCGCGAGCGCCTTGACGACCACGGTGCCACCCGTGCCGACGAGCAGCAAGATCGCGGCGCCCGTGACGGCGCCGGTCATGAATTCCCGACTGATGTTGCGGGGCGCATGCGTCGCCGCCGACTTTACGGTCATGGAGGTGGCCTGTCTGGTCTTCGATTGGTTCATGGTGTCGCACGGGAGAGGTGTAGGAGGTGTTAAGGGGAAGCCGGCGCGGGACGGGGCGTGGCGTGGACGCGATTGGTTGATCTGCATTACTCCCACGTTGCGCCGGCGCTAGCGGGTTTCCTCGCGAGGGTGGGGCCAGCCCTATCTTCCGCCTCTGCCGAAAGTGGCGATGCGGGTGCTTCGCAGCCCGGCCCGCGACGCATCTTGCATCTCCGCCGGCCTTCCAGTAGGTGGGTGCCCACGTTCCGTTACGGGGCGCATATGACGAGCATCCAAGGATGCACGCTGGCCGGCGAGGTTTCGCCCGCCGGCGCTTTTGCGTTTGGTAGCGGTAGTAGGGAGTATTTCGATGTTCGAAAGCCTGAGCGATCGACTTGGCGGCGTCTTCGACCGCCTTCGCGGCCGGGGTGCGCTGACCGAAGCGGACGTGCGCGCGGCGATGCGCGAGGTGCGCGTCGCGCTGCTCGAAGCCGACGTCGCGCTGCCCGTCGCGCGCGAGTTCGTCGAGAAGGCGACCGAGAAGGCGATCGGCCAGAACGTCCTGCGCTCGGTCACGCCGGGGCAGCAGGTCGTCAAGATCGTCAGCGATGCGCTGGTCGAGATGCTCGGCTCGGATGCCGTCGAGCTGGAGCTGGGCGTCACGCCGCCGGCCGTCATCATGATGGTCGGCCTCCAGGGCTCGGGCAAGACGACCACGACCGCCAAGATCGCCAAGCGGCTGGCGGCGGGGCAGGCCAATTTCGGCCAGGCCGGTCGCGAGCGCAAGAAGGTGCTGATGGCGTCGCTCGACGTCAATCGCCCGAACGCGCAGGAGCAGCTCGCGACGCTCGGCACGCAGATCGACGTCGCGACTCTGCCGATCGTGCAGGGCCAGCAGCCGGTCGATATCGCCCGCCGCGCGATGCAAGCGGCCAAGCTCCAGGGCTATGACGTCCTGATGCTCGACACCGCGGGTCGACTCCATGTCGATCAGGCGTTGATGGACGAAATGAAGGCGGTCGCCGACGTCGCGAACCCGGCCGAGATCCTGCTGGTCGTCGACTCGCTGACCGGCCAGGACGCGGTCAACGTCGCGCAGAACTTCAGCGATCAGGTGCCGCTGACGGGTATCGTGCTGACCCGGATGGACGGCGATGCCCGCGGCGGCGCGGCGCTGTCGATGCGCGCGGTCACCGGCAAGCCGATCAAGTTCGCCGGCACCGGCGAGAAGCTCGATGCGCTCGAGGCGTTCCATCCCGAGCGCGTCGCTGGCCGTATCCTCGGCATGGGCGACGTCGTCAGTCTGGTCGAGCGCGCTGCGGAGTCTATCCAGCAGGAAGACGCCGAGCGCATGGCCGCCAAGATGGCCAAGGGTCAGTTCGACATGAACGACCTGCGCGCCCAGCTGGCGCAGATGCAGCGGATGGGCGGGCTCGGCGCGCTGGCGGGGATGATCCCCGGCATGAAGAAGGCGCAGGGCGCGGTCGCGTCGGTCGGTGGTGAAAAGGTGCTGGTGCACATGGACGCGATGATCGGTTCGATGACGATCAAGGAGCGCAACAAGCCCGAACTGATCAACGCCAAGCGCAAGATCCGCATCGCCAAGGGCTCCGGGACGACCGTTCAGGAGGTCAACAAGCTGCTCAAGATGCACCTCGAAATGTCGACCGCCATGAAGAAGATCAAGAAGATGGGCGGCATGAAGGGCATGATGGCGATGCTCGGCAAGGGTGGCCTTGGCGGCGGTCTTGGCGGTATCGGCAATGCGATCGGCGGGCCGCAGATGGGCGACATGCTCAACAAGGCTGGCGCGGGTGGCCTGCCCGGCGGTGGCGGCGGTATGGGCGGCGGCGGTCTGCCGGGGCTTGGTGGCCCCAAGATGCCGCAGATGCCGGCCGGTTTCGACGATTTTCTGAAGAAGAAATAACCCCTTATCCAACCACGACACCTCGGCTTTCGCTCGGGGATCTATCTAGAAAACGAAGGAAAATATCATGGCAATCAACATTCGCCTCGCGCGCGGTGGCTCCAAGAAGCGTCCTTACTACAAGATCGTCGTTGCCGATGCGCGTTCGCCGCGTGACGGCCGCTTCATCGAGAAGATCGGCAACTACAACCCGCTCCTCGCCAAGGACAACGAGCAGCGCGTGCAGCTCGACGCCGACCGCGCGAAGCATTGGCTGAGCGTCGGCGCGCAGCCGACCGACCGCGTCGCGCGCTTCCTCGACCAGGCTGGCGTGCTCGAGCGTTCGGCGCGCAACAACCCGAACAAGGGCAAGCCCGGCGAGAAGGCCACCGAGCGCGCCGAAGAGCGTGCGACCAAGGCGGCTGAAGCTGCCGAGGCCGAGGCTGCTGCAAAGGCCGCACCTGCGACCGGCAGCAACGAAGAGACCGAGCAGGTCGCCGCTGCCGAAATCGAAGACGCAACGAGCGCTTCGTAAGATCCGGAGGCGGTCGGGACGTCCCGGCCGCCCTTGTTCCGTCATCCCAGCGAACGCTGGGATCCAGTGCCGGGGACGGCAACGTTCGTGACCCTGGGTCCTGGGTCGAGCCCAGGATGACGGCGAGGGAGGGGCCCCGCATGTCCGCTCCCCCTACGGATGCGCAACCGCACCCGATCGGCCATTCGTGCGTTCTCTCGATCGGTAACCCCGAACAGGAGCGCATTATGGCCCCCGAAACCGACTCCCGCACAGCCCCCGCACCCGAGGACATCGAAGATGCCACCAACCAAGGCGTCTCCGCCGACGACCCCGCCGAAGGCTCCGACGACACTCCCGGCCGCGACGAAGGCTCCGCGCAAGGCTGACGTGACGCTCGCCGTCGTAATCGGTGCGCACGGCATCGGTGGCGAAGTGCGGCTGAAGGTCTTCGCCGAGAATTTCGGGAGCTATAAGAGCTTCAACAACGGCGCGCTGTCGCTGAAGTCCGCCCGCAGCGGCAACAACGGCATGATCGCGCGCTTCGCCGAGGTCGCCGATCGCAACGCTGCCGAGGCGATGCGCGGAACCGAACTGACGGTGCCGCGGTCGTCGCTGCCGCCGTTGGAAGACGGTGAATATTATCATACGGATGTGATCGGGCTCGATGTCGTCTCGACCGATGGCGAGGCGATCGGACGCGTTGTGGCAATCGATAATTTCGGTGCGGGTGACGTGATCGAGATCGAGCGGCCGTCCGTGGACGACAAGCCCGGCAAGCGGTTCATGATTCCGATGCGCCCTGAAGCCGTACCCGAATGGAATGCTGATCGGCTTATCGTCGAGGCCTCGTTCGCCGCTGAGTAAGCCTTGTTCTCCCGTGAAGGCGGGAGTCCAGTCTGGGTCCCCGCCTTCGCGGGGAAACAATCTCTTTCGAGCGTGCGATTACCGCCGAAGTGGTCGCTGCTCGGCGAGCATGTTGCGGATCGTCGTGGCGGCAACGCCCGCTTCGCCCATTGCGTGGCTGATCTGGTCGAGCCCCTTCACCACGTCGCCCGCCGCGAACAGGCCGGCAATCGACGTGCGTTGGTGCGAGTCGACCTCCAGGCACCCATCCTCCGACGCGCGCGCGCCTGCCGCGACGGCCAATTCCGAACGGATGACGGATCCGAGCGCCGGATAGATGCTGTCGAACGACAACCGCCCCTCGACCGTGTCGAATGCGAGCTTGTCACCCTCGATCGCGTAGTCCCCACAAGGCCCACCGACGCGGACAATCCCGGCATCGTCGAGCGCCGCCTCGCATGCGGGATCGAGATCGTGGCTTCCCTCGGGCGCGATCAGCGTCACGTCCTTTGTGTAGCCGCGCAGGAACAGCGCCTCGCGCATGCCGTGGTCGCCGGTGCCGATGATGCCGACGCGTTTGTCGGTGACTTCGTAGCCGTCGCAGATCGGGCAGTAGCGGAGCAACCCGGCCTCCAGCGCTTCGTCGTGGATCGCGTCGGGCATGTTTGGACGGTTGTTCACGACCCCGGTGGCGAGCAGTACGCTCCGGGCTCGCGCGCGGCGATCACCCAGCCGAACGGTGAAGCTGTCGTCGTCGACTTCGATCGCATCTACCCGCACGCCCTCACGCACCGCACCGTAATTCTCCGCCTGCGCCAGCATCCGCGCGAGCAGGTCGGTGCCTCGGATGCCGTCTGGATAGCCGGCGTGATTGTGCGTGCACGGGATCAGCGCGGCGCGGCTGCTGCCGCAATCGAACAAGCGGATCGAGAGGTGGAATCGCGCTAGATAGATGGCTGCGGTCAGCCCTGCCGGGCCAGCGCCGATGATGATGCAATCGTCCATGTCCCGCGAGCGTTTCGCAGGCGTAATTGTTCCTTGAGATCTGCAGTGATGTATATACGTAACGTATACACGGAGGCTGTCATGACCAAGGAATATCGTGCCAAGACGTTCAAGTCGGGTAATTCGGTTGCGTTGCGGCTGCCGAAGGGATTGGGCATTGAGGAGGGCCGTGAGATGATGGTCCGTAAGGAACATGGTCGGTTCGTAGTCGAGCCGATCGTGACGGAGCGCAAGAAGATCGACCTGACTGGCATCTACGGTTCGATTCCCGGACTAAAGTTGCTGACGGACGAGGATCGGATTATGGAGCCGCGTGATCTCGACTGGACCGGAGCGTTGCTCAAGCATGAGTGAGCCACGCTTCCTGCTCGACTCGAACATTCTGATATATCTGCTGAAGGGCGTTTCGAAGCGTGCACGAGAGCACGTCGAAACCTGCGATCCGGGTGAACTGGTTACGTCCGCGATTGCCTTTGCCGAGGTCATGCGCGGCATCGAACCTGAAGATCGCGTGCAGATCGAAGGCGCGCGCCGGTTATTCGGTCTGGTTGCGGTGCTGCCGTTCGATATTGACGCCGCAAGCGCGTATCGGCGGGTGCCGTTCAAACGCGGCAAGTTCGACCGGCTGATCGCGGGACATGCGCTTGCGCTCGGGTTGACCCTTGTTACGAACAACACCGAAGATTTCGCCGATGTGCCCGGCCTTCGCATAGAGAATTGGACGCTGTGACTTTCGCTGCCACGATATTGACGCTGTATCCGGAGATGTTTCCCGGGCCGCTGGGGACGTCGCTCGCGGGGCGGGCGCTAGGGGAGGGACGGTGGTCCTGCTCGCCGGTGCAGATCCGGGACTTTGCGACGGACAAGCACAAGTCGGTGGACGATACGCCGGCGGGGGGCGGGGCCGGGATGGTGCTGCGGGCCGACGTCGTGGCCTCGGCGATCGACAGCGTTGCGGATGGGCGGCCGGTGCTGGCCATGACTCCTCGGGGGAAGCCTCTCACGCAGGAGCGGGTGCGGGAGCTCGCGCAGGGCCCCGGCGTCACCATTCTCTGTGGCCGGTTCGAGGGGTTCGACGAACGCCTGTTCGAGGCGCGGGAGATCGAGGAGGTCTCGATCGGCGACTACATCCTGTCGGGGGGCGAGATGGGCGCGCTGGTGCTGCTCGATGCTTGCATTCGGCTGCTGCCCGGCGTAATGGGCGCGGCTTCTAGTGGGGATGACGAGAGCTTCGAAACGGGGCTGCTCGAATATCCGCACTATACCCGACCTCAGATATGGGAAGGGCGCACGATCCCGCAGGTGCTGCGATCGGGGGATCATGCGAAGATCGCTGCATGGCGCAAACGCCGCGCGGAGATCGATACACGGTCACGGCGACCGGACCTTTGGGAGCGCCATGAGGGCGTTCGGGTCCAGTCGCCCTCTGGCGCGCAGCGACACGAGGACGAGACATGAACCTGTTGCAGACGATCGAAGCCGAGAACATCGCGAAGTTCCTGGCCAACAAGACGATCCCCGATTTCCGCCCCGGCGACACGCTGAAGGTCGGCGTGAAGGTCGTCGAAGGCGAGCGCACGCGTATTCAGAACTACGAGGGCGTGTGCATCGCGCGCTCGAACAAGGGCATGGGCTCGAACTTCACCGTGCGTAAGATGAGCTTCGGCGAGGGCGTCGAGCGCGTCTTCCCGCTCTACTCGCCAAACGTCGATTCGATCGAAGTCGTCCGCAAGGGCGCCGTGCGTCGCGCCAAGCTGTATTACCTGCGTGGCCGCACCGGCAAGGCAGCGCGTATCGCCGAGCGTCGCGACATGCGCCCTGCCAAGGGCACCGCAGCCGCCGAGTAATCGGAGCCTGCCAGAGTTGAAGAAGGGCGCGGGGGCGATGGTCCCCGCGCCCTTTTTCGTTGTGCGCGGGGCGGGGGCTGGTTGGGGGGGCAAGGTGTTGGAAGTGTTGTCGTTTGTTGGTGTTTCGCGTTTATGCTGCGGTGCGGAAGTATAGGAAGTGTAGACGCTGGGAAGCTTTCTTGACGTGGGGGTGGCGTCGGGGTGTGGGAGCGGTGTCGCGGTTAAGGGGGTGGGCGCGCGCATCTGGTGATGGTGCGCTTCTCCGGGCGTGTAGGACAGTTGATTAGTTTGCCGGTCAGCGGTGGCGGTGGTGGCTGCACGCTTCGTCTGTCCATCGGGGCGTGGGAGGCGGTTATCCGGTCGGACAGGGACGCGCGGTTCTTCGCAGGCCGACTTGCGCTTCCTTGTTCTCCCGCGAAGGCGGGAGCCCAGTCTGGGTCTCCGCCTTCGCGGGGAAACACGACTTGTTGGCGGATTGGGATGGCTGCTCGTTTGAGGCGTGAGGGGCTTTGCCACGCTGAGCACGCTCGCGTGGACATGCCCCACCCCGACCCTCCCCTGAAGGGGAGGGAGTTTTCGTCGTGCCACCATGCAATTTCGGCGCGTCACGCAACGCACTCCCCGCGCGGGCGGGGAACTCTATCCTCGGGACTTACGATCACATTGCGCCACGGAGCGCAGCTCAAGGACTGGATTCACGCGAAGGCGCTAAGGCGCGAAGAGAAGACCGGGTAAGTGTGCTCGATAAGCTGCTTCTCTTCGCGCCTTAGCGCCTTCGCGTGAACATGCCCTTCTCCGTCATCCTGACGAAAGTCAGGACCCAGGATCACGAACGCCGCGCTGCTTGGCTCTGGGTCCTGACTTTCGTCAGGATGACGGCGTGGGTGGGGAGGCGTTCCGCTTGCAATCGCCAACGCTGCCGTCTGGAGGGCGTAGTTATGGGGCGTGCGAGCCTCAGGGCCCGCAGACCGCCGCCAGCCCTCCTCGACCACCCGTTAGGCGTCGGGCCTCAGGCGTCGCGCCACGTGCCGGGCTCCAGATCCGCCACGGTCCAGTCGCCGATGCTCCACCGGACCAGCCGCAGCGTCGGGTGGTCGATCGCGGCGGTCATGCGGCGGACTTGCCGGTTGCGGCCTTCGCGGATCGTTATCTTCAGCCAGCAATCGGGGATGCTCGCGCGGACCCGGATCGGCGGCACGCGCGGCCAGAGGTCGGGCGCGGCGATCCGCTCGACGTCGGCGCGGGCAGGGCCGTCCTTCAGCAGGACGCCGCCCCGCAACCGATCGAGCGCGTCCTCGCCGGCATCGCCCTCGACCTGCACGAGATAGGTCTTGGCCAGCTTGAACCGCGGGTCCGCGATCCGTGCCTGGAGGCGACCGTCGTCGGTCAGCAGCAACAGCCCTTCGCTATCGCGGTCGAGCCGCCCCGCCGGATAGACGCCCGGCACATCGACGAACTGTGACAGCGTCGCGCGCGGGGTCGGACTGTTCACGTCGGTAAACTGGCTGAGCACGTCGTACGGTTTGTTGAACAGGATTTGGCGGGGCATGGCGCCTTTATCGCGATCATGAAGATTGGGTCGAGTAGCTACGGTTATCTACAGCATCAAATGGCTGTCTGAGAACGCCTCAGTTTACGTTGAACCGTTCCTCTCCAGTAAATCCGGACAGCGTATCAGGCGCCCGGCTCGCGGTCAGATTGATGGACACGATGAAGAGAGTCCAGCAGTCGACTTCCTGCACCAACCAGTTTGGACAAAACCTTGATCTGCTCTCCACAAGCGAGATTCTTGGTCGGAACTGGGTAATTGATCTGGTGGTCAACCTCACCCCATATCTCTTCGAATAAGGTACGGACCTGAACCTCGCAACATATCGGCGAGTCTTCTCGTGGGCGAATGAGGTAATGCACACTTGTGTATGATGTCGGCTTTTGCATCACGTCCAAATCAAAGCCGCGAAAATACTCGGCCGTCTCTGGATCCCAAGTGTAAGCTTTTGCGCGCTCACCAAGAACCCAGTCCCCCGCATCAACCTTTCGCCGAATAAGTCGGTCTATTTGAGAAAAATGTTCTTGGAAAAGATGTATAATACGAACGCCGGCAAGGTCTGTTACCCGACGAAATAAGTCCTCCGGTAAGACCGGGTTCCCCTGGCTTCTCTTTCGTGCGAGTTTTGTACGAAGGTGCTCCCGATCTTTCAGGCGACTCTTGTAGGAATGAACAATCTGCTTTCCGCCAACGCGTAAATCAGGGTGATCTCCAAGGTAGCGCAGAACGCCATCCATAAAAATCCCAAGTTCGTGTTTCATATTGTCCAAAAGGGCGAGAATGGCGTCGTCGTCGTTCTGCGGGGTGGGGATAAGATTTTCCACGCCCTGAGTCACAGAAGTGACACCCGATGCAGAAAGTCCGAAGCAAAAGCGTGATACGCTTGCTTGGTTGCGCGAAACGCATGTTGATTGCCACCAATGGTGCTTCGATCTTCAGGGTCAAGGATGCCACTGTCAGGCAAGCGCCACATAGGCATATGGTACTTCTGAGACATGCTAGGAAATGTATTATGGCTGTGAATAATAGCGTTGTCACCGATTGATTTGTCGGCAACAGCAGGCAATGCTATCATGTTCGCTCGATCAATTGATCTATTAATTGTATCCGGAATTTAAATAGCGTAGTTTTGGTGAGCCTTTGCCAAGTTCAGATCGTTCTCGTATTTACTGTACCTTTTGGCATTATAGAGCGTGTAGCCCATAAACTTGACGAACGATTTTGGAAAGTTTGAACGTTTCTGGTCGGATATAAAGTGGAAGATGCTTTCAAATTGCTTACGCCAAGTCCGCATAGCATCGCCAATGTTGCGAATGCCATAAACGGAAAATAAGTCGGGCGAACAGGGTATTAGGAAGCCATCAGCAAGCGACAGCAAATGCCGGTTAAGCGCACCGAGGCTTGGTGAAGTATCAAAAATAACAATCTCATAACCGTTTCGTGCTGCGTAGTCATATGCCATGCTACGAACGCGAGTAGCTGTTCGAATAGCGAGTGGGTCGCCTTGGTAGATACCACTCCAGCGCTCACCGATCTTTGCTTCGAAAAGATGCAAAGTTAGGCGTCCAGGTATCAAGTCGACGTTGGGGGCCAACGAGACTGCGGGAGGCAGCCGGTCGAGCTCTGCCGTACCATCCTCTGTAGGCTTGAGAAGAAAATGGATCGACCTAGGAGTTGCGGTTAGGCCAGCAAACGCAACCTCACCGATAGTTGCCCGAGCGGCGGCAAAGTCCTCGATATACGCATCTTCGGAGGCCCATATCTCGTGAATCTTCTCCATTTCCATTGAGATAATCGTCAGATTGCACTGGGGGTCTAAGTCAACCAGCAAAACCTTGCGACCCATCTCGCCAAGTGCGTGAGCTAAATGATATGTCAGCGTAGTTTTTCCTACGCCACCCTTGTTGTTAAAAATCGTCACGATACTCGGCGTCATTTGCATCCCCTCGTTACTTCACGTCTAGAGAGCATGTGGGTGAATGCAAGTATCGTAGGCGGGTTATCTTTCTGCTGATGAGCATAAAAAAAAGGTCACAGCGTTTCCGCTGCAACCTTTCTTATATTGTCGATAACTCAATGGCTTACTGGTCGAGGAAGCTCCGCATCTTCCGGCTACGCGACGGATGCTTCAGCTTCCGCAGCGCCTTCGCCTCGATCTGGCGGATGCGCTCGCGGGTAACCGAGAACTGCTGGCCGACTTCCTCGAGCGTGTGATCGGTGTTCATGCCGATGCCGAAGCGCATGCGCAGCACGCGCTCTTCGCGCGGGGTCAGCGACGCCAGCACGCGCGTCACCGTCTCCTTCAAGTTCGCCTGGATCGCGGCGTCCACCGGGATGATCGCGTTCTTGTCCTCGATGAAGTCGCCGAGATGCGAATCCTCCTCGTCGCCGATCGGCGTTTCGAGGCTGATCGGCTCCTTGGCGATCTTCATCACCTTGCGCACCTTCTCCAGCGGCATGGAGAGGCGCTCGGCCATCTCCTCCGGAGTCGGCTCGCGGCCCTGCTCGTGGAGGAACTGGCGGCTGGTGCGGACCAGCTTGTTGATCGTCTCGATCATGTGGACCGGGATACGGATGGTCCGCGCCTGGTCCGCGATCGAGCGGGTGATCGCCTGGCGGATCCACCACGTCGCGTAGGTGCTGAACTTGTAGCCGCGGCGATACTCGAACTTGTCGACCGCCTTCATCAGGCCGATATTGCCCTCCTGGATGAGATCCAGGAACTGCAGGCCGCGGTTCGTGTATTTCTTGGCGATCGAGATCACCAGCCGCAGGTTCGCCTCGACCATCTCCTTCTTGGCGATGCGCGCCTCGCGCTCGCCCTTCTGGACCATGTTGACGATCCGGCGGAACTCGGTGAGCGCCATGCCGGTCTGCTGCGTGATGTCGGCGATCTCGGCGCGGATGCGCTCGACAGCCTCGCCCTCGTTGGCGACGAACGCGGTCCACTTCTTGTCGACCTTGTTGACCGTCGCCAGCCAGTTCTCGTCGATCTCGTGACCGATATAACGATCGAGGAAGTCCTTGCGCGGCACCTTGTGGCGCTCGGCGAGGCGCAGCATCTGACCGCCCAGCGCGGTCAGGCGACGGTTATAGGCATAGAGCTGATCGACCAGATATTCGATCTTGGCGTTGTGGAACTGGACGCTCTCGACTTCCGCCGTGAGTTCCTCGCGCAGCTTCTGGTACTTGCGCTCGTCGGCCGCGGAGAAGTCGCCGCCGATGCCCATCGCGTCGACGCGCGACTGCTGGATCTTGCTGAACTTCTTGTAGAGCGCGGTGATGCTGGCGAACCGCTCGAGCGCGATCGGCTTGAGCTGTTCTTCCATCTGCGCGAGGCTGAGGGTGTTGTCCTCCTCCTCGTCGTCCGATGCGCGCGGGGCACGGCGCTCGCCGTCCTCGTCCTCGTCGGCGGACGGCTCTTCGGGCTCTGCCTCTTCCTTGAACGAGGGGCCGGCGTTCTTCTCGCTGATCTCGCCGTCGTCGGCTTCGCCGTCCTCGGCCATCGCTTCCGGCGCAGGGTCCTTCGACAGCATCGCGTCAAGATCCATGATCTCGCGCAGCTGCATCGTGCCCTCGTTCAGCGCGGTCGACCAGTCGATGATCGCGTTGAAGGTGATCGGCGATTCGCACAGGCCGAGGATCATCGTGTCGCGACCCGCCTCGATGCGCTTGGCGATCGCGATCTCGCCCTCGCGGCTGAGCAGCTCGACCGCGCCCATCTCGCGCAGGTACATGCGGACCGGATCGTCGGTGCGATCGATGGTCTCTTTCTTCTTCTCGATCGCGGGGCCTGTGTCGGCATCCGCGTCGGCGGCCTCCGGCTCGTCCTCGTCGTCCTTGGCGGGCTCGGTCTCGCCGTCCTCGCCGGCTTCGTCGTTCTCGACGATGTTGATGCCCATCTCGCTCAGCGCGGCGCTGATGTCCTCGATCTGGTCGGACGACATCTCGCCCTGCGGCAGCGCTTCGTTGAGCTGCTCATAGGTGATGTAGCCGCGCTTCTTGGCGCGCGCGATGACCTTCTTGATCGACGCATCGTTCATGTCGATCAGCGGCGCATCGCCGGTTTCGTTCGTCTCGGCGGGTTCCGCCATGTTCGCCTTAGCCATCAATCGCCCTCGGTACCCAACGCTCGGGCGTCTTCGTTCGACTGTACAAGATTTGCAAGTCGGACTTCCAACGCCTGTTTCTCTCTTACCATAGCCACTTGTCGTTCGAACGCATCTTCGGTGAAGTGCGTCTGCATCGCCGCGGTCGCCTGCTTGAGTGCCGCGTCTACCTCAGGGCGGGCGACCATGATCGCGATCGCCTCGTCGAGGTCGGCACGGACGCGGGCTGGATCGGCCGTGGTCTGCGTGAACGAATAGGGCATCGTATCGGCTCTCAACAGGTCACTCGCGACTGAATTGAAACCGGACCTCGCTAATATGGTGAGCAAGCGCCCGCTATCAAGCTTCTGGTCCTCAAGTGCAACATCTACGACCGCTTCGAACAATCGCCCGAGCGCGCCGTCGATCATTTGGAGCGAGCCGAGCACCTCCATGTGGCGCGCGATCTCGACCGGGTGGCGGATCAGGCCGGCGAGCACCGCCTTGGCCAATACCCGGTCGATGCCGGTGGCGAGGAAGGCCTTCGCGTCTTCGGTGACGGGCGCGGCGGGGGGCTTCCAGCCGCCCTTGGGGCGTTCGCCTCTGGGCACGAAGGGCGCGCGCACCGGTTTGAAATGCTCGTAGAAGCGGTTCTTGAACTCGGAATGGTATTGCTGCTTCACCGACGGGTCGGCGATGCCTTCCGCGAGTTCGTGGAGGCGGCGCTTGAGGCCGGCGCGCTGTTCGGGGGTGTCGAGCGCCTCGGCGGCGACTTCGGACGCCCAGAGCCGGTCGACGAGCTGTTCGGGGGTCTTGAGCAACGCCTCGAACGCACCGGGGCCGCCGGCGCGGACGAGATCGTCGGGGTCCTGGCCTTGCGGGAGCGTGACGAAGGCGAGGCTGCGGCCCGGCGCCAGTAGCGGGAGCGCGCGGTGGGCGGCGCGGAGCGACGCCTTCTGGCCGGCACCGTCGCCGTCGAAGCAGAGCAGGGGCACGTCGACCATCCGCCACAGCCGTTCGAGCTGCGCTTCGGTCAGGGCCGTGCCGAGCGGGGCGACCGCTTCGCCGAAGCCGGCCTGGGCGAGCGCGATGACGTCCATATAGCCCTCGACCACCAGCACGCGGCCGGACTTGCGCGAGGCGGGGGCGGCCTTGTCGAGGTTATAGAGCGTGCGGCCCTTGTCGAAGAGCGGCGTGTCGGGCGAGTTGAGGTATTTGGGCTCGCCGCCATCGAGCACGCGCCCGCCGAACGCGATCGTCCGACCGCGCGGGTCGCGGATCGGGATCATCAGGCGGCCGCGGAACCGGTCGTACGGGTCCTTGCCCTCGACATTGATGAGCATGCCGGACTCGACCAGCATCGGGTCGCCGTAGTCCTTAAGCGCGGTCTTGAGCTTGCCGCGGCTGTCGGGGGCGAACCCCATGCCGAACGCGCGCGCCGTCTCGGGCTTGATCCCGCGGCGGTCGAGGAGCGCGCGCGCTTCGGTGCCGGGGAGGCCGTTGAGTTGCTCGATGAACCAGTCGGCGGCATCCGACATGACCTCGTGCAGGCCCTTGGCGCGCTCGGCCTTGGCGGCGGACTGGCGGTCCATCGCGGGCATGTCCATCCCGGCGGCCTGCGCGAGCTCCTTCACCGCGTCCATGAAGGGGAGGCCGCGCTGGTCGGTCATCCACTTGATCGCGTCGCCGTGCGCCGAGCAGCCGAAGCAGTGGTAGAAGCCCTTGTCGTCGTTGACGTAGAACGACGGCGTCTTCTCGTTGTGGAACGGGCAGCAGCCCTTGTGCTCGCGGCCGGCCTTGGTGAGCTTGGTGGTCTTGCCGACGAGGGCACTGAGCGAGGTGCGGCCGCGGAGTTCGTCGAGGAATTGTGGGGTTAGCGCCATGGGGTGACTTTGGTGGGGGTGGTTTGTGCGGCTAAGCCCTCCCCCGACCCCTCCCGCAGGCGGGAGGGGAGCAGAAGGGGTGCTGCGTTCGCCGTGAGGGCAACAGAGTCCCCCTTCCGCTTGCGGGAGGGGTTAGGGGAGGGGCGTTCCGCGAGCACACGCCCGATCTCGGCCACGACGCCCTCCATCCGCTCCAGCACGTCGTTGTTCCAGAACCGGATCACACGGAAGCCTTGCTGTTCGATAAAGCGCGTTCGCCGCGCGTCGTCGTCGGAGTGCCAGTCGTGCTGCCCGCCGTCGACCTCGACCACGAGCTTGGCCCCGCGGGAAACGAAGTCGCAGATGAACGGGCCGATCGGGACTTGGCGGTTGAACCTTGCGCCCGAGGTCCGTCGCGCGGCGAGGTGTTGCCATAGCGCGCTTTCGGCCCGCGTGGGGTTGGCGCGGAGGACTCGGATGCGGGTGCGTTGTTCCAATGCTCCGTCTCCTTTGTGGCGCTGCCCTCCCCCGACCCCTCCCGCGAGCGGAGCAGTTAGCTCAGCGCCGCCTTTACCAGGCCGCTCGCCTTGCTCATGTCCAGCTCGCTGGCGTGGCGCGCCTTCAGTTCGGCCATCACGCGGCCCATGTCCTTCATGCCGGTCGCGCCGAGTTCCGCCTTGATCGCCTCGATCGCCGCCGACGTTTCCGCCTCGCTCATCTGCGCGGGCAGGAAGCGTTCGATCACCGCGACCTCGGCGGTCTCCGCATCGGCGAGCTCCTGACGGCCGCCCTTCGCAAACATCTCGATCGACTCGCGGCGCTGCTTCACCATCTTCTGGAGCACCTCGACCACCAGCGCGTCGTCGCTCTCGGGGGCTTTCCCGGTCCGCGCCTCGATGTCGCGGTTCTTGATCGCGGCCTGGATCAACGAGATAGCGTTGCGGCTCTGCTTGTCGCCGGCCTTCATGGCGGTCAGCTGCGCAGCCTTGATGTCGTCGCGAATCATGTACTGGTCTTTCAGGCGGTTCGGGATAGCCCGACGGGATAGCGCGTCCGCCGCCCGTTTAACAGATTGACGCTGCGGCACGCCGGCCTTAGCGGACACCACTTAGCGACATCGTCAACGTAAAGAGAGTGCCCAGCCTGATGGCCGACGCCCAGCCTATAGCCATGCCTGCCGGTGCAACAGGCGTCCTCGTCCTCGCCAATGGCGACGTGATCTGGGGTCGCGGGTTCGGCGCAGAGGGCAGTGCGGTCGGCGAAGTGTGCTTCCACACCGCGATGACCGGCTATCAGGAGGTGCTGACCGACCCGTCCTTCGCCGGGCAGATGATCTGCTTCACCTTCCCGCACATCGGCAACGTCGGCGCGAACCCCGACGACGTCGAGGCGGACGATCCGCACGCGCTCGGCATCATCGTCCGCGAGGACGTGACGCAGCCTTCGAGCTTTCGTGCAGTCGAGGGGCTCGATGGCTGGATGAAGCGGCATGCGCGGATTGGCCTGTCGGGGGTCGACACGCGTGCGCTGACGCGGCGGATCCGGGTGGCGGGCGCGCCTAATGGGGTGATCGCGCATTCGGCGACCGGCGAGTTCGACGTGGCGGCGTTGCTGGCGATGGCACGCGCGTGGCCGGGGCTGGAGGGCATGGACCTCGCCAAGGACGTGTCCACGAGCATGCATTATGGCTGGGGTGAAGATGCCCCCGGCGGTGTCTGGAAGCTGGGCTTCGGCTATGGGGACAGCTCGCAAGCAGGAGAGGGTGCTTCTGCTCCCCTCCCGCTTGCGGGAGGGGGCGGGGGAGGGGCTGGCCAACCAGCGCCGACCCCGCCTGAGGCCATGCCCTCCCCCAACCCCTCCCGCTCCGCGGAAGGGGAGCAGAAGACGCGCCCCCACGTCGTCGCGATCGATTATGGCAGCAAGCGCAACATCTTCCGCAACCTCGTCGAGGCCGGCGCCAAGGTTTCCGTCGTCTCCGCCACCGCCAGCTTCGACGACGTGATGGCGCTCGCCCCCGATGGCATCTTCCTGTCTAACGGCCCCGGCGATCCCGCCGCGACCGCCGAATACGCGGTGCCGGTGATCCGCCAGCTGCTGGAGACGGGCAAGCCGCTGTTCGGCATCTGCCTCGGCCACCAGCTGCTCGGCCTCGCGGTCGGCGCGACCACGACCAAGATGTTCCAGGGCCACCGCGGCGCCAACCACCCGGTCAAGCGCCTGTCCGACGGCGCGGTCGAGATCACCAGCATGAACCACGGCTTCGCAGTTGAGCGCGACAGCCTGCCAGCGAACGTCCGCGAGACGCATGTGTCGCTGTTCGATGGGTCGAACGCTGGGCTAGAACTTACCGACAAGCCGGCGTTCTCGGTTCAGTATCACCCTGAGGCTAGCCCAGGGCCGCAGGATAGCCTGTACCTCTTCGAGCGGTTCGTCGGATCGCTGCGGTGAAACTACCACTGGCGTTCATAGGCCTTCTGTTATGTGCAGGGCCGGCCAGTGCAAAGCTGACGGTAACGACGGTCCCGGTTGGAAAACTGGCCGTCGTCACTGAAGTCGACGATATTAGCGATACGCCGATTATGCATGCCCCACTCGTCACGAAGAAAATACGGCTCGAATGGCGATCAGCAGATCGTCGCGTCCGGTTTTTTCTGAACGATGACGGCCAAGATCTTTTTACAACCTTCGATTTGTCCAAGCCGGACCTTAGCGACACGGTCTGTGGGAGACTGACCGGTGGCACGCTGCTTACCTATCAGTCGAATGCAGCATCAACCGAGCGATGGATGCAGTTCGGCACAGGGCTCCACGCCGACCTTATCGAGATCTGCCGAGGTTCGTTAAATACCTCGCAACTAGAATCCTACGTCAGTGAGTTCGCGATCGCGAGATCCGACTTTGCGCCAGCGCTAGAGGTGATGAAAGCGTCAGCGAAGGAGCAGTTCGGTGGTTGGGGTCGCCGTTGTCTGAACTACAAATTCTCCAAAAAATTTCAGCGGCCGCTTTGCACGCGCTACTCGGCGAAAGAAGAATAATGCCAAAACGCACCGACATCTCCTCGATCCTCGTCATCGGCGCAGGACCCATCGTCATCGGCCAGGCGTGCGAGTTCGATTATTCGGGCACGCAGGCGATCAAGGCGTTGAAGGAGGAGGGCTATCGTATCGTCCTCGTCAATTCGAACCCCGCCACGATCATGACCGATCCCGAGCTGGCCGACGCGACCTATGTCGAGCCGATCACGCCGGCGATCGTCGCCAAGATCATCGAGAAGGAGCGCCCGGACGCGATCCTGCCGACGATGGGCGGGCAGACCGCGCTGAATACCGCGCTCGCGCTGTTCCATGACGGTACGCTGGAGAAGTTCGGCGTGACGATGATCGGGGCGGATGCCGATGCGATCGACATGGCGGAGGACCGTCTGAAGTTTCGCGACGCGATGGACCGGATCGGGCTGGAAAGCGCGCGCTCGGCGATCGCCCATACTGTCGAGGAAGCGCTCGAAGGCCTTGAGAAGACGGGGCTTCCGTCGATCATCCGGCCGAGCTTCACGATGGGCGGCTCGGGCGGCGGGATCGCGTATAACCGCGAGGAATTCATCGCGATCGTCCGCAACGGGCTCGATCTGTCGCCGACCACCGAGGTGCTGATCGAGGAATCGCTGCTCGGCTGGAAAGAATACGAGATGGAGGTGGTGCGCGATCGCAACGACAACGCGATCATCATCTGCTCGATCGAGAATGTCGATCCGATGGGCGTCCACACCGGCGACTCGATCACGGTCGCGCCGGCGCTGACGCTGACCGACAAGGAATACCAGATCATGCGCAACGCATCGATCGCGGTGTTGCGTGAAATCGGTGTCGAGACAGGCGGTTCGAACGTCCAGTTCGCGGTGAATCCGAAGGACGGCCGGCTGGTCGTCATCGAGATGAACCCGCGTGTTTCGCGCTCGTCGGCGCTGGCGTCGAAGGCGACCGGCTTCCCGATCGCGAAGGTCGCGGCGAAGCTGGCGGTCGGCTATACGCTCGACGAGATCGAGAACGACATTACCGGCGCCACGCCCGCCGCGTTCGAGCCGACGATCGATTACGTCGTCACCAAGATCCCGCGGTTCGCATTCGAGAAGTTCAAGGGCGCGTCGAACACGCTCGGCACCGCGATGAAGTCGGTCGGCGAGGTGATGGCGATCGGTCGCAACATCCACGAATCGATGCAGAAGGCGTTGCGCGGGCTCGAGACGGGGTTGTCGGGGTTCAACCAGGTCGATCATCTGGTCGGAGCGCCGCGCGCGGAAATCGAGGCGGCGCTGGCCGTCGCGACGCCGGACCGGTTGCTGGTCGCGGCGCAGGCGTTGCGCGAGGGCTTCACGGTCGCCGAGGTGCATGCGATCGCCAAGTACGATCCGTGGTTCCTGGAGCGGATCGCCGAGATCATCGCGGCCGAGGCCGAGGTGATGAAGGACGGCCTGCCGATCGACGCAGCCGGTATGCGCCGCCTGAAGAGCATGGGGTTCAGCGACAAGCGGCTCGCGTGGCTGGCACTGCAATCCGCCAATCTGCGCGGCATGAACCGCGGGATCGCGCGCGGCTCGGGGCTGATCCACGAGGTCGTCAAGGCGATGACTGGCGGCGTGACCGAGGAGGAGGTGCGCCAGCATCGCCTGAAGCTCGGCGTGCGGCCGGTGTTCAAGCGGATCGATACGTGCGCGGCCGAATTCGATGCCAAGACGCCGTATATGTATTCGACCTACGAGGCGCCGAGCTTCGGCGAGCCCGAGAACGAGTCCGAGCCTACCGATCGCAAGAAGATCGTCATTCTCGGCGGCGGGCCGAACCGGATCGGGCAGGGGATCGAGTTCGATTATTGCTGCTGCCATGCGTGCTTTGCGCTGGCGGATGCGGGCTATGAGACGATCATGGTTAACTGCAACCCGGAGACCGTGTCGACCGATTACGACACTAGCGACCGGCTGTATTTCGAGCCGCTGACCGCGGAGGACGTGCTGGAGATCCTGCATGTCGAGCAGCAGAACGGCACTTTGGTGGGCGTGATCGTGCAGTTCGGCGGGCAGACGCCGCTGAACCTTGCGCGGGCACTTGAAGCGGCGGGCATTCCGATCCTGGGGACGACGCCGGACGCGATCGATCTGGCGGAGGACCGTGAGCGGTTCGCGGCGCTGATCACCAAGCTCGGGCTGTTGCAGCCGGCGAATGGCTTGGCGCGGAGCCGGGACGAGGCGGTCGCGGCGGCCGAGCGGATCGGCTATCCGGTGCTGATGCGGCCTTCCTATGTGCTCGGCGGCCGGGCGATGGAGATCGTCGATACGATCGGGCAGCTCGAGCATTACATCGCGACCGCGGTGCAGGTGTCGGGCGACTCGCCGGTGCTGATCGACCAGTATCTGCGCGATGCGATCGAGGTGGATGTCGATGCGATCTGCGACGGCACCGATGTGGTGGTCGCGGGCGTGTTGCAGCATATCGAGGAAGCGGGCGTCCATTCGGGCGACTCGGCGTGCTCGATCCCGCCATATTCGCTGTCGGCGGAGATCATCGCTGAGATCGAGCGGCAGACGGTGGCGCTCGCGCATGCCTTGTCGGTGGTCGGGCTGATGAACATCCAGTTCGCGGTGAAGGACGGGCTGGTCTACCTTATCGAGGTGAACCCGCGCGCGTCGCGCACCGTGCCGTTCGTCGCCAAGGCGATCGGCGCGCCGATCGCCAAGATCGCCGCGCGGGTGATGGCAGGCGAGAAGCTGGTCAATCTGCCGAAGATCGACCGGCATATCGACTATTATGCGGTGAAGGAGGCGGTGTTCCCCTTCAACAAGTTCCCCGGCGTCGATCCGGTGCTGTCACCGGAAATGAAGTCGACCGGCGAAGTCATGGGAATCGATCCCGATTTCACGATCGCGTTTGCGAAGGCTCAGCTTGGCGCGGGGACGATCCTGCCGACCAAGGGCAATGTCTTCGTCAGCGTGAAGGACGGCGACAAGGCGATGATCGTCGAGGCGGTGAAGGCGCTGGTCGACACCGGCTTCTCGATCGTCGCGACCGGAGGGACCGCGGATCATCTCGCGCTTGCCGGCTTGCCGGTCGAGAAGGTCAACAAGGTGGCGCAGGGGCGGCCGCATATCGTCGACCGGATCAAGGACGGCGACATCGCGCTGATCTTCAACACCACCGAGGGGTGGCAGAGCCTGAAGGACTCGCAGCCGATCCGTGCTTCCGCGCTCGGCCAGCGTATTCCGTATTTCACGACCGCGCCCGCTTCGCTCGAGGCGGCGAAGGCGATCGCCAAGCTTTCGACGCACAGCCTTGAAGTACGGCCGCTGCAATCCTATTATTCGCAGTCGCACGACTGATCCCGACATGAGAATGATGTGTGGGCGGGGCTGGTACAGGGCCTCGCGCGGGGAAATGGATTTGGGGACGAGATGATGGCGACCGTCGAAAAGATGCCGATGCTGCAGGAAGGCTATGAGACGCTGAGCGCGGATCTGAAGCGCCTGAAAGCCGAACGTCCGACGATCGTCGACGCGATCGAAGAAGCGCGCGCGCACGGCGACCTGAGCGAGAACGCGGAATATCATGCCGCGAAGGAGCGTCAGGGCCAGGTCGAGGCATCGATCTCCGACATCGAGGACAAGCTGAGCCGCGCGCAGATCATTGATCCGAAGGACCTTTCGGGCGACAAGGTCGTGTTTGGCGCGACGGTGACGTTGCTCGACGAGAACGACAAGCCGGTGAAGTATCAGATCGTCGGCCAGACCGAGGCTAACGCGAAGACCGGGCGGATCTCGTACAACTCGCCGTTGGGGCGCGGGCTGATCGGGCGCAAGCTCGACGAAGAGGTCGAGGTCACGGTACCGGCTGGCGAGCGCTATTACGTCGTCTCCAAGATCGAGTTCATCTGAGCCTTATGCAATTCTTCGAGACGCGGGCGACGGCGATCATCACGATCGTGACGGTCATCGTCTCGGGATTTCTGGTGCTGAGCGGATCGCTTGGCTACTGGGCGGTGAACGCCGGGTTCATTCCGTTGCGGATGACCGATCTCGGTATTCCTAGCGAGCATATGTTCGTCGTGCCAGGCTGGGCGACGCCGCTGACCGCTACGTTGATCCATGGCGGGTGGGCGCATATCGCGCTGAACCTCGTGATGCTGGTGTATTGCGGGCAGTTCGTCGAGAAGGCGCTGGGGACGGTCGGTTTGGTCGTTCTGTATGTGCTCGGCGCGTATGCGGCGGCGGCGGGGCATTGGGCGTTCGGGCCTGAGTCTACCGCGCCGATGATTGGCGCTTCGGGCGCGATTTCGGCGGTCGTTGGGGCTTATGCGCTTTTGTATGGCGAGCGGCGTGCGCAGGCGATCGGGCCGGTGCCGGCTGGGGTCGTGCATGTCGTTTGGCTTGCCGCGGCTTGGATCGGGATCCAGTTGTTGATGGGGCTGGCCGGGTTTGGGGCTTCGGTTGGGGCCAGCGGGCCTATTGCCATTGGCGCGCACATCGGTGGGTTCTTGGCGGGGCTGGTGCTGGCTCGGCCGCTGTTGCTTTGGCATTATCGGGCTGCTTGAGGGGCTGTTCCTCACAGACGTTCACTCCGCGCCGCGCCGATCCACACCCACGCCCACACCGTTCGTCCCGAGTAGCTGCTGAGCTTGTCGAAGCGGCGTATCGAAGGACAGGTTAGTGGGCGGAACCTATGCTTCGATACGAGTCCTCGATACGGCTCTGCGAGCCTACTCGGTCTCTACTCAGCACGAACGGAAAGGGGTGCGCCGCCTTTGGCGTCTTTTCTTCTCCCGGACGGGAGAGCGACGGAGCCAGTGGCCTTACTAGAAACTGATTGTCGGCTAAGTATAGCCAAACCGTCATCCCAGCGGAGGCGGGGACCCATAGCCTATGTCGTGATAAGATCGCTACGTTAGCCGGTATGGGTTCCCGCCTTCGCGGTAATGACCAAAGGGAAGCCTTTAAGCTACAGTCGCGCCCAGGTTCGGCTCGAGCATGCGGTGGAGGTGCACCACCACGAACTTCATCTCGGCATCGTCGACGGTACGCTGCGCAGCAGCACGCCAGGCCTTCTCAGCGCTGGCATAGTCGGGGAATACGCCGACGAATTCGATCTTGCTCAGATCGTTGAAATCCAGGGTGCGCGGGTCGCTGACGCGGCCGCCGAATACGAGGTGGAGCTTGCTCATGCGCTTGCTTTCCTAGGGAGGGGGTTGCCGCCTCCCTAGCGTGTTCGACCCGCGGTTTGAACCCTCAGACGGCAGGCTTTTGCGAAACCGCCTTCGCACCTGCGGTACCGGCCGTCGTAACCGCTTTGACGATACCCTCGAGCAAGCCCTTCGCCTGATCGCGTGCATTGTCCTTGGTCAGGCCGAGTTCGCCGAGTTCCGAGCGGCCTGCATCCTTCGCGGCTGCAGTTGCCGCGACGAGCGTCTCGCTGAGGCGCTTGCCGACGGGGGCGAGCAGTTCCTTCTCGCGGGCGGAACGCGGGAGCAGTGCGCCGGCGAGCGCGCCGACGGCCAGACCGCCGACGAGGATGCCGAGCGGGTTGGATTCGAGATTGTTGACGACGCGCTTGGTCTTCTCGCGCGAGACTTCGAGAACCTCGGAGGCCTTGTCGCCGGCGTCGTGATAGACCTTCGATGCGGTCTCGCGGACGGTATCGAGCCCTTCTCGCAGACGGCTCTCGGTCTCGTGGGCGGCTTCGTTTGCGGTGGTCTTTGCGTCGGTCATGGAAAATGTCCTTCTGGTGGCAAGCTGCTCGCCGTTCAATGCAATGAGGGTTCAACGCGAGCCGGGACTTCTAGGTTTCAATACGGTGACCGTGGTCAGAGCGGTCACCGCCCGCGGCGGAAGAGTCCGACGATTCGGTGGCGCGCGAGGAACAGCCCGGCGACCGCGGCAAACCCCGCGGTCGGCCCCGGATTGCGCTTCACGGTCTCGACGCTGGCGCTGAGCGCGGCGGTGCCGGCATCGGCGACGTCGCGGCTGGCGTTCAGCGCGAGCTTCCGCGGATTGAGCCGGTCCTGCAACTGCCCGATCGTCATCATGACGCGCTGGCGGGCGAGGGCCGATTCGATCTCTGCGGCGGCGACTTTGGCGGATGTCATGATATGGGCTCGCTCTTCGTCTGAAGCTTCGACTTGCCGATCATCGCCAGGATCGCCGCCAATGCGAGGACGGCCACCACGACGATGGCGGTCGCCCATCCTGGCCCCACCAGCGTCGCCACCGTCAAGATCGCACCGACCAGCAGTGCGATCAGCGCGGCCAAAGCCAGCACGCCGGCGACCGCGAAGAACATCGCAGCCGACTTGTACGCGCTCGCCGTCTCGCCGAACTTGGCCTTGTAGACAGCGACTTCCGCGGTCGCGAGGCTCTTCGTCTCGGTCGCCAGGCGACCGACGATCGACACGAGGCTCTCGTCCTCGCCGGTCGCGAACGTCAGTGGGTCGGACAAGACGTCAGACCTTCGAGTTGGCATCGACGCCCGACTGCACCAGTCGCGCGACGACAAAGCCGATGGCGGCTGCTGCACCCACCGCGATGGCTGGCGACTTCCGCACGAGTTCGCGCGCGTCGTCGAACAGCTCGTCGATGTCCTTCGCCTTCACCTGGTCGGCGAAGCCCGAGACGCTATCGGCGGCGCTGCGGGCATAGCCGCCGTACTGCGAACCGAGCTTCTCATCGACCTGGCCGGCGGCGTCGGTCAGCAACTGTGCAACCTGCTCCAGAGCACCACTTGCACGTGCCTTGCCGTCTTCGGCGAAGGTGCGGACCTTGTCGGTCGCCTGCGCGGTGTACTTGTTCGCACCGTCCTTGATCGCCTGCTTGGCGTCGCCGGCCTTGGCCGAGACATCGCCGTTATCGATCGTCTTGCTGAGCTCGGTCCCGACCTCGTTCGCGGTCGTTTTCAGGTCGTTGACGGTGTCGTTTACGCTGGTGTCGGCCATGACGGTCCCTTTCAGAATTGTTACGCCCTCAACACCGTCGTTGGAGCGCGGTTCCCGAAGCGCGCGCGATTGCCCGATATGGCGTGAGACGGTAGAGGCGGCGCGAACGACCCGGCACCGGGATTTGTAGGAGCATCGTTACGTGACCGCAATCATCGACCTTCATGCACGCCAGATCCTCGACAGCCGCGGCAATCCGACCGTCGAGGTCGACGTGCTGCTCGAAGACGGCAGCTTCGGCCGTGCCGCCGTACCGTCGGGCGCGTCGACCGGCGCACACGAGGCGGTCGAGCGTCGTGACGGCGACAAGACCCGTTGGGGCGGCAAGGGCGTCGATGGCGCGGTCGACGCGGTCAACGACGAGATCACCGATACCGTGCTCGGCATGGACGCGGAGGACCAGTCGGACCTCGATCGCGCGATGATCGAGCTCGACGGCACCGAGAACAAGGGCCGGCTGGGCGCGAACGCGATCCTCGGCGTCAGCCTCGCCGTCGCCAAGGCCGCAGCCGAAGCGCGTGGCCTGCCGCTGTACCGCTATGTCGGCGGCGTGCAGGCGCACCTGCTGCCGGTGCCGATGATGAACATCATCAACGGCGGCGAGCATGCCGACAACCCGATCGATTTCCAGGAATTCATGGTCGTGCCGGTCGGCGCGTCGAACATCCTCGAGGCGGTCCGTTGCGGCTCGGAGATCTTCCACACGCTGAAGAAGGGCCTGAGCGAGAAGGGCCTGTCGACCAGCGTCGGCGACGAGGGTGGCTTCGCACCGAACATCGGCAGCACCACCGAGGCTTTGGACTTCATCATGTCGAGCATCGAGAAGGCGGGGTACAAGCCGGGCGAGGACGTGATGCTCGCGCTCGATTGCGCGGCAACCGAGTTCTACAAGAACGGCAAGTACGACATCTCGGGCGAGGGCCGGATCCTCGAAAGCGCCGAGATGGCGGAGTATCTCGCGGACCTGACGCGTCGCTATCCGATCTTCTCGATCGAGGACGGCATGGGCGAGGACGATTGGGAGGGCTGGAAGACGCTCACCGACCTGATCGGCGACAAGGTCCAGCTGGTCGGCGACGATCTGTTCGTGACCAACCCGAAGCGTCTGAAGCGCGGCATCGACCAGGGCATCGCGAACTCGCTGCTGGTGAAGGTCAACCAGATCGGCACGCTGACCGAGACGCTGGAGGCTGTGTCTATGGCGCAGCGGGCGAAGTATACCGCGGTGATGTCGCACCGGTCGGGCGAGACCGAGGATTCGACGATCGCCGATCTGGCGGTCGCGACCAACTGCGGTCAGATCAAGACGGGCAGCCTTGCGCGGTCGGACCGGTTGGCGAAGTACAACCAGCTGATCCGGATCGAGGAAGAGCTGGGTGATGCGGCGCGTTATGCTGGGCGCGACATCCTGATCGGGGGGTGACGGTATAGTCCCTTAGAAATCCAACTCTTGTCATCCCCGCGGAGGCGGGGACCCATAATCTCGCACGGTCGCGTTTCTATTGCTCGGCCTGCCACTATGGGTTCCCGCCTTCGCGGGAATGACGGTTGGGTGTATGAGGGGTATAAGTATCTGATCGGTCCGGGATGATCGACCAATCAGGACGCGAGTACCGGAGGACGACATGGCACGCGTGACGACGAAGACCAGCAAGTTGCGGAAGACGATGCGCAAGGCCGCGTGGCCGGCGCTGGGGCTGACGCTGATGGCGTTCTTCGGCGCGTATGCCGTGCTCGGGCCGAACGGGATGTTCGCGTATGGCGATTACAAGCGCCAGCTTGCGAAGCGCGAGCAGGACTATGCCGCGCTCGATCGCAAGCGCGAGGTGCTGAAAAACCGGGTGGCGCTACTGAACCCGGATCATGCGAACCCGGATATGGTCGACGAGATGGTCCGCAAGGAACTGAACGTCGCGCATCCGGACGAGGTTATCGTCCCGTTGGGGAACTGAACGCTTGATCCTCCCCCGCCAGGGGGAGGTGGCAGGCTTGCCTGACGGAGGGGGAGGAACGGGAAACCTCTGTTTCGCCGTCCTCCCCCTCCGTCACCTTCGGCGACACCTCCCCCTTGCGGGGGAGGATTTAGAAAAATTATCGTCCCAGGAACGTCAGCAGGTCGTTGGTGAAGCGATCGCTTTCGGTAATCGTCAGGCCGTGCGGGGCGCCGTCATATTCGACCAACTGCGAGTCCGCGATGCCCTTGGCAGCGGCGCGGCCGGTGGCGTCGATCGGCACGGTCTTGTCGCTGGTCCCGTGGACGACCAGCGTCGGTACGCGGAAGGCGGCCAGATCCTGACGGAAGTCGGTGTGGCCGAACGCCTTGGCGCACTCCAGCGTGGGATGCAGGCCCGCCTGCATCGCAAGGCTCCAGGCCCAGTCGACGATTTCGTCGCTGACCGGCGAGGTGATGAACCCGACGCCGAGGAATTGCTGGAGGAACGTCTTAAAGAACGCCGGGCGATCATCCTCGATGTTCGCGCCGATGCTGGCCAGCGTTTCCTCGTCGACGCCGTCGGGGTTGTCGTCGGTCTTGAGCATGTACGGCACGACCGAAGAGATCAGCCCGGCGGCGACCACGCCCTTGCCCTCATAGCGGCTCATGTAGCGCGCGATCTCGCCACCGCCCATCGAGAAGCCGACGATCGTCGCGTCGGTGTTCGCGCCGGTGGCTTCCATTACGTCGGCCAGATCGTCGGTCAGCGTGTCGTAGTTGTAGCCGGTCCAGGGCTGACCCGAGCGGCCGAACCCGCGGCGGTCATACGCGATCGCGCGGAAGCCGGCGTGCGCGAGCGCCATCGCCTGCGCGTCCCAGCTGTCGGCGTTGAGTGGCCAGCCATGCGTCAGGATCACCGGGCGACCCGTGCCCCAGTCCTTGACGTAAATGTCTGTACCGTCGCGGGTTTTTACGTAGGGCATGCAAGTCTCCGGTCTGTCTTGGCAGGTGCACGTTCAACGGCTCATCGTGCGCGCCGTTCCGCACACTGGCGTACCAAGACTTCGACTGGCAGCATGGTCCGAGACGAATCGGAATTGGAGACAGGATGCGGATCGGACTTTTGACGACGGCGCTTGGCGCAGTCCTCGCCTTGAGCGCGTGTGGCCCTGCCCAGACGACCGCGAATACGCAGGCTCCTGCCGCGCCGACGACCGCTGCGAAGGGCGACTGGGCGGGGTTCCGCGATGGCTTCATCGACGGCTGGTTCAAGATCGATCCGGCCAACGCGGTCTATCAGGGCAAGCACGAATATGACGGCGGCTTGGGCGACTGGAGCGCGGCGGGGCTGAAGCGGCAGGCGGACTTCCTGCATGGCGCGATCGACAAGGCGGGGGCGTTCAAGGATCTGAAACCCGACGAGGCGTTCGAGCGCGACTATCTGGTGCAGGTCGCCAAGGGGAAGCTGTTCTGGCTCGAGGATGCCGACCAGCCGCACCATAATCCGGCCTGGTATGTGAGCGCGGGGCTCGATCCGAACACGTATATCGCGCGCAACTATGCCGATGCGCCGACCCGGATGAAGGCGCTGACCGCGTTCCTGCAGAAGATCCCGGCGGCAGCGGGGAACATCAAGGCGAACCTCAAGACGCCAATGCCGCTGAGCTACGTCAATTACGGGACGGCGGCGTTTAACGGGTTTGCGGACTATTATGCGGGCGACGCGGTGAAGGCGTTTGCGGGCGTGAAGGATGCGGCGGCGCAGAAGCAACTGACCGATGCGGCGCAGGCGGCGTCGAAGACGATGCGCGACCTGGGGGCGTGGACCGAGGGCCAGCGCGCGACCGCGACGCAGGATTTTGCGCTTGGGGCGGACAGGTTCTCGCGGATGGTGGCGATGACCGAGGGCGTCGATACGCCGCTCGACCAGCTCGAGGCGGCGGGTGTCGCCGATCTCAAGCGCAACCAGGCGGCGCTGGCGCAGGCGTGCGGGGTGTTCGCCAAGGGGCAGACGATCCTCGCGTGCATGGACAAGATGAATGCGAACAAGCCGGTGGGTGGCCCGGTCGCCGAGGCTCGGCGGCAGATCCCGACCTTGCGGAAGTTCGTCGTGGACCACGACCTGGTGACGATCCCGGGGACGGAGCAGGCGCTGGTCGAGGAGTCGCCTCCGTATAACCGGCAGAACTCGGCGTATATCGATCCGCCGGGGCCGTTCGATAAGGGCGTGCCGTCGATCTACTATATCTCGCCGCCCGACCCGAGCTGGACCAAGGCGGTGCAGGACGCATTTGTGCCGGGCAAGAACGATCTGTTGTTCACCTCGGTGCATGAGGTGATGCCGGGGCATTTCGTCCAGTTCCTGCATGCGAACCGCTCGCCTTCGCTCTTCGGGCGGTTGTTCGTGGGATATGCGTTTGCCGAGGGGTGGGCGCATTATGCCGAAGAGATGATGTGGGAGGCGGGGCTCAACAATGGCGATCCCGAGACGCATGTCGGGCAGATCTCTAACGCGCTGCTGCGGGATTGCCGGTATCTTTCGGCGATCCGCATGCATGCGAAGGGGATGACGCAGGAGCAGTCGTTCCGGATGTTCGTCGACGAGTGTTACCAGGACGAGGGGAACGCGAAGCAGCAGGCGGCGCGGGGGACGTATGATCCGGCGTATCTGAATTATACGATGGGCAAGCTGATGATCCGGAAACTGAGGGCGGACTGGACCGCGACACGGGGTGGGCGGAAGGCGTGGAAGGCGTTCCATGACCAGTTCTTGAGTTTTGGGGGGCCGCCGATTCCTTTGGTGCGGAAGGCTATGATGGGGGAGGCTAAGGCGAGCGCGGCGTTTTAATGGGGTATCCTCCCCGGAACGGGGAGGGGGACCAGCGAAGCTGGTGGAGGGGGCTCACCCGGGAATTACGGTCGTGGATACTCGGGTTCCAACCTCTCGCCGTCAGCGGCTACCGGAGTGTTCGTTTGTCGAGGCGGTACGCTCCGGGTGATCCCCCTCCTCCCCCGCTCTGCGAGCGGCGGTCCCCCTCCCCGTGCCGGGGAGGAATAGCAGGGTGAACATTCTTCTTCTGCTCCCTCTCCCCCTTCCGGGGAGAGGGCTGGGGTGAGGGGCTGTTCCGGGCGGAGCATTGCTTGGCTGCCCCTCGCCCCGACCCTCTCCCCGGAGGAGAGGGGGTCGGGTCACCGCGTTTGTTGCGCGGGTTGCACGTCCTGGGTTTCTTCGGTCGGCGGGTTGCGGATCGAGGGGCGGAGGCGGCTTAGGCTGCATAGGCCTGCCACTAGCGCTAGACCGGCAGCTACGAGCGGCGGGGTCATGCCCGCGCCTACGCCCATCGCCAACAACGCGGCGACCAGGGTGGCGCCGGTGGTCTGGCCTACTAAACGCACTGTCGAGACCAAGCCGCCAGCCGCCGCGGCGCGTTCGCGGGGGGCGCTGCCGATGATGAGGCGCGCATTCGGGGCCATGAACATGCCGAAGCCCGATCCGCACAGCGCCATCCGCCACGCGATGTCGAAATAGCCGGGGTCTGCGGGCATGTACGCGATCAGCAGCAGCGCGCAGATCGAGACGCCCATGCCGATCCCGCCGAGCAATCCCGCTGGGTAGCGATCCGACAACCAGCCGGAGAGCGGCGCGACGAACATGTTGGCGAGCGGCCATGGCGCGATCGCGGCGCCGACCTCCGCCGCGCTGAACCCGTACGCATGCGTCAGGCGGAACGGGGTCGAGAGCAGCAGCGTCATCTGCGCGATGAACGCGGTGTAGGCACCGATCGCCGACAGCGCGAGGACGGGCCGCGCGAGCAGGTCGATCGGCAGGATCGGCTTGGTCTCGCCTTGTTCGCGTTTCACGAAGAACCAGCCGATCACGACGCCGGTCAGGACGATCGCGGCGGAGACGATCGGGCTGTCGCCGTGGACCGCGCTCTCGGCGCCGCCGATGACGAGGCCGATCATCGCCGCGCACATCACCGCGCCGAGCACGTCGAAGGGTTCGTCGTGTTTGCGTGGTTCGGGTAGCGCGCGGCCGAGCAGGAGCGACGCGATCGCGAACGGTACGGCGCTGGCGAACACCCAGGGCCAGGGGGCGATGGCGAGGACTAGACCGCCGATCGTCGGGGCGAGTGCCGCCGAACTGGAGACGACGACCGAGTTGATGCCGAGCCCGCGACCAAGCTGTTTGGTGGGATAGATCGAGCGGATCAGCGCTGAGGAGACGCTTAGCGCGGCTGCGGCACCCAGGGCTTGTGCCGCGCGGACGACGAGCAGGAAGGGCAGGCTCTTTGCGAAGAAGCAGAGCAACGTCGCGACGGTGAAGAGCAGCTGGCCGTATTGGTACATGCGCTTCAGGCCGATGCGGTCGCCGAGCCCGGAGAACGGGAGCAGCGCCATCGCCAGGATCAGCTGGTACACCGTGACCACGGTCACCACCGCGCTGCTGCCGACGTTCAGGTCGCGGGCAATCGTCGGCAGCGCGACGGTGGCGATGCCGCCGTCGATGATCGTCAGCGCGGTGCCTGCCGAGATTGCGGCGATCGCGACGAAGCGGCGGGGTTTTGGCAGGCCGTCGGCCGCCGATATCTGGTCCGGTTGCATTGCGGACCGCGATAGACCTCGTCATGTATCCCGCCAAGCAAATCAGGGAGATACGACGATGCGGGTTCTGGCTTCGATGCTTGCGGCGACGATATTGAGCGGTGGCGCCGGCCTTGCGGGCGGTGCCGCGCTTGCCCAAGTCGCACCGATGACCAAACCGAACACCGCCGCCGACCCGTATATCTGGCTCGAGGACAAGGATGGCGCGAAGCCGCTGGCTTGGGTCGAGGCGGAGAACGCGAAGACGTTGCCGCGGCTGCAGAACGATCCGCGCTACAAGACCTTCTATGCCGAGGCGCTGGCGATCGCGTCGGCGAAGGATCGTATTCCGATGCCGAACCAGATGTTCGGGCGCGTCTATAATTTCTGGCGCGATGCCGAGCATCCGCATGGGCTGTGGCGCTGGACGAGTGCTGCCGATTACGCGAGCGCGACGCCGAAATGGACGACCGCGCTCGACCTCGATGCGCTGGGCAAGGCCGAGGGCAAGCAGTGGGTCTGGAAAGGTTCGACGTGTCTCCAGCCCGAGGAGCGCCTGTGTCTTGTTGCGCTGTCGGAGGGCGGCGAGGATGCGGTGACCTACCGCGAGTTCGATTTGTCGACCGGTGCGTTCGTCAAGGGCGGCTTCACGCTGCCGAAGTCGAAGCAGGATGCGAGCTGGGTCGACAAGGATACGCTGCTGGTCGCGCGTGACTGGGGGGCGGGGACGACGACGCAGTCGGGCTATGCGTTCGTGTTGAAACAGGTGAAACGCGGCCAGCCGCTGACGGCGGCGACAGAGGTATATCGCGGTGCGGCGACCGACCAGGGGCCGACCGGCGCGGACGTGCTGACCGACGAGAAGGGCAACCGGCTGGTCGTGATCCAGCGACGGAAGACGTTCTTCGGCGCGGACAAGCTGGTGTGGACGCCGGCGGGGACGCGGCCGCTCGCGCTGCCCGACCGGACGTTTCCGGCGGGGATGATCGACGGACAAGTGATCTTCTCGACCAGTGACCCTTGGGGCGAGATCCCCGAGGGGGCGGTTGCTTCGGCGCCGCTTGCCGAGGTCGAGAAGGGGCCGATCAATCCGACGATCGTGTTCGCACCGGGGCCGCGCCAGTCGGTCGATGGGATGGCGCTCACCAAGTCGAAGCTGTTGCTGGTGGTGTCGGACAATGTCCGTGGTCGTGCGTCGGTCTATACGCATGGGGCGGGGGGCTGGACCGCCAAGCCGATCGCGCTGCCCGACAACGCCTCGATCGATGTGGCGAGCACGACCGATCGTAGTGACGATGCGTATCTGACGGTGACGGGGTTCCTGACACCGACGTCGCTCTGTTCGCTGGATGCGGCGACGGGGGCAGCGCCGAAACCGATCAAGACGCTGCCGGCGAAGTTCGACGCGTCGAACGATGTCGTCGAGCAGTTCGAGGCGACGTCCACGGACGGGACGAAGGTGCCGTATTTCGTGGTGCACAAGAAGGGCATTGCGCTCGACGGGACCACGCCGACGATCATGACGGCGTATGGTGGTTTCCAGGTGTCGATGACGCCGAGCTATTCGGGGAGCACCGGCAAGCTGTGGCTGGAGCGCGGCGGCTCGTATGTGTTGGCGAACATCCGCGGGGGCGGCGAGTTCGGGCCTAAGTGGCATGACGCTGGCCGGAAGACGAAGCGGCAGGTAATCTATGACGACTTTGCCGCAGTGGCGAAGGACCTGTTTGCGCGGAAGCTGACGAGTCCGGCCAAGCTGGGTATCTATGGTGGCTCGAATGGCGGGTTGCTGATGGGGGTCGAGTTCAACCAGCATCCGGATTTGTGGAAGGCTGTGACGATCCAGGTGCCGCTGCTCGACATGATTCGGTATGAGGGGATCGCGGCTGGGGCGTCTTGGGTCGACGAATATGGATCGGTGACGGTGCCTGCGGAGAAGGCGTTCCTCGAAAAGATCTCGCCGTATCAGAACATCAAGAAGGGCGTCGCTTATCCGGAGCCGTATATCTGGACGACGACCAAGGACGACCGCGTCGGGCCGCAGCATGCGCGGAAGTTCGCGGCGCGGTTGAAGGAATATGGGCTGCCGTATCTGTATTATGAGGACACGGCGGGCGGTCATTCGGGCGATGCCGATATCGAGCAGGGGGCTCGGTTGCAGGCTTTGCAGATGACGTACTTCACGCAGAAGCTGGTCGGGGTGGCGAAGTAGAACCTGTGATCCTCCCCCGCCAGGGGGAGGTGGCGCCAAAGGTGAAGGAGGGGGAGGACACGGAACCGAGGTTTCCCCTTCCTCCCCCTCCGTCAGGCGATGCCTGCCACCTCCCCCTGGCGGGGGAGGATCGACCGTCGATCAGCGGCAGCGGACCTGGTTGTTGCTCTGCTCGACGGCACGTCCGGCGAGGCCACCTGCCGCCGCACCCAGCAGCGAGCCGACGATCCGCGAACGGCCGCCGTCGATGACGTTGCCGAGGATGCCGCCGCCGGCTGCGCCGATGATCAGCCCGGTCGTGCCGTCGTTGCGCTTGCAATAGTATTTGCCGTCCTGGCCGGCATAGACGCGGTCGTTGGTCGACAGCGTGCGCTCCTGGTAGTTCGGGCCGGCGCGATAGTAGCGCGAGGGGTCGTAATTACCCTCGTCGCGCTCGTCTGGATACGCTTCCTGATAGCCGCCGCTGCGATCTGGCGCGGTGCGATAGCCGCCCTGCGGCACATACCCGCCGCGATTGCGAACCGACTGGTAGCGATCGAATTCCTGGCGGAAGATCTGCAATTCGCTGTCGAGGCGCGATTGGGCGGCGGCGAAGCGCGCGTCGTCGGCCTGCGACTGCGCGAGTGCGGGGGTGGCGGCGGAGAGGCAGGTAGCGGCGATCAGTGCAGCCGTACCGAGAAAACGCTTCATGATCCGGATCCTTCTAAAAGGTCACAACGAGAGTGGGCGGCAGCATCGCGCCACCGCCCACTCGATTTCAAGAGTTTTCAGCGGCAGATCTGCACGCGGCGGTTGTGGCGCCATTCGGTGCGGCAGCGGCGGTTGTTGTTCCAGTTGCGACGATCATGATCGCGACCACGCCAGCGACGGTCGTCATGACGATCGCCGCGGTGGTCGTTGTGGCGATAGTCGCGGCGGTCGTCCCGATGGTCGCCACGGTGGTCGCCGCGATGATCGTTGTCGCGATACTGCTGGCTGTACCCGCGCTGTGCTTCTGCGGGAGCGGCGGCGCCGAGGCCGAGTGTCGCGAAGGCCAACCCGGCAGCGATGAGATGCTTAAACTTCATGAGATGTCCTCTCGAACCCGACAATCGGGATGCGCCGTTGATACGGCTATCAAGAGACATCGTTCCTGAACGGGGTTGTTGGCTGGCGTACAGGTTCTGCGGGTTGCTTCTCTCTGGCAGGGCTGGAAAGATGTCGCCGATGCGCTGCGCCAGCTAGGCCGCGGCACGCTGGAGGGGCGAAATCATGCCGGATTTGATGTGGAACGCATCGATGTGGGACAAGAACTACGTCTGGGAGGAGGCCGGCGAGGAGTGGAGCCGGCAATGGGGCGGCAGCGAGGCGCAGTGGTTCGGCAGCCTGTATCCGCGTCTGCACCGGTTCTTGCCGGCCAGACGCATTCTGGAGATCGCGCCCGGTCACGGCCGCTGGTCGCAGTTCCTCATCGCCAATTGTGATGACTTCCTCGCGATCGACCTGAGCGCGTCGTGCGTCGATATCTGCGAACGACGCTTCGCGGATGTCGCGTACGCCCGATTTGCAAGCAACGACGGGCAGGATCTGAGTGCAGCCGCCGACGGCAGCTACGACATGGTGTTCTCGTTCGACTCGCTCGTGCATGCCGAGATCGAGGTTTTCGAACGCTATGTGTCTCAGATCTTGGCGAAGCTGGCGCCTAGCGGCGTGGCGTTCATCCATCATTCGAACCGCGCCGATGCCGATCACGACGAAGGCGAACACGGCCATAGTCGTGCGACATCGATGTCGGCGTCGATTATCCGCAGACTCGTGCGCGATCACGGCGGCGTCATCGTCATGCAGGAGGTGATCGACTGGCAGGGGGCAGGCCCGATCGATTGCCTGACGATGTTCGCGAAGCGCGGGGATTATGATGACCGTGTCGCGCATCCGGTGGTCAATCGCGAATTCTTCATCGAGGCGAAGCTGATCGGCGAGTATCAGGCGCCCTACTCGAAACTCGTGCGAAAATAGCGCAGATCCGTGGCGGGGGGATGCTCGACGCGTGAAATGGTCCTCGCGCGACGACGGCTCGGGATCGCGATCCGCCCGGCATCGTTACCCAGTGCATCGCGTTCCATCTTTCGCGATCCCTTCCATGAGGCACATGCCGATGAACGCTGCCGATGTCTTCACCACGCTCGATGTCGAGCTGAAACCAGATCCGTCGCGTACGGTGGTACGCCCCTTCAGCTTCAGCTATCCCGAGGCGTTCAAGGCCGATCGTCCGGCCCGCAGCAAGGTCGTGGTCGACCGCGTACGCGCGCTGGACGACGCCATGCGGAAACGAATGCGGGACCTGTTGCTGACGCCGATGCGGGAGCGCCACCGCAACGTCGAGCAAGTCCTGTTCCGCCGCTTCGAGGAGATGCGCGACGTCATCGGCGAGGGTGAATTCTGCGAGGACGAGCGGCTCCTGATCGGCGCCTATTTCAGCCAGGAGTACGCGTTCGAGTCCGCGGCGCTGTTCAACCCGAGCATTGTTTTGCTGGAGGACGAGGCGCCGTCGACGCCGGGCGCGGTCCGTTTCGTCATGTCGCTGCGGGGGATCGGCGAGGGGCACATCTCGTCGATCACGTTTCGCACCGGCGAGTGGGGGCCAGGGGATCGGCTGCAGCTCGATCCGCCCAGCGCCCACGGCGTGCCGCCCCGGATCGAGCGTCAGGATGACGAGTGGGTCCGGCTGGTGTGCGACGACAGCCAGGACGCGTCGGAAACGGTGATCTTCCCGGTGCTGCCGAGCCAGCGGCAGGGCGTCGAGGATCTGCGCCTCGTCAACTTCACCGATCACGACGGCGTCCGCAGCATCATCGGCACGTACACTGCGTTCGACGGCAAGGATGCGCGGCAGGAAATGCTGCGTGGCGTCGACCTGCGCCGGGTCGAGATGCGACCGCTCGCAGGCGCCATGACCGGGTATAAGGGCATGGCGCTGTTCCCGCGGCGGATCGGCAACCAGTTCGTGATGCTGGGGCGACAGGACAGCGAGAACATCTGGCTGCTGCGGTCCGACGACCTCTACACCTGGGAGACCGGGACTCCGATCATGGCCCCGAAATATCCGTGGGAGTTCGTCCAGCTCGGCAATTGCGGCTCGCCGATCGAGATCGACGAGGGATGGCTGGTCTTCACGCACGGCGTCGGCATGGTGCGCGGCTATTGCATCGGTGCCTGCCTGCTCGACAAGGACGATCCGTCGAAGGTGCTTGCCCGCACCGCGTCGCCGCTGCTGTTTCCCAGCGCCGAGCAGCGCGGCGGCTATGTGCCGAACGTCACCTACAGCTGCGGTGCATTGATCCGGGATCGCCGCATCCTGTTGCCATATGCGATCGGCGACGAATATTCCGCTTTCGCGGTCGGGGATGTCGACGACCTGCTGTCGGTGATGGTTCCCGCCTGAGCGCGCCGATCCTCGCGGGCGGTCCGATCGGTGATCGTGGGACTGGCGATCGGGCCGCAACCGGCTAAGCTGGGCTCGATAGCTTCAGGAAGAACCCGCCGATGATCGCGTATCCCGTCCTGTTCGTCCTTGCCGCCGCCACCCAGGCGGCAGTCAAGCCGGCCGCACCGCCCGCCGTCGAAGCCCCGGCACAGGCCGAGCATGTCGCGATCCAGGCCGCGGACATCGATCGCAGCGCGGCCTTCTACCACGAGGCGTTCGGGCTGCGGTTGATCCCGACTCCGCTCAAGAACCGTCGCTGGCTGGACCTGGGTCACGGACTGGCGCTGCACATCCTCGACGGACGAACCGCGCCCAAGCCGTCGAACCGCAACGAGCATCTGGCGCTGCACGTCGACGATCTTGCTAGCGTGACCGCGTGGCTCGACCGGCACGGACTGGTGTGGACCGATCTCGCAGGCAAACCACGGACGATGCAACTCCGGTTCGACGGCGTCCGCCAGATCTACGTGCAGGATCCCGACGGCTATTGGCTGGAAGTTGGAGACTCGCGCGGCGTTCCGTCGCAGTGACGTAACGCCACGCCATGCGGCGGCGACGTTTGCGACCGTATCTGCAGTCTAATTATGAAGCCCGGGGCGCTCGGATTTCGCGACATATTGCGCGAACCAAACCGGCTGGAAAATGGCTCCCTGAGTAGGATTCGAACCTACGGCCACTCGATTAACAGTCGAGAGCTCTACCGCTGAGCTATCAGGGAACGTTGCCGGAGGCGGCTCTATAAACGGCCGGTCGGACGATGCAAGCGGGTTTCGCCGCAAAAATGTAAAGTCCGCGATAAACCGCGGTCAGGCGATGAACTGTTCCATCGTGATCCGGTCGTCGAGCGCATGCTCGGGATCGAACAGCAGCGTGAGTTCGCGCGCGCGGTCCATGCAGATGTCGACCTGCGCAACGTCGCGGATCTCGCGCTGGTCGGCGACTGCGGATACCGGGCGCTTGCCGGCGTCGAGCACGCGCACGCCGATCCGCGCCTTGTCGGGCAGGATCGCGCCACGCCAGCGGCGCGGTCGGAACGGGCTGATCGGGGTGAGCGCGATCATGCCCGAGCCGAGCGGCAGGATCGGGCCCTGCGCGGACAGGTTGTACGCGGTCGATCCGGCCGGGGTGGCGACCAGGATGCCGTCACAGGCAAGCTCGGGCAGGACGATGCGATCGTTGACCGTGACCTCGAGGTTCGCGGTCTGGCGGGTCTCGCGCAGGAACGACACCTCGTTGATTGCGGGCAGCGTGTGGGTGCGGCCATCGACGCCGGTCGCGGTCATGCTCAGCGGCACGACCTTGAACGGCTTGGCGCGGTCCAGCCGGTCGGTGAGGCCGTGGTGACGCCATTCGTTCATCAGGAAGCCGACGGTGCCAAGATTCATCCCGAACACCGGCACGGGCGGCTTGCGGCGCTCCAGCATGGTGTGAAGCGTCTGGAGCATGAAGCCATCGCCGCCGAGTGCGATGACGACGTCGGCATCCTCTACCGGCACCCAGTCGGCCATGTCCAGAAGTTCGGCCTCCGCGGTGCGCGCGGCCGGGGTGGTGGACGCGACCAGCGCCCGCCGCTCGTACCGGCTCATCCGCCGGTAACGCTCATGTGACGCGCGACGGCGGGGCCTTCGCCGATGCCGATCCGGAAGTCATGCGCCTTCGGCTTGGCGTACAGCCCGGCGTCGATTGCCACATCCAGACCTGCGACGCCGCCATCGCGCAATGCCGCCTTCAGGTCGACCTGATCGTCATGGCCGAGGCACATGTAGAGCTTGCCCTCGGTGGTCAGCCGGACGCGGTTGCAGCCGTCGCAGAAATTGGCGGTCAGCGGCGAGATCACTCCGAGCCTGGTGCGCGTGCCGTCGACATTCCAGTAGCGCGCCGGGCCACCGGTCTTGTGGGCGTCACGCACGAGCGTGAACTGCTGGCCAAGCTCGTCGAACACCTTGGTGAGCGGCAGGAAACGATCGGTACGGTCCTCGTCGATCGCGCCGAGCGGCATGGTCTCGATCAGCGACAGGTCGAAGCCCTCGTCGCGGCACCACCCCAGCATCGGCGCGATCTCGTCCTCGTTGAAGCCCTTCAGCGCGACCATGTTGATCTTGATCGCCAGCCCGGCGTCGCGTGCGGCGTAAATGCCACCGATCACCTGATCGACATCGCCATGCCGCGTGATGTAGCGGAACCGCGCGGGGTCCCGGCTGTCCATGCTGACGTTGACCCGGCGGATACCCGCATCGACCATCGCCTCCGCATGCTGCGCGAGGCGCGTGCCGTTGGTGGTCATCGTCAGCTCTTCCAGCCCGGAGCCGATATTGTGACCGAGGCGCCGGACCAGCTCCGCGACATCGCGACGCACGAGCGGTTCGCCGCCGGACAACCGGATCTTGGTCACCCCGCGCGCGATGAAGCGCTCGGCGATGATCGCGATCTCCTCGAGGCTCAGCAGCTTGGAGCGTGGGAGGAAGGTCATCTGCTCCGCCATGCAATAGCGGCAACGCAGATCGCAGCGGTCGGTGACCGATATCCGCAGATACTTAATCGTCCGGCCATGCGTGTCCTGCAAAGGCTTGGCCGGCAGGACAGGCTCGCGCAGGGGCAGGGCATGGTTCATGGTATCGGAGCTAGGCTCTGCTTCGTCCCGTAACAAGACTGTTCGTGGATTGGCGGCGGCCGGCTCGGCGGCTAGGTTCGCACCGATGGGGCGGGGTGCGATAGAAATGGAAGACATACAGACGGCAACGACGCTGTTCGCGGTATCGTTCCGTCACCGCGACGATATCGCACAGACCTTGGCTGGGGCCGGCTGGCACGGGGTGGTGGTCGGCGATGCGGACGCGATCGAAAGCCGGTATCTCGCAAGCGGTGCGGCGGTCGCGCTGATCGACGCGCGGGGTGCGCTCGATGCCGCGCTGGAGGCGACGCGAACGCTCGGCTCGCTGGTCGCGACCAACGGTGGCGCGCTGCTGGTGCTGGTGTCGCGCGGTGACGTCGAGGCTATCGGCGAGTTCTACGACGGCGGCGCGACGCAGTTTCTTGCCAGCCCGGCAGGAGCGGGTGAACTGGTGCAGGCGCTGCGATTCGCCGGACGCCATGCCGCACGTGCGTCGGGCTGCGTAGCGACGACCGGCGCGGTCGAGCGACGCGGCGTACCCGGCGTTTCCGGGTTCGATCGCGAAGCAGGGGATGCGCGGCGCTGGATCGCCGACCGGATCGCCGCGGACCGGCCGGTGGCGGTGGTGCTGGCGTCGCTGTCGCGACTGGATATCGTCAACGCAGCGCATGGCCGTCCCGCGGTCGACGCGCTGATCGAGACCGCGGTGCGCCGTGCGCAGACGGTTGCGCTGGAGGCGGTCGGCGTGGACGCGATCGTCGCGTGGCTGGGCGGCGCGGAGTTCGCGTTGATCGTCGAGGCATCGGGCCCCGCAGTTACCGCGGCGATCACCGCGCTCGACGCGGCGCTGGCCCGCCCGTTCCCGGTCGCCGACGCGTTCGCCGTGCTGGGCTGCCGGTTCGGCGTGGCGCAACGCCAGCCCGGCGACGACGCATCGGCACTACTGCGACGCGCCAGCGGTGCGCTGGCCGATGCGAAGGCGAGCGATGGCGCGGTGCTGCACGTCGCGCTGCCGGACGGCGTCGCGCCGGTCGACGCGCTCGCGATCGATCTGCACCACGCGATCGAGCTCGACGAGATCGACATACGCTGGCAGCCGCAGGTCGAGATCGCGAGCGGCAAAATCACCGGGGTCGAGGCACTGGCGCGCTGGGATCACCGCAAGCTCGGGCCGCTCGGTGCGGATACGCTGTTCGCCGCCGCCGACCGTGCCGATCTCGGCATCGCCCTGTCGGATCACATCCAGCGTCTGGTGCTGACGCGCGCGGTGGCATGGCCGGCGGCGCTCGGCACGCTCCGGGTCTCACTCAACCTGACCGCCGCCGACATCGCCCGGCCGGGCTTTGCCGCGTTGTTCCTCGCCCGGATCGACGAGAGCGGTTTTCCGCGCGGCCGGCTGACCGTGGAGATTACCGAGACGGGGCTGATCGAGGACCTGTCGGTGGCGTCCACGTTGCTGGCGGAACTGCGCGGGGCGGGGTGCCGCGTGGCGATCGACGATTTCGGAACCGGCTATTCGAGCCTCGCCTATCTGAAATCGTTGCCGATGGACTATGTGAAGATCGACAAGTCGCTGGTCCGCGACATCACGGGCAGCGCGCGCGACCGGGTCGTGGTCGCGGGGGCGATCACGATGGCGCGCTCGCTGGGGCTTGCGGTGATCGCCGAAGGCGTCGAGACGCCGGCGCAACTCGAACTGCTCGCGGCGGGCGGGTGCAGCCTGTACCAGGGGTTTCTGCTGTCCGAGCCGGTCGGCGAGGCGGCGCTACTCGAACTGATGGCGCGCGAGTGAGCGGTTCAACAATCGGGGAATGACGATGCACACTCTGTTCCTGGTAGCGATGATGGCGCCGATCGCGGTCGTGACGACCGCCGCCACGCCCGTGGCGATTCCGTTGGAGACCGCGATCCGCCAGACGATGGCAGCGAGCGCGGCGGGCTGGAATGCCGGCGATCTTGCCCGGTTCATGGCGGTGTATGCCGATGACGCGGTGTTCGTGACGCCCAAGGGCCTGTTGCGCGGCAAGAGTGCGATCGCCGACAAGTATCGGCCGAGCTTCCGGCCGGGGACGATGGGCGCCGGCAATAGCCGAGGCACGCTGTCGTTCGCATTCCTCGAGATGCGCGGGATCGATCCGGCGCACGCCATGCTGATCGCGCGCTGGACGCTGACCGGGTCTTCGACGGTCGAAACCGGCATGACCAGTCTCGTCTTCGAGCGGCGCGGCGGTGCATGGAAGATCATCGCGGACCACAGTAGCTGACGCAGGCAGGATGCCGAGGGTACGGAAGGCGCGCTGACATTTTTTCGTCGACTGGCTTACCGGAGTGCACCCGCGGGGCGTAAGGTCGGCTGGACGAACCGAGAAAGAGTGACGATGCCCTTCCGCCTGCCGCTAATTGCCGCCCTGGCCCTTTCCACCACCGCGATCGCCCAGACCGCCGCGATCGATCCGAACGCCTATCTCGAGGACATTCACGGCGCGCGTGCGCTGGAAACCGTCAAGCGGTGGAACACGCGGTCGCTGGCGGCGCTGGAGGCGAAGCCGGACTATGCGCGCTATCGGCAGCGGGCGCTCGATCTGTTGCAGGATGCGCGGCAGATCGCGACGCCGGACCAGGTGCTCGGCGATCAGGTCGTGAACCTGTGGCAGGACAAGGCCAACCCGCGAGGGCTGTGGCGGGTCGCTTCGCTCGCGTCGTTTACCAGCGGCAAGCCGGTGTGGCGGACGCTGGTCGACGTCGACGCGCTGGGCAAGGCCGAAGGCAAGAGCTGGGTGTGGAAGGGTGCGACCTGTCGTGCGCCGTCATATGATCGCTGCATGGTCGCACTGTCGAACGGCGGCGGCGATGCGGTGGTCGAGCGCGAGTTCGACATTCCATCGGGCAAGTTCGTGACCGACGGCTTCGTCGTGCCGATGTTCAAGACCGGGGTGAACTGGGCGGGACCGGACGCGCTGTACGTTGCGACCGATTTCGGACCGGACAGCCTGACAACGTCGGGCCTGCCGCGGACCGCCAAGCTGTGGCGGCGTGGCACGCCGCTGACCGCCGCGACCGAGATCGCGAGCGCGGCGCGAACCGACGTGGGGATCGATACGACCGTCTTCACCGAGGGCGAGCGGCGTTACGCATTGGTGGCGCGCGATACGGACTTCTTCCATTCGAAGCGCAGTCATATCGCCACTGACGGGCGGCTCGTGGCGACGCCATTGCCCGACGATGCGGTGATCGACACCGTGCTCGACGGCCGGCTGATCGCAACGCTGTCGTCCGACTGGCGCGGTATTCCGGCGGGAGCGGTGGTGGCCTATTCGATCGCCGACCTGCTGGCGGGTCGGTCGCCGGCCATCGAGCGCGTGCTGGTCCCGACCTCGACCCAGGCGGTCGAGCAGGTCGATTCGAGCAAGTCGGTGCTGTGGGTGAAGATGCTCGACGACGTGTCGGGGCGACTGGTGTCTTTAACGCGCGGTGCGGACGGGTTCTGGACGCAATCGGTTTCGGTGTTGCCGACCGCGTCGACGATCCACTTGGAGGCGACCGCAGGCAAGGACGACCTGGCGTTCGCGATGGTCGAGGGGTTTCTGAGCCCACCGGCGCTCTACGCGGTTCGTCCGAACGCGAAGCCAGTCGCCGTCGATACGTTGCCGGCACGGTTCGACGCGTCGACGATGCAGGTCGAGCAGCGGTTCGCGACCTCGAAGGATGGCACGAAGATCCCCTATTTCCTGGTGCGCAAAAAGGGTTCGACCGGTCCGGTGCCCGCTTTGGTCCATGCGTATGGCGGTTTCCGCAACGCGCAGACGCCGACCTATCTGGTCGACCAGCCCTATCGCTCGGGCCCCGCCGGGTTGTTCTGGGTCGAGGAGGGCAACGCCTTCGTGCTCGCCAACATCCGTGGCGGCGGCGAATATGGCCCGCGCTGGCATCAGGCGACGCTGCGCGAGAACCGGCAAAAAGCGTATGACGATCTCCATGCGGTGGGCGACGATCTGGTGCGGACCGGGGTTAGCGCCAAGCGGAGGATAGCGGTATCGGGCCGATCGAACGGCGGTCTGTTGGTCGGCGTCGCGATGGAGCAGCGCCCCGATCTCTACGGCGCGATCGTGATGGGATCGCCGTTGCTCGACATGCGAAACTATTCGCATTTGTCGGCTGGCGCATCGTGGATGGGTGAATATGGCGACCCGGACAAGCCCGCCGACTGGGCGTTCATCTCGCGATATTCGCCGTACCAGAACCTAAGGCGCGGCGTGAAATATCCGACACCGTTCATCTACACCTCGACCGAGGACGACCGCGTCCACCCCGGCCACGCGCGCAAATTCGCGGCGCGACTGGAGGCGTACGGCGATCCGTTCTTCTATTACGAGAACCCGGAGGGTGGTCATGCCGCCGGTGCCGACAAGATCGAGGACGCCAAGCGTGCTGCGCTCGTCACCGTCTATCTGAACGCGCAACTCGCGCCACAACGCTGATCGTCAGGAATTCATGATGCGCAATTTCCGTCTTCTGCTCGGCGCCGCGATCCTGGCGCTGCCCGTGTCGTCGATTCCGGCGTCGGCGTCCCCCGCGCAGGCTCAGACGAGCGCATTCGCGTCGCTGTCGAAGCGCTATGTCGACGGCCTCGCCCGGCTCAATCCGTCGTCGGCGACCGGGCTTGGCGATCACCGGTACGACACGCAGGTCACCGATATGTCGCCGGCTGGACGTGCCAGGCGCGAGGCCTTCTCGAAAGCGATGCTCGGCGATCTCCAGCGCATCGACCGCAAGACCCTGTCGCGCGAGGAACAGGTCGATGCGGCGCTGCTCGACAACGCGCTGCGCTACGACATCTGGGATACCGAGACGCTCGGCGGGTGGGCGTGGGACCCGCAGGTCTATAACGACATCGCCGGCAGCTCGCTCTATTCGCTCGCCGCGCGCGATTTCGCGCCGTGGCCGCAGCGCCTGAACGCGGCGACCGCGCGGATGGAGGCGTTGCCGGCGCTGCTGGCGCAGGCGCGCGCGAACATCGTGGTCGCGCGCGTGCCGTCGATCTACGCCACGACGGTCGCCAAGCAGAACAGCGGCATCGTCGATATCGCCGAGAGCATGCTCGCGCCGCATCGCGGGGAGCTGTCGGCGGCGGACGCCAAGCGGTTCGACGCGGCGCTCGCCAAGCTCAAGACCGCGGTCGCCGAGCATCAGGTGTGGCTCGACAAGACGCTCGTACCCGGCGCTCGGGGCGACTTCCGTCTGGGCGCGGCACTGTACGACAGGAAGCTCGCCTTTGCGCTCCAGTCGGACCTGACGCGCGCCGAGATCAAGCAACGCGCACAGGCTGCGATCGTCGATACGCGCGCGCAGATGTATGCGATCGCGCGTCAGGTGCTCGGCGCCAAGCCCGGCGCGGTGCTGCTCCCCGAGCGCCCGACCGACGCGCAGCAGCAGGCCGGGATCCAGGCCGCGCTGGCGCTCACCTATGCCAAGCGCCCGGCGCGTGACGGCATGATCGACGCGTCGACCAAGGCCCTGGCGCAGGCGACTGCGTTCGTTCGCGACAAGGGACTGGTCGGAATGCCCGACGGTCCGGTCAAGATCATCACGATGCCCAAGTTCCAGCAGGGTGTCGCGGTCGCCTATTGCGACTCGCCGGGGCCATTGGAGAAGGGGCTAGGGACGTTCTTCGCGGTGTCGCCGGTGCCGGACGACTGGACCCAGACGCAGGCGACGTCGTTCCTCAGCGAATATAACGATTATATGATCCACGACCTGGCGGTGCATGAGGCGATGCCGGGCCATTTCCTCCAGCTCGCGCACGCCAACGCCACGCAGTCGACGCTGCGCGCGGTGCTCGGTTCGGGGCCGTTCATCGAGGGCTGGGCGGTTTATGCCGAGGGCATGATGGCGGACGAGGGTTTCATGAACGGCGATCCGCTCTTCAAGCTGACCGTGCTGAAGATGCGGCTGCGCTCGATCTCGAACTCGCTGCTCGACATCGGCATCCACACCGAAGGCATGACGCGCGAGCAGGCGATGCAACTCATGACGCACACCGCGTTTCAGCAGGAGCGCGAAGCGGCGGGCAAATGGGTTCGCGCGTCGCTCGGCTCCACTCAGTTGCTGAGCTACTTCACCGGCTATTCCGAGCATATGGCGTTGCGCGACGAGGCGAAGAAGCGCCAGGGTGCGGCGTTCGACCTGAAGCGGTACAACGACGAACTGCTGAACCACGGTTCGCCCCCGGTGCGCTATGTCCGTGAACTGCTGTTCAACCTGCCGATCGGCTGATCGCACGCACCCTTTGCGGTCTGAGGGCAGGGCGTGGCGGCATAAACCATCGGCAACGCGCGCTGGTGGAGCCGAAGGGAATCGAACCCTTGACCTCTGCAGTGCGATTGCAGCGCTCTCCCATCTGAGCTACGGCCCCGCGCGGTTGGCCATTGGCCATGATCGAGCCATTAGCCCGTCGTTTTCGGCGATGCAACCGGTCCGCTCGCCCCGCCCGACCTTGCGCCTAGAACGTGCGCGCGCGGGTCGTCGCGGTGGCGGGGCGTATCGACGTTACACGCGCGTAACCACAGGAACATAAGCGGTTTTCGACGCTTGTATCGCTCGGACTGTACGACGTCGCAATCGACGACGCCGGCAACCGCAGGACGTTACAATAGGAGTTTCCTATGGCTTACGAACGGTATACCCGCGACCCCAATTCCAGCGATTATTACGGTCGCCCCAACTCGCAGGATTATGGGCGCGATTTCCGTACCGATGGCGGCGGCTATGGCCGCTCCGGCGCACGCGAATATGAAGCCGCCGGCGAATATGACCGCGACGACCGCACCGATCGCTCCGCAGGCGACAGCCGCCCCCGCAGCGGCAATTACGGCCGCGGCGACAATTACGGACGCAGCGACACTTACGGCCGGGACTACGCGTCGCAGGACCGTGGCGGCCGTGGTTCGTACGGAAACTATCAGCCGAACGATCGCGGCGGCTCGCAGCAGCCCTATGGCAGCAGCAGCGAGTATCATGGCAGCTATGCCTCGGACGGCCGCCGTTTCGCGGACGTAGGCCCCAATCGCCACGCCGATGACGACTATCGCAATCAGGGGCGTAATCGAGACTATCAGGAACGCGGTCAGGACTTCAATCGCGGCGGACGTGCTCCCGACCGTGGTGGTCAGGACCGTGGTGGGCCGCAGGGTGGCTATGGTCGCCAGCCGCAGGGCTATGACTATGACGATCGCGGTTTCATTGCCCGCGCCGGTGACGAAGTGCGATCGTGGTTCGGTGACGACGAGGCGGAGCGCCGTCGCGAGGCGGATGCACGGTATGACGAGCGCTACGACCGGCAGCAGGGCAGCCGTTCCTCGCATCCCCATGACGATCATTATCATGGCTGGCGGAGCACGCAGATCGCGGCGCTCGACCGCGACTATGACGAGTATCGCAACGAGAACCGCTCGAAGTTCGAGAACGAGTTCTCGTCATGGCGTACCGAGCGCCAGGGCCAGCGTAACTCGCTGTCGCAGGTTACCGAGCATATGGAAGTCGTTGGGTCTGACGGCAGCCATGTCGGCACAGTCGACAAGGTGAAGGGCGACCGGATCCTGCTGACCAAGAACGACCGCGATGCGGGCGGCGTGCATCACTCGATCCCGTCGCGCTGGATCAAGACCGTTGACGGCAAGGTGACGCTGTCGAAGTCGGCCGATGAGGCTAAGGCGGCGTGGAAGGAAGAAGAGCGCAACTCGGCGATGTTCGAGTACGGTGATCGCACCGGCGGCGACAAGAAGGATGCCGGCACTAGCGGTTATGCTTCGAGTTCGCAGACTGGCAGCACGGCGACCGGCACGGCATCGGGCACCGGCACGACCACCGGCAGCACGACGACCGGCGGTACGACCACTGGCACGACGTCGGACACGCTCGGCAAGTCGGGTTCGACCACGTACTAACTGGTTGAAAGCGTTGGCTGGCGTCGCATGATGTCAGCCGAACAGGGGCTCGGGCGGAAACGTCCGGGCCTTTTTGCAGGTTGCGTTGAGTGTGCGTTTCGCCATACCCGCAACACGAATAATCAAGACAGGAGCAAGTTTATGGCCCGTGCATGGAGCCTGAAGGCACGTCCGCAAGGCATGCCGAAGCATACCGACTTCGCCATGATCGATCTCGACACGGCCGCGCTCGGCGCCGGCGAGGTGCGGATCGCTAATCGCTGGCTGTCGGTCGACCCGTACATGCGCGGGCGGATGAACGACGTGAAGAGCTATGTCCCGCCGTTCGCGCTGGGCGAGGCGATGCAGGGCGGCGCGGTCGGCGAAGTGGTCGAGAGCAATGACGACGGCATCAAGGTCGGCGACATGGTGCTGCACATGGCGGGCTGGCGCGACGAGGCGGTGGTGCCGGCCGCGCAGGTGCAGAAGCTGCCCGCGCTCGATGTGCCTCCGCAGGCGTTCCTGGGTCAGCTCGGCATGCCGGGGATGACCGGGTATTTCGGCCTGCTCCAGGTTGCCGAGGCGAAGGCTGGAGATACGGTGTTCGTGTCGGCGGCGGCGGGTGCGGTCGGATCGACGGTCGTGCAGGTCGCCAAGGCCAAGGGCATGACGGTGATCGGCTCGGCCGGCGGCGCGGAAAAGTGCGCGTGGGTGAAGTCGCTCGGTGCGGATGCGGTGATCGACTATAAGAGCGATGTGCCGGTGGTGAAGGCGCTTGGCGAGGCTGCTCCGAAAGGTATCGACGTGTATTTCGATAACGTCGGCGGCGAGCATCTCGACGCGGCGCTGGCACATGCGAATATGCACGCGCGGTTCGCGGTATGCGGGATGATCGACGTGTATAACAGCGGCGCGGCGACGCAGCTGAAGTACCTCGCGCGGCTGATCGGTAACCGCGTGCAGATCCGCGGGTTTATCGTCAGCGATTACATGAATCGCGCCGAGGAGTTCTACAAGGACATGGGCGGCATGCTGGCGGCGGGGACGCTGAAGCGGCAGGAAACGGTGCACGAGGGGCTCGAGACGATGCCGGATGCGTTTCTTGGGCTGTTCTCGGGTGGGAATATGGGGAAGATGCTCGTCAAGGTTTGAGCTGCTCTTCGATCCTCCCCCGCCAGGGGGAGGTGGCACCGAAGGTGACGGAGGGGGAGGAACGCGCAACACAGTTATCCCTTACCTCCCCCTCCGTCTGGCAAGGGCCAGCCACCTCCCCCTGGCGGGGGAGGATGCAGTAGAGGACGGCTGCATCCCCGCGTCACCCCGGACTAGTTCCGGGGTCTACCGTGCCGCGTATCGACGGTCGGCGAGTATGCGGATCGGTGGATGCCGGAACGAGCCCGGCATGACGGAGTGGGTGATCGGTTCCGCTACAGCCACTTCGCCTGTTTGAACTTCACGTACAGCGCGGCGCAGACGACACCGATCACCGCCAGCACGACGAAATACCCGTATTCCGTCTTCAGCTCGGGCATGTTCTCGAAGTTCATGCCGTAGATCCCGGCGATCGCGGTGGGGACGGCGAGGATCGCGGCCCAGGCGGCGAGCTGGCGGGTGATGGCGCCGGTGCGTTGTTGTTCGAGCAGATTGCTGAATTCGAACACCGAGGTCAGCACTTCGCGCAGGCCCTCGACCATCGTCTGCACGCGGCGGACGTGGTCGAGCACGTCGCTGAAATACGGTTTTGCCTCGGTGTCGATGCACGGCAGGTCGAGGCGGACGATCTTGCTCGCGACCTCGCCCATCGGTCCGAGGATACGCTGGAAGCGGATCATCTCGCGCCTCAACCCAAAGATGCGGACGATCTCGTCGCGGCCTAGGAAGGCGTCGATCGTGCGTTGCTCCATCGCCAGCACCTCGTCCTCGATGCTCTCGACGATCGGGAGATAGCCGTCGACGACGTAATCCAGAATTGCGTGGAGGACGTAGTCGACGCCGTTTATCAGCAGCGTCGGTGCGGCTTCGAGTTGTTCGCGGAGTGCCTTGTGCGAGCGCGCCGAGCCGTGGCGGACGCTGATGATGTGGCTGTGGCCGACGAAGATCGCGGTTTCGCCGTATGCGATCTTGTCGTCCTCGAGCTGCGCGGTACGGGCTACGACGAACAGCTGGTCGCCATAGACGTCGACCTTGGGCAGTTGGTCGGCCTTGATCGCGTCCTCCACCGCCAGCGGGTGGAGGTTGTACTGGTGCTTGAGCGTCCGCATCTCGGCGTCGGTCGGGTCGCAGATGCCGATCCAGACGAACTCGGAACGATCCGCAGGGCAATCGACCTTTTCGTCGATCGAGACCGCGCGGACGCGCTTGCCATGGCGATAGAGATACGCGGCGACGACCGTCATGGAGCCTCGAGGATTACGCGGACTGGGGTCGCGCCGGTATCAGAACGCCGGGAGGACCGCACCCCGATAATGCTGCTCGATGAAGGTCTTGGTGGCCGGGCTGCGCAACGCGGCGATCAGCTTCACGACGCGCGGATCCTTCTCGCCGCTGGGCAGGCCGACGACGAAATTGACGTAGGGGCTGTTCTTGTCCTCGATCGCGAGCGCGTCGCGGACCGGGTTGAGCTTCGCGTCGAGCGCGTAGTTGGTGTTGATCAGCGCGAGATCGACCTCGCCGAGCGTGCGCGGCAGGGTGGCACCCTCTAGTTCCTTGAATTGCAGGTTCTTCGGGTTGGTGGCGATGTCGTTGAGGCTCGACAGCGGGTTGGTCGGGTTCTTGAGCGTGATCAGCCCGGCCTTCTGGAGCAGCAGCAGCGCGCGGCCGCCGTTGCTCGGCTCGTTCGGGATCGCGACGGTCGCGCCGTTGGGGATCTGCGCGATCGACTTCCACTTACGCGAATAGGCGCCGAGTGGTTCGACGTGGACGCCAGCATAGGTCACGAGATGCGTGCCGCGCGAGGCATTGAATTCGTCGAGATACGGCTTGGTCTCGAAATAGCTGACGTCGATCTGCTTCTGCTCGACCTGCAGGTTGGGCTGGACGTAGTCGTTGAAGACGCGGATCTGGAGGTCGACGCCTTCCTTGGCGAGCGTTGGCTTGATCGACTCAAGAATCTCGGCGTGCGGCACTGCGGTCGCGGCGACGGTCAGCGTCTTGCCGTCGTTGGTCTTGGTCCCCCCACAGGCGGCGAGCGCGAGCAGTGACAAGGTAGCGAGCAGCGTGCGGCGGTTCATGGCAGTTCCTAGCGGCGGGTGAAGTGGCGGGCGAGCGCGTCGCCGGCATATTGGATGATCTGGACGAGCACGACCAGCAGCACGACGGTGACGACCATGACGTCGGTCTGGAAACGCTGATAGCCGAACCGGATCGCGAGATCGCCGAGCCCACCCGCGCCGACCACGCCCGCCATCGCGGTGAACGATACGAGCGCGACCGCGGTGACGGTGGCGCCGGCGATCAAGCCGGGGAGGGCTTCGGGGATCAGCGCGCCGGTGACGATCTGGCGCGTGGTGGCGCCCATCGCCTGCACCGCCTCGATCGTGGTGCGGTCGACTTCCTTGAGCGATCCCTCGACCAGGCGCGCGTAGAACGGCGCGGCGCCGACGACGAGCGGCGGGATCGCGCCGGCGACGCCGAGCGAGGTGCCGACGAGCATCACGGTGAGCGGGATCATCACGATCAGCAGGATGATGAACGGGACAGAGCGCAGGATGTTGACGATGACGCCGAGCACGACGTTGGCGACGCGGTTCTGCGACAGGCGGCCCTGGCCGGTGAGGTAGAGCAGGACGCCGAGCGGCAGGCCGAACGCGATCGTCAGGATCAGCGATCCGCCGAGCATGATCAGCGTGTCGAGGCAGGCCTGGCCGATGTCCGACCAGTCGATGTTGGCGAAGAAGCTCATGCCGCCAGCGCCGCCAGCATGCGCTGCGTTGCCGGGTGCGCGGCGTTGGCGAAGATGTCGGTGACGTCGCCGGTCTCGACGATGCGGCCGCGTTCGAGGACGGCGACGCGGTCGCAGACGTAGCGGACGACATCCATTTCGTGGGTGATCAGGACGATCGTGAGGCCGAGGTCTCGGTTGAGCTCTCGGAGGAGGGTCAGGACCGAGCGGGTGGTCTCTGGATCCAGCGCGCTGGTGGCTTCGTCGCAGAGCAGGATGTCGGGGTCGGTGGCGAGCGCGCGGGCTATGCCGACGCGCTGTTTCTGGCCGCCTGAGAGTTGGGCGGGGTATTTGGCGGCGTGATCGGCGAGGCCTACGCGGTCGAGCAGTGCGACGACCTTGGTTTCGCGCTCGGCCTTGGATACGCCCGCGAGCACCAGCGGGAACGCGACGTTCGCCGCGACCGTGCGCGACGTGAGCAATCCGAAATTCTGGAAGATCATGCCGATGCGGCGTCGTAGCGCGCGCAGGTCCGAAGCTGACAAAGCCGCCACGTCGACGCCATCGACCTCTACCCGGCCCGAAGTCGGGCGTTCGAGCGCGTTGATCAGGCGGATCAGCGTCGACTTGCCCGCGCCGGACTGGCCGATAACCCCGAACACGCTGCGCGCCGGAATCTCCAGCGAGACCCCGTCGAGGGCCGCTGCTTCGCTGGCCGGGTAGGTCTTAACGACGTCAGTGAGGCGGATCATGCGGAGCCCATGACCTGCACCGCGAACCGCTCCATTTCCTCGGCCTGCGGGCTCATCTGGAGCAGCAGCAGGTCGAGACCGGCCGCCTCATACTCAGCGACGCGCTCCTTCAACTGCTCGGGTGTACCGACCAGATTGGGGCGCAGGCCGCGGTTGGAGACGGAGTATTCCTGGATCTTCAACTCGCGTTCAAGCTGCGTGCCCGACAGCCACTGGTCGAAATTCGCATAGCCCGCGGGGAGTTCGGTGACGCTGGTGATGCGCTCCAGCTCGCGCTTCGCCTCCGCCTCGCTGTCGCGGACGATCGCGTAGGCGGCCATGCCGTATTGCATCGGTGCGCCGCCAGCTGCTTCGCGTCGGGCCGCCATGTCGGCGATCTTGGGGGCGATCGCGTCGGCGGGGTCGCCGTGCATGACGTACGCGTCGCACTGCGCGGCGATCATCGCCTTGGCCTTCTCGCTCTCGCCGCCGGCATAGACGGTCGGGCGCTTGGCGGGCTTGGGGGAGCAGATCGCCTGCTCGGTGGTGTAGAACTGGCCCGCGAAGTCGAAGCGCTCCTGCGTCCAAAGCCCATCGACGACGGTCAACCATTCGGCGGTGCGCGCGTAGCGATCGTCGTGCTGGTCGAACTGGAGGCCGTATTGCTTGGCTTCGTCCGCCCACCAGGACGACACGACGTTGAGCGCGAGCCGCCCGCCCGAGATCCGGTCGATGTTCGCCGCTGCTTTCGCAAACAGCGCGGGGTGGTGGAAGTTCGGGCGGACCGCGACCATCAGCTCGATGCTGTCGGTCACCGCCGCGAGCGCCGCCGCAGTCGACCATGCGTCAAGCGCGGGCTGTTCGATGCCCTTGATATCGTTGAGGTTCAACTCGGCGATCAGCGTCAGGTCGTAACCCCAGCGCTCGGCATTCTGAGTCAGCGCCTTGGTGTACGCCCAACTCGCCTCCATGCCCTCGTCGGGGACGTTGCGGAGCCAGCCGCCGAAGACGGGAGTCCAGAAACCATAGCGCATCAGCGGGCCTTCTCGATCTGTTCGACGAGGTAATCGACGAGGCGGTCGTGCGGATCCCAGCCGAGCACATCCAATGGCTTGGCGACGAAGTTCGACAGCGCGTTGATGTCGTAGAAGCGCGCGACGCCGTCGCGGTCGTCGATCATCACCTCGACGCCGCCGACGTCGAGATCGACCGCGCGGGCGATCGCTTCGGCGGCGTCCTTCAAGGTCTGCGAGGGATCGACCGCGGCCATCTTGATGCCCGAGCCGGGGACGACGCACGCGTCTGCGGGGCAGAGATCGAATGCGCCGCCGCCTGCGACCTCGATCGCGTAGAGGAATTTGCGGTCGAGCGTCTCGATCCGGGTGATCGCGCCGTCGCGGACGGGGACGTATTCCTGGACCAGCAGGACGCCGTCGACGCTGCTCGGCAGGCCTGCGTCGGCGACGGCGGTGCGCAGTTCGTCGAGGCTGTCGAAGCGGATGATGCCAGCGCCCGATCCGCCGATGTTCGCCTTCACGACCAGCGGGAAGCGGAGCGTCTGTGCGGCGGGGACGACGTCGGCGGCGCGGTGGACGACGCGGGTCTCGGGGATTGCGAGGCCGAGCGAGGCGATCAGCGATAACTGTCGTGCCTTGGAGGCGTCGATCGCGAGGACTTCTGTGCCGTTTACCACGCGCGCACCAGTGCGGCGCCAGTGATCGAGCATCGCCATCGTGTCGAAGATCGGATGCTCGTCGTCGCGCAGGAAGCTCGACATCGCGATGCGGTTGAAGACGACGGGGGCGGGGGCGCTCTGGTCGGCGGGGTTCCAGAAGCCATCTGGCGTGGCGCGGGTGAACGCGACGCCGCGGCGGTCTAGGGCGGCGAACAGCGGTTCGAACCAGAGCGGGTGCTCGTAGAGAATGGCGAGATCGGTCATCGCGACCCGGATACGCATTGCGTGCGGACGTGCAAACCCAAGCAAAACTTTGCCGCGCGCAATATCGTGTCGCGGGGCCGCTGACAGGAGCGGGGCAACGCGGTAGCGTGGCGGATGATCTCCAGATTCGTCACGCTCGCTCTTGCCGTTCTCGGCGCCGTTTCCGTCTCGGCGCAGGGGGCTCCGCCTGCGCCTTCGCCTGTCGTCCCGGCGACGGTTTCGATCGTGATGACGACGAGCGAGGGGCCGATCACGCTGGCGCTGGAGAAGGAGCGCGCGCCGCTGACGACCGCGAACTTTCTTCGCTATGTCGACCAGAAGCGGCTTGATGGGGTGACGTTCTACCGCGCGATGAAGCTCGGGGTGGACTCTGGGTTGATCCAGGGCGGGCCGCAGGGCGAGGTGAAGCGTCTGTTGCCGCCGGTGAAGCATGAGCCGACTAGCCAGACCGGGTTGTCGCATGTCGACGCTACGATCTCGATGGCGCGGTTTGCGCCGGGGAGCGCGACGGCGGACTTCTTCATTACCGTCGGGCCGGTGTTGTCGCTCGATGCTAGTCCGGCGGGGAGTGGGGATACGGCTGGGTTTGCGGCGTTCGGGCATGTTGTCGAGGGGATGGATGTGGTGAAGCGGATTCTTGCTGCGCCGACTTCGCCGACTGCCGGGGTTGGGGTGATGAAGGGGCAGATGATCGCTGCGCCGGTTAAGATTTTGACGGTGCGGCGGGTCAAGTAACGCCGCCCTTCAATTCCACCCCGGCGGAGGCCGGGGCCCAATTGGGGAACGTTGCTAACGTAGGACTGCGATCAGTTACTCCGGCCTTTCCAATTGGGCCCCGGCCTTCGCCGGGGTGGTGGCTCGTGAGGCAGGCTATCGTGACCCAATGTTTTTTCCCCGCGAAGGCGGGGACCCAGTCTGGCCTCCCGCCTTCGCGGGAGAACAAGGGCGCGGGGCTGGCCTTCGCCCTCAGGCCGGCGCCATAACCCGGATGATCCCTGCCGCGACCTTTGCCGTTACCGGGGTCTTCGCCAGCACTTCGCCATCGATCGAAATCGGCAATGGCGGGATGGTGTTGATCTTCAGGCTCTTTCCCCGAAAATCGCGCACCTTTTCGTGGCGTGACTCGAGCCGGAACACGCTGGCATACCAGTTCTGTACCAGCCGCCGCTTAACATGCCCCATCACCGCCTGCACCACGATCTCGCCCGAATCGACTGCCGCCGCATCCACCAGTTCGGTGCCGCCATGATACGGCCCGTTTGAGATGCGCACCTCGACCACGCGGATCTTCACCGCGGTCGGGCCCTCGCCAACGATCAGCGTGAACGGGCGGAAGCGCATGTATTGATACGTCGCCCAGGCCAGATAGCCGACCTTGCCGAAGATCTTCTTCAAGGCATGCGGGACCGTCTCGGCGATCTTCGGGCTGATGCCCATCGCCGCGCAGTTCGCGAAATAATCGCCGTCGATCATGCCGAGATCGATCCGGCGGGGCTTGCCGGTACGGATCACTTCGACCGCGCCTTCGATATTCAACGGAATACCGAGCGTGCGTGCGAAGCTGTTGGCGGTGCCGAGCGGGAGCACGCCGAGGATCACGTCGTGGCCGACCATAAGGTCGACCAGTCCGCTGACCGTACCGTCGCCGCCGCCCAGGATCAGTAGGTCCGGCTTCTTCGCCAGCGCCCGCAGCACCGTCGCCTCCAGATCCTTCGGATCCTCGACCGCATGCGCGTCGACCTCATAAGGCAGCCCCGACATCGCCGCACACGCGCGCTTGAACAGCTTCTGGCCCTTGCGCGACTTGGCGTTGACGACGAGCGCCGCGGACGTGATCGTATCGTTCGACATAAGGCCCCCAACGCACGGCATGCGGTTTCGCACCCGTAACGCTTTACCCGTAAAACTTGATCCGTCGCCGCGCATCCCGCAAAGCCCGCCGCATGACCGCAAGCTATCCCGCGCTTCGCCTCCGTCGCACCCGCGCCTCCGCCTGGAGTCGCCGCCTCCATGCCGAGACCGTGCTGACGCCCGCCGACCTGATCTGGCCGTTGTTCGTCACCGAGGGAGCCGGCGTCGAGCAACCGATCGCCAGCCTGCCGGGCGTGTCGCGCTGGTCGGTCGACGGGATCGTCGCGCGGGGCCGCGAGGCTCGTGACCTCGGCATCCCGTGCATCGCGCTGTTCCCGTACACGCAGGTCGAGCGCCGGACCGAGGATGGTCGCGAGGCGCTCAACCCCGACAACCTCATGTGCCAGGCGATCCGTGCGCTGAAGGATGCGGTGCCCGAGGTCGGCGTGCTGACCGACGTCGCACTCGATCCGTACACTAGCCACGGCCATGACGGTCTGGTCGACGCGGCCGGCTATGTCGTCAACGACACCACTGCCGAGATGCTCGTCGCGCAGGCGCTCAACCAGGCCAACGCGGGTGCGGACATCATCGCGCCGTCGGACATGATGGACGGCCGGATCGGCATGATCCGCAGCGCGCTCGAGGCGGACTCTCACCACAACGTCCAGATCATGTCCTACGCCGCCAAGTACGCTAGCGCGTTCTACGGGCCGTTCCGCGATGCGGTCGGTTCGCGCGGACTGCTCAAGGGCGACAAGAAGACGTACCAGATGGACAACGCCAACGCCGAGGAAGCCATTCGCGAGGTCGCGATGGACCTGGCGGAGGGCGCCGACACGGTGATGGTCAAGCCCGGCCTGCCGTATCTCGACATCATCGTCCGCGTGCGACAGGCATTCGAGGTGCCGGTGTTCGCGTACCAGGTGTCGGGCGAATACGCGATGGTCGAGCACGCGGTCGCGGCGGGCGCTGCCGAGCGCGACGTGATGGTGCTGGAGACGCTGATGTCGTTCAAGCGCGCCGGCTGCTCGGGCGTGCTGACCTACCACGCGGCGCATGCGGCGAAATTGCTCGGCGGATGATCCAGACCGAACGGCTGATCTTGCGTGGCTGGCGTGATGACGATGCCGCCTTGCATCATGCGATGTGCGCCGATCCGGCGGTGATGGCGTATCTCGGGCCGGCGCCGACGCCGGCCGACTCCGCCGCGGTGGTGGCACGCCAGAAGGCGATGTTGGCCGACTATGGTGCGTGCTTCTGGGCGCTCGAACGACGGGATACCGGCGCGTTTATCGGCTGGTGCGGGATCAAGCCGGGCCCGGTCGGTACGCCGATCGACCGGAAACCCGAGATCGGCTGGAGCCTCGTCCAAAGCGAATGGGGGCAGGGCTATGCACGAGAGGCAGCGGACGCTTCCTTCGCCTGGGGTTGGCGCGAGATGGGCTTGCCGACGGTCTGGGCGATCACCGTCCCTGCAAACACGGCCAGCCGTGCGCTCATGGAGCGGCTCGGGATGACCCGCGTGGTCGATGGCGATTTCGATCACCCGAAGCTCGCCGAAGACGACCCGCTTCGTCGCCATCTTCTCTACCGGATCGACCGTCCCGCCCATGTCTGACAGCGATGCGATGGAAGTGCGGCCCCTGATGGCGCGCTGGTGCCGGACGATGTTCGTCGCGACGATCCTGACGGGATCGTTCCTGTTGTTCCTCGTCCAGCCGATGGTGGCGCGGATGGCGTTGCCGCGACTGGGTGGCGCGCCGGCGGTGTGGAACTCGGCGATGCTGGTGTACCAGGCGTTGTTGCTCGCGGGCTATGCGTATGCGCATTGGCTTGGCCGGGTGCGGCCGCGGGCGCAGGCGGCGATCCACCTTGGCGTGCTGATCGTTGCGGCACTTTGGTTGCCCATAGGGTTGATCGCGATGGACCTGCCGGCGGACGCGTTGCCGGCCTTGTGGGTGCCGTGGCTGCTCGGGCTGTCGATCGGACCGTTGTTCTTTGCGGTATCCGCGCAGGCGCCGCTGATCCAGCGCTGGTTCAGTGCGGCGAGCGGGGGCGGCGATCCGTATGCGCTGTATGCCGCGTCCAATCTCGGCAGTTTCGCGGGGCTGATCGCGTACCCGTTGCTGGTCGAGCCGCTGATGGCGGTGCACGGGCAGAGTCTGTTGTGGAGCGGCGGGTATCTGCTGCTGATCGTGCTGGTGCTCGCCTGCGCCACGCGCTTGCCCAAGACCGCGGCGGTCGATCATGTCGCCGCAACCAGCGCGCCTCCGGGCGCGCGGCGGATCGCGCATTGGATCGCGCTGGCGCTCGTGCCGTCGGGGATGATGCTGGCGACGTCGACCTATATCACTACCGATATCGTCGCGATGCCGCTGCTGTGGGTGATCCCGCTCGGGCTGTACCTGCTGAGCTTCAGCGTGGCGTTCGCGAACGATCGCTGGCTTGCCGACCTGCTCACGCGGATCGCGCCGATCACGATTTTGCTGTTCGGCGGGATCATCATGGGCGGGGTCAACGAGCGGCCGTTCTTCAGCGCGGGGATCGCGCTGGTGCTGTTGTTCATGATCTCGGTCGCGCTACACACCACGCTGTACCGCAAGCGGCCGGCGCCGGATCGACTGACCGGCTTCTATCTTGCGATGTCGGCGGGTGGCGCGCTCGGCGGCGTGTTCGCTGCGCTGGTGGCGCCGGTGGTGTTCGACTGGACGTATGAGTATCCGCTGCTGATCCTGGCGGCGGGCGCGCTCGTGCCGCAACTCTATCTGCTCGCGCAATTCCGCGCCTTGTGGACCGCGAGGGGTCGGACGCGATGGCTGGCGCTCGCCGCGATCATGCTGGTGCTGCTGGTCGTCGCCGGCCTGCGGATCACGCATCCGGACGGAATATTCGGCGAAAGCCGCCAGGGCCCAGACTTCCTCGTCATCGCGACGCTCGGTTTTATCGCGATCGGCGCGCGCTTTCCGTACATGGTCGTGCTGGCGGGCGCGCTCGTTCTGTTCGGCGGCTATCGGTCGCTCGAACTGTCGATCGAGTCCGGTGCTCGCGTCCGCAGCTACTTCGGCGTCTACACCGTGCGTGACGAGCCGGGGCCCAATGGCGGCACGCGCGAACTCGATCACGGCACGACCGTCCACGGCATCCAGCTGCGCGGATCGCCAGTCCGCGAGCGCACGCCGACCACCTATTACGCACAGGGCTCGGGCGTCGGGCAGGCGATGCTCGCCGCCCCAGCGCTCTATGGTCCAAACGCGCGGATCGGCGTGGTCGGGCTCGGGACCGGGACGCTGGCGTGTTACGCAAAACCCGGCCAGCGCTGGCGGTTCTACGAGATCGACCCGGCGGTCGTCGCGATCGCGCGCGACACCGGCCAGTTCACCTATCTGTCAAAATGCCTGCCGAACCCGGAGATCCGGATGGGCGATGCGCGGATCGCGTTGACGCACGATGCGTCGAACACGCTGGACCTGCTCGCCCTCGATGCGTTCTCGGCGGATTCCGTGCCGATGCACCTGATGACGCGCGAGGCGTTCGCGACCTATGGGCGCGTACTCGCGCACGACGGCCTGTTGCTGGTGCACGTCTCGAACCGCTTCATCGATCTCGAACCGGTGGTGGCGGCGGCGGCGCGCGAAGGTGGCTGGACCGCGGTCATCCTGCGGTACCGACCGTCCAGCCTGCTGGTCGACCGCGCTTCGCCGTCGGACTGGGTGGCCTTGTCGCGCGATCCCCGCGCGATCGCCGCGATCCGCGCCGACGATCCAGGCTGGGTCGCGCTGACGCCGCGCGCGGGCTTCACGGGGTGGACCGACGACTATTCGACGATCCTGCCGCTCCTGAAAGGGTTTTAGGCGCGCTCAGGCAGCGGGCAGGCCGGCCTGGATGCGTGCGATCGTCGCGCCTTCGCGGTCGGTCTCTGCCTGCGCCTTCTCGCGGATGGCGGCCAGCGCGGGGTAATCGGGCTGCAGCTTGGCGGCACGGTCGGTCGCGCGCGATTCGATGTCGGTGACCAGCGACGAACTCTGCGCCCGCCAGTCGTCGAGCGCAGCCAGTGCAGACTGCGCGGCGATCCAGCCCTCGCTACCCACCGCCGCGCCGCGGCCGACCCGCGCCGCGGCCTCCGCCTTGGCCGCGTCCCGCGCGAACCCTTTGGCAATCGCATCCAGCTTGCCGGAGATCGTCACGATCTCGGCATCGAGCGCCGGATCGGGCGCCGCGACCGCGGTCTTCACCTCGGGCTCGGCAAACCCGAGCTTCTCGATCGGGCGGACGCCAAGCGACGGATAGCTGACCTTGTCCTGACTGCACGCGCCCACGGCGACGATCAGGACCAGCGGTGCGAAGCGGAGCGAAGCGGCGTGTTTCATGCCCGTCGCTCTATGCCGCCGCGTCTCGCGACACAACTTTATCTCGCTACGCCCTTGCACCGCCGAAAATGCCTGCTATCAGCGCCCCTCCAGTGCACCCATAGCTCAGCTGGATAGAGCATCAGACTACGAATCTGAGGGTCGGGCGTTCGAATCGCTCTGGGTGCACCAGGATTTTCCGCTTCATAGCGGGCTTGTCGAACCGGTCACGGGACGGCGATGCACCCATAGCTCAGCTGGATAGAGCATCAGACTACGAATCTGAGGGTCGGGCGTTCGAATCGCTCTGGGTGCACCATTCTCCATCATCGGGTCTTCGGCGATATCGCGATACGATCGTGCCGTCGCGTCGTGGCGCGCCTGCACCATCGATCGAACGCGACGCGGGCTTTGCTCGGCAATCAGGTCTCGTATCGTGCCGGCTCGTCTATCTACCGGCGCATCTCCTTCGCGGGTCCGGCGTTCGATGCGGGCGACGGTTCCGCGATGGGTGCTGCGACTTTGGACACTGCCGCGCGTTCGGGTCACAAGGGATTGCGAAGGAGAGTGTCATGAGGCGGACGGGCAAGGGATTGATCGGTGGCGCGGTGTTCGCGGCGGTGTCGGGGATCGCGCTGTCGCTCTATTCGAGCCGGATCGCACGGCGGGCGGAGGAGATGGTTCCGGCCGAGGGTCGCTTTCTCGACGTGCCGGGCGCACGGCTGCATTATATCGACGTCGGCAGCGGGCCGGCGATCGTCATGGTCCACGGCCTTGGCGGGCAGCTGCGTAATTTCAGCTATGCGCTGGTCGACCTGTTGAAGGACGACTTCCGCGTGATCGTCGTCGACCGGCCGGGCTCGGGCTATTCGACCGCGATCGGCAACACGACGCCGGGGATCGTCGCGCAGGGCGCGATCATCGCCGACTTCATCCAGAAGCTCGGGCTCGACCGGCCGTTATTCGTCGGTCATTCGCTTGGCGGTGCGATCGGGCTGGCGGTCGGGCTCGATCATCCACATCTGGTCCGCGCGCTGGCGCTGATCGCGCCGCTGACCCGGCCGCAGGAAGAGGTGCCGGAGAGTTTCCGTGGCCTCGCACGGGTGCCGGCCGGGGCGCGTCGCGGGTTTGCGCAGATCATCGGCACGCCGCTGAGCCGGCTGACCTCGGCAAAGACGCTCGAGGGCATTTTCGAGCCCGAAGCGGTGCCGGCGGATTTCGCGATCCGCGGTGGTGGCGCACTGTCGCAACGGCCGATCGCGATCGCGGCGGCGGCGGCGGATCTGGGCGGTGTGAACGACGATCTGGTGCCTATGGTCGAGCGATACGGCGAGATCGGCGTGCCGACGCGGATCCTTTTCGGTCGCCAGGATGCGATCCTCGATCCGGCGTATAACGGCCACCGGACGGCTGCAGCGATCCCGGGCGCGAAGATCGACACGATCGAAGGCGGCCACATGATCCCGGTGACGGCGCCGGAGGCATGCGCGCGGTTCGTGCGGGCTGCGTTTGCGGCGGGGTGAGGGTTCACCCCAGTAGTTTGTCCACCCCGGCGAAGGCCGGGGCCCAATTGGAAAGGTTGATGCAACTTAGGGTTGCGGTCCGTTAGCTACCTTCCCCAATTGGGCCCCGGCCTTCGCCGGGGTGGAGCTTTGTGGAGGACGGCGCGCGCAACTGGGGGTCGGCGGTGGAGCGAGGTACTACCGCCCATCCGAAACGGCACCGGTAACTCGCGCCGATCTGCCACAATCGAACGCCATCTCCCGCTCCTTGTTCTCGCGCGAAGGCGGGAGTCCAGACTGGGCTCCCGCCTTCGCGGGAGAATATGCTTGAGTTTGAGTACCGGTCAGCCCGCGACGGGGAGCTTCACCTTGCCGGCTTCGTCGCGTTCCAGAGCGCCGTAGGACAGCACCACTTCCAGTAGCATCGGCCCGCCATAGATGTGCGGGAACAGCTGTCCCCCCCGCGACTCTTCCCACTTCACATCGTCGCCGAGCGCTTCGAGATCGATCGCGGCCACATACAGGTCCGACTGATCGGCAAAGTGCTTGTCGACCGTCTCCGTCAGCTGCTCCGCCGTCGACAGGTGGATATAGCCATCGGCGACATCCACCGGCGCGCCTGCAAAGCTTCCGCTTTCCAGGGTCGCCAATTGCTCCCCCGTCAGCACCTTATAGGCGATCGGATCGCGGCTCATTCGCCGTCCTCCGGGCCTGCTGCGTCGTCCTCGCCGATCGTCGCGCCGGTATCCGGAGCGACCTCGGGCACGGCGTCCGCCAGGTTGATCTCGGCGTCTTCCTCGGTTTCCTCGATCCGTGCGGCCGAGACGACATGCTCGCCCTTCGCCACGTCGAACAGCTTCACGCCGGCCGAATTGCGGCTGATGACGCGGAGCGACGCGAGCGTCGTGCGGATCAGTTTTGCCTGGTTGGTCACCAGCATCAGCTGATGGCCCTTCGCCGCCGCGAAGCTCGCCACGACCGGGCCGTTGCGCGCGATGTTGTCGATGTTGGTGATGCCCTGGCCACCGCGACCGGTGCGGCGGTAGTCGTAGGCGCTCGACAGCTTGCCATAGCCGTTCTCGCAGACTGTCAGGATGAACTGCTCGCGGTCCTTGAGATCGTTGTAGCGGTCGGCGCCCATGCCGTGATCGCCCTCGCGCTCGCCCTTCCACGGTGCGAACTTGAGGTAGGTCTCGCGCTCCTCGGGCGTCGCGCCGACGCGGTGCAGGACCGACAGCGAGATGACCTCGTCGTCGCCCTTGAGCGTGACGCCGCGCACGCCGGTCGACGTCCGGCTCTGGAACTCGCGGACGTCGTCGCCGGCAAAGCGGATCGCCTTGCCGAGCTTGGTCGCAAGCAGCACGTCGTCATGCTCGCTGAGCAGCGCGACGCCGATCAGCTTGTCCTCAGACCCTTCCTCGAAGCGCATCGCGATCTTGCCGTTCGACGGCACGTTGGTGAACGCGTCCATCGCGTTGCGGCGCACGAGGCCGCGCTGCGTCGCGAACATCACGTGCAGGCGGCTCCACTCGCTCAGATCCTCCGGCAGCGGAAGCACGGTCGAGATCGTCTCGCCCGGTGCCAGCGGCAGCAGGTTGATCATTGGCCGACCACGCGTGGCGGGGCCACCCTCGGGCAGGCGCCAGACCTTGTAGCGATAGACCTTGCCGAGGTTCGAGAAGAACAGCACCGGGGTGTGCGTCGAGGTGACGAACAGCTCGGTGACGACGTCCTCGTCCTTCGTCGACATGCCCGCGCGACCCTTGCCGCCACGCGCCTGCGCGCGGAACGTGTCGAGGCTGGTGCGCTTGATATAGCCCTGCATGGTCACGGTGACGACCATGTCCTCGCGCTCGATCAGGTCCTCGTCGTCGATGCCGTTGGCGGCGGCGGCGATCTCGGAACGGCGCGGCGTGGCGAATTCGTCGCGGATCGCGATCAGCTCGCCGCGCATCACTTCGTACAGCTTCGCACGATCGCCGAGGATGTGGAGCAGCTCGCCGATCGTCGCGGCCAGCGCCTTCAGCTCGTCGCCGATCTCGTCGCGGCCGAGCAATGTCAGGCGGTGCAGGCGGAGATCGAGGATCGCGCGGACCTGCGGCTCGGACAGCTTGTAGATGCCGTCGGCCTGCTTGTCCTCGACCGCCTCGACCAGTGCGATGTACGGCGCGATCTCCTCGACCGGCCATTCGCGGGCGAGCAGCTTGCCGCGTGCTTCGGCGGGGCTGGACGATCCGCGGATGATCTTGACGACTTCGTCGAGGTTGGTGACCGCGATGACGAGACCGAGCAACAGATGCGCGCGCTCGCGTGCCTTGGCGAGCTCGAACTTCGAGCGGCGGGTGATGACCTGCTCGCGGAAGGTGATGAACGCGCCGATGATGTCGCGCAGGTTGAGCAGCTCGGGACGGCCGCCGCGGATCGCCAGCATGTTGGCGGGGAAGCTCGACTGCGCGGGCGTGTGCCGCCAGAGCTGGTTGAGCACCACGTCGACGGTCGCGTCGCGCTTCAGGTCGATGACGATGCGGACGCCCATCCGGCTCGATTCGTCGCGGATGTCGCTGACGCCTTCGATCCGCTTGTCCTTGGCGGCTTCGGCGATCTTCTCGACCAGGCCGTTCTTGCCGGTCTGGAACGGGATCTCGGTGAGGACGATCGAGCGACGGTCGCCCTTGCCCTCCTCGACGATGTGGCGCGAGCGGACGATAATCGAACCGCGGCCGGTCTCGTAAGCAGACTTGGCGCCTGCACGGCCGAGGATGATCGCGCCGGTCGGGAAGTCGGGACCGGGGACGATCTCGAACAGTTCCTCGGTCGTGATCGCGCCATTGTCCATGTAGGCGAGGCACGCGGCGATGACTTCGCCCAGATTGTGCGGCGGAATGTTGGTCGCCATGCCGACCGCGATGCCGCCCGCGCCGTTGACCAGCAGGTTCGGGAAGCGCGCCGGCAACACCGAAGGCTCGCGCTCCGAGCCGTCATAGTTGGGCGTGAAGTCGACCGTGTCCTTGTCGAGATCGCCGAGCAGCGCGTTCGCCACCTTGCCGAGACGAGCCTCGGTGTAGCGCATTGCCGCGGGTGGATCGGGATCCATCGAGCCGAAGTTACCCTGGCCGTCGATCAGCGGCACGCGCATCGACCAGTCCTGCGTCATGCGGGCCAGTGCGTCGTAGATCGAGCTGTCGCCGTGCGGATGGTATTTACCCATCACGTCACCGACGATGCGCGCGGACTTGCGGTATGGCTTGCCGGCGACGAAGCCGCTTTCGTGTGCGCCGTACAGGATGCGGCGGTGGACGGGCTTGAGGCCGTCGCGGACGTCGGGCAGCGCGCGCGCGACGATGACGCTCATCGCGTAATCGAGATAGCTCGACTTCATCTCGTCGACGATCGAGATCGTGGCGATGCCGGCGGGCTCGCCGCCCTGGGGTTCGGCGAGTATAGTCTCGTCGGTCAAATCTGAACGCTTTCGGCTTGTTGCGGTATGATGACATACCTTAGCCGAGGGGGGGGCACCTTACTACCCCCGCGCACGCGTACGCACGCGAGGGAGCAAGGTTTCATCGTTAATTCGAGGCTTATTTGCAAGCCGTCTTGGTCTTGTTGCCGGCGAGCGAGCAATTGTAGGTGACGGACTTGCCGTTCGCGAGCTTGGTGGTGACCATGCGGCCCTTGGCGACGGTCGTGGTGCGCTTGGCGACCTTGGTGTTGCCCATCGGCGTGGTCGTCTTGGTCGTGGTCGTGTGCGTCGCGACGGTCTTCGGCTTGACGGTCGTTTGCGCCTGGGTCGCGGCGACTGCTGCGGTGCCGGACAGCAGCGTAGCGGCGGCGAGGATCGCGAGGGGGAGGGACTTGATCATGCGGGTATCCTCTCGTTTCGGCCTTGGTGGACGATGCGGAGGAGACTGCGCCGGGGGACCTGAACGGAGTGTGGCAGGCAGGTGAAATCCGCGTCATGGATTGGGCGGCGGAGGTCGGCGATCCTCCCCCGCCAGGGGGAGGTGGCGCCGAAGGCGACGGAGGGGGAGGACACGGAACAGAGGTTGCGCTTGCCTCCCCCACCGTCTGGCAAGAGCCAGCCACCTCCCCCTTGCGGGGGAGGATTGCGGGTTACTAAGGCGTGACCTCTACCCCATCCCAGGCGAACAGTTTGCCGCTGTCCGGCGCGCGCAGGCCGTCGATGACGTCGAGTAACTGCACCGCCGCGCGGTCCGCCTTGAACAGGTTGCCGGGCGTCACGTTGCCCTGGAACGGCTTCGACAGGCCGGTGTCGACTGTGCCGGGATGCAGGCCGACGACGATCCCGCTCGAATTGCGGCGCTTGTCCTCGATCGAGATCGTCTTCACCAACTGGTTCAACGCCGCCTTCGACGCACGGTACCCATACCAGCCGCCCAGCTTGTTATCGCCGATGCTGCCGACACGAGCAGACAGCACCGCGAACACGATCCGCCCCGCCTTCGGCATCGTCGGCAAAAAGTGCTTCGCCGCCAGCGCCGGCCCAATCGCGTTGATCGCGAAGTTGCGCGCCATCCACACCGGATCGAGCTCGCGCATCGCCTTCTCCGGCCCCTTGTCGCCGTCGTGCAGCAAGCCCGTCGCGACGATCACCAGTGTCGGCGAGCCTACCCGCAAAGCGGCCGCCGCAATGCTCGCCTCGTCCTCCAGGTCGAGATGCCGATCACCACTCTCCGACCGCGCGAACCCGTAGACCTTGTCGAAAGCCCCTTCCTCGATCAGCGCCTCCTCCAGCGCCTCGCCGATGCCGCCCGAGACGCCGATGACGACCGCGCTGCTCACTTGCGGACGAACCGGAACTGCGCGTCGCTGCTGCCCGCCGCGTCATAGGCATAGCCGTCGCTGTCGAACCCCTTGATCCCATCGATGTCGTCGACACGGTGCTCGACCAGCCACCGCGCGACCATCCCGCGGGCCTTCTTCGCGTGGAAGCTGACGAACTTCTGCGCCTCGCCCTCGCGGAAATCGATCGCGACGACGCGGATCGACTTAGGCAGCTTGCCATCCGCCGCCGCCCAATATTCCTGGCTGGCAAGATTCAGGATCGTCCCCGACCCCTCCGCCTCGACGTCGTCCGCGAGCAGCTTGGCGATCCGATCGCCCCACCAGTCGGTCAGCTTGGTTTTCCGCGGCGCCCAACGCGTGCCCATTTCCAGCCGGTAGGGCCGCATCAGGTCGAGCGGCCGCAACAGGCCGTACAGCCCAGACAGCATCCGCACATGATCCTGAGCGTAATCCACCGCTGCCTCGTCGAGCGTCTTTGCTTCCAGCCCGGTATAGACGTCGCCGGCAAACGCGAACATCGCCGGCCGCTCGGGCAGCGTGTCGAAATCGCGATACCGGTCCGCGTTCAGCTTCGCCAGCGCGGGCGAGATGTGCATCAGTGCCGACAGCTTCTTCTGCGTCAGATGCGCGGCGGCATGCGCGAGCGTCGTCGCTTCGGCCGCAAACCGCGGAACGGTGGGGTCTAGATTGGGCAACGCGCTGTCATAGTCGAGCGTCTTGGCGGGCGAGAGGACTGCGATCATGCGCGCGATCTAGCCATGCCGGCCAACGCGTTCAATCGACGTTCACGCGGTATTTTCCATCCGGGGGATCCTGACCGCTTGCTTGAACGTATGCATGGCGGACCATATAGCGTCGCGGCGCGCCGCTTACGGACGGGACCGACGCAAAGGGAGAGTTTCCGGATGAAGACCATTTCCAAGCTTGCACTGGTTGCTGCATTTGCCACCGGCGCCAGCAGCATGGCGCTCACTGCGCCCGCCTTCGCCAAGGACAAGAAGGCCGACGCGCCCGCGACCGAGAAGCTGAGCCCCGAGGTTCAGAAGCCGGGCATCGCTGCGCAGACCGCGCTCGCAGCCAAGGATTACGCCGGCGCTCAGGTCGCGATCGATCAGGTCGATGCGGCCGCCAAGAGCGATTACGAGAAGTATATCGGGGCAGCGCTGCGCTATCAGCTCGAATCCGAAAAGCTGGCCGCCGGACAGGCTGCCAACCCGAATGCACCGATCAACGAGACGACGCTCGCCAAGCCGCTCGACATGCTGATCGCCAACCCCGCGACGCCGGCTGCCGATCGTGGCCGCTATGCGTATCGCCGCGGTGCGCTGGCGTTCAACGGCAAGCAGTACCCGATCGCGCTCCAGTATTTTGCCAAGGCCAAGGAACTCGGCTACAACGATCCGAACCTGCCGCTGCAGATCATCAAGGCGAAGATGGATAGCGGCGACGTTGCCGGTGCCACCGCCGATCTCGATGCAAGCATCGCGCAGATGACCGCATCGGGCCAGAAGGCACCCGAGGAATATTACCGCTACGCGATCGCGAAGTCGTATGCGGCCAAGCGCAACGCCGACACGATGGCGTGGCTGAAGAAGTGGATCACGGCATACCCGTCCGCCAAGAACTGGCGTGACGTGCTGATCCTGTCGGGGATCCAGGCGAACGCACTGATCCCGCTCGACGAAGCGCAGAAGGTCGACATCTTCCGCCTGATGCGGGCGACCAATTCGCTCGCCGATCAGACCGACTATCTGCAATATGCCGACAGCGTCAACCGTCGCGGCCTGCCGAGCGAGGCGCAGGCGGTGATCAAGGAAGGCATGGCGCAGGGCAAGATCCCGGCCAGCAACACCATGGCGAAGGGCCTGCTGGCGGACGCAACCAAGAACGTCGCCGCCGATGGCCCGCTGTTGGGCCTCGAAAAGCGCGCTGGGGCCGCCCCCAACGGCAAGCTCGCCGCGGGTACGGCGGATGCCTATCTCGGCCAGAACAACTACGCCAAGGCGGTCGAACTGTACCGCGTCGCCCTGCAGAAGGGGGGCGTCGATGCCGACGACGTGAACCTGCACATGGGCATCGCGCTCGCGCGTTCGGGTGACAAGGCCGGGGCCGCAAGCGCGTTCTCGGCGGTGAAGGCGTCGCCCAAGGCGGACGTCGCAGGCCTGTGGACGACGTGGCTCGGCGCACCGGCCGCGTAAGCGACTGGTCTCTGGCTGAAGAGCGGGGCGGCAGCGATGCCGCCCCGTTTTCGTTTGAGGGGCCGTTGATCCCCCCCCGGCCGGCGGGGGCGCCGAAGGCGACGGAGGGGGAAGGCACGGAGCAGAGGTTTACCTTACCGCCCCCTCCGTCCCGCTAGCGCCACCCACCTTCCCTTGCGGAGGAGGATCCCAAGATCAGAGGTCCGTTATTCCACCACAACTGGGATTCCCGACAAGGCCTTCGCGGTGCGGATCGTCAAGGACGTCTTCACGCTCGCGACATTCGGGGCGGGGGTGAGGTGGGTGGTCAGGATCTCCTGAAAGCTCCTGAGGTCGGGGGCGACGATCTTGAGAATGAAGTCGATCTCGCCGTTGAGCATGTGACATTCGCGGACCTCGGGAATATCCGCGATATGGGCCTCGAATGCCGCGAGATCATGCTCTGCCTGACTGCGCAGGCTGACCATCGCGAACACCGTGATCGGAAAGCCCAACTGGCTGGCGTCCAGATCGGCATGATAGCCACGGATCGCACCTGCCTCCTCCAGCGCGCGGACGCGACGCAGGCACGGCGGCGCGGTCAGCCCAACCTGATCTGCCAGGTCGACGTTGGTCATCCGACCGTCGGCCTGCAGCAACGACAGGATCTGCCGATCGATCCGGTCAAAACTCATGTCTCGCAACTCCCGATAAACTTCGCAAACCAAGCGGTTCCTTTCCCATAGCGATAAGATTGTTGCGGCGAAACGCAATTGTCCCACATTGCGACGAACACCTGCGCATACGAAAATGCGTGGTTTCGTCGCGTCGATGGCCGCGTTAAGGAATCGGTACGGGGGGCATGCTAGGTGCAGCTCCAGCCGGGGGACGATGTGCGGTTCGACGACAGCCTGAAGACGATCCTCTCCGCCGACATGGCCACCGGTTTCGGCGCACAGTCCGCGTGGCGACAGCTGGTCGATCTGATGGGGCGCGGCAAGGTGGCGGTCGACGAACCGGCGATCGCGCGGCTGCGGCTGCTCCGGCAAGCGGTCCCGGCTAACGTACGCGCGGCCAGTGCGCGTGCGCTCGCGTTCGCCAGGCCCGACGCTCGGCTTGTGGGATTCTTCGCCGAGGACGAACTGGCGATCGCCGCGCCGGTGCTGCGCACGGCGAGCTTGGCAGCCGACGACTGGCTGGCGATCCTGCCGCGGTTGATGCCGGCGACACGGTCGGTGCTGCGTCATCGTCGCGACCTGCCGATGGCAGTGCAGCGCGGCCTGCAAAGCTTCGGCGCGACGGACTTCGTCCTGCCGCAACCCGCCGGCCAAGCCGACGCCGCGCCGGATCCAAGTCCGGCGATCGCCGAGCCACCGCCGGAACCCGCCGCCGAAACCGCACAACCGCTTCCGGCAGCGGAGCCTGCCACGATCGAAACGCCGCGTGCGCCGCTTGGCGAGACGTCGTTCATGGCGCTCGGCGATGTCGCCCGCGGCCTGCCGCTGGTTGCCGAAGCCCTGCGTCACGCCCAACACGCCGAGGTCGCGCCACCCATAGTCGTGGGACCCGAATCGAGCGCGCAGGCGGGCGGACGGTTCGAGATCTCCGACCTCGTGGCGCGGATCGAGGCCTTCAACCGCGATCGCACGCTCGACGAGGCATCGTCCGCACCGGTTGCGGCAGAGGCCGAGACGTTTCGCTACGAAACCGACGCGAGGGGGATCATCCGCATGGTCGAGGGCGTCGCGCGATCCGCGTTGATCGGCGTATCGCTCGGTTATGCGGCGCAGCAGGGCGAGGCGCATCTCGACGGGGTCGCCGCCGGCGCGTTCCGCCGCCGCTCGCGGTTCAGCGACGCCCGGCTTGAGGTCGGCGGGCTGTCCGATGCGTTCGGATCGTGGCGGCTGTCCGGCGTGCCCGCGTTCGACCATGACAGCGGCCGCTTCACCGGTTTTCGCGGGACCGCACGCCGCCCGCGCCGCGACGAAACCGCCGAACCGCCGCGCGGCGCCGAGCACGCGCCATCCTCGACCGTGTCGGATTCGCTCCGCCAGCTGGTGCATGAGTTACGGACGCCGACCAACGCGATCGCCGGGTTCGCCGAGCTGATCGAGACGCAACTGCTCGGGCCCGTATCGCCAACCTACCGCGACCGTGCGACGACGATCCGGACGCAGGCGTCCGATCTGCTCGCGGCGATCGACGACCTCGACACCGCCGCGCGGATCGAGGGGCATGCGCTCGATCTGCGCACGACGACGGTGCCTGTCCTGCCGCTGCTCGACCGAGTCATGCAGGATCTGGCGCCGCTCGCCGGATTGCGCGGCGCACGCCTGGCGGTGAGCGCTCCGGCAGGCGACTGCGACATTCTGGGCGACGACCGCGCGGTCGAGCGACTGATCGGTCGATTGCTCGCGGCGCTGGTCTCGGCGTGTCGGACCGGCGAACGGATCGGGATCGTGGTGCGGCCGCTGGCCGATACCGTGAGCATCGAGTTCGATCGGCCGGCAGCCCTGGCTGCGCGCACCGCCGACATCCTGCTGAGCATCGATGCCGAGCAGGACCAGGATGGCGACGGTGCGCCGTTGCTCGGCACGGGGTTCGCGCTCCGTCTGGCACAGAATCTGGCCGTCGAACTTGGTGGGGTGCTGACGATAGGAACAGATCGGCTGACCCTCCAGCTTCCCGCGGCGCAGGCATTTGCAATGCAGGCGAAGGCGATGCAGGCGGTAGCGGCGCAGTCGTCGACGGAGGGGCGGATCGTCGAAGACCAGCGGTGATCGCAGGCCGCGCGTATCGTCCACCACCGCCGACCGCGGCGCAACGCATCGCCTGGCCGGACGATTTCGGCACGCGTTTCACGGTGTTCGTCGACGTCGAGGAGGAGTTCGACTGGCATGCGCCGCTCGACACCCGCAACCGCGCGACGACCGCGATGGCGGCGTTTCCCGACGCGCATCGCCGCTTCGCCGAGCGCGGGGTCGGCCTGACCTGCATGGTCGACCACCCGATCGCGACAGATCCGGCGTCGGTCGCGATCTTGTCGCGGGTCGTGGAGGATGGACGATCCGAGATCGGCACGCAGCTTCATCCTTGGGTCAGCCCACCGTTCGCCACGGCGACGACTCCCGGCGACAGCTATGCCGGCAATTTGCCAGCGGCGCTGGAAGCCGCGAAACTTGCGACGCTGACGACGGCGATCACGACCGCGTTCGGCTCGGCACCGCGCGCGTATCGGGCGGGCCGTTACGGGATCGGGCCGCGCAGCTTCGACCTGCTCGCCAGGCTTGGTTACCGGATCGATAGTTCGGTGCGTCCCGGCTACGATTACAGCGCCGACAGCGGTCCCGATTTTGCGACGGCGGATGCTCAGGCCTACCGCGTCGGAGACGTCGTCGAATTGCCCTTGACCACGGTGTTCACGGGACGGGCGCGTCGTGGTGGAGCTTTGCTCTATCGCGCGCTGAGCTACGTGCCGAAGGGCAGGGGGGCGTTCGCACGCGCAGGCCTTCTATCCCGGATCGCGCTCACGCCGGAGGATATGCCGATCGACGCCGCGCTCGAAGCGGTCGCGGTGGCGGCGGGCGAAGGCCTGCGGCTGCTCAACCTGTCGTTCCACTCGCCGTCGCTGGTGCCGGGGCATACGCCGTACGTGCGCGACGCCGCTGACCTTAAACGTTTCCACACGTGGTGGACGACGATACTCGACGAATTCGACCGTCGCGGCATCCGCAACGCCTCGCTGAACGAGATTATTGCCGCGCTAGGCTAGGCCGTCGCGTCCGAACGATCCTCCCCCGCAAGGGGGAGGTGGCGCCGAAGGTGACGGAGGGGGAGGGCACGGAGCAGCCGTTTTCCCTACCTCCCCCTCCGTCTGGCGAGGGCCAGCCACCTCCCCCTGGCGGGGGAGGATCGCAGAGTGCGTCAATCGCGGCGCTGCACGCCTGCACGCACCCGAGGGCGATAGTGTCGTTCGCCAACCCAAAACCAGAAAGGGCGGCCCGTTGCCGGACCGCCCTTCTGATACGCAGATACTGAAAGCGAGATTAGCGCTTCGAGAACTGGAAGCTACGACGGGCCTTCGCCTTGCCGTACTTCTTGCGCTCGACGACGCGGCTGTCGCGGGTCAGGAAGCCTGCTGCCTTCACCGATGCGCGCAGCACCGGCTCGAAGCGGGTCAGCGCCTGGCTGATGCCATGCTTAACCGCGCCGGCCTGGCCCGAAAGACCACCGCCCTTGACGGTGCAGACGACGTCGTACTGACCTTCGCGCTCGGTGATGCCGAACACCTGGTTGATGACGAGACGCAACGTCGGACGTGCGAAATACACTTCCTGGTCACGACCGTTGATCGTGATCTTGCCGGTGCCGGGCTTGACCCAGACGCGCGCGACGGCGTCCTTGCGACGGCCGGTCGCATAGGCGCGGCCCTGCTTGTCGAGGATCTGCTCGCGCAGCGGCATCGGCTCGCGGACGGGCTCGTTCGAGACCGGCGCTGCGATATCGCCTTCGCTGGTCGGCAGGGCCTGCTCGGCGGGGGCAGCCGGCGCGGGCTGGTTGGTCAGGCTCGCGAGATCGGCGAGCGACTGGCGGTTGTCGGACATTATGCGCCCACCTTGTTCTTGCGGTTCATGCTGCCGATGTCGAGCACGGCAGGGTTCTGTGCCTCGTGCGGATGCTCGGTGCCCTTGAAGATACGCAGGTTGCGCATCTGCTCACGACCCAGCGGGCCGCGCGGGATCATGCGCTCGACAGCCTTTTCGAGAACGCGCTCCGGGAAGCGGCCGTCGAGGACCTTGGCGGCAGTGATGCCCTTGATGCCGCCGGCGTAACCGGTGTGCTTGTAATAGATCTTCTTCGCGGCCTTGTTGCCGGTAAAGCGGATCTTGTCGGCGTTGATCACGACGACGTTGTCACCGCAATCGACATGCGGGGTGAACGACACCTTATGCTTGCCGCGCAGGACGTTGGCGATGATCGATGCGGCACGGCCGACGACGAGACCTTCCGCGTCGACGATATGCCACTGCTTGTCCACCTCTGCCGGCTTTGCCGACTTGGTGGTCTTCATGAGCGCCTTCATGGGCGTTAGACCTTCCAGATTGAATGCAAGCGCACCAAGGGGAGGCCCCGCAGCGCGAATGCCGGCCTAATGCTGAAAGGGGGGCTTCAAGTCAAGCTTTCCGCCGGTTTCCTGACGGGTATTATTATACCCGCTGCTTCAGGCCCCGTTGATTCAGGCGGGGTGCGCTGCCGACGGCATGCGCGGCAAACATCGCGGCGATCAGGAGCAGCGCGGCGTTGCCTTGGTGCGCGACCGCGACATCGATCTGCACGCCGGTCATCAGCGTCGCGATGCCGAGCATGATCTGGAGCGTGACGAGGCCGACGACGAAGAACCCCGCGCTGCTGCCGGTCTTGGTCGCCTTGACCGCAAGCCAGATCAGCCCGGCGGCGGCGGCGAACGCGAACCAGCGGTGGATGAACTGCACGACGATCGGGTTGTCGACCGCGTTGCTCCAGGCGGGATTGACCATCGGTACGTCCGCGGGGAACAGCCCGTCACCCATCAGTGGCCAGCTTGCAAAGGCATAGCCTGCGTCGAGCCCGGCGGTGAACGCGCCATAGACCAATTGCACGAACAGAAGCGCCAGTGCGAGGATCGCTACAGGTGCGAGGCGGGCAGGGGCGGCGAGCGGATTGCGGTGCAGCGCCATCAGGTCAAGTGCGGTCCACACGATCCCGGCGAGGATCGTCAGCGCGGTCAACAGGTGGACGGCGAGTCGGATGTGGCTGACGTCGGTTCGCACCGACAAGCCCGAGGCAACCATCCACCAGCCGATCGCGCCCTGGAACGCGCCGAGCGCGAGCAGCGCCGACAGCCGCCGGCCGTAGCCGACCGGGATACGCTTGCGCACCGCGAACCAGATCAGCGGCACCGCGAAAACGAGACCGATCACGCGGCCCCACAGCCGATGCAGATATTCCCAGAAGAAGATCGCCTTGAACCCGCCGACCGTCATGTCGGCGTTGAACGCGGCGTATTCGGGGATGCGCTTGTAGGCGTCGAACTCGGCCTGCCATTGCGCGTCGTTGAGCGGCGGGATGATCCCGCTGATCGGCTTCCATTGCGTGATCGACAGCCCCGACTCGGTCAGCCGGGTGATCCCGCCGATGACGACCATCGCGACGATCAAGCCGGCGACCGTGAACAGCCACAGGGCGACGGAACGAGGACGGGCTTTGCTGAGGAAGGCGGCGCTGGGTTGAAGCATGGTAAGGAGATAGTGGTTTGCGCGGCGGGGCGCCATCGGTTCGTGGTGCGCCGTTGCTTCATGTTGCTGGGGGTGGTTCGGTAGAAGCCGGACTGGCGACCGCAGCACGCTAACTCCTTGTTCTCCCGCGAAGGCGGGAGCCCAGACTGGGCTCCCGCCTTCGCGGGAGAACAAGGAGGAGGGAGTGAACCCTTCAAAATCTGGCCTAGCTTGTCGCCAAAATTAGCAATGTAATGTTGTATCCTGTCAACGAGGCGTCTATATCCGACGAACGATGACGCCCTCGGCCACGCATACCCACCGCTTCGCCGGTCTCGATCGTTACGCGATCGGCCTGTCGGGCCTGTGCATGGTGCATTGCTTGGCGACCTCCGTGCTGGTCGCGCTGATGTCGACGGCTGGCGGCTTCCTGCTCGACCCGATCTTCCACGAAGTCGGCCTGACGATCGCGATCGGTCTCGGCGCGCTCGCGCTCGGCCGCGGTGTGCTCAACCACGGCTATATGATGCCTGCCGCGATGGGCGCGCTCGGACTCGGCATCATGGCGGGCGCGATGACGCTTCCGCACGACAGCGGCGGCGGCGAGACGTTGTGGACGATCGTCGGCGTCGGCCTGCTTGCATTCGGCCACGATCTCAACCGCCGCGCGGAAAGCTGAACGGGTTGCTGGAACTCTTCCGGCATCCTACTTCACCCAGCATGGCGCACGCTCACAACCACACCGAACCGCAGGGCGCCGATCTCACCGTCGCAGCACAGACGACGCTCGAAAAGGCTGGCGAGCAATGGACGACGATGCGCGCCAGCGTGTTCGCCGCGCTCGCCAGCTTCGAGAAGCCGGCATCGGCCTACGACATCGCCGAGGCGGTCTCGAAGTCCGAAGGCCGCCGCGTCGCCGCGAACAGCGTGTACCGCATCCTCGACCTGTTCGTCGGCGCGAACCTAGCGCGGCGAGTCGAGAGCGCGAACGCCTATGTCGCCAATGCGCATCCCGATTGCCTGCACGACTGCATATTCCTGGTCTGCGACTCGTGCGGCCAGACCACGCATCTCGACAACGACACGATTACGAAGGGTGTGCGAAACGCGGCGGAGGCTGCAGGCTTCTCCCCGGTTCGCCCGGTGATCGAAGTCCGCGGGCGCTGTGCGGACTGCGAGGCGAAGTAGCCTCGCCACCGTTCAATCCTCCCCCGCCAGGGGGAGGTGGCTGGCGCTTGCCAGACGGAGGGGGAGGAAAGGGCAACCTCTGCTCCGTGTCCTCCCCCTCCGTCACCTTCGGTGCCACCTCCCCCTGGCGGGGGAGGATCAAGTTCTACACTAGATCCTTCCCCATCCGGATCATCGGCACTGGGACCTCGCCCGGCGTCTCGATCCGCTCGATCGGCAGATACCCGCAGGCCCGGTACAGCGGCTCTCCGGCAAGCGTCGCCATCATTTCCGCGCGCGCAAACCCGGCCTCTCGCGCTGCGGCCTCGTAAACCGACAACACTAGCCGCCCGACACCCCGCCGCGTAAAATCCGGATCGGTATACATCGCGCGAATCCGTGCCGCGTCGCGCACCGGATCGAGCAGCGCCGCATCCCGCAACGCCGTACTATGATCGCCCCCATAGAGCGTCGCCCGCCGACTCCATCCGCCACATCCGGCCAGCCGACCGTCCGCCTCGACCAGCAGATACGTCCCGTCCGCGATCAGCTGCGTATCGAGCCCCATCACCGCGCGGCTTGCCTCGACCTGTGCCGGCGTGAGGAAATCCCCCTGCAACGCGCCGATCGAACGAGCCATCAGCGCCGAGATCGCCGGAATATCCGCGGCGACGGCAACACGGTGCGTAAAGTTCATAATTGTGCACTTTCCGAGCGATTTCAGCGCGAATGCTAGCGCAGGACACGGTAACAATCGACACGATACCCGCGCTGCATTAAGCCGGCATGATGGCCGACCTTCCCTCGACACCGCTGCTCGACACCGTTTCGACGCCCGACGACCTCCGCAAGTTGCGCCCGGACCAGCTCCGCCAACTCGCCGACGAACTGCGTACCGAGACGATTTCCGCGGTCGGCACTACCGGCGGGCATCTCGGCTCGGGGCTCGGCGTGGTCGAGCTGACCACCGCGATCCACTATGTCTTCGATACCCCGCGCGACCGGCTTGTGTGGGATGTCGGCCACCAATGCTATCCGCACAAGATCCTCACCGGACGCCGCGATCGCATCCGCACGCTCCGCCAGGGCGGCGGCCTCAGCGGTTTCACCAAGCGTAGCGAGAGCGAATACGATCCGTTCGGCGCGGCGCATTCGTCGACCTCGATCTCGGCCGCGCTCGGCTTTGCGATCGCCAACAAGATCGCGGGGACGCCCGGCAAGGGCATCGCGGTGATCGGCGACGGCGCGATGTCGGCGGGCATGGCGTACGAGGCGATGAACAACGCTGCACAGGCTGGCAACCGCCTGATCGTGATCCTCAACGACAACGACATGTCGATCGCGCCGCCGGTCGGTGGATTGTCGGCGTATCTGAGCCGGATCGTATCGAGTCGCGAATTCCTCGGCTTCCGCGACCTCGCGCGCAAACTCGCCAAGCGGCTGCCACGGCCGATCGCCAGCGGGATGCGCAAGACCGACGAGTTCGCGCGCGGCATGACGATGGGCGGCACGTTGTTCGAGGAACTCGGCTTCTATTATGTCGGCCCGATCGACGGCCACAACCTCGAACACCTGATCCCAGTGCTCGAGAATGTCCGCGATGCGGAGGAGGGCCCGATCCTCGTCCACGTCGTCACCAAGAAGGGCAAGGGCTACGGCCCCGCCGAGGCCGCTGCGGACAAGTATCACGGCGTCCAGAAGTTCGACGTGATCTCCGGCGTGCAGACCAAGGCGCCCCCAGGCCCGCCGCAATACCAGAACGTGTTCGGCGCGCAGCTCGTCGCCGAGGCCGCCAAGGATCCGCGGATCTGCGCGATCACCGCGGCGATGCCATCGGGCACCGGGCTCGACGCGTTCGCCAAGGCGTATCCCGACCGGTTCTTCGACGTAGGCATCGCCGAGCAGCACGGCGTCACCTTCGCCGCCGGGCTCGCCGCGCAGGGGATGCGCCCGTTCTGCGCGATCTACTCGACGTTCCTCCAACGCGCGTACGATCAGGTCGTGCATGACGTCGCGATCCAGAACCTGCCGGTCCGGTTCGCGATCGACCGCGCGGGACTCGTCGGTGCGGATGGCGCGACGCATGCCGGGTCGTTCGACGTTACGTATCTGGCGACGCTGCCGAACTTCGTCGTGATGGCGGCGGCGGACGAGGCCGAGCTGGTCCACATGACTCATACCGCGGCCCAGTACGACACCGGCCCGATCGCGGTCCGCTATCCGCGCGGCAACGGCACCGGCGTTGCGCTGCCGGAGACCCCCGAGCTGCTGGAGATCGGCAAGGGTCGTGTCGTGCGCGAGGGCAAGAAGATCGCGATTTTGTCGCTTGGCACGCGTCTCGAGGAGGCGCTCAAGGCTGCCGAGGTTCTCGAAGCCAAGGGGCTGAGCACGACGGTCGCCGATCTCCGCTTCGCCAAGCCGCTCGACAACGACCTGATCCGCAAGCTGCTGACGACGCACGAAGTCGCGGTGACGATCGAGGAAAATTCGGTCGGCGGGTTCGGCGCGCACGTGCTGACGATGGCGTCTGACGAGGGGTTGATCGACGGCGGTCTGAAGCTGCGCACGCTGCGTTTGCCCGACGTGTATCAGGATCAGGACAAGCCCGAGATCCAGTACGCCGAGGCCGGGCTCGACGCGACGGCGCTGGTGGATACCGTGCTCAAGGCGCTTCGCCACAATTCGGGCGGGGTTGCCGAAGCGCGCGCATGACCGGGCCGATCAAGGGTCTTGTGATCATTGCGCTGGCGGTGGTCGTGATGGTGTCGTTGAATATTGCGATGTGGCGGCGGATGCGGGGTGGCTTGGCGGTGGCGAAGGCTGAGCAGGCGGCTCATCCGGAACTGTTCGATGAGGATGGTACGCGGATTTCTTGAGCGGCCTTTGGTAGCAGCCACCACCCCGGCGAAGGCCGGGGCCCAATTGGTGAGGTCACAGTAACGAAGTACCGCGCTCCGTTAGCGACGTCCCCCAACTGGGCCCCGGCCTTCGCCGGGGTGGTGTATTGTCGGGTGCGTACGGTCAGCCGCCCTAGTAGTGCGTTTGCGCGGCATCCGTTGCGCTGACCGCAAGGATCGACCGCGCCTTGCTTGGCGGCAAAGCCTGCCCCCTGCCATCGCCACTCGCCGCGATGACGCGCTCCAGCAAGTCCTGCCCTTCACGCCACCAGCCGATCCCGCTCGCGGCATTCAGATGCCCTTGCGGCCCGGCATCGACGAAGTGGCTGCCCCAGTCCGCGGCCATGCTATGCGCGCGCTCGGGCGTGACCCAGGGGTCGTCGCTGCTCGCCACCACGATCGATGGGAATGGCAGCGGCGTGCGCGGCGTGGGCGAGAAGCCCTTCAGTTCGGCCTGCGCGCCGCCACGATCGACGTCCGCCGGCGCCACCAGCAACGCGCCCGCTACCGGCCAGCCATAAGGCTGCGGGCTGAGTTCGGCCCACCACGCCACCGCGAGGCAGCCGAGGCTGTGTGCGGCGAGGATCACCGGCGCCTGTGCCTGCCGGATCGCCTCGTCGAGACGCGTCACCCAGGCGTTGCGGTGCGGCGTGTTCCACATGCCGAGTTCGACGCGCACGGTGTCCGGCCGCGCGTCCTCCCACAAAGTCTGCCAATGCGAGGGGCCCGATCCACCAAGGCCGGGCACGGTCAGGATGGTCGGCTGGACGGAATCATACGGTGCGAAACTACCCACAGCGCTTCTCCTTCTCCGAAACCTCGTTCTTCGAGGTCGGGAGCGTGGCCGAAGGGCGCTCTAGGGCACGCCATCCGGTCACGATCCCATGCGCTCAAGATAATCCTACCCGTCCGGTAGGCAATGGCATTGCGGCGAAAGGAAGGCAGCTTGCGGCAATCGGATCGGGCGGCGATAGCGGGCGGATGGTGAAGGTACGTGCAGACCAAATGCTGGTCGACAGGGGGCTGGTCGAGTCGCGGACGCGCGCGCAGGCGCTGATCATGGCGGGCCTCGTGTTCGCGGGGACGAAGAAGGTCGACAAGCCGGGGCAGACGCTCGCGGACGACGTGCAACTCGACGTACGTGGCCGCGATCATCCCTGGGTTTCGCGTGGTGGGATCAAGCTGGCGCACGGCCTTGCGCATTTCGGCTGGGACGTAACCGGCGCGGTCGCGATCGACGTCGGTTCGTCGACCGGCGGCTTCACCGACGTCATGCTGAAGAACGGTGCCGCGAAGGTCTACGCGGTCGACAGCGGGACCAACCAGCTTGCCTGGTCGCTCCGGCAGGATGACCGCGTCATCGTCCACGAGCAGACGAGTGCGCGGATCCTCACGCCTGCGCATATCCCGGAGCCGATCGACCTGATCGTCTGCGATGCGAGCTTCATCGGCTTGGCCAAGGTGCTCGAGCGGCCGATGTCGTTCGCCAAGCCCGATGCGAGGCTGATGGCGCTAGTCAAACCGCAGTTCGAGGCGGGGCGCGGCGAAGTGGGGAAGGGCGGGGTCGTTCGCGATACCGCGATCCACCAGCGCGTCTGCGAAGAGGTCGCGGCGTGGTTGACGGGGCAAGGGTGGAGCGTGGTCGGCGTGGTCGAGAGCCCGATCACGGGGCCAGAGGGCAATGTGGAGTTCCTGATTGCGGCTTTGCATGGGAAGCCGGCTTCTGAACAACGGCTATCGGACGTTCCACGCGAGACCCGATCACCCCCGTCATCCTGACGAAAGTCAGGACCCAGAGCCACAAAGGGCGCGCTCGGTACCCTGGGTCCTGGATTTCATCAGGATGACGGGATAAACAGCGGTCGACGGCAGCCCTCCGTGCCGGAATGAACCACTAGCGGAACGATTCTCCACCAAACTCGGTTTACCGATCGCAAAATGCGCGCCAGGACGAGGCCGCGTAGAGACGGAAGGATGTGTGTGGGCGGTATCGCTTCGAAGGGCCAGTTGAGGATGTCGTTCCTCCGCTGGGCGGTCGTGACCGTGCCCCTGATCCTGCTGCTCGGTTTCGTCTCCGGCCGGTCGGTCAGCGTCGGCAGCGACAATGCCTGGTACATGGCGCTCGCCAAGCCTGCGCTGAACCCGCCGGGCTGGGTATTCCCGGTCGTCTGGACCACGCTCTACATCCTGATCGGGCTCGCGCTCGCGATGATCCTCAACGCCCGCGGCGCGCGGTTGCGTGGGCTCGCCGTAGCGCTGTTCGTCGGCCAGTTCCTGCTCAACCTCGCCTGGACGCCGATGTTCTTCGGCGCGCACAGGATCGGGCTGTCGGTACTGGTTATCGTCGCAATGCTCGCGCTGTCGATCGCCGCGACCTTCGTATTCGCGCGCATCCGCCCCGCCGCGGCGTGGCTGATGGTGCCGTACATGGTGTGGATCAGCTTTGCCGGCGTGCTCGCGTTCAGCATCGGGCAGTTGAACCCCAACGCCGACACTCTTGCGCCCGTCAGCCATACGTCCCAAATGCTGTGACGAAATAGTCTTCCGGGAATTGAAGCCATGCAGTCCGAAAACCGCGTATTCGACGATATCGTCAAGGTTCTGAACGGTGCGGCCGGTACGCTCGCGGGCGTCGGTCGCGAAGCCGGCTCGGGGGCACGTGAACGCGCGCGCGAGTGGCTGGGCGGGCTCGATTTCGTCAGCCGCGAAGAGTTCGACGCGGTCAAGGCGATGGCTGCCGCGGCGCGCGACGAGAACGACGTGTTGAAGGCGCGGCTCGACGCGCTCGAGGCGAAAAGCAAGGCGCAGACGGAAGTCCATGCGCCGTTCGAGGCGTCGGTCGACTGACTTTTCCACAGTTTTCCATAGAAACGGGTTCGATGGGGTTGCCGTGGCGTTTTTGCCTCGGCACCCTTTGTCGTGCGATAAGGACCGCCAGGACCCTATGATGCTCGACCAAGTAGACCACGACCACGAAGACGCCGCCCCGATCGACATGCTCGAAAGCTACTATGCCGCGCATGGCTGGGAGCACGAGCGTCACGACGACGAAATCGTCGCGACCGTCAAGGGAAGCTGGGCGACCTATGAGTTGCGCGCGCTGTGGCGCGAGGACGACAGCGTCCTGCAGTTCCTCGCCTTTCCCGACATCAAGGTCCCCGACGAGCGACGCCTTGCGGTGTACGAGACGATCGGGCTGGTCAACGAACAGCTCTGGATCGGCCATTTCGAGCTTTGGTCGACGAGCGGCATCCTGTTGTTCCGGCACGCCGCGATGGTCGATGGCGGCGACGACGGCACGATGTCGCTCGACGCGGCCGAACTGCTGGTCGAATCGGCGATCGAAGAGTGCGAGCGCTTTTATCCGGTGTTCCAGTTCGTGCTGTGGGGCGGCAAGAGTCCCAAGGATGCGATCGCCGCAGCGCTGATCGAAACCCACGGCGAGGCTTGATGACGGGCTTTCCTGCCGGTCCGCTGTGGCTCATCGGTTGCGGCAACATGGGCGGGGCGATGCTGTGGCGGTGGATTGCCACCGGGCTGAACCCGGCGACCGTGACGGTGATCACGCGGAGCGGGAAGGGGGCGCCAGCCGGCGTCCGCTCGCTGACCGCGTTACCCGACGAAGATGCGCCCGCGACCCTGATGCTGGCGTTGAAGCCGCAGCAGATCGACGCGGCCCAGGCGCTGCTCTCGCCGATGCGAGGCGCGCCAACGCTGTTGCTCTCGATTCTTGCCGGCGTCGACCACGCGGCACTCGCTCAGAGGTTCTCGGCGGAGACGATCGTCCGCGCGATGCCCAATCTGCCGGTCGCGATCGGCAAGGGCGTAACGTCACTGTACGCAGTTGAAGCCCCCGAAGACGCCATTGCGGCGGCGGAAGCCTTTGCAAGGGCGCTGGGGCATCACGAGTGGATCGCGGACGAAGCGCATTTCGACGCGGTGACGGCGCTTGCGGGATGCGGGCCGGGCTTCGTATTCCGCTTTGCCGACGCGCTGGCCAAGGCCGGTGCCGCGCTCGGGTTACCGGCGGATCAGGCGGCGCGGCTCGCGATTGCGACGCTGGAGGGGGCGGCGATCATGGCGGCCGACTCGGACGTATCGCCGGCTGTTCTGGCGGACCGCGTTGCAAGTCCTGGTGGTTCGACTCGCGAAGGCCTGAACGTCCTCGACCGCCACGATGCGCTGATAACGCTGCTCACCGAGACGCTGGCAGCGTCTGAGCGCCGCAACCGCGAAATGGCCGCGGCCGCGCGTTGAAGCGGGACGTAACCGTTACCGTGATCCCGTCATGCGGCCTCGCCAGGATCACGGGGCGGGTCGGACAGGCATGGGACCACCGCCGCGCGCGATTGGCCTAGCGACTACCCGCGCAGGCCGAACACCTGCGAACGATCGCTTTCGGGCACCAAGCCTTCGAGAACCGCCCAGAAGCCGGAAACCGCGCTCTGGCCGGCGCTGGCATAGGCGGCGGCCATCTGGACGCGCGCGGCCTCGAACAATTCGCGCTCCATCGCCGAACCTTCCGCGGTGAGCTTCAACAGTCGCTGGCGACGATCACGCTCGCCGGGGCGCGTCTCGACCAGCTTGCGTTCGGCCAGTTCGTTCAACACCCGGCCAAGCGATTGCTTGGTGATCGCGAGCAGCGACAGCAATTCGCTGACCGTCAGATCGGGTTTGCGCGCAATGAAATACAACGCGCGGTGATGCGCGCGGCCGAGTCCCTGCTCGGCCAGGCCCTGGTCGATCGACCGCGTCAGGTGGCTATAGCCGAAGTACAGCAGCTCCATGCCACGGCGGAGTTCGGGTTCGCGAAGGAACAGGGGCGAAGCGGGAGACGCTGTGGCAGGCATGTTGACCGGTTTAGACATCGCCCGTAGTCGTCGGCAACCCGCCACGAGAGAGATTTTCGATGTCCGCTCCAGCAATTACGTCGCCCTCCGCCTTCCGGCACGAACCGAACGCCACGCCGGTCGAGGCGAACGAGCGCGCGAAGCGGCTGATCGATCCTGGCTTCGGGCGCGTCTTCACCGATCACATGGCGATGATCCGCTACAGCGAGGCCGAGGGCTGGCATGACGCGCGGATCACCGCGCGCGCGCCGCTGTCGATCGACCCGGCGTCGTCGGTGCTGCATTATGCGCAGGAGATCTTCGAGGGGATGAAGGCGTACCGTCTCGCCGATGGCGGGACCGCGCTGTTCCGTCCCGAGGCGAATGCGCGTCGATTCCAGGATTCGGCGCGGCGTCTGGCGATGCCCGAACTGCCCGAAGACCTGTTCCTCGAATCGGTCGAGCGGCTGGTCAAGACCGATGCCAACTGGATTCCGGAAAGCGACGGCGGCGCGTTGTATCTCCGCCCGTTCATGTTCGCGTCCGAAGTGTTCCTCGGCGTGAAGCCGTCGGCGGAATATCTCTACATGGTACTCGCCTCGTCGGTCGGCGCGTATTTCAAGGGCGGGGCGCCGACCGTGTCGATCTGGGTGAGCCAGCAATACACGCGCGCCGCGCAGGGCGGCACCGGCGCGGCCAAGTGCGGCGGCAATTACGCGGCCAGCCTGCTCGCGCAGTCCGAGGCGATCCGCAACGGCTGCGACCAGGTCGTCTTCCTCGACGCGGCCGAGCGTCGCTGGGTCGAGGAACTCGGCGGGATGAACATCTTCTTCGTGTTCGACGACGGCAGCATGGCGACCCCCGCGCTGACCGGCACGATCCTGCCCGGCATCACGCGCGATTCGATCAGCACGCTCGCGCGGGCGCAGGGCATCGAGGTGCGCGAGGAAGGGTATACGATCGACCAGTGGCGTGCCGACGCCGCGAGTGGTCGCCTTGTCGAGGCGTTCGCGTGCGGCACTGCGGCGGTGGTGACGCCGATCGGCACGGTGGCAAGTCCGGAGGGTCGCTTCACGATCGGCAGCGGCGCGCCAGGAGCCCTGACCATGCGGATGCGCGACGCGCTCGTGTCGATCCAGCGCGGGACGGCGCCGGACGACAACAACTGGCTGCATCATCTCGCCGATTGACGCGCGGAAGGGCTTTTCAGACGCCGCCGCCCCGCTATAAGGCCGCCTCTGTTGGGGCGTCGCCAAGTGGTAAGGCAGCGGCTTTTGATGCCGCCATGCGCAGGTTCGAACCCTGCCGCCCCAGCCAGGTCTCAGCTTCGTGATCGATCGAACGGGCGAACCCCGGTCCGTCGGCCGCAGCGTCCGGCCTCGACCAGGCCGACGGGCTCAACGGATCGCGATCTTCGCGACTGGCATGGGCTATCGTCGTAAAAGCGGTGCGCGCGTGTCGTACACTTACCCTCGTTCGGCAACGCGCGCCGCGCCATGCTCGCTATCAGGCGAAGATGTCGGCGAGCCGGTCGGCGTCGGGGCCTTCCTTCCAGTCGCGCAATTCGATGAAGAGCGATGCGCCGACCGTCGTGAACCAGGTCAGCACGACCGTCGATACGATCGACTGCAGCAGCTGGAAGACCAACGATGGCTGCGTCGGGATCGGCATCCGGACCTGGCCACCGCCGGTAAGTGCGCCTAGCGAGCCGTAGCCGGCGACGCTCGCGACCCCGACTGCCATCGAGACGAGCAGGTAGATGACGAACGCCAGCAGCAGGATGCCGAACACATGCCACCGCGCCCCTTTGGTCAGAGCACGGCTGCGGCCGAAGGCACCGAACACACCCGGACGCTCCGCGACGATCGCGGGCAGCGATACCGACCACATCACTGCGAGCATGATCCCCGGCACCACCAGGAACATCATGCCTGCCGATATGCCGAGCGTGAACAGCATGTAGACCGCGAAGAGCGGCAGGCACCGCGATACACCGACCCGCAGCATTTCGCGCGGGTTCGCCGGTCGGCCCTCGTCGTGCGCGACCGTCGCCTGGACCAGCGCGCCGCTGGCGATCAGCCACAGCAAGCCGACGACGATCCCATAGAGTCCAGCCAGCGCATATGACCCCGCGCGAATGTTATCGAACACCGCGGCGCTCAGGCCGATCTGTCCCAGCAGCAGCTGCGGCAGCGCGATCAAGGCAAAACTGGTGCCGAGCGTTGCCAGCGGATTGTCCTTGATGACGTTCGCGCTTCGCCCGAACACATTGCCCACGGAAATTCCGCGGCTTCCTCCAATGCCCGGATCGACGGTAGTACGGCTGGCCATTGTTTTTCCCCCAAGTCCCTGCTCACGATGGTGGCAAGCGAACTTGCCGCTGTCCAGTTCGATGATGTCGCCCCAGGTGAGAACGGCGAATGGTGGATTGCACGGGTGGCCGATCCGGCTAAGTCAGGGACGGGGACAGCGTCGCGGACCGCTGGGAGGGTATCATCGGGGCTTCAGGACACGATCCGGCGGCGGGGGCCGATCGACTGGCTGCGGCCCATGCCGCGCTCCGGGCCGATCCGTCTATCCAGTTCACTTTGACGCGTCCGCCGGTGCCGCCCGAGCCACCGGCATGGCTTAAAACGCTGGGACGTTGGCTTGCCGACCTTTTCAGGCCGATCGGGCGGCTTTTGCGCTGGATTTCGAGCCTCATGCCCGATGCACCCTATGCCCGCATCCTCTTGTGGACCCTGCTGGCGGGAGTCGCGGCGGCGGTGGTCTTGATGGTCGTCGAGCGCATCCGGTCGGGCGAATGGCGGCTTCCTGCGCGACGGCGACGCGCCGGTCCGACGCCCGACGCGAATGAGGACGAGTGGGTGCCAGACGCGGCCCCGGCGCGGGCATGGCTGCGCGAGGCGGACCGGCTCGCCGCCGAGGGCCGCCATGCCGAGGCGATCCACTATCTGCTGTTCCATTCGATCGACGACATCGCCCGGCGGCGCCCGGCGCTGCGGCGCCCGTCGTTGACCAGCCGCGAACTCGCGTCGGCGCCGCTGTTGCCGGCGTCGGTCCGGCCGCTGTTCGCGAGCATCGCCGGGCTGGTCGAGCGGAGCCTGTTCGGCGGGCGCCTGGTCACGGACGCGGATTGGCAGACCGCTCGCACGGCCTATGCCGACCTTGCATTGCCGGGACGGTGGGCCGCGTGAGCGAGGTGGCGATCAGCCGCGCGGGCGGCGCGGACCGGGTATTCTCGCCGCTGACGGTGGCGTTGTTGCTGATCGTCGGCTTGATCGGGTTCGCGGGATCGCTGCTGTTGGGGGCGTATGCGCCCGATCTGAACTCGGGACGGAATGCCGGATCGCATGCTTTGTCCAACGCTGCGACCGGATATGCCGGGATCGTCGAGCTGGCACGCGCGACCGGACGCCATCCGCGCGTGCTGCGGGCCGAGGAGGCGTGGAATACCGAGGATCTGGTCGTCGCCACGCCCGAGCACGGCGCGATCGACATGACCAAGTTCATGGCGGCGCGGCGCAATCGGGCGACGCTGATCGTGCTGCCGAAATGGGCGACGATCGCGGACGACGAGACGAGCGGCTGGGTGGACGTTGGCGGGCTGTTGCCGGCGTTCGACCCCGCCAGCATTTTCGCACCTGCCACGGTGATGACCGTTACCCGTCGGCCGAGCGGAGCGCGCGCGCTGCACGCGGTCCGCTGGGCGCCGTCGTCGCTCGCGGTGTCCGCGCCGCGGCCGTTGCAGACGGTGGCCTCGGCAACGCTGATCCCCTTGATCACCGACGATGCGGGGCGGATCGTGCTCGGACAGTTCCGTCGCACCAACACGTACATCCTCGCCGACCCAGATCTCCTCGACAATCACGGCATTCGTCGCCTGGACCATGCCCGAGCCGCGCTCGACCTGCTCGATTTCGTCAATGCCACCGGCGCACATGGCATCGCGTTCGACGTGTCGCTGAATGGCCTGGGCGTTGGACGCAGCCCGTTGAAGCTCGCCTTCGAACCCCCGTTCCTCGCGATGACGCTGGCGATCGTTGCCGCGTTGGCGTTGGTCGCGTGGCAGGCGCTGGTCCGCTTCGGCACGGCGCAACCGCGAACGCGCGCGATCGCGTTCGGCAAGACCGCACTGATCGACAACAGCGCGATGATCGTCCGCAAGGCGGGGCGCGAAGGAATGCTGGGCGAACGCTATGCCGTGCTGATCCGTGAGCGGGCGCGGACGATCTTCGGCGTTCCCGCGAAACTGACCGACGACGAAGCCGATCGCTACCTCGACAAGCTTGGGGGCACGACGCAGTTCAGCGCGCTGGTTGCAGACGCGGGGCGCGCCGAACATCGCACCGACATGCTCGCAGCGGCGCAGGCGCTGTACCGATGGCAACAGGAGAAGACACAGTGACGGTAGAAGAGGTTCAGGCACTCGGGCAGGCGATCCGTGCCGAGATCGGCAAGGCCGTGATCGGGCACGACGACACCGTCGACCTGCTGCTGGTCGCGCTGTTCGCCGGGGGGCATATCCTGCTGGAAGGGCCGCCGGGTACGGCCAAGACGTTGCTCGCCCACGCGTTCGCCAGGACCGTCGGGCTCGAGTTCGGTCGTATCCAGTTCACCCCGGACCTGATGCCGGGCGATATCATCGGCGCAAATCTGTTCAACTTCCAGACATCGACCTTCACGCTCACGCGAGGCCCGATCTTCACCGAATTGCTGCTGGCGGACGAGATCAACCGTACCTCGCCCAAGACGCAGGCGGCGCTGCTCGAAGCGATGCAGGAGCGCACCGTCACGATCGATGGCGAGAGCCTGGCACTGAGCAATCGCTTCACCGTCGTCGCGACGCAGAACCCGATCGAGCAGCAGGGCGTCTATCCGCTGCCCGAGGCGCAGCTCGACCGGTTCCTGTTCAAGCAGACGGTGTCCTATCCGACTGCGGAGGAGGAGCGGCGGATCGTCGCGGATCACGGCGCGCGATCGACCGCGATGTCGCCCGCAAACTGGGGTGTCGAAGCGCGCGCCGACGCGGCGACGATCGATGCGGCGGTCGCGACTGTCGCAAACGTGCGGCTGGTGGACGAGGTCATCGACTATATCGTCGCACTGGTCCGCGGCACGCGCGACGTGGCCGATCTGGAAAGCGGCGCCTCGCCGCGCGCGGGTGCGATGCTGGCCGGGGCCGCGCGGGCACGGGCGGCGTTGGACGGCCGCGACTTCGTCATCCCGGACGACGTGAAGACACTGGCGCCCGCGTTGCTGCGCCACCGGTTGATCCTGTCGCCCGCGGCGGAAATCGGCGGGCGGGCGATCGAGGACGTCGTCGCGCAGATCATCGAGACGATCGAGGCGCCGCGTTGATCTATCCGACTCGCATGGCGGTGCTGGCGGCGGCGATCGGAATACCGGTCACGCTGCTGGTCGCGATGCTGTTTCCGGCGACCTGGTATGCGGGGCTCGGCTGGCCGCTGGCTGTGTTGGCGCTCGTGGTCGTCGACGCCGTGCTCGGCCGTGCGCGGGCGCAAGTTGTGCTGGCGCTGCCGCGGTCGGCTGCGGTCGGTATCCCCCTTACGGTGCCGATCACGGTCGAGATCGAGGCGCGACGGTCGGTCAGCGCGGTACAGGTTGCGCTGGCGCCCGATCCATTGCTGGCGTTTGCCGACGCCGCGCCATTGGACGTCGCGCTGGTTGCGGGCCGGGGATCTGGGACGATCGCGCTGACCCCGCAGCGGCGCGGAACGGCGCGGCTCGGCAGGTTCTGGGTGCGCTGGGCGGGGCCACTGGGTCTTGCGTGGCGTCAGGCGCGGATCGACGAGGACCGGACATTACCGATCCTGCCCGATATCGAGCCGGTGCGTCGGCATGGCGCGCAGGTGTTTCAGCGCCATGCGGTGCAAGGCCTGCTGGCGCAAAGCGATCGCGGCGACGGTACCGACTTCGACGCGCTGGTCGAGTTCCGGTCTGGCGTGGACCGGCGTGCGATCGATTGGAAACAATCCGCGCGACACAGGAAGCTGTACGCCAAGGAGTATCGCACCGAGCGCAACAGCCAGATCGTGTTCGCGATCGATTCCGGGCGGCAGATGTCGGAACCGGTCGACGGCATCCCGCGCGTCGATCGGGCAGTATCGGCGGCGCTGCTGGCCGGGTGGCTCGCCCTGAAGCTCGGCGACCGCGTGGCGCTCCATGCGTTCGATTCACGACCGCGGTTGGCCAGCGGTTTCATCGGCGGATCGGGGGCGTTCACCGAACTTCAGCACCTCGCCGCCGGGATCGACTATAGCGGTGACGAGACCAACTACACCTTCGCTCTGACCACCTTGGCGGCACGGCTGAAGCGCCGGTCGATGATCGTGCTGTTCACCGAATTCACCGATCCCATCTCCGCCGACTTCATGGTCAAGGCGGTCGCGCGATTGCTCAAGACCCATCTCGTGCTGATCGTCGTCCTGCGCGACGACGAGTTGGAGACGATCGTCGATCGCGCGCCTGAACGCGCCGCCGACGTGACCCGCGCGGTGACGGCAGCGGCCTTGTTGCGCGATCGCCGGCTGGTGCTGCTGCGCCTGCGCCATCTGGGCGTCCATGTCATCGAGAGCCCGTACGATCAGGTCGCCGAGCGGCTGGTCGAAGGCTATGTCGACCTGAAGCGGAGGAGCCTGTTGTGAGCGCGTTCGTCGATATCGCACCGCCGTTGCTCAACGCCAGCCGCTTCCGCGCCGTGCATGAGGTGGACTGGACGCGGCTGGAAGGTCTGCTCGCGCGGATCGAGAAGCGCTCGGTTCGCGTGCTGTCCGACGACGATCTGCTGGCGTTGCCGCTGCTGTACCGTTCCACGCTGTCGTCGTTGTCGGTGGCGCGCGAGACATCGCTCGACCGCGCGCTGGTGGCATATCTCGAGCAATTGTGCACGCGTGCGTATTTCCAGCTCTATGGTGTTTCGGACTCCGCGTGGCGGGATCTGGGACGGTTCTTCACCAGGGGATGGCCGGGCGCGGTCGCTTCGCTGTGGCGCGAGACGCTGGTCATGGCGTTCCTGACGGTCGCGGGTGCGATCGCGGCCTATATGCTCGTTCGGGCCGATCCGTCCTGGTATGCCGGGATCGTCCCTCCGGGCATGGCGGGCGGGCGCGATCCCGGTGCGTCGGCGGAGTCGCTGCGGGTAACGCTGTACCATAGCAACGAAGACGGGCTGGGCGTGTTCGCGAGCTTCCTGTTCGGCCACAACGCACAGATCGCTATCTTCGCCTTCGCGCTAGGTTTCGCGTTCGTCGTGCCGACGGCGTTGCTGATCTTCTACAACGGGCTGATGCTCGGCGCGATGATCGCGGTGTTCGCCAGCAAGGGGCTGGGGCCGAACTTCCTTGCCTGGCTGGCGATCCACGGGACGACCGAACTGTTCGCGGTCATGATCGCCGGTGCGGCCGGGATGCGGATCGGCACCGCCATCGCCTTTCCCGGAAGGCTGGAACGGATGGAGGCAGTGGTTGCCGCCGGCCGCACTGCCGCGGTCGCCACGGCGGGCGTGGTGCTGATGCTGGCGGTCGCGGCGATCCTGGAGGGCGTCGGTCGGCAAGTGGTGACCGGCGACCTGACGCGCATGGCGATCGGTGCGGCGATGCTCGCCGCATGGCTGGTCTATTATTATGGCATCGGGAGGCGTCATGCGAACCGCTCGCCGGACTAAGGCGCCCGTCGCGGGACGTCGCAGCTTCGTCACGCCCGAGGGGGTCGACCTTCAGCTCGAACTGGGCGGAGCGGGAACGCGTGCTGCGGCGTTCCTGATCGATGTCACGCTTATGCTGGTTGTGATGGTCGCGGTGACGGCCGCATTGTTCGCGCTGGATCAGGCCACCCGTGCGGACATCGCCAAGATACTGTGGTTGATCGGCGCCTTCGTGTTGCGGAACGGCTGGTTCGTGCTGTTCGAGATGGGCGGGCGCGGCGCGACGCCGGGCAAGCGGCTGATGCGATTGCGCGTGGTCGCGCGCGATGGCGCGCGGTTGACCGCGGGGGCGGTGCTGGCGCGCAACGCGATGCGTGAGATCGAGGTGTTTCTGCCGCTTTCGTTCCTGGGTGCGCAGGCGGCGGCGGGAACCGCGGATGCGTTCCTGACCATCTTCGCGTTGCTGTGGACCGGTATCTTCCTGTTCTTCCCGCTGTTCAACCGCGACCGGTTGCGCATCGGCGATCTGGTCGCCGGGACCTGGGTCGTGCAGACCGCGGTCCGAAGGCTTGCCGCCGATCTCGCGCCGACCAACGATCGGCCGCGACACGTCTTCTCGGAAACGGCGCTTGCACTGTACGGGATCTACGAATTGCAGGCTCTGGAAGATGTGATCCGCGGCGGTGACGACCTCGCCCGGATTACCGTCGCGGCGGCGATCCGGCGCAAGGCGGGCCTCGCCGACGACGGCGACGATGACGGCTTCCTCGCCGACTATTATGCCGCGCTCTGCGCTAGGTTGGAGAGCGGACTGCTGGTAGGCCACCGTCGGCTCGACAAGCGCGCCGACGGCGGCCTGCGCGATTGACGCAGCGCTGTAGACTGCGGGATATGTCAGAAGCGCGGGGCTGCGGTCATCGCCTTGATGGAGCTTTGCGCAGGGTTGGCGCCGCATCGCCGTCGGTCATCACGATCGGCCGGATCGTGCCGTCGGCGGCATAGTGGACGCGGTCGATCGCGATCTGGCGTTCGCCCTTGAACGGCGCGGGAGCGGAGCGCTGCTCCCATCGATGGTACACGATCAACCATTCGCCCGTTGGCGTCTTTACGAAGCTGTGGTGTCCCGGTCCCTGATGCCGCGCGTCGCTGGTCAGGATCGCGCCCCGGTAGCGCCACGGACCAACCGGGGAGGGGGCCGTCGCATAATGGACCGAGTAATCGGGGCCGTTCCAATGGCCATGACTGTACGATAGATAATAGGTGCCGTCGCGTTCGTGGAGAAAAGCGCCCTCGGTAAATTGCGGCGGCTGGTCGATCTTTACCTCCCGCGCAACGCTGATCATGTCGGGTCCGAGTTCCCATACCCGCAGTTTGGCGCCTGCACTGCCCCCGGCATAGAGATACGCCTTGGCCGAGCGCGGATCGACGAACACCATTGGATCGATGGCCTCGAACTGGCTGCCCGCGCGCCAGCCCCCGGTGACGAGCGGACGTCCGCTGTCGCGATAGGGGCCTTGCGGGGTGTCGGCGACCGCCACGCCGATCCGGCTGGGTGTCGGGTTTTGCGGCCCGACCGAGTAATAGAGATACCATTTGCCGTTGCGCGTCGCGACGCCGGGCGCCCAGAGAAAATGGTCCTTCGCGCCGTCGTCGCCGATCCAGCGGATCTGATCGCGGCGCAGGATTTCGCCGCGGCTGGTCCAGGTCTTCAGGTCGCGCGACGAGAAGGCACCGAACCGGTCCGCGGCCCAGCTTCCGCCGGGCCCCCCGGTCGGAAACACCCAGAGCTCGCCGTCGATCATCATTGCATGCGGATCGGCCCCCTGGAATTCGGGGTTGCGCGCGATCGCGGACGTCGCGACGGCGAGGGCAACACTCATTGCGCCCTTGATCCAGCGCTTTGCGCTACGCCGCGTCACGTCGCCGGCTGCCCATAATCGAGCACGAAAACAGGCCCGATATCGAGCACCTGTTTGGCGGCGTCCAGTTGGAGCGCGGCGTTCAACTGGCGTGGCGCGTAATCCTGGTCGGCGGTGCCCTTCAGCTGGTACATCTTCCAGTCCGGCCCGACCTCGAACGGCTGCTCGAACACCGCACGGACGACCGGCGTCGCCTCGAGCTGTACGCGACCGATCTTGCCGGGCGCGCCGGCCTCCGTTTCCTCCGCGCGCGCCCAGAAGGCGATGACGATCTGGTCGCCTTTCCTGACCGGTTTTAGCACGGGTGTGGTGATGCCGACCCGCCAGAAGTCCGCGTGTCCTTTGAGCGGGACGCGCAACGCCTTGCCGAACTGGACGCTCTTGTCCGCGCGGATCGTCGGCGGCAGGCGCAGGCCGTACGGGTTGAGTGACTCCACCCGGGGGTCGTTGACGAGCCGATCCGCCATGCTGGGCGCATCCGCCGCTGCCGGGCCGGCAAGAGCCACGCTCAGGCCGAGCGCGGCAAGGAAGGCAATTCGCATGATGCTGTGTCCCATCGTCGCTATGTCAGGTCAGAACCGAAACCGTACGCCGAGCGAATAGGTGCGCTCGAGATAGATGATCTGCCGTGCGAAGGTGTCGCCCGCATCATTATACTGGCGTTCGCGTTGCAGTGGGTTGCCCAGCAGGTTGACGATGTCGAACGCCAGTGTGACGCTTGGAATCGGGGTGACGGTGGTGGAGAAATCGAGCTGCCCACGCCCTTTTTCATACGTCCCTCGGACACGGCGGTCGGCGGTGTTGGCCGGATCGACGTCGAGGTTCTCCTGGCTGTAGAAGCTGACGAACCGCGAACGGTAATTATAGGCAAGGCGGGCCGAGAAGAACGGCCGCTCGTACAGCGCGACCACGTTGTACGTCCATTTCGACACGCCGTTGAACGGCACGCGCCGATTGCCGAGCAGGCGGTTGAAGTCCGGCGAGAGATCGCCCTTGGAATCGACATAGGTGCCGTTGGCTTGGAGGCCAAAACCCTTCGCCCAGTCCGGCAGGCCGTCGATATCGAGGAAGCTGGAGAACGATACCTCCGCGCCCTGGAAACGCGTCTTGCCGGAGTTCACCGGCTGGTTGATCTGCAACAGGCCGTAAACCGGGTCTTCTACCAACGTCAGGCTGTTGAAGATGAACCCACGGGCATCCCGTTGGAAGATCGCACCGGTCAGCGATCCGCTGCGGGAAAAGTAGTATTCGAGGCTTGCGTCGTAGTTGTTCGACGTCAGCGGCACGAGACTCGGATTGCCCCCGGTGGCCGTTCGGTAGGTCTGGGTGATCGTGCCATTGTTGTTGACGATCGGCGTATTGTCGCTCCGCAACGGATCGACCGTCAGCGTGGGGTTTAGCGAGAGGAAATTTGGTCGTGTCCGCGTCTGCGTATAGGCGAGACGCAACTGAAGCTGGTCGCTCAGTCCGACGCGTGCGCTGACGTTGGGCAGATAGTCGGTATAATCCTTTGACTGCGTCGTCGGTACGAACGTTTCGGTGCTGGCGGTCAGCACCCGGTCGAAGCCGGCAATTCTCGTCTTGGTCTTGATCGCACGCAGACCAACCAGCCCGTCGACCGTGATCTTGCCCAGGTCGAAGCCGTATTTGACTTGGCCGTACGCGGCATAGGCCTTTTCATTTGCGACGAAATTCTCGGTCGGGTTGAAGGCCGGGATTCCTGCGGGCGCGCCGTAGAAGGTCCGCAACGCCGGCAGGTTCTGCCTGATGCTGTCGGACGAGACGGCGACGAACGTCCGCACCGGGAAGATGCTGTTGTAGTCGAACCCCGGATTGGTCCGTTCCAACCCGACGGGCAGGTTCGCCAGTGGGATACCGGCGGGAAGATTGAAGCGATAGTCGGTCCCGCGATCGCGCGTTGCATCGCGATCATTGTAACGGACGCCGAACTGGATACGCCGCAACAGGCCTTCACCAACGTCATACTGCAGGTCGGCGCGCGTCTGCACGTCCTTGCCGCTGACCACGAGATGCTCCTGATAGAAGCCGCGGCTGAGGAAGTTGGCTGGGTCGGTGACGTCGAAATTGACAAAGTTGAAGCTTGGGCCACCGTCCTTGCCAGCGTCGAAGCTCACGTTGCGCACCGGCGAACTGGCGAACGTGTTGTCGATGTTGACGAGGTCGGCGGTGTACGTGCTGTCGGTGTAGGCAATGTCCGCCGAAATCTGCAGCTTGTCGTGCTTCCAGATTGCGCCGCCGCCGGCCTGATAGGTGTCGGTCTTGCCGTGGAACGAGCCCGAATAGCCGTCGGGCGCAACCGCGTTGCTGACGGTAAAGCTCTGTGCCTGGGCAGGATTGGCGCCGTCGGTGACGAGATTGCTCAGGCGGATGTCGCCGAATATCGGCACGAACATGTAGCGATTGGTGTCTTCGCTGCGAAACCCCTGGAAGAGGCCATCGGCATAGATTTCCAGTTCGGGCGTCGGCTTCCACTGGAATGCGGCGTTGGCCGATGGCCGCCAGCGATGCCCGCCGCCATAGAACAGGCCCTGCGCATCGGGGTAGCGGATACCTGCGGTCGTCCCTTGCGCCGCGCTGGTCGTACCGATGACAAGCGACTGTTCCCGCGTCGAGTCGAGGAAATCGATGCCGACGAACGAGCCGTTCAACAACAGGCCCATCTCGCCGATGCCGGTATCCCAGCGGTCGCTGATCAGCAGGTTGCCGTTCCACGACGTCTTGTCCGATTGATCCCAGACCACGCCGTTTGCGGATCCCGACAGTTCGAACCCGTTGAAATCGAACGGCCGGCGGCCGCGCACGTTGACCTGCCCGCCGATGCCGCCCTCGATCAAATTCGCGGTGCCCGATTTATAGACCTCCAGCGCCGCGACCGTGCCGGCGGGAAAGTCCTGGATCTGGACGAACCGACCTTCGGCGGTGAAGATTTCGCGACCGTTATAGGTGGTGCTGAGGTCGGGCAGCCCGCGGACGGTGACGCCCGCCGACTCGCCGCCGCCACGCGTTACTTGCACGCCCGAGACGCGCGCGAGCGCCGACGAGGCGAACGTATCGGGCAGCTTGCCGATATCCTCGGCGACGATCGCATCGACGATGCCGTCCGAGTTGCGCTTGATCGCCTGCGCCGACTGGAGGCTGCGGCGAAGCCCGGTGACGACGATATCGCCGCTGTCTTCCGTGGGGCTTTCCTGCAGCGACGGCTGCGGCGCGGCGGGGTTCGCGTTCTGATCGGACGCTGTGGTCGGCTTGGGAAGGTCTTGGCCCTGACCGGCGCCGGTCCTGCCGTTCGCCATCGATTTGTCGGAGGTCTGCGCCGATGCCGGCGTCACGGCGACCAGCGCCATGGCGGCTACGGATGCGCTCAGAAGTGCCCTCGTTTTCATGTCGTTCTCTCCCCTTTAGGTGTCGATGGTGTTCCATGCGACTTGGTTTCACGCTAAGCGGATCGCCGATAGCTGGCAATCTGTTTGTAGGACAAGACTACAAATTGCCGACCGGCCTTGATCAATCGAGATCGGGCCCGCTAGGGTTGCGAACGATGCGGAAACAGCATCTCGCGCGCGCACGTTGTCCAGTCGTCGATCGGCGAACGCAGCGCCGCCGAACAGGAGAGGAAGCCAGTGAGCAACGGCATTTTGGCGCAGGCGCCCACCGACTCGGGACGTCGGATTTACGCATGCAAGCAATCCGCCCAGGCCCGCGTCGATGGGATCACCCGGCAGCTTAGGCCGCGGCATATGGCGATGCTTGCGGCGGCAGCTTTCGTCGCAAGCCCTGCGGAAGCACGGGGTCGATGGACCGAAGCGCAGGCCAATGGCTGGTATGCGGCACAGCCTTGGCTGGTCGGATCGAACTACGCGCCCGCCACCGCGATCAACCAGCTCGAAATGTGGCAGGCGGCGACCTGGGATCCCAAGCGGATCGATTACGAGCTTGGACTGGCGCAGGGCATCGGCATGAACACGATGCGCGTGTTCCTCCACGATCAGCTCTGGCAGCAGGATCCAGAGGGTTTCAAGCAGCGGATCGATACGTTCCTGACAATGGCCAAGGCGCACGGGATCAAGCCGCTGTTCGTGTTGTTCGACAGTTGCTGGGATCCCGATCCGAAGCTCGGGCCACAGCATCCGCCGATCCCCGGCGTGCATAATTCGGGCTGGGTGCAGGGGCCGGGCATGCCGGGCCTGCGCGATCGCGCGCGCTATCCCGGTTACAAGGCCTATGTACAGGGCGTGATCGGCGCGTTTGCGAAAGACGACCGGATACTCGGCTGGGACGTGTGGAACGAGCCGGACAACGGTGCCGACCAGTATAAGGGGCAGGAGGGCAAGGAACCGCTGGTCCGCGCGCTGCTGGCGCAGGTGTTCGAGTGGGCGCGCGATGCCGATCCGTCGCAGCCGCTGACATCGGGCGTCTGGATCGGCGACGATTGGACGCCGGGCGGCAAGACGTCGCCGATGGAAAAGCTCCAGCTCGCGCAGTCGGACGTAGTGACGTTCCACGACTATAGCTGGCCCGAGACGTTCGAACGGCGGATCAAGCAGTTGCAGGCCTATAAACGGCCGGTCATCTGCACCGAATACATGGCACGCGGCAACGGATCGACGTTCGACGGATCCCTGCCGATCGGCAAGCGCTACAATGTCGGCATGATCAACTGGGGGTTCGTCGACGGCAAGACGCAGACCCGGCTGCCCTGGGACAGCTGGCAGAGACCCTATGTGCTCGCCGAGCCGACGATCTGGTTCCACGAGGTGTTCCGGAACGACGGTACGCCGTATCGTCCGGCGGAAACCGATCTGATCCGGCGACTGAGCGCGGCGCCGAAGGGCATCGTGCCGACGGTTCCATCGGGCGCCCCGATTTCACGTCGGTCACGATAGACGTCGCGCGGTAGCTGGCGGCGCCTGACAATGGTCGGGCGCCGATTGGCGTTGGTCCCGTCAGCGCGCCATCGCGAGTTTCGTATCCTCGAGCGCGAGATCGACCAGCGCGCGCATCGCCGCGCTGGCGCCGGCCGCATCGCCCGCCGCGATCGCCTCATAGACCCGGACATGATCGGGGATCGGATTGCGCGGCAGTGCGAGCGCGCGCTGCTTGAACTGCGTCGTCCAGCTGACTGCGGCACCGATGCTTGCGCTCAGCACGATCAGCGCGTCGTTGCGGGTTGCGGTCAGCACCGCATCGTGAAACTCGCGGTCCGCCGCGCGGCCGGCCTCGGTCGCCAGCGTATGGCGTCGCATCGCCGCCAGCGTGTCTTTCATGATCTTCAGGTCGGATCGCTCGCGGCGCTCGGCGGCAAGCGCGGCGGCGGCCGGCTCGACGATTCCCCGCAACTCGAACAGGCCACGGACGAACGCGATGTCCGGCTCGCCCGCAAAGGCCCAGGCGAGCACGTCGGGATCGAGCAAATTCCACCGGCTGCGCGGCAGGACGCGCGTCCCGATCTTGGGACGGCTTTCGACCAACCCCTTGGCAGTGAGGACCTGCACCGCCTCGCGGTACGCGCTGCGCGATACGTCGAGCGCTTCGGAGAAGGCGACCTCGCCCGACAGCGTGTCGCCCGGCGCATATTCCCCGGACAAGATCGCGGTGCCGAGTTTGTGCGCGACCGCGCCGTGCAGCCGCCGCCCGGTTCCGCGCGGCGCGCGGCGTACCGCGACGTCGTCTGGATCGCTCTGCTCAATCCGATCTGTCATCGTCATACGTGCTCCTCCAGGAGGGCGTAACAGCCCGTGTTCGATCAAGGAACGACAAAGATTGCCAAATCCGAACGCCGCTTATATGTCCGAGTATAAGAAGGGGCTGTCGATGTCTGATATCAATAGCGCGCGCCGGCGGCCGGGGAGATTTTGCGGCTGTCTTCGCGGCTGGCGCGATCGCGATGACAGCGGCGCGCTGCCGTGGATCGACGACGGCCCCGCCAACTGATCAAGTAATCCGGGGACGAACCGTCAGGGCGGCGCCTCATTTGGGAGAGAGATATGACTTTGCGCCTGTTGCAGCATGTTGGCGTCGACGGCACGCGATCGGTGATCGCCGCTACCGATGATGGTGCGGCGTTCGTCGCTGGCGTCGATAGTGTCCGCGCGCTGGCCGAGCGTGCAATTGCCGACGGCAGCGATCTTGCCGCGGCGGTCGCTGCCTGTGGAACGGGCGCGAACGTCGACCTCGCCGCCGTGCTGGCCGCCGGTCGCCTTACCTCGCCGATCGATCATGTCGATCCGGCCCATTTGATCATGACCGGTACCGGCCTGACGCATCTCGGTTCGGCCGAGGGCCGCGACAAGATGCACCGCGCCGCCGCGGACGCCGAGAAGCAGACCGATTCGATGCGGATGTTCCTCGAAGGCGTCGAGGGCGGCAAGCCGGCAGCGGGGACGCGCGGCCAGCAGCCCGAATGGTTCTACAAGGGCGATGGCTCGGGACTCGTCGCGCCCGGCGCGGCGCTCACCATGCCAGACTTCGCCGAGGATGGCGGCGAGGAGCCCGAGCTTGCCGGGATCTACCTGATCGGTCCGGACGGCACGCCGTTTCGCCTCGGCCTGTGCCTCGCCAACGAATTCAGCGATCACGTCACCGAGCGCCACAATTATTTGTGGCTCGCGCATTCGAAGCTGCGCCAGGCGTCGCTCGGCCCCGAATTGCTGGTCGGTACGCCGCCTCAGCATATCGAGGGTGCGAGCCGCATTCACCGCGACGGCGCGCTGCTGTGGGAAAAGCCGTTCCTGTCGGGCGAGGCGAACATGTCGCACAGCATCGCCAACCTCGAGGCGCATCATTTCAAATACGACCTGTTCCGCCGTCCGGGCGACGTGCACGTCCATTTCTTCGGCACCGCGACGCTGTCGTTCGCCGACGGCGTGACCACGCGCGAAGGCGACGTGTTCGAGATCGAGGCCGCACCGTTCACGCTGCCCTTGCGCAACACGCTGACCAAGGCCGCACCGCAGCCCGTCGTCGTGAAGGCGCTCTGAACATGGCCGCAATCCGCATCGCCGTCGTCGGCATGGGCAAGATCGCCCGCGACCAGCATCTGCCCTCGATCGCGGGCAACGCCGACTTCGAGTTCGTCGCCAGCGTCAGTCCGCGCGATCCGGGGGTCGAGGGTGTCGCCAACTTCAAGTCGCTGGAGTCGCTGCTCGCCGACGGTCCGGCGATCGATGCAATCGCGCTCTGCACGCCGCCACAGGTGCGCTACGAGCTAGCCTCGATGGCGCTCGCCAAGCAGGTGCACGTTTTCCTCGAAAAGCCACCCGGCGCGACGCTGGCCGAGGTCGATGCGCTCGAAACGCAGGCTGCCGAGACGGGAACGACGCTGTTTGCCGGCTGGCATTCGCGGTTCGCGGCAGGTGTTGCGCCGGCCAAGGCGTGGCTCGCCGAGCGTAAGATCGAGCGCGTGTCGATCGTCTGGCGCGAGGACGTTCGCGTCTGGCATCCGGGGCAGGCGTGGATCTGGGAGCCGGGTGGGCTCGGCGTGTTCGATCCCGGCATCAACGCGCTGTCGATCGCCACCGAGATCCTGCCGCAGCCGTTCTTCCTGACCGCCGCGACGCTGTCGACGCCCGCCAATCGCGCCGCGCCGATCGCCGCCGACCTGACCTTCCGCAGCGCCTCGGGTACGCCGATCAGCATGGATCTCGACTGGCGCCAGACCGGCCCGCAGAGCTGGGATATCACCGTCGAAACCGACGCCGGCACGCTCAGCCTCGCCAAGGGCGGCGCGGTGCTCACCTTGCCGAACGGCACCGTGCATAACGACGACGAGGAATATCCCGGCCTCTACACACGCTTTGCGTCGCTGATCCGCGGTGGCCGCAGCGAAGTCGACACGACCCCGTTCACCCTCGTCGCCGACGCGTTCCTGCGCGGCACCCGCAATTCCGTGGAGGCTTTCGATGATTGAGGCAAAAATGACCCGCACGCTGAAGGGTCTCGCCGCCGCGCTTCTGCTGTCGACCGCCGGCATCGGCACCGCGCAGACCGACGCACCCGCCAACGCGCCCAGTTCGACCGGGGCAACCGTTACGGTCCACGCCGACACGCCTGGCCCGACCTATGATCGCCGCATCTTCACGCAGTTCGCGGAGCATCTCGGCAACGGCATTTACGGCGGGCTCTGGGTCGGCGAAAAATCGAAGATCCCCAACGTCCGCGGCTTCCGCACCGATGTCGTCACCGCATTGCGCGGGATCGGCGTGCCGGTCGTGCGCTGGCCCGGCGGCTGCTTCGCCGACGAATATCACTGGCGCGAGGGGATCGGTCCCAAGACCAAGCGTCCGGTCAAGATCAACACGCATTGGGGCGGTGTGACCGAGCCCAACACGGTCGGCACGCACGAGTTCATGGACCTCGTCGGACAGATCGGCGCCGAACCGTATATCGCCGGCAACGTCGGCAACGGTACGCCGCAGGAAATGGCGGAGTGGGTCGAATACATGACCTCGCCAGCCGGTACGCTCGCCGACGAACGCGCCAAGAACGGCCACAAGGCACCGTGGGCCGTCCCGTATTTCGGCGTCGGCAACGAGCTGTGGGGCTGTGGCGGCAACATGCGTGCGGAATATGCCGCCGACGTCACGCGGCGCTACGCCACCTTCATCAAGGCGCCCAAGGATACGCGCGTGATGAAGATCGCAAGCGGCGCGAACAACGACGATTATAACTGGACCGAGACGATGGCGCGCGAGCTGGTCGGCAAGGTCGATGCGCTGTCGCTGCATTACTACACCGTCCCCGGTGGCTGGCCGCCGCGTGCGTCCGCGACCGTGTTCGACGAGCGCGGCTGGGCCGAGACGCTGTCCGAGACGCTCAAGATGGACGAGCTGATCACCAAGCATTCGGCGATCATGGACAAGGTCGATCCGAAGAAGACGATGTGGCTCGCGGTCGACGAGTGGGGCACATGGTATGCCGGTGATCCGGGCACCAACCCCGGTTTCCTGCGCCAGCAGAACACGCTGCGTGATGCGCTGGTCACCGCGATCAACCTCAACATCTTCGCGAAGCACGCCGACCGCGTGAAAATGACCGCGATCGCGCAGATGGTGAACGTGCTGCAGGCGATGATCCTGACCGACGGCAGCAAGATGGTGCTGACGCCGACCTATCACGTGTTCGCGATGTACAAGCCGTACATGGACGGCACCGTCCTGCCGATCGACATCAAGTCGCCCTGGTACAACAAGGACCAGTGGACGATGCCGTCGGTCAGCGCGTCGGCGGTGCGCGGCAAGGACGGCGTGGTGCGGATCGCGCTGTCGAACCTCGATCCGAACAAGCCGACCAGCGTCTCGGCCGCGTTGCCGGGCGTGACGGCGCAGACCGTCACCGGGCAGGTGCTCACCGCGCCGACGATGACTGCGCTCAACACCTTCGAAGCGCCCAACGCGGTCGCACCGAAGGCATTCAATGGCGCTAACCTGAGCGGCGGCACCTTGTCGGTGACGTTGCCGCCGATGTCAGTCGTGATGCTCGAACTGAAGTGATCGTGACGCCCGCCGGAGCAACCGGCGGGCGCACCTGCCGGGAGAGAGACGATGGCCGCACCGAAATGGGCGACCGGACTGATCGCGCTGACGCTCGCGAGTAGTGTGCTGGCGCAAACCGCCGCTGCACCGCCTGCATTAAACGCCCGCCTGACCGGCGACATCGCGCCGGTCCACGACCCGGTGATGATCCGCGCGGGCGACACCTATTACGTCTACGGCACCGGGCTCGACGGCCAGATGCTGAGCGCGCGCACCTCGCCCGATCTGATCCACTGGACCGCGGGCACGCCGCCGCTGTCGCGCCTGCCCGACTGGGCGACCGAGGCGGTGCCGGGCACCAAGGGCATGTGGGCACCCGACATTTCGCGCAGCGCAGACGGGCGGTACCGGCTCTATTATTCGGTCTCCACCTTCGGCTCGAACCGCTCGGCGATCGGGCTCGCGACGAGCCCGACCCTCGACCCCAAGGCGCCCGGCTATGGCTGGCGCGACGAGGGGCTGGTGGTGATGTCGACGCCCAAGGACGATTTCAACGCGATCGATCCCAACCATGTCGTCGATGCGCAGGGCCGCGAGTGGCTGTCGCTCGGCAGCTTCTGGACGGGCATCAAGCTGTTCGCGCTGAACCCAAAGACCGGCAAGCTGCTCGACCCTGCGGCGAAGCCCAACGCGATCGCGCGCCGTCCCGCACCCGCCGGCGGCCCGGCCCCGGTCGAGGCGCCGTTCATCATCGGCCATGGCGGCTATTACTGGCTGCTCGCGAGCTACGACTATTGCTGCAAGGGCGTGAACAGCACCTATTACACCGTCGTCGGCCGATCGAAGGCGATCACCGGGCCGTATCTCGGCAAGGACGGCAGCGCGATGATGCAGGGCGGGGGAACGATCTTCCTGCGCGCCGACCTTCAGGAAAAGCAGCGCTATCGCGGCCCCGGCCACCCCGGCGTGATGCACGACACCGACGGCAAGGATTACGTCGTCTACCACGCCTATGATTCCCAGACCAAAGGCACCCCGACGTTGCGCATCGCACCGATCGCCTGGGGTGCGGATGGCTGGCCAGTTGCGGAGAATCGACCATGACGATGGATTTCACACGAAGGCTGTTCCTGGCCGGTGCTGGTGCTGCGACCGCTAGCGGTGCGCTTGCACGGGTCGCGGCGAAGGCGCCGGTGCCGGTGCCGGTCAACCCATTGGTCCGCCAGCGCGCCGATGCGCAGGTCTTCCTGCACACCGACGGCTATTATTACATGACCGGCTCGGTGCCCGAATACGACCGGCTCGTGCTGCGCCGCTCGCGCACGCTGGCAGGGCTGTCGACCGCCAACGAGCGCGTATTGTGGCGGCACGAGAAGACCGGGCCGATGTCCGGCTTCCTCTGGGCACCCGAACTGCACCTGATCGATGGCCGCTGGATCATGTATTTCGCGGCGGGCCCGAGCGGCGGCGGCGAGGACGTGTTCCGTATCCGCACCTTCGCGGTGGTCTGCGACGGGCCCGACGCGATGACCGGCACCTGGACCGTGCTGGGGCAATTGACGACGCCGTGGGACAGCTTCACGCTCGACTCCACGAGCTTCGTCCACCGCGGCACGCGCTATCTTGCCTGGGCACAGCGCGAGCCGGGGATCGAGACCAACAGCAACCTCTATCTCGCACCGCTCGCGACCCCTCTGACGCTGGCGGCGAAGCCCGCGCGGCTCACGATACCGACGCTCGATTGGGAGATCCGCGGGTTCAAGGTCGCCGAGGCGCCCGCGCTGCTGGCGCGCAACGGCAAGCTGTTCATGACCTATTCGGCGAGCGCGACCGACGCGCGATACTGCATGGGCATGCTGACCGCGCGCGACGATGCCGACATCATGGATCCGGCAACCTGGACGAAATCGCCGCAGCCGGTGTTCAAGTCGTCGCCCGCGCACAAGGTCTTCGGGCCGGGCCACAACAGCTTCACCGTCGACGAGCGCGGCCGCGACATCCTGGTCTATCACGCGCGCGACTATGAGGCGATCAAGGGCGATCCCCTGTTCGATCCCAATCGCCACACGCGCGTCCAGCATTTCACGTACAAGCCCGACGGCGCCCCCAATTTCGGCGAACCGGTTGCCAACGGCCCGTTGCGGTGAGCGGCCTCGATCGCCGGACGTTCCTCGCCGCGGGAGCCGCAGCGGTACCCGCAGCCGCGATAGGCGCTCGCGCGAGTGCTGGCTCGAAGCTCTTGGCGCCGACGCCGCCGATGGGGTGGAACAGCTGGAACAGTTTCGCGACGACGATCACCGAGGCGCAGGCGATCGAGACCGCGACGATCATGGCGGAGAAGCTGCTGCCGTCGGGCTATGATATCTTCACCGTCGATATCCAGTGGTACGAGCCGGGGGCAAGCAGCTACACCTACGCGACCAAGCCCAAGCCGGTGATGGACGATTACGGCCGGTTGCTGCCCGCGCCGAACCGGTTCCCGTCGAGCGCCCGCGGCAAGGGTTTCCGCCCGCTCGCCGACCGCGTCCACGCGCTCGGCCTGCGGTTCGGCATCCACCTGATGCGCGGTATTCCGCGGCTCGCGGTGGAGCGCAACCTGCCGGTGTTCGGCACCAGATACCGCGCGCGCGACATCGCCGATACGACCAGCATCTGCCCGTGGAACCCGGACATGTACGGCGTCGACATGCGCAAGCCCGGCGCGCAGGCTTATTACGACAGCGTCTTCGCACTCTACGCGTCTTGGGGTGTCGACCTGGTGAAGATGGACGATATGAGCCGTCCCTACGACGCGCATGCCCCGGAGATCGAGGCCGCGCACGCCGCGATCGTCGCGACCGGCCGGCCGATCATCCTCAGCCTGTCGCCCGGCGAAACGCCGGTATCCCGTGCCGACCACGTCCGCCGCTTTGCGCAGATGTGGCGGATCAGCGACGATTTCTGGGACGAATGGCCGCTGCTCGAGGCGCAGTTCACCCGGCTGGAGAACTGGAACGCGCACCGCATGCCCGGCGGCTGGCCCGACGCCGACATGCTCCCGCTCGGGCGTCTCGCGCTGGGCGCGCGCGACACCAAGTTCACGCCCGACGAACAGCGCACGCTGATGACCCTGTGGTCGATCGCGCGATCGCCGCTGATCATGGGCGGCGACCTCCGCCATCTCGACCGCCCGACGCTCGACCTGCTCACCAATCCCGAAGTCATCGCGGTCAACCAGGCGAGCTACGACAACCAGCCGCATTTCGTCGCCGATGACGTACGCGTCTGGTCGGCGCGCGTGCCGGGTTCGAGAGATCGCTACCTCGCTCTGTTCAATACGGGCAAGTCCGCGCAGCCGATACGGATCAGTCTCGCGATGCTGGGGCTCCAAGGCCGCGTCGGCGTCCGCGATCTATGGGCGAGGACCGATCTCGCTCCCGTATCGGCCGAGTTGACGCAGTCGGTGGCATCGCACGGCGCAGGTCTGTACCGGCTCGCGGTCGACCGGTCTTGATCCGGCGCAGTGTCGTCAAGCCGGTTCTCCGCCTTGGCATGCTGCTGGCGGCGATCATGCCCGTGACGGCCGCGCCGCATCCGGCGATCGGCCCACCGCGGCTGGATACGCAACGTATCGCGCGCGACAGGTTCGGGAACGATGCCGCCTGGTACGAGAACCGCATCCCGTTCTTCGACTCCGCCGACCCGCGGCTCGATGCGGTCTATTACTACCGCTGGTCGCTGTACCGCGCCCACCAGCGCGATCTCGGTGCCGACGGGTATATCTCGACCGAGTTTCTCGATGACGTGGGATGGCAGCTCGAACCCTATGCCAGCCTGAACGACGCGACCGGATTCCATCTGGGCGAGGGCCGCTGGCTGCGCGACCGGCGCTACGCCGACGATTATATCGATTTCATGTACCGGCGTGGCAACGATCGCCATTTCACCGATTACATCGCGGACTCGGTTTATGGCCGGTTTCTCGTCGATGGCGATCGCGCAGCGGCGACGCGGCATCTCGCGGCGATGCGACGGCTCTATGCGGCGTGGGACGATCGGTTCGACGCCAGCAAGGGGCTGTACTGGATCGAACCGCTGCTCGACGCGACCGAATACACGATCTCCTCGATCGACGCGTCGGGCGGTAAGGACGGGTTCCGCGGCGGCGACGCGTTCCGTCCGTCGATCAACGCGTACATGTTCGCCAACGCCCGCGCGATCGCCCGCCTCTCCGCGTTGAGCGGCGACGTCGCAGGTACCGCTGCGTTCGACGCGCGCGCGGCGGCGCTCAAGCGCCGCGTCCAGGACAGCTTGTGGAGCGAGCCGCTCGGCCATTTCATCGATCGCTACAAGGTCGACAACGCGGTCGTGAAATACTGGCAGCCGATCCGCGGGCGTGAACTCGTCGGCTATCTGCCCTGGACGTTCGACATGGTGGACGACGATGCGCGGTTTGCGAGCGCATGGGCTCATCTCCTCGACAAGGATGGCCTGGGCGGTCCAGCCGGCTTCCGGACGGTCGAGCCGAGCTACGAGCATTACATGCGGCAATACCGGTACGAGGGCGCTCGGCCCGAATGCCAATGGAACGGGCCGATCTGGCCGTTCCAGACCACGCAGGTGCTGACCGGCCTGGCAAACCTGCTCGATCACTACCGGCAGGCGTCCGTGACGCGGGCCGATTACATGCGGTTGCTCCGGCAATATGCGTCGCTGCATTATCAGGGCGATCGGCTCGATATCGAGGAGGATTACCACCCCGATACTGGGCGACCGATCGTCGGACTGGCGCGCAGCCACCATTATTTCCATTCGGGGTTCGCCGATCTGATCCTGACCGGACTGGTCGGGATCCGCCCACGTGCCGACGATGTGCTGGAGGTGAATCCGCTGCTGCCCGCCGCGTCCGATCCGCAGGCGCTAGGCTGGTTTCGAATGCAGGACGTGCCGTATCACGGCCGCAGCGTGGCGGTGACCTGGGACGTGGACGGCCGGCATTTTCGCGGCGCGGCGGGACTGACCGTCGAGGTGGATGGCCGGCGTGTCGCGCACCGCCCCGGGCTGGAGCGTGTCGTCGTCCCCTTGGCCCGCGCGGCCGTGCCGCCGATCGCCCGGCCGATCGACCGCGCCGTGCAACTCGTCCGCGGCCAATTCCCCAAGGGCAGCGCGTCCAGCAACACCGACGCCGAATCCGTGCACGACGCGATCGATGGCCGCATCTGGTTCTTCCCGGAATTGCCGAACGGATGGTCGTCCGCCCGATCGCCCGCCGCGCAGTGGTACGAGATCGATTTCGGCAAGTCGGTCACGCTGTCGCGATCCGAACTGGCCTTCTTTGCCGACGGCAAGGATTTCGCCGCGCCGACCGGTCTCCGGTTTCAGGGCTGGGACGGCAGGCGGTGGAGCAGGATCGGCAGCAGCGGCGTTGCGCCGATCGCGAACGGTATCACGCGTGCGCGCTGGACGCCTGTCTCCGTCCGGAAGCTCCGGGTGGAATTTACGCAGCCCGCCGCGAAACGTACCCGGCTCGTTGAAGTGAAGACGTTCTAGCCGCGCGAGCCTTAGCCAGCGCGGGATCCATGGCACGAAAACTCTGGGCAAATCCTGCAGCGATCATTGGGATTGCGTTGCGCCGGGCCGCGCGCGACAAGCGTGTCGTCAGGAGATCTCATGCGTTTAAGTCTTGCCCTTTTGTTGGTGTCCGCCGTCCCGCTGGTTCAGGCGAGTATGCCGGCGCCGGAACCCGTCTCGGGGGTTGCGGTCAAGGACGCGGCGCTGCTCCAGTTCCTCGATCACGCCTATGACGAACAGCTCAGCCTCAGCCCCGAAGGGCAGACGCAACTCGGTCTCAAGACGAACAACGATCGCCTGGACGATTACACCGACGCGGCGGCGCTGCGCGCGGAGGCGCTTGCCGAGCGGCAATTGGCCGCAATGCATGCGCAGTTCCAGCCGGCGCAATTGGGGGAGAGCGCGCGCGTCAGCTACCGCCTGTTCGAATATGAGGTCGAGCGCGGCCGCCAGTCGTTGCAATTCCGCAAGCTGCGGTTTCCGGTGTCGACCAACGGCAGCCCCGCGGGCGAGATTCCCGTGCTGCTTATCAACAACCACAAGGTCGATACGGTCGCGGATGCGCAGGCGTATGTGTCGCGGCTGCGCGATACCGAGCGCGTCATGCGCGAGGTTGCAGCGACCATGCGCGATCAGGCGGCGGCCGGCATCATCCCCAACAAGGTGAACTTCGCCCCCGCGCGTGCCGACGCAAAGGCGGTGCTCACTGGCGCGCCGTTCGACCAGGGGCCGGATTCCAGCGTCTGGGCGGATTTCCGCAAGAAGGTCGGCGCGCTGGATGCGCCGGCGACGGTCAAGGCGAAGCTGCTGGCGGATGGCAGCGCGGCGCTGACCGGACCGTTTCGTCGTGGGTATGACGTTCTGTTCGCGGCGCTGGATGAGATCGAGCCCAAGTCGAAGGGCAATTTCGGCGCCTGGAGCCTGCCGAACGGAGCGGCGTATTATGCCGACCGGCTGAAGAATTCGACCACCACCGACCTCACCGCAGACCAGATCCACGCACTTGGCCTGAAACAGGTCGCCGCGATCCGGCAGGAGATGGAGGCGATCAAGCGCGAGGTGGGCTTTACCGGCACGCTCGAGGAATTCTTCGCCAAGATCCGCACCGATCCGCAGTTCAAATATCCCAACACGGCGGAAGGTCGCGAACACTATCTGGGTGATGCCCGCGCCGTGATCGCTTCGGTCATGACGGCGGCACCTCGCTATTTCCGGACGCTGCCCAAGGCGCCGCTGGAGGTGCGCGCGGTCGAGAAATGGCGGGAGGGCACGGCTTCCACCGCCTTCTACAATCCGCCGTCCGCCGACGGATCGCGGCCCGGCATCTATTATGTCAATCTGGTCGACATGAACCAGACGCAGAAGGTCCAGGTCGCCGGCATCGCCGCGCACGAGGGCGCGCCGGGCCATCATTTCCAGATCGCCCGTCAGCAGGAGCTGACGAACATCCCGAAGTTCCGCAAGTTCGGCGGGTACGGCGCCTATGTCGAGGGATGGGGCCTGTATTCGGAGCGACTGGCGAGCGAGATGGGCGTGTACAAGACTCCGTATGACCGGTTCGGCATGTTGTCGCTGCAGGTATGGCGCGCCATTCGCCTCGTCCTGGATACCGGCATCCATTCGAAGCGATGGACGCGCGAGCAGGCGATCGCCTATTTCAAGGCGAACAGCTCGGTATCGGACAAGGATATCGCGCGCGAGGTCGATCGCTATTTCAACTGGCCCGGCCAGGCGACCAGCTACATGGTGGGACAGTTGAAGATCACCGAACTGCGCGCCCGTGCCCAGCGCGAACTGGGCCCACGCTTCGATATCCGCGACTTCCATGAAGCGATCCTGAGCCAGGGTGCGCTCCCCCTCGACGTCCTTGATGAACAGGTGACGCGGTACATTGCGGCTCGGCGCAAATAGTTACGGCAGAATTTTCAGCGTGCGTCCCCAGGAGTGTGGATATTCCGGGCGGTTGCATCGTTTGAACCACCTCTCATCCGTAACAATCAGGAAACCGACATGAACACCGATACCTTCGCTGGCGCCGCAACCGATTTCACCGGCAAGGCAAAGGAAACCCTGGGCGGCGCGGTCGGCGACAAGTCGTTGCAGAGCGAAGGCGTTGCGGATCAGTTGAGCGGTACTGTCCAAAAGACGGTCGGTCAGGTGAAGGACGTCGCACAGGAGAACATCCGTCCGTTGATCGACTATGTGCGTCAGTTCTCGAAGGAGCGTCCGTTCGCCGCAGCAGCGGTCGCCGGCGTCCTCGGCATTGCGGTGATCAACACGCTTCGCGGCAAGTAATCTTGGTTCCCAGCGGCGGGGAGCCTCCCCGCCGCTGCCCCGAGAGGTTTTGCCAAAAGCGATTCCTAGGCAATTTTTGTAAGTACTGTGTTGCGTTGCCGCTTCCAGGTCTGTGCGAGACCTGACGAACTGGGATCAGTTTTGTTCGCGATCGATAGAGCCGCGAGCCTGTGCGGCCCCGCGACGCGTCCCGGTCTTTGAGACGTCGGACGTTTCCCAGTAAGCAGCGGTCGCGCCCGCTGGTCTTCGCATCCGCTCCACGCGTGCGACAAGCAACCGGTTCAAACAGAAGAGCTTGGCCTGGAATCAGCCAACGCATACTCTCCGACAGCGAAGCCTCCACGATGATACGCCGGCCCTGTTGTCGCCCGCGTAGCTAGGGAATGGTGCGCGCTATTTCGCTTCACGAATGCCCATTTCTATCGGATCATGGTCTCCAGTCGCACTGAAACGAGATTGCCCTTTCCAATTGGGGCGCCGCTGGGAGAGACGTGATGCGTGGATTGCCGAGCACGGCCTTTTGCTTGACGGCATTGGCACTGACTCCCGTGGTCGCCGTGGCGCAGGGTAATCCGCCGAACGCACTGTCCACGCGGGAACGCGCCGAGGGGTGGCAGTTGCTGTTCAACGGTCGCGATCTCGAGGGCTGGCGATCGTTCGATGGCAGGGCGCCGTCGCCGTCATGGACGGTGCACGACGGCACGCTGGAACTCACCGCGACGAGCGGGCGGATGAGCGGCGCGGACCTGGTGACCGCCGGAAGCTATGGCGCGTTCGAACTGACCCTCGACTGGAAAGTCGCACCCGGCGGCAACAGCGGCGTTCTGTATCTCGCGCGCAACCTGCCGCAGACCAAGCAAGTCTATGAAACCGGACTGGAGATGCAGATCCTCGACGATGTGGGGCATCCCGACGGCAAGATTCCCTCGCACCACGCCGGGTCGCTTTACGATCTGACGGTGCCGCCGCCGCGAGTGTCGCGGCCCGCCGGCAGCTGGAACCATGCGCGCCTGCTCGTCGAGCGAGGGCGTATCCGACAATGGCTGAACGGCACGCCGACCGCGGACGTGTCCTACGGCGATGCGGCGTGGCGCAAGCGGGTCGCCGGGTCGAAATTCGCTGCCATGCCGTTCTTCGGTACGTTTTCCAACGGTGTCATCGCGCTGCAGGATCATGGCGAACCGGTGGCGTTCCGCAACGTCAAGCTCCGCGCGATCGGTGCGAGCGCGCTGGGTGGCGCCAAGTGACGGCGGGCGCGAAACCCGCAGCGGACGCGCCGGCGGACGTGATCATCGTCGGCTCGGGCGCGGCGGGCGGGATGGCCGCGTTCAGTCTGACCAAGGCGGGGCTGCGCTGCATCCTGCTCGAGGCTGGTCGCGACTATGACCCGCAGGCCGAGGTCAACATGTACGCGCCCGAGAGTGACGCACCGTTGCGCGGCGCCGCGACGCCCGACAAGCCGTTCGGGTATTTCGATGCGACGGTCGGCGGCGGCTGGCAGATCGACGGCGAGCCGTACACGATGCGCGAGGGGTCCGATTTCCGCTGGTACCGGGCGCGGATGCTGGGAGGGCGGACCAATCACTGGGGCCGACACGTGCCGCGACTGGGGCCCTACGACTTCAAGCCTTTCTCGCGCGACGGGCTCGGGGTGGACTGGCCGATCGACTATGACGACGTCGCGCCGTTCTACGATCGGGTAGAGCGCATGATCGGCGTGAACGGCGGTCCGATCGGTCTGGAAAATCATCCCGACTCACCGGCGGATTGCCTGATGCCGCCTCCTCGTCCGCGCATCCCGGAAATGCTTATCAAGGCCGCCGCCGAGGATCTGGGGATACCGGTGCGGGCCGCGCATACCGCCGTTCTCACGCGCGACATGCCCGACAAAGTCGCGCCGCGCAGCGCCTGTTTCAACGCGACGCCGTGCACGCGCGGCTGCACGATCGGCGCGATGTTCCAGACCACCACCTCGGTGCTGCCGATGGCGAAGGCGACCGGATTGCTGACGATCGTGACGGACGCGATGGTATCGCGCGTGACGATGGCCCGCGCCGGCCGCGCGGCAGGGGTCGAATATGTCGACCGCAAGACCGGTTTGAGGCATCAGGTGAAGGCGCAGGCGGTCGTGCTGGCGGCCGGGACGGGCGAGACGACGCGGCTGCTGCTCAATTCGGGCGAAGCGGGACGCTGGCTGGCCAATTCGTCGGGCGAGTTGGGGCGCAATCTCACCGATTCCACCGGCGCGTCCTTCCGCGCCTATATTCCAGCTCTCGCCAACCGCCCGCGCTACAACGAGGACGGCATCGGCGGGCAGCACATCTACATTCCCTTCTGGCTGTATCAGCAGCAGAAGCGCGGCGAACTAGACTTTGCGCGGGGCTATCATTTCGAGGTTGGCGGCCGGTTCGGGATACCCCCTGCGGAGGCGGTGCCCCGCGTCTGGGGATCGGCGTTGAAGAAAGCGGTGCGACGCGCCTCGGGCGCGACCATCCAGTTGACGCTGCGCGGCGAGATGATCCCCAACAAGGACAGTTTCTGCGAAGCCGATCCAGTCGTGAAGGACCGGTTCGGCATACCGGTGCTGCGGTTCGCTTTCCGCTGGTCGCAACACGAGGTGAACCAGGTCGCCCATGGCCGTCGCACCGCGCACGCCGTGTTCAGAAGGATGGGCGGAACGATCCTCGATCCTGACCTGCCACCCGAAAAGATCATGGCGGTGGGGGGCGAGATCATCCACGAACTGGGCACCGCGCGGATGGGTGCCGACAGGCGGTCGTCGGTGGTCGACAGCTACGGCCAGACCTGGGATGTGGACAATCTGGTCCTCATGGACGGTGCGATCTTCGCGTCGGGTGCGCACAAGAACCCGACGCTCACCATCCTCGCGCTGGCGCTTCGCGCATCCGAACGACTGGCGCACCGTTTGAAATCGGGAGCCTTCGCATGACGCCGTCGCGCCGTACGACGATGCAGTGGATGATGACCGCGGCGCTGTTGCCGCTCGCCCGCTGGTCGCCCCCTGCGATGGCCTCGGCGATCGAACCCGGCGCCGACGTCGGACCACCGTTCGATGTTATCGTCGATTGGCCGGTCGCGCCGCCGCTCGCGCCGTCAACTCGATATGGTCGTGATCCGGATCTGATGAACCCCAAGGTTCCGTGGTCGCTGACGCTTACCGTTGCGCAGCGTCGGACGGTCGATCTCCTGGGCGATCTGATCCTGCCCGAGGATACAGTATCACCGGGGGCGGGTGCGCTCGGCGTCGGGGCGTTTATCGACGAGTGGATAAGCGCCCCCTATCCGGTGCAGCGAGCGGACCGGGGGAGGGTGGTTGGCGGCCTGATTTGGCTCGATGCGCAGAGCCTGGCTCTGCATGGCAGGGCGTTCCAGGCGCTCGTGCCGCGCGAGCATGACGCACTGCTCGATGCGCTCAGCGTGCCGTTGCCGATCGCCAGGATGGCGGCCCCGGTCGCGTTCATGGACACGCTGCGGAAACTGTTCGTGCTGGGTTTCTACAGCTTGCCAGAGGGGAAGACGGATATGGGCTTTATCGGCGATCAGCCCGTTGCTGGCGCGTATCCGGGGCCGTCGCGGGCGGCTTTGGCACATCTCGCCCAAGCGTTGCAGACGATGGGGCTGAAGGATATTCCGGCCTGAAGGACAGGAGCGAACGCACTAGCGAGCCCAACGTCGCGCTGTTCCGGTAAATCGTGATCCGCAATCGTAATCCTGGCGGGGCAGGGCAGAGCAGAGCAGAGCAGAGCAGAGCAGATCGGATACGGTGATCGTAGCCGAACCATCAACGAAACGCGCAGGCGAATCCGTGAAGCTAGGCGATGGAAGCTTTCGCAGAACCGCGATCCCGCGACCCGTTTCGCGGCTCCAAGTAAGATGCTCGATCTTGAGCGAAATCAAGCATGGCCTCGGGCCAGTCTTGATTCATTCCTCGCCATCGAAGAAACGACGAACGCGGACGCTGCACAGATATCCAATCCACGACGTCGCGGCCAGGAAGAGCGAAAAACCCCAGATACATCCCGCCGCGACGGCGACATACCACATTACCGATATGTAAGTCGTTTCACCCGATGGGCGATGAGACCGATCCCGCCTGCTCCTATGGCGGAGAGTGCAAACCACAGCATGAAAATTGTCGCCACTCGAACATCCTCCCACACGCCGAGCTTTGCCGGTCGCGAAGTTGCAATATTACCGTTTTCTGACGGGCGGCAAGGGGAAACCTCTATCGCCCGACCGAATGCTTTGAAAAGCGTCCGATATTCCTTTGCTCGACGGCGAGCTGGTCGTGGTGGACGACTTTACCGTGGCGTCGATGTGATCTCGTCGCATCGTCGCCGTTGTCGGGATGATATTGCTGATCCTGCATCCAAATGGTTCAGGGCGCCGTATCTGACAATTCGCGACGCGGTTTCGCTCCCACGCTGATCCGTTGCGAGGCTCGCCCCGCGAGCCGCCGAGGCGGCCAGTCTATCCGGTTTTCACAGCATGTTTTCAGGATAGGCTGGCTGTTGGCCGTCGTGTCGGCGATACGCTCGTAGTGTGGCGAACACCGGTATTCAAAACTGGCAACGCGCCTTCGATCCCCAAAACGCTGCGTGATACGCTTGCACCTCTGGACGGGGGCGGCGTCTGCGCATCCCAGGTCCGGATGAACCATGATCATAGCTTGGCGGAAGAGGCGGCTACGTCGCACGCGGGCGCTGCCAGCGTCGGTGTCGATGGACACGACAGCGTCCCCACTCGCGAGGGCGCTGGCGAGACGCTGGCAAGGCTCTGCATGTCGACATGGTTTGCCACGGCAAAGACTATGCGCGGGTCAGGGCCCAAGGCGAGGGCGAGGTCTTGTAGAATGTGTTTCTACAAATGCATGACCAAACGGTGGCGAATGTCGCGGCCGTAATGTCGGTCATGTCTTTTGGAGAATCTTGCCTCGCCGAACTGCACGTCGACTCGGTTTCGCACAGCAGGAGAACGCAAAAGACCTATTCGTGAATTTAATCCGTGAGTTCTATCAGCCCACGGTTTCCTACGATGCAGCGGATTTCTCCCGCCATCGTCACGACACCGTTCTCAACGAGCCATGTGACGAATTCGGAAGGACTTGCCCCGATGCGATGTTCGAGATCTAGGCTACTGAAGAATTCTCGGACTTTGCCGCTTAAATCTACCGCGTGCGCAGTTATGACGAGCGGTGCTATTGCTTGGAAGCCGTATGCATCATAGTGAAAAGTTACGAGACTACCGGGCGGAATATCGTGCCGTTCACCTTCCGGGCGCACATCATCTATGAGATCCGCGCGACCGAGCGAATAATACTCCGATGCAACGGATTCGACGAAACGCCTTTTGAGCAGCCATTCCTCAAAATCGGTGATCGAGGGCAAAACAGATTCGAAATCGCTAGCGCTGTAGAAAAACGCGCGCTGCTGGTCATAAATTTCAAAAGGCCGGATCGCGCGAAGTACTCGGGACTGCGATCCGGTCTCGTTGTCGCGGTCTTCGAGCAGCAGCAATCTGCCCAGGTCAATATCGGTCATAAGTAGCTGCGTCGGCTCAGAAAGGCCGGTTCGATCTTGCAATCATCGCGATGGTGCCTGACGAGCCGCATCAAAGCCCGGTAGGCATCGGCTCATGACACCATAATGACACGGGTATGACAGGTCGTGCAGACCCGAGGCGACCTGTCTCGCAATGTGTATGAGGCAGGTTCTCCAGCAAGGTGCTCCGTGTCGAACGACGAGCCGCCTTGCAGATGGTGCGCGCTTCCGACTAATACTCGAGACATGAGCAGCGCGCCCCCTCCAAGCGATATTCCACCAGAGGATGAAGCCCGACAGAATATGCGGCGCGTGCTGCCGGCAGCGCTAGCGGCAATCGGAGGCGTGATACTGGCCGCGGCCTTGGCAGTTTGGGACCGCGGATGAGCGGCAAACGCTAACTGATTACCACTTGCTGATGCGCTGCAGTTTCGTAGATCGGCATCAGGGGGGGATACGAAGGCCAAGCCGCACCCTCATCGTTCAACTCTCCCGAGAACACGGGTGGTTGATGCGTCACGTGCGAGAGCGGCCGTTCCGCGACAACAGCCGAGCGTGCACCGTTCCTGTTCCCTCGATGATTGCGGTTGGAATTAAGCGCCACGTTGAGTTTTAATGGTGCGAAGCCGCGAGGATCGGCCGATGTTTCCAACCTTAAACTGTCGGGATCGCTCCGCTCGATATTTGATATGGGAACCGATTCTCCCTCGCCATCGACGATCATCAAACCTTTTCCAGGACCCAATGTGCTGACGGTGATGACCGAGTCATCTGTCAGCAACTCTATGTGGCGGTTGAATCGCACGCCGAAGACTCGGGCTTCAATTTGCCAAAAGCGTGCGACCTTCAACGGTTGATGACCTTCTACCGTGCTTAGGTGGCGGTACAGGATATTGCCGTCAAACTGACCGAGCCAAGCATATCCATGAGGGCTCGGATGAATGAAATCCAAGATGTTTTCGGGTATGCCCGATTTGCTACCCATCGCACAGCACAGTGGATCAAACGTGTGAATGTCTAACTGGGCGGCGGTCGCGCGCGGTTCATGAGTTGCGTCTTTATAAGAGGACGCGCCGTGCTGAAGTTGGTCGAACAGGAGCCTGATACGCTGCTTCTGCCCGGTTAGAGGTAGCAGTGCCTCCTCAAGCCGAACCCGCCGATCTGCCATCATTCGCATCAGCGCATCACGCTCACGGCCTCGTATGATGGACGGGTCGTGAGGATCGCGGTTCGTTGCATCGGCGTGCAGTGCAATGTCCCAGTCGGCTTCGAAGCCGCGATAAATCTCGGTCACGAACTGAACTCGTTTCCCAGCGTTTTTTGCGAGACGCGTGATCGCGCTCATCGCGCGCTGCAAATCGTTCCAAGCGGGGCGTCCTGGACCCACGTTGACGATCGAGGAACTGCCGACCGCGTAGTTCAAACCTATCAATGTCGGTGCAGGATCTTGAGGGAAATCGACTCGCAATTGCCTGAAGAAAGTGAACAACGCTTGGCTTACCGGGGTCTCGCCGCTTGGTGTTTGCGAATAATCTGGGATCTTTCTGTATTCGCCCAACGGTCGAAATCCGGTTACATTCTTCCCCAGTATGACTGAGCCACAGTCGGGCATGAGGACGCGGTCCGGATCTGGATTTTCCGATGTTAACGTAACTGGCCGATAGGTTCGGGCAGTTATGGCTTCGCGTTCGGTCGCGCTCAGACTTTTGGGGAGATGAAGCAAGCTTGCTTGACCCCCGTTGAGGGACTGCCCACCCCAGCCAAATACGTACCACGTATCTGGTTCGTTGAACGCGTTGAAGTGTCGCGCGCCGGCGTTATCATTCGACCTTACCGGAATCGGCTTTCCGTCGCCATCTTTCAGCATCGAGGCGGTATACTGCACGGAACCTGGGAGCGCCGTTGCGCCCGCCACGACGCCCGCAGCAGCGAGTGCTTCACGCCGGCTAAACATGTCCCGCCTCCATCGCGGCAATCCTTGCTTTGAGGGCGGCAAGCGGCTCGGTCAGCGTCAGCTTGTAATGCCGCGATAGCCGCATCGCATCCAGAGTTTCGTCCATTCTCCTACCCCATGTCACGTCTTCCGTGAGCACCCGTGCGGGCTGCCCTCCCAGAACGACATGAGCAGGGAATTTGCCTCGGACTATAGCCTGCTGTCCAACGATTGTATCGTGTGCGATTTCTGTCTCGGGAAGGATCATGACCTCCCGAGCGAGCCAACAATGCGACCCAACAAGGACGTCTCCGGAGACTTTTGGGAGCCCGGTAGATCTAGATCTCAATCTCGCAGTGGGGCCACCAATCGTTACCCGCCCAGCTAGCATGCAGTGATCACCGATGATGTAGCGTAGGTTGTCACCAATCATCCGGATTGTGAACCCACCAGCCGATGTAAAGGCTCCAACGTATAGCAGGCAATTGCTTCCGTTGATGATAATGTCGGCTTTGTTGATATTCGAGTATGGTCCAAAAAAAATGATGTTATCATCGCCAGTTATCTCGACGCGGTCGATTGGGCCAAGTTTGGATTGATAGCCTTCGACTAGGGCATTTCGATTCCCTGTGATTAGAGCGTCGGCGTTGCTCTCTAGCGCGTCGATGTCATCGCACGACACCCAACGCGTTTCCTCGCGAACTGAGCGATACGCACTCTGAGGTTCTAGATAATCCAACGACTCACTCGCGCGTTTGATGCGAGCAAACTGCATGGCGTCAATCAAGAAGAGCCTCCCAAGCGATGTCGTCCTCAACCAGACGCGCAGGTACGCCCGCATAATAACAATGAGCCGGAACAACCCCGCTAACGACGGAAAGTTCGCCTATCAACGCACCATCCCCAATGACCGCGCCTTTTCCAATTCGCGCGTTTTCTTGGATCATCACATGATTTCCGATGCTCACATCGCGGTCAGGGTTACGCCGATCGCCAGTCGATCTTTTGTAGATCGCGTGTCCGTCGGAGTTCGAAATAATTGCATGTCGCGCAAGATAACAATCTTCACCAACGGTAATCGTGCCGGAGTTCGCGAGTTTTATGTTGGACGCATTGGTAGCTTTTGTTCTGGCGCCAACCTTGACCAAGCCGTTGTCAGCGGTTATGTTTATCACACTCGCCTTTAATTTGCAATGCTCACCAATATAGACGAGATTACTCTGGCCGTTCAGGCTTATTTTCCCTGGCGGGACGATTGCACCGGCGAAGACGATCACTCCCGTCCCTTTGCACTGCAAAGCATGTTTTTCGGGCAATGGGACGCCTGGGCGGGCGTATACCGCTAAACCGCCAAAGGTATGGATGACATACTCGGCCGGATCCCATGTTATGCCGACCAAGTCTAACCGAGCTGAGATATCGTTCATCGTTCCAGCAATGCTGGAAGTGCTTCCGCAACGCAATGCCGTCGTTTCTCAAGTCACGAAATCCATTTCAGGCTTACGTCATGCCCCGGAACGGTCGGGCGTTGCGTTGTAAATCGCGATAACGAGCCGGGGCGAGATATCGGGCCGATGATCGTCGCTATACGCTTTGATGCCGACATCGATGACGATCGGCGTGACCGTGTCGAGGTCGACCTGCGCCATCGCCGCAAATACGACTGCCGCTAAACTGCTATCGTTCGCGGCAGCGGAACCGTATGCCATCGTCGCCTCGCTACGACCCTTGATGAACGAGGCGAGCGCGGCGGTACCCAGCACCGGCAAGCCCCTGTCGCTCGTCCGGAACGTGATGGCCGTGTGCGTCTGGATCAGGATTAAGAACCATGCGCCAGTCGGCGGGTAGCTAGGAATCGTCCGCGCCTGTTCACCGATCGTTGCGCAGTCGATATCGGTGGCGCAGGGGGCGCCGGTCGCATCCTCGTGCGTCTAGTTCGCCATGCGGCATTTCACCCCCGGACGCCGCTCCCGTCGCGACCTCCGGTCGCCAGCGTCGCCAAGGCGAGGTACGCCACTTGGACAGGATGGGCGGACGGCATGCCGCCGGCGGTCGCGACGCCACCTGCCGCACCCGGCGTTATCGTCAGAAGAACCCGATGGTTGCTCAAAACATGGATCACTGGCGCGCGCGGCGCTCCAGTCGCTCGGCTCGAAGGTCGCGGCCGAGCGGATCGAGACTGTCGTCCCGTTCGGCCAAAGGTGAGACTCTCCGCTAACGAGAATGGAGTTCGACGTTCGGCAAGCCCCGCGAGGGGGCCTACATGTTTTTCAAGTTGGAGGTCGAACCGGTTCGGGTCCGACTGTTGGATTAACGACGCGGCGCGCGTTGAAGCGGTCGCGTTCGCGTTGCGGTAAGGAACCGGCACCAGCCAGCTGGATTTTCACATCCGCTTCGGCCGGGCGGGGGATGTCGGGGTGGAGCGCGGCAAGCCGACGAGGATCGATCTCGCCACGACCGCCGGCCACCGACTGTCCCGCATCCCGCGATTCGCTAAAGTATGACGCGATACGGTAACGGCACCACCTCAAGTGGCATTCTAACGGGCGCACAGCCGACAGAATATATTAGCGACAAACGCAATCAGGCTTCGCACTCGGTCGCGACGATCGGCCGGACCACCCTGAAGGCTAGGCTAATCAATGATCGCACCTTCGCGTTCTGAGACGTTTCGGGTTGATTTGCGATTTTTCTTTTTTTTGGGGGAGACCAATTCCAGGCTGATTATGAGCGCGAGTATAAGTAAAAAGAACGCGATCATCGCGATTGTTTCTGGGTTTCCCCAATCAAGATTGATCAATGACATATACGGTCCTTATGCAAAGCATCATGACGGGTATCTGGCGCCGAAAACAAGCGATTAAACGAACGCTCGATTCTGATCGCGCCGGATGGTTGCTAACGCGTGCGGGCGGGAAATTGGGAGGCGTGCAACCCTCCCGCTAGCGGTCATTGGCGACAAGGGTAATCTCGCTTACTAAAGACTTACCAGATAATCGATCTCGTGTGCAATGCAGCGTTCAGCGTCGAGGCGACGAGTTCTCGTAGCATGTTAATCATTGGCATCGGAGAAAAATCAGAGAGATATTTCAGTAGACGATCGACGACTTCAGCCATACCTTACCTCGCGAAGCTTGTACCAAGCCACGAAGGTGATTGTAAAATTTCAACGAAACGCCCTGAGTTTCCGCAGGCTTCGCGCGCCGACACGCGCGATCGATAAGCATCTCGTGCCCATCTGTCCGTACCGGTGCCCCGAAAGTGTGTCGTGAACGGTTGGGCGGCATTGATGTTGATGATGCCGTGTGAGACAAACGGTAACCCACGATCGTCGGAAATCCGGGGGCGGGGGCTTGAGTTAGCCTAAAGATAGGATTTGGCGGAAGAGGTGGGATTCGAACCCACGGAGGACTTGCACCCTCGCCGGTTTTCAAGACCGGTTCCTTAAACCACTCGGACACTCTTCCGTACCCGCTGTCGGGCGAGACCGGACGATGGCGTCTAGGCGGAGCGCGCCAGGATCGCAACCGTTGCGACAGGCTCATGATCCGTGGGCAGTGATTGCGTTGGGGGCCGACCGTCGGTTAGATCGACGGCATGGATCTCGACGCAATTTCGCAGCATTTTTTCGGCACGACCGATATCGACGCGCTTGATCCAGACGCGTTGGACGCTGGGCGCGAGCGAGTTTCGATCGCATTCGGCACGGAACGGGAGCCCGGGCGACGGTTCGCGCTGTGGGCCGTGCTTCGTGCCACCGGCGTTGCTCCGGAGCCTCGTGTCGCCTTCAAGGATGCGCGCGAGATCCGTGCGGGCGAAGCGTATGCCGCCGCAATCGGTCTCTCGCCTCACACCGAGACTTAGCGTAGGCGTCAAGGTGCGCGGCGTTCCAACAATGCGCGATCGATGCGGCGAATGAGGTTGGCAATCCTTGGCTGGTCATAGGTCGCGACCGGATCGCGGGGGCGTGGTGCCGCGCGCATGCGCTTGCCGACCAGCGCAAAGATGTCCTGCGTTTGTGCCATTGCTCGTGTCCCCTTCCGTTGCGTCACTCGATAGGGCAACCATAACGGCCAGTCGTTAACCAGATGTTCGAGACGGATTCGGATCTGGTTAACCGAAGTCGGCCGCGACGCACGCAACGCTCCCGCCAGTCCGGCGTTCTAGCAGGATAGCGGTCGTGTCGAACGGTCTGCAGCGCTTGGGGATTGATCCACTGACCAGATTACCGTCGGCGCCATCGCCGGTTAACCCAAAGGGTTGGACGACCCTGGAGACAGTACGTGCGCTGGCTGCAGACTGGGATCGCTGCAACAGCGACGAGACGTTTCCAGCCGATCGCGTCGCCGCGCTGCACGACGCCGGCGCACTGGCGGGCTTCGTCGATGTTGCTTCACCGGAGCGTACCGATGCGCTGGTCGATGTGCTGCGTGCTATCGGTGGGGCGGATCTCAGTCTCGGTCGCGTGTTCGAGGGGCACGTGAACGCGACACAGCTGATCTCGGCCTATGGCGACGATACACAGCGTCGGGCTCTTGCCCGCAATCTCGAGGCCGGCCACGTTTTGGGAGTTTGGAACACGGAGCCGACGCCAGGGCTGGCGATCCAGCCAAATGCAACCGGCCGCTGGACGCTCGACGGCAGCAAGAGCTTCGCCACGGGGGCGGGGCATCTCGACGGCATCCTCGTGACCGCACGCGATCCGGCGGGAGGCAAGCAACTGGTGCTCGTTCCGATCGCCGACGAAGCCTCCCGGGCCGACTTGAGCGTGTGGCAGGTGCGTGGGATGCGCGGCACGTGCAGCGGGCTGTTCGACTTCTCGGACCTGTCGGTGGGGCCGGAGGGCATCATCGGCGCGCCGGACGTCTATGAAATCGAGCCACGGTTCAGCGCGGGCGCGTGGCGGTTCACCGCCGTCCAGCTCGGTGCGATCGAGGCGCTGGTCCGGCATCTGCGCGATCACCTCGTCCAGACCGGCAAGCGCGACGATCCGATCCAGCGCGCGCGCTTCGCGACCTGTCTGACGGAGACGCGAAGCGCCGGGGTATGGGTCCGCCGGGCCGCACATCTGGCCGAAACGCAGGCGCTGGAGGCGATCCCGTTTGTCTTGATGACCCGGGGCATCGTCGAGGAGGCGGGGTTGAAGACGATGGAAGCCGCCGCGCGGTCGGTCGGCACCGCGTCGTTCTTCGCGGGCAGTCGAATCGACCGGATCACGCGGGACCTGAGCCTGTATCTTCGCCAGCCGGTACCTGATCAGGCGCGCGACCGAGCGTCCGCGGCGTGGCTCGACGATGATTGCTGGGGCGACGATCGATGGTGGTAACATCGGTCGCAGCGGCGCCGCCGGGTCATCGTGCCTGGAGTTCATTGTTTCGCCGCGCGCAACGGGTGTCGGCGACGCTGGCCGCCACGCGGGGGCCGTGGCTGATCCTGGCCCCGCATCCCGACGACGAGACGCTTGGATGCGGCGCGCTGATCGCCGCGCTCTCGGCCAGCGGCGCGCGCGTCCATACCGTATTCTTGACCGATGGCGCGGGTTCGCACCCCGAAGCGCCCGGGTGGAGCCGCAAGCGTATCGCGGGGTTGCGCCGTACCGAGGCGGCTACCGCGCTGATCCAACTCAAGGGAGCACAGGCGCTGCACCTCGACTGGCCGGACGCCGATCCGCCGGCGCCGGGAAGTCCTGCATTCGAACGTACTGCGGACCGCCTGACGGCGTGGTGTCGGGCGCACCGTATTCGCAGCATCGCGGTGACATGGGGCGGAGAACCGCATTGCGACCATGCGGCAGCAGCCGCGCTGGCCGACGCGGTCAGGCGCCGGATCGCGATCCCACTCTATCAATATGTCGTATGGGGCTGGACCGTCGCGGATATGGCGGAACGCGTCCGCAACATGCGTGTCGTCTCGATCCAAACGGCTGCCGGACAACCGCGCCAACGCCGCGCCATGGCATGCCACCGCAGTCAGCGCGGCGGCCGGATTTTCGGCGCGGTCGAAAATTTCCGATTGCCCAGCGCCATGCTTCGGCTGCTCGATCGACCGACGACCCTTTTACTGGAGATGCCTCGTGCGGCGTGAACATTCGATCGAGCCGGCGTATTTCGAGGCACTTTACAAGGACAAGGGGGATCCCTGGTTCTTCGAGACCAGCGCGTACGAGGCGGCCAAATACGCCGAGACGCTGGCGGCGTTGCCCGCAGCACGGTTCGCCAGCGCGTTGGAGGTCGGTTGCGCGAACGGTGTTCTGACGGCGCGTCTGGGGCCGCGCTGCGACGCGCTGCTGGCGGTCGACGTATCGCAAACCGCGCTGGCGTCGGCACGTGCGCGCTGCAGCGATCAGCGCAACATCACGATCGCGCAGCGTCGTTTGCCCGCCGAGGCACCGGAGGGTCGGTTCGATCTCGTGCTGTTGTCTGAAGTCGTATACTATTGGGACAGCGCGGATATCGTCGCGCTCGCTGCCTATCTGCGGAAAGCCGTGCCGTCAGGCGGGCATGTGCTGCTCGTCCACTGGATCGGTGAGACCGACTATCCCAAGAGCGGAGACGACGCAGTCGCCGAACTTCGCGCTGCGCTGGGTGAACCAACCAGCGTCGTTCGCAGCGATCGCCATGAACCCTATCGGCTGGATCTGTGGCGGTTGGGGGAGGCGGGATAACCGGATCAGCGCTTGCGCCTCCGCGATCGCGGCGGGCAGCATCGCAAAGGTCATCTGGTCGCTGGCCACGGCGGCAGCCGGATCGAGCGCGGCGGCAACACCATAAGTCTCGTGCAGCGGCGCATCGAGCGGCTGATCGATCCACCGCGCCACCGCATCGGCCATCCCCCCCGGTGCTCGTCCGGCGATCCGGCAGGAGGTGAAGACGCGCACGTCGAGCGGATGACGCACTCGGCCGCCATGCGCGCGGATCATGTCGAACAGCGCGCGATCCTCCGCTACGGGTGGTGTCGGTGCACCACCGATCCGGCGATACAGCGCGCGGGTCACGGCGATACTAGCGCCGCCTTCGTAGAAATGCCGCGGCCACGGGTCATGGGATGCAGATTCGCCACATGCGCGCAGATAATCGAGTGCTGTATAATAGCGACCGAGCTGATCGAGACGGTGCCGAGCGACGTTGCCGAGGGCGTCTCTGTCGCTGCGAAGCGTCAGCGCGCGCCCCGCAACGGCATCGTTCCCGGCGTCGATATGAGCGACGATCCGTTCGATCCACTTGGCAGACACATTGGTATCGGCATCCGTCGACAGGATCAGGTCGCCGTCGCTGGAAAGAAGGTCGGCCGCCGCATCGAGTGCTAGGCGGCGCGCCCATCCGGCATGCTGCGCTCCAGGGAGGAGCGACACGGCAGACCACCGAAGCGTAGCATGGCGTGGACGCCATGATCGTAGTATCTCGACGGTCTTGTCGGTACAGTCGTTGGCCAGCGCGACGATCGAGACGTCGCCACCGAACCGCGCCGCGGCAAGATCGAGCGCGTCGAGGCAAGCGGGCAGGTATGCGTCTTCATTTTTGACCGGAATGGCAACTGCCACCGCACGCTTGACGTACGGTGGCAGTGTCATCGGCAGGGCTGGGGCGATCAAGCCGCCTCGGGGTTTTCGAACGCTGGCGCGTCGAGGTCGACGTTCAGTTCGCGCTCCCAGATGCGGAGCTTGCCGAGCGTCTTGAGGAACGCGTCGACGTCACCCTTGCCGCCCAGTGCAATCACGCCGTCGTCCATGTCCTCGTCCTCTATGCCGGCCTTTTCGAGGAACGGCTTCGCGTCGGCGTTGAAGCCGATGAACTTGGCATGCCCGAACGCGTCGCTGACGAAGTCCTTGGCGGTCTTGTCCTTGCCCAGCTTCTTCGCGCCGTCCGCCGAGACGACGATCGCGACAGCATCGTAGAGAACCGAAGGCGCACCATCGATCTTCTGCTTGCCCTCCGCGAGCGTCCCGTCGTCGAGCGTCGCGCCGGCAACCTTCGGTGCGATGATCTCGTACGTGGCCTTCGCCGCGACGATCCCGTCGACCAGAGCCTGCACGATCGCCGCCGGAGCGCCATCCGTGACAAGGATGCCCAGCTTGCGACCCTCGAAGCTACCGCTCGTGTTCTTCAGGATGCTGAGCGCGTCCGACGCCGGCAGGTCGGTGCGCGTCTCGACCGCCGCTTTCACCTTCGGCGGCATCGACTTGAGCCCGAGACCGGTTGCAACCGTCTTCGCCAGCGTCTCGTCGATGTTGAGCAGATGCCCGACCATCAGTTCCCGGATGTCGACTCGCTCGACCTTAGACAACTCGAACGTCAGCGCATCGCCGATATGCTTCTGCTCGATTGCGGTCTGGCTAATGAAGAACTGCCGAGCCTGGCTGTAGTGATCGGCGAACGTTGCAGACCGCACCTGCGCCTTGCGTCCCGTCTCCTGCGACGGGAAGTGCTTGTACCCCTTGGATGGGCTCTCGCGCGGCGTGCCGGCCCAGCTGTTCGGCTCATAGTTCGCACGGCCCTTGCGGGCATGCATCTCCATGTGGCCGTCCTGCTGGTAATTGTTCACCGGGATATTCGGCGCATTTATGGGGATGTGCGTGAAGTTCGGGCTGCCGAGGCGCTTCAACTGCGTATCGAGATACGAGAAGTTGCGCCCCTGCAGCAGTGGATCGTTGGTGAAGCCGATCCCCGGCACGATGTTCTGCGTGCAGAACGCGACCTGCTCGGTCTCGGCAAAGAAATTGTCGACCAGACGATCGAGCTTGAAGCTGCCGATGATGCGGACCGGGATCTGCTCCTCGGGAATGACCTTGGTCGCATCGAGCACGTCGAATTCGAAATTGTCGGCGAACTCGTCGTCGAACAGCTGCACGCCCATGTCCCACTCGGGGAAATTACCCTGGTCGATCGAGTCCCACAGGTCACGACGATGGAAGTCGGGATCGGCACCGTTGATCTTGACCGCCTCGTTCCACGCGACTGACTGCAGGCCCAGCTTCGGCTTGAAGTGGAACTTGACGTAGGTGCCCTTGCCCTCGGCGTTGACCAGCCGGAACGTGTGCACGCCGAAGCCCTCGACGAAGCGGAAGCCGCGCGGGATGGTGCGGTCGGACATGATCCACATGACCATGTGCATCGATTCCGGGGTCAGGCTGATGAAGTCCCAGAAATTGTCATGCGCGGTCTGCGCCTGCGGGAAGCCGCGGTCGGGCTCCTGCTTGGCGGCATGGATCAGGTCGGGGAACTTGATCGCGTCCTGGATGAAGAATACCGGGATGTTGTTCCCGACGACGTCCCAGTTACCCTCCTTGGTGTAGAATTTCACCGCGAAGCCGCGCACGTCGCGCGCGAGATCAGCCGAGCCCTTGTTGCCCGCGACCGTCGAGAAGCGAAGGAACATCGGAGTCTGTTCGCCGACTTCCGTCAGGATGCCCGCGCTGGTGAACTCTTCCAGGCTCTCGGTCAGCGTAAACGTGCCGTGCGCGCCATAGCCGCGCGCGTGGACGACGCGCTCGGGGATACGCTCGTGATCGAAGTGGAAAATCTTCTCGCGGAAGTGGAAATCCTCGAGCAGAGTCGGCCCTCGATCGCCGACCTTCAGCGAATTCTGGTCGTCGAATACCGGGATGCCCTGCTGCGTCGTCAGCACGTCGCTGTCGCCGCTGGTGATCTGGTGGAGCTCCCCACCTTCGCCGATCTGCGTTTCGAATTTAGCGCCCTGCGGTGGCGTGCCGGTATCCTTGGCGATGGTCTTGGTCATGTGCCGTCCTCGTAACTTCTCAGGACCCACAGCGCGCGGGGCGGGCTAGGAGTTGCACCGGAAACGGCGACTTAATGCAGATCAGCAAGATTGGGGGAGGGCGTAAGCAGGGAGAAATGCCGGAGGGCGCGCGTTGAGCCGCGACAATCCCCAGCGAAAGACCAGCCATGCACATCGACCTGACAGGCCAGGCCGCGATCGTTACCGGCGCGAGCTCCGGGCTCGGCCGCGCCTCCGCCATCGCCTTTGCCAAGGCCGGCGCGAAGGTCGCGGTCAACTACAACAGCAGCGCGGACAAGGCGCGCGAAGTGGTCGAGGCGATCGAGCAGGCAGGCGGCGAGGCATTTGCGTGCGAAGCGGATACGTCGGACGAAGCGGCGGTGCTGAAACTGTTCGACGAGACGGTCGAGCGCTTCGGCGGCGTCGACATCGTCTTCGCCAACGCCGGCATGCAGAAGGATGCGGCCTATGCCGACCTGACGCTGGAGGACTGGAAGCGCATCATCGACGTCAACCTGACCGGTCAGTTCCTCGTCTCGCGCGAGGCCGTCCGCCGGTTCCGCAAGCAGGGAGACCGCGGCGTCAGCCGGTCGATCGGGAAAATCCTGTTTATGAGTTCGGTGCACGAGGTCATCCCCTGGGCGGGCCACGCCAACTACGCCGCGTCGAAGGGCGGCAGCGGGATGCTGATGCGGACGCTCGCGCAGGAGATCGCCGGCGACCGCATCCGCGTGAACGGCATCGCCCCCGGCGCGATCGCGACCGAGATCAACGAAAATGCGACCGCCGACCAAGACAAGCTGCTCGAACTGATCCCCTACGGCCGCATCGGCGACCCGGAAGACGTGGCACGTGCGGCCTTGTTCCTGGTGTCGGACGCGGCGGACTATATCGTCGGATCGACGCTGACGATCGATGGCGGCATGAGCCTGTATCCCGGCTTCCGCGATAATGGATAAGCCTGGCATATCGATCGCGGACCACGGCGCGATCGGTAATCTGGAGACGATCGCGCTGGTCGATACGGCCGGCACGATCGACTATCTCTGCTGGCCGTGCCTCGACAGCGCGTCGGTTTTCGCGAGGCTGCTCGACAGAGACAAGGGCGGGCATTTCTCGGTCGAGCTTGATCTTCCCGATGCGAACATCGTCCAGATGTACCTGCCCGAGACCAACATCCTGCTGACCCGCTGGATGGCGAACGCGGCGAGCGTCGATCTGGTCGACCTCATGCCGGTCGGCAACGACAAGGACGACGCGCCGTCGCGACTGGTTAGGCGGCTGACCTGCACGCGCGGATCTGCGACGGTCCGCGTCCGGTGCGCCCCGCGGTTCGACTATGGCGTGATGGGACGCACGGCTTCCGTCACGACGGCGGAGGCGGACGTGTCGCGCGGCCGGTTCGATCACGAAAGTGGGCTCGCGCTGGCGGTTCACGGCGCGGCGACGCTGATCGCGGATGGCTGCGACCTGACCGTCGAGATTCTCTTGAACGAAGGCGACACCGTCTCGCTGATCCTCAGCAACCCGGACGACGTTTCGCTCGATACCGAGACGCTCGATGCGATCGTCGAGAGGGACATCGCCTATTGGCGCGCATGGAGCCGCAAGTCGCGCTACCGCGGCCGGTGGCGCGAGACCGTTGACCGCTCGGCAATGGCTCTGAAGCTGCTCACCTCGCGCAAGCACGGCTCGATCGCCGCCGCCGCGACCTTCGGCCTGCCCGAAGCACATGGCGGCGTCCGCAACTGGGATTACCGCGCGACATGGATCCGCGACTCCTCGTTCACCGTCTACGCCTTGCTGCGGCTGGGCTATCAGGGCGAGGCAGTCGGCTTCCTCCACTGGGCGATGGACCGCGCGCAGGCGTGTTCGAAGGGCCATCTTGGCGTCATGTACGCGCTCGACGGCGGCGAGATCGCCGACGAACGCAAACTGGACCTTGCCGGGTTCGAGGGCGCGACGCCGATCGTCGTCGGCAACGAGGCGAAGGACCAGACGCAGCACGACATCTACGGCGCGCTGCTCGACGCGACCTATCTCGGCAGCAAATACGGCGAGCCGATCGCGCATGATTCCTGGGTGGCGATCGGGCGGATCGTCGATCAGGTCTGCGAGACGTGGGACACGCCGGACTCAGGGATCTGGGAGGTCCGCGGACCGAACAAGCATTATCTTCATTCGCGCCTGATGAGCTGGGTCGCGGTCGATCGCGCAGTGCGGCTGGCGCAGAAGCGCTCGCTCCCCGCGCCGCTGGTCCGCTGGTCCGAGACGCGGACGGCGATCCACGACGATATCTGGGCGAATTTCTGGAACGACGATCTCGGCCGCTTCGTCCGCGCGATCGGCGATGCGCCCGAGGATCTGGCGGTCGACGGCGCGTTGCTGATGATGCCGCTGGTCCGCTTCGTCGGCGCGACGGATCCCAAATGGCTCGCGACGCTGGAAGCGATCGGCGAGGATCTGTCCGACGACGGGCAGGTCTATCGCTACCGGATCGACGACGGCCTGCCGGGGCAGGAGGGGACGTTTGTCGCCTGCTCGTTCTGGTACGTCGAATGCCTCGCGCGGGCAGGGCGGCTCGACGAGGCGAGGCTGAACTTCGAGAAGCTCCTCGCGCACGGCAACCATCTCCACCTGTTCGCCGAGGAGATCGCGCAGGACGGCAGCTTCCTCGGCAATTTCCCGCAAGGCTTCAGCCACTTGGCACTGATCAGCGCGGCATTCTACCTCGACCGCTCGCTCGACAGCGATGGGCCGCGGGAATGGGCATGACCTTTTTCACTGACGTAAGGACGACAGCATGAACCTAGATATCACGGGCAAGATCGCGCTCATCACCGGCGCGGACAGTGGCATGGGCAAGGAAACCGCCCGGATGCTGCTCCAGGAAGGCGTCCGCGTCGCGATCACCGATCAACCCGGCGGCGACCTCGACGCCAGTGTCGAAGACCTGAAGGCGCACGGTGAAGTGATCGCGGTCGAGGCGGACCTGACAAAGCTCGACGACGTGAAGGCGCTGTTCGCCAAGGTCCGCGAACAGCTCGGCGAACCCGACATCCTGGTCAATTGCGCAGGCGTGACCGGTGCGACCGGCGACTTCCTCGATGTCGACGATGCCGGCTGGCAGTCGACGCTCGACATCAACCTGATGGGCGCAGTCCGCGTCTGCCGCGAGGCGATCCCGGCGATGCGCGCCGCCAAATGGGGCCGCATCGTCCTGATGAGCTCCGAGGACGCGGCGCAGCCCTATGTCGACGAGCTCGCCTATTGCGCGTCGAAGGCGGGCATCTCCAGCCTGTCGAAGGGGCTGTCGAAGGCTTACGGCTGCCACAACGTGCTGGTGAACACGGTGTCGCCCGCGTTCATCGCGACGCCGATGACCGACAAGATGATGCAGAAGCGTGCCGACGAGAAGGGCATGAGCTTCGACGAGGCGATCGAGACGTTTCTCGAGGAAGAGCGGCCGGGGATGACCTTGAAGCGTCGCGGGACGGCGGAAGAGGTCGCGTCGGCGATCGTGTTCCTGTGCTCGGAGCGGGCGAGCTTCATCAATGGCGCGGATATCCGGGTAGACTCGGGTTCGGTGATGACCGTCGCGGGGTGAACGCTCAGGCATCGCCAGTGCGTAACTAAGAAATCCTTCCCCGCGAGGGGGAGGTGGCAGGCGCAGCCTGACGGAGGGGGAGGCAGGTGCAACAGATGTTGCGTGTTCCTCCCCCTCCGTCGCTCCGCGCCACCTCCCCCTGGCGGGGGAGGATTGCAGGGGCGGCGGGTTACCCCTCGAACAAGTCCTTAAACTGCCGCGGCTGCGACCGCAGATACTGCTTCGGCGCCTTGACCTTACCCCCAAGATGCGCCGCCGCATGCCAGGGCCAGCGCGGATCGTACAAAATCGTCCGAGCCAGCGCGATCATGTCTGCATCGCCCGTCCCGACGATCGCCTCGGCCTGCTCGAAATCAGTGATCAGCCCGACCGCAACGACCGGGATCGACACCGCCTGCTTCACCGCCCGCGCGAGCGGCACCTGATAGCTTGGCCCGACCGGGATCTGCTGCGCGGGCGTGATGCCGCCACTCGACACATGGATCGCACTGCAACCGCGCGCCTCCAGCGCCTTCGCAAACGCCACCGTCTGTTCCGAATCCCAGCCGCCCTCGGCCCAGTCGGTCCCCGACACGCGCATCGTCACCGCACGCTCGGCCGGGAATGCAGCGCGAACCGCGTCATACACCTCGAGCGGGAACCGCATCCGGTTCTCGAGACTGCCGCCATACTCGTCCTCACGCCGGTTCGACAGCGGCGACAGGAACTCGTGCAGCAGATACCCATGCGCCGCATGCAACTGCACCGCGTCGATCCCGAGCCGCGCCGCGCGTACCGTCGCCGCCACGAACGCATCGCGCACCCGCGCCAAACCCTCGGCGTCGAGCGCGACCGGCGCGTTCTCCTCGGGCAGGAACGGCACCGTCGAAGGCCCCTCGGTCTGCCACCCGTTCGGCTCGCCCGGTGCGATCTGGAGTCCGCCCTTCCAAGGTACCTCGCACGACGCTTTCCGCCCGGCGTGCGACAACTGGATTGCGATCGGCATGTCCGACCAGCGCCGCACGCTTTCGATCACACCCGCCATCGCCGCCTCGGTCGCATCGTCGTACAGCCCGACGTCGCCATACGTGATCCGGCCATCGGGCAGCACCGCGCTCGCCTCGATCGTCAGCAGCGCCGCGCCCGACAGCGCGAGCTGCCCCAGGTGAATCTGGTGCCAGTCGTTCATGCAGCCGTTGGTCGCCGAATACTGGCACATCGGCGCGATCACGATCCGGTTGGCGAGCGTGAGGTTGCCGACCTGAAGCGGCTCGAACAGTTTCGGCCCGCTCATGCGGCGATCGATCGGATGGTGGAAGGCATGCGCAAGTCCCTTGATCGGTGAGATGGTGCGGCGAAAACTCGCCGCTGCTGGCGGAACATAGGAACGGGCGGGCGGGTTTCACGGCAAGGAATGCTGCACCGCGATAAAGTTCGGTCGGCGACACGAAAAGGGTCCAAGCATTGCATCTACTGCCCGACACGCTCGACGCCGGCTCGGCCTATCCCCTCGGCGCGACCTTCGACGGGCTCGGCGTCAACTTCGCGGTCTATTCCGCCAATGCCGAGAAGATCGAACTTTGCGTCTATGACGAGACCGGCCGCCGCGAGCTGAAGCGGTATCCGCTGCCCGAATGGACCGACGAAGTCTGGCACGGCTACCTCCCCGACGCACAGCCCGGCCTCGTCTACGGCTACCGTGCGCACGGCCGGTACGCCCCTGAGGAAGGCCACCGCTTCAACCCGAACAAGCTGCTGCTCGACCCGTACGCCAAGCAAATGATCGGCGAACTCCGCTGGACTGACGCGATGTACGGCTATCAGGTCAAGTCGCCGCGCGCGGACCTGAGCTTCGATCGCCGCGACAGCGCGCTGACGATGCCCAAGGGCGTCGTGACCGACAGCCATTTCGACTGGTCGCGCGACGTGCGCCCGAACACGCCGTGGTCCGAGACGGTGATCTACGAGGCGCATACCAAGGGCCTGACGAAGCTGTTCGAGGAGGTCCAGCCGTCCGAGCGCGGCACCTTCGCGGCGCTGGGCAACCCCAAGGTCATCGATCACCTCAAGCGCCTCGGCGTCACCGCGATCGAGCTGCTGCCGATCCACACCTACATTCAGGACCGCTTCCTCCAGGAAAAGGGCCTGCGCAATTACTGGGGCTACAACACCCTCAGTTTCTTCACGCCCGAGCGCTCGTTCTTCGCCACCGACAGCCACGACGAACTCCGCCGTTCGATCCGCCGCCTCCACGCCGCCGGGATCGAGGTGATCCTCGACGTCGTCTACAACCACACCTGCGAAGGCTCGGAGCAAGGCCCGACGCTCTCGTGGCGCGGCCTCGACAACGCCAGCTACTATCGCCTCGTCAAGGACGACCCGCGCTACTCGATCAACGACACCGGCACCGGCAACACGCTGAACCTCACCAAGGCCCGCGTAATCCAGATGGTCGCGGACTCGCTGCGTTACTGGGCGACCAGCTTCGGCATCGACGGCTTCCGCTTCGATCTCGGCCTGACGCTGGGCCGGACGGATACCGGCTTCGATCCCGGCGCAGGGTTTTTCGACGTGCTCCGCCAGGACCCCGTGCTCGGCAAGCTGAAGCTGATCACCGAGCCCTGGGACATCGGTCCCGGCGGCTATCAGCTCGGCAACTTCCCCCCCGGTTTCGCCGAGTGGAACGACAAGTACCGCGACACCGTGCGGAAATTCTGGCGTGGCGACCACGCGCAGCGGGCCGATCTCGCCGCCCGCCTCACCGGGTCCGCCGACCTGTTCGACCGCCGCGCACGCCGTCCGTGGGCAAGCGTCAACCTGCTCGGCGCGCATGACGGCTACACGCTCGCCGACACCGTCGCCTACGAGGAGCGCCACAACGAGGCGAACGGCGAGGACAATAACGACGGCCACTCGAACAACTGCTCGCGCAACTGGGGTGTCGAAGGCCCGGCCGAAGATCCCGCGATCCTGGAGACCCGGTCGCGCGTGATGCGCTCGATGCTGACCACGCTGTTCGCCTCGCTCGGCACGCCGATGCTGGTCGCGGGCGACGAGTTCGGCCGCACGCAGAACGGCAACAACAACGCGTATTGCCAGGACAACGAGATCAGCTGGCTCGACTGGAACAAGGCGAAGTCGCCCGAAGGCGACGCGCTGATCGACTTCACCGCGCACCTGATCGCGCTCCGCCGCGACTACCCGATGCTCCGCGCCGGCAACTTCCTCTACGGCGAGGACACGCCCGCGGAAGGCCTCAAGGACATCGAATGGTGGGACGAGCGCGGCCTGCAACTGACGCCGGAGGACTGGGACAACACCAATGGCCGCGCGCTGGTGATGCGCCGCGCGTGCGAGCAGGAGTCGGGTGAGGTGCAGGTCATCTCGTTGCTGCTCAACGCCTCGGAAGGTCCGCTGACCTTCCACATGCCACCGCCGGCAGAGGTCGAGCGTACCGTGCTGATCGACAGCAGCAAGCCGGAGCAGGGCGCGACCCTGATCAAGGACAGCTACGAACTGCCACAACAGGGCGCGGCATTACTCTCTTGGACGATCGCAGCGGCATGACCTGGGGACCGACGCTCGCCGACGACGGGACGGTCTTCCGTCTCTGGGCACCTGACCGCGATGTGGTGACACTCGAAATCGCCGATGGCGACGCAGTTCAGATGACCCCCGAACCGGAGGGCTGGTTCAGCGCGACGGCACCGGTCGGCGCCGGTGCTCGGTATCGGTTCCGGCTCGCGGACGACCTGACCGTCCCAGACCCCGCTGCACGGGCACAAGACGGCGGCGTCCACGGCTGGAGCGTGGTCGTCGATCCCGAAGTCTACCAATGGCGCACCCCGGATTGGCGCGGCCGACCGTGGGAAGAGATGGTCATCCAGGAGGTCCATGTCGGCACGCTCGGCGGCTTCGCAGGCGTCGCGGGCCACCTTCCGGCGATCGCCGAACTCGGCATCACCGCGATTGAGCTCATGCCCGTCAACGCGTTCGGCGGCACCCGCAACTGGGGCTATGACGGCGTGCTGCCCTACGCCCCCGCCGAAAGCTACGGCACCCCCGACGAGTTGAAGGCACTGGTCGACCGCGCCCACGAACTCGGTCTCGCCGTGTTCCTCGACGTGGTCTACAATCACTTCGGCCCCGACGGAAACTACCTCGGCGCCTATGCGAAGGGCTTCTTCCACCCCGAAGTCGACACTCCCTGGGGAGGCGCGGTCGCGGTCGACCAAGCGCCGGTCCACCGCTATTTCGTCGACAACGCGCTGATGTGGCTAAACGAGTACAAGTTCGACGGCCTCCGCTTCGACGCAGTCCACGCGATCGAGAACGACGCCTTCCTCGACGCGATGGCCGCCGAACTGCGCGAGAAGACCGCCGGCCGCCACGTCCACCTCGTCCTCGAGAACGAGGGCAACGATGCCGACCGGCTCCACCCCGCCGCGTTCGATGCGCAGTGGAACGACGACTTCCACAACGTCCTCCACGTCCTGCTCACCGGCGAGACCAGCGCCTATTATGCCGACTTCGCCGACCGCCCCGCCGAACGCCTTGCGCGCTGCTTGGGCGAAGGCTTCATCTACCAGGGCGAAGGCTCGCCCAACCACGACGGCAAGCCGCGCGGCAAGCCTAGCGCGCACCTCTCGCCGACCGCGTTCGTTGCGTTCCTCCAGAACCACGACCAGATCGGCAACCGCGCGATGGGCGAACGCCTGACGCTGCTCGCCGACCGCCAGAAGCTCCGCGCCGCCACCGCGTTGCTCCTGCTCGGCCCGCAGATCCCGCTGCTCTTCATCGGCGACGAGCACGGCAGTGAAAGCCCGTTCCTGTTCTTCACCGACTTCCACGACGAACTGGCCGACGCGGTGCGCGAAGGCCGGCGCAAGGAATTCGCCAAGTTCGCCGCCTTCGCCGACCCCGAAGCACGTAAGGCAATCCCCGACCCGAACGCGCATGAAACCTTCCTCCGCTCGCGCGCGCATCCCGGCGCCGATGCGGCCGAGTGGCAGGACCTGTACCGCACCCTGCTCAAGATCCGCCACGAGCAGGTCGTCCCCCGCCTGCTGGGAACGACAGCGATCGGTGCCGAAGCGATCGGCCAGGGGGCGGTCGTTGCGCGCTGGAAAATGGGTGACGGCGCAATCCTCATGATTGCGCTCAACCTCGGCGATGAAGTCGTTGATTTTCCTGCACAAGAGACTTCGCCCATCTTCGCCGATGGCGAACCCGGTGAGGCTGCCAGCGTGGCAGTCTGGCTGGATCGATGAGCAGCCTCCGAACACTCGCTGTCGCGGCCGGCCTGCAACCCGAATGGCAGGACGCAGCGGGTCGTCGCCAGACCGTCGCCGACCGCGCGTTACAGGCGATCCTGGATCGTCTCGGCCATCCGTCCGGAAGCGAAAAGCAGATCACCGAAAGCCTCGCCGCGATCAATGCGCGAGACGCGCAGGGCGTCCGCTTCTTGTCGGTCGATGTGGGAGACCCGATCCGGCTGACATCGAAGGTATCAGGCAGCGCCGAACTTACGTTCGAAGACGGTACGACGCGCTCCGTCACAGTCGATAACGGCGAGTTGAGTCCGATAAGCAAGAGCGGCTACCACAAGCTTGAAATCAATGGCGAAGTCATTGACATTCTCGTAGCGCCACGCCGCTGCTATACGATCGCCGACGCGCTACCGGGCTGCAAAATCTGGGCGCCCGCCGTCCAGATCCCGAGCCTCCGCACCGACGTGCCGAAGGCGTTCGGCGACTTCGTTTCGCTAGCCGACGCCGCCCGAGCCTTCGGCCAACGCGGCGCCGATGCCCTCGCGATCAGCCCCACCCACGCGCTGTTCCCTGCCGACGCCAGCCGGTACAGCCCCTACGCACCCTCGAGCCGGCAATTCCTCAATGGCCTGTACGGTGACCCGGCCGCATTTGGGGCACTGTCCGACGGCCGCGACTTTCCCGAACTGATCGACTGGCACGCCGCGATCCCCGAAAAGCTCGCGCAACAACGCAAGAGCTTCGATCAAGTGCTTCCACAGATTGAGGAAACGCTGACAGCGTTCAGGGGGCAAGGCGGCAACGACCTCGAACGCCATGCCGAGTTCGACGCCCTCCACGCGCACTTCTTCGCGATCACGGGTGCACGCGGCTGGCAGCAATGGCCCGCTGAGTATCACGATCCCGCTAGTCTCGCCGTCCGCCGCTTCGTCGCGGAGCATGTGGACGACGTCAAGTTCTACATCTTCCTCCAATGGCTGGCGCGCCGCGACCTCAATGCCGCGCAGACGGCCGCCAAGAACGCTGGCATGGCGATCGGCCTCATCGCCGATCTCGCCGTCGGCATGGACCCCGGCGGCAGCCACGGCTGGAGCCGGCATAGCGACTTGCTCACCGGCCTCTCGATCGGCGCACCGCCCGATCCGCTCGGGCCAGACGGGCAAAGCTGGGGCATCACCGGGTTCGACCCACAAGCCCTACGCGATACTGGCCTCGCTCCCTTCATCGCAACCATCCGCGCAGCGCTCGCGCATGCCGGTGGCATCCGCATCGACCACGCGTTCGGCCTCCGCCGCCTTTGGGTCGTGCCCGAAGGCGCGTCTGCCGCTGAGGGCGCGTATCTCGACATGCCGTTCGAAGACCTGATGCGGATCGTCGCGATGGAATCGCAGCGTGCCAAGGCAATCGTCATCGGCGAAGACCTCGGCACTGTCCCCGACGGCTTCCGCGAGGCGATGGATAGTCGCGCTATGCTCGGGATGCGGGTGTTGTGGTTCGAACGCGACGCGGACGGCTTCGTGCCGCCCGCCAAATGGTCGCGCGACGCGGTGGCGATGACCGGTACGCACGACCTTGCCACCGTCGCAGGCTGGTGGAGCGGCCGTGATATCGACTGGACATGGGACCTCGGACGCAAATCCGACGCTGCCGACAAACCCACGGACCTTGCCGCTCGCGCCGAAGACCGCGTCGCGCTCTGGTCTGCATTCGACACCGGCACTGAACAGCCAATCCCCGAAGACACCGATCCGGTCGTCGACGCCGCCGTTGCCCATGTCGCCAGGACGCCCTGCGCGCTCGCCATCATCCCGATCGAGGATCTCGCCGGACTAGTCGAGCAACCCAACCTCCCCGGCACGATCGACGAACACCCCAACTGGCGCCGCCGCATGCCCGACACGACTGAAGCGCTCCTGCAACGCCCCGGAGTTGTCGCCCGTATCGACACGCTCAACGCCACGAGACCCGCATGATCCCGCCTACAACGCCGCGCGCAACCTATCGCTTCCAGTTCCACAAGGACTTCACCTTCGCCGATGCCGAAGCGCTGGTGCCGTATCTCGACGAGCTCGGGATCAGCCACCTCTACGCCTCGCCGATCACCACCGCGCGTAGCGGGTCCACGCACGGCTACGACGTGGTCGATCCGACCCGGATCAACCCCGAACTCGGTGGCGAGGACGCCTTTCGAAGCCTTGTCGCCGCTCTGCGCGCGCGAGAAATGGGCGTCATCATCGACATCGTTCCGAACCACATGGGCGTTGCCGGCGGTGAGAACGCATGGTGGAATGACGTCCTAAAACACGGTGAAGGCAGCGAATTTGCGCGCTACTTCGACATCGACTGGCACGAGAAGCTCGTCCTCCCGATCCTCGGCGATCCGCTCGCCGAAACGCTCGCGAGCGGCGCGCTGAAGGTCGAGCAGGTCGACGGCCGCTACGTCCTCGAAGCATACGGCGAACACCGCTTGCCCCTCCGCGACGAGGACCAAGCAACCGCGGCAACCGCCGACATCGCCGCGCTGATCGACCGCCAGCACTACCGTCTGGCGTCGTGGCGCGTCGCGAACGACGAACTCAACTGGCGGCGGTTCTTCACGATCAACGACCTCGCCGGCCTCCGCGCCGAAGACCCCATCGTGTTCGACGCCACGCACGCGCTGTATTTCCGCCTCTACGCCGAGGGCCTGATCGACGGCGTCCGCGTCGACCACGTCGACGGCCTGACCGACCCGGCCGGCTATTGCCAGCAACTCCGGGCGCGCTTTGACGCGATCGAACGTCCCGCCGATGCGCCGGCTGGGCCTGCCTACATCGTCATCGAGAAGATCCTGGCCGACGGCGAACCGCTCAGCACCGACTGGGGCGTCGACGGCACCAGCGGGTACGATTTCATGGAGCAGGTCACCACCTTGCTCCACGACCCTGCCGGGGCAGAACCGCTCGCCAAGCTCTGGGCTGACCTAAGCGGACGCTCAGCCGACTTCGCCCCCGAGGAACTGCGCGCGCGCCAGGAACTGCTCGCGTGGCAGTTCGATGGCCAGCATCGCCGCTGCGTCGAGGCATTCGCGACGCTCGCGCGGTCCACGGCCGAGTGCGACGGCATGACGAAGGGCATGCTCCACCGCGCGATCGAGCGCCTGCTGTGGGTGTTCCCGGTCTATCGAACCTACGGAACGGGGGACGCCGCACCCACCGCGGACGCCGCGATCCGCGACACAGTCCGGCAGCGTGTCGAGCAGTTCGTGCCGCCGGGTGAGGAGTTTGTCATGGATGCGGTGCTCGCGTGGCTGGCGGGGGAGGGGCCGGGCGACTCCGGACTTGCTGCCGAGGCCGTGCGAAAGTTCCAGCAGCTCTCCGCGCCGATTGCGGCCAAGGCGGTCGAGGACACGGCGTTCTACCGCTACGGTCGCCTGCTCTCGCGCAACGATGTCGGTTTCGATGCCGCACGCCTGTCGCTCTCGGTGGCCGACTTCCACCGGCACATGATCGCGCGCGGTCGCGACTGGAAATCGGCGATGCTGGCGACGGCGACGCACGATCACAAGCGTGGCGAGGACAGCCGGGCGCGCCTCGCGGTGCTGAGCGAGATCCCGGCGGCGTGGCGCGCGCAGGTCATGCTCTGGCGCGACCTGGCGGCGCCGTTCGCGGACGGCGTCGATCCGGGCGACGCGTATATGCTGCTGCAGACGCTGTTCGGCGCGTGGCCCGATGCGCTGACGGCAGCCGACGTCGCTGGCCTAGGGGCATATGCCGACCGTGTTGTCGCGTGGCAGGAAAAGGCACTGCGCGAGGCGAAGCTTCGCTCGTCATGGGAAGCGCCGGATGAGGCGTATGAGAAGCGCTGTCAGGACCTCGCGCGGGCATTGCTCGATCCGGCTCGCTCGCGGTCGTTCCTCGAGGCGATCGTCGCGTTCGTTGCCGAGGTACGACCTGCGGCGGAGACCAACACGCTCGTGCAGGCGGCGTTGCGCTACACCGTGCCGGGGGTTCCCGACGTGTATCAGGGGACGGAATCCAGCGATCTAAGCCTGGTCGATCCGGACAACCGCCGGCCTGTCGACTATCCGATGCTGCAGGATGCCTTACAGGGCGAATCGCTCGCGCCGAAAATGCGGACGATCATGGATGCGCTGGCGCTTCGGCGCGAGCGTCCGGCAGTGTTTGCGACCGCGCCTTACGAGCCCCTCGCGCTCATAGGCGAGCGAGCGGCGCATGTGCTCGCGTTCCGGCGGAAGGGATCGAGCGCAACATTGCGCTGCGTCGTTGCGCTGAGGACCGCCCAGCCGCGCATTGAGCGATCCGACATGGCGACTTGGTGGGGAGACACCGCGCTCGAATCCGGCGAGCGTATCGCCGACCTTCTGGCCGAGCGCCCGGTGTCGATCGAACTGATTGCGCACGCGTAAAACCGGCTGATCGCGGTGTGGTCGAGCGGGCTGGATGCCGAGTGCTAGGTTACCCGGCCAATCGCAGGCTCGTTCCCAAGACCCGTTGCACGACCGTCGTCTTTTAATGCTGGAGGACACGCCCCGGGATATTCCCGGGGCGTGTGCTCCTCATGCGATCCGGCCCGCGACCAGTTCGTCGACCACGCCGGGGTCGGCCAGGGTCGAGGTGTCGCCGAGGCTCGACGTGTCGCCTTCGGCGATCTTGCGCAGGATGCGGCGCATGATCTTGCCAGAGCGGGTCTTGGGCAAAGCGGGCGCGAATTGCAGCTTGTCGGGTGTCGCGATCGGTCCGATCTCGTTGCGGACCCAGGCACGCAGTTCGTCGTGCAGGTCGGAGCCGCCCTCGACACCATCGTTGAGCGTCACATAGGCGTAGATGCCCTGGCCCTTCACGTCGTGCGGCATACCGACGACGGCGGCCTCGGCGACGTGCTTGTGCAGGACCAGCGCGCTCTCGACCTCGGCGGTGCCCATGCGGTGGCCGCTCACGTTGATGACGTCGTCGACGCGCCCGGTGATCCAGTAATAGCCATCGCCGTCGCAGCGGCATCCGTCACCGGTGAAGTATTTGCCTTCGTAGGTCGAGAAATAGGTCTGGAAGAAGCGCTCGTGATCGCCCCACACGGTCCGCATCTGGCCGGGCCAGCTGTGCGTGACGACAAGGTTGCCTTCCGCTGGTCCGGTCAGCACGCCGCCCTTCTCGTCGACGAGTTGCAGCGTGACGCCCGGCAGAGGCTTGGTCGCCGAACCAGGCTTCAATGCGGTCGCGCCAGGCAAAGGGCAGATCATGATCCCGCCGGTCTCGGTCTGCCACCAGGCGTCGATGATCGGCGCGCGTCCGCCGCCGGCGACGTCGTGGTACCAGCGCCAGGCTTCGGGGTTGATCGGCTCGCCGACGCTGCCGAGCAGCTTCAGCGACGACCGATCGGTGCGGGTAACATAGTCGTCGCCTTCCTTCATCAACGCGCGCAGCACGGTCGGCGCCGTGAACAGCGTATGGACCTGGTGGTGATCGACGATCTGCCAGATGCGGCTCGCGTCGGGCCAGTTGGGCAACCCCTCGTACATCACCGTCGTCGCGCCGTTCGCGAGCGGACCGTAGAGGATATAGGTATGTCCGGTGACCCAGCCGATATCGGCGGCGCACCAGAAGACGTCACCGGCGCGGTAATCGAACGCCATCTCGTGCGTATAGGCTGCCCAGAGGAGATAGCCGCCGCTGGTGTGGAGCACGCCCTTGGGCTTGCCGGTCGACCCGCTCGTGTACAGCACGAACAACGGGTCTTCCGCGTTCACGGAAACGGCGGGGCAGTCGACCGAGACGCCCCCGGCGATCTCGTGATACCAGACGTCGCGCGGATGCATCGTCACGTCGCCGCCGGTCGACTGCACGACGACGACGCGTTCGAGGCCCGGCGCGCGGGCTGCGGCGGCATCGACATTGGCCTTGAGCGGGATCGTCTTGCCGCCGCGGCGACCCTCGTCCGCGGTGATGACGATCTTCGACCCGCAATCCTCGATCCGGCCGGCGATCGCCTCGGGCGAGAAGCCGCCGAACACGACCGAATGCACTGCGCCGAGTCGTGCGCAGGCGAGCACCGCGAACGCCGCCTCCGGGATCATCGGCAGGTAGATCGTCACGCGATCACCTTTCACGACGCCCTGTGCAGTCAGCACGTTGGCGAAGCGACAGACCTCGGCATGGAGTTCGCGGTAGGTGAAACGGCGCGGCTCGGCGTCGGGGCTGTCCGGCTCCCAGATGATCGCGATCTGATCGCCGCGCGAGTCCAGATGACGGTCGAGGCAGTTCGCGGCGACGTTCAGCTCGCCGTCCTCGAACCATTTGATATGGAAATCCTTCTTCCCGAACGACCAGTCACCCGCGATCGTCGGCATCTTCGTCCATGTCAGACGCTGCGCCTGATCGAGCCAGAAGCTGCCCGGATTGGTCGTCGCAGCCTCGTACATCGCGTCGTAGCCGGCCCTGTCGATACGAGCCTGCTTGGCCCAGGCGTTGGTCACGGGGAAGATGGTCTGTTCGGTCATGCTGATCCCAGAATTTGCGTCGGGGTGATAACGCCCCAAGGCCGCAAAGGTATCAGAACGGGGCGGTGACGCCAGCCTGGCAGGTAGTGATTTCGGTTCGTCGGCGTGGGAGGATCGAGCCCCGCACGGTCGATCCCGGTATTGCATGGGTCCCGACCGCACCGGCGGACGGGACCCGCACGGTCAAGTCACAGCCCGAAGCGCAGCGTTGCGCGGAAATCGCGGCCGGCGAGCGGTGCGAAGTCCTTGAGGAAGCTGGCGTGGCGCCGGGCATTGACGTCGAACAGATTGTTGGCGCTCAGCAGCAAACTCGTCTTGCCGTCCTTGCCGAACGGGCTGAGTCCGATCGAAGCGTTGACCATCGTATAGTCGCTGGTCGGCGTCTCGAACGCCGCGATGCGATTCTGGTCGAACACGTGCTCGACCTCGATGCGGCCGTTCACCCGGTCGCCCTGCGCCTCCAGCCCGCCGAGCACGCGCATCGGCGGAATGCGCGGCACGGGACCGTCGTCGACGATGTTGGCATGAACGTAATCGCCGAGCGCATCGGCGTTGATCACATAGCCGCCGATCCGGGCCAGCCGCACCGAGGCGTTGGCCTCGACCCCGTAATAGCGCGCATCGGCCTGCTGATACTGGAAGCAGGGCAGGTCGACGATCCGGCCCGACGGGGTCGCGGCGGTCTGGCATACCGACGGATCGACGCGATTTTCCGAGATATAGTTGGAGAACCAGTTGTAATAGGCCGACGCGTCGAAGCTGAAGCCGTCGCCATGCGCATGCAGCGTCCCTTCTAGCCCCCACGACTTCTCCAGCCTGAAGTCGGCGCTGCCCAGTTCATACGCCTGCGTTCCGGCATGTGCGCCGTTGGCGAACAGCTCCTCGGCGGACGGCGCGCGCTCCGTACGCGACGCGTTGAGGCCGATCCGGACGCCGTCCGTCAGGCCGTAGGACGTGCCCAGCGAGCCCGACACCGCGTGATAACTCTGGCTCCCGCGGAAGAACCGGAGATCGTCCGCTGGCGTACGCGCGGCCAGATCGGTGATCTCGTAGCGCAGACCGCCCTCGGCGCGGAACCTGCCCGACTCATATTGCTGGAGCGTGAAGAGGCCGGTCTGGTTGGTCTCGTTCTTCGGCAGGAAGGCCTCGTCACCGACCACGTCGAAGATTCGGTTGTAGAACTGCACGCCCGACGCCCCCTGCCAGCCGCCGCGGTTCGCCTGGACGACTTCGAGGCGCCCTTCGAGGCCCTTGTTGTAGAAGGCGGTGCCGACCGAATTGTCTTCTTCCAGCTCGAAATGGCGATAGCTTGCCTGGCCGATGCGGACGCGGATCTTGCTGAGGACGTCGCCGCCGGTATCGATCTCGCCGCGCAGGTCGACGCGGTTCTGGACGATGTCGAGGCGAGGGGCCTCCTGCTCTTGGCCAGGCAGCGTCGCGTAGCGGACCGGCACGCCGTACAGGCTGTCATAGTGACTGTACGAGATGCCGAGGCTGCCGGTGTCGGTGATGATCGACGCGCCCGCGCCCGCAGTCCAGGTTTCCGACTGCGTGTTGGGCAACTTGCCCTTCAACCGTGCCGAGGCGGCATAATCGATGGGGTCGGCTTCGTTGGCGTCGACGGGCAGGGCGGCGGTCGCCAGCGCTTGGGCGCGAGCGTCGCGCGACAGGATGTAGCCGCCGGTGCGCAGGTCGCCCGATTTCAGATAGGAGCCGTCGGCATGCAGCACGAGATGATCGCCGACCGCGACGTCGCCGGCCATCCCGCCCGAACGCTCGTTCGCAGCCGAACCGTAGGTGCCGATCCCGTTCACGCGGTAGCCGTTCTCGGGCACGGTGCGCGGGATCCGCGTGTCGATCACGTTGACGACGCCGCCGACCGCCGACGAGCCGTACAGCAGCGCAGTCGGCCCGCGCAGCACCTCGATCCGTTCGGCGAGCAACGGGTCGATGATGACCGCGTGATCGACCGAGGTATTCGACACGTCGATCGAGCCGATCCCGTCGGTCAGGACGCGGACGCGGTCGCCCTGGAACCCGCGCAGGATCGGCCGCGACGCGCTGGGGCCGAACGAGGTGGCGGACACGCCGGGCTGGCGCGCGAGCGTCTCGCCGATCGTCGGGCGCAGTTGGCGGGTGAGCTCCTGCCCGGTGAGGACGGTGGTGCCTTGCAACACGTCGCGCTCGCTCGTCTGGAGCGGTGCGGTGACGATGATGTCGCGCTGGTTCACCGGGGGGGCGTTGACCGGGGCGGCAGGGGGCGTGGCGGAACTTGCGGTGATAGTTTGCGCGTGCGCCCGTGGCGTCAGGAGGGCGGCCAGGGCAGTGGCGCCGAATAGCATCGTCTTCATCGAATTTCCCTGTGTCGTCCCTGAATGACGAGGCGGTTAAAGCTTTATGATACATCATATCAAGCCGGAAACGGTTTGCAGAGTTGGATCGTCGTCGGGCTGTTGCCGCATTGCAACACGACCGAGTTCGAGAGGTATGCGACACGACGTCATCCTGACGTTCGTCAGGGCCCAGAGTTGGACAGCGCAACACTTGTGATCTGGGTCCTGACTTTCGTCAGGATGACGAGCTGCGGCGCTCGTCGAGTGTCATCGGTGGCGAGGCGGAAGCGGTCCACCATCAACTCGTCAGGGTTCGTTCGGCGAAGGCGCTAGTCTCGCGGTTGCGCTCCTTGGTGCAGAGCGCTCGCATCTGCCGCGGCCGGCAACAGCCGCGCGAGGCGGTCCGCCCAGGCTTCGCGGCAAGCGCTGTCACCGAGCAGGTCCTGCCGGATCTCGATTTCCGCATAGGGCCGGCGGGCCGGATAGGCGTGGCGGGGAATGGTGTAGTCGATCAGGTCCATCCGATACGGCTCGTTGTCGCCGACGACGAGGTCGGGCTCGTCACGCAGCACCGCGAGCAGCGCGTGCGCGAAGGCGGTATCGCCGCCGTCGTGCAGGATGCCGATATGCCAGGGACGTTGCCGATCGCGCAAAGGCCCGCGCATCGCCGGCGTGAAGCTGTGCAACGCGACGAGCACCGTCGCCATGCCCGCTGCGTCGCGCCGCGCGAGCTCGGTTGCGATGGCGGCCTGATACGGTGCGTGAATCTCCGCCAGGCGCGCCGCTCGGTCCGCTTCTGCGAGGCCAGCATTGCCTGGTATGATCGTCGCGTCGCTGACCTCGGCGATAAGATCCGGCTGGGTTTCGTTGCGATTGCAGTCGATCACCAGCCGTGAATAGGTCTGCCGGACGAACACCGCGTCGAGCCGCGCCGCCAGCATCGCGCCCAGCTCGCCGATGCCGATGTCCCAGCCGATGTGGCGCGACAGGTCGGCGTCGCTAAGGCCAAGCGCGTTCAACCGCGTCGGGACGGCATTTCCGGCATGATCGCCGATCAGCAGGAACGATGACGCACCTTTGGGGTTGACCACCATGACCGGTGCGGCATCTTCGGTCCCAAGCAGCGTTTGGCTGGCAGTGCTGTTCATGCGACGTGGATCCTCGATGCCATCTCTAACGCTCTCTCATGTAACCAAATACTCGTATCGCCAACCGGTTGCGTTCGGCGAGCACCGGATCATGGTCCGGCCGCGCGAAAGCTACGACCAGCGCCTGATCGACGCGACGCTGACGATCAGCCCTGAGCCCTCCGACATCCGCTGGCTGCACGACGTGTTCGGCAACGCGGTCGCGATCGCCACCTTCGCCAAGCGCGCGAAGGACCTCGTGATCGACAGCACGGTCCGCCTCGATCACACGCCAGGGGAACTGCAGCGCGTTGATATCGAGCGCTATGCGCGGCAGTATCCTTTCACTTATTCGTCGGAAGAGATGCCCGATCTGCTGCGCTCGATCGAACGCCAGCATCATGATCCGCAGCGTGAGATCGACAGCTGGGCGCGGCGCTTCGTCGGTGTTGGCGGGAAGACGGATACGCTGGCGTTGCTGTCGGAGATGACCGCCGCGATCAAACGTGAGTTTACCTATGTCCAGCGTCCCGAGAAGGGCACGCAGACGCCGATCGAGACGCTCGCCAAGCGCAAGGGGACCTGTCGCGATTACGCGATGCTCATGATCGAGGCGGTCCGCGCGCTAGGCTTCGCGGCGCGGTTCGTCTCGGGCTATGTCTACAATCCGACACGGCGCGAGCATCGTACCGGTGGCGGCAACACGCACGCGTGGGTGCGCGTGTATTTGCCGGGCTCGGGCTGGGTCGAGTTCGATCCTACCAACGGCATCGTCGGCAATCGCGGGCTCGTCCGCGTCGCCGTCGCACGTGATATCTACCAGGCGGTCCCGGTCTCGGGCACCTGGAGCGGCTTTCCCGGCAGTTTTCTCGACATGAGCGTGTCGGTCGACATCACCGTCGACGAGGATTCCGAGACGGCTATCCAGCACCATCCATCATCGCAAACCGCGTGACACCAGGCATCAAGGGGGAACATCGATGCTGATCCGAGCCGGCTACGACATTCGTTTCGAAACCGACGTCGCAACGCCGATGATGGCGATGCTGAGCCTGCATCCGTCGCGCAACAAGGATCTGGTGACGCCTCACCGGCTCGCCGCCGATCCCGACGTGCCGACCTATGATTATCTCGACGCGTTCGGCAATGTCTGCTCGCGGTTCACCGTGCCCAAGGGCGGCCTGACGCTGTCGTGCGACTTCACGATCGAGGACAGCGGCCTGCCCGACCCCGTCTCCCCCGACGCGGTCCAGCATGCGGTCGAGGACCTGCCCGACGATATCCTGATCTACCTGCTCGGCAGCCGCTACTGCGAGACCGACCGGCTTTCCGAGACGGCATGGTCGCTGTTCGGACACGTTCCCGCGGGCTGGCAGCGCGTCCAGGCGATCGTCGATTTCGCCCACGACCATGTCGAGTTCGGCTATCATTTCGCGCGCTCGACCAAGACCGCGTGGGACGTCTATCAGGAACGCCAGGGCGTGTGCCGCGACTTCGCGCATCTCGCCATCACGCTATGCCGCTGCATGAACATTCCCGCACGCTATTGTACCGGATATCTCGGCGACATCGGCATCCCGCCGGTCGACGCGCCGATGGATTTCTCGGCATGGTTCGACGTCTATCTGAGCGGTACATGGCATACGCTCGACGCGCGCCACAACCGTCCGCGGATCGGCCGGATCCTGATGGCACGGGGACGCGACGCCACCGATACCGCACTCACCACCAGCTTCGGCCCGGCGCGGCTGGTCGGTTTCGACGTCCATACCGACGAGGTCGAAAACCCGGTATAAAGCGGCTATGGCGTCAAGTTAGTCCTTGTCGCGCCCGCCGCGTTCGGCCTAACGGCACCGATCCCTTAACTTATGCTGCGATGCACAACATGACCTCGACCCCAGACCAGTCCTCGCCCTCTAACGCCAACGCGCTGCTATTGCAGGCGATCGCGCTGCGTAAATGCATCACGGCGACCTATAACCGGATGGTCTGCACGCTGGCGCCGCACATCCTGTTCACCAAGCATGACGACGTGTTCGTCGATGCGGTGACGCTGGAGCGGGACGGCCAGCCGCCCAAGGAGATCAAGCTCGGCACGTTCAAGCTGGCCGGACTGAAGGATATCGCGGTCACCGATCGATCGTTCGTCCCCGAGACGATCTTCAACCCGCTAGACATCAAGTACGACCGCGTTACGCTGTTCGTGGTCGACCGCACCTGACCTCGAAGACGCTGCCCGCCAGGGGGGGCAGAAGTCAACCCGACGGAGGGGGGCGGAGGGCAGGGGATCGGTATCCTCCCCCTCCGTCACCTTCGGCGACACTTCCCCAGGCGGGGAGGATCGGCAACCCCTCACGCCGCGGCGGGCAGCCACGCCGTCTCGATCTCGCCGTAGCGATCGACGAACCCGGTCGACGCTACGAGCGACGCCTCGTCGACGATCTTCACCCGGCGACCAGTCCGCTCGATAACGCCGCTCTTCTCCAGCGCGCGGATCGTCCGGTTGACGTGGACCTTGGTCAGGCCGAGCGCATCGCCGATATCGGTCTGCGTCAGCGGCAGGTCGAACGAGTCGACGATCCCGCCGGCGGTCACCCGCAGTCGCGCCATGATATCGAGCAACAGCGTCGACAACCGCTCGCTAGCGCCCATCCGGCCGATCGTCGTCAGCCGGTCGCTCATCGCGACGTTCTCCGCCGCGGCGATCGCATAGAGCAGTCCGGCGATCCGCGGTTGCGCGCGAAACAGCAGGCCCAGTGAAGTCTTCGGCATCTCGATGACGATGCAGTCGGAGATCGCGGTCAGCGTCGCCGCCGCCTGCGACCACGCCATGCTCGACGTCCCGATCAAGTCGCCCGCATAGTGAAACCGCAGGATCTGCCGGCCGCCGGTGATCAGCTTGGTCGACGAATGCAGCCAGCCCTGGCGCACGACATACAGCGCATGACTCTCGCCGCCCTCCGCCATCAGCACGTCGCCGGCCTTCAGACGACGTTCGCCCTTTTCGGCCTGCAGGATCGCTTCCCGTTCCGCATCCGTCAGATCGAGATGTCGACCGAGTCGTGCGATCAATCCGCTCAATTGCATTCGAGTCCCTTTATCCTGCGTCCTGCCGCGCGCATGCACGGTGACGCGTCGCGCCCTGCTTCACCGAATGGTCGTCGACTGCGACCCGATTTTCGGCCTTGCCGCCCGCTACATGGGGCCGGTTCGGGCTCCACGCTACGATCAGCGTACCTTTCCTAACGCCGTTTCGACGACGGGCGCAACGCGGGCTGCAATCCGCGCCACGCCCGTCGGGTTGGGATGCACCCGGTCCGCCTGCATCAGCCGCTGATTGCCGATCACGCCATCGAGGATGAAGGGATAGATCGCCGCGTGATACCGTTTGGCCAGGTCGGGCCATATGCCGTTGAACTGGCTGGTATAGTCCGGGCCGAGATTGGGCGGTGCCATCATGCCCGTGAGCATGACCGGAACTCCGCGGCGCTTCGCCTCGTCCATCATCGCGGTCATGTTGGCGCGGGTTTCCGCCGGTGAAATCTGTCGCAGGACGTCGTTGCCGCCGAGACCGATCAGCACGAGATCCGGCTTGCGCGCCATGTTGTCGAGCGCGAACGCGAACCGCTGGCGCCCCGCCGCGCTGGTATCGCCCGAGACGCCTGCATTGACGATCGTCGCATTGATCCCGTCGCGTCGCAGCCGCGCCTGCACTGCATCGGGCAGGCTCCGGCCCCGATCGAGCCCATAGCCCGCATAGAGGCTGTCACCGAATGCGAGGATCAGCTTGGGCGGGCCTTTTGGTGCCGGCGTCGCGGCGACCGACGCAACGGCGTTTGCCGTAGGCGCGGGGGTAGGGGCCTCGGCGCTGCGATCACAGCCTGCGAGCAAGCCGGCTTGGAGAAGGACGATGCCGACCCCATAGAGTGTCCAGCGCCTGCTGTTTCGATTTCGCTCCAACGTAAAGATCTCCAACCGCCCATGACCGATAGTGCGCACGACACGGTGCCCGACCATGCTGACGACATGGTGATCACAATCCGCGATGTCACCCTGACGCTAGGCGCGGCGATCGCGGCGACGACGATCCTGAAGGGCATCGACCTCGAGATCGCGCGCGGCACCAGCATCGCGTTGCTCGGGCCATCCGGGTCGGGCAAGTCGTCGCTGATGGCGATCCTGTCGGGACTCGAACAGGCGAGCGGCGGCAGCGTGCGCGTGGCCGGGCTCGATTTCGGCGCGCTCGACGAGGATGCGTTGTCACGGGCAAGGCGCGGGCGGATCGGCATCGTCCTCCAGGCCTTCCACCTGCTGCCGACGATGACCGCGCTGGAGAACGTCGCGGTGCCGATGGAATTGGCCGGGATGCCCGACGCGTTCGCGCGTGCCGAGACCGAACTGGCGGCGGTCGGCCTGTCGCACCGGATCGGCCATTACCCGACCCAATTGTCGGGCGGCGAGCAACAGCGTGTCGCGATCGCCCGGGCGCTGGGGCCCAGGCCCGATATCGTGTTCGCCGACGAACCGACCGGCAATCTCGACACCGCGACCGGGGCGTCGATCATGGACCTGTTGTTTGATCGCCGTGCCGCGACCGGCGCGACGCTGATCGTCATCACGCACGATCCTGCGCTGGCGGCACGCTGCGACCGGATCGTCGAGCTGGGCGACGGCCGTATCGTCGCGGATCGCTCGCGGTGAACGACTGGCGGCTGGCGTGGCGGCTTGCGCGGCGCGAACTCGACCTGCGGTTTCGCGGGCTGCGGCTGTTGCTCGCGTGCCTGTTCCTCGGCGTCGGCGCGCTCGCCGCGATCGGCAGCCTGACGCAGGCGATCGATACCGAGCTCGCCTCCCGCGGTAGTGCGATCCTCGGCGGCGACGTCGAATTCGCCGCGTCGCAACGTGCTGCGACACCCGACGAACGCGCGGCGATGGCGCGGCTCGGCACGGTGTCCGAGACGGTGCGGATGCAGGCGATGGCGGTGCGCGGCACCAACAGCGTGCCGATCGAACTCAAGGGCGTCGATGCCGCCTATCCACTCTACGGGACGCTGGAATTGCGCGGCGGGCGTTGGGCGAAGCCGCTCGACGCGAACACCGTGCTGATCGTGCCCGCGCTGGCCGAGCGCCTTGGGATCGAGACCGGCGCGCAGCTCAAGCTCGGCACCGCGGCGTTCACCGTCGGCGGGATCGTCACGAGCGAGCCGGACCGGTTGGGGGAGGGGTTCACGCTCGGCCCGGTCGCGATTGTTTCGCTCGCGGGGATCGCGCGAACCGGGCTCGTCCAGCCCGGCAGCCTGTACGAAAGCAAATATCGGGTCCGCTTGGTCAACGGTGCCTCGCCGACCACCGCCACCGATCGCTTCAAGGCGGCGTTCGCAGCCGGTGGCTGGGAAACCAAGACGCGCGATCGTGCCGCGCCCGGTGCCGAGCACTTCGTCGACCGGATGGGCCAGTTCCTCCTGCTCGTCGGGCTCTCCGCGCTGGTCATTGCCGGGATCGGTGTCGGCAACGGCGTGTCGTCCTACCTCACCGCGCGCCGTGGCAGCATCGCCGCGTTGAAGGTGCTCGGCGCGACCTCGGGTATCATCGCGCGAATCTACATCATGCAGGTCGCGGTGGTCGCGGCGATGGGGATCGTAGCCGGATTGATCGCCGGCGTCGTGACGGTGCCGCTGATCGTGTGGCTCGCGGGCGACGTGCTGCCGGTCGCGCCACGCTTCACCGTCCAGGTCGCACCGCTCGCGCTCGCTGCTGCGTACGGCATGCTGATCGCGCTCGCCTTCACCGCGCCGCCGCTGATCGAAGCAGGGCGAATCCCCGCCGCCGGCCTGCTGCGCGGATTGCCGGGCGAGCGTCGCGTGCCGCTGCGGCGGACGCTGCCCTGGGTACTCGGCGCGGGGGCGGCGATCGTAGCGCTCGCGCTGCTGACCGCGGAACAACCCGGCCTGAGCGCGGGCTTTCTCGCGGCGGTGGCGTGCGTTCTTGCGATCCTCGCGCTGTTCGGCTGGTGCGTCCGCCGCGGCGCCGCCATGCTGCCGAGGCCGCGAAGCCCGCTGCTTCGGCTGGCGGTTGCGGGTCTGCATCGGCCGGGTGCACGCACCGGGACCTTGGTCGTCGCGCTCGGCCTCGGCCTGACGCTGTTCGTCCTGCTGGCCGGGATCCGCACCAGCATCGACGCCAACATCGCGCGGACCGTGCCGCAACGCGCACCCGCGTTGTTTGCGCTCGACGTGCCCCCCGATCGCGAAGCCGAGTTTCGCCGGGTCGTCGCGGCCGTCGCCATCCATCCGGTGATCCGAATGGTGCCGGCGATGCGCGGCACGATCACCGGCTATGGCACGGTTCGCGTCGCCGACCTGAAGACGCTGCCCGAAGGCGCCTGGGCCCTACGCGGCGAACGTGGCCTGACCTTTTCCGAGACGCTGCCTGAGGGGAGCGCGCTGACCGCCGGCCGCTGGTGGCCGCGTCATTACAAGGGGGGGCCCCTCGTCTCGGTCGACGAGCGACTGGCCAAGGTGCTCGACCTGAGGATCGGCGATCCGCTCAGCTACACGCTGCTCGGAGTAGAGCGTACCGCGACGATCGCGTCGTTCCGTCGGATCAGCTGGGATACGCTCGGCTTCAATTTCGTGTTGGTCTTCTCCCCCAACGCGATCCAGGACGCGCCGCATAACCTCGCCGCGACGATCGATTTGGCGCCGGGGCAGGAGGCGATGGTGACGCGTGCGCTGTTGCCGCGGTTCCCGTCGGTGTCGGTGATCGAAGTGCGCGGCGTGCTCGGGCAGGTCCGCGCGATCGTGTCGCAGATGGCAGCCGCGATCACCGCTGCGGCGTCGGTCGCGATCCTCGCCGGGATCGCCGTGCTGATCGGCGCGATCGCCGCTGCGCGCGAGGCCCGGACGTATGACGGGGTGATCCTCCGGACCCTGGGCGCGACACGCCGCCAGGTGCTGGCGGTCCAGGCGCTGGAGTATGCGTTTCTCAGCGTGATCCTGTCGGTGCTCGCCCTGCTGCTCGGGCTTGGCGGTGCGTGGTATGTCGTGACGCAGCTGTTCACGTTCGAATGGCTGCCCGATTACGCGACCGTGTTTAGTACGTTGGTCGGGGGTGCGGGGCTGACGATGGCGATCGGGCTGATCGGGGCATGGCCGATCCTCGGCGCGCGTCCGGCACAGGCCTTGCGGCAACTCTGACGCGTCGAACATCCGGCACGTTTCGCGTCATGCCGCGTTAGGCTGACGCGGGACCATCCTCGCGTGCCGTTTCCGAGGACCCAGACGCTGGCCGATACGAACTCTGTGCCGAACACCGCCACCAGCCCCTGGTCGATGTCGGCGCGCGACTGGTGGAAAGTCCTGAAGCGGACCTGGGCCGAGGCGGGCAACGACAATGTCGGGCTGATCGCGGCGGGGACCGCCTTTTACGGATTTGCCGCAATCGTCCCTCTGCTGGCGTCGGTCGTGCTGATCTACGGCCTCGTCGCCGATACCGCGACGGTCGTCGCGAATATCCGCGCGCTGTTCAACGTCTTGCCTGAGGACGCGGCCCGCGTGATTGGCGACCAACTTGCCACTGTCGTCGGCACGTCGGAAGGCAAGAAGGGTTTCGGTCTCGTCATCGCGCTGGGCATCGCCTTGTACGGCGGCACCAAGGGCGCGTCGTCGATCGTGACCGCGCTCAACATCGCGTATGAGGAGAAGGAAACGCGGGGCTTCATCGCCCTGAACCTGCTCGCCTTCGCGATCACCGGTGGCGCGGTGATGCTGGCCTTGGTCGCTGCACTTTCGACCGCGGCGTTCGCGCTGCTCGACAGCCTGATACCCGGCGCGCCGGAAATCCTGCTGCTGGCGATCCGCCTCGTCAGTTACGGTGTGCTCGCGTCGCTGGGCGTCACCGCGGCGGCATGCTTGTATCGGTTCGGCCCCAACCGTCACAAGGCGAGATGGGCATGGCTGACACCGGGCTCGCTGGCCGCCACCTTGGTCTGGCTCGGCGCGACGATCGGATTCGGCATCTATGTGTCACGCTTCGGCAATTACGGTGCGACCTATGGTTCGCTAAGCGCGGTCATCGTGCTGCTGACGTGGCTGTGGCTTTCCGCCTACGTCTTCCTGCTCGGCGCAGAGCTCAATTCCGAGCTGGAACACCAGACGACCAGTGATACAACCACCGGTGTCGCTACGCCAATCGGGACGCGAGGCGCGACTGTTGCCGATACCGTTGCGATAGACGTCGAGGCTCTGCCTGCTGCTCGATCCGTGGAGGCGAGCGGGGCAGGGGGCCTGGTGGTCGCTCATATGACTGGCGTGCATGGAGGCTTGCCCGCATCGATCCTTGCGTTGGGCGGCCTTCGGTCGATCCGTCGTGGTTCGCCTGTCGCGGGGCTCGGGATGCTCGCCATCGGCGCAGCCCTTGCGCACAGGAAGCGTATCGCATCCGGCCAAGGGACGTCTGATGCACGAGCAAAGGCCTCATGACATACGGGCGGTCGATCAAGCTGTTCTTCGACGGTGGATGTCGGCCGAATCCGGGGCCGATCGAATGCGCCGTCGTTCGCAAGGGCGTTTCCCATTACCGCCACGACTTTGGCGAGGGCAGCAACAGCGACGCCGAATGGTTGGCGGCGATCCTTGCGTTGGAGGTGGCGGCCCAGAACGGCGACCGCGACATCATGCTCCTGGGGGATTCCACGCTCGTCGTCACGCAAGCCAACGGAACGGCGCGATGTCGATCACCGGAGCTTGAGACACACCGAACCCGCTTTACGGATCTGGCCGCAGGTTTCGATCGCGTTCGGATCCGGCATATCGGTCGAGCACAGAACCTTGCGGGCATAGCGCTAGCCAGGCTGCATCCGCGTTAAGGCCGACAAGGCCCCGTTCGGCGCCACTGGGCATCCCAAGACCGATTTCGCAAAAAGTGCCATCGAACTGTAAAATAGTGTTTGACGGTTCTGCGAGGCGGCCCTAGAGGGGTGTCACCGCAGCGAACGGCCACACGGTCTGGTTGCTGCGGTCGCAAAAAACCAGATGCTCCAAGCTTCTCGAAAGGGAGGTTATGCGAGTGTCGGTATTTTTGTCGGCTCTTTGACATTGTAGGTTAAGATGAAGGGACATGTGGGCGGCGGCTTGCGGTTTCCGGGCTCCTCAAGGGTTCGGGGTATCGTTTAAAGCTAAGTCGTTCTCATATGTCCTTCACATATTCCATATGTAATGGACACTCCAATCGGCTTCGGCTGGATGGGGTGTCTGAATGATATTGTGCAGAGCGGCTCCTTGAGATGAGCTGGTTGATCGTGGAATTCCACTGCGATTGGCTGGTGACATAAACTTGAGAGTTTGATCATGGCTCAGAATGAACGCTGGCGGCATGC
>NZ_JAPZPR010000004.1:0-485697 GCF_040407565.1 Sphingomonas faeni
GCCGCAGGTCCAGCCGATCCGCTCGAGGTCGAGCACCGGGTCTCCGAACAGCGTGAAGACGTCGCCGCCGGTGACCTGGCCGTCGACTATCTCGCCGCCGATCACGACGAAATCGCCGGGCTGCGGAGTCTCAACGTCGGACCTCCGCAGTTCCAAAATGGTGCCGGCGTTGTCGATCACGCGGCCTTGCCCGAACCCGGTATCGCGATCTGGCGCGCTGCGGATCACACGGACATTGACCGGCACACCGTCCGCCGGCTGGAACACGGCCGCCGCCGATCCTGGCGCCATAAACAGGGCGTCGAGAGCGAGGGCGAACGGGTCCATATCAGTCGGTCTTCGCCGCACGATGCGCGCGGATCGCGGCGATGATGTCGTCCTTGCGGTTGGCGCCGGTCAGGTCGACAGTTTCGAGCGCGGCAAGCGCCTTGAGGTCGTCGACGAGCATCGCATCCAGGCCATCGCCGACCGGCTCCGCGTCGTCATGATGGTCGCCCTCAGCGTCCTCGGCATCGCCAGCGAGCACACCCGCAAGCGCGAGGCGGCTGGCCTCCTTATTCGACACGGTGATCGCGCCTTCGTGGGGATGGCGGATTTCTCCAGCCACGATCGTCGGGCCGAAGATGGTGATCTTCTTCATGGGGGATCGCTCCATACAATGGACGGGCGACGTGTCGCCCACGCCGCCCGTCAGTTTCCACCGGGTCAAGGGGAGGGAACCCCGGTGGGTTAGGCGGCGATCTGGCCGGTGAGCAGCACGCGACCGGTGACGGCCGCTGACGCGGCTGCCTGTGTGGCGGCACCGATCAGGTTGGCGTTCGCGGTCGTGGTGACGTTGAACGCGGTGTTGTCCCAGTAGAGCTTCTGCCCTGCGGTCCACGCCGCGCCGGCCGCCTTGGTCAGGTCCCAGACTCCGACGCGCCGCGCCTCGACCGGCTTACCAATCGCAGCCGCTGCAAGAGCAACGGCGAAGATGCCGCCGACCATGAAACCGTCGCCGCTCGCGAGGGCGCGCGGCGCGGTGAGGGTGAGCGTGTCACCCGGCTGGACGAAATTACGTGCCATGCTGGCTTACTCCTTCGAGGCCGCGCCCTTGCGGGCGGGCTTTGCTTCGGGGGTGGCCGCCGGGGCGACCTGCGAGAGGTGAGGGTTGCTGAGCTCGGCCGCGGGGACTTGGCCGCTCGCTATCGTGATCGCTTCCTCGGGTACCTCCGCGACCTGCTCGTCCGAGAAGCCTTCGGTGACGTCTTCGGCGAGCTTCTCGTCGTCGACGAGGCGTTTGGCATCGGCGTCCGACACGGGGATCGAACCCTCATGGGGATGCCGGAGAACGCCGCCGACATAGGCGGCGCTCAAGAGCGTGATGAACTTCATGGGATATCTCCAGATGCAGGAGAGCAGCGCGCAGCTGCCCTCCTATTTCTCAGACGGGGCCGATCAGGCGCCCGGCTGCTTGTACGCCGAGCGGTAGTTGACCGCGCCGGTGCCGTAGTCGTGGCGGACCTTCCACTCGACACCGTCGACGCGCCAGCCGTCCTGGCTGTCGGTGAACGGCTCGGTCACCCCGTTGAGGAAGACCACCTCGAGTGCCGGCGCGGTGCTCGGATCGGCGAAGCCGTAATAGGCTGGGCCGGTCAGGCGCTGCGTGGCGATGACATCGCTGAGCAGGCCCTTCACGATGTTCGGCTTCTGCAGCTTGTTCACCGCATCGGGGTCGTACTCGCTCCCGTTGATGGTGATTGCAGCACCGCGCAGGCTGCGCGGCACGAGCAGGCGATCAAGGCCGATCTCCAGATACTCGTTGCCGCTGATGTCCTTCTGGGCGCCCATGGCAGCGTCCATGGCATCGAATGCCGCGACCGAAGGCGCTGCGCCGGTCGCCGCGAGGTTGCCGTGCGCGGCGTCGAACAGCGGGAGTCCGTCGTTCATTACGGGGTTGCTGTTCAGCAGCGCGTAGACGTCGACCTCGATCGTCAGCTTGGCGGCGCGGCCGAGATCCACGGCGAGGCCGGAGAACACGTCCATGTCGTCGTTCACGATCGCCTGGCGGCTCAGGTTGATCATGTTGCCGACCGTCTTGGCAACGATCATCTCGCGGGCGAGGTCTGGGATCGGCTTGTTCTTGAATTCGCCAGCCTCGTTCACCTGATCGAGCGCACCGAAGCTGCCGCGCAGGTACCGCGTGTGCGGACGGAAGTCCGTCACGGTGCCGATGCCGCAGAAGCGGGTCCAGGTGTCCGGCGTGGTGGCATAGGCCGCCTGCAGGATGCGGTGGATCGCGTTCTCGAACAGGACGGGGAAGTCGCTGGTCGTCTGCGTGATGACGGCTGCCTGCGAGGTCATCGCGTGGCGGACGATCATGTCGGGGTCGCGCATCGAGCGGGTGTTGGTGCCGGCGTTCTCCAGTGATTCCCGCGCCAGGTCGACGTTGCGCATGCCGCGGAACTCACCCGGATCGATCTTCAGCGCCTTTTCGCCGGGATGAGCGAGAGCGTGCGCCTTCTCGACAAGATGGGCGACGCCCGCCTTGACGAGCAGCCAGTTGGTCGCGCCTTCCCGAAACTTGTCGCGCTGATCGACCGTGACGCGGGCCGGGCTGTTGTGGCCGACGTTGGCAGCGTCACCGCCCTCGGCGAGCTTGTCGAGGATCTTCTCGCGCGCCGCGGCAAGCGTGGTATCACCGTTGACGAGGTCGTCGATGAATGCCGCGGTCATGCCGTGCTTCGTGCCCAGCGAGCGGATGCCGCCGATGCGCGTGCGCTCGGTTGCGATCGCAGCCTGCACGTCGCTCGACTGAGCCGCATTTGCGGTGCTGGCAGTTGCCGCGGCAGCCAGGGCAAGCGCGCCGGTCGAGGGCAGGGCGTCCTTGGCATCGAGCGCGGCCGCGGAATTGACGATCTTATCGATCTCATTCTGCGTGCCGCCCTCCTTTTGGTACTTGTCGATCGCGGCAACCAGCGCCGCGCGGGTCTTATAGAGGTCCATGGTTGTCTCCTGTGGACGTTGAGGAGCGGACGCGGCCGCTTTTGGCTTGCCGATCATCGCCATTGCGGAGATGCGCGGGGTTTCCGGGGCCTTGCGGAACCCGAATGCAGTGACGTCGCAGGCCGCGGCGCTGGACGCCTCGGTTACGGACGTGATGAATTTCTGCTCGAGCGCCTGCTCGGAGGTGAGCCACGTCTCGGCATCGAGCATCGGGACGATCTCGTCGGCCGTAAGCCCGGTCTGACCGGAATAAATGCGGACCAGCTGATCGCGGATGACGTCGAGCTTGTCGGCAGCGGCGCGGAGCTCGCGCGCATCGCCGATGGCCACATCCCAGGGATTGTGGATCATCAGCAAAGAATTATCGGCCATGATGATCTCGTCGCCGATCATGGCGATTACGGACGCCATCGAAGCGGCGAGGCCGTCGATATGAATCGTGACTTTGCGGCCCGCGCCTTTGGCGCTGGCGAGCGCGTTGTAGATCGCCAGCCCCTCCATGACGTAGCCGCCGGGGGAGTTGATGCGAACGACGAGGTCGTCGTCGCTGCTCGCGATCAGGCCGAAGAGGGTCTTGGCGTCGAGGCCGTCCCACTCGTCGCCCACGATCCCGTAAATCAGGATGTCGGTCATATCAGGACTCCTTGGGCGCGGATGGCGCTGCTTCTGCAGGGTTGCCGACTGCGGTCACGCGACGCGGATCGCAGTCGAAGACTAGCCCGAGCTCATCGAGCTTCTTGAAGTCGGCAATCGCCTCGGCGAGGAACGTGTCGGGATCCTCGCCGCGCTCGCGCGCCCACTGCGAGATCGTCTTGCCACCAGCGCGGATCGCGTCTCGCGATGCCTTCACCTCGTCCGACGGATTGATCATTTCCCGGCCGGGGGGTGTCCAGCGGACGGTAACTCCGGAGACGTTTTCGCCCACGAACTCAAGCGCCTCGATCATCCACGCGCTGACCGCGCCGCAGAATTGCGGGATGAACATGGTCCACTGCCAGGCAGCCAGCGAGCGCTGATATTCCAGCCAGCCCATTCGGCCCGACGAGAAATTGACGTTCGACAGGTCGCCGGTCAGCGCCTCGTATGGAACACCCAGGCCGGCCGCGATCGCGCGCAGCGAGACCTTGGTATAGTCGGCATACCCGTCGACCCCTGGGGGCGACGAGAACGTCACCTCTTCCCCGGGTCGGCCGTACTGGAACGTTCCAGGCTCGATATAATCGAGGGGCTCGCGGTCGTCGGGGCTGACGCCGTCCTCGGTTTGGATGCCTGGAATGACACCGCCGTCGTCCTCACCAGTGACGAAGCCGACGAAAGCTGACGCCAGTTTCTGGCGAGTGAGTTGCGCGTCTTCGAAGTCCGCGAAGTCTTTCATCCGCAGAACGATCGGAGCCAGCCAAGTCGCCCCGTGCTCCATCTCAGGGCGATCGGCGCGGAATACATGGGCGACGTCCACCGCCTTGATGAATGTCGAACCGAGCGAGGAAGGCCGCGCGCTGCCGGGGTGGCCGTTATACAGCCAGTAGCCCTCCCGCGCGCCGATCGGGTTGAACTGGACGCCGTTGACGAGGAAGCCGCCGTTCACCCCGGGCGCGGTTTCTAGCGGGCCATGCTTTGACGGGTCGATATAGTCCGGCTCGAGAACCTGAAGCTGTACCGGGAGCGGCAAGCCGTCCGATGCCCGGCGCCAACGGCGCCGCACCACCACGGCGCCGCTTTCGACGATCGTCCGCGCGGCCTGCAGCTGAAGGCCGTAGAGATCATGCCGGCCGCCGCTGTCGCACGCGCTGGTATCGAAGTGTGCGCGCGCCTTCGCGTTCAACAGGTTGTCGATCTTGCCGTCGCGGTAGACCTGGAACGTGATGCCGGTGCCGACGAGGTTGTTGGCGATCGTGGACACGCCGCGCGCGGCGAAGGGATTGTTACGCACTAGGTCGCGAGCAATGCCGCGCAGCGCCGCGGCGACCGCCGGCGACAGCTCGCCGTTCGCGTCGCGTTGCGTCCGCCGCCAGCCCGCCGCGCGGCGTCCGAACGTGGCGCCGTCATATTCCGCACGCGGGCCGCCACGCGCGATGCGTTGCCGCGGGGGCTGGACTGGGGCCGGTGCCGCAGCCGGACGCCGGAACAACCGATCGATAAGGGTGCGCTCAGCCATTCTTATAGGCCGCTGCGGTAATACGGCACGCGGAAGCGGTTAGTGCCGCTCAGTGCCCGCGCCTGCATCTTCAGCTGCGCGTCGACGACGGCGATTGCCGCGGACACGGCTTCGACCGTCTGGAAGGTGGTCTCGCGACCATCTGCGAACCGCACCTTCTGAGCACCGGTCGCTACGGCGACGAGGGTCGAGTGGAGCTTGTCGAGATCGGTCTGCTGGTATGCCATGCCTACCTCCTTCGGTTGCTGGTGAACGGGTTCTGTTTCTTCGCCCGCGGCGACGACACCGTGCGAGAGTCCGACATGCGCTGGCTTTGGATGTCAGCGCGAAGAGCGTCCGCCTTCTTCTCGGCAGCCGCGACTTGCCGCTCAGCTACTGCGTTAGGTTTTGTGAAGTCGCCGCGGGCCTTCTGCCAGTCCAGGTCCCGCCAGCGATCCACACCTAACGAGAAGGCGACCGCGCGGGCGTATACCGCGTTATCAAGAGCCTCATTGCGATCCCGAACCTTGTGCCATTCGCGCCGGAACCCGCCGCTGCGTAGCCGGATCATCCGAAGCTCTTCGGCAACCAACTGCTTGATCCATTCGTCGGTCGTGCCGTCCGGCAGGTAGACGTAGCCATCGAGGTAAGCCTCGCCGTCGACCGGCTTATCCTTTTCGAGGTCGCCGAATAGCTCGAGCTTCAACATCGATGTGCCGATGTTCCAGAGCCGGACGCCCTTCTTCAGCTTTCGCCCATTGACCGTGACATCCTGCCAACTCGGCGCGCCGATAGGCTGGTTGGCAGCGATCGCGTGCCGCCCCTTGACGGCCATGGCGAAGCCCGGATGGCGGCGAGCCCAGCTGTAAACCTCCATGGTGTTCTCGCCGTCGCCGGAATCGATCGCGACGCGGGCGAGGCGAAGCGACCGACCGTCTTCCGTCGACCATGTCCGCGAGATCTGCTCGTCGAGCTTCTTCCACGTTGCCTTGTCGGATATCGACCCAAAAACCTCGATGCGCTCTACGAACTCGCGACGCCCGGCCGGACCGAACGCCCACACGTCAAGATCGATACGCCCCCCGCCGCCACGCTGAACGTCCGCCGCGCCAATCAGCAGGCCGGCTTTCGCCGATGGGGTGCCGAGCCGCATGGACTTCTCCCGGCGATCATAGAGGCGCTGCCATTCCGGCGCCTCGCCGCGCTCCGCCCATGCCTCGCCGAGGACCTGGTTAACCCACGTCCGCAGGAGGTTCGGGTCCTTGCGGACCTCCATGAACTCGCGCGCGATCTCCAGCCACGCGGCGCCTGGGTGCTGACTGTACGCCGCCCAGATATGGAACGAGCGGTGCCGGGGAAACGCGATCGGGTTGTGGGCGCGCCACTCGCCGTTCTCGTCCATCCAAGGCTTCTCGGCTTCGTCGATCTCACAGCCCTGCTCGCACTGATACCAGGCGCGGGTCGGATGTTCCTTCGGCTCCCATCTGATTCCTGCGCCAGTGCCGTCGCCGAACACCAGCGTTTGAACGTGTCCGCAATGCGGGCAGGGGACGTATCGGAATTCCTGGCTGCCCTGTTCGAACAAGGCGTCGATCCGACTGAAGCCTTTCACCTTCGGCGTCGAACCGGCAGCGCTGAAGCGCCGCGGCGATGTCAGGTTGCGCTTGAAGGCGAGGCGGGCGGGGTCGCCCTCTTCCTTGGTTGCCCAGGGGTATCCGTCGCACTCTTCAAGAAACACGTCGTCCGCGGTGACGCGGCGAAACTCTTTCGGGCTGTTAGCGCCCTTGATCTGTATCCAGCCGCCTTTGTACCGCTTGGCCCTGATCTGGTTGTCGGCATGCCGCGGCTTAAACGTCGCGACCTTACGCACGACGGCCCATTGCAGGACCGGATCAAGATCATCCCGGCTGAACTTCTCTGCGTCATCGATCGTGGGCTGATAGATCAGCGTCCGCGCGGGATCGTGAGCGATGCGCCACGCGACGAAGCACTGCAGGATCGTCGAGTAACCAATGCGGCTGCTCTTTCTGACCGATAGCTGCGACGTCTCTGGGTCGGTGAACGCATCGGCGATATCCGCCTGAAACGGGAATGGCCGGATCCTCGCCCCGTCATCGGAACGGGCGTGCTCGGTCATGAACTTGGAAAGCGGGGGCCGATCGCGCGGCTTGCATGCCGCCAACCAACCCTGCGCGAGCGCTACACCGTGAGCGCCGGGGGCGCTGTACGGTTCAGTTACCTCCGTCGTCGTCGGGCTCGTCGTCATCAAAGCCCCCGCCGCGCGCCTCTTCGATCCGGGCCATGCTCAAGTCGGTGAGGACGTTGTTGATCTCGGTATCGATCCGAGCGCGGAGTTTGACGTCGCCTTTGCTGACGCGGGAACCGACCTGCTGAAGCTGGGCGACGATCATCACGATCACGCCGGCACCTGCGGCGACCATGTCTGGCAGAGAAGCAAGCTCGCGCCTGCGCTCCGCGTTATCCATTGCCTTCGCGTCGGCCTGCTCTTTCGCCAGGCGCGCGCGCTCATCCTCGAGGTTCAGGCCATCCGCATTGTCGCCTGCCTTGCCGAGGCGGAAGTTGACGAAGGCCTCGACGTACTGCTCGGCGGTTTCGCCGGGACGGGGAAAATCCCCTGCCTGCATACGATCGCGAACCCAGCTGTCGGACATGCCGACGAGCCATGCGACGTCAGCGCGCGTCAAGGTGACAGTGTCTAGACTTGAAATTGCCGCCTCCCGTTATTTGCGAACGGCGGAAAACTGCCAAAAACTATACTTAGGCGGCGGCACTTAGGCCGATCTTGCGCCTAGAAACTTTCCGCGCCTTTGCCCCCCGTATAATCCAGGAGGCCCGGAAGGACCCAAGGGGGCCGTCCCACGATGTGGGATGACCGGGTCGAGGCCGGTCGATGCGCCTCGAAAATCGCCTCAGGTTAGAGGGTTAGCCCCGCTGGTTTGAATACTCGGCGGACAGTCAGCGCCCGCGCACGGCAGCCCGTAGGTCGATCGCTGCCTGCTCAGCCTCCTCGATCAGGCGCTCGCTGCGGCCCTGGTGACGTTACCCTGAGGCCATGTCCTCGGCGATACGCAGCACGCGCATGCCGATGGCCTCGACATGATCGGCGGTGGTTGGCTGATACCGTGTCGTCACATGACGCCCTCCAGTGGCACATACGACAAGAGCCGCAACCCTCGCAGGCGCGGCTCTAACAACTGGTCATCTATCTACGTTGCGGGGGGGACGCCGTCAACAGCTTACAAGCATCCATTATGGATGTTCTATGTGGTTGACCGCGCTCTACTTTCTCCTCAGGATTTTCGCATTCGGCCTGGGGAGGCCGACTCAGAGGGGGATACCAATGAAAATCGCCATCGGCGCGTTCGTTTGCGCGCTCACTATTGCTACGCCTGTCGTTCATGCGCAGACCGCACCGGCCGCCGTCGCCGCGACAACGACTGGAACGTTACGGGCCGGCAGTTCCGTCCCGCTGAAGATGTCCGAAGGACTGACGACCAAAGGCAAGAAGCTGAAGGTCGGCCAGCGGTTTCAGCTCGAGACCGCCGAACCCATCATGGTTGATGGCAACGTCGTGATTCCGGCTGGCAGTCCGGCTGTCGGCGAGATCACTGAGGTCCGCAATAAGGGCATGTGGGGCAAGTCGGGCCGCATCAACGCCCGCGTGCTGTACGTTCGCGCGAACGGCCGCCAGATCCGGCTGACCGGATCGCTCGATGACAAGGGGACGACGGGGACCGCCGGTGTCGTTGGCGCCGTGGCCCTGCTGCCGATCGCCGGGTTCTTCATGACCGGTACAAGCGCTGACATCCCGCTTGGTGCGCCGGTCAATGCGTTCATCGACGAGGACGTTTCGGTAGCTGTCGTGCCGGCATCTGCGCCCATGATCGTCGCGCCTGCCGCGTCGCCCAGCGTTGTGACGGGAATCCCAGTCAAGAAGTGAGCGCGGAGCCCCCGGCGCTGCCATGCCGGGGGCTTCTCGAATTAGAATAGCCGCTCTTTCATCGCGATGACGTCAGCGACAAATTGAACTGTCGTTCGTGCTGCGGCCACTTGATCATTCCGACATTCGGTAAGGGCCGAACCCGCAAATCCAGCCGGCTCGTCGAAACGGCAAACGTTCTCGTAAACTGCCCAGTATTTGTTTGGAAAATAGCCCTTTATCCGCTTCAGATCGTCGAGAGCTTCCTGCTCTGACCACCCGTTGCCCTGCCCTGCGCCGGGGATGCGCGACAGATCCATGACCAGCCCTTTGCCACCGAGCCTCGCCCAAAGCGCCTCGCAGTGATCGATCGCCGCGGCCTGGCTATCGGACAGCAACTTAGCGGCCTTCCAGCGCGCGACAGGCGTACCGCCCCGGTTGATCAGCGTGTGCTCGGTCACGACCCGATCGGCGTCGCGCAAGGGCACGTTGACGACGGCGTGCAGGCCTCGCGCAATCTGAATCGCAGGCACGCCGATCGCTTCGCCCTTCGCTGTCACTGCGTCGGCCAGGCGCTCCGCCGGTGACTTCTGAACTCGCTTGATTTTCGTGCTGGCTTTTGGTCCCCGTGCCATCGTTCAGCCCCCGTGCCGAGTTGTGAATGCCAATGATTTTGTTCGGCTTCTTGACGGGCCCAATGGCGACAGGTGCCCGACCGAAACCAAACCTTTGTAAAGACGATATAAATAGATCGAGATTAGGTTCTTTGACTGATTGTTCATTTCTTTCAGGAGGAGCGCCGAATGCCGAGTGACCGCCGCTCTGAGCCAGCGAGTGATCATCCAATCAACGGTTCCCTCGCGGAACGTGCTCGTTACCTCACCATGCTCGGGCAATGGGCGCGAGGTGATATCGTGATCGCAGATTTCGGCACACTTGGCGGCGACGACGGGCCGGACCGCTGTTCTGAGAAATGACCCGACAGGGGGACTCGCCGCTTCGTCGCGAGCGTCAGCGTCCGCTGCTTGCCGATTAGCGGACATACTGGTGCCCAGTCGGGCTTGTTGCGCGTTGGACGTGCCGGACCAGAGGAGATCGCAATGACCGACCGCAGCACACCCGAGCCCGTCGACAACGTAAGCCTTAAATCCGGCGACGCCGATCGAACCGCGGACGGCTTCGGCAAGGGCGAAGGCTACTCCGGCGACGAGTACGACAGCGCAAACCACGCGGCCGAACGCCACCTGCAGAATCGTGACGGTGCGCACGACGCCGGCGCCGACGAACCTGCCGACGGTCGCGACATCCCGCCGGAAGCCGGCAAGCGTGCCTACATCGACAACAAAACCGGTGAGGTCCACGGGAGCGGATCGGGCGCTGGCGGTGGCAATGCCGGCGAGGACATTGACCTCGACACGTCGCGGAGCGGCCCCGAGGAATGACCCGGGCAGGGGGCATGCGGCAATCACGCGTGCTCCTCCAGCTTCCGCTGTTCGGCCGGCGGACCGGGTATGGCCATCCGCCGGTAACGTTCGGCGGTTGACCGACTGGCCTCCCGGGCTTCGTCTTGCGCCGCGACCTTCGTCCGCAACCGCGCTTCGATCCACGACACGGGTTCGGCTCGGCCGGCCGCGCTGAGCAATGCCGCGTTCGTCGCCTCCTCGCCGTGAGCGTTGAACCACTTCGCGATCAGGGCCCGGGCGGACTTCGCCGACAGGCCAGCCTCTCCCAGCAGCGCAACACCAGCGTCGAACAGAGCCTTTTTCGGATCGATCGGTGACGGCACGGCGCCCGTTACGATAGTAACGGAATCTTTCTTCTGTCCCTCTCCCTGTCCCTTGGGAGGCTCAAGGACTCCTAGAGTTGTCCCTGAAGGATCGCTTTGGGATTGCTCTTGCTCATCCTTTTGGGATCCCCAACGCTTGCTGTTCCCCTTCTTGGAGCGTGCCCGGTACGACAATTTCTTGGCCCAGGCCTCGGTCGCTTTCTCGCAAACGATCGGATGATACAAACGACCGTCGCTGCACTCGATGAAGCCTCGCAACGCGATCGTCTTCAACTTTGCCCATTTGGCGCCCGCTCCCGAAAGGTGGGCAAGCACCCGGTCGTCGGCTGGGAGACTGCCCGCCGGGACTTGTTGCCACGCCTTGCACCAAAGCGTCATCGCTGCCTTGAACTCGTCGCCGGTCGACAACGCGAACATGTCGCTATCGAGCAGGCGCACGGTGTCGAGCGGCATGAAAGCGAAGTCCCTCAGATCACAATCAATGGGTGTGAGGGGTGCAGGCAGATCAACGTTCGGCATCGCTATGCACCTTCCCTGGAACTGTAGAAATCGCTGCCGCGGACGGCTGAGTTTGCGCCGAAGAACCAGCCCAGGGCCTTGCCCGAGGGGCCGCTGCGGCGCTTGGGAACGAGGAACTCGACCTTGTTGCGCACGGCTTCCATGTCGGTTCGCCACGCCTCGTACTTGGCGCCGAACTGATCCTCCGGTTCCTGCTTCTTCAGGTATTCTTCCTCGCGGTAGACGAAGAGGATCACGTCGGCGTCCTGCTCGATCTGGCCGCTGTCGCGGAGGTCGGATGGCATCGGCCGCTTGTCCGGACGCTTCTCGACGTCGCGGCTGAGCTGCGCCACCGCCATCACCACGAGGCCCTCGGACTTGGCGAATTGCTTGAGCCCGACGCTGACCTCGCTCGCGTGCTCATAGGGCGACATGCCCTTGCGGCTGTGCGCCATCAGCTGGAGGTAATCGACGACGACCAGTTCGAGCTTCTCGCCCTTCGCGGCGAGGCGGCGCTTGTGGCTGCGCGCCTGGCGGATCAGCTTGGCCAGCGTCAGGCCGGACGTCTCGTTGATCTCGATCGGCAGCTCGTCGAACCGCGCCTTGGCGGCCATCATTGCGCCCATCTCATGCGGTCGCACGGTACCGTCGCGGACATGCTCGTACGGTACGCCGCCGCGGGGCGAGAAGGTCATGTCGGCGAGCATGCGCCGGGTAAGTTCGTCGGCGCTCATCTCGAGCGAAAAGATCAGGACGCCGTGACCCATGCCGGCCGCGCCGATCGAGTACGACGTCACCAGCGATGTCTTGCCCATGCCAGGGCGACCACCAACGACGACTAGGTTGGACGGGCGTAGCACGCCGATCGCACCGTCTAGCGAGTTGATTGTCCCGCACCGGACGCCGATGATCGGCTTGCCGAAGCTGTCGATGACGGCCTGCGCATACTCGCCGACGGAAGCCTGAGCGGTGACGACTTGTTCCGCCAGTTCCGCGACTGCCTCGTCGGCGTCGGCCACTAGCTCCTCGCGCGTCACCGACAGGTTGCGTGCCGATGCCACGACGTCCTTCAAACCTGCGACCATTCGCCGCCGGCTCGACAACATCGTGATCTGGTCGAAGTACGCTTTGGTCCGCGCCTTGGGACCGGCGTTGAGGTTGGCAGCGGCCAGCACCGAGTAGGCGCGCGGCCAATCCCCGTCCTCGGCGAAGTGCGGCGCCAGCGTCACCACGTCGACCGTGCCCGACGTCGATTGCTCGATCATCTTGCCGTAGATCCGACCGTACAGGGGAACCGAGAAGTCGGCGGGCCGGCAGCGATCGGCCACCTCGTCGATCAGCCGGTTGTTCGCCAGCAGGTCACCGAGAAATCCGATCTCCGCTTCGACGTTGTGCAGCGGGCTGGCGGTCTCGGCCGTCGCGAACTGCTCTTCGAACGCGCCGCTCATGCCCGGATGCCCCGCAGCTGGTCGTTCCAGTCCTTGAAGCCGTCCGCCGGCCACATGATCCGGGTCGAGTAGCCCTGCTCGATCAGTTCTTCCTCGACCTTCTCGACCGCGGCGCGACCGGCGGCATCGTTCTGGCCTGCGATCACGATCGAGACGATACGACGAGGGTATTCGATGTATGGCATCATCGCGGTGCCGAGCGTGACCCAGACCTCAGCGCCAAGCTCCTGCGCAAGCGAAAGCCCATCCTCTGGGCCCTCTGTCACGATTAGCTCGTCGCCCACGCTGTCGGCGTCCGAGTTGATCCGCAGCGCGCCACCCTTGATCCGACCCAGGCTGCGCTTGGGCTTCTCCATGCGCGCCTTCTGCTTCCCACCGTCGGCGAGGAAGATCCGCTGCAGGCCGATCAGCCGATCATCGCCGTCGACCACCGCACCGACTAGCGCTGGCAGGTCGGGACCGCACTGGCCGCTGTCGTCGTCGTACCAAGCCGGCGTCCTTGCGAACCGGATCGTGTGCGGGATCGGCATGATAATGCCGCGACCGCGCAGGTAGACTTCGGCGGGCGTCCTGGGGGCAGGGACCGCCTTATCCCAAACCGACTGCGCGCGATCGATGGCGCGTTGCCGATCACCCTCGTCCTCCGCCGCCGCCTTCGCGCGCTGCGCAGGATCCACGCCCGGCAAGCTCGCGGCACCGAGCCACTTCATCGCGTCGAGGAAGCCGATGTTCTCGGTCGTCATCACGTATTTGACGATGTCGCCGGACGCGTTGCAGCCGAAGCAGTGATACGTGCCCTTGGCATCGTTCAGCTGCATCGAGGGCGTGCGTTCGTCGTGGAAGGCACACAGGGCGCGCTTCTCGTTCTTGCCGGCGCGGACGACCTTGCGGGTGCGGGCGACGACGTCGCTGATGTTGTACCGCTGCTTGGCCCCATCAACCGCCTGGCGGAAAGCGGCGTCACGCCCGGCGCGACCGGTTGAACGGCTCATCGTGCGCGCCCTTTCTCGGTTGCAATCATCTCGAGCCAGATCGCCGTCAGCGCATGAACCCGGCGTATCAGCACCTCATGCGGCAGCAGCTCATGCGGCTCGGTCAGGTTGTCCGCCTCGATCGCGATGATCGCTGGCAGCAGGTTGGCGATCGTCAGCGCCGCCGCCTCGTCACCGGTGCAGATTGCGCCCGCATCGGCCCAGCGGCCGCCGACCAGCGCCAGCAGCGGATCCGCGAACCGGCCGCCCCATTCGTGGCAACCGGCGAGGAACGTCGGTAGGTCGATCGGAGAGGCGGTGTTGGCGTACGCCGCCGCCCGGTCCTCCGACTTGCCCAGCACGCGGCCCATGTCGCTCCACGTTGCGCCGTCGTCGGTCTTGATCGACGTGATGACGGCGTTCTGTGTATCGACCGCGGCAGACGCGGAGAACGTACGACGGCGTCCGTGGATGTACGGTGCGTTCATGCGGCAAATGCCTCTGCATGGTGAAAGACAGAAAAGCGCGGCAACGGATCGACCTCACGGTCATCGCGATTGCCAATCTGATCGCGGCGCTGACGGACGCCATGCGCAACGCCGACCTCGGCAACGACGTCGTGCACGGGTTCCTCGACGAGCTGGATCATCTGAACTGGATGACGATCCACGGCACGCCGCAGCGGGTGCTGAACGACATCATTGAGGTCGTTCGCGGGACAGTGCCAGTCAATGATTGAATGGTTCATCGACGCCGCCCTTCCGCGACCGGACTTGTGCTTCGGCACCTTCTGCGTATCGTCTCGGTCTGAAGAGCAGCGAGAGGCGGCGACGTCATGGATAAGGATGAGGTGGCTCGGCTCATCGCCGAGATTGAAGAGAGGGGGCGGCGGGATGCGGAAGCGGCGTACGAGCCGCATGCCGATGACGGGTTCCAGATATCCCGCGCCATCTTGCAGGTACTCGGCAGGCGCTTGGGACTTGGGTTTGTCCTGGAAGTACAGGCGGAGGTGCTCTCGAACGCTGAGCGCTGGTCAGAGGATGAAGACCCACACATGCGTGCCGATGCGGCAGAGATCGCCGCCGTCGCAAATGCAGGATATTTTGAGGACCTCATCGACGAGCTTGCCGAGAAGCTACCTGCGGGTCGCGCGTAAGTCCCTTAAGCAAATAATCTATTTGCGCGACCTGGCGGACACCACCCACTGGCTCATGAGCGGTAGTTCGCGACAGAGCGCTGCCCTCCGAAGGCAGAAGCCGAGTCATACGATTAGATCAATCGGTTCGATTACCATGCCACGCTGTCTCGCAAGATCGAGAACAGCTCGTTGCTGCCGTGCGGGTATCACATTGCGCTCCCACCAGCCTTGGACCGTCGAAGGATGCCGGTGACCAAGTAGCCGCGACACCTGCGTGATCCCACCGAGTGCCGATATCACCTTTTGCGTCATACGCATTCAAATACGTATCTAGCGTACGAGGGTCAAGCTATGACGTACGCGCAACGTGAGGTTTTTATGTCGAACGAAACGATGGGGTCGAAGCTACTCCGTTTGAAGGACCGGAGTGGTTTGACGCTAAATAATATTGCTCGCGCGGGGGGATATAGCTCAGCATCGTCATTGCAGCGTTATTTCAGCGCCGATTACGATCCACCTCATCTTCCGAAGTCGCTCGCCGATCGACTGTATGAGGCGCTGGTAGGATTCGGTGAACCGCCGATAACCCGTTTCGACATTGAAGAACTAACCGAGACCGGTTTTTACCTTAAGCGCCAACCTCGACCGCATGTATCTATTAGGCGCGTAGAGTTATCATACATATCGTGCCATCCAAGTTATGCTCTTGGCGAAGATGCGTATGAAGAGATAGAGATTGAGCTAATGGCAATTAGCGAAGAGGAGGAGGTTAGACGGTTTAATAAACCGGTGGGCTACGCTTATCGGCACATTCATGCCACCTATTGCAGTACATCGTCCATGATGCCCCGCTTTCAGCCAGGCGAGATTTTATTCTACGAAACCGACCGACCTCCTGCAATCGGATCTGACGTGATAGTGTGTCTTCAGGTAGAGGATCGAGACGCCGTTTACGCTCTTGGGCGCCTAACAATGCAAACAGCGTCTCACGTCGAACTGTTGACGTTGAGTCCTGAAAAGCGAAGCGTAATCGATAAGGCTCACGTTCAAATGATGCACCCTGTCGTTACGACGGCGGATATCCTCGGTGAGTACGCAATGGCCAATTGACTGCGTAACGCATTATGCGTAAATAGCCTCATCACCTGAGCACCCTTGCGGTCGTCAGACGGTGATCGCAGGCCCGTACCGCACGCTCCAATAGGAAGCCTCTGCCGCACTCCTGCGTCCTCGCAGGAGAACGCACATGGCAACGCAGTTCAAACACACCGGTTTCGCATACACTCCGGCACCGGCTCCACGCCCGAACATCCGGGTCGCCTTCATCGCAGGCGAGGCAACCACCGCGGTCCACAACGCGATGGCGAAGCTGCCGGCGGACACCCGCGACAGCACACTGGAGGATCTGGTTTGGGACCAGGGAGTCGCAGCGTCTTCCGACGTCGAGCTGATCCAGAGCATCGCCTGCTCACTGATCGACACGGCGCGCAATCTGCTGTCGCCAGCAATGTATACGGCGTTCCTGCGTTGGGGCGAGACGGCGTCACACGCCTGCGCGTTCTATACGAGTGATGATGACGGAGAGGAACGCTGCGCGGCGACGGCGGAGGCACTGTCCCTCGTTAGCGATGTCGATGCCGAGAACGTGCACGACCTGCTGTTCACGATGCTGCTGGCATGTATCGAGACAATCGACGCGCCCTCCTTCGGCCCTTTCGATCGCAAATACGGCGAGTTCGACGTTAACGGTGGGGATCTACTCGCCGGACTAAGCAGGGATCTACGCAACTTCTCACCAATCCCCGACATGGTGAACGAGCTCAGCGCGCGAGCCTGGGACGTGTCCAAGTCCCGGCTCGCCCTGTCGATTGAGATCGGTCACGCAATCACAAGCGCCTTCAGCTTCGCGCGGGGGGAAGACGACGCGGGCCCTTCGGAACTTGTGATGGATGGCTACGATCGCTTCATGCGCGGGCCGCTGATCCAGTGGCGTCGTGCATACGACAGCTACCGGGAGATCAAGGCGCAAGCCGAAGGATACTACAAGGATGTCGTGCTGCCAGCCGACGCGCGGTTTAGGGCAGTCCGGGACAAGTGGCCATCAAGCTACGACTTCACAAATGATGCGGCAGCGCAGGCGGAATGCAACGAGGTCGACTACACCGACATCGAGGGGCATTGCGATGGTCTCTGGGATCAGCTGCATGACGCGAAGGTCCGGCTCTATCTGATACCGGCTCCAAGCGCGGCGGAGCTTGCGATCAAGCTCAAGCTGTTCTCCGAGAACCGTGACAGCGACCTAACTCGCAGCAGGGAGGTAATCGAGCAGATGATGTTCGACGCCCGTCGCTTCGGTCGGCACGGCGCACACCTGCAAACGGATCAGGCGCTGCTTGCTGCTTTCACGACTCGGCGTCACGAGTTCGAGGCCGCCGATAAAGGGCCGTGGACGGCGGAGCAGGAGGACGCGTACTTCTCGCGTGTCGATGCCGCCGAGACGGTCTTGCTGGATACCCGCGCTACGACGCTCGAGGGCGCCATCGCTAAGCTCCGCGTTGCGTTTATGAACCAAGACGGCAGCGACTGGTCGGACCTCGCGATCTCGAACACGGCGGATCCAAAGTTCATCGAGGGCCTGCGTATGTCTGGCATGTATGAGCGCATGGCCTGGGGCGCGATCGAGGACCTTGCCCGCATCGCAGGTGTCAGCTTGGCGGAGCAGGGCGCATGACCTGCGCTACCTGCAGCCACTTTAATGCGAAGGCCGCGTCCGACGCGACGGTCGAGCCGGTGAAGGATCCGTTGAGCGCCGTGGGCATCTGTCGCCGTTGGCCACCGCGGATGACCCGGTCGAACTCTGGCCATGTTACATCGCTCTTTCCGAACGTCCATCGTGCGCACGACTGCGGCGAGCATTCGGGGCACGTACTATGACCTGCGCATCCTGCCGGTTCTGGGATCGCTACGCCGAGAGCGACATTTCGAAGAAGTTCGGCGACTGCCGCTACAACCCGCCGCGGATCAGCGAGACGCTGCTCGCGCGGATGCTCCCCGGTCTCAGCGTGCCGCTGCCGGAGTACGACGACATCGAGCGGGACATCTACGTCGCCAGCGCTTTCCCGGTGACGCACCAGGAGACCGAGTGCGGCCAGTGGGACGGGAGGGTTCCGACATGCTGATGAACCGATCGGCCAACTCGTGCGCGTCGTGCCGCCACTGGCACCGTACGGGGCCGAAGCTGGCGAATGCCCAGCGCGACCCTTCGTGCGCAGCGGACGAGGGTACTTGCCAGCGCCGGGCGCCGAGCGTGGTCCAGGGCAATTCCCCGTTCCCGGTCTCGATGTTCCCGGTTACCCATGAGAGCCGTGGTTGTGGCGAGTGGGTCGAGCGCACTGGCGCAGGAGGCGGGCCGGGCGGCGGCGAGCGGGAGCTAACTGCCGCTAACGTCACGCCGTTCCGCAAGATTGCCGCGTGACGCTTCGGAACACCGCTAGGGGAGGGGGCCCCCCGCTTGACCCGTCAGGCTGCCGTAGCAACCGCCGGATTTGCGCCCGCATCATTGGCAGCGCGGACCTGACGGATCGCTGCAGCTTCTGCCTGAACGGTGGCCGCCTGAGTTTGGCGATATTGGAAGTAGAGTGCGATCAGGGAAAACATGCGAACCTCATAGACGTCGTTGCTGCTATGCAGCATCAAACTGACATGTGGCCGTGGACTGGCAGTCCCGCAAATGCGCTCTCCCGCAGCGCAGTTGTGCTAAATGCAACCGGTCGCCGCTTCGGCTATGCCGCCTTTGGGATACGATCGATTAGATCGGCCAATGTCTCGCCCTGGAAGCTGTGCGGGCGGACGTGGCGATCGGGAAGAGATAACCGCAGGCCTCGTCGTTCGACGGGCTTCATATTTCGCACTCGGACGGCCAACGCTAAAAGCGAGCCCTCGAACAGGATTGTAGAAGACTGGTCGTCAGCCTGCTCGGCAGTCGGCAAGCGAACCAACGTCGCCTGTTCTTTCCACGGCAAGTCCATCGGTCTCGTTCCCCTCAACACTGAGACGGTACCACCCATCGCGATTGACAAAGTTAATATAAGGCAAGGTCAGCTCGATCTGGACGGAGCGTTCTTGAAAGACGTTGCGGTGTTCGATTGTCGCGGCGCCGGTTGTGTTCCGAACGCCGCGACATCGGGCCATGGGTCAGTCGGTCTCGCTCGTGCCACTGCCGTCGTTGGTCGACTTCCACTCCCCCTCGGCGACCTTATCGTCGTCGCCTTCGATCGCCTGCTCGTACGCCGCGCTTTCGTCTGCGATCCCGGCCTCTGCGCTCTTTTCGGCGGTGTCCTTGAAGTCAGCTGCGCTCGGGTCAGTTTGATTGCCGTCGGTCATTATCTGCTCCTCTCGTGGAACAGTTCGAACGCGCGACGACCGTGGCCGGGCTCCGGCGCATCGTACTATCCCAAGTCAACCCTCGGGAGTATCCACTGATGGGCCTCGCACTCGAGCGGCTGCCGGACTGGCCTGTCGCGATGACCCGGGAGATGGCGCTCGCCTATACCGGCGTTGCGGACGCGCAACTGCGCGAGTGGGAACGACGCGGCACTGTCCGCTTCTGCATGCGTGGACCTCGGGGCGCGGCGATCGCCGCCCGCTCGTCGCTCGACGCCGCAGTCCAGAGCCTGTTCGCCGCGGCCGCCGACGATGGCGTGATCGAGTTCGACTGATGGCGATCGCACGACTGCCCGCCTACGTCCGGCCGATGAAGCTCGCCGGTGACAAAACCGGCTACTATTTCGAGCTGCCGGCTTGGGCGCGACCCACGAAGGATCCAAAGACTGGCAAGCTGACAGCCGCCATGCGCCATGGCCAAGCGTGCCCGGTGATCTCGACAGCGCTCGGTACCGACCTAGCGCAAGTTCATGCGAAGGGCGCCGCGTTGAACGAGGCGCTGCGCGAGTGGCGGACCGGCGAGATGGGGCAGGGGCGTATCGCCGAGGGCAGTGTCGCCTGGCTGTTCCAGTGGTACCGCGAGCAGGAGCGCTTTACCAAGAACAAAGCGAAGACGCGCAAGGACTACAAGGCGCTCATGGACATGCTGGTCGCGTTCGAGCCGAAGGCCGGTCAGCCGCCGCTCGGCAAGCGCATGGCGTCCAAGGTCGACGCGACCGTAGCTGACAAGCTGTACCAGAAGCTCAAGGAGAAGGGCGATCGGCAGGCGTCTTATGCCATGCAGGTCTGCCGGCTCGTTTGGACTTGGGCAGCACGTCACCACCGGGTGACTGGCGTGAAGGAGAACCCGTTCAAGGGCATGGGGCTATCCAGTACCGCTACCAAGGGCAATCGTGAGACGAGCCGGGCAGAATACAACCTCTACCGCGAGACAGCCCGTAAGCTGGGCTTCCAGTCGATGGCGACCGCCGCCGCGCTGTGCTTCGAGTGCTGCCAGCGCGTGTGGGATGCGTTCGGCTTCGAGGATCCGGACGGTGTCGAGCGGCGCGGGATCGAGTGGGCTGGCTATAGGCCGGGCGTCGCAATCTCGCTGGTGCAGTCGAAGACCGGCAATCCCGTAGTATTGCCGCTGTCGATTGCCGTCGCCGGGATTGGAGACGAGCCGGGTGAGCTGGTCTCGCTGTACCCGGAGCTCGAAGAAGAGCTAGCCCGGTCGCGCGCGGTGGTTGCCGCCGACGCGACCGTGATTGTCCTCGAAGAGCGCACCGGTAAGAAATACACCGAGCGCCGCATGTCGACGATCAACCGTAAGATTTGCGACGAAGCCAAGCTACCCACGAATATGACGTTCACCGGCTTCCGGCATGGCGGTATCACCGAGATCGGCGATGCTGGCGAGGACGATGTGCGCGCGGTGTCCGGCCATAAGACGCTGGCGGTCACGCAGATTTATAACAAAGCTAGCGCGGAAAAGGCGCGTCGGATCGCCTCTGTAAGGCGTGAGCACATTAACACACTGGGCGGTTCGGCTCAGTGAGTGCCGGGAGAAACGTCTTCTAGCTTTACAGGTTTGCCGAATTCGGGATGGGTTGGAAAGAAGGCTCTGGTCGTCGGCGCGTCCGGTGCTTTTTCCAAAGTTTTACGCCTTGCCTCTTCAACCGCGATGCGATGACGAACGGTGAGCGACCGCCGGAGAATACCTGGGATCATGCCAATTCGTAGAACGGTAAACGTCGACGCAGCTACGACAACGACCTGACCAAAACGGGGCAACATCTCAGAGGTAAGGTAGGGGACCTTCGTGAAGATGGCCGGCGGCTGCGTTGCGAGGGCAACAAGGCCGATTACCACAGTCCCCACGCAACCAAACAGCAGGAAAAGCGCGTCCATAGAAGCCTGCAACTCGGACTCGAGTTCGTCGATCGCTTTAACCGATCGCCCGCTTGCCGTCATACTGTTCACGAGAAGAGAGATGGTCGGCAAAATACTAGCCGAAACCAAGCCTAGGAACGTCACGAGCATTCGACCGCTGTCCCCAGACACGGTGCCTGGGGTAAGCAAAGCTCCAGCCACGGCCGCCGCCGAAAGGGCCAAACGATCTATCGGTCGAAGTTGCAATCGATCTTCCCGGCTGCCGCCCATTCACGAAGCGCGTTCACAATCTGTTCCATAGCATCTGCAGGATCGAGAAGCGAGCCGTGCGTATTAATGCTCCGCTGGGTGGAAAGCTTCACCACACCGCCTTTCTCGCTGCCGTCACCGCGGAGACCAAGGTCGGCGGGGTCGATGTTTCGAAGAGCCTCATTGATCGTGGCTCGTGAGATCGGCTTTTTACGACTGCGCTGTTTGATCAGGACGCGGAAGAAGCCTTCGATCCAGCCATCGTCAGGAACCTCAGCACGTAGGCTTTCAATCGCCGCAGCATCCCAACCCAAGGTGGCGAGAACATCGAAGACCGTCGCGCCTTCCTCTCGGGCTCGGGCTACTTCGTTCTCAACAATATCTGTTGCCCGTTGCGCGGCCCCGGGGCGGATTCCCTCCGATCCGGCATTCGGTACCGCGGAAACCGTGATTTCAGAGGACTCACTGAGTTCCTTGCCATCCCCGGCCGTAAACTTTCCGTTGAGAATGACAGCTTGGCCAGGCTCGAACTCTTCGGCCCGCTGCAGAAGCGCGGTAAGATAGCGTTCTAAAGTCCGACCGCGGACTTGCTGACCCTCGATCAGACCGACATGGTTTCCGGCAATGGCAAAATAGAGGGTACCCTTGAGTACCCGGGCTGCATCGCCGACGTTCAAGTTCTGAAGGACGAACTCTGCCGTATCCTCTTCGAGGGATTGCATAACCGCCTGAACATCAGACCCTTCCTGCAGATGGATGAGTTGCCCAGCAAATACAGGTCCATCCCAGGTGGCTGGATCGGATATCTTGTTGAGAATGACGAAGCTTTGATCTTGGTCAATATCGATGATTCGGAGCTTTGCGTTGTCGTCCCAGTGCCGCCGCCTAAGCACGTCGATTAAGACCGCTTGAAGGTCCACTCCGTCGTTAAGCCCTTGGGTTTTCAATTGCCGATATTGGATTGTGAATTTCTTCGCCACGCGCCCTCCCGATCTGCACAGCAGAAGGGCACGACAACCCATAAGAGTCGAGCGGAGATAGCTCCAATTGTCGGAAGACCGTGTCGGAACATGTCGGGAGAACACAGCTCCGCCACCGAGAAAATCGTTTGTTTTCAAGGTGAAGGATGGTGGACGCACTTGGGCTCGAACCAAGGACCCGCTGATTAAGAGTCAGCTGCTCTACCAACTGAGCTATGCGTCCATTCCGGGGCGGTTTTGAGTGGCGCCCTGGTGTGGCACCCCGCTGCTGGAGGCGCGCTGTTAGCAGACTCGGCGGGGGCCGCAACCCCCTTTTCGTCGATCCGAGGCCGTTTTGCTCGATCAGGCCGCTTTTTCGCGAATTAAACCGGGTTTCGGCTCACCAGCCGACCGTCTTGCGGTTCTGGCGGTCGATCGACATCAGGATGCCGAGGCACAGCAGCACGGTCATCTGCGCCGAGCTGCCAAAGCTCACCAGCGGCAACGGGATGCCGACGACGGGGGCAAGGCCCATCACCATCATCAGGTTGATCGCGACGTAGAAGAAGATCGTCGTCGACAGCCCGGCGGCGGTCAGCCGGCCGAAGCGGGTCTGCGCGCGCTGGCCGACCTCGATCCCCCAGCGGATCACCAGCAGGAAGGCAAGGATCAGCAGGCAGCCGCCGACCAGGCCCCATTCCTCCGCCATCGTCGCGAAGACGAAGTCGGTGTGCCCCTCGGGGAGATAGTCGAGATGGCTCTGCGTGCCCTGCAGGAAGCCCTTGCCCCAGATCCCGCCCGAACCGATCGCGATCTTCGACTGGCTGATGTGATAGCCGGTGCCGAGCGGATCGCTCTCGGGGTCAAGGAAGATCAGGATGCGGTTGCGCTGGTAATCGTGCAGCGCGAAGTTGATCGCCAGCGGGATCGCGACCGCGGCGGTGATCGCACCGCCCGCGAACAGCCGCAGCGGGATGCCGGCGAGGAACATCACCGTCGCGCCACCCGCGCAGATCATCAGCGCGGTGCCGAGATCGGGCTGCTTCATGACGATCGCCGCGGGGACGCCGATCAGTAGCGCCGCAGGCCATACCGCGCTGAACCGTCGCGTCTCGCCAGGCGGCAGCATGTCGTAGAATTTGGCGCAGGCGAGTACGATCGCCGGCTTCATGAACTCGGACGGTTGCAGGCGGATGAAGCCGAGGTCGAGCCAGCGCTGCGACCCGCCGGAGACCTTGCCGAGGATCTCGACCGCGACCAGCGACACGACGATCAGCGCATAGGCCGGCAACGAGCCCGCCTTCCACGTCCGCTCGGGGACGTAGGACAAGGCAATTGCACCGGCGAGCAGGACGAAGAAGCGGATGCCCTGCGACAGCGCCCAGGGCTTGAGCGAGCCGCCGGCCGCGGAATACAGCACGACCTGGCCGAAACAGCCGATCGCGACCACCAACAGCAGGACGCGCCACGGCAGCTTGGCGAGCGGCTCGGGGACGATACGGTTCATCGGCATGGCGTGAGCGAGCCGCCGGCCGCGGAATACAGCACGACCTGGCCGAAACAGCCGATCGCGACCACCAGCAGCAGGACGCGCCACGGCAGCTTGGCGAGCGGCTCGGGGACGATACGGTTCATGGGCATGGCGTGGATGTGATCATTGCTGGCGGTCCCGCGAATCGTCCTCTGCCACGGTCGCGCCCGGCGCCGTCAGCGCCTCCTGCGTCGCGTTGGCCATGTCGGTGGCGTTCTCGACCGCGGGGGCGTCGCTGGGGATGATCGCGTCGGTCTTGGTCGCGATCGCAGCCGGGGGCGCGGATTGCGCCTTGCGGTAGGTCTCCGCGGTCGCCGCCATGCGCGTGCGGATGTCGCCGCCCCAGGTCGGTTCGACTTCGGCCAGCGACTTCAGCGCACGCTCGCGGTCGAGCATGTAGGTCATGATGTCGCGGCCGATCATCGGCGTGTCGAGATTGCGCACCGTGTGGCCGTTATGCTCGAGCACCACCGCGAGCGCGTAACGAGGATTATCGGCGGGCGCGAAACCGATGAAGAGCGCGTGGTCGCGCATCTTGAACGGCAGCTGGCCGTTCTTGAGCACGCCCGAGCGCCGTTCCGCCATCGTGATGCGGCGGACCTGCGCGGTGCCGGTCTTGCCCGCGATCGCGACGCCGGGGATCAGCAGTTTCGCCGCGCCGCCGGTGCCGCCCTGGTTGATCACGCCGAACATCGCGTCGCGCACGCGCGCGAGATGCTCGGAATCGATCGCGAGGGCAGGGGAGTCGCGGTGAACGTGGCTGGCGAGGATACTCGGCTGCAACGCACGCCCCGACGCGAGCCGCGCCGCCATCACCGCGAGTTGCAGGGGATTGGCGAGTACATAGCCCTGGCCGATCGACGCATTCAGCGAATCCGCAACGGTCCAGTCGTGCTTGTACTTCTTCAGCTTCCATGCCGGATCGGGCACCGTGCCGTAGCGCTGCGTCGAGAAGGGCAGGTCGAACTTCTGCCCCATGCCGAGCGTCCGCGCGATCGGCGCGATCGCGTTGTAGCCGACCCGCCGCGCCATCTCGTAGAAATAGATGTCGCAGCTCTGCATGATCGCGTTCTTGAGATCGAGCGGACCGTGGCCGCTCTTCTTGTGGCAATGGAACACGCTGGTCCCGAGCCGCATCGCGCCCGAGCAATTCACGCGCGTCGATGGATCGACGCCGGCGTTCATCAGCGCAAGGCCGTTCATCGGCTTTACGGTCGAACCCGGCGGATACAGCCCCTGCGTGACCTTGTTCATCAGCGGCACGTGATCGTCGTCGCTCAGCATCTGCCATTCGAGATGGCTGATCCCGTCCGAGAAACTGTTCGGATCGTATGCCGGCATCGACACCATCGCGAGCATCTCGCCGGTGCGGGTGTCGAGCACGACGACCGACCCGGAGTTGGTGCCGAGCCGCCTTGCGGCATATTCCTGAAGCCCGACATCGATCGTCAGCCGCGCAGTCTTGCCGGGGACGTCGGGCTTGGTCGCGAGTTCGGCGACCAGCTTGCCGCGCGCGGTGACCTCGACGCGCTTGGCGCCAGCGACGCCGCGGAGCTCGGCCTCGAGCATCTTCTCGAGCCCGTCCTTGCCAAGCTTGAAGCCAGGGGTGACGAGCAGCGGGTCGTGCGTCTTCTTGTATTGCTCGGCGTTGGGCACGCCGACATAGCCGGTCAGGTGCGCGACCGCGGCCCCGGCCGGATAGCTGCGCGCGAACCCACGCGTGGGCGCGACGCCGGGCAGTTCGGGCAGCCGCACGCTGACCGCGGCGAACCGCTCCCAATCGAGATTCTCCGCGACCTGGACCGGCTGGAATCCGGCGGCGTGTTCCAGGTCGATCGCGATCCGCTCGACTTCCTCGGGCGGCAATTGGAGGATGCGGCCGAGCAATGGCAGCACGCGCTCCTTGTCACGCAGGCGGTCGGGGATGATGTCGACGCGGAAATCGGTGCGGTTGTTGGCGATCGGCACGCCGTGGCGGTCGACGATCCAGCCGCGGCGCGGCGGCAACAGCGTCATGTTGACGCGGTTGCTCTCCGACATTTGCGTGTAGCGTTCGTTCTGCGCGATCGACAGCCACGCCATGCGGCCGGCGAGCAGCAGCCCGACGCCGCCTTGCGCCGCGCCCAGCATCCACGCACGCCGCGAGAAGCTGTACGCCTGCGACATCTCGGTGACGATCCGCGGGGTATTCCTCACTCGGCACCGCGCTTGTTCTGGATCGCCGCGACGATGCGGGCGGCCAGCGGGAACATGAGGATCGTGACCGCGATCTGCGCGATCAGGATCGTGTCGACATGCGCGCCGACCGGTACCGCGATGAAGCGTCCGACCAGGATGCACGCCGCGATCAGCCCGCCGGCGATCAGCCAGTCCTGCCAATAGTCGCGGAAGGCGAGCCGCTGTTCGATCATGTCGATCGCGACGAACGCGAGCGACCACATCAGCACCGCGCTGCCGAGCGGCTGGCCGCTGACGAGGTCGTCGAAGAAGCCGAGCGGGGCGGCGGCCCAGGGTTTGAACGCGAACCGCGCGAGCAGCCGCCACGCGAGCAGCATGACGAACCCGAACGGCGGCAGCAGCGGGATCGTCGCGACAACCGGGATGATCGTGATCAGCGATCCGGCCATCACCGTCAGCCAAGGGATCGCGCGTGACCGGCCGGCGGGGATCTTGGTCTCGAACGGCTTATAGTCGACGCTGTCCACTAGGCGGGGCGGCATCATTGCTGCGTCACCGGGCGAGGCGGGGGCACGGGCATGAACATCCGCTCGACCAGCGCGAAGTCCAGCGTATCCGGATCGGCGAACGTCCGCGCCATCACCGAATCCGACCCCGCCTTCATCACGCGCGCGACGGGCACGCCGGGCGCGTAGATGCCACCGGTGCCGGTCGTCACGAACAGGTCGCCCGCGTTGAAGCGGACGTTGGTGGCGTTGACCGAGCGGATGTCGATCATCCCGTCGCCGCGCCCCGCCGCGATCGCGGGCATGCCGTCGCGCGTGCGGCGGACGGGGACGATGCTGTCGCCGTCGCTGAGCAACAGCACGCGCGCCGCGTTCGGCCCGGTCTCGACGACGCGGCCGATCAGCCCGTCGGGACCGCGGACCGGCATACCGGGCAAGACGCCGTTCCAGCGGCCGGCGTTGAGCAGGGCAAAGCGCCGCCCGCTCGACGCGCTCGAACTCACCAGCCGTGCGGTGACGACGGGATCGGGCGAGCGATCGCGGATTGCCAGCAACGATCGCAACCGGCGATTGTCATAGGCGATCGTCCGCGCGCGCATCAGCAGCGCGCGCGTCCGCTCGCGATCGGCGCGCAGCGCGACGTTCTCCTGCTTCACGAAGAAGTAGTTGCCGATCGCATCGGGGATGCCCGAAATCGAAGACCCGACCGTCGCGAGCCCGGTCGACACCGGCGTCGTCACGCCCGCGACGCCCATCCGCAGCGCGGAAAACGCGGGCGGATTGAACATCGACGCGACGAGCAGCACCAAGCCCACCACCGCACCGGCGACGGCGAGCACATAGCCCATGAACACACCATATTGCCGACGCCGGGAAAACCCCGTGCGCCGGTCGCGGGCTGGCGCCATGCGCCTGTCCCCCTGTCTCGGGCGCCGGCGAACCGCGAGGGCCAGATCCCCCGCGACTCGGACGACGCGATTTCGTGTCCGCGTGTCTTAAAGCAAAACCAACCGCTTAGCCGCTCATCAGCACGCCGCGGAACAACGGATCTTCGAGCGCACGACCGGTGCCGAGCGCGACGCAGGTCAGCGGGTCCTCGGCGACCGTCACCGGCAGCCCGGTCTCGTCGCGCAGCACTTCGTCCAGACCCTGGAGCAATGCGCCGCCGCCGGTGAGCACGATGCCCTGGTCGACGATGTCCGCGGCCAGTTCCGGCGCAGTGTTCTCGAGCGCGACGCGGACGCCCTCGACGATCGTCGCGACTGGTTCGCTGAGCGCTTCGGCGATCTGGCCTTGGTTGATCTGGATCTCCTTGGGCACGCCGTTGACGAGATCGCGGCCCTTGATCTGGATGATCATGCCGATGCCGTCGACCGGCGGCTTGGCGATGCCGACCTCCTTCTTGATCCGCTCCGCGGTCGCTTCGCCGATCAGCAGGTTATGGTTGCGGCGGACGTAGCTGACGATCGCCTCGTCCATCTTGTCGCCGCCGACGCGCACCGAGGTCGTGTAGGCGAGACCACGCAGCGACAGCACCGCGACTTCGGTCGTGCCGCCGCCGATGTCGACGACCATCGAACCGATCGGCTCGGTCACCGGCATGTCCGCGCCGATCGCCGCCGCCATTGGCTCTTCGATCAGCCAGACCTGCGATGCGCCCGCGTTCGACGCGGCATCGCGGATCGCGCGGCGCTCGACCTTGGTCGAACCCGACGGTACGCAGATCACGATCTCGGGCCAGCGCGCGAACTTGCGCGGGCCGTGGACCTTCTGGATGAAATACTTGATCATCTGCTCGGCGACGTCGATGTCCGCGATCACGCCGTCGCGTAAGGGGCGGATCGCCTCGATGTTGCCCGGCGTCTTGCCCATCATCATCTTGGCGTCGTCGCCGACCGCCTTGACGCGCTTGATGCCGTTGATCGTCTCGACCGCGACCACCGACGGCTCGTTCAGGACGATGCCGCGGCCACGGACGTAGACGACGGTGTTCGCGGTGCCGAGGTCGATCGCCATGTCGTGCGACATGAACTTGAAGAAACGCGAGTAGAAGGCCATTCAATCAGGGTCCCGTAATCCTGGCCGCCGGACGGGCGGCACATCGCACACATCATCTCGCGTGACCCGCCGGTGATGTCGAGCACCGGGTGCCTGTTTAAATGGCGTTTGCGGGTCGCGGGATGCCGTCGCTTGGTCTAGACGCAAACCCATGTCAATACGGCGTCTCCCCGAGCATCTGGTCAATCGCATCGCCGCCGGTGAAGTGGTGGAAAGACCCGCCAGCGCGTTGAAGGAGTTAGTCGAAAACGCGATCGATGCAGGCGCGGGGCGCATTGCGATTCTCCTTGCAGAAGGAGGCACTTCGCGGATCGAAGTCGCCGACGACGGCTGCGGGATGACCCCCGCCGACATGGCCTTGGCGCTCGAACGCCACGCCACCTCCAAGCTGCCCGACGAGTTTATCGAATCGGTCGTGACGCTCGGCTTTCGCGGCGAGGCGTTGCCATCGATCGCGAGCGTCGCGCGGCTGACGATCGAAAGCCGGATCCGCGGCGCCGAAGGCTGGGCGCGCACCGTCGACAATGGGAAAGTCGAGCGCGAAGGCCCCGCCGCGCTCCCGCCCGGCACGCGCGTCGTGGTCGAGGACCTGTTCGCCCGCGTCCCCGCCCGCCGCAAGTTCCTGCGCTCCCCCCGCGCCGAATACGCCGCCTGCCTGGACGTCGTCCGCCGGCTCGCGATGGCACGGCCCGACATCGGTTTCACGCTGGAGCATGACGGTCGCCGCGCGCTGTCGGCGATGCAGGTCGAGGACCGGCCGGGCAGGGTGGCGACGCTCACCGATCGCGCACTCGCCGACAATTCGGTCGCGATCGACCTAGAGCGGGAAGGCCTCGTGCTCGGCGGCGTCGCCAGCTTGCCGACCTACAATCGCGGCATCGCCGACCACCAGTATCTTTTCGTCAACGGCCGCCCGGTAAAGGACCGCCTGCTGATGGGCGCGATCCGCGGCGCCTATGCCGAGATGCTCCCGCGCGACCGCCATGCCGTGGTGGCGCTGTTCCTCGACGTTCCCACCGACCAGGTCGACGTCAACGTCCATCCCGCCAAGACCGAAGTCCGCTTCCGCGACCCCGCGATGGTAAGAGGCCTGATCGTCTCCGGCCTCCGCCGAGCGCTCGACGCGGCCGGCCACCGCAGCCAACGCGCCTCCGAATTCGCTGTAGCCATGTGGCAACCCGAATCCATCTCCTCTCCCGAACGGGGAGAGGAAGGGGCCCGTCCGCAAAGCGGATGGGAAGGTGAGGGCACGCTCCAAAGACTCCCATTGGAAAGTCGCAGCTACGGAGCGGTCAACGATTCCCGCCCAACCTTCTTCGCGTCACCCCCGCAGGCGCGCGCAGAACCCGCGTGGGCGCCCCCGCCCCAAACCGCCGCCTTCCCGATGGGCGTAGCGCGCGGCCAAGTCGCAAAAACCTACATAGTAGCCGAAGCCGAAGACGGCCTAGTCCTCGTCGACCAGCACGCCGCCCACGAACGCCTCGTCCTCGAACGCATGCGCGCCGCGTTGATCGGTGGCACTATCGCAAGCCAGGCCCTCCTGATCCCCGAAGTCGTAGAACTCGACGAATCCGCCTGCGACCGCCTCGAATCCCGCGCCGAAGAACTCGCCGAATTCGGCCTCGACCTCGAACGCTTCGGCCCCCACGCCATGCTAGTCCGAGCTACCCCCGCGCTCCTCGGCCAAAGCGACCCCAAAGGCCTCGTCACCGACCTAGCCGACGAACTAGCCGCCTTCGACGAAGCCCTCTCCCTAAAGGAGCGCCTAGACGCAGTAGCCGGCACGATGGCCTGCCACGGCTCCGTCCGCGCCGGCCGCATCTTGTCGGTCGCCGAAATGAACGCACTCCTCCGAGAAATGGAAGTCACCCCGCATTCCGGCCAATGCAACCACGGCCGCCCCACCTGGGTAAAACTCGCGCACGGCGACATCGAGAAGCTGTTCGGGCGGAAATGAAGGGAACGGTTGCTGGCGTCGAACGGCAATATCGCGTTTAAGCGTTTCCCCGGTCTGCCATCATCGAAGCGTTATGCTCCGATCGCCAGCCAAATTCACCTCGCCATTCGCACTTACCGATTGGCTGGCACAGCGCACCATGTTTGGCGCCAGCCGAGGTTGGCGGCAGCGTGGGATCGTCCTTATTGGAGCAAGATCCGAGATTCGATAGACGGTCGTGCGATAGACATATTGTTCGCGGACCTGCTCGATCGCGCACGCGATCGCGATGTTCGTCCGGGTGCGCGCGACTTCGGGTGCCGTGCAATCTCGCTCGATGGGCCGCCGCGGACCCATCACGTCGTCGACCGCGACGCGGAGCCCTTCGCGCGGGTCATCGCGCGACGCAACGTACCACGGCCTTATCAGCAGCCCGGACTTGACGCTGCTGACAATGTCGATGCCGCTATAGTTGATTGGCGCGGCGCGCATCGCGGCGAAGCTTCCGTCGACAGCCGGCAGGTTCCGTGCGGTCAGGCTGTCTGCTCTGGGGGTGCAGCGCTTCGTATAGGCGCCGCCGGATCGGACAGGCGACGGATCGGCAGCGATCGTCCGCACAAGCACATAAAGGCCCGGCCGCATCTCCGGGCAATCGCTGCTTGCCATCACCCAGGCTCCGGGCGATCGGCGCGCGACGTCCGCTCCGACCAGCGCCAGCGGATCGGTTGCGCTTTGCAGGACGAGAAACGTCTTCGTGGCTGACATAGCCCGCGCGTGGGCCGGCGCCTGAGCCTGCGAGGGCTGGACGACATTCAGCATGCAGCAAGTCAGCACGAGCTGTGCTGCGACGGAACGGTCGGTCCTGAACACGTTCACAAGCCGCTCTCCCGCTTTACTTGCCGCAACGCCGAATTCTGCCGGCCTTGCAGATGAGCCCAATCTCGAAAACTGGTCCAGTCGCCGCCCCATACCAAGCCATGCATCTTGCCGATCCTGCCCAGTGCCTTGAAGAAAACATGGCAGTTCGGCTCGTTCCAGCCCCAGCGTTCGTCCACCACGTCTACGGCCAGAGCATTGGGAATGCCCTGCGGTGTCTGTGCATTATGAAAACTGAACAGGACCTTGGTGCGGCCCTGGCGGTGGAGCACGAGCTGCTTGGCAACCGATCGCCAGGCGAATATGATTTTTGGCTTGAATCCCTCCGTACGCAACTGGCTTAGGATGGGTTCGATCTGGCGCCGAAAAACCGGATCAAGGCTCGCCAGTTTCTTGTCTTGCGGCCAGGCTTCGCTGTCTCCTGTCCAGTCCGTCCGCATTGCTTTTGACGAGGGTGCCAACGCTGCCACGCGGGAGGGGGCTGGCGCCTGTTGGACTTGAGATGGTTGAATCCGAGATGGGCTGCGTGGCGGGGCGGCCCGCGTGATTGCGGCATTCAGGCGGTGTAGGGTCAGGCCATTCGCGTCGACCCTGCCGTCAGGGGCCCGAAGTATGTGCTGCTGATAACCGTTGATCGCCGCTATCGTTCTCGGTCCTGCGATGTGATCGACAGGACCCGGGTTCATGCCTGCACGATGAAGCAAATCTTGAACTTTGCTGACATCGTCTGGACGATTGACGCCAAGCCGCCCGACGCTAGCAGAAATCGTGATCATCAATCACCTCTCTCGTTTCCAAGAAATATTGCCTGTTCTGTGGTACATCGCAATCTTAAAATCGCTGTGTGGCACTGATGTTTTCGAGCCTTGCTCTAGCTGATTGCCGCCGGTGTTTCCTGCATCCTCTCGAACGCTACGGCATCACTCTGTCGTTGCAGCATTCCGGCTCGGGTAGTTCGGTCGTCTTTTGCCGTTTGCCGTTTGCCATGACGCCAATTAACTCGTCGAGCATGGACGCATTATCCCTATTCGGCCTAGCCGCAGTCTCCTTCACCCTGCTATGCTACGCCAAGGAGGCCGGCTCGCATTGGTGGACGCTCGGCTTCGCGTTCGGGTGCGTGCTCGGTTCGATCTACGGTTTCCTCCAGGGTGCGTGGCCGTTCGGGGTGGTCGAGCTGATCTGGACGGTCGTCTCGTTCCGTCGCTGGCTCAAGCTGCGACAGGCTGCACCGTCTGCCGTGGAACCGCTCGCTTGACACTGCGTTAGCACGCGCTTATTCGAACTCTCCCCGACACGACGGTTCCGGCGGCGCTTGTTTGCGTTCGTCGCTATCGTGCGTTTCGGTTCATCGCTAAGAGATGGGGTCTGTGCAGCCATGCCGGACCTCGTGGAGCAGGAGAACCAAGTTCATGGCACGTATCGCGGGTGTTAATATCCCGACCAACAAGCGCGTGGTGATCGCGCTGACCTATATTCACGGCATCGGTTCGACCAAGGCCAAGGAAATCGTCGCGAAGCTCGGCATCGCCGACACCGCCCGCGTCCAGGACCTGACCGACCAGGAAGTCCTGCATATCCGCGAGACGATCGACGCCGATCACACCGTCGAGGGCGATCTGCGCCGCCAGACCTCGATGAACATCAAGCGCCTGATGGATCTCGCCTGCTATCGCGGCCTGCGTCATCGCAAGGGCCTCCCGGTCCGCGGCCAGCGCACGCATACCAATGCGCGCACCCGCAAGGGCAAGGCCAAGCCGATCGCCGGCAAGAAGAAGTAATCCACTTTTTCAATGGATTACTCCGCCGGCGCTGGTCCCAACGGGCCGCCCGGCGTCACGCAGATACAGGTCAGGAAATACACCATGGCACGCGAACCTCAGCGCATTAAGCGGCGCGAGCGCAAGAACATCACCTCTGGCGTCGCTCACGTTAATGCCAGCTTCAACAACACCATGATCACGATCACCGATGCCCAGGGCAACGCGATCTCGTGGTCGTCGGCCGGCGCAATGGGCTTCAAGGGCTCGCGCAAGTCGACTCCGTACGCGGCCCAGGTCGCAGCGGAAGACGCCGGCAAGAAGGCCGCCGAGCACGGCGTCCGGACGATCGAAGTCGAGGTCAAGGGCCCCGGCTCGGGTCGCGAATCGGCACTGCGCGCACTTCAGGCAGTCGGTTTCCAGATCACGTCGATCCGTGACGTGACCTCGATCCCGCACAACGGCGTTCGCCCTTCGAAGCGTCGTCGCGTCTGATTTCTCCGACGTTGCCCGTGCGCGGTTGATCGCGCGGCACGGGTGCATTTTAACGGTCGGCGGAAGTCCTTTTCGCCGGCCCCCAAATTAGGGGAAGCATGTGTCTGTCAACGCAAAGAACTGGCAGGAACTCAAGAAGCCCAGCGGCCTGGAGAAAAAGGCCGGTGGCGACACCAAGCGCAAGGCGACCTTCATCGCCGAGCCGCTCGAGCGTGGCTTCGGCCTGACGCTCGGCAACGCGCTGCGTCGCGTGTTGCTTTCGTCGCTGCAGGGCGCGGCCGTCACCTCGATCAAGATCGAGAACGTGCTGCATGAGTTCTCGTCTCTGGCCGGCGTCCGCGAGGACGTGACCGACATCGTCCTCAACGTGAAGCAGATCGCGATCCGCATGCAGGGCGAGGGGCCCAAGCGCCTCCAGCTCTCGGCAACGGGTCCGGGTGAAGTCAAGGCCGGCGACATCGCCGTCTCGGGCGACATCGAGATCATGAACAAGGATCTCGTGATCTGCCACCTCGATGAGGGTGCGACGCTCAACATGGAGCTGACCGCCGACATCGGTAAGGGTTACGTGCCCGCGACCGCAAACCGCCCGGCCGATGCGCCGATCGGTCTGATCCCGGTCGATGCGCTGTACTCGCCGGTACGTCAGGTGTCGTACAAGGTCGACCCGACCCGCGTCGGTCAGGACCTGGATTACGACAAGCTGACGCTGACGATCGAAACCGACGGCACGATCACTCCGGAAGACGCAGTCGGCTATGCCGGTCGCATCCTCCAGGACCAGCTCGCGCTGTTCGTCCACTTCGACGATTCGTCGGTGACGCGTTCGTCGGCCCCGATCGGCCAGGCAGCACCCGCTGCCGGTGGTGCGGAGCCGGCAGGCGACACGCAGCAGATCAACCGTTACCTTCTCAAGAAGGTCGACGAGTTGGAGCTGTCGGTGCGTTCGGCGAACTGCCTCAAGAACGACAACATCATCTACATCGGCGATCTGGTCGGCAAGACCGAAGCCGAGATGCTGCGTACGCCTAACTTCGGCCGCAAGTCCTTGAACGAGATCAAGGAAGTGCTGTCGTCGATGGGTCTTCGCCTGGGCATGGAAATCCCCGGCTGGCCACCTGAGAACATCGAAGAGATGGCCAAGAAGCTCGAGCAGGAGATAATGGGGTAAGCGCTTCCGGACCCCATGCCGTCACCCTAGCGGAAGCTGGGGTATCGCGGTTCGGGTCCGGTCCGCTCCTCATGGAGATCTCAGCGTTCGCTGGGATGACGGTAATTTGGGTGGGCTCATCGTCCCCACCAGCTCCCGGGTACCTCACACGGCCCCTGAACGAACGAAAAGGTATTAAACATGCGCCATCGCGTAGGCGGCCGTAAGCTTCAGCGGACCTCGGCCCACCGTCTTGCTCTGTTCCGCAACATGAGCGCCGCGCTCATAAAGCACGAGCAGATCACCACCACCGTCGCCAAGGCGAAGGAACTGCGTCCTTACGTCGAGAAGCTGATCACGCTCGCGAAGAAGGGTGGCCTGTCCAACCGTCGTCTCGCGCACGGCAAGCTGCTCGACGACGCGCAGCTGATCAAGCTGTTCGACACGCTCGCGACCCGTTACGCGGATCGCAACGGCGGCTACACTCGCGTCATCAAGGCCGGCATCCGCATGTCGGACGCCTCGCCGATGGCCGTCATCGAGTTCGTCGACCGCGACGTCTCGGCGAAGGGCCAGGATTCGGGTCCTGTGATGTCGGACGCCGAGTACGACGACGCAGCGTAAGACTGTTCTCCTGCGAACGCAGGAGCCCAGGATCAAAAGCGCTATCGTCCGTCACCCTGGGTTCCTGCGTTCGCAGGAAAACGGATGACACTAAAGAGGCCGCGTGTCCCATCCGGGAGGCGCGGCCTCTTTCGTTAAGGCCTCCATCCGGCTATGCGCCCGACATGGAGCACCCAGACAGCATTCTCATCGTCGATTTCGGCAGCCAGGTAACCCAGCTGATCGCCCGCCGCGTGCGCGAGGCCGGCGTCTATAGCGAGATCGCCCCCTTCCAGTCCGCCGAGGCCGCGTTCGACCGGATGCAGCCCAAGGGCATCATTCTCTCCGGCGGCCCCGCCTCGGTCACCACCGAGAATTCCCCACGCGTGCCGCAGCGCTTTTTCGAGGCGGGCATCCCGATCCTCGGCATCTGCTACGGCCAGCAGGTCATGTCGGCGCAGCTCGGCGGCAACGTGATCGTCTCGGGCGATGGCGGCGAGTTCGGCAGCGCCTTCATCGAGGTCAAGTCCAACTGCGCGCTGTTCGACGGCCTCTGGGCGGAAGGCGAGCGTCATCAGGTCTGGATGAGCCACGGCGACAAGGTCGACGCGATCCCGCCCGGCTTCACCCCCGTCGCCACCTCGACCGGGGCGCCCTATGCGATCGTCGCCGACGAGGCGCGGCGCTTCTACGGCGTGCAGTTCCACCCCGAGGTCGTCCACACCCCCGATGGCGGCAAGCTGATCGCCAACTTCGCGCGCCACGTCTGCGGGCTGAGCGGCGACTGGACGATGGCCGAGTTCCGCGAGACCAAGATCGCCGAGATCCGCGCGCAGGTCGGCAAGGGCCGCGTCATCTGCGGCCTGTCGGGCGGCGTCGACTCCGCGGTCGCCGCGGTGTTGATCCACGAGGCGATCGGCGAACAGCTCACTTGCGTGTACGTCGACCACGGCCTGATGCGCGCGGGCGAGAGCGAGCAGGTCGTCAGCCTGTTCCGCGGCGCCTACAACATCCCGCTGATCCACGTGAACGTCGAGGAGCTGTTCCTGAGCGGCCTCGCCGGGATCACCGACCCCGAGCTGAAGCGCAAGTTCATCGGCAAGACGTTCATCGACGTGTTCGATACCGAGGCGAAGAAGCTCGGTGGGGCAGAGTTCCTCGCACAGGGTACGCTGTACCCGGACGTGATCGAGAGCGTCAGCTTCACCGGCGGTCCGTCGGTGACGATCAAGAGCCACCACAATGTCGGCGGCCTGCCCGAGCGCATGAACATGAAGCTCGTCGAGCCGTTGCGCGAGCTGTTCAAGGACGAGGTCCGCGTGTTGGGGCGCGAACTCGGGCTGCCCGAGATCTTCGTCGGCCGTCACCCGTTCCCCGGACCCGGCCTCGCGATCCGCATCCCCGGCGAAGTGACCAAGGAACGCTGCGACATCCTGCGCAAGGCCGACGCGATCTATCTCGAGGAGATCCGCGCGGCGGGCCTCTACGACACGATCTGGCAGGCGTTCGCGGTGCTGCTCCCGGTCCGCAGCGTCGGCGTGATGGGCGACGGCCGCACCTACGACAACGTGCTGGCGTTGCGCGCGGTAACCTCGACCGACGGCATGACCGCACAGGCGTTCCAGTTCTCCGGCGACTTCCTGCCCCGCGTCGCGACCCGGATCATCAACGAGGTCAAGGGCATCAACCGCGTGACCTACGACTACACCTCGAAGCCCCCCGGCACGATCGAGTGGGAATAAGCTAGCCACGCACTACGCGATCCTCCCCCGCCAGGGGGAGGTGGCTGGCTCTTGCCAGATGGAGGGGGAGGACACGAAACAGATGGCATCGCATACCGCCCCCTCCGTCAGGCTACGCCTGCCACCTCCCCCTGGCGGGGGAGGATCGTTAGGTCGTCGCGCTAGGTCGTTGATTAGCGCGCTTGCGATCGCCGCTACCACGCCACTGCTACTGGGTGCGGCGGATCCGCCCGCCTGGACCCGGCCGCAAGCCCCGTTCCCGATCGCCGGCCCGATCACCTATGTCGGCAGCGAAGGTATCGCGGCCTACCTCATCAAGACCAGCGCCGGCGCGATCCTGATCGACGGGACGCTCGCCGAAAATGCGGGCATGATCGAACGCAACATCGCCGCCGCTGGAGTACGCCCGCGCGACGTAAAGCTCATCCTCGTCACGCACGCGCACTTCGATCACGCCGTGGGTGTCGCCGCACTTAAACGCGCAACCGGCGCTCGCGTGGTAGCTGGCGCCCGCGACGTCTCCGCGCTCGAAACCGGCACGCCGCCTGGCGAGACCAGCTACGGAGTCATCCGCTTCCCGCCGGTCCACGTCGATCGTGGCGTCCGCGACGGCGACAAGGTCACGCTCGGCAATGTCACGCTGACCGCACGCGCCACGCCGGGGCACACGCCCGGCTGCACGACCTGGACGATGCACATCCCCGCCAAGCCGCGCCCCCTCGACGTCGTCTTCCCGTGCAGTGTCAGCGTCGCGGGCAACCGCCTGATCGGCAACCGCGCCTATCCCGGTATCGTCGCCGATTACCGCCGCAGCATCGCCATGCTCGGCACGCTGCACGCCGACATCGTCCTGCCGTCGCATCCCGAACTCGCGGACGTCATCGCGCGTGGGGAGCGTCGAGACCCGGCCGCATTCGTCGATCCGACGCTGCTGCCAAGGATCGTCGCGAAGGCCCGGGCCTCGTTCGCTGGCGATTTGGCAAAACAGTCGCGATGACGCGGGCCTGAGGCGATCTAGCGCGCCGGCCTCGCGACCTTGATCCCGAGCAGCACCAGTCGGCCGTCGACGCCGAACACATGCGGTGTTCCGGCAGGGATCAGGAACACGTCGCCCGGGGCAAGCGCGCGGGTCGTGCCACCCTCGATGCGATCACCGTCGACGAGCCCGGGCGAGCGGGTTCGCGGCGCGATCAGCCTCCCCCCCGACACCAGAGTCCCCGCACCGGCGATCACGGTCGCATATTCGGCGTCGGTCGGGTGTACGGCGGGGCGGCCAGGCGTCTTCCACACCTCGAGCGCCGCAACCGAACCGTCCGCCTGCACCAAAGGTGCATAGGCGAACCCCTGGCCGGGCTTCATCGCACTTTCCAACGCCGCGGCGCGCGCGCGAACCTCGACGGAGGACGCGAAGCCGGTCGGATCGGGCGTCTGCGCGGGTAGCGCACTCGTAGCCGCCAATGCGACCATCAGCGCGAACAGGCCCCGCATCACAGCGTCACCGTCCGGCCTTCGCGCGCCGAGCGATAGATCGCCTCGACGATCCGCATGTCGCGCAAGCCCTCCTCGCCGGAGACGATCGGTTCGCGGCCGTCGAGGATGCACTCCGCCAGGTGATCGAGCTGGCCCGCGAACTGCGTTTTCCCCGGGCCGGGCGGGGCCGTGATCTCGCGCTCGCGGCCATCGCCACCGGTCCACATCCGGTTCCCCTCATAGCGCGTCGCGGGTTCCAGCTCGATGCGGCCCTGGTCGCCCATCAGCAGGATATGGTTCTGGTTGGCGCTGTACATCGACTGGCAGCCCGCGATCGCACCGGAGGGGAATTCGAGCGTCCACTCGATCATGTCCTCCACCTCGCGAAAACGGGGATCGCGACGATCGGTCGATTCGCGCGCGGTGACCGCGATCGGCTCCTCGCCGGTCATGTAGCGCGCTGCCTGCAGGCTGTAGATGCCCATGTCCATCAGCGAACCGCCGCCCGACAGCGCACGCTTCAACCGCCACTTGGTCGGGTCGCCCTGGACGAAGCCGTGTTCGGATCGGACGTAGCGAATCTTGCCTGCCGCGCCGCTGCGCGCCAGCCGCATCGCCTCGCGGTTGGAGGGCTCGAAGTGGCAGCGATAACCGATCATCAGCTTTTTGCCCGTAGTCTTGCAGGCGCGGATCATCGCCTCGCATTCCGCGACCGACACCGCCATCGGCTTCTCGCACATCACGTGCTTGCCCGCCTTCGCCGCGCGGATGGTGTATTCGGCGTGCATCGCATTGGGCAGGCAGACATACACGATGTCGATGTCCGGATTGTCGCGGATCCGGTCGAAATCGGCATAGGTATAGATCGACCGTTCGGGCACGTCGTATTTGGCCGCGGCGGCGAGCGCCTTGGGACGGTCGCCGCTGACCAGCGCGGTCACGCGGGAATGCGCGCAATTGACGAACTGCGGCAGGATCGTCTGGAGCCCGTAATAGCCGAGCCCGACGATCGCGTAGCCGAGCTTCCGTGCAGGCGCAGCGCAGGCGCCGCTGCTGGAGGTGGCAGCCAGCGTGGCGGCGGCCATCAGGAGATCACGTCTGCCGAGTTCCATCACCGATCCTTTCGGGTAAACGCGCGCCATCGTGGCTGATCCCCGCGCGCAGTGCCAGTGCCCGTTATCAAGGCCTCCGCGTATCAGGCTGCGACCCTGTGAGGCCATTACGACCTTTGTCGGGCTTGCCGCGCTAGCCGGTTTGCCGACGGAGCCAGTCGAGTGCGACGGCGCATTGCTGCCCCGAAGGCAGTTCGGCATCGAGCGTCAATGCACATTCATCCGCTGCAGGCGGCTCGAGCGTGTCGAGCTGGCTCGCGAGCAGACTGGTTGGCATGTAATGACCGGACCGCCCGCCAAGCCGACGCGCCAGTTCGGTACGGTCACCGGTAGCCAGGAACACGAACAGCAGCGGCATACCGGATGCGCGCGACAGTCGCTCGCGATACGCCCGCTTGAGCGCGGAACAGGCCGCGACCGCGGCGCCCTTGGTCTCTGCGCTCTTCTGCAGTTCCTCGGCGATGCGGTCGAGCCATGGCCAGCGATCGTTGTCGTCGAGCGGGTGGCCGGCGCGCATCTTCTCGACGCTGTGCGGCGTATGGAATGCGTCCCCTTCGAGGAAATCGCATCCCAGCCGTCCCGCGAGTGCGGCACCCAGCGTAGACTTGCCGGTACCGCTGACGCCCATGACGATGACGGCATAGGGCGCAATCACTGCGGCGTTGCCGGTGCGGGCGTCGTCGCGAGTCACGGGGGCGGTTTGGTCGGCGGACTGCACGGGTTCTCCACGGGTTGAGCGCGAACGGCTCGTTGTCATGTATCGAGCGATGGCGACGGCGTGCCTATTACGACCTTGGTCGCGATCGCTACAGCCCGGCGCGACAATTATCTGCACGCGGTGCGATCGGGTTTTCGCGAGACATGCGGTGCCGCAGGACGCAAAGGGAGCGCGGCAGGCGGCGCGAGGAGTGGGCATGACGGACTGGACGATCACACGACGATCCGCGCTGGCGGCGATGACTGCGACCATGGCGTTTCCGGCGGCGGCAAAAACGCCGGGGCTCGCCCTGATCGCCGGCACGTATGTGCGCGAGGGCGGCAAGGGGCTGTATCCGATCGCCTATGATCCAGCGCGTGACGCGTGGCAGGTCGGCGCGCCCGTGGCGGGGATCGACGACGCATCCTTCGGGGTCGGCGGCGGACCGGGTGGCGCATGGTACATGGCGCGCGAACAGGCGGCGGGGCAGGTGTCGTCCTACGCCCCCGGCTGGGTGCGCCGGGCGACGGTCCCCAGTGGCGGCGCCGACCCGTGCTACGTCGCGCTGGATCGGGCGAGCGGCTGCCTCGCGGTCGCGAATTATTCGAGCGGCAGCGTCGCGTTCCTGCGGATCGATCCACGGACCGGCATCCCCGCCGAGCCCGTCCTGTTCAAGCATGAGGGTACCGGTCCCAACCACGACCGCCAGGAAGCGCCGCACGCGCACTGGGTCGGTTTCAGCCCTGACCGGCGCTGGCTGCACGCGGTCGATCTCGGCGCGGACACGATCTTCGCCTATCGTTTCGACACTCGGCGGCGATCGTTGGCGACCCCGGTTGCCGCATGGCGCGCGCCGGCGGGGGCGGGGCCACGTCATCTGGCGCATCACCCCCGCCGGCCAATCGCCTATGTCGTCTGCGAACTGACGAACACGCTCGTCACGCTCGATGCGCTGGCGGATGGCCGCTTCGCGACCCGACACAGCATCTCGACCCTGCCGGACGGCCATGTCGGCGCGTCACAGGCTGCGCACATCGCGATCGATAAGTCCGGGCGGCGGCTCTACATCTCCAACCGGGGGCACGACAGCATCGCGGTGTTCGCGCTCGATGCGGCAGGTACGCCGACCTTGCTCCAGCATGTCGGGAGCGGCGGCGACTCGCCCCGGTTCTTCCTGCTGCTCGAACAGCAGCGGCGCATGGTCGTCGCCAACGAGCGATCGGGTACGCTCGCGATCTTCCGGGTCCAGCCCGATGGCCGACTGACCGCGACCGGGCAGGCGTTGGCCGTGCCCGGCGCGGTTTTTCTCGGCGCGCTCTAGCCGGTCACGGCACGCGCCGTTCGAGCAGCGGCACCGCGGCGGCGTAACGCGCCTGCTCGACGAACGGTTCGGAGCGCGTCCGAACGTCCACCCATTGCCGTGGGATCGTGCCCGCTGCGGAGGGCGCCGGCGACCATTTCGGCAGCCCCGCCGCGTTGGGATTGCCGGTCTTGATGAACGCCGTGAAATACCCCTGGAAGACCGTCGAGATACGCCGGTCGTCCGCGGTCCAGGCATAGGCCGGGTTGGTGTCCAGATTGCCCAGCGCGTATTCGATCTCGGCGCTGTGCACCGCGCCGAGCGGCGGGACATCCGGATTGGTCAGCGGCGGCAGCGCCGGCGGGCGGGGATGCGCGAAATGATAATAATAGGTCGGCTGCCGGGTCCGGCGGTGCAGGTCGAACCATTGCCAGGTCGACGCGCCCAGGAAGCCGTCGCTGGCGAGCGCAGTGGCGGCGCGGGGCACCTCGGCATCGGTGGTCGCGGGGTACAGGCCCAGCAACGCGTCTGCCGAGGGGCCGTAGAGCCGGGTCACCGCAGCGCGGTAATTGGTGACGGTGGGCGCGGCGGTGCCGAGGATACCGGTCCAGCTGCCCTCCTGAGAATTCGCGCCGACCAGCAAGGGCACGCGGGCTGCCCGCCCGGCCGCGTAGGTGTCGATCGGCGGTTCGGTCAGGAACCGTCCATCGACGATGAAGTCCGCGCGGAATCGCTCCCGGTCCTGCGCTTCGAGCAGCGTTTCCGCCGGCATGGCGCGCAATGCAGCCAGGGAGTCGGCACCCGCTGCATGCGCGAACGCGTCGCCGTCCGCGATGGCCTTCGCCAACGACTTCGGGTGGAACGTGGGGGGCATCACCCCCCCGCTTTCGCCGATCGCACCGGCGAACCGCGTGCGGGTCAGCGGTGACGTCATCAGCACGCTGACCGACATCGATCCGGCACTCTCGCCGCCGATCGTGACCCGCGCAGGGTCGCCACCGAAGGCCGCGACGTTGCGGCGGACCCATTCGAGCGCCGCGGCCTGGTCGAGCAGCCCGTAATTGCCCGCCGAATGCGTCGGCGACTCGGCGGCCATGCCGGCGGTTGCAAGAAAACCGAACACGCCGAGCCGGTAATTGATCGTTACGACCACGATCCCGCGCCGCGCCATCGCTGCACCATCATACCGCAGCTCGGACCCGTCGCCCGCGATCGCGCCGCCGCCGTGGATGTAGAACAGGACGGGCAGACGCGCGCCGGGCTTCGTTCCGGTTGGCGTCCACACGTTGAGCGTCAGGCAATCCTCGCCGATGCTAGGCGAGCGAAACCGCATGTCGGCGAACAGCGGCTGTTGCATGCAGCGCATCCCGAACCGGTCGGCCTTGCGCGCGTCGGTCCATGCCAAAGCGGGCTGCGGCGGCTGCCAGCGCCGCGGGCCTACCGGCGGCGCGGCGTAGGCAATCCCTAGAAACGCATCGACGGGCGCTTCCGATGTTGTGAGATGCGTGCCGTCGAGCACGCCCTCGGCCACCCGCACCCGTTGCGCCGCGGCCGGCATCGCGAGCGTTACCCCCGCCGCCAGCACCCATCCGCTCGCCAACGCCAATATCGCCGCCCGCATATCACTCTCCACGATCGTTTGGCGCGACGGTCGCAGCTTGGCGCGCGCTTGCCAAGCTCCGCCTCCTGAGTGCTGACCCTTCCGCGCGTTATCTCTCAGGCGGCGGCTGGTCCCGGAACCATATCCGCGAGGCCAAGCTCCTGTTCGGAGACGGTGCGGATCGTGCCGCCGAGGCGCCGATATTGTTCCGCCCGCCGGAATGCGCCGCTGTTGCGGACCGAATAGGCGAAGGGCGCGCGTCCGGCGATGACGAGCAGCGTGGTGGTGTTGCCGACCGCCGACACGATCCGGCCACCCAATGCCGCGATCCTGCAGGCCAGCGGACCGTCGCGCGGTTGGCCGAGGATCGCGATCCGCTCGCCGCTCAGCGGTCCGTCGGGCGCGGGGCGTGGTGCCGGGCCCGGCTTGCGCGGTGGGGCGAGCCATTCGTCGAGCGCGATGCCGGTATGGTCGATCGCCTTGACGATCACCCAGCCCGCCGCGCGCGCGTCGCTCAACGCATCGTGATGCTTGTGCGTGATGCCGAGATGCTGTGCGAGCATCCCCAGCCGATGGCTCGCCAGTTCCGGCCAGGCGCGCTGCGCGACGCGGACGCTGTCGAGCCACGTCGTTTCGATCGCCGGGCGATCATGGATACGACATGCGGCGGCCAGCGCGCCCTTGTCGAAGTAGGAATGCGCGACCGTCGTCCGGCCCGTCAGGTGGCCCTGTACGAGGGGGTGGATATCCGGGAAGGTCGGCTGGCCGACGACGTGATGTTCGGCGATTCCGTGGATCCGCGTGTTGAACAGGTGGAACTCGTCGCACGGATCGACCAGCGTCTCGTAGTCGAAGATCTCGCGCCCGTCGCGGAACCCGACGATGCCGATCTGGCAGATGCTGCTGACCCGCGAGCATGCCGTCTCCACGTCGATGACGACGAAGTCGGGGGGCAGGGCGCCTGCGGTATCGGTGGGGCTATCGACTGGTGTCACGGACGAGGCATCGAGCATGGCGCTCTCATGCACGCATGCGCGGGCCGGATAAACATCTTTGACGACAGCGAAAAAGCTGGTGCCCCCGGCGAGATTTGAACACGCGGCCTACGGTTTAGGAAACCGTCGCTCTATCCGGCTGAGCTACGGGGGCATCCGAGTGCGCAGTACGACGGTCGGATGGGGCGATCAAGCGCCCGGTTGGCGATCGGCCAAAGCTGATTGCATGACCGTCACGAGGCAGGGCAAGCAGACCCGGCGCTCGGGTAGTGGACGTTGTGTAGACGCGATCAAGGGGCGACGGGTATCGCTCACGATGCCCCGTCGCCACTTGCCGTGCAGTGCTGGCCGTCAGGCCTTGACGTGCTGCGAGATGTACTTGTTCATCTCGAACATCGTGCACTTGTCACGCCCGAAGACCTTCTTCAGCTTCTCGTCAGCCAGAATCTCGCGCTTGTTCTCGGGGTTCTGGAGGTTGTGGGCCTTGATGTAGACCCACACCTTGCTGATCACTTCGCTGCGCGGCAGCTTGTCGTTGCCGACGATCTCGCCGAGCTCGGGAGAGGGCTGGACGGGGGCGTGGATGCCGCCGGTCTTGGGAGCTGTAGCCATAAGCATTCCTTCCTGTTGCGCGCGTGCGTTGGGCACTGCGCGCGTGGTCACGCCTTGGTGAGCGCGTCCGCCTTGTGCGCCGCCTTGCCGCCCTTGTCACTCCTTACGATGAACTGCGGCTCCTCCTTGGACGCCTTGACGGCGTGGCCCTTAATCTTCGTATCGGTGGTCTGCTTCTTCTCGACCGTGCCGTGCGCTTCGCCGCCGTGCGATTTCCAGGTGACCTCGTCGCCCTTCTTCGGATCCTTCATCGCGCCATCTCCTTGATTTGAAAGGATCAAGCGCCGCACGAGCGGATTGGTTGCATCGTCCGCGGGTTGCGGAGGCGGGGCGCTGGGGGCATCAGGGCGGCAATCAAGGAGACCCACCCATGAAGACCCGCGCCGCCGTAGCCTTCGAGGCAAAAAAACCGCTCGAGATCGTCGAACTCGACCTCGAAGGGCCGAAATTCGGCGAAGTCCTCGTCGAAATTCTGGCGACGGGCATCTGTCATACCGACGCGTACACGCTCGACGGACTTGATTCGGAAGGGTTGTTTCCGAGCGTGCTGGGCCATGAAGGCGCCGGCATCGTCCGCGAAGTCGGAGTGGGCGTGACCAGCGTCGCAGTCGGCGATCACGTCATCCCGCTCTACACCCCCGAATGCCGCCAGTGTAAGTCGTGCCTCAGCCAGAAGACCAACCTGTGCACCGCGATCCGCGCCACGCAAGGGAAAGGGCTGATGCCCGACGGCACGACGCGGTTCAGCTACAAGGGCCAGCCGATCTTCCACTACATGGGCTGCTCGACCTTCTCGAATTTCACGGTTTTGCCGGAGATCGCGGTAGCGAAGATCCGGGAGGACGCGCCGTTCGATACATCGTGCTACGTCGGCTGCGGCGTGACGACGGGCGTAGGCGCGGTGGTGCACACGGCGAAGGTCCAGCCGGGTGATACCGTCGTCGTGTTCGGGCTCGGCGGGATCGGGCTGAACGTCATCCAGGGCGCGCGACTTGCCGGCGCGGGGATGATCGTCGGCGTCGACATCAACCCGGATCGCGAGCAATGGGGGCGTCGCTTCGGCATGACGCACTTCGCCAACCCGAAGGATGTGGGCGATATCGTCCAGCACATCGTCGCGCTGACCGATGGCGGTGCGGACTATACCTTCGACGCGACCGGCAACACGACCGTCATGCGGCAGGCGCTGGAGGCATGCCATCGCGGCTGGGGCACATCGATCGTGATCGGCGTGGCCGAGGCGGGGAAGGAGATTTCGACGCGGCCGTTCCAGCTCGTCACCGGGCGCAACTGGCGCGGCACCGCGTTCGGTGGCGCGCGCGGGCGGACCGATACGCCGAAGATCGTCGACTGGTACATGAATGGGATGATCGAGATCGACCCGATGATCACGCACCGCCTGACGCTCGACGAGATCAACAAGGGCTTCGACCTGATGCACGCCGGCGAGAGCATCCGCTCCGTCGTGATCTACTGAGGGGCGGGGCCATGTTCAGTCACATCATGCTCGGCGCCGACGACATCGCCGCGTCGAAGGCGTTCTACGACGCGGCATTGGGTGCGCTCGGCGTGCCCGAGGGCGTCGTCGATGACTGGGGGCGGGTGGTCTACGCGCATGACGGAGGGCGTTTCCTGCTGACCAAGCCTATCGACGGTAAGCCGGCGAGCCACGGCAACGGCAGCACGATGGGGTTCGCTGCGGTCTCGACCGACGCGGCGGATGCGTGGCACGCCGCGGGGCTGGCGAACGGCGGGACGGCCTGCGAGGATCCACCGGGCGTGCGGGAGGCAACCGGGGGACGGAAGCTCTACCTCGCGTATCTGCGCGATCCGTCGGGCAACAAGATCTGCGCATTGCACCGGGTCGCGTGATGGAGACCGTCTCCACCAGCAAGGCGTATGGCGGCACGCAGGGCGTCTATCGCCACGCCTCGACAGCGACCGGCACCGACATGACCTTCGCGGTGTATGTCCCGCCGCATGACGAGGGAGCGCAGTTGCCGGTGCTGTGGTTCCTGTCGGGGCTGACCTGCACGCACGCCAACGTCATGGACAAGGGTGAGTATCGGCAGGCGTGTGCCGAACTGGGCGTGATCCTGGTCGCGCCCGATACCTCGCCCCGCGGCGACGACGTGCCCGACGACGACGCGTACGACTTCGGCAAGGGCGCGGGGTTCTATGTCGATGCGACCGAGGAACCTTGGGCGAAGAATTTTCGCATGCGGTCCTATCTCGAGGACGATCTGCCGGCGCTGATCGGCGCGGAATTTCCGATGGCGGATATGGCGCGGCAGGGGATCACGGGGCATTCGATGGGCGGGCACGGTGCGCTGACGATCGCGTTGCGCAACCCTGATCGGTTCCGGAGCGTGTCGGCCTTGGCACCGATCGTGTCGCCATTGCAGTGCCCTTGGGGGGAGAAGGCGCTTGGCGGATATCTCGGGCAGGACCGCATGGCGTGGCGGGCATACGACGCGTGCGCGTTGATCGAGGACGGCGCGCGCGTAGAGGGGATACTGGTCGATCAGGGCGATGCGGATGGCTTCCTTGAGGAGCAGCTCAAGCCCGAGTTACTGGCCAAGGCGTGCCAGACGGCAGGTATCGACCTGACGCTGAGGATGCAGCCGGGCTACGACCACAGCTATAATTTCATCTCGACGTTCCTGCCCGACCATGTCGCATGGCATGCGACGCGACTGAAGCTTCAAGCAGGGCTTTGAACTCGCGCGCCGCTTGGCCTTACCGTCATCCTGACGAACGTCAGGACCCAGAGCCAAAGACGCAGCGCCCGTAACCCTGGGTCCTGACTTTCGTCAGGATGACGGGGGCGAACGATCCTGCCCCGCCAGGGGGAGGTGGCTGGCACTTGCAAGACGGAGGGGGAGGAAAGCGAAACACCTGTTTCGTCTCCTCCCCCTCCGTCGCCTTCGGCGCCCCCCCCTGGCGGGGGAGAACCGAGGAGCCGATCAGAACTTGAACCCGGCGGCGACGCCGTACCGCCGTGGCTCTACCGTGAAGATGTTGGTGAACAGACCCGACGACTGGTCGGTCACGTACTGGCCGGTGATCGCGTCGTTCTTGGTCAGGTTCTGGACGAAGCCGCGCACGTAGAAACGCTCGCCGGGGCCGTTCAACTGGATCTGGGCGTTGATCACTTCATAGCCCTGCACGCGGTTGATATTCTCGTTGAAGATGTTCGCCGAGAAGCCGCCGGTGTAGGCGAGGTCGACCCGCGGGACGAGCGTGAAGTCGCCGAGTTCCGCCACATATTGCGCACCCGCCGAGAATTTGTAGCGAGGCGCCTGGGGCAGTTCGTTGCCGCGGATGTTGACCAGCACGCCGCTGCGATCGACCACGAACGGCAGCGCGCCGTTCGCATTCGTGCCGAACCCGGCATTGAGTGGCGCCTGCAACGCCGCCAGCGCGGGGTTGTAGTTCGCCAGGGCACCCGCGGTCGCGGCGGCTAGCGCGTCGCATACCGAATACGCGCCGGTGGTGCCGTTGGTCAGCAGCGCGGTCGGCGCGCGCAGTCCGAGCGCCGAGTTCACCGCGCCCACGAACGCGTTGACGCCTGCCGCATTGCCCGGCGTGGTCGGCCGCACCGCGCAGTTCGAGGCGTTGGTGATGTCCTTGATGATCACCGCATCCGCGCGCCCGCCCGACGGATCCTGAGGATTGCCGATGAACTTGTCGCCCGTCACCTTCGACTTCAGATAGCTGAAGTTCATGTTGACGGTGAACTTCGGCGAAGGCCGCATGATCGCCTCCGCTTCGACGCCGTAGATATCCGCGTTGATGTTGTCGTTCACCGCGGTACGCGCGACGATCCTGCTCAGCTGGAGCTGCTTGTACTTGTAATAGAAGCCCGTGAGGTTGAGCTGCAGCGTCCGGTTCAGGAAACTGTTCTTCGAGCCGATCTCGAACGAGTCGACCGATTCCGGCTTGAACGCCTGGTCGACCGCGAACACCGGCGACAGCGGCGGGTTGATGCCGCCCGATTTGTAACCGCGCGAATACGACGCGTAGACCAGGTTGTCCGGCTTGATCTTGTATTCCAGCACCGCGCGACCGGTCAGGCGCCCGAACGAGACGTTGGCGACACCGAACGGCTGGTTGCCGGCGGTGAAGGGGTCGTAATCGAGCGACGCGTAATTGATCGCATTCTCAAGCGCGTTGGTGCCGTACGGGCTGAGCGCAGTAGCAACCGCGGACACCACGATCGCATTGCCCTCGGCATCGCGGACCGGCTGGCCGTTCGCGCCGACCAGCGTCCGGCTCTTGTTGTCGAAGATGAACGAGGTGCGGGCACGAACCTCCTTCTCGTCGTGATTGTAGCGAAGCCCGAGGGTCAGCTTTAGCTTGTCGGTGAAGTCGAAATAGGTTTCACCAAAGATCCCGTAGGACTTGAGCCGCACTGAATCCGTGAAACTGCGGTAGAAGGGCGTCGACCCGAACGAATTCGGCAACGCCGCGCCGGCCACGCGCCCGCCGAGGACGTTTGCCGCACCGATGACCGCGGCACCGTAATCGAGTGGGAAGGCGGTGACGTAATAGCTGTTGTCGCGAATCTTCTGATCGAGATAGATGCCGCCGATCAGGAAATTGAACATTCCGTCGAAGCGGCTGTCGATGTGCGCCTCTGCCGAGAATTGCCGCGACCGGGCGTTGGAGCGATCGACGTCCTGGCTGCTCGGCCCGCACAGGCTGCTGCCGCTGAACACGCCTAGATCGGGGCCGGGGGCGGACTGGCAGATCCTGCTCGTATTGCCGTTCGGGAACAGCGCGGCGACCGCGTTGGTAAACGGGTTGACGCCCCCCGGGAACGCCGCACCAGGCGCGCGGGATGCGCCGATCAGCGTCAGCGCGCCGACATTTGCACCGAGCGGGTTCTCCACGGCCAGATTATAGTCGTTGGTCGAATCCACGGCGTTGCGGGCATAGCCCCCGGTGAAGTTGAACGACACCGGCCCGAAATCGTGGAAGATCTTGGCGGTATATTGCTCTTCGTCGCTGAAATAGGTCGGCTTGTAATCGATGTTGACGGTACGGACGTCGGTCGGGTTGACGACTCCGGTATAGGTGTCGCGACCGTACAGGCTTTGCAGCGCATAGGGGGTGAACGCTGCGCCGAGCGCGAACCGATAGAATTCGCTCGACGAATAGACCGCCGCGAGTGTGGAATTGCCGTTCGTCGTTCCGTAATCGAGCTTGTCGGGAAGGCAGCCCAGCACGCCGGTGGGATCGCGGTGACAGAGCTGTTTCTGGATGCGCGAGCGGTTGTCGCGTTCGTGGAAATAATAGCCGATCAGGTCGACGCGGGTGTCGCTGTCGGGCTCCCAGGACAGCGTACCACGGACGGAATAGAGATCGCGATCGTCGATCCGGCCGCCGTCGAACAGGTTCTTTGTGTAGCCGTCGCGCTTTAGATACTGGCCCGCGACGCGGATGCCGATCGTGTCGGTCAGCGGCAGGTTGAACATGCCCTTCACGCGCTTGGAGTCGTAATTCCCGTATTCGAACTCGCCCGCCGCGTGGATGCCCGAAAGATCGGGCTTGGCGGTGATGAAGTTGACGACGCCGGCGGTAGCGTTGCGGCCGAACAGCGTGCCCTGTGGGCCACGCAGCACTTCGACGCGCTCGAGATCGTAGAATTCGGACTCGAACAGTCGCGTCGACACCAGCGGCATGTCGTTGACATGGATCGCGGTCGCACTGTCGCAGCTCGCGCCGACGCACAGATCGCCGATGCCGCGGATCGTGAAGCTCGACGACGTGAAGTTGGTCTTGGTGAAGGTCACGTTCGGCAGGGTCTGCTGAAGCGCGATCGGGTTGACGATCTGCTGCTTCTCCAGATTCTCCGCGGTAAAGGCGCTGACCGCGATCGGCACGTCCTGCAAACGTTGCGATTGGCGTTGCGCGGTGATCACGATATCTTGGGAATCGCTGCTCGGGGTACTCGCAGGACCGGTCGTCGCCTCCTGGCCCGGCCCATTCGTCGGTGCCGTATTCTGCGCGGTCGTGGTAGGGGCGGTTTGTGCCGTTGCCGGCATAATGGGCAGGAGTATCATCGCGGTGGCCGCGAGCAGTTCGAACTTTGCCATGGCAGTTCTCTCCCCGATCGTGCTGGTCTATGCCGGTTCACGATTTAGATTTTCAGGTATGGCGAAGTAACGACGATTTAAATCAACCGTCAACGCTTTTTCGCGCCCGGAAAACCGGGATTTATGCCAAGTGGCCGAAATGAAACAGTTGCAAAAGAGGACGCATGTTCTGATGTTTGGGTATGCTGACAAAGGGTGTTGCGATGCGGGATGAATTGGGCAGCCCCAATGGACTGTCGCGTGCGGATGACGGGGTCGGTCCCGACGGCAAGGTGATTGTGCCCGATGACGTAGCGTCGGCGATCCGTACGCTCATCCGTTGGGCGGGCGACGATCCGACCCGCGAGGGGCTACTGGATACGCCGCGTCGTGTTGCACGTGCGTGGAAGGAATATTGCGCAGGCTATGGCGACGATCCGGCCAAGCATCTCGAACGCGTGTTCGAGGAAGTCGGCGGCTATGACGAGATCGTCCTGCTGAAGGACATCCCGTTCCAGTCGCATTGCGAGCATCACATGGCGCCGATCATCGGCAAGGCGCACATCGCGTACCTGCCGCGCGACCATGTCGTCGGCATCTCGAAGCTCGCGCGCGTGCTGCACGGCTTCGCGCGGCGGTTGCAGGTGCAGGAGCGGCTGACCGCGGAAGTGGCCGACTGCATCTGGGACAACCTCAAGCCGCAGGGCGTCGCGGTGGTGATCGAGGCGAGCCATGCCTGCATGACCGCGCGCGGTGTCCGCACGCCCGGCGTGACGATGGTTACCAGCCGGATGATGGGCGTGTTCCGCGACGACGAGCGCAGCCGCAAGGAAGTGCTGGCGTTGATGGGGCGCGGCGTTTGATGCGAACCGTGCTGGTGACGGGCGGGGCGAAGCGGCTGGGGGCGGCAATCGTTCGGCGGCTGGCGGCGGACGGGCATGCCGTGGTCGTACATCAGGGGCACTCGCCTGGTGAGGCGGCTGCGCTAGTGGGGGAGATCGTTAACGGGGGAGGGCGTGCTGCTGCGGTGCCTGGGGACCTGAGCGATCTGGGCACGATCGGCGACCTGTTCGCGGCGGCACGCTCGGCGATTGGCGGGCCGATCGACGGACTGGTGAACTGCGCGTCGAAGTTCGAGTTTGACCGACCGCCGACCGTCGATCCGGTGCTGTTCGCCGAGCTTGGCGCGATCAATTGCGGGGCGCCGGTGCTGCTCGTGTCCGCGCTAGCGTCGCAGGACGACGTCGCGGACGGCGCGGTGGTCAATGTGCTCGACCAGAAGGTGGCCAACCTCAACCCGGATTTCTTCTCGTACAGCTGCGGCAAGATCGCGTTGGAGGGGGCGACGACGATGCTGGCACAGGCGCTCGGCCCGCGTATCTCGGTCAACGCGGTATCGCCGGGGCTGACCTTGCCGAGCGGAGACCAGAGCGAAGAAGAGTTCGAAGCGGTGGCGAGCGACAATTTGCTCAAGCGACCGGTCGGCGCCGAGGCGGTGGCGGATGCCGTTGCGTGGCTGCTGATCGCAAAAGGCGTGACGGGGCAGAATGTGTTCGTCGACTGCGGACAACGGTTTCTGACGCGCGACGGCGATGTGATGTTTGAGGGGCGACATGGCTGAATTCACGACGATCCTCGACGGGCTCGAGGTAATGATGCGCCTCGGCATCCACCCGCACGAGGTCGCGCCACAACGCGTGGTCGTCTCGGTCGAGATGACGGTCGTGTATCCAGGCCCGCTCGGCGAGGATGCGATCGAGGAAGTGCTCGATTACGACTTCGTCCGCGCAGGCATACTGGCGATGGTGGCGGAGCGACCGTTCGCGCTCCAGGAGACGCTCTGCGAGGCGATCGCCGTACTGTGTCTGGCGGACGAGCGGGTGCGTCGGGTCGAGATCGAGACGATGAAGACCGACGTCTACCCGGACGCGGCCATCGGCTGCCGCATCGTGCGGGAGCGCCAAATCTAGCGAGAGGTCGATCCAGCGTTTGGGGAAGACTTGTTTCCCCGCGAAGGCGGGGATCCAGACTGGGCTCCCGCCGTCGCGGGAGAACAAGGAGGGGAATGGCGTCGTATGTCGCCGATCGGCCCTGCCCAAGGCGATAGTCCCACGTTCGGGCGCAATTCGTTTCGTATGCGTAAGGCGCCGATCCTAGAGCCAGTTCGTTCTCTCCCCACGAACCCGATCCGGAGATCAATCTTGAAAATTCTCGTCGTCCTCACCTCGCATGCCGATCTCGGCGATACCGGCCGCAAGACCGGCTTCTGGCTCGAGGAACTCGCGGCGCCTTATTACGTGTTCAAGGACGCGGGCGTGGACATCACGCTTGCGTCGCCAGCGGGTGGCCAGCCGCCACTCGATCCGAGCAGCGCCAAGCCCGACGCGCAGACCGACGCAACGCGGCGTTTCGAGGCGGATGCCGATGCGACCGCAGCACTCGCCGATACGCGCAAGCTCGCCGAGATGCGGATCGCCGACTATGACGCGGTGTTCTATCCCGGTGGGCACGGGCCGCTCTGGGATCTCGCCAACGATCCGGCATCGATCGCGTTGATCGAGACCGCGATCGGCGCAGGCAAGCCCGTCGCTCTGGTCTGTCACGCACCCGGCGTGCTGCGCGACGTGAAGGCCGCCGATGGCGCGCCGCTCGTGAAGGGCAAGACCGTCACCGGCTTCACCAACAGCGAAGAAGCCGCGGTCGGGCTCAGCGATGTCGTGCCGTTCCTGGTCGAGGACATGCTGCAACAGAAGGGCGGCACCTATTCGAAGACCGCCGACTGGGGTGTGTACGTGGTCGAGGACGGCCTGCTGATCACCGGCCAGAACCCCGCCTCGTCGGCAAAGGCGGCACAGGCGTTGCTCGCAAAGCTGGCGTAAGGAGAAACGGCCACCGGTTCAGCCGGTGGCCGTCCTTTCGACAATCAGGCGCGGTTGGCGGCGCTCAGAACGGCACGCACCGACGCCGTTGCGATGTCGGTATCCATACCGACGCCGAACACGGTCCGACCCTCGGCAGTCCGGCATTCGACATACGCCGCCGCCTGCGCATCCGCGCCGTGGCCGATCGCGTGCTCGTTGTAATCCACGACGTCCAAAGTCGGCCCGGTCGACTCCGCGATCGCCGCGATCACACCCGAGATCAGCCCGTTGCCGCGCCCCGAGATCGACCGCTCCTCGCCATCGATCGCCACGCGACCGATAAAGACGCGCTGCCCCGACGCACCGCTCTCCTCGTAATCGCGCAACTCCACCCGGTCGTCCGCCTGCGGCATGTAGGTCCGTTCGAACAGGCCCCAGATGTCCGCCGCGTTCAGTTCGCGGCTGGTCTCGTCGGCATAGGCCTGCACGTGCCGGCTGAAGTCCGCCTGCAACCGCTTGGGCAGCTTCAGGCCCTTGTCCTGCTCGATCACCCAGGCAACGCCGCCCTTGCCCGACTGCGAGTTGACGCGGATCACCGCCTCGTAGCTGCGACCAAGATCGGCGGGGTCGATCGGGAGATACGGCACCTCCCACAGCGTGTCGTTCTTCGACTCCTGCGCCGCGAAGCCCTTCTTGATCGCGTCCTGGTGCGAGCCCGAAAACGCGGTGAAGACAAGGTCGCCGGCATAGGGCGTGCGCGGGTGCACGGGGATGTTGGTGCAGTAATTGACCGTGTTCACGACGCCGTCGATGTCCGACAGGTCGAGCTTCGGGTCGACACCCTGCGTGTACATGTTGAGCGCGACGGTCACGAGATCGCAATTGCCGGTCCGCTCGCCATTGCCGAGCAGGCAGCCTTCGACGCGGTCCGCACCCGCCATCATGCCGAGCTCCGCCGCCGCGACGCCGGTGCCGCGGTCGTTATGCGTGTGCAGCGAGATCGCCACCGCGTTGCGGTTGCGGATGTGCCGCCCGAACCATTCGATCTGGTCCGCATAGATGTTCGGCGTCGCGCACTCGACGGTGGCGGGAAGGTTGAAGATGATCGGGTTCTCGGGCGTCGGCATCAGGACGTCCATCACCGCCTCGCAGACCTCGAGGCTGAAATCGAGTTCCGCGGTCGAGAAGGTCTCGGGGCTGTATTCGAACTGCCAGCGGACGTTCGACTGCTTGGCGGCTTCGTCGCGCAGCACCTTGGCGCCGTCGATCGCGATCTGTTTCACCTGCGCGCGGTCCATCCCGAACACGATTTTCCGCCAGGCCGGGCTGACCGCATTGTAGAGATGCACGATCGCGGTCTTCGCGCCGACCAGGCTGGCAAAGCTCGTCTCGATCAGGTCGCGGCGCGACTGGGTCAGCACCTGGATAGATACGTCGTCGGGGATCCGCCCGGTCTTCACGAGGCCGGAAATGAAGTCGAATTCGGTCGCACCCGCACTCGGGAATCCGACCTCAATCTCCTTCAGTCCGACCTTGCAGAGCAGGTCAAAGAACCGCGTCTTCTTCTCCGCGTCCATCGGGTCGATCAGCGCCTGGTTGCCGTCGCGCAAATCGGTAGAAAGCCAGCGGGGTGGCTTGACGATGGTCTTCGACGGCCATTGGCGGTCGGGCAGGTCGACTTGCGGAAAAGGTCGGTATTTGGTCGATGGGTCGCGCAGCATGGCTCGTGTCTCTCGTGTCGTCGGGAGCGTTCGGGTCAGCCCTTAGGCGCGAGGCGCGGGGCATGGCCACCGCGCAAACGATCGGCGCGCCTAAGGGCGCGTAAGTCGAAGCAGCAGGAGGCGGCCATACGTCATTGAAGTCGTCCTATCGCGCGGACACAGTCCGTGTCCAGCGCGATAGGGAAATTGGGATATTATTGCGCCGAGAACGCGGCGTTGATCGTCAGGTCAACCTTGTCCGACACGGCCGGAGCGTAGGCGCCGAGGTTGAAGTCGCTGCGCTTGATCGAGGTCGTCGCGCGGAAGCCAAAGTTAAGCTTCTTGTTCATCGGGTTCGCGCCTGCGCCGATCAAGGTCGCCTGCAGCACGACGGGCTTGGTGACGCCCTTCAGCGTGAGGTCGCCGGTGATCGTCGCCTTGTCGCCGGTCGCAACGACCTTGGTCGAGACGAACTTCGCGGTCGGGTAGGTCGCGGCGTCGAAGAAGTCCTTCGACTTCAGATGGCCCGCGAACGGTGCCGCGGTGACCGAAAGCTGGTCGATCGCGAAGTTCACCTCGACCTTGGTCGCGTTCGGCTTGGCGGGATCGATCGTGATGCTGCCGCCCGATGCGCCGAGCTGCCCTTCGAGCATCGAGAAGCCCATGTGGTTGACGGCCCACGTCACCTGCGTGTGGTTCGGATCGACCGCGTAGGTGCCGGCGGCGACGCGCGCCTTGACGGGGGCGCCGGGGACGCCTGCGGTCTGCGCGAGAACGGGCGCGGCGGTGAGGGCGAGGATCGAGGCTAGGACTAGGCGCATGCGGGGTCTCCTGTTTGACGCGCGATGCTGGCCGAGGGGAGGGGGCGCGTCAAACGGCGTTATGCCAACGCGGTGTTTCGGAATTGAGTCGGTGGGGTCGCACTCGCGCTCCCGGTAGAGTGCACCGCCAGCGCTCGTTCCCCCGCGGACGCGGGGGCCCAGCTAAACCACGATCACCGCCCGAGATTCTGGCCCCCCGCGTTCGCGAGGGAACAGGTTGGGCTGCGATTGACGCTTCCCCAAAACGCCACCACCCCGGCGAAGGCCGGGGCCCAGTTCGGGGACGTTGCTAACGGAAGACGGCGTTCCGTTACTCCGGCCTTTCCAACTGGGCCCCGGCCTTCGCCGGGGTGGGTATGGAGGTTGGATGTGACTTCGAGCAAAGTACTTTACGCACGCCAGCCCGTCGGACCCGGCGAAGCCGTGCCCTACGGGCAGGCTCCGACGTGCCGGCCGGTCGATAAAGCGAAAACTGACGAAGTCAGTTTTTGGCTTTGTCGACCAGCGCATTCTTCCCGATCCAGGGCATCATCCCACGCAACTCCGACCCGATCTTCTCGATCGGATGCGCCAACGCCTGCTTCCGCGCCGCCTTCAGTTCAGGCTGCCCCGCACGATTATCGAGGATGAAGTTTTTCACGAACCGCCCCGACTGGATATCCGCCAGCACGCGCTTCATCTCGGCCTTGGTCTCCGACGTGATGATCCGCGGACCCGTCGTGATGTCGCCGTACTCGGCGGTGTTCGAGATCGAATAGCGCATGTTGGCGATGCCGCCCTCATACAGCAGGTCGACGATCAGCTTGGTCTCGTGGAGGCACTCGAAATACGCCATCTCGGGGGCGTAGCCGGCCTCGACCAGCGTCTCGAACCCGGCCTGGATCAGGTGGGTGATGCCGCCGCACAGCACGGCCTGCTCGCCGAACAGGTCGGTCTCGCATTCCTCGCGGAAGTTGGTCTCGATGATTCCCGAGCGACCGCCGCCGACGCCGCTGGCATAGGCGAGGGCGATGTCATGCGCGTTGCCCGACTTGTCCTGATCGATCGCGATCAGGCAGGGGACGCCGCCGCCGCGGACATATTCGCTGCGCACAGTGTGGCCGGGGCCCTTGGGTGCGATCATGATGACGTCGAGATCGGCGCGCGGCTCGATCAGGCCGAAATGCACGTTGAGCCCGTGTGCGAACGCAATCGTCGCGCCCTGCTTGAGGTTGTCGTGCAGGTCGGCAGCGTAGATCGCCGCCTGATGCTCGTCGGGCGCGAGGATCATGACGATGTCCGCCCAGGCGGCAGCTTCCTTGTTCGACTTGACCGCGAAGCCCGCCTCGATCGCCTTCTTGGCGGTGGCCGAGCCTTCGCGCAGCGCGATCGCGACGTCCTTGACGCCCGAATCGCGGAGGTTCTGTGCGTGGGCGTGACCCTGCGAGCCGTACCCGACGATCGCGATCTTCTTGTCGGTGATGAGGTTCAGGTCGGCGTCGCGATCGTAATACACACGCATTTCGGGTTCCTTTCGATATGGGGTGTCCCTCCGGGAAGGCGGAGGTCCAGACTGGGCTCCCGTCTTTGCGGGAGAACAAAACTTGTGGTGGTTACGCCGGCTCTTTGCCGCGGGCGATCGCGACGATGCCGGTTCGTGCGACTTCGATCAGGCCGACTTCACCCATGAGTTCGACGAACTTGTCGATCTTGTCGATGCCGCCGGTGACCTCGAACACGAAGCTCGATGTCGTCGCATCGACCACGCGCGCCCGGTAGACGTCGGCGAGGCGCAGCGCCTCGATCCGGTGATCGCCGGTGCCGCGGACCTTCACGAGCGCCAGCTCGCGTTCGACGTGCGCGCCCTGTGCCGTCAGGTCGGTGACCTTGTGGACGGGGACGAGGCGGTCGAGCTGGGCGAGGATCTGCTCCATCGTCGCCGGCGACGCGCTGGTGACGATGGTGATCCGGCTGACCGACTTGTCCGCGGTGATCTCGCTCACCGTCAGGCTCTCGATATTATAGCCGCGCGCGGTGAACAGGCCGGCGATCCGGGCGAGGATGCCCGGTTCGTTGTCGACGATGACGGCGAGCGTGTGCCGCTCGGCCTTTTCCTGGGAAATGTGCATGACTAGCCTTCTCCCCTCCCTGACAGGGAGGGGCCGGGGGTGGGTTGGTTTCGATTGGAGGCGGCGGTGGCCAAAGCAGGCCGACCCACCCCCAACCCCTCCCTTCCAGGGAGGGGAGCAGAAGACGACTGCGCCATCACACCAGCGCCTTCGCTTCGTCGTCCATCGTGCCCGACACTTCGTTCGCCTGCAGGATCATGTCGGTATGCGCCGCGCCCGACGGGATCATCGGGAAGCAGTTGGTCAGCTGCGACACGCGGCAATCGACGATCACCGGCCCGTCGTAGGCGAGCATCTCGGCGATCCCGCTGTCGAGCTGGTCGCGTGTCTCGATCAGGATGCCCTTCCAGCCATACGCCTCGCCCAGCTTCACGAAATCGGGCAGCGAATCCGAATAGCTCTCGGCATAGCGGCTCTCATAGGTGAGCTCCTGCCACTGGCGGACCATGCCCATATACTGGTTGTTGAGGATGAAGATCTTCACCGGCAACCGGTATTGCGTGGCGGTCGCCAGCTCCTGGATGTTCATCTGGATCGACGCCTCGCCGGCGATGTCGATCACCAGCGCGTTCGGATTGCCGAGCTGCGCACCGATCGCGGCGGGCAGGCCGTAGCCCATCGTGCCGAGACCGCCGCTGGTCAGCCACTTGTTCGGCTTTTCGAAGCCGAAATGCTGCGCCGCCCACATCTGGTGCTGGCCGACCTCGGTCGTGATGATCGGCGACTGCGCCTGTGTCGCGTCGAACAGCGCCCGGATCGCGCGTTGCGGCATGATCTCGTTCGGATCGTTCTCGGGGAAATCGAGACACTTCACCGCGCGCCAGCCGGCGATCCGCCGCTGCCAGTCGGTCGTGTCGGGTTTCGGATGCTGGCGGCTCTTCCATATCCGGACCATGTCCTCGAGTGCATGCCCGACGTCCGCGATGATGCCGAGATCGACGCGCACGGTCTTGTTCACCGACGAGCGATCGATATCGATATGCACTTTCCGCGAGTTCGGGCTGAACGCGTCCAGCCGCCCGGTCACGCGGTCGTCGAAGCGCGAGCCGAGCGCGACGACGAGGTCGGCCTGGTTCATCGCCATGTTGGCCTCGTACGTGCCGTGCATCCCGAGCATGCCGAGCCACTGCGGTCCGGACGCGGGATAGGCGCCGAGGCCCATCAGCGTCGACGTCACCGGCGCGCCGGTGATGCGAACGAGTTCGCACAGCAACTGGCTCGCGGCGGGGCCCGAGTTGATGATGCCGCCGCCGGTATACAGGATCGGCCGTTCGGCCGCGGCGAGCATGTCGACGAGCTGCTCGATCTGCGACTGGTCGGCCTTCACCTGCGGGCGATAGGTCTTGTGCTGGATCGGCCCCGGCTTCTTGTACCGCGCGGTCGCGACCTGCACGTCCTTGGGGATGTCGACGACCACCGGGCCGGGACGACCCGAGGTGGCGATGTGGAATGCCTCGTGGATCACGTCGCCAAGCTTGGCGGGATCCTTCACGAGGTAGTTATGCTTCGAGCAATGACGCGTGATGCCGACGGTATCGGCCTCCTGGAACGCGTCGGTGCCGATCAGCGCGGTCGGCACCTGGCCGGTGATCACGACCATCGGGATCGAATCCATCAGCGCGTCGGTGATCCCGGTGACCGCATTGGTCGCGCCGGGGCCCGAGGTGACGAGCACCACGCCGGGCTTGCCGGTCGAGCGGGCATAGCCTTCGGCGGCATGCGTCGCGGCCTGTTCGTGGCGCACCAGAATGTGCTTGATCCGACCCGAGCGAAACAGCGCGTCGTAGATCGGCAGCACGGCGCCACCCGGATAGCCGAAGACGACCTCCACGCCGAGATCGCACAGCGCCTCGATCAGGATATCGGCTCCACTCTTCTCGGTCATTTCATATCATCCTTTGCGAGAACGCTGCCTTTAGCGTCTCGTGGAGGGGCCGGCTACCGATATAAAAGATGCGTGTCAAACATCATCTTAGCAATATAGTTTCAAATTGCTGCAGGCGCGTTGGGAGGTCGAGGGCTTCGGTGCGCGTCCAGGCGGGCGGCGGCTGGTGTCGAAGCCACGTATATTGGCGCTTGGCATAGCGTCGCGTGGCGAGCGATCCGGCGGCGATGGCATCGGGTTTCGAGGTCTCGCCGCGGACGAGCGCGGCGATCTCGGGCACACCGATCGCGCGGCGGATCGGCGCGTCCTGCGGGATGTCGGTGCGGGCGAGCAGCGCGGCGATCTCCTCGCGGCTGGTATCGGCCATCTCGGCGAAGCGCTGATCGATGCGCGCGTTGAGCCAGTCGCGGTCGGGGATCAGGATTAGCGCGCGGACGTCGATCGTGTCGCCGATCCCGCCGACCTTTTCCGTCTGCCAATCGGCGAGCGTCCGGCCGGTGCCGCGGACGACTTCGAGCGCGCGGGCGACACGGGTGGTATCGGCCGCGTTGAGCTTGGCAGCGGCTTGCGGGTCGAGTTGCGCGAGTGCGGCGTGCGCCTCCGCCACGGGTAGGGCGCGGACTTGATCGCGGAGGGCCGGATCAATCGCCGGGACGGGTGCAATGCCGTCGAGCAAGGTGCGGATATAGAGCCCGGTGCCACCCACCAGGATCGGCAGCTTGCCCTCCGCGAGTGTGTCGCGGATCGCGAGCCTCGCTTCGGCAGCCCAGCGCGCGGCGGAGTAGGTCGCGTCGGCAGCGTCGACATGGCCGAACAGCCGGTGCGGGGCGCTGGCCTCTTCTTCCGCCGAAGGCCGCGCGGTGAGGATACGGAGGTCGGCGTAGACCTGCGCGGAGTCCGCGTTGATGACGACGCCGTCGTGGCGCGCGGCGATGGCGAGCGCGAGCGCGGACTTGCCGCTCGCGGTCGGCCCTGCGATGAGCGCGACCTTCGGGAGATGTTCTATGTTCACGGCAACGCTTATAGCCTCGGGCACGCTGACCGCAGGCGATATTTCGACCGCGATGGACCGCTTGCGCGACGCCGGCTGCGCGCCGGGCGTCAGCGGCTGGATCGACGAGGGCGACGCCGCCGACCTGATCTTCGGGATGGCGCCGGATGCTGCTCGGGTCGCGCTTGAGGGCGCTTTCGCGGGGGCGGACGTGGTCGTGCAGTCGAGCCTGACGCGCACCAAGACGCTGCTCGTCGCCGACATGGATTCCACCATGATCACCGTCGAGTGCATCGACGAACTCGCCGACTATGCCGGTATCAAGCCCCAGATCGCAGAGATCACCGAACGTGCGATGCGCGGCGAGCTCGATTTCGAAGCCGCGCTCGACGCCCGGGTGGCCCTCCTCAAGGGGCTAGCCGAAAGCGACATCGAACGTTGCCTGGCCGAGCGAGTGACGATCATGCCGGGCGCGAAGGCACTGGTGCGGACGATGCGCGCGCGGGGAGCGTTCGCGGTGCTGGTGTCGGGCGGCTTCACGCGGTTTGCCGAGCCGGTGGCGAAGGCAATCGGCTTCGACCGAGCGATCGCCAACGTGCTGGAGATCGAGAGTGGCGTGCTGACGGGGACGGTGACCAAGCCGATCGTCGGGTCGAATACGAAGCTGACGACGTTGCGCGCTGCGATCGCCGAGCGGGGGATTGTGGTGGAGGAGTCGCTCGCGGTCGGTGATGGCGCGAACGACTTGGCGATGATCGAGGCGGCGGGGCTGGGCGTGGCCTACCACGCCAAGCCGATCGTCGCGGCCGCCGCCGCTGCACGGATCGATCATGGCGACCTGACGGCGCTTCTCTATGCGCAGGGTATCGCGAAGCAGCACTGGGTCTTGGACTAGCCGTCCTTGCGATCCTCCCCCGCCAGGGGGAGGTGGCGCCGAAGGCGACGGAGGGGGAGGACACGGAACAGAGGTTGCCCTTTCCTCCCCCTCCGTCAGGCTGCGCCTGCCACCTCCCCCTAGCGGGGGAGGATGCAAATCGCTTTACCCCTTCGCCAGCGGCGTGCCGCTCGCGTCACACACATACGTCGCCAGTTCCTCGCGCAACGGCAGGCCCTTGATCGGCCGCAGCGGGCCGTCATGCGCGATGTTGGTTTCGACCAGCGCGCGGTTCGGGCCGACGCCCAGCACGTGGAACAGGCGCTTGGCGCAATCGGTCTCGGTCCGTGCATAGGCGACCTTGCCGCCATGTTCCTGGCGCAGGATCGCGATGATCGTGCCGCCGACCGCCTTGCGCTCGCGCAGGAGGAAATGGCGGGAGGTCGGGTCGGACGGGGTGGGAATCAGCCTGCCCTTGACGGTCAGTTGCTCGGGTTTGGGCACCGCGACATCGGTCTCTGTGAGGTTGCGTAGCGAGACGCCATTCTCGGGCATCGCGTCGTTGGCCGCATCGTTGGTCGGCTGCTGTCCAGAACACGCGGACAGCAGCATCGCGCCGGCAAGTGCCAGCGCCAGAGTCTTCGAAATCATCCATCTTGCTCCCGGTCGATGTCGAAACGAAACGACCGGTCCGGACTTTTGATCCCGCAGCGTTCGCGCTCAGCCCGGTGTTTTGTCGACTGTCCGGGAATCTGCCTTTCCAGTGGGGCCGACGGCCGCAGGCCTGCAGACCCGGTGGATGGGCTGGCAGGCGATGCCGACGGAAGAACAACCTTTCAGGCTTCCGGCGGTCGGGCAGGCGCGGCATTGCTGCTTCGTGTCGGTGCAGGCCGGCGGCGACGCGAGCAGCGCGAGGGTCAGGAACAGCATCGGGGCAGCCCCACCGCAGACGTCACGGCGCGACGATCACGCACGGTACGCCCGCCGATGCGCAGGCGCGGGTCGCATCGGCCTTCGATGCGAAGCCGCCGGCCTGGAGACGCGTGACGCCGCCGGCCTTCGCGTAGAAGGGCTGCGCACCTCGGAGCTTGCCGCGAACCCGGTTCCACAGCGTCTCGGCATTGCCCTGATCGCGAAACGCGCCGAGCTGGACGCGCCAATTCCCGCTCGTTCTGGCAGGAGCGGTAACCGGCTTGGCTGCGACGGGCTTTGTCGCCGCCTTGGTGGTTGCGGCCTTGGTCGTCACAGGCTTCGGCGGCGTTTGCCTCGCCGGCACAGGCTCGCGCGTGGCGGCGGGGGCGCGGTCCGGCAGCGAACTCGTCGGAAGCTTCGACGGACGCGGCGTTTCGGTCTCGCGCGATGGCGGCACGCTGGTCTGGCCGACGGTCGTTCGCGACGGCGCAGGTGCTGCGGAAGCCTTGAGCGCATATTGCTGGGCAAGCGCGGTGCCCTTCTCGCGGTCGGCGGGCGAGATGTACTGATCCATCTGCGCCAGCGTCTGCGAGGCGGATGGCAGACCTGATGCCGAGGCGCGCGTCATCAGTGCATAGGCGCGCGGAAAATCGCGCGGCACGCCGTCGCCGTTGAACAACATCGTTCCGAGCACGAGCTGGGTCCGAGGTTCACCACGCGCCACCGATTTCTCGAGCCACGGGAGCGCGTCGGTTTTTTTGCCCGCCTGGAACAGTGCAAGTCCGTAATTGTCCTCGGCCTGGAGATGGCCCTGCAACGCCGCCTTGCGAAACCACGCCTCCGCGAGCGCAGGATCGAGCGGTACGCCCCGGCCGAGCTTGTAGGCTTGCGCCAGATTGAACTGCGCATCGGCGTCGCCAGCTACCGCGAGTGGTCGCCATTCGCCGACGGCACGCGGGAAATCACCCTTCGCCCAGGCATCGACGCCGGCCTTCACATCGGCCAGCGCCGGTGTCGCCGCGAGCAACCCGCCGATCGCGACCGCAGACCAAAACCGCTTGCGTCTAAAAAGCTTACGACCAGCTGTCATCGCTCAACCCCATTGCACTACGGCGCCACCATGCCGCCGTTCGTCGCACAAGGCAAAGGGCGCGTCGTCGGACTCCAACCGATTTCGCTCCAACAAGACCCGGTATGAACCCGCGTTAACCGCTTCTTGACCCGTACATGGCATGCCCGTTGCGGATACCGGGGGTCAGGCACTTATGCGCGTCTTAGCGTTCGCATCGCAGAAGGGGGGATCGGGGAAGACGACCCTGACGGGGCATCTCGCCGTCCAGGCGGAGCGTGCCGGTCATGGCCCGGTGGTGCTGATCGACATCGATCCGCAGGGGTCGCTGTCGGACTGGTGGAACGAGCGCACCGCCGAGGAGCCCGCTTTCGCGCAGACGACCGTGTCGCGCCTTGCCGCCGATCTCGAGATCCTGCGCCAACAAGGCTTCAAGCTGGCGATGATCGATACGCCGCCCGCGATCACGATGGCGATCCAGAGCGTCATTCAGGTCGCCGAACTGATCGTCGTGCCGACCCGCCCTTCGCCGCACGACCTGCGCGCGGTCGGCGCCACCGTCGACATGTGCGCGCGGGCCGGCAAGCCGCTGATCTTCGTCGTCAACGCCGCGACGCCCAAGGCACGGATAACCGCCGATGCCACGCTGGCACTGTCACAGCATGGCACGGTCGCGCCGATCATCGTCCACCAGCGCACCGACTTCGCTGCGTCGATGATCGACGGCCGCACCGTCATGGAAGTCGACGCGAAAAGCAGGTCGACAGCCGAGATCGAAGCGCTGTGGACCTATGTCTGCGACCGGCTCGAAAAGAATTTCCGCCGCACCGTCTTCAGCGTGCCGACCGCCGCGGGGCAGCGCCCGGCGGCGGGTGGCTTCGGTCGCCGGGTGATCGGCTAACATGGTCGAGCACAAGCCTCTCGCATCGCTGTCGTCGTCGCTGTTGGCCCGGAAGGGGGCCGCGCGTCCGGCAATGCGCCCGCAGAATCTCGCCGCGTCAGAGCCCGACGCCGATGTGACGCCGGTGGCGGACGATCTCGGCTGGAACGACATGGGTGGGGCCGATACGCCATTTGCCGCCATCCCGCAGGTGCTGGTCGCGCGCGCGGCGTTGAAGGACGGCATCGAGACTGGACCGCGCGCGGGTCGTTCGGTCTCGCCCGAAACGGTGGCGCAGATCGGTCGCGAAACCGTGCTTCGGGCGCATGGTGCCAAGGTCGCATTCACGCTCCGGCTCGACGCGGAGCGCCATTTGCGGCTTCGGCTCGCCGGCGCGATCACGAATCTTTCCTCGCAGCATCTGGTCACGCAGGCGCTGGACTCTTTCCTTCTCTCCTTGCCCGAGGTCGACGCGCTCGCTGCGCAGATACCTCCGGTCGAGACCCGTCTTCGCCAAAAGGGATCATCCCGATGAACACGCGCGCACTTCTCCTGGGCGGCATGTCCGCCCTTTTCCTCGGTGGCACGATGGTCGGCTGTGCCGCCACCGGCAACGGCATCGCATCCGCGAGCGATCGTAGCCAGGCGCTGGTGGCCAAGGCCGCGGCAAACGACGCCGGCCGGGCGCAGACCGCGCTCGCGGCGCGCAACGGACCGGCGGCCATCGGCTATGCGGAAGAGGCGGTCACGGCGATGCCGCAATCGGCAGAATACCGTATGCTGCTGGGCCAGAGCTATCTCGAGGGTGGTCGTTTCACCTCGGCGTCGCGCGCGTTCGCCGATACGCTCGTGTTGTCGCCCACCAACGGCAAGGCCGCGCTGAACCTGGCGCTGGCGCAGGTCGCCACGGGGGACTGGCAGGCTGCGCGCGCGACGCTGGCGACGCATTCGGCGATCATCCCGGCGAGCGATCGTGGGCTGGCGCTGTCGCTCGCGGGCGATACCGCTGGCGGCATCGCCCTGCTGACCGCAGTCGCCAGGTCGCCGGAGACGAGCGCGAAGGTCCGGCAGAACCTTGCGTTGAGCTTTGCGCTGGCGGGGCGCTGGCAGGAGGCGCGCGTGGTCGCGGCGGCGGACATGGCGCCGGCGGATGTCGATGCCAGGCTCGAGCAATGGGCGCTGTTCGCGCAACCGGCCAAGGCATCGGACCAGGTTGCCAGCTTGCTCGGTGTGCGGGCGGTGGCCGATGGAGGCCAGCCGATCGCGCTGGCGCTGAATGCGCCGGCACCCGTGATGCCGGGCGCGCCGGAACAGGCTGTGGCGGCGGTGGATCCGGCGATCGCCGAAGCACCGGTCGAAGTGGCCGCTGCTCCGGTCGACGCACGGTCCGCCGCCTTCTCGAAGGTCTCGTTCGGGCCGCGCCAGGAAGTCGTGCAGGCGTTGCCGGCGATGATGCTGCGGCCGGCCGGGGGGCCGATCAAGGTCGCCGCGGCGCCGGCGATGTCCGGACGCGGCCTCGCGACTGCGGCCTACGCGGTGAAGACACCCGCGACCGGGAACTGGTATGTCCAGATCGGCGCGTTCGGCAGCGCCGGAGTCGCCAAGGATGCCTGGGGCCGCGCGTCGCGCCAGTTTGCTTCGCTCGCGGGCTACACGCCTAACGGGATGACCTTCAAGGCGCGCGGCGAGGATTTCTATCGCTTGTCGGTCGGTGGGTTCAGCCGGTCGGCCGCGGTCGCGATGTGCCGCGACTACCGTGCCAAGGGCGGTGCGTGCTTCGTCCGGATGGGCGCAGGCGATGCGATGGCACAGTGGTTGCGCAAGCCTGCGATGCAGATGGCGTCGCGGTCGTAAGCGGGGGCTGTCAGGGGGCTGGCGTGGAGCACGTCCTCACCAACTAACCTCCATCCCGGCGAAGGCCGGGGCCCAGTTTGGGGGACGTCGCCAACTGAGCGCCATCCTCCGTTACATCCACCTTTCCAACTGGGCCCCGGCCTTCGCCGGGGTGGTAGTTTTCGGGGGATGAGGCTGCGACCTCAGCGAACCGTGCGCCTCCGTTCAGCGAACCTCGCGACCGCCCTTCCACAAGCGCAGCACGCGGCCTTGCACCGGCAGGCCGTCGAACGGCGTATTGCCTGCCGCCGCCTTGAACGCGTCGCCGACGATCTGCCAAGGTGCCTGCTGATCGAACAGCAGGAGATCCGCCGGCTTGCCCGCCTCCAGCGTCCCCGTATCGAGCCCGAGCACGCGTGCCGGGTTGCGCGCCAGCAGCGCGAACAGGCGTTCGAGGGTCAGTAGGTCGTCGCGGACCAGCATCAGCGCGAGCGGCAGCAACGTCTCCGCACCCGCCATCCCGCTGCTCGAATCGGTGAACGGCAGGCGTTTCTCCTCCGGCCCGCGCGGTTCGTGACCTGAGCACAGCACGTCGATCGTCCCGTCCGCAATCGCATCGAGCGCGGCGCTACGGTCGCCCTCTGCCCGCAACGGCGGCGACACCAGCGCGAACGACCGGAAGTCGCTGACCGCGATCTCGGACAGATGCAGATGCGCAGGGGTGATGCCGCAAGTGACGGCGACGCCGCGACGCTTCGCCGCGCGGATCAGGTCGAAGCCCGCCGCGGTCGTCACCTGACGGATGTGGATGCGCGCGCCGGTGTCTTCGGCCAGCATCAGGTCGCGCGCGATCGCCAGCGCTTCGGCGACAGCGGGCGCGGCGGGAAGACCGAGCCGGGTCGCGGTCTCGCCTTCGGTCGCGACCGCGCCGGCGGTGAGACCGCCATCCTCGGCATGCGCGATCACCGTCACGTCGAGATCGCGCGCATAGGCGAGCACGCGCCGCATCACGCCGCTGTCGGCGATCCAATGCTTCCCCGTGCCGACCGCCTTCGCGCCTGCCGAGAGGCAGATCGCCATCTCGGCAAGGTCGTGGCCTTCGAGTCCGCGCGTGGCGGCGGCGATCGGATGAATCCACAGGTCGGGCTTGCCGATCAGCGCGGCGCGCTGGACGATGCCGGGGTCGTCGAGCACGGGCGACTGGTCGGGCATCAGGCCGATCCGCACGATCCCGCCCGCGCGGAACGCGGCGCGGTCGACCTTCGCGACGCCGAGATCAACAATCCCCGGCGCTACGGTCTTTCCAGCGCAATCGACGATGTCCGCGTCGGCGGGAATATCGACAATGCCGGTCGCGACGATCACGCCATCGCGAACCAGCAGATTGCCCTTCGATACGCCGCCGACGGGGCAGGCGAGGGTTGCATTGGTAAGCGCGAGGATCATGCCCAACCCTCCACGCCGCGTGCTCTTCGGGTCAGCACGTCGAGGCAGGCCATGCGGACGGCGACCCCCATCTCGACCTGCTCGGTGATCGCCGAGCGTGCGTGATCGGCGACCGCGGAGTCGATCTCGACACCGCGGTTCATCGGGCCGGGGTGCATCACCAGCGCGTCTGGCGCGGCCTTCGCCAGCCGGTCGAGCGTCAGGCCGTAGCGCAGCCGGTATTCGCGCGTGGAGGGAACGTAGGCGCCATCCATCCGCTCGTTCTGCAACCGCAGCATCATCACCACGTCCGCGCCCTCCAAGGCCTTGTCGAAATCGGTGAACGCGGTGACGCCCATCCGCTCGATCATCGGCGGCATCAGCGTGGACGGCGCGCAGACGCGGACCTCGGCGGCAAGCGCGGTCAACGCGAGGATGTTCGAGCGTGCGACCCGGCTGTGCAGAAGATCGCCACAGATCACGATGCGCTGGCCCGCGATCGACCCCTTTCGGCGGCGGATCGTCAGCGCATCGAGCAGTGCCTGGGTAGGATGCTCGTGCCGTCCGTCGCCTGCATTGAGCACCGGGCAGTCGACCTTGTCCGCGATCAACCGCACTGCGCCGCTCGACATGTGGCGGATGACGATCACGTCGGCGCGCATCGCATTGAGCGTCATCGCGGTGTCGATCAGCGTCTCGCCCTTCTTTACGCTTGACTGTGCCGCGTGCATGTTGACGACGTCGGCGCCGAGCCGCTTTCCCGCGATCTCGAACGACAGCAGCGTGCGCGTGGAATTCTCGAAGAACGCGTTGATCTGCGTGAGCCCGGCGAGCCGCTTGTCGGGCGTCGCATGCGTCCGGTTCGCGCCGACCCACGTCTCCGCCTCGTCGAGCAGGAACGCGATCTCGTGCGGCTGGAGCCCGTCGATGCCGGTGAGATGCCGGTGCGGGAAGACGGCGCCGCCTTCGATGAGGGCGGCGGGGCGGTGATCTGAGGTTCGCATTAAAACCGCGGGATAGTGCGCGCGGGGGCGGGGGGCAAGCGTCGCGGCGTCGACCCGCCATGCCGCATGGTTAACCCGAATTTAGTAAGGCTGTGTAACATCGGGGCGTGGCAGGGGGCATGATGCAGGACGACACGGCAACCGCGACGGCGCTTCGATGGTGGGAAACGCGCACGTTCGCGGTGGCGCTCGTTCTGCTGTCCGCGGTGCCGCTGCTGTGGCCAGCGCTCCCTCCGCTCGCCGATCTGCCAGGGCATATGGGGCGATGGCATATCGCAATGGCGTTGCCCACCGCGCCCGATCTCCAGCGCTACTACGCGTACCACTGGGCGCTGATACCCAACCTCGGGATGGACCTGCTGGTACCGGCATTGGCACGCCTGGTTGACCTCGAACCGGCGACCAAGCTGGCGGTGATCACGATCCCGATGCTGACCGTTGCCGGACTTTTATGGACAGCACGCGAGGTGCACGGACGCGTACCGCCGACCGCAATCTTTGCGCTGCCGCTTGCCTATGCGTGGCCGTTCCAGTTCGGCTTTGTCAATTTCGCGCTGTCGCAGGCGCTGGCTTTCTGTGCTCTCGCGTTGTGGATACGGCTTGGGCGACAGGATCGTCTGGTGCTGCGGGCGATCGTGAGCGTGCCGATCGCGCTCCTGGTTTGGGTCGCGCACAGCTTCGGCTGGGGCATGTTAGGGCTGATGGCAGCGTCAGCGGAACTGGCGCGATTGCGGCGCGATCGGCGACCGTGGCTCCCGACGCTTGGAACGGTGGCGGTGCGCTGCCTGCCGCTGGCGATTCCGTTGATCGTCATGATCGTGGCGGCGTCGCTCGCGCCCGCCAGGACCGGCACGATCGGTCTGGGGGCGGTCGATTGGTTCGACGGGACAGCCAAGCTGCTCTGGGTACTGTCGATCCTGCGAGATCGCTGGCGGCTGTTCGACATCGCGTCGCTCATGCCCTTCGCCGCGTTGTTGTATGTTGCCACGCGGAGCCCGCGGCTCGGCTTCTCAGCGCTGCTCGGGTGGCCGGCGCTGGCATGCCTGGCGGCGTTCGCGATCTTGCCGCGACTGATGATGGGGGGCGCCTATGTCGATATGCGGATGGCCCCTGCCGTACTGATGCTGGCCGTGATCGCAATCGTGCCCTCGCCGGGCCATACTCGATTTGCGACGATGCTGGCGGTAGCGGGCACAGCATTCCTGATCGCGAGGCTGGTCGGCACAACCGTCAGTTTCGGTGAGCGAGCGACCGAACAGCAGCGCGAACTCGCAGCCGTCGCGCACATCCCGCGCGGTGCGACCGTCCTCTCGCTGGTCCAGCGGCCGTGTGGCAACACGTGGTCCGACCTCCGCCGCGACGCTTTGTCGGGCATGGCGATCGTCCGCCGCGACGTCTTCACCAATGCACAATGGGCGTTGGAGGGGCAGCAACTCCTGCGCATCCGTTACGTGCAGGCCGCGCCGTACCTCGCCGACCCCTCGCAGATCGTGCTGCCAAAAGTGTGCCGGACGTTCGGATCCGACTTCGACACAGCCATAGCGCGGTTTCCCCGCACCGCGTTCTCGTACGTCTGGACGATCGGCTTTCCCCCCGGTGCGGCCAAAGCGGTCGACCTTACGCTGATCTGGACCAACGGCGGATCGGCGCTCTACCGGGTCGAGCGCCGCTAGATCTGCGCGGTCACCAGCGCGTCGATCGCGCCCTGGAGGATGTACGCCGCCGCCATCTTGTCGACCAACTCGGCGCGCTTGGCGCGGCTGGCGTCCTGTTCGATCAGCGTGCGGGTGACGGCGACGGTCGACCAGCGCTCGTCCTGGAGCAGGATCGGGAGCCCCATGTCCTTGAGGTTCTGCGCGAACGCCCGCGTCGATTGCGAGCGCGGGCTTTCGCTGCCGTCGAGGTTGATCGGCAGGCCGATGACGAGACCGACGACCGCTTGCGCCTTGATGATCTCGGCGAGTGCGGTCTTGTCCTTCTGGAACTTGGTGCGGCGGATCAGGAGCGCGGGGCTCGCGAACGACCAGCCGGCGTCGCAGAGCGCGGTGCCGATCGTCTTGGTGCCGACGTCGAGACCGATCAGCCGGCCGCCGTTCGGGAGCGCGTCGCGGAACTGCGCGGCGGAGAGGGTGATCATTGGAAAGCCTTCAGGCGACGGTTGGCGTCTGCGCGGATGTTCGCCCAGAACAGGCTGTAGTCGTAGACGTGGTAATTGTTGCCGGGGAGCACGTACGGCCCGAGGTTCGGGCCCTCGCCGATCAGCAGGAAGCCGCGGTCGGCACAGCGTGCGGGGACGCTGCCGGCCGCGATCGTCGCGGTCTTGAGATCGGCCGAGGGGACTAGCGTGCCAAGGTTCGCCGTCGCCGGTGCGGTCGCGTCGGCTGTACCGGTCAGCGGGTTGGTGCAGACCATCGGTGTGGCTTTCCGCGGCTGGCCGTTGAAGCCGGTGGTCTGGTCATAAGCATCGATGATCAGCGACGGATCGGCAGGTTCGGCAAAGCTTTCCCACGACAGGATACAGCCGGTCTGGTCGGCAGTGCGGCATTCGGCGAGGCCCATCTTCGGAAGATCGGTCGCGCGTGAGACGGGCCAGCCGACGACATACGCCGCAACGATCCGCGCCTTCAGCTTCGGGTCGTTCGCAACGCGGTCGCGGAGCAGGCGAGTGAGGTGCAATGCGCCCTGGCTATGCCCGGCAAGGATGATCGGGCGGGTCGGGCCAGCTTCCTTGAGGAACCGGTCGAACGCCGCAGAGACATCGCCGTAAGCCAATGTCAGCGCGCGTTCACTATCCGCAACGCTGGTCAGGAACGCGCCGAACGTCGCCTGGCGATAGCGCGGCGCCCAGATGTCGCCAGCCTCGTTGAACGCGCTGGCCTGGCCGCGCAGGAACAGTTCCGCTCGGGCATTGGTCTCGGGGTCGTCGATCGGCGCGTTCCAGTGGTCGCGGTTGATGTACGAGGTGGGGTGGATGAAGAAGATCGCCGCGCCTGTGCCGCGCTCGCCGGGCGCGTAGCCGGGCGGCGTCCAGAGCGCGGGATTGCCCGGCGCATCGGGGCGGGCGAGCCACATGATCTTTCGCGCGTAGATGTTGCGCGGGGCTTCGCGTTGCGCTTGGAAAGTCTCGCTAGGGACCATCACCGCGCGCATCAACTGCGTGCCGAACAGGCGGTAGGCGAGCAGCGCGGCGATCGCGAGGACGATCATCGCGGCGACGAAATAGAGAAACTTGCGGGCCAAGCGGGACCTTCCGTGCAGGCGGTGTCGCTCCCGTGCCGTATGCGGGGCGTGGTTGCAATGTACTCCCTCACGTTGGTCGGACTCGAACGATCCTCCCCCGCCAGGGGGAGGTGGCTGGCGCTTGCCAGACGGAGGGGGAGGTAAGGGTAACTTCGGTTCCGTGTCCTCCCCCTCCGACGCTTCGCGCCACCTCCCCCTGGCGGGGGAGGATTTCATCTCGGGAGGGAAACATATTGCGCCCCCGCCGCGCCGGGTGCTAGCCGCACGGCATGTCCGTAGATACTGCAACCGTGAAGCGGATCGCGAGCCTTGCGCGCATTGCGATCACCGACGAGGACGCCGCCCGCATGGCGCCGGAACTCGGAAACATCCTTGGCTGGATCGAGATGCTCGAAGAGGTCGACACGACCGGTATCGAGCCGATGACCGCCGTCATCCCCAACACGCTGCGGCTGCGCGACGACGTCGTCAACGCCGACCCGCTGACCGGCGGCGGCATTCGTGAGCAGGTCCTCGCCAACGCGCCCGTGGCCGAACACGGGTTCTTCGCCGTGCCAAAGGTGATCGAATAATGACCGACCTCACAGACCTCGGGATCGCAGGCATCCGCGACGGCGTCCGCGATGGCAGCTTCAAGGCGCGCGAAGTCGCCGACGCGTTCATCGTAAAGGTGAGCCAGGCCAAGGCCTTGAACGCGTTTCTTGTCGAGACGCCCGAACACGCGATCGCCGCCGCCACCGCCGCCGATACCGCGCGCGAAGCCGGCGAGACGCTCAAGCCGCTGGCCGGCGTGCCGATCGGCATGAAGGACCTGTTCTGCACTAAGGGCGTCACGACGACCGCGGCTAGCCATATCCTCGAAGGCTTCACGCCGACCTACGAATCGACCGTCTCGCAGAATCTGTGGGACGCGGGCGCGGGGATGCTCGGCAAGCTGAACATGGACCAGTTCGCGATGGGCTCGTCGAACGAGACCTCGGCGTTCGGCAACGTGATCTCGCCGTGGAAGCGCAACGACGGCGGCAACGCCTCGCTCGCCCCCGGCGGCTCGTCGGGTGGCTCGTCGTCGGCAGTGGCCGCACGGCTCTGCCCCGGCGCGACCGGCACCGACACCGGCGGCTCGATCCGCCAGCCCGCCGCCTTCACCGGCATCAGCGGTATCAAGCCGACCTACGGTCGCTGCTCGCGCTGGGGGACGATCGCGTTCGCCTCGTCGCTCGACCAGGCCGGGCCGATGGCGCGCGACGTCCGCGACTGCGCGATCCTGCTCGAGGCGATGGCCGGGTTCGATGCGAAGGATGGCACCTCGTTGCAGCTCGACGTACCGAAGTGGGAAGCGGGTTTGTCGGGCAATCTCAACGGCCTGCGCGTCGGCATTCCCAAGGAATATCGCGTCGACGGGATGCCTGAGGAGATCGAGGCGCTCTGGCAGCAGGGCATCGACTGGCTGAAGGACGCCGGCGCGACGATCGTCGAGGTCTCGCTCCCGCACACCAAATACGCGCTGCCCGCCTATTACATCATCGCGCCCGCCGAAGCCTCGTCGAACCTCGCGCGCTATGACGGCGTCCGCTACGGCATCCGCGACCTGCCGACTGGTGCCGGCTTGCAGGACATGTACGCCGCGACGCGTGCAGATGGCTTCGGCCCCGAGGTGAAGCGCCGCATCATGATCGGCACGTACGTCCTCTCGGCGGGCTTCTACGACGCGTATTACACGCAGGCGCAGAAGGTCCGGACGCTGATCGCGCGCGATTTCGAGCGGGCTTGGGAGACGTGCGACGTCCTGCTGACCCCGACCGCACCCTCGGCGGCGTTCGCGCTCGGCGAAAAGTCGGCGGATCCGATCGCTATGTACCTGAACGACGTCTTCACCGTGCCCTCGAGCCTCGCGGGCCTGCCGGCGATGTCGGTGCCGGGTGGCCTCGACAAACTGGGCCTGCCGCTCGGGCTGCAGATCATCGGCAAGCCGCTCGACGAACAAGGCGTGCTGAACGCAGGGCTCGCGATCGAACAGCGGGCAGGATTTACCGCGCGACCAGAGGCTTGGTGGTAACATGAGCGATTACAGAATCCAGGGCGAAACCGGCGAGTGGGAGGTCGTGGTCGGCCTCGAGGTGCACGCGCAGGTGACGTCGAACGCCAAGCTCTTCTCGGGCGCGGCGACCGCGTTCGGCGCGGAGCCCAACACCCAGGTGTCGCTGGTCGACGCGGCGATGCCGGGGATGCTGCCGGTGCCGAACCGCGAGTGCATCCGCCAGGCGGTCCGCACCGGCATGGCGATTGAGGCGCAGATCAACAAATGGTCGCGGTTCGACCGTAAGAATTACTTCTATGCCGATCTGCCGCAGGGATATCAGATCAGCCAGCTCTATCATCCCATCGTCGGTGAAGGCGCGATCGACATCAGCCTCGACGAGAAGAATCCGGATGCCGCGGGCAAGCGGATCGGCGTCGAGCGCATTCATGTCGAGCAGGATGCGGGCAAGCTGATGCACGACCAGCACCCGACGCAGTCGTACGTCGACCTCAACCGGTCGGGCGTCGCGCTTATGGAGATCGTGTCGAAGCCCGACCTCGCATCGCCAGCGGAAACAGGGGCTTACCTGCGGAAGTTGCGATCGATCCTGCGCTATGTCGGGTCGTGCGACGGCAACATGGAAGAGGGGTCGATGCGCGCCGACGTCAACGTCAGCGTGCGCAAGCCCGGCGACGAGCTGGGCACGCGGACCGAGACGAAGAACGTCAATTCGGTGCGCTTCGTGATGGCGGTGGTCGAACAGGAGGCCAAGCGTCAGGTCGAGGTGCTCGAAGCCGGCGGCAAGATCCAGCAGGAAACGCGGCTCTACGATCCCGATCGCAACGAGACGCGCTCGATGCGGTCGAAGGAAGACGCGCATGATTATCGCTACTTCCCGGATCCCGACCTGTTGCCGCTGGTGCTTGACGATGCGTTCCTGGCCGAGTGTCGGGCTTCGTTGCCCGAGCTGCCGGACGCGAAGCGTGCGCGGTACGAGGCGCTCGGGATTGCACCGTATCAGGCGACGGTGCTGACCGCCGAGGTCGAGGCGGCGCGGTGGTTCGATGCGTTGCTCGATGCGGGCGTGAAGCCGGCAGCGGCGGCGAACTGGACGACGTCGGAGCTGTTCGGGGCGCTCAACCGGACGGGGAAGGACATCGAGAACTCGCCGGTTTCGCCGGCGCAGGCAGCGGAACTGCTGGGGCTGATCGCGGACGGCACGTTGTCGGGGAGTCTCGCCAAGCAGGTGTTCGAGGTGATGCTCGAGACCGGCGACGGCGCGGCGAAGGTGGTCGAGGATCGCGGGTTGAAGCAGACCAGCGATACCGGGGCGATCGAGGCGGTGATCGCTGACGTGATGGCGGCGAACGCGGACAAGGTTGCTGATTATCGTGGCGGTAAGGACAAGCTGTTTGGGTTCTTCGTTGGGCAGACGATGAAGGCGATGGGGGGGAAGGCTAACCCTGCTGTGGTGAACGAGGTGTTGAAGGGAATGCTTGGGGAGTCGGTGGCTTCGTAAGCTGGGGGTTGGCGGTTGGCGGTTAAGCCGCTCTCCCGCCCTGGTCCGTTCTCCCGCGAAGGCGGGAGTCCAGGGTAACTGAGCGTGACGCTGCTTGATTCCTGGGCCCCCGCGTTCGCGAGGGAACTAGCAGAAGTGTAGTTCGCCCACCTCAGCATGCACCACCCCGGCGGAGGCCGGGGCCCAATTGGGGCACGGCGATAACGATGGGCGGCGCTTCGTTACTGCAACCTTTCCAATTGGGCCCCGGCCTTCGCCGGGGTGGTTGTGTACGGAGGCGGCCTTACCCGTCCACCTTCTGCGGATGATGCGGCACGAGGATCAGCGTGTTCTCCTCCACGCGCCACGACGCCAACCGCGACAAGAAGTTCATCCCCAGCACGTTGGTCTCGCCGAACGCGGGCGACACCACGACCTGCAAGTCCCGCGCGACGATCGCGCCGAGCCGCAAGCTCGCGATCGTCCCCGTCTTCGCCGCGATCGGCCCATTGGCGGTCTGCAGCACGATCGGCATCACGCCGACCCGCGCGTCGATCCCCGCAGCGTCCGCCGTCTGTTCCGAGATCGCGGTGATCGTCGCGCCGCTGTCGATCAGCAGGCGACGGCTGACCCCGTCGATCGTCGCCCGCGCCCAAAAATGGCCATCCGGCGACATCCTGATACGGACCTCGCCACCGACCACCTGCTGGTCCTCGATCTTGAGGAACCGGGCGATCTTGCCGACATACGGGTCGAACTGGCGCCGCTGGTCAACCGCGACGAACAGCAAGCCGACCAGCACGAGCGTCATGCCGATATTCACCAGCGTCCGCACGATCGGGATGCGCTGCGCGACGACGAGCACGACGACGGCGATGCCGAGTGCGACATACAGCGTGTGCGGTTGGCTAAGGCTGGGCAGCGTGAAGATCGACGGGTCCTGAAACAGAGGGGAATGCAGTATCTTAGCGTAGTCGCGGCAACCTGTATCGGTGCTGACCGACGCGTGGGTGACCGACGCTCGAAAAAAGGACCGATCCGAAACCGGCCGGATTGCCGTTCCCACGGATTGCGCGTGTCAGTCGAACGCGCTTCACTGAGACGGGGAGGCGGCAGATGGCGACCAGAGGGACAATGACGGTCGCGATCCTGACGCTCGTCATCGGTCAGGCGTCGGCTGCATCAAGCCGGTCCAGCGGCGAGCGGCGGCTTGCGGCGATGACGCCGGCTCAGTTCCAGGTCCGAACGACGCTTCATGACGACGCTCTGGACACCGTCGCGACGATCACCACGGCGAATGGGTTCGTCGAGCGAAAGCCGCTGCTGGGGCCTGCGCCCGATGACGTCTTTCTTCGGGCCTTCATCGACAAGACGACGGGCCGGGTCTCGTATCAGGCGTATGTCAGGATACGGTATCGCGACTATGGTTGGGCGAACTGGAATACGGCCAATTATGCAACGCCCGCAGGGCCGCGCGCGGTCGCGACGCAACGGATCGCGCGCCTGAAGGCATCATGCCCGAGGGGCTTTGCCTGCCTGAGGTCCGAGACCATCGGGTTTAAGATCGCCGCGCCGTTGCTCAGCGCCAATGCCAAAATGTACGGGCGCGATGGAATCACGTCATGGCCGTTCAAAATCATGGCGCAAAACGGCGGCGAACGCTCTTTCCTGCTTTCGACGGCGGAAATTGCCGGCCTGTTGATGGCGGTCGACGCGTATCGCACCGACCACCATCTGCCGACCTCTTGACGCTTACTGCGCGTCGTCGTCCTGGTTCTTCACGACACCACCGGTGCCGCCGACGCCATCATGCAGTCCGCTGTCGGTGAACGTATCGGGCTCGTCGCCGCCTTCGCCGCGCTCGACCGCGTCGGAGCGCGACTCCACCGCCTGTTCGATATCGCTGCGGGTATCCTCGTCACGATCCTCGGGGAGCGTTTCGGGGTTCGTGCCGGAATGCGGATCGCTCATGCTTAAAACTCCGGCTGAACGGGGGCAGGATCATTCGACGGCGTTCCCGGCGCCGGCACGTCGATATCCGGCGCAGGCGGATTGAACTCGGGCGGCGGCGCGGTCGGCTCGACCGGGGGCGTCGGGGTCGGGAATTCTGCCGGGGGTTGGGTAGCCATGATGTCTCTCCTTCTCGCTACTCAACGCCTGTAATCGGCGGGAGTTGCCTATGTGCTTGCCCCCGCATGCAACGTTGGTATAGACGCGCCCCCTACGGCGATGTCCTGTGCGGGCGTGGCGGAACTGGTAGACGCGCTTGGTTTAGGTCCAAGTATCGCAAGATGTGGGGGTTCGAGTCCCTTCGCCCGCACCAGCCCGCCGCGCAGGCGAGGCGACCGCCCGAAGAATTATCCCGAATGCTCTTATAACAAAAGGCCGGACATGCAGACTGTCGAGACGTTGAACGAGGGCCTCAAGCGCGCCTTTACGCTCACCATCACCGCGAAGGATATCGATGCCAAGGTCGATGTCGAGCTGAAGCGCCTCGCGCCGCAGATGAAGATGCCGGGCTTCCGTCCGGGCAAGGTGCCGGCGAACCTCATCCGCAAGATGCACGGCCCGGCGCTGACGCAGGACGCGCTGAACGCGGCGATCCAGGAGAGCGTCCAGACGCTCGTCGCCGAGAAGCAGCTTCGCCCCGCGATGCAGCCTTCGGTCGAGCTGGAAGACGGCTATGATCTCGGCAAGGACGCCGTGGTCAAGGTCGAGATGGAGGTCCTCCCGCAGGTCCCCGCACCCGCGATCGACGGTATCAAGCTCGAGCGCCTGACCGTGCCCGTCGCCGACGACGCGGTCACCGAGCAGCTCCAGAAGTTCGCCGACCAGCAGAAGAAGTGGGACGACGCGGCCGACGATTACGTCGCCAAGATGGGCGATCTCGTCACCGTCGATTTCGTCGGCAAGACCGCCGACGGCGTTGCGTTCGAGGGCGGCACCGGCACCGACATGGGCGTCGAGCTCGGCGCGGGTCGCCTGATCCCCGGCTTCGAGGATCAGCTCGTCGGCGTGAAGACCGGCGACGACAAGGTCCTCAACGTGACCTTCCCCGAGGAGTATCAGGAGAAGTCGCTCGCAGGCCAGCCGGCGACGTTCGACATCACCGTCAAGTCGGTGAAGACCGCGGGCGAGAGCAAGATCGACGAGGATCTGGCGAAGTCGCTGGGTCTTGAGAGCCTCGAGCAGCTCACGGGGCTGTTGAAGGGTCAGATCGAGCAGGAGCATAACGGTCTCACGCGCACGCACATGAAGCGCAAGCTGCTCGACCAGCTCGCCGAGGGTCATGACTTCGAAGTGCCGCCGTCGATGGTCGAAGCCGAGTTCAACCAGATCTGGTCGCAGCTCCAGCATGAAGCCACGCACGAGGCCGATCCCGAGGCTGCGATGGCCGAGATGGAAGGCGAGCGCGACGATTACCGCAAGATCGCCGAGCGTCGCGTGCGCCTTGGCCTGCTCCTGTCCGAGATCGGCCAGGCGAACGGCGTCGAGGTTTCGAACCAGGAAATGCAGCGTCTGCTCGCCCAGGCCGCGCAGCAGTATCCCGCCGAGCAGCGCCAGCAGTTCATGCAGTACATCCAGCAGGAGCCGATGGCGGCCGCCCAGCTGCGCGCGCCGCTCTACGAGGACAAGGTCGTCGACTTCCTGTTCGAGAAGGCCGAGATCACCGACCGCGAAGCCACGCGCGAGGAGCTTGAGGCCGCGATCGAGAGCGAGGACGGTTTCGCGAGTGGCACGCACACGCATGATCACGACAATCACAAGCCGAAGAAGAAGGCCGCTGCCAAGAAGAAGGCAGCTTCGGACGAAGGCGTGACGGAAGAGGCTCCCGCTTCGGACGCAGCGGAAGAGGCCAAGCCTGCGAAGAAGGCGCCTGCCAAGAAGAAGGCGGCTCCGGTCGAAGCGGAGACCGCCGTGACGGAATCGTCGCCGGTTGCTGCTGAGAACGCAGAGGGTGCTGAGGCTGCAGACGCACCGGCGAAGAAGCCGCGCGCGAAGAAGGCCGCGACCAAGACCGAGGCGTAACGCGTCCCTCCGTCATGCCGGGCTCGTTCCGGCATCCACGGTTCCGCACACTCTCAAGCCGATGAGCGTGTGGAACGGTGGACCCCGGAACCAGCCCGGGGTGACGGAGTGGGTAGGACCGGTACTAGATATACCACCTCCCCGGCGGAGGGCGGGGCCCAGTTGGAAAGGTAGCTGTAACGGCGCGCAAAGCTCCGTTATGGACCTTCCCCACTGGGCCCCGGCCTCCGCCGGGGAAGTGCGTTTTGGGATGGTTCGGTAACTGACGTTATGCCTGCTGCTCGACGTCCGATCCCGTCTATCAATTTTGCAGGACAGGCCATGACCGAACCAAGAATCGCCGTCCTGCTCCCGTGCTACAATGAGGAAGCCGCGATCGCGCAGACGATCGCCGGTTTCCGCGCCGCGCTGCCGAACGCCACCATCTACGTCTACGACAACAACAGCGCCGACCGCACGATCGAGGTCGCGCGCGCCGCCGGCGCCGTCGTCCGCACCGAGCGCATCCAAGGCAAGGGCGCGGTCGTCCGCCGGATGTTCGCCGACATCGACGCGGACATCTACGTGATGGCCGACGGCGACGCGACCTACGACGCTGCCTCTGCACCGAACCTGGTAAAGCGCGTATTCGACGAGCAACTCGACATGGTCGTCGGCTCACGCATCAGTCAGGTCCAGGAAAGCTACCGCCGCGGCCACCGTTTCGGCAACGCGCTGCTCACCGGCATGCTCGCCCGCCTGTTCGGCCGCAGCTTCACCGACATCCTGTCGGGCTACCGCGTGTTCTCGCGCCGGTTCGTGAAGAGCTTCCCGTCGCTCTCGGCCGGGTTCGAGATCGAGACCGAAATCAGCGTCCACGCGCTCGAACTCAAGATGCCGATCGGCGAGGTCGAGACACCCTATTACGCGCGCCCCGAAGGCTCCGAATCGAAGCTCAGCACGTACGGCGACGGCTGGCGCATCCTGCGCACGATCATGACGCTCTACCGGATCGAGCGTCCGCTATGGTTCTTCGGCGCGGTCGGCAGCGTGTTCGGCCTGCTCGCGCTGATCCTCGGCATCCCGCTGGTGCTGACGTACATCGAGATCCACCAGGTCCCCCGCTTCCCGACCGCGATCCTGATCACCGGCCTCGGCATCTTCGCCGCCCTCAACGTCTTCACCGGCCTGATCCTCGACACGGTGGTCCGCGGCCGCCGAGAAGTCCGTCGCCTGGCATACCTCGCTTACCCAGCACCGGGCATCTAAGTCGGAGCTCGACTGAGTTCTTGTGATCCTCCCCCGCTAGGGGGAGGTGGCTGGCCCTTGCCAGACGGAGGGGGAGGCGGCGCTAACTGCGGTTTCGTGTCCTCCCCCTCCGTCGCCTTCGGCGCCACCTCCCCCTGGCGGGGGAGGATCGCTCAGCCTCTCTCACCACCCAGAGCGACAGGCATGCAGGACTTGAACTCCCCTCCCGGACAGCCGATGTTAGCAGTTCACTGGGGCATAAGAGAGATTTCCATGCACAATCCGTTCGAGACCGGCGATTTCGCGAGCCCGTTGGCCAGCGCCGGGCTCGGCCTGCAGCAGACGCACGCAGGCCTGGTTTCCCCCGCACCGGCGCAAGCCGGGCTCGTGCCAATCGTCATCGAGCAGTCGAACCGCGGCGAGCGTTCGTTCGACATCTTCTCGCGCCTGCTCCGCGAGCGCATCATCTTCGTGACCGGCGGCGTCGAGGACGGCATGGCCTCGCTGATTACCGCACAGCTGCTCTTCCTCGAGTCCGAGAACCCGAAGAAGGACATCTTCATGTACATCAACTCGCCGGGCGGTGTCGTCACGGCGGGCATGGCGATCCACGACACGATGCGGTACATCCGTCCGCGCGTCGGCACCGTCTGCATCGGCCAGGCCGCCTCGATGGGCAGCTTCCTGCTCGCGAGTGGCGAGCCCGGCATGCGCGTCGCGATGACCAACGCGCGCATCATGATCCATCAGCCATCGGGTGGTGCACAGGGCATGGCCAGCGACATCGAGATCCAGGCCCGCGAGATCCTGCGCATCCGCAAGCGCATGAACGAGCTGTATTCGCAGTATACCGGCCAGCCGATCGAAGAGATCGAACGCCGGATGGACCGCGATACGTTCCTCGAAGCGAACGAGGCGAAGGATTTCGGGCTGATCGACGAGGTGTTCGACAAGCGTCCGGCGGTATCTGAGGATGCCCCGAAACCCGCCTGAACGAGACGGGCATGGGGTGAATCGTAAACCCCGCCGGTTTATTTGATTGTAGGAACTCCGGGGTGCGTTACGGTAGCGGCCCCGGAAACGGCACGTGCACCGACATGCGCGAGAGGTGATTGAATGACGAAGCTGAGCGGTGGCGACTCGAAGAGCACCCTCTATTGCTCGTTCTGCGGGAAGTCGCAGCACGAGGTCCGCAAGTTGATCGCCGGGCCGACGGTCTTCATCTGCGACGAGTGCGTCGAGCTATGCAACGACATCATCCGTGAGGAGACGAAGTCCGCGCTGGTGTCCAAGAAGGACGGCGGCGTGCCGACTCCGCAGGAGATCTGCGACGTCCTCGACGATTACGTGATCGGCCAGAAGCGCGCCAAGCGCGTGCTGTCGGTGGCGGTGCACAATCACTACAAACGGCTCAACCACGGCGCCAAGGGTGCCGATGTCGAGCTGTCCAAGTCGAACATCCTGCTCGTCGGCCCGACCGGGTGCGGCAAGACCCTGCTCGCGCAGACCCTCGCGCGCATCCTCGACGTGCCGTTCACGATGGCCGATGCGACGACGCTGACCGAAGCGGGCTACGTCGGCGAGGATGTCGAGAACATCATCCTCAAGCTGCTCCAGGCCTCCGACTATAACGTCGAGCGGGCGCAGCGCGGGATCGTCTATATCGACGAGATCGACAAGATTTCGCGCAAGGCCGAGAACCCCTCGATCACGCGCGACGTGTCGGGCGAAGGCGTGCAGCAGGCGTTGCTCAAGCTGATGGAAGGCACGACCGCGTCGGTGCCGCCGCAGGGTGGCCGTAAGCATCCGCAGCAGGAATTCCTGCAGGTGGATACGACCAACATCCTGTTCATCTGCGGCGGTGCGTTTTCAGGTCTCGAGAAGATCATCGGCGATCGCCTCCAGGGCAAGTCGATCGGCTTCGGCGCGTATGTCGCAGGACCCGACGAGCGCAAGACCGGCGAGACGCTCAAGTCGGTCGAGCCCGAGGATCTGCTGAAGTTCGGGCTCATCCCCGAGTTCGTGGGCCGTCTGCCGGTGATCGCGACGCTCGAGGATCTCGATGTCGACGCGCTGGTGAAGATCCTCAAGGAGCCGAAGAACGCGCTGGTCAAGCAGTACCAGAAGCTGTTCGAGATGGAGGACGTCGCGCTCGGCTTCACCGACGACGCGCTGGTCTCGGTCGCCAAGAAGGGCATCGAACGCAAGACTGGCGCGCGCGGGCTTCGCTCGATCCTGGAGAGCATCCTGCTCGACACGATGTTCGACCTGCCCGGCATGGACGGCGTCGACGAGGTGATGATCGACAAGGACGTGATCGAAGGCCGCAAGGAACCGATCCGCGTCTATGCCGAGAAGAAGAAGACCGGCGACGCCGCGTAGGGCGGAGCTGGTCTGAGATACGGGAGAGGGCGTCGAGCGATCGGCGCCCTTTTTCCTTTGGGGCATACGCGCCGAAAACTCCCGTCCGTCATCCTGACGAAAGTCAGGACCCAGAGCGACGAAGACCTGCGCGTTCTACCCTGGGTCCTGACTTTCGTCAGGATGACGGGGATGGGTAGCGCAGCGCGTCCGTATCGACCGTCCCGTCTATACCCAATGCATCCTTCGGCACCTCTGCCTCTGTCGACTGGAAGAAGGAAAGGGTTCGTCACGACTCGCGGCGGGAGGCGTAAGCGCGGCTCTGACGCTACACCTGCGAAGTCAGAAGCCGAACCCGCTCAAGATCTTTTGGCCGTCCGAACAGCCTGAGCATCCCGGCTAGTTCCACGCGGTCAGGCACATAAACGACGCGTCCCTGCACGATGATCGGCACGCGCGTCCGGGGCAGCACTTCCGTCCACCCTGCGCCGGTCGCAACATGAAACCCCGCCATGATCTCGACGACCAAATGCGGCGTCTCCCACCGCGCGAACAGCGTCGACCGGAACATCGCGCTCGGCCCATCTTCGATCGGTGCGACACTGAGCTTGTCCATAAGCCGTCGAGCATCCCCCACGCTCATTAGCAGATCGACATCGCCAACCGTGATCGGCGCTACCCCGTGAAGCGCCACCGCTGCGCTGGAAATGACCCACCAAGGGTCTTGTGCATCCGGCATCGCGTCGGCGGTCATGACGAGCGTTCCGCGAAGGTCGGAAGCTAGCATCGCGGCAACCTACTCGATCTCTACCGGCCGGCAATCGCTCATCCGGACCCTTATCGCCCCTCGCGCATTCGTCGATCAGGTGGAACGAGAGAGCATGCATGACGATCGAAGCTGTCGACAGACCAGCGAAGGCGTGGTGGAAACGATGCCCGACCGTGTGGCACGACCGATCTGGACGCTGACCAATCCAGACTTGATGATCGTCGACACGCTATGTGGGGGCGGTCCGCTGAACCCCCGCGCGGTGATCGGATGGCAGGGGGATACGCGGGGTCTGGTTGCGGGCGGCCCGGGGTATCTCGGACATATCGGGTGAGCAGATGCGGGTAACCGTTTTCTTTTTGCTCTATCTCGCGGCAGTCTGCTTCGTGTCGGCGTTCAAGATCGCGACGAGCCTGCTCACGGTCGATCGCGCGACCATCTTGGCGCCTGGAGTGGTTACCGCGCTTGCGGATGGGCCACATCATGCGATCGTGACGGTTGCGCCACGTGGAGGATCGCCGTTCACCTTTCCGGCGAACACACAGGCGGGCCTGGGCGAAGGTCAGCAAGTGACCGTGCGGTATAGACCTGACGAACCCGTCGCGACGGCACACGTCATCGACGCCGGCGCCACCGTCAATGGCAACGCGACAATCGTCTGGTCGCTCGTCGTTTTGGGGGTGCTGCTGCTGGCCGCTGCCGGAATTGGCCCATATTTGGTGCAGTGGTATCCGGATATGTTCGCCTTCAGGATACGACCGTGAGCCTTCCCGCCCGTACGACCAAGGTCGATCAGATGAGCAGGTCGCCTGTAGCACGACGTTGCCCGGCGCCATCTAACACGTGACTACAGCCCGCTCCGACTACGTGCTGTTCATGCTCGGTCGCGACCACGAGATCGGTCCGATACGGCGTATCGCGGCGCGCATACTCAGCTTCTATCAGCGCGCGCCGATCCATATCCTGGCCGATGCCGGCTGGGGTGAGTTCGACTGGATGGTGTCGTCGCTGGTCCGGTGCGCGCTGCTACGGCTGTGTCGCCGACGCGCAGACTATTGGCGCGAGCAGGCTGGCACGGAACTCCCTTCATCGGGTTGGCTGGGGAGCCTGCTCGTGGCTGGCATATGGCTGGGTTTGGTGGTGACCATAGATCAGGTGTTCCCCATTTTGCCGGATGCATTGGTTGGTTAGACGAACGGGTAATCGGTGAAGGCCGCGTCGAACGGCAAAGGTGACTGGGAAAGCCGGATATCGTTGGCCCGATGAAACACGCCGACCAACCTTCGATGCCCCTTGGCGCCAGCCGGGCGGTGTGCTCGCTGCGTACGAAACACCGTCGCGCGGACCCATCGCGCGCCTCGCGCATTCGTTATCCAAGTGGAACGAGGGAGCATGCATGACGATCGACGTGGCCGACCGACCGAACGAACACGTAGTGGAGACGATGCCGGACCGCCTGGCACTGCCGATCTGGACGCTGATCGCGCCGGGTCTCGGCCTTGTCGCCGTCCTCGTCGGCCTTGCCAAGATGGGCACGCTCGGCACCGCCGCCGCCGTGATCGTATTGATCGGCAGCGTCCTTGCCGCCGTCCATCACGCAGAAGTGATCGCGCACAAGGTCGGCGAGCCGTTCGGCACGCTCGTCCTCGCGATCGCGGTCACCGTGATCGAGGTCTCGCTGATCGTCTCGCTGATGCTCTCCAACGCGGGCGACGCCACCACGCTCGCGCGCGACACGGTGTTCGCGGCGATCATGATCATCCTCAACTTCATCATCGGCATCTGCCTGCTCGCGGGCGCGGTACGGCATCATGAGCAGCGGTTTACGCTGAAGGGCATGACCGCAGCGCTGGGCGTGCTTGCGGCGATGGCGGTGCTGTCGCTGATCCTGCCGAACTACACCTCGTCGACGCAGGGCCCGACCTACGCGGCATCGCAGTTGATGTTCGTCGCGGTCGTATCGCTGATCCTCTACGGGACGTTCGTGCTGGTGCAGACGGTGCGCCACCGCGATTATTTCCTGCCCTCGACCGACGACAAGGACGATCATGCCGCGCCGCCCTCGGGCCGCGCGACGGGCATTGCCTTCGCCGCGTTGCTGGTGGCGCTCGTCTCGGTGGTGCTGCTCGCGAAGACGCTGTCGCCGACGATCGAGGCCGCGGTGCTCGGTGCCGGCCTGCCGCTGACAGTAGTCGGCGTGGTGATCGCCGCGCTGGTGCTCGCACCCGAAAGTCTGGCCGCGTACAAGTCGGCACGACGCAACCGGTTGCAGACCAGCCTCAACCTCGCGCTCGGCTCGGCACTGGCGACGATCGGATTGACGATCCCGAGCGTGGCGATCGTGTCGCTCGTGCTCGACTTGCCACTCGCGCTCGGCATCGATGCAAAGAGCATGACGCTGCTCGCGCTGTCGCTGTTCGTCGCCACGCTGTCGCTCGGCACTGGGCGGACGACGGTGTTGCAGGGCGTCGTCCACCTCGTGATCTTTGCGGCCTATCTGTTCACGACGGTGGTGCCGTAAGCTCAGGGGCCCTGCGTCGACAGATAGGCGATGACGTCGGCGCGGTCCTTGGGGTCGGGAAGGCCGGCGAACGCCATCGTCGTGCCGGGCACCATTCTGCGCGGGTTAGTGAGCCAGGCGTCCATGCGCTTGGCATCCCAGTTCCCGCCGAGCGACTTCAACCCAGCGGTGTAGGAGAAGCGCGGGCGCCGCTCGCCGATCGGGTTGCCTATAACGCCGTAGAGGTTCGGACCGTCGGTATCGCCTGCATATTGCCCGATCGTGTGGCACGCGGTGCAGCGACGGAAGACGCGTTCGCCGTTGGCGATCTGGCTGGTCGTGCCGGTGTCGGGGCTCGAACCGCAGCCGGCAAGCGCCAGCGCGATTAGGGGCCACCGCGGGAGGGTCATCGCTTTTGGCGTACAGCCAAGGCGAGGCCGGCGGCGATCTGCACGACGGCGTAGAGGCGACGGCGGCCGGGACGGTCGACGAACGGTGCGACGAGCTTCTCGGTCCCGAGCGCTTCGTCCTTCCAGAGATCGACGTGGCGGCGGGGTTGGAGGAGGCCCATCAAGCCGTCGCCAACCATGAAGATCGCAGCCATCTCCGCCGCGCGCGACGCCCAAACGTTCTCCTGCGAACGCAGGAGTCCAGGAGCCACGGGCTTCGTCTCCTGGGACCCTGGGCCCCCGCTTTCGTGGGGGAACGGTGGAGAGGTCATTGGGGCTTGGCCTTCGCCGTTTGCGCGGCTTTCCAGGCGGCCACGTCTTCCAGTGCGATACTCCGACGCAGGACCAGCGCATCCGGATCGATCACGACATGCGCGCCCGCCGGGACCGACAAGCTCGCCTTCCCCCCAGTCATCGGCAAAGTCCGCGTCTTCCCATCGATCTGCACCTGTACCGGCAGCGGAAACGGGCCGTTCCCCGGCACCTTCCAGGCCAAGCCCAGCGTATTCCCCGTCCGCGTCTCGACCAGTTCAGGCAGCGCGGCCTGCCGAAGATACACGTCGAAGAACCATTTATAGTCCCTCCCCGTCACCTTCCGAACGAGCGCCTCATATTCCTTCGTCGATCCGAACCGCGGCGCGAAATTGCCCGGCTTCGGATCCGCGCGCCCATACACCGCCAGCCGTGTCACGTCGAAGAACGCATCGTCGCCGATCAGGCTCCGCAGCGTGTGGAGCATCCACGATCCCTTGTAGTAGATGTCCTGCCCCGCACCGCCCTTGTCGAGCTCGTACACCTCCTCCTCGGTGGTGATGCGCTGCTGCGTGATCGGCTTGAGGTTCATGATCGAGGTGCGTTCGCCCTGCATCATCGCCGCATAGCGCGCACGCCCCTCGCGCCACTGGCCATAGAGCGGCTGCATGTACGTGCCATACCCCTCGTGCAGCCAGTAATCGTCCCAGTTCGCGGCAGTCAACTGATTGCCGAACCACTCATGCGCGAACTCGTGCTGGAACAGCCAGTCGAACCCCTCGGGCGCCTTCTCGTAGCCATTGCCGTAGGCGTTGATCGTCTGGTGCTCCATGCCCTTGTGCGGCGTCTCGACCACGCCGAGCTTCTCGTCGCCGAACGGGTAGGGGCCGATCATGCTTTCGAAGAAATCGAGTGTCGGCGCGAACTCGGCGAACAGCTTCTCCGCCTGCACCTTCTCGCCCGGCAGATACCAGTAATACATCGGGATGCTGTTGCCGAAGCGGCTCTTGTAGGTGCCTCTGATCTCCTCATATGGCCCGACGTTCAGCGCGATACCGTAGGTGTTGGGATGCTTGGCCTGCCAGTTCCAGGTCGTCCGCCCGTCCGCCAGCGTATCGACGCCGAGCAGCACGCCGTTAGAGGGCGCCTTCAGCCCCTTCGGCACGGTTATGTGCAGCGTCACCAGCGCAGGCTCGCCGGTCGGGAAATCGAGGCACGGCCAGAACAGGTCGCAGCCATAGCCTTCCGCGGTCGTCGCGAACCACGTCCGGCCGTCAGGCGTCTTCGACCACACCATCCCGTCGTCCCACGGCGCCTTCACCGCGACGTGCGGCGTGCCGCCATAGGTGATCTTCGCGGTGACCTTGCCGCCAGCGGGGACGGGCTTTGGCAGCGTGATCGTCAGCCGTCCCTCCGGATTGCTCCACGCCGACGGAGCGAGCGGTACGCCGTCGATCGCGATCGTGCTGACCGGAAGATTGCGGTCCAGATCGATCGGCAAGCGGGTGAGGGGGGCTTTCGCGGTGAAGACCAGCGTAGCGACACCGTTCAGGCTCTCCGTCTCGGGCAGCACTTCGAACGCCAGGTCCGCGCTGTCGAACCGTAGCGCGGTCTGCTCGGGTGTCAGTACGCCCCCAGACCGCTGGGTTTGCGCGGTGATCGCGGGCTCGCCCTTCTTGGGCAGTGGAGCGGCGGCGAGGAGCGCGGTAGCGCTGGCGGCGAGTAGAAAACGCAAGATCATGCCGCGTTCTCGCGCCTGGGCGGCTCGCATACAAGTGCGATCCGGTACCTTCGGTTCTCCTGCGAACGCAGGAGTCCAGGATCACGCAAAGCGCCGCCCGTTACCCTGGACTCCTGCGTTCGCAGGAGAACGGCAGGCCCTTGGGCAACGCGCGAAAACCCCTAACCACCGCCAACCAATTGATGGACGGTTCATCCTCACCATATAAGCTGTAGATTATGCCCCCATGCAGGCACCCACCGGAGCGTTCATGACCCAGTACCCCGTCCTTCCCCTTCGCGACATCGTCGTGTTCCCGCACATGATCGTGCCGCTGTTCGTCGGCCGTGATAAGTCCGTTGCCGCGCTCGAAGCGGCGATGGCGGCGGACAAGGAGATCTATCTCGTCGCGCAGGTCGATCCCGCCGAGGACGATCCCTCGCGCGATGACCTGTATTCGATGGGCGTCACCGCAACGGTGCTCCAGCTGCTGAAGCTCCCCGACGGCACCGTCCGAGTGCTCGTCGAAGGCAAGGGCCGCGCGACGCTGGAAACGCTCGACGAGAGCGGCGACTTCCTCACCGCAACGGTCGAGCCGGTCGCCGATGCCGAGGTCGAAGGGCCGGAACTCATCGCGCTGATGCGTTCGGTGGTCGACCAGTTCGAGAACTACGCCAAGCTCAACCGCAAGCTCTCGTCGGAAACGTCGGTGCAGCTGTCTGAGATCGAGGACGCCTCGAAGCTCTCCGACGCGGTGATCGCGAACGTCCAGATCAAGGTTGCCGAGAAGCAGGCGATCCTGCTCGAAACCAACCCGTCGAAGCGTCTCGAAATGGCGTTCGCGGCGATGGAGGGCGAACTGGGCGTCCTGCAGGTCGAGAAGAAGATCAAGAGCCGCGTCAAGCGCCAGATGGAGAAGACGCAGCGCGAATATTACCTCAACGAGCAGCTGAAGGCGATCCAGCGCGAACTCGGCAACGAGGACGGCGAGGGCGAAGGCGACGAGATCGCCGAGCTGACGCAGAAGATCGCGACGCTCAAGATGAGCAAGGAAGCGCGCGGCAAGGCGACGTCGGAGCTGAAGAAGCTCAGGACGATGGCGCCGATGAGCGCCGAGGCGACCGTCGTGCGCAACTATCTCGACGTCCTGCTCGGGCTTCCCTGGGGCAAGAAGTCGAAGATCAAGAAGGACATCGCCGCCGCGCAGGTGACGCTGGACGAGGATCATTACGCGCTCGAGAAGGTCAAGGACCGGATCGTTGAGTATCTCGCCGTGCAGGCGCGCACCAACAAGCTGAAGGGGCCGATCCTGTGCCTCGTCGGCCCTCCTGGTGTCGGCAAGACCTCGCTCGGCAAGTCGATCGCCAAGGCGACCGGGCGCGAGTTCATCCGCCAGTCGCTCGGCGGCGTGCGCGACGAAGCCGAGATCCGCGGGCATCGCCGCACCTATATCGGCTCGCTGCCGGGCAAGATCGTGACGAACCTCAAAAAGGCCGGCACGTCGAACCCGCTGTTCCTGCTCGACGAGATCGACAAGCTCGGCCAGGATTTCCGTGGCGACCCCGCCTCGGCGCTGCTGGAGGTTCTCGATCCGGAGCAGAACGGCAAGTTCCAGGATCATTATCTGGAGGTCGATATCGACCTGTCGGACGTGATGTTCGTTTGCACCGCCAACTCGCTCAACCTGCCGCAGGCGCTGCTCGACCGCATGGAGATCATCCGTCTGGAGGGTTATACCGAGGACGAGAAGGTCGAAATCGCCGAGCGCCATCTGGTCGAGAAGCAGATCGAGGCGCACGGCCTGAAGCCGGGCGAGTTCACGCTGACGCAGGAGGGGCTTCGTACGCTCATCCAGCAATATACGCGTGAGGCTGGCGTGCGTACGCTGGAGCGCGAGATCGCCAAGCTGTGCCGCAAGGCGCTGCGCCAGATCCTCGAGAACAAGACGACCAGCGTCACGATCACGCCCGAGAACATCGGCGACTATGCCGGGGTGCAGAAGTACCGCCACGGGCTCGGCGAGACCGAGAACCAGATCGGTGCGGTCACCGGCCTCGCCTGGACCGAGGTCGGCGGCGAGCTGCTGACGATCGAGAGCGTGACGGTCGCGGGCAAGGGGCAGGCCAAGCTCACCGGCAAGCTCGGCGACGTGATGAAGGAGTCGATCGAGACCGCGTTCAGCTTCGTCAAGGCACGCGCGCCGAGCTATGGGATCAAGCCGAGCCTGTTCGCGCGGAAGGATATCCACATCCATCTGCCCGAGGGTGCGGTGCCGAAGGATGGTCCGTCGGCGGGTATCGGCATGGTCACGTCGATCGTCTCGACGCTGACCGGCGTGCCGATCCGGCGCGAGGTGGCAATGACCGGCGAGGTGACGTTGCGCGGCCGCGTGCTGCCGATCGGCGGCCTGAAGGAGAAGCTACTCGCGGCGTTGCGCGGGGGCATCGAGACGGTGCTGATCCCGGCGGAGAACGAGAAGGACCTCGCGGAGATCCCGGCGAACATCAAGGCGGGGCTGAAGATCATCCCTGTTTCGCATGTCGACGAGGTGCTTCGTCTGGCGCTCACCGAGCCGCTCGAAGCGATCGAGTGGACCGATGCGGACGAGCTGGCGGCGCTGCCGCCGGCACCGATCGCGCCGGTCGGGGGTGGCCTTCACCACTGATCCATGTTTGGATCGTAGGCGATGACGCGGCGGTTTCGTTTGACAGCAGACGGGGCCGCCGCATTATTGCGCGCTGAATGCGGTCGCGAGTCCATCGTGGCTGATTCGAGTTTTTTCCGGGGGATTATATGAACAAGCAGGAGCTGATCGCGACGGTCGCCGATACGTCCGGTCTGGTGAAGGCCGATGCGGTCAAGGCGGTCGAGGCGGTGTTCGACGCGATCGAAGCATCGTTGAAGAAGGGCGACGAGGTTCGCCTGGTCGGTTTCGGCACGTTCTCGATCTCCAAGCGCAAGGCGTCGACCGGCCGCAATCCCCGGACCGGCGAGCCGATGACGATCAAGGCGTCGACGCAGCCCAAGTTCAAGGCCGGCAAGGGCCTGAAGGACGCGGTCAACTAAAGCGACCTCAATCCTCCCCCGCGGGGGGAGGTGGCAGGCGACAGCCTGACGGAGGGGGGGGTAAGCGATGCCCTTCGTTGCGTGGTCCTCCCCCTCCGTCGCCTTCGGCGCCACCTCCCCCTTGCGGGGGAGGATCGCAGGGATTGCCCTCGAAAGGGCTGGACAGGCAGGCGTCCCCTGCCTAAAGGCCCGCTTCCGAACGAGTTTCGGGCGCGTAGCTCAGTGGTAGAGCACACCCTTCACACGGGTGGGGTCGCTGGTTCAATCCCAGCCGCGCCCACCAGATTTACGCCGGTTCCTTCGCACGAAGGGGCCGGCGTTGCTGTTTCTGGGGTTGGTCGGGGCTGCGTAATCACGCAGCACGCGCCATTAATCCTCGTCCGTCATCCTGACGAAAGTCAGGACCCAGAGCCACGCAGTGCGACGCTCGGTAACCCTGGGTCCTGACTTTCGTCTGGATGACGGGGCGCGCGCGGAAAGTCGGCATGAGACGAAGAACGTCCTCTCCGCACAACATGACAGCTTCTTCATTAGGCTGGTTCGTTCGATCGAACTAAACGCCGCCCGTGGTCCAGTCCCGACTCCTAGATATCGCGATCAGCGAATTCGGCACCAAGGGGCTGGAGGGGGCGAGCACGCGCGGGATCGCCGCCGCCGCCGGCACCGCAATGTCGTCGATCACCTACCACTATGGCGGCAAGGAGGGCTTGTACCTCGCGGCCGCCGACCGGATCGCCGAGCGCATGTCGGCCGTGATGGGCGACCCATCCGAGCTGTCGCACGACGTCGCGGCGGACGACGCCAGCGAAGCCCGCGGCCAGATCCACCGCATCCTCGGCCGGCTCGCGGACAAGATGGCGAGCAACGAGAGCGCCGATTGGACGCTGTTCGTGCTCCGCGAACAGATGAAACCGGGCGAGGCGTTCGAGCGCATCTATGGCGGCGTGATGGGCCAGATGGTGCGCAGGCTCAGCGACTTGGTCTGCATCGCCACCGGTTGCGCCGAGATCCGCACCGGCAGGATCGCGACGATCACCTTGATGGGACAGGTCATCACGCTGCGGGCGAACCGCGCGACCTGCCTGAAATTGCTCGAGCGCGACACGCTCGAACCCAACGACATCCTCGATATCAAGGCGCGTATCGACGCCAATATCGACGCCATTCTCGATTCGATGCGTGCTGAAGAACAGGGCCAGGCATGACCGACCAGACGAACCACTCCGACGCCAACCACGACGATGAGGATCGCAAGTCCGATCCGAACGGCGAGGACCAGCAGTCCGATACCGACCAGCAGGACGAGTCTAGCGACGAAGGGGACGAGGGCGACGACAAGAAGCCGTCGGTCTTCAAGAAGCCGCTCTTCTGGATCATCCTCGTCATCGTCGTCGGCGGGCTGATCATCGGCGGCGTGCTCTACTGGCTGCACGCGCGGCAGTTCGAATCGACCGACGACGCGTTCGTCGACACGCACATCGTCCGCCTCGCGCCACAGGTTGCGGGCACGCTGGTCCAGATCGCCGACATCGACAATCGCCACGTCGAGGCGGGCCGCCTCCTCGCGGTCATCAAGGCATCCGGCCGCGATGCCCAGGTCGCCGAGGCGCAGGCAAACGAATCGCAGGCCCGCGCACAGTTCGCACAGGCGCAGGCGCAGGTCACCGCCGCCGAGGCGCAACGCCAGCAGGCCGCCGCACAGGCGCGCGTCCCGATGGCGGCTGCCGTGAAGGCCCAACAGGATTTGGCGCGCTACGAGGCGTTGCTGCGGCTCGATCCGAGCGCGGTCGCGGGCCAACAGCTCGATCAGGCGCGCGCCACCGCTCGCCAGACCGCCGCCGATGCCGCCGCCGCCCGCGAGCAGATCGACACCGCCACCGCCCAGATCAGCGTCGCCAGGAAGCAGGTCGGAGCGGCCAAGTCGGTGATCGACGCCCGTCGCGCGCAGGTCGAGCAGGCGAACGTCACGATCGGCGATCTCCGCCTGACCGCCCCGGTCGCGGGGCAAGTCGTCAACCGCTCGGTCAACGTCGGCTCCTATGTCGCGCCCGGCACGCAGCTGATGGCGATCGTCCCCGACACAATGTGGGTGACGGCGAACTTCAAGGAAACGCAGCTCACGCTGATGAAGATCGGCCAGCCCGTTGACATCCATGTCGACGCGTATCCCGGCGTCGATTTCAAAGGTCATGTCGACTCGATCCAGCGCGGCGCCGGCCAGGCGTTCGCTCTGCTGCCCCCGCAGAACGCGACCGGCAATTACGTGAAGGTCGTCCAGCGCGTCCCCGTCCGTATCGTGTTCGATGCGAAGAACGGCCCCGATCCTAAGCGCTATCCGATCGGCCCCGGCATGTCGGTGGTGCCGACCGTCAAGGTCCGCTGAGGTGGCAAAGACTCCCGCGAAGGCGGACGCGGGCGGCGGTCACACGTGGTCGCCGAGCCGGTCGGCGGCGGGCAAATACAGCCCGTGGCTGATCGTCGCGATCATCTCGATCCCGACCTTCATGGAGGTGCTCGACACCTCGATCGCCAACGTCGCGCTCGATCACATCTCGGGCGGGCTGTCGATCACCACGGATCAGGCGACCTGGGTGCTGACCAGCTATCTCGTCGCCAACGCGATCGTCATCCCGATCTCGGGCTGGCTCAGCGACGCAATCGGTCGAAAGCGGTATTTCCTGCTGTCGATCGCGCTGTTTACGCTTGCCTCGCTGATGTGCGGCCTAGCGCCCAATATCGCTACGCTCGTCGTCGCCCGCGTGCTGCAAGGCATCGGCGGCGGCGGATTGGCGCCGGTCGAACAGTCGATCCTCGCCGATACCTTCCCGCCAAAACAACGCGGGATGGCGTTCGCCGCCTTCGCGATCGTCGTCGTCGTCGGCCCCGTGCTCGGGCCGACGCTCGGCGGCTACATCGTCGAATATTCGAGCTGGCACTGGGTCTTCCTGATCAACGTGCCGGTCGGCATCGCCGCGTGGTTCCTGGTCGAGACGTTCGTCGACGAGCCCGACCAGGTGAAGAAGGACCGTGACGAGCGCTTCAAGAACGGCCTGACGATCGACTATGTCGGCGTTGCTTTGGTCGCGCTCGGGCTCGGCTTCCTCGAACTCACCTTCGATCGCGGCGAGCGCGAGGACTGGTTTTCGAGCGGTTTCATCGTCATGTCGGCGATCATCGCCGCGGTGTCGCTGGTCACGCTCGTCATCTGGGAACTGAACCACAAGGACCCGGTGATCGACCTCAAGCTGCTGAAGAACCGCAACTTCGCGCTGACGATCGGCGTGATGGGCGTCACCGGCATGATCCTGTTCGGCACCACGCAGCTCATTCCGCAGATGCTGCAACAGGTGCTCGGCTATAGTTCGCTCGACGCTGGGCTCGCGCTAACCGCGGGCGGTTTGGCGACGCTGGTCATGGTGCCGTTCGCGGGGCGACTAAGCGGGCTGGTCGACGTCCGCTTCCTGCTGTTCCCGGCTTTGCTGGTGCAGGCTTTCGCGCTGTGGAACATGAGCCACCTGACCGCCGACATCGCGTTCTCCGATGCGGCGTTCGCGCGGCTGTTCCAGGCAATGGCGCTGCCGTTCCTGTTCGTGCCGATCAACGCGATCGCCTATGTCGGGCTCAAGCAGACGCAGACCGCGCAGGCGTCGAGCCTGCTCAACGTCTCGCGTAATCTCGGCGGCACGATCGGCATCTGTTTCGCGCAGACGCAGCTTGCAGGCGGGCTGCAGCGGCACCAATCGGAACTGACGCAGACGCTCAACCCGCTCGATCCGAACTACAACGACTGGATGCAGAAGGCGACGAGCGTGTTCGGCGGGCAGGGCGATGCGACGACGCCGTTGGCCGTTCTCTACAGCCAGATGCAGCGGCAGGCGACGATGCTCGCGTTCCTCGACGTATTCCGCGCGATGATGGTGGTCGTGCTGGTCGTCGCGCCACTGGTTCTATTCATGCGCTCCGGCAAGACCGGCGGCGCCCCCTCGGGAGGGATGCATTGATGCGTGCGCGGTTCATGGTGGTTGCGGTTGCGGCCCTGCTCGCGGGGTGCACCGTCGGCCCGAACTACACCCCGCCGGAGATGGCGGTGCCGCCAGCGTTCGTCGGCCCGCAAGCGAGCGTTGGTACCTCGGTTGACCCAGCCCGCTGGTGGTATGCGTTCGGCGATCCGCAGCTGGACGGCCTCGTCGACCGCGCGCTGAAGGGCAATCCCGACATCGCGATCGCCGCCTCGCGCGTTCGGCAGGCGCGGTTGCAGGAGATCGTCGCCCGCTCGCAAGGGTTGCCGAGCGTGAACGCCAGCGCCAGCCCGAGCCACATCGAGTTCAGCAAGAACGCCGGCCTCTCGTCGATCGCGCGTGCGTTCAGCGGCGGCACGGGGGCAGGGGGCACCGGCTCGACCGGCGGCATCGCACTGCCCGGCAGCGGGATCACGACCTATTCCGTCGGGTTCGACGCAAGCTGGGAGCTCGACCTGTTCGGCGGCGTCCGGCGCGGCACCGAAGGCGCACGGGCACGGACCGAAGCGGCGGTCTGGTCGAAGCGCGACGCTGCGGTGACTTTGGCCGCGGAAGTCGCGCAGGCGTATTTCGCGCTCCGGCTCGACCAGGCGCAGCTTGCGACGATCGAGAGCGAGATCGCCAACCAGCAACGCGCACTGACGATCGCTGGTAACATCGCCAAGGTCGGCCTCGTCCCGCCGATCGACGTAACCCGCCAGCGCGCGTCGATCACCTCGACCGAAGCGCGCGCCGAACCGGTGCGCGCCGATGTCGATGTCCGCATGCACGCGCTGGCGATCCTGCTCGGCGAGCCGCCGGCGACGTTGATGACTGAACTCGCAGCGCCCTCGGTCGCTCCGCTCGGCGTGCCGACGATCCCGGCAGGGTTGCCATCGGAGCTGTTGCGCCGCCGCCCCGACATCCGGGCGGCCGAGCGCGATCTGGCGGCTTCGACTGCGGATATCGGCGTTGCGGTGGCGGACATGTATCCGAAGTTCAGCCTGACCGGCATGAGCCAGCTGATCTCGACCGCGCTCGGCAATCTGTTTTCGGGTGACAGCCTCCAACTGACCGCCTCCGGTGCGGCGCAGTTTCCGTTGCTCGACTGGGGCCGGCGCAAGTCGACCGTGAAGTCGCGCGAGGAAGACCGCGAGCAGGCGTATCTTCGCTATCGCTCGACGGTGTTGCAGGCGTTGCGCGACGTCGAGGACCCGCTCGCGCAGATTGCTGCCGAGCGGAGGCGGAATGCGGCTTTGCAGCGCGCGGTGGTCGATGCGCAGAGCAGCGCGAAGGCGGCGGAGTCGCAGTACCGGACCGGCTTCGTGGCGCAGACGACGCTGCTAAACGCGGAGACGGACGTGCTGACGGCGCGCGAGCAGCTGGTATCGAGCGACGCGCAGTTGCGGCAGCTTACGGTGGCGTTGTTCAAGGCGCTGGGGGGCGGTTGGGAGCAGGCGGAGTAAGGGCGCGCGCTAACTCGTCCGTCACCCGAACCTACTTGTTCTCCCGCGAAGGCGGGAGCCCAGACTGGGCTCCCGCCTTCGCGGAAGAACAAGCTAGTTGATGACGTTCGTCAATTCCTCAGTCACCACCCCGGCGAAGGCCGGGGCCCAGTTGGGGGACGTTGCCAACGGTGGACTGCGCTTCGTTACCTCGACCTTGCCAACTGGGCCCCGGCCTTCGCCGGGGTGGCGGTCTCTTTTGGAGACGGTTGCTCCAAGCGAGCAGTCGTTCAATCAAAATGGGCGGCCAAACGACCGCCCAAAGATCACTTCTTCTTGTTCTTCCGCGCCGCATATTTGGCGTCACGAATCGCCTTCTTCTCGGCATCGGTCAGCTCGACCTTAGCCTCGGCCTCGCGCTTCTTAGCAGCAGCAGCCTCGGCCTCGGCCTTCTTCGCAGCCTTGGCATCGTCCTCGGCCGCACGCTTGGCAGCACGCTTCTCGCGCTCGGCCAATTCCTTGGCCTCGCGCGCGGCAAGGCGCTCGGCGACGACCGCTTCGTCGATCGGCGGCTTGGCACGCAGCGCTTCGAGCGCCTTCTGCTTGGCGGCGGCTGCGCTGCTCGTGCGGTCCTGGAAACTGGGGTCCTTGAAAGAGGCCATTGTGGTCGAGATATCCTGTAAAATAGGTCTGGCAGCCCGATCGCAGGAATGCGCGGGCCATGACTCTGGCAGCGCCTTTAAATCATCGCGCGCCGGATCGGAAGAGGTGTGTTCGCGCGCGGCGGTTTCAAGAGCGCGACCGGCGCCACCGTCATCGATCCGTCACATCTCCGTCACCCAACAGTCATCCAAATCGCATCGTAGCGTCACGCATTGCCCATAGTCGGCTAATCGAGGTCGGCGGGGGGGAGCCTGAGTCGATCCATCAGATTAACGATCCGACCGGGAGTCCCTTGAATGACCATCTTCAAGCGCATGAGCTTTATCCTGCTGACCAGCACCGCTTGCGTCGCGTTGTCGGCCTGCGACGGTGCCGACAGCGTCGGTTCGCCGGGTGAAGGCGTGATCGTCGTGCCGGGTACGCCGACGCCATCGCCGACGCCGACCGCCACGCCGACCCCGACCGCCGGTACGCCCGCCACGTCGTGCCCGACCGGCACCACCGATGTCGGGATCATCGGCAACTACCGGTCGTGCCGCCTGCCGTCGGCGATCACGTCCGCGCTGAGCCTGCCCAAGGTCGCCGGCGTCGCTTACGAGATCAACGGCCGCGTCGATGTCGGCGTCGACATCGGTGGCGCGGGCTCGGCTCCCGGCGGCATCGCCACCACGCTGACGATCGCGGCGGGCTCGCTGCTCTATGCCAACACGACCAACTCGGACAACGACTTCATGGTCGTCAACCGCGGCTCGAAGCTGATCGCCGAGGGCACCGAGACACAGCCGATCATCTTCACCGCGCAGGCAAATCTGACCGGTGGCGTGAACGACGAATCGCAGGGCCTGTGGGGCGGCATCATCCTCGCCGGTCGCGCGCCGATCTCGAACTGCAACACCACGGTCGTCGGTGGTTCGGCCGCGTGCGAGAACGTCGTCGAGGGCACCAGCACCGCGCTCTACGGCGGCGCGACGCCGACCGACAGCAGCGGCACCGTCCGCTACGTGCAGATCCGCTATTCGGGCACCGTCATCAGCCCGAACAACGAGCTTCAGGGTCTGACGCTCGGCGGCACCGGATCGGGCACCGTGCTCGACCACATCCAGATCCACAACAGCTCGGACGACGGCATCGAGATCTTCGGTGGCCGCAGCAACCTGCGCTATCTGGCGATCACCGGCGCGGATGACGACGGCCTGGATACCGATGTCGGCTGGCAGGGCTTCGTCCAGTTCGTGCTGGCGATCCAGAAGCCGGGCAACACCACCGGCGACAATTACTCGACCGAGATCGATTCGAACAACAACGAGGACGCGCTGCCCCGCCAGCGCTACAACCTGGCGAACTTCACCTTCGTCCAGACCTCGACCGCGACCAACGCGGCGATCCGCCTGCGCGGCGGTGCCGATGCGGTGTTCGTCAACGGTATCGTCAGCAACCCGAGCGGCGCCTGCCTCAACGTGATCGCTGGCGCAGACGCCGGGGGCAAGACGACGATCCGCCCTGCCAATGCAGCTCTGGAAGACAACGGCCCGCCGGTGTTCAACTCGGTCGTGTTCAGCTGCACCACGCCGTATGCCGAAACCGCGGTCAACGGGATCACGGTCACCTCGGCCGAGCAGCAGGCGCTGTTCCGCGCAGGCACCAACAACACCGAGGCGGCCGCCGTCGGTTCGGTCCTGACCGGGACCTTCCTGCCCGCCGGTGTCGCCTCGACGACGACCGCGTTCAACGCGGCCACGCTCAATCCGTCGGGCACCGCGTTCCTGGTCAGCACTAACTATGTCGGTGCGGTCAACGGCACGACCGACACCTGGTATCGGGGTTGGACCTGCAACTCGAACCGCGCGAACTTCGGTACCACCGGCAGCGCCTGCACGGCACTTCCGACCAGCTGACCGACGCGGATCGCGCGGGGGGCGGGGGCCTCCCGCGCGATCGATCCAAGATCAAAGAATTCCTCTTGTTGCCGGGGCAGCCATGAAGTCATCCGTTCTCGTCTCCGTCCTTCTTGCGACGACGACACTCGTGCCAGCCCATGTGCTCGCGCAGTCCGCCCCAGCCGCCCCGGCGGGTAGCGTGGTGTCGCCTCAGGCCGGCACGCCTGCCGAACAGCGGGCGGATCCCCAGGCGCAGGCCGAGCAGGACCAGGAACGCGTCGACGTCTCGACCCCCGGCGGCAATTCGGGCGGCGAGGACATCGTCGTCATCGGCCGCAACGTCCCCAACGTCGTCCGCGCCACCGCCGAAGTCGTTAACGTGCTGTCGAGCGCGGACATCGCGCGGACCGGCGAGGGCGATATCGCCGGTGCGCTTCAGCGCGTCACCGGCCTGTCGGTGGTCGGCAACGGCTTCGTCTATGTCCGCGGCCTCGGCGATCGCTATTCGTCGTCGCTGCTCAACGGGTCGCCACTGCCGTCACCCGAGCCGCTGCGCCGCGTCGTCCCGCTCGACATCTTCCCGACCAACGTCATCGCTTCCGCGCTGGTCCAGAAGAGCTATTCGGTGAACTATCCGGGCGAATTCGGTGGCGGTGTCATCAACCTGACGACCAAGGCCGTGCCTGAGAAGACATTCCTCCAGATCGGCGGTTCGGTCGGCGCGGATACCGTCACCACCAGCGAACTCGGCTATGTCTACGACGGTGGCAAGAACGACTGGTCGGGCTTCGACAGCGGCGAGCGCAATGTCCCTGCGTTCATCAAGCAGGCCGGCAAGGCCGGCACGTCGCCGGCCTCGATCGACCTGACGTCGATGTCGAACGCCAAGACCACGCTGCTCCAGCGCAACAACCAGCTGCCCGCCAACTGGTCGGGCGAGGCGAGCTTCGGCACCTCGACCGATATCGGCAGCACCCGTCTCGGCGTGATCGCCGCCGGCGGCATCAGCAACACCTGGCGCACGCGCGACAACCGCCAGCAACTGACCGACGATATCGATGGCGGCCTGACGAGCGACTTCCGCACCGTGCTGACCGACAATCGCGCGGTCGTGAACGGCTTGCTCGGGTTCGGCGCCGAGTTCGGCGAGAATAAGATCCGCTGGACCAATCTGTATATCCACGACACCGTCAAGCAGGGCCGTTTGAGCGCGGGCAACACCGCGAACATCGGTATCCCGTCGCCCTATGACGTGCCGGCGTTCATCACCCAGAACACCAGCTGGTTCGAACGCCAGCTGATCGACACGCAGCTGACCGGCGAATTCAAGTTCGGCAATTTCGCGTTCGACACGCGCGGCAGTTACGCCAAGACCGAGCGCAATTCGCCGTACGAGCGCCAGTTCACTTACGAGTACAGCCCGACCGTCAAGGATTACGTCAACAGCCTCGCCGGGCTGCAAAGCGCCTCCGTCGCGTTCAGCGAACTGAACGAGGAGCTCTGGTCGGGTCAGGCCAGCCTGACGTGGAATGCGCCGACGGACCGTCCGTTCGCGCTGTCGGTCGGCTATGCCTATAACGACACCACCCGCGATTCGAGCCGCTACACGTTCCAATATGCCGGCGCGAACAACGCCGCATTGCCGCTCGCGATCTCGCAGCTCCGCCCCGACTATCTGCTGTCGGATTATACCGTGCAGACCAACGGGATCTATCTGCGCAACACCTCGTCGGATCAGGGCGCGGCGACGTACGATGCGTCGCTCAAGGTCCACGGCGCCTACGGGCAGATCGAGGGCGAGATCCTCGACGGCCTGCGCGCGACCGTCGGCGTCCGCTACGAGACCGCCAAGGAGAGCGTCATCGCCTCGGCGAACCGCGGCAGCACGCGCCTGAACAACGATTATTTCCTGCCGGCGGTGACGGTCACCTACAACTTCGCCGCCGACATGCAGGCGCGCCTGCACTTTTCGAAGACGCTGGCCCGCCCGCAGTTCCGCGAGCTCGCGCCGCAGCTGTACCAGGATTTCGACTCCGATCGCCTGTTCATCGGCAACGCGTTCCTCCAGGATTCGCAGCTGTATAACGCCGAGGCCCGCTACGAATGGTATTTCGCGCGCGACCAGAAGTTCAGCCTGGCCGGCTTCTACAAGCGCATCGAGAACCCGATCGAGGCGGTTGCGTTCTTCCCCGGCGGTGATCGCCTCCAGACCGGCTTCGCCAATGCGCCGCAGGCCAAGCTGTACGGCGGCGAGACCGAGTTCCAGAAATACGTGAATCTCGACGGTCTCGGTCCCGACTGGCTCGCGACGCGCCGGCTCGTGCTGATCGCGAACTACACCTACACCAGCTCGAAGATCAAAGCCGACGATTCGCTGATCGCCAGCCCGATCCAGTCGGGGACGCAGGTCCAACTGCTGCCCGCCAACGTGCTGTTCCAGGACGGCGCGCCGCTGGTCGGCCAGTCGGATCACCTCGTGAACCTGCAGCTCGGCATCGAGGACAAGAAGAGCCTGTCGCAGCTCACCCTGCTGTTCAACTATGCCAGCAATCGCGTCACCAACCGCGGCCCGGTCGGCGGCGGCAGCGGCATTCGGCTGCCCGACCTGATCGAGAAGCCGGGCATTCGCTTCGATGTCGTCGCGCGCCAGGGGATCGACGTTGGCGGCAAGCAGATCGAAGTGAAGTTCGAAGGCCGCAACCTGACCGGCACTGGCTACCGCGAATATCAGTCCTTCTCGAACGGTACCGAGGTCGACATCAACCGTTACAAGCTCGGCCGCGTCTTCACGCTGGGCGCTAGCGTCCAGTTCTAAGGGGCGATCGAGACCCACTCTGCAATCCTCCCCCGCCAGGGGGAGGTGGCAGGCACTCGCCTGACGGAGGGGGAGGAGAGGGCCACATCTGTTCCGTGTCTTCCCCCTCCGTCACCTTCGGCGACACCTCCCCCTGGCGGGGGAGGATCGGACGCTACCCCCAAGCCTTCTCGCGAAACCACTTCGTGATCACATACTTCACTCCGGCCCGGACCTTCATCCCCTGGTGCAGCGTCGCCGCGTTCAGGCTCCCATCCGCCCGCCGGTTGTTCCACGCGAGCAGCTTGCCCGCCTCGGGCTGGACGATCTTGTCGATCGCCTTGAACCGCGTCGCACCGCCCGCCTCGGGCTGGTTGAGGTAGATCATCACCGTCCAGGTCCGGTTGCCGGCGATCCCGCAATAGCGCTGATAGTCGACGCCGTTCGGCTCGAAATAATCGGTATGGCCCTTGAACTCCTGGCCGATCCCATAACGCTGCCCCTGCAACGGCTCGCCGTGCGCCGGGTCCAGCCCGGTCAGCGCGAGGATCCGTGCCTCGACCTCGATCACTACCGGGTCTTCGGCGGAGAGGTCGCCCGTCTCGCTCGTCCGATAGCTTGCATCGCCGTTCGAATCCGAGATCGTCGATGGTCGTCGGACTGCATCGATCCGCTCGATCAACGCGACGCACAGGTCGGGCGGCAGGAAGTCGCGGCGGACGAACAGGTCGAGCTTCGCGCTAGGCACGCGCTGCACGCCGGGCACCGATAACCGCGCGATGACGGGTTCGGGAGGCAGGCCGGAGCCGCTGGACGGGAAGGGGGCTGTCATGCCCGGCGTTCTGCCAAGCTCGCACGGTCCACGCTACCCCGATCGAGCGCGCGCTACGCGGACCGGGCGCGCAATCCCGACCGAACTTGCGCGGTCGATCGACAACCCATTGACGCGGAATTGTAACATGGCATGCCTACGCGACGAAGAGAGCGGGAAATTGGGGTGGGTCGCGGATGCGATTGAAGCTGGACGCGCGGGCGCGCCGTATCTTGCGGCGTATGCCCGTCGTGAATGTCTATAACGTCGTCGAACTCGCGCTGCTGGCCGGGCTGGCCGTGCAGTGTGCGCGGCTCGCGTGGACGATCGTGACGCCGATCACGCCGCTCGGCGACTGGCGTCCGGCCGCGCCGATGGTGGTGGGCTCGCCCGCCGACATCCTGCGCGGGTTCGATCCGTTCTTCCGGCTCGGTGGCGCGGCGGGAGCGCCCGCTACGGTCACGTCGCTTCAGTTGACCCTGTTCGGCACGCGGATGGATGAAGCGATGGGCCGCAGCTCCGCGATCATCGCCGGTCCCGACGGTCTCCAGCAGAGCGTCGCGGTCGGCGACGAGATCCAGCCCGGCGTGCGTCTCAAGGCAGTCGCGTTCGATCACGTCACGATCGACCGGGGCGGTGCTGATGAAGACCTGTTCCTGGACCAGTCTGGCGCGGTCACGCCGGTCGTTCCCGGCGCGGCACCGGCGGGTGCGACTGGAGCGGTTGCCCCCGTCGTCGGCATCCCCGTCGCGCAGTTGCGCAGCGAGATCGGCTTCATCCCGCGGATCGACGGCGGCCGGATCAGCGGGCTGACGGTCCGGTCGCAGGGCTCCGGCAACGCGTTCCGCTCGGCCGGGCTCAAGGACGGCGATGTCGTCACCTCGATCGGCGGGCGGCCCGTCTCGGGTCCCGGCGATCTCGACCGGATCGCCAAGGATTTCGCGGGCGGCGGCAACGTCCCCATCACCGTAGAACGCGGCCAGGATACCCTGCCGCTCGCCATCACGATCGCGCCACCTAAATGAAAAAACTGTTTCTCGGCCCCGTTGTGGCTCTCGTACTCGCGGCCGGCGTCCACGCCCAGACCACGCTTAACGTCCGCGATGCCGACATCCGCGCGTTCATCGCCGACGCCGCCAAGGTCACCGGGCGCACCTTCATCATCGACAACCGCGTCGCCGGCAAGGTGACGGTGGTCACCGATCGCCCGCTGTCGCGCTCCGAATATTTCGAGATCTTCCTCTCGACCCTGCGCGCCAACGGCCTCGTCGCGGTGCCGACCTCGGGCGGTGCGTTCCGCGTCCAGCCGCTCGATAACGCCGCGTCGCAGCCCAGCCGGATCGGTGTCGCGGGTGCCGCGCGCAACAGCTATGTCACCGAAATCATCCGCCTCCGCGCGATCGACGCACAGTCCGCGGTGGAAACCGTTCGCCCGCTCGTCAGCGCGCAGGGGTCGGTCAGCGCAAACCGCGGCGGCAACAGCCTGGTCGTGGTCGATTTCGCCGACAACATCCGCCGCATCCGCGAAGTCCTCCGCCGGATCGACACCGACACGTCTTCCACGCGCGTCGTCGCGCTCAAGAACGCGAGTGCCAAGGAGATCGCCACCGCGCTCCAGGGCCTGATCGGAACCGGAACAGGCGGCGGTCAAGGCGGGCAGGGCGGTGGCGCCGGCTCCGGTCCGAGCGCTTCGGTGGTCGCGGTCGAGGGTTCGAACGCGGTCGCGCTGCGCGGCGATCCGACCACCGTCGCCCGTCTCGCACAGGTCGCTGCCGACCTCGACCAGAAGGCGCGCAACGGTACCGAGATCAAGGTCGTGTTCCTCGAGAACGCCGATGCCGAACAGTTGCTGCCGGTGTTGCAGGAACTCGTCGGCCAGACCCCGACGCAGCCCGTGCAGACCGCATTGTCGCGCTCGAACTTCGGATCGAGCAGTACCAACGGCGCGTCCGGCGGCCAGTCGAACTTCTCGCGACCCCAGATCCCGCAGTCCGGCCCATCTTCGAGCGGCGGGGGCGGCGGATCGGGCCAGGCGGCGATCACCGCAGCCGGCGGCAAGACCGCCGCGGTCGTCACGCGCTTTGCCGGTGCCAACGCGATCGTCATCGCCGCGCCTGCCGAGATCCAGCGCCAGCTGAACGAGGTCGTCCGCCAGCTCGACACGCGCCGCGAACAGGTACTCGTAGAGGCGATCGTCGCCGAGGTCTCCGATTCGACCGCGCGCACGCTCGGCGCGCAGTTCATCGTCGGCGATCCCAGCGGCGGCGCGTTCGGTGCATCGACCTTCTCGAACTCCGCGCCCAACATCCTGCAGATCGCGGGCGCGATCGGCGCGCGCTCGATCGGCGGCAACGGCACGACGGTCGTCGCGCCCGACGGCACGCGCACCGAAACGAACACCCCCAATGCCGCGGCGGACGCGCTGCAGCAGTCGGCGATCGCGTCGATCCTCGCGGCCACCGGCGGGTTTGGCGGGTTCGGCGGCAAGATCGGCAGTACGTTCTTCGGCGCGATCATCAACGCGGTGAAGAGCGACACGACCTCGAACCTGCTCCAGGTGCCGCACCTCGTCACGCTCGACAATCAGGAGGCGCACAGCCTCGTCGGGCAGGAAATCCCGATCACCACGGGGCAGGCGCTCAGCACCAATTTCGACAACGCCTTCCGCACCACGCAGCGCCAGAATGTCGGCATCGAGTTGACGGTCCGGCCGCAGGTGAACTCGTCGGGTACGGTGAAGCTCAACTTGCGGCTCGAGGTCAGCTCGATCGCCGGCCCGGTGTCGAGCGACAATAGCGACCTGATCCTCAACAAGCGCGAAGTCGAGACCGTCCGCACCGTCGACGACGGCCAGATCGCGGTGATCAGCGGTCTGCTCGACGACAACGAACGCCGCACGATCGAGAAGATCCCGCTGCTCGGCGACATCCCCGTGCTCGGCCATCTGTTCACCTCGAAAGCGAAACAGCGGTCGAAGACCAACCTGATGATCTTCATCCGTCCGACGATCCTGCGCACTGCCGAGGACAGCCGCAAGCTGACCGAACAGCGCTACGGCTATGTCCGACTACAGCAGGGTCTGCAGGAGCCGGGCGCCGAGCCGTCGATCGACCAGCTCGTCCGCGACTACATGGGCGCCGCCCCGCCGATCCCGAGCGCACCGATCCCCGGCAGCATCGAAGACCCGCGCATTGCGGTGCCGGTCCGCACCTCGACGATGGTCGTGCGGCCCAGAAAATGATCATCCGCGAAGGCCACGAGATCGACGCTTCTTCTCCCCTCCCGCTTGCGGGAGGGGTCGGGGGAGGGGCTGCCTTACTCACGGAAGACGCGATCGAGGGGTATGTCAGTCCCTCCCCCAACCCCTCCCGCGAGCGGGGGGGGAGCAGTGACCTCCCCCAGATCACCATCCCCTACGCCTTCGCCCGAAAGTTCGGCGTCGTCGTCGACCATACCGACACGGACTCCCACCTCACCATCGCCATGCGCGCCGGTGCCGACCCGAAAGTCCTGCTGGAACTCCGCCGCTACCTCGCCCGCCCGTTCGACGTCACTTTCGTCGAACAGGTCGCGTTCGACCGGCTCCTGTCCAACGTCTACGCAATGGACGGCCAGGCCAACGCGCTCGCCGCGGTCGGGATGGGCGACGAACTCGACCTGCTAGCCGGCGACATGCCGACCGCGGAGGACCTGCTCGACACCGCCGACGACGCGCCCGCGATCCGTCTCATCAACGGCATCATCGCCGACGCCGCGCGCAACGGCGTGTCGGACATCCACATCGAGCCGTATGAGACCGGGCTGGTCGTCCGCATGCGGATCGACGGCGTGCTGCGCGAGACGCTGCGGATGCCGCCCAACGTTGCCCCGGTCGTCGTCAGCCGCATCAAGGTCATGGCGCGCCTCGACATCGCCGAACGCCGCGTACCGCAGGACGGTCGTATGGGGCTGACGCTGGGCGGCAAGCTGCTCGACGTCCGCGTCTCGACACTGCCGTCCCGGGCAGGGGAGCGCGTAGTGCTGCGTATCCTCGACAAGGAAAACGCCGGCATCGATCTGGAGGCGCTCGGCTTGCCGCCCGCACTGTTCGCGCTGCTCAACGAAGCGCTGAGCGAGCCGAACGGCATCATCCTCGTCACCGGCCCGACCGGCTCGGGCAAGACCACCTCGCTCTACGCCGCGCTCCGCCTGCTCAACGACGGCAGCCGCAACATCCTGACGGTCGAGGATCCGGTGGAGTATGCCGTCGACGGCGTCGGCCAGACCCAGGTCAACCCGAAGGTCGGCCTCACCTTCGCGGCGGGCCTGCGCGCGATCCTTCGCCAGGATCCCGACGTCGTGATGGTCGGCGAAATCCGCGACCGCGAGACCGCCGAGATTGCGGTGCAGGCGTCGCTTACCGGCCATCTCGTGCTGTCGACGGTCCACACCAACGACGCGATCGGCGCGATCACGCGGATGCGCGATATGAAGGTCGAGAGCTTCCTGCTTGCCTCGACACTGCGTGCGGTGATTGCGCAGCGGCTCGTGCGGCGGCTGTGCCCGACGTGTCGCAAGGCGGTACCCGCTTCGGATACGGTTGCGCCGCTGCTCGGCATCGCCTCCGACGCGGTCGTCTACGTTGCGCAAGGCTGCGAAGACTGCAACCAGACCGGTTACAAGGGCCGCATCGGCGTCTTCGAAGCGGTCCGCATCGACGACACGATCCGCCGCCTGATCAACACCGATGGCCACGAATCGGAGATAACCGCGCACGCGTTTGCGAAGTCCCCGAACCTGGCGCAGTCGGCGCGAGACCTGGTCCTCTCTGGCCAGATCACCGCGGAAGAAGCCGTCCGAGTATCCCGCCGCGACACCACCGAAGTCGCAGCCGAGGTGGCAGATGCGTAACGCCTCTTCCCCCCTCCCTGGAAGGGAGGGGCCGGGGGTGGGTCGGCCCGCTCGGGCCATCGTCCCCCGCCTAAGCAGCCAACCCACCCCCAACCCCTCCCTTTCAGGGAGGGGGGCGCGTCGTGGCTGATTTCGACTACATCGCGATCGACACCAAAGGCGCCGAACGCCGCGGCCACGTCGCAGCGTCGGACATAGACGTTGCGCGTGCGACGCTCGACGCGCGCAAATTCTACGTCGTGAAGATAACGCCCGGCGCGCCGCCGCAAGCCTCGAAGGGCCGCCCCCTGTTCGGCCTCCAGTTCGGAACGCCGAAGATGTCGGGCAAGAACCTCACCCTCTTCACCCGCCAGCTCGCCACCCTGAACCGCGTCTCGCCACTGGAGGAATCCCTCCGCACGATCACGCGCCAGACCGAACAAGACAGCGTCCGCACGATAGTCCAGCACGTCCACGCCGGCGTCGTCGAAGGCCGCCGCCTCGCCGACGCGATGGCGCGCGAACCGAAAAGCTTCCCCCCGCTCTACCGCGCGATGGTCTCCGCCGGCGAAAGCTCGGGCTCGCTCCCGACCATCCTCGACCGCCTCGCAGCCCTGCTCGAACGCCAGGCAGAGATCCGCGGCAAGCTCATTACCGCGCTCGCCTATCCCTCGATCCTCGCGCTCGTCGCGTTCGGCGTCGTCACCGCGCTGATGATGTTCGTCGTGCCGCAGGTCGTCGAGCAATTCGACACGGTCGGCCAGCAACTCCCGCTGCTCACGCGGATGGTGATGGCGTTCTCGGCGTTCCTCGTCGGATACTGGTGGGTGATGCTGCTGATCGTCGTCGGCGGTGGCCTGGCCGGGTGGCGGGCGCTCAAGGACCCGACGCTACGGCTCGCGTTCGACGGCTGGCTGCTCCGCATCCCGCTGCTCGGTCGCCTGATCCGAGACCTTCACGCGGCCCGCATGGCGCGCACGCTCGGCACGATGGTGGCGAGCCGCCTGCCGTTGCTCGACGGTCTCAACCTCACCGCCAGCACGATCCACAACCGCCGCCTCCGCCTCGCCTCCGACCAGATCGTCGACGCGATCCGCGGCGGTGGCTCGCTCTCCGCCGCGATGCGTCGCGCCGGGGTCTTCCCGCCGTTGCTGACCTATCTCGCGGCGAGCGGAGAAGCTGCCGGCCGCCTCGACGAGATGCTCGAGCGCGCCGCCGATTATCTCGAACGCGAGTTCGACCGCTTCACCGCCACCGCACTCTCGCTGCTCGAACCGCTGATCATCGTCGTGATGGGCGGCATCGTCGCGACGATCGTGCTATCCATCCTGCTCCCGATCCTCCAGCTCAACACGCTGGCCGGACAATGAGGTTGTTCATGCGTCCCGAAGATAAAAAGAAGCGCCGCGAGGCCGGCTTTACCCTCGTCGAGTTGATGGTTGTCATCGTGATCATCGGTCTGCTCGCGACCATCGTCGCGCTCAACGTGCTGCCCTCTGGCGACACCGCGCGGATCCAGAAGGCGAAGGCCGATATCGCCCAGATCGAGGGCGGGCTGGAACTCTACAAGCTGCAGAACATGACCTTCCCCAATACCACGCAGGGGCTGAACGCGCTCGTCTCGGCGCCCGCGGGCCTGACCGATCCATCGCGGTATCAGCGTGGTGGGTATCTGAAGAAGCTGCCGAACGATCCCTGGGGTCGCCCGTATCTCTATGCCTCGCCCGGCGCACACGGCGAGGCCGACGTCTGGACCTTCGGTGCGGACGGCAAGGAAGGCGGCGAGGGGATCGATGCCGATATCGGCAGCTGGCAATAAGCGCGAAGCCGGTTTCACGCTGGTCGAGCTGATGGTCGTCGTCACAATCATCGGGCTCGCAGCAGCGGTAGCCGTGCTCGTCATGCCGGACCCGCGCGGCCGCGTGCTCGACGAGGCAACGCGCTTCGCCCTGCGCACCCGCGCCGCGCACGATTCAGCGATCGTCGAGGCGCGTCCGGTGAGCGTCTGGATCAGCGGTGGCGGCTACGGCTTCGACCGGCGGCTGGCTGGCGGCTGGACGCCGATCGCGGAGAAACCGATGCGCGTCGAACGCTGGAACGAAGGCACCAGGGCCAGCATCGGCGACACCACCGGCCGGATGCGCGTGACGTTCGACCCGACCGGCCTCGTCGATCGCCCGGCGGAGATCCGGCTCGATCGCGGCGGGGTGGCGGCGACCGTCCACATCGATGCCGACGGCAGCGTAAGAGCCGATGCGGGCTGAGCGCGGCTTCACGCTTCGTCGACGTTACGCCGAACACGGCTTCACGTTGATCGAAATCATGGTCGCGCTGGCAGTGTTCAGCCTCGCGGCCATGGCGCTCGTACGTCTGGAAAGCGCGACGATCCGCGGCGCCTCGATCCTCGACGAAACGCTGGTCGCGCAAATGGTCGCGCGCAACGTCGCGATCGACGCGGTCACCAGCGCGCAGCCACCGACCGCAGGCCGCGTCACCGGGGTCGAGACGAACGGCGGCCAACCCTGGACGTGGACGCGGCAGGTCAGCGCGCTTGGCGGATCGAGCGTGTTGCGGATCGACGTGGCGGTCGCGGATCGCACGGGCACGCAACTCGGCCGCCTGACGATGGTGCGACCCGCGCCGCGGATGGTGATGTGACGCCTCCGAAAACCGAGGCCGGCTTCACGCTCATCGAAGTCATGGTATCCCTCATGATCTTTGGCATGATCGCCGCCGCCGGTGTGGCGATCCTGTCGTTCAGCGTGAAGGCGCAGAGTTCGACCGGTGCGAAGCTCGATGACATCAGCGCGCTTACCCGGACGATGTCGATCCTGTCCGCCGATCTCGCCCAGGCCACCAACCGCGCCACCCGTGACGAGGCAGGCACCAGCGTCCCCGCATTCATCGGCGAGAGCGGGTCGGGCGTCACGCCGATGCTCCGCCTCGTCCGCGCCGGCTGGAGCAACATCGACGGTGCGGCCCGGTCCAGCATGCAGAAGGTCGCCTACCGCGTCGATGGCGGCGCGATCCAGCGGATCGCGTATCCGATGGTCGACGGCGCGCAACCGCTGCCGCCCGCGGCGCTTCTCGCGCACGTCCGCCAGGCTGCGTTGCGCTACCGGATCGCCGGCGCGTGGAGCGATCGCTGGGATGGCGCCAGTGCCAGGCCGTTACCCGATGCGATGGAACTCACCGTCCAGCGTGACGATGGCACGCTGTTCCGCCAAATGTTCCTCGTTGGCACGGGCTATGTGCCGGCGCCCCCCGAAGGAACCGGTCCGTCTGCCACGCCACCGTCCGGCACCGTGCCGCCGGCGCAGGGGGCTTCCGGTGCGCGCTAGCGACCGCGAATCCGAGCGCGGTGCAGCGCTGCTCACCGTACTGATGCTCGTCGCGATCATTGCCGTGATGGCGGGCGCGGCGCTGGAGAAACTGCGCCTGTCGACCCGCCTCACCGGCAACGCCGCGACCGGCGAACAAGCGCGCGCCTACGCGTTCGCCGCCGAGACGATGGCGCTCACCCGCGTCTCCAATCTGCTCGGCCAGAGCCCCAAGCGGGTCACGCTCGCCGGCAACTGGAGCAACACGCCGTTCGGCCTGCCGGTCCCTGGCGGCTTCGCGACCGCCCGCGTGCGCGACGGCGGCAATTGCTTCAATCTCAACGCGCTCGTCACGCAAGCGACCACGCCCGGCGTGTATGTCACCAACCCCGAGATCCGCCCGCAATTCGTCCGGCTGATGCGGTTGTTGAGCATCCCGACGCAGGTCGCCGAACAGGTCGCATCGGGCACCGCGGACTGGATCGACAGCGATCAGGACCAGCAGGCGATGGGCGCCGAGGATGGCGCGTATCTCGGCCGCGAGACGCCGTACCGTACCGCCGGCACGCTCATGTCCGACCCGAGCGAACTCCGCGTAGTCGCCGGCATGACGCCCGAGATCTACGCCACGCTGCGGCCCTGGATCTGCACGCTGCCGATCGCCAAGCCGTCGCCGATCAACGTCAACACGCTCGCGCCCGAGCAGGCGCCGCTGTTCGCGATGCTGTATCCCGACACGCTGTCGGTCGGCAGCGCGCAGCAGATGCTGCTGCGTCGTCCACCGCAGGGCTATGCCGATGTCGGCGAGATCACCAAGGCGGCGGCATTGCAGGGTGCGGCCAACCTTGCGCCCGGTGCCGAGGCGACGGTGCTGTCGAAATGGTTCACGCTCGATATCGACGTGACGCTCGACACGACGCAAATGCAGGAACGCGCGCTGATCGACGCGAACCGACTTCCCGCGCAGCTCGTATCGCGGCAATGGGGCGAGCCATCATGACGACTTTGCTGTTCCTTCCCGCCGGCGAGACCGGATTTCGCTGGATGCGCGTCGTCGATGCGCGCGTGGTCGGGGAGGGTGAGGGTATCCCCGACATCGCCGCCGACGATGAGACGATCGCGGTCGCGCCCGCCGACGCGGTGACGTTGCACTGGGCGGAACTGCCGTCGCGGTCTGCGGCGCAGGCAACGGCGGCCGCGCGGATCCTGGCGAGCGAGGCGAGTGCATCGCCGCTCGCCGAACTCCACGTCGCAGTCGGGGACGAAGGCGCTGGCGACCGACCGATCGGAGTCGTCAGTGCCGCGACGATGCGCGACTGGCTGCGGATACTCACCGAGGCAGGCGTCGATCCGGTCGCGCTTATCCCTGCGCCAATGCTCCTCCCGCGCCCCGAAGAGGGGTACGCGCGGGCAGAGCTTGCAGGTAGCGGCGTGGTGCGCGGTACGTCGAGCGGGTTCGCGGACGAGGCCCGGCTGACCGAACTCGTGACCGGCGGCGCCGCACCGACGACCATCGACCGCGGATCGCTCGAGGCGGCGATCGTTGGTGTCGCCGCGTCGCCGACGCTCGATCTGCGGCAGGGCGTGTTTGCGCGCCGGCGTCGGTTCGCGATCGACTGGGGGCTGATCCGGCGGCTCGCGCTGTTGTCGCTGACGATCCTCGCGGTGACGCTCGCGATCTCGCTCGTCCGCATCGCCAAGTACAGCTTTGGCGCGGATGCGTTGGAGGCTGAGGCAGACACGGTCGCCGTGACCGGCCTGCCGCGCGGCGAGACAATGGTCGATGCCAGCCGCCAGCTCGACGAGCGCCTGTCGCGCGTGCGCGGGCCGGGGCTCGGCTTCACCACCACGACCGCTGCCGCGTTCGCCGCGATCCGCGCCACGCCGGGGACCGAAGTCACGGGGCTGGATTTCCAGGCGAACGGCGACCTGCGGCTGTCGGTCTCGGTCGAGCGCGAGGCGCTGGCAACCGATCTCAAGCGTGCGCTCGAAGCGGCGGGCTTCACCGTCCGCGCTGGCGTGTTCCAGGCTGCGGCCGGTCGCGTAACGGGTGAACTTACGATCAGCCCGGGGAGCGGACGATGACCGGCTTGAAGACGTGGTTCGAAGGACGCTCGCTCCGGGAACGTCGCCTATTGCTCGTCATGGCCGCGCTCGCGGTGCTGACCTTGCTGTGGGGGCTGATCATCCGTCCGGTCGGCGACGGGCTGTCAAGCGCACGCGAGCGTCACGCCAGCGCCGTGACGCGGCTGGGCGAGACACGTGCGCAGGTCGCGACTTTGCGCGATATCCAGCGCGATCGAGCCAGACCGCTGACGGGAACGCTGGCGGACACGGTCCGCGCCGAGGCTGACCAAGCCGGCTTCGCGCTCGCGTCACTCGATCAGGACGGCGCGAATCGGGTGCGTGTGGGGATCCAGTCGGCGCGACCGGCGGCGCTGACCGCTTGGCTCGCGCGCCTCGAACGGCTCGGCATCCTCGTCGATTCGGTGGCGATGACCGACAAGGGCGACAAGACCGTCGGCGTCGCGCTCACGTTGAAGGCGCGCGCGGCATGAGGCGGATCCGTTTGCGTACCGGCCCTGCCGCGCTGTTCGGCGGGATGCTGCTGATCGCGCTGATCGTCTTCCTGCCGATGCGCGCGGTGCTCGGCTGGGTCGGCGTCGGCGACGAAGGGCTGGTCGCGCGGCGCGTGTCGGGGACGATCTGGGGCGCAACGCTGATCGAAGCGCGGTTCGGCGATCTTGCGCTCGGCGATCTGCACGCGCGGTTGTCGCCACTGCCGCTGCTGGTCGGCCGCGCGACAATCGTCTTCGCCGGCCCCGAGTCGGTGTCAGCCAAACCGTTGCGCGGTTCCGCGAGCGTCAGCCGCCACGGCTTCGGGGTCGATCACATGACCGCCCTCGTCGCGACGGGGCGGCTGTTCGCGCCGGTACCCGTTGCCGCGCTCGATCTCGACGACGTCTCGGTCCGCTTCCGCGACGGTCAGTGCGAGGTCGCCGAGGGTCGGGTCCGCGCAACCTTGGCGGGTGACGTCGGCGGCATCGCGCTGCCGCAGTCGGTGAGCGGCACCGCGCGCTGCGACGGGACAGCCTTGCTGCTCCCTCTGGCGAGCCAGGCCGGGACCGAGAGCATTGCGCTGAGGATCGAAGGGGCAGGGACCTACCGCGCCGAACTGTCGCTGCGTCCTTCCGATCCGCTGGCCGTGCAAAAGCTCGAACAGGCGGGCTTCGTGCGTGGGCCGAACGGCTACCGGCTCGCGATCGAAGGACGTTTTTGACGTCTTTTTGGCAAGTCGATGGTTGACGCCGCCCGGCGACCCCCGCTAGGGGGCGATGCCTACGCGGCGGTCGTAGTTCAATTGGTTAGAGCGTCGGCTTGTGATGCCGGATGTTGCGGGTTCAAGTCCCGTCGGTCGCCCCATTTTCCCTTATTTTCGTAAGCCCCCGCAATGCGGGCGCTTTGGGCTGGTAAAACCGGTCGGAAAATAATATTTCGCGTCCCGGTAATTTTATTCCTTTTCAGGAGCCGGCGATGACAGCGGTTTGGGACCTTCCCGATTTCGACGACCACGAGGGCGTACATGCCTTCACCGATCCCGAATCGGGCCTGCGCGCGGTAATTGCGCTGCACTCGACCAAGCTCGGGCCGGCGGCTGGTGGCACGCGCTTCTGGCATTATGCCGACAACGGCCGCGCCGTGACCGATGCGCTGCGCCTGTCGCGCGGCATGAGCTTCAAGAACGCAATGGCGGGGCTGGAGCTTGGCGGCGGCAAGGGCGTGGTTCTCGCGGCCAAGCCCGGCGACGTCATCACGACGGCGCAGCTCGAGGCGTTCGGCCGCGCGGTCGATTCGCTCGGCGGGCGCTATGTGACGGCGGAAGACGTCGGCATGTCCGAAGAGCGGATGAAGGTGATCGCCACGCAGACGCGTTACGTCTCCGGCCTGCCAGTTGCGAGCGGTGCGGCGGGCGGCGATCCCGGGCCGTACACCGCGCTCGGCATCTATCTCGGCGTGAAGGCGGCGGCGCAGCGTGGCCTCGGCGCGACCGACATGAAGGGTGTGCGCGTCGCGATCCAGGGCGTCGGCTCGGTCGGCGGCGGGCTTGCGCGGTTGTTGGCGAAGGACGGCGCGGTGCTGACGCTGGCGGATGTCGACGAGGGCCGTGCGCAGAAACTCGCCGGTGAACTCGGCGCGACTGCGGTTGCGGCCGAGGCGATCCTGACGACCGAGGCGGATATCTTCAGCCCGAACGCGCTCGGTGCGATCCTGACCGAGATGTCGATCGCGGCGCTGAAGGCGAAGGTCGTCGCCGGCGGTGCGAACAACCAGCTCAGCGTCCGCGAGGACGGTGCGCGGCTGCATGCGCGCGGCATCCTGTATGCGCCGGATTACGTGATCAACGCAGGTGGGATCATCAACGTCGGCCTGGAGTATCTGGGTCACGGCGACGAAGCCGAGGTGAAGGCGCGGATCGCGCGCATCCCCGAGCGTCTGATCGAGGTTTGGAACGAAAGCGACCGCACCGGCCAGCCCGCGTCGGACGTGTCGGACTCGATCGCCAAGCGCCTGATCGGCCGGTAACGGTCCTTCTCCCCTCCGGGAAGAAGGTGGCACAAAGTGCCGGATGAGGGGAGTTGGGGCGAACGCCTGAGCCTCAAGCCCCTCACCCTCCCACCGCAAGAGCGGCGGGCCCCTCCCTCTCCCCGGCGGGAGAGGGGCTTTAAGTCCGCGATGACTTGCCATAATGGCTGTCCCCAGTGGCCACCCTACACGCCTTCGCAAACCCCGCGCGCTTCCTGAAGATCGCCAAGCCGTTGACGCCAGCGCTCTTCTGGGCGGGCGTCGCGCTGATCGTGCTGGGCTGCTGGGCAGGCCTGACGCAGACGCCGCCCGATTACCTCCAGGGTGAGACGGTTCGCATCCTCTACATCCACGTCCCCGCAGCCTGGCTCGGCATGGGCGGATGGAGCGGGATCGCGATCTCCAGCATCATATTCCTGGTCTGGCGCCATCCGCTCGCCAGCGTCGCCGCGCGCGCGATCGCATTGCCTGGTGCTGTGTTTGCGGCTCTATGTCTCATGACCGGCTCGATCTGGGGACGGCCGACCTGGGGGACCTGGTGGCAATGGGATGGCCGGCTGACCTCGATGCTGCTGCTGTTCTTCGTCTATCTCGGCTATATGGCGCTCGCGAAGGCCGATGCGGATCGTGGCGGCGACGGGCGCGTGCCGGCGCTCTACGGGATCGCCGGGTCGGTGCTGCTGCCGATCATCCGTTATTCGGTGGTGTGGTGGAACACTCTGCACCAGGGACCGAGCATCGGGCTGACGCAATCGACGATCGACGGTTCGATCCTCTGGCCGCTGCCGATCATGTTGGCCGGGTTCACGTTCGTGTTCGCGGGGATCGTGCTCATGCGGATGCGGACAATTCTTGCCCTGACGAAGGCCGAAGCCCGTATGCGCAGAATGGCGAGAGCATGAATCCCTGGCCGTTCGTGACTGCCGCGTATGTCGTGACGCTGGGGGGCGGCGCGATCATTGCGTTGCTAAGCTATCTGGCGATGCGTAGGTCCGAAAAATGAAGGCCAAGCATCAACGCCTGACGCTGGCATTGCTCGCGCTTGGCGCGGTCGTGGTCGCGGGCCTGCTCGCGCTGTCGGCACTCAAGGACCAGGCCGCGTTCTTCTACGCGCCCTCCGACGTGCGTCGCGACGGCCTGCCGCTCGGACGCGCGGTCCGGCTCGGCGGGATGGTCGAAGGTGGCTCGGTAAGACGCGCCGCGGACGGCATCACCGTGCATTTCACCGTCACCGACGGCCAGGCAACCACCCCCGTCGTCTTCGCCGGCATCGTCCCAGACCTGTTTCGCGAGAAATCGGGCGTCGTCGCCGAAGGCCAGTTCCAGCCCAACGGCAGCTTCGTCGCGTCGAACCTGCTCGCCAAGCACGACGAGAAATACATGCCGCCGCAGATGGCCGGCAAGATGCACGAGACCAAGACGCTCGAACCGGACGCAAAGCCGTGATCGCCGAAGCGGGCCTTGCCGCGCTCTGGTTCGCGGGCGCGCTCGCGGCGTTGCAGCTCGTGATGGCGGCGATCGGCATCGCACGCGGTCGTGAAGACGTTGCGGCGGCGGTCCGGCCGGTGGCGATCGTCCAGGGCCTGCTCGCACTGTTGGCGATGGCGCTGCTGATCGAGCTGTTCCTCGACTCCGACATGTCCGTGAAGCTGGTCGTGGAGAACAGTCATTCCGCCAAGCCGTGGCTCTACAAGTTCGCCGGCGTATGGGGGAACCACGAAGGCTCGATGCTGCTTTGGGTGACGATCCTCGGGCTGGCCGGCGGCGCGGTCGCGATCTTCGAACGCTCGCTGCCCGAACGCACGCTCACCGCGACACTCGGCGCACAGGCGACGATCGCGCTCGGCTTCTACGCGTTCCTGCTCTTCTCCTCGAACCCGTTCGCGCGATTGAACCCCGCCGCCGCCGATGGACTCGGGCTCAACCCGCTGTTGCAGGACCCCGGCTTGGCGTTCCACCCGCCGACGCTCTACACCGGCTATGTCGGTCTCTCGGTCGCGTTCTCGTTCGCTGTTGGGGCCCTCGTCACGCGTGATGTGGGGCCAGCGTTCGCGAAGGCGATGCGCCCCTGGGTGCTGATCGCTTGGATATTCCTCACCCTCGGTATCACTGCCGGGTCGTACTGGGCGTATTACGAGCTCGGCTGGGGCGGCTGGTGGTTCTGGGATCCGGTCGAGAACGCCTCGCTGATGCCGTGGCTCGCGGCGACGGCCTTGCTCCATTCGGTGACGGTGCTGGCGACCCGCGACGGCCTCCGCGCGTGGACGATCATGCTGGCGGTGGTCGCGTTCTCGATGTCGATGATCGGCACGTTTTTGGTGCGCTCGGGCATCCTGACGAGCGTCCACGCGTTCGCGGTCGACCCCGAGCGCGGCGCGTTCATCCTCGCGTTGCTCGCGATCTACATCGGTGGTGCGCTCGCGCTGTTCGCCGCGCGGATCGGCACCGTCCGCGCCGGCACGACCTTCGATCCGGTCAGCCGCGAGGGCGGGCTGGTCGCGAACAACTTGTTGTTGTCGGTGATCCTCGGCATCGTCCTGATCGGCACGCTGTACCCGATCGTCGCGGCCAGCTTCGGCGTGCAGCTTTCGGTCGGACCGCCGTTCTTCAACAAGGCGGCGGGGCCGGTCGCGTTGCTTCTCGTCGCGGTAATGGCCGTCGGTCCGTTGCTGCGCTGGCGGCGGGATGATGCGAAGGCGGTGCTGCGCCGCGTGATGCTGCCGATCGGTGCGACGCTGGCCGCGGCGCTCGCGCTGTTGTTCGTCTGGCCGGGCTTGCTGCCCTGGGCCGGGCTGTCGCTCGCCGCAGGGCTCGCTGTCGCCAGCGTCGCGCCGTTGTGGAAGCGCAACCTCAGGCGCACTCCGCTGTTCACCTACGGCATGGTCATCGCGCATCTCGGCATCGCCGTCAGCCTCGCGGGGATGGCGTCGGACAGCGCGTTCACCAAGGAAACGCTGGTCGCGGTGCGCGCGGGCGAGCCAGCGCGGGTTGGGCCGTACACCGTGACGCTCGACGGGATTTCACCAGTGATCGGCGAGAACTGGTCGGCATTGGAAGCGCGGCTCACCGCGACACGCGGCGGCAGCGAGAGCATCCTGCGCCCGCAACTCCGCTTCTTCGCTAACCCGTCGACGAGCACGAACGAGTCCGCCATCCTGACGGTGCTCGACGGCCAGCTTTATACCGTGCTCGGCCAGCCGGACGGGCAGGGACGCTGGCAGCTCCGCCTCTGGTGGAAGCCGTTCGTGACGCTGATCTGGTTCGGCGGCGTGCTGATCGCGCTCGGCGGTATGCTGTCGCTGATCGGTCGGGTGCTCCGCGAGCGACGCGCCGCAACACGGGCTGAATGGGCGTGAAGCGGTTCGCACTTTGGGCGCCGCTGGCGATATTCGCGCTGCTGTTCGCGGTGGTCGCGAGCGGGCTGTTCCGGCCCGCCGAGAAGGTGGTGCGATCGGCGATGGTCGGCAAACCGCTCCCCGATTTCGCGCTGCCGGCGATGGTTCCGGGTAAGCCGGGCCTGACCAGCGCGTCGTTCCGGCAGGGCAAGCCGCGGTTGCTCAACGTCTTCGCGAGCTGGTGCATTCCGTGCATCGCCGAAGCGCCGCAACTGATGCGCCTGAAAGCGATGGGCGTGCCGATCGACGCGATCGCGATCCGCGACACCGCACCGGCCATTAGCGGGTTCCTGCGACGCAACGGCGATCCGTACGAGCGGATCGGTAGCGATCGGGCCAGCCAGGTGCAACTGGCGCTAGGTTCGTCGGGCGTGCCGGAGACGTTCGTGATCGACGGCCGCGGGATCGTCGTGAAGCAGATCATCGGCGATATCCGGCCTGAGAATGTGCCGGAGATCGTGCAAGCCGTGAAGGATGTGCGGTGAGCGAGCGCAACCAAGTTCCCCTCCCGCTTGCGGGAGGGGTTAGGGGAGGGGCTTCTTCCCGCTTACCAAGCACGCGTTCGCGTCATGCCCTCCCCCGACCCCTCCCGCGAGCGGGAGGGGAGGTCGTTGCGGCGCTGTTGCTCTGCATCTCGCCGGCCTTCGCCCAGCCGGTCACGCCGCCATCGGATTACGCCGACGTGCAGCTTACCGACCCCGCCAAGGAAGCCTCCGCCCGAGCGCTCATGGAAACGCTGCGCTGCCTCGTCTGCCAGGGCCAGTCGATCGCCGACAGCGATGCCGACATGGCCGCCGACATGCGCGCGCTCGTTCGCGAGCGGATCGAGCGCGGCGAAAAGCCTGCCTCGATCCGAGACTGGCTGATCGCGCGCTACGGCGACTACGTGACGTATGATCCGCCGCTATCGGGCTTGACATGGCCGTTGTGGCTGGCGCCGATCCTGCTGCTCAGCATCGGCGGCTGGATCGCACGGTCGAGCTTTCGGCGGAGGACACGCTGATGGGGTACGTTTGGCTGGCCGCGATCGGAGTCGGTGCGTTTGCCTTGCTCGCAGTATTGAAGGTGAACCGCGTCCTGTGGACGATGGTCGCTGCGGCGCTGATGCTAGGTGCGGCGGGATACGCGTGGCAGGGGCAGCCTGGGCTTGCCGGCCACGAAGTGTCTACCGGGCTTGCAGCAACACCGGACGATAGCGCGATGCTCGAACTGCGCGACCAGATGCTCGAGCGGTATACGGGCGCGGCAGCGTATCTGGTTGCGGCGGACGCGATGACGCGTATCGGCGACCGGCGCGCGGCTGTGCAGGTGTTGCTCGGAGGGCTCAGGATCGCCCCGAAGAGCGTGGTGATGTGGACGGGCCTCGCCAACGCGCTGGCGGCGCACGATGCCAACCAGGTTTCGCCGCCTGCGCTGTTTGCGTTCCAGCAGGCGATGCGGTTGGCGCCCAAGCATCCTGCTCCGCCGTTCTTCCTGGGGCTGGCGTATGTACGTGCGGGAGAGTTCGCGACGGCTCGGCCGTATTGGGCGAAGGCGCTAGCTTTGACGCCGGCCAATATCTCATACCGGGGCGAGATCGCCACTCGGCTCGCATTGCTGGATCGGTTCCTGGCTATGCAGGATACGCCGGACACCAGCCCAAGATAATCCCGTCATCCTGGGCTCGACCCAGGATCCAGAGCCATGAACGTTAAGCTATTTGGCTCTGGATCCTGACTTTCGTCAGGATGACGGGAAAAGGGGTAAGAGGAATATAGACTTACTGCCCGCGACCGGTCTTCGACTGCAGTTCGTCGATCTTCTTCGACGCATCCGCCTTGGTCAGCGTCTCGTCGAATTCCTCATGCGCTTCCTCGGACAGCGTTTTGAGGTAGCTCGCCTGCGCACCGGTCATCTTCTCGTCGCCGGTGGTCCAGTCGTCGGGATCCTTCTCGGCGTTCGAGAACGGTTCGGACTTGGGGTTCGGGGTGTCGGACATTGGAAATTCCTTTCCCCTGTCCAACACCCGTGTTCCGTATCCGTTCCCGAGTCAGCCAGCCCATGCTTCGTAAGGTAAACCTAGATCATCGGCGACTGCCTTGTACGCGATCTTGCCCTTGTAGACGTTCAGCCCGTTGGCGAGATGCGGGTCGGCCTTCATCGCTGCTTCGGCACCGAGATTGGCGAGCTTCAGCGCGAACGGCAGCGTCGCGTTGTTCAGCGCGAACGCGGAGGTGCGCGCCACCGCCCCCGGCATGTTGGCGACGCAGTAGTGGATCACGCCGTCGACCTCGAACACCGGATCCTCGTGCGTCGTGGCATGCGACGTCTCGAAGCACCCACCCTGGTCGATCGCGATGTCGACCAGTACCGAGCCGCGCTTCATCGTCTTCAGCATTTCGCGCGTGACGAGCTTGGGCGCAGCTGCCCCCGGCACCAGCACCGCACCGATCACAAGATGTGCGTTCTTTACCGCCGCCGCGATCGCGGCCTTCGACGCATACGCCGTCTTGATCTGGCTGGAGAAGAACATGTCGAGTTCGGCCAAGCGATCGTTCGAAATGTCGTAGATCGTCACGTCGGCGCGCATGCCGACCGCCATCTGCGCGGCGTTGACGCCGGAGACGCCGCCGCCGAGGATCGCGACCTTCGCCGGCGCGACACCGGGCACGCCGCCGAGCAGCACGCCACGACCGCCCTGCTCCTTCTCGAGATAATGCGCGCCGACCTGCACCGACATGCGGCCCGCGACCTCGGACATCGGCTTGAGCAACGGCAGACCGCGGCGGTTGTCGGTGACGGTTTCGTACGCGATGCAGGTCGCGCCGGACTTCATCAGCCCCTCGGCCTGCGGCTTGTCGGCGGCGAGATGGAGGTAGGTGAACAGCAGGTGGCGCGGCTCGAGCATCGCGATCTCGCTCGGCTGAGGCTCCTTGACCTTCACGATCATGTCGGCGCCGGCGAATACGGCAGCGGCGGTCGGCAGGATCGTCGCACCCGCGTCGACATAGTCCTGGTCCTCGAAATCGATGCCTGATCCGGCCAGCGTCTCGACGACGACCTCGTGGCCCGCGGCGACGAGTTCGGCGACCGACGGCGGGGTCAGGCCGACGCGATATTCGTGGTTCTTGATTTCCTTGGGGACACCGACGCGCATTGATTCCACTCCATTATCGTTTGCGCCATACTAGCGCGCCTTGGACGGGAAGGGTTCGCAAACTGGTCTTGGTGCGATACCGCATCTGCAAGATGATTGCATTCATCGCCGCCGAAACGGGATAATCTTGAGCATCACGATCGAACGCAGGATTCTGGACCTGCTCGCCGCCAATTCCGACTTGACCAGCGCGGAGCTAGGCGACGCGGTCGGCCTTTCGGCGAGTGCGGCGCATCGCCGGGTCGCGCAGTTGCGGGAAAGCGGCGCGATCGTCGGTTACCGTGCAGTGTTGTCGCAAGCGGCGCGCGGCGATCCCAGCATCGTCCTCGTCAACGTCACGCTGCGGGATCAGCGCAAGGAGACGATGGCTGCGTTCGAGGCCGAGATCGTCGAGTGTCCGCAGGTCGTGCAATGCTTCCTGATGAGCGGGGAGGCGGATTACATGCTCCACGTCGAGATCCGCCACGGCGAGACGTTTGAACGCATCCACCGCGAGACGCTGTCGCAATTGCCGGGGGTGACGCGGTTGGCGTCGCATTTCGTCATTCGTGAAGTGATCCGGCGCTAGCGTTTTCCTGCGCACGCAGGAATCCAGGACCAAGAACACCAGCGCCTGTTACCCTGCGCTCCTGCGTTCGCAGGAGAACCGGAGCGTTCTCACCTTACGCGCCGGTCCGATCAGGCGCGGTTAATCCACGCTAACCGCCTCGCCGTTGCCGCCCTCTACCCCTCATGCTAAATGCGCCGACTTGGGGCACAGGGTGAAATCGGAAATTCGATGAGTATTGCTGCACTTCCGGGTCGATTCACCGTCCAGTGAGCGTCGACCAGACCGCCGCGGCCTCGACCGTGCCACCCGCCAATCTCGATCTCGAGACGGGGCATCACAACTCGGACGGCATGCTGAAGCTCGCCTTCGGTGCGATCGGCATCGTCTTCGGCGATATCGGCACCAGCCCGCTCTACGCCTTCCGCGAGACCTTCGCCGGCCACCACAAGCTCGCGCTCGACGCGGCGCACATCATGGGCGTCATCAGCCTGATGTTCTGGTCGATGATGATCGTCGTAACCGTCAAATACGTCATCATCATCATGCGCGCCGACAACAAGGGCGAGGGTGGCAGTCTCGCACTGCTCGCGCTTGTCTCGGGCAAGACCAAGACGAAGCGCTGGAGCAAGGGCATCATCCTGCTCGGCGTCTTCGCGACGGCGTTGTTCTACGGCGACAGCATGATCACGCCCGCCGTCTCGGTATTGTCCGCGGTCGAGGGTCTCGCCGTCGCCGCGCCCGCTTTCGGCGGCCTGGTGCTGCCGATCGTGATCGTCATCCTGATCGGGCTGTTCTGGGTGCAGAAAAGCGGCACCGCGCGTATCGGCCTCGTCTTCGGGCCGATCATGCTGGTGTATTTCAGCGTGATCGCGGTGCTCGGTATCCTCAGCATCGTCCAGACCCCCGAAGTGCTTTGGGCGCTGTCGCCGCACTATGCGGTCGAGTTCTTCATCATCGATCCCGAGCGCGCGTTCCTGGCGCTCGGCTCGGTCGTCCTCGCGGTCACCGGCGCCGAGGCGCTGTACGCGGACATGGGGCATTTCGGCCGCAAGCCAATCGGGCTGTCGTGGCTGTTCTTCGTGCTCCCCGCGTTGATCCTCAACTATATGGGGCAGGGCGCACTGCTGTTTCGCGATGGTCGCGAGGCGCTCGTGAGCCCGTTCTACAACCTCGCCCCCGAAAGCCTCCAGCTCCCGCTCGTCATCCTCGCGACGATGGCCGCGGTGATCGCCTCGCAGGCGGTCATCTCCGGCGCGTTCTCGGTGACGCAGCAGGCGATCCAGCTCGGCTTCATCCCGCGCCTGCGGATCGAGCACACGAGCGCCTCGACCGCCGGCCAGATCTACATCCCGCTCGTCAACGGCGCGCTGATGGTGATGGTGATTCTGCTCGTGCTGTTCTTCCGTACCTCGTCGAACCTGACGAGCGCGTACGGAATTGCGGTGACCGGGGCGATGTTCATCGACACCTGCCTGCTCGGCGTGGTGCTGTTCCGCCTCTGGAACTGGCCGAAGATCGCGGCGATCCCGCTGCTGGCGATCTTCTTCACGGTCGACGGCGCCTATTTTGCGGCCAACCTGACCAAGGTGCCGGCCGGTGGCTGGTTCCCGTTGCTGGTCGGGTTCATTATCTTCACCTTCCTGACGACCTGGTCGAAGGGACGGCAGCTGATGATCGACCGGATGCACGAGGCCGCGATGCCGATAAAGGTGTTCATCGGCTCGGCGGCTAGTTCCGCGTCGCGCGTGCCGGGCACAGCAGTGTTCATGACCTCGACCGCGGACGGCGTGCCGCATGCTCTGCTCCACAATCTCAAGCACAACAAGGTACTGCACGAGCGCGTCATCCTGCTTACCGTGAAGATCGTTGGCCAGCCCTATTGGCCTGCGCACGACCGTGCGGTGCGCGAGGAGCTTGGCGACGGCTTCCACCGCCTCGTGCTGCGCTATGGATTCATGGAGGACGCCGACGTGCCCGCAGCGCTGCGCCAGGTCCATAATTGCGGCGCGGACTTCAAGATGATGGACACCAGCTTCTTCCTGTCGCGTCAGACCCTGCTCGCGTCGGACAAGCCCGGCATGATGATCTGGCGCGAAAAGCTGTTCGCGTGGATGCTGCGCAACGCGGAAAGCGCGATGGAGTTCTTCCGCCTGCCGACGAATCGCGTGGTCGAACTCGGCAGCCAGGTCGAGATTTGATGACTTACCCCATACGCGCCGCCAAAGTCGCACCGCCCCGGCGGAGGCCGGGGTCCAGTCGGAAAGGTTGCAGTAACGAAGCGCAACGTCCGTCATCGACGTTTCCCAACTGGACCCCGGCCTTCGCCGGGGCGGTGTCTTTTTGACGACCGGCCCCACCGAAGTCGCTCCGATCATCGTCACCGCCTTGTTCGGCCGCAAGGACACCGCGTTCTTCGACTCAATGCGCCGCGAGCATTTCCCGCCCGAGCGCAACCAGCTCGACGCACATCTGACGCTGTTCCATCACCTGCCGCCGTCGGGTCTCGACGAGCTCAAGCACCGCCTCAATCAGGAAACGCGCGGCATCCGTGCCCCCCAGGCGCGCGTGGGCGGCCTGATGTCGCTCGGCCGCGGTGTCGCCTACCGGATCGAGTCCCCCGAGCTTGTCGGCATCCGTGCGCGGCTTGCCGACGCGTTCACCGGCATGCTCACCCCGCAGGACGCCGGCGGCTGGCGTCCGCACGTCACCATCCAGAACAAGGTCAGCCCGCAAGTCGCCAAGCTCCTGCTCGGCAATCTGCAGCGCGATTTCACCCCGAAGGACGTCGAAATCGCCGGTCTGGGCGCGTGGTGGTATCGCGGCGGACCATGGGAAGCGATTTCCCGGCACATGTTCGCTTGACCGCCTCGAAACCGCTTCCTATAGGCCGCGCCTCGCAGGGAAGAACGCTTCCCTGACGGACGGTACGGCGAAGTAGCTCAGTTGGTTAGAGCACGGGAATCATAATCCTGGGGTCGGGGGTTCAAGTCCCTCCTTCGCTACCAAAATCCTCTGCGACAGGCGCCTTGTCAGCACGTGGCGGAAGGGGCATTGGCGATAGCCGTCGATCCTTCAGGTAAAGCTATGCGCGATCAGCCACGACGAGGCACGGTTTCCTGGCTGATCGAACACGCGCCGACGGTCGCGTTCTTCGTCACCGCCGCGGTGGTCCTCTATCTGTTGGGCTACGCCACGCATCTCACCGCGCGGAACGCAGCGGACAATGATGCGCTGCTCGAATTCATCGGATCGATCATCGGCGCCGCGATCGGGCCCGGTCTGGCCGTCATCGGCAGCTTCTGGCTTGATCAGCGTCGGCAGCTCAACGAGCTCAAGCATGATCGGCAGATGCTCGCGGGTGCGCTCGAACAATTGGCCGGTGCCATCGCCAAGCCGCCGCTGACGCTACTCTCCGACGTGTCCGGCAAGATATCCGCGCGCCGCCAGCGTGAGCAGGCCAGGGCGATCGTCGACGCCGCGCGCGACAGCGAGGAACTGATGGGCATGTCCAAATACGGGCTGCGGCTCGGCGATACCGATCTCATGCGCCGCCTGACCACGTTGCAGCGGAACATGCGGCCCTGCCTCGACGCTCTGCAACCCCGCGAGGCGGACTTTGCCGACGAAGCCGCGATCGCCGATTATCTCGACGAGGCGATCCACACCGCGGCCGAAACGCTGCTGACGACGATCTTCGAGGCACGCCGGATGCTCGACCGGTAGGCGCACCCGCCGCGCACCGGATGGCTAAGGACGATCGACGGGAAAGACGCTCCACGGATCATTCGCCACCAGGATGGCATCGCGCCGGGCCAGTGCCAGCAGGGTGAGCCCGTGCGCGCGCGCGTGATCGATCGCCAGACTGGTGGGCGCGGAGATACCGACCAGCATCGGCGTTCCGGCAACCAGCGCCTTGTCCACCATCTCGAAACTGATGCGCGAGGTCACCAGGATGAAGCCAGCGCGCTCCCCCTCGCCAGCTCCGCCTCGCATCGCGGCGGCGCCGATCAGCTTGTCGAGCGCATTGTGACGCCCGACATCCTCATACGCCGCGACGATCTGACCTTGCCGATCGCAGGCGGCGGCGGCGTGGATCGCCCCTGTGGCGGCATTGAGGGGCTGATGGGTTCGCAGTGCATCCAGCGCAGCAAACAGGGCGGATGGCGCCACCGCGGGCTTGCCAGGCCTGCCAGGCACCGGCTTGCGGAGTTGCTCCAGCCCGGCGATCCCGCAGAGCCCGCAACTGGTATCGCTGGTGCGGTGGCGGACGCGGTCCTGAATACGTCCCCTGCAACGCTTGGACAGCGCCACCCGGACGATCCAGCCCGCGTCGGCCTCGAACGGATCGACGTCGACCACGTCCGCCGCGCTGTCGGCGAGTCGTTCGGTCAGCATGAACCCGATCGCGAACTCGGCAAGATCGGCTGGCGTCATCATCATCACGGCGTAGCCAAGGCCGTCGACCTCGATCGCAACCGGCGCCTCGATCGCGATCCTCCGCTCGGCGGCTGAGATGCCGTCTTGGCGCAAGGTCAGGATCGGTTCGACACGCGATGTGGTCACAAAGCCTCCAGATCGCGCGGTGTATTGATGTTGGGGATCGCGCCGTCCGCCGCGATCGGGGCCGCGTGGATTGCGCTGGCCCATCGCCGAACCGACCGATTTGGGGCCGTCTCGATATAGGCGAGCAGCCCGGGACCAAGCGCGACCGGCCAATGCCCCAATACCGGCGCGTCGGGACAGTAGCGGGGTGCCGAACCCGCAATTGCCAGGAGCAAACCGTCCGGCAGGCGCGGCATATCGCAACCGATCGTCAGCACCGTGTCGAACCCCCGTTGCGCCGCATGATGCAACGCGCCCGCGATGCCACCCAGCGGCCCCAGGTCCGGGCCCGGCATATCCGGGATCTCACCGTCACGTCCCGCTATCACCGCGCATTCGACATGCGGAAGCAAGAGCGCGCGTGAAAGGTCCGCCAGCGACCGTCCTGCAAGCGTGGCCGTCGCCTTGTCCGACCCGAACCGCGACGACCTTCCCCCGGCCAATACGACCCCCAGGATTCGCGACGGGGTCAGCGCGTCCGCTCGATCCGTACGGGCACCGATTTGGCCGCTGGCACATGACTTTCCCGGGCGTGGTGGGCGACCGGCATCAGGATGTTGCACTCGGGATAATAGGCCCCGATGCAGCCTTCCGGAATTGAATATTCGACCACGCGCTGCTTGTTGACACGCCGGTCCGCATTGTCGCCGGCGTCGCCCACGAGATCCACATCGTCGCCGTCGGCCAAGCCCATCCGCGCCATGTCCTTGCGGTTCATGAACACGATGTCGCGCGTGCCCTTCACCCCGCGGAAGCGGTCGTGATAGCCATAGACGGTGGTGTTGAACTGGTCGTTCGACCTGAGCGTCATCAGGCGGAAGCGACCTTCCGCCTCGTCGAACCCGGTCGCGTTCAACGCCTGCGGAATGTTGATCTCGGCCTTGCCGCTCTCTGTCTTCCATTCGCGATGTGCGGCCGGCACCCCTTTCCAGAAGCCGCCTGCGGTGAACATGCGGTCGTTGAACCGCGCGAACAGATCGGGGTACGTCACTTCGATCGCATCGCGCACCTTGGCGTAGTCGCCGACCCACGCGTCCCAGTCGAGCTTAGGGTTCGGCGCCAGCGTCGCCTTGGCGATCCCGGCCAGGATCGCGGGCTCGGACAGCAACGTTTCCGCCGCGGGTGTCGCCTTGCCCTTGGAGCCATAGATCCGGCTGAACGAATCCTCGATAGACACGCTTTGGGGGCCGGTCGCCTGCATGTCCGTCTCGATCCGGCCGAGGCAGGGAAGCAGGTAGCAGGTCTTTCCCGGCAGCAGATGCGACCGGTTGAGCTTGGTCGCAATATGGACGGTCAGGTCCAGCCCGCGCCATTTGGGTTCCATCGCGCCATGATCGGGAATGGCGCGGACGAAATTGCCGCCAAGTCCGACGAACGCCTGCGCGGTGCCCTCGAGCACGGCTTCGCACGCGGCGACCGTATCCCAGCCGAGGTCACGCGGCGGTTCGAAGCCATATTGCTCGGCGAGGATATCGAGGGGCGCCAGTTCGGGTTTTTCTGTAATCCCGACGGTACGCTGACCCTGCACGTTGGAATGGCCGCGTACCGGGCCCATGCCGGCACCCGGCTTGCCGATGTTGCCGCGAAGCAGCATCAGGTTCACGAGCATGTGGACATTGTCGATCCCGCCAACATGCTGCGTCAGCCCCATGCCGTATACCGCGATCACCGCCTTCGATTTCGCGTAGACCTTGGCTGCCGCCTCGATGTCGGTACGGGACAGGCCGCTCTCGTGCTCGATCGCGGACCATTCGGTCTTGCGCGCGACCTCCGCGAACGCGTCGAACCCGTTCGTATGCGCGTTCAGGAACTCGTGGTCGAGCACCGGAAGGCCGTCGATCCGCTGCGCGGTATCATCCGCCTCGATCAGGTATTTGCACATGCCCATGATCGCCGCGACGTCGCCCCCGGTCTTCACCTGGTGATATTGCGAGGCGATCGGGGTCGACTTGCCGCTGACCATCTCCAGCGGGTTCTGTGGATCCTGGAATTTCTCCAGCCCGCGTTCCTTGAGCGGATTGAAGACGACGATCTCGACACCGCGCTTCGCGCAATCGCGCAGCGGATGCAGGAACCGCGGGCTGTTCACGCCGGGGTTCTGCCCGAAATAGAAGATCGCGTCGCATTTCTCGTAATCGTCGAGATGGATCGTGCCGACTGGTGACCCGATCGCCGACTTGAGCCCGACCGACGTGGTCTCGTGACACATGTTCGAGCTGTCGGGCAGGTTCTGGCTGCCGTACATCCGGGCCATCAGCCCATACATGTACGACGTCTCGAGGCTGGCGCGGCCGGACGCGTAGAAAATGACCTTGGTCGGATCGTAGGTCTTCAGCTTTGCACCGATCCCGGCGAACGCCTCGTCCCAGCTGCACGCGACATATTTGTCGGTGGCACCGTCGTACTTCAGCGGATGCGTGAGGCGACCTGCCTGTTCGAGGTCGAAATCCTTCCACGTGATCAGTTCGCTGACGGTATGCTGCTGGAAGAACGCGGGCGTGACCCTATACGACGTCAGCTCCCAGGCGGTGGCCTTCGCACCGTTTTCGCAAAACTCGGCGACGTGCGGGTGCGCGGGCTTGCCCCAGGCGCAACTGACGCAGGCGAAACCGTCCGGCTTGTTCTGGCGGGTCAGTTCCTTCAGCGCTTCGGGGCCGATCTTTTCCCGGGCGCTGATCTCGACGAGCGACTTCATAGACCCCCAGCCACCGGCCGGTGCGTCGTATTTTTCGATCTCGATCGTGCGGGTCTCGCGCGGGGCGTCGCTCATGAAAACTCCTTGTCCTGCGACGAGAACGAAGCGGCGTAGCTTTCGATGCAGGCGTACAAGATTTCCCGGCGGTTCAAATTTCGCGGCGCATCGCCTAGATGGGGATCAAATCTCCAAGGAATCACGATGACGACGCATACCACCCGCATGCTTATCCTCGGGTCGGGCCCCGCCGGGCTCTCCGCCGCGATCTATGGCGCGCGTGCCGGGATGGCGCCGATCGTCGTGCAGGGCATCCAGCCCGGCGGCCAGCTGACCACGACTACCGATGTCGAGAATTATCCCGGCTTCAAGGACGTGATCCAGGGCCCGTGGCTGATGGAGCAGATGCAGGCACAGGCCGAGCATGTCGGCACGCGGATGATGTGGGACACGATCGTACAGGTCGACCTGACCCGCCGCCCGTTCCGCCTGATCGGCGACAGTGGCGACGTGTATGAGGGCGACACGCTGGTGATCGCGACCGGTGCACAGGCGAAGTGGCTCGGGATCGACAGCGAGGAGCCGATGAAGGGCAAGGGCGTCAGCGCCTGCGCGACCTGCGACGGGTTCTTCTACCGCGGCAAGAAGGTTGCCGTCATCGGCGGCGGCAACACCGCGGTCGAGGAGGCTCTGTACCTCACCAACCATTCGCCCGACGTGACGCTGATCCACCGCCGTGATTCGCTGCGGTCGGAGAAGATCCTCCAGGAACGCCTGTTCGCACACAAGGGCGTGACGGTGCTCTGGAACAAGGAGGTCCGCGAGTTCGTCGACGGTGGCGGCAATGCGGGTCTGGTTGCGCTGGAGCTCGAGGACACGGTCACCGGCGAGCGCTCGCGCCTCGCGGTCGATGGCGGGTTCGTGGCGATCGGTCACCACCCGGCGACCGAGCTGTTCCGCGGCCATCTCGAGCTCGACTCGGACGGCTATATCGCGGTCGAGACCGGATCGACGCGCACCAACGTCGAGGGTGTGTTCGCCTGTGGCGACGTGGCCGACAAGATCTACCGCCAGGCGGTGACCGCGGCAGGAACGGGCTGCATGGCAGCGTTGGATGCGGAGCGGTTCCTGGCCGCGGCGGAGTTCGCCGAACTGGCCGAAGCCGCCGAATAGTCAAAGCAAATCAGGCGAGGTTGCGCCTGATCGCGTTTTCGAGCGCGGTACCGGCATCGCCGGTGAAGCTGTGCGAGGCGGTTTCGATCGTCTCGACCATGATGCCTTTGCCGGCGGCTGAGGCGAAGGCGATCGCGGTCGCATCGCCGCTCGCCAAGACGATCGCGGCGTCAGTTTTCCAGTCCGCGAGCGCAGTGAGAACCCGCGCTGCGAGTGAGCTTTCAGCTTCGGTCGCAGTGCGAGACAATTTTTTTAAGCCGCGGATAAAATTACGAAAACTGATGCCGCCCTTCAGAGCTCTCTGCCATGTGGCGGGGTCGCGCAGGGCCGCCTGATACCGGACGCGGATGGCGGCGGCTGGGGGAAGATCGTCGGTCTGCTCGGTCAGCCAGGGGTTGGCGAGGACGATGCGGTCGATACCGGCGGCACGCCCGAACAGCGCGAGCGTGCTGGCGGCGTCGCAATTGCCGAAGCCGACGATGCCGGTGATATGGGGCGCCGCTGCACGGAACGTGGCGGCGGCGGCGATCAGGTCCGGTTGGGCACTGAGGAAACCGCCATTGTGTCCCGTTGAGTCACCGACGCCGCGTCGGTCATAGCGGAAGACGGGCGTTCTCGTCGCAGCCAGCCGCTTGGCTAGGAATGCCATGCCGCGATGCGCGCCGCTGCGGATTTCATTGCCGCCGGACACGATCAGCACGCCAGTCGTTCCATTCGCCTCGTCCAGCGTAGCCGCCAGCGTTTCGCCCTCGCAGGGGAACGCGATCAGCTTTCGCATGATGCGATCCACTCGGAAATATCGGTCGCAAGCTGTTGGGCAAGCGTGATATCATTATCGGGTTCGGACCGCCGCCAGAGGGGCACGCCGGGGTATGTCGCGTCGGCGGGCCGGGGGTCGGTCGCCATGCGGACGACCCGCCGCGGACCCACTTCCGAAGGGGATGCTGCGCAGAGTTCGGCCAGCATTTCTCGGGACACGATATTGCCCGCATACTCGTTTTCTGCGGGGCGGTCCGAGCGCGACGCCACGGCGCGCGCTCGGTCGAGATCGCGCACCACGTCTTCGCCGGCTTGCGGTGCGAGGTGCCAGCGTCCGGCGAGGCGTGCGTCGGTATCTAGCAGCGCCCCGCTTCTTATCGATAGCGCGTAGGAACGTGGACCAAGCTGCTGTGCTAGAGCGATAAAGGCTCGGCGCTGGTTGGACAGCGTGGAACCCGACGTCGCGATCAGGCTTTCGCCGGTGCCGGGAAAGTCCGGGAGCACGCCACGAATGCCGTGATCCGCGAGCGCGCGCAAAATCGTGACGGCGAACTGGCGCGTGCGGTTGGCTTCTTCGAACAACGGAAGCGCGGCGATGACGATCGGGCCGGTATCGGGGCCGAACCGCAGCATCCCCTCGCGCCCGCCCGCCCAGTCATAGTGATCGAAGCGGAGACCGGTCATTGCGGCAGAGGCTAAACCCCCTCCGCGAGCTAGACCAGCGCCTTCCTTGCGGCAAACTGGACCAGTGCGCCGAACGTCTCGAGCATCTCGCCGTCGATCTCGTCGTCCTCGATCAGGATGCCGAGCCGGTCTTCCAGCTCGGTCAGCACGCTGGCCACCGCCATCGAATCGAGTTCGGGCAACGCCCCGAACAGCGGCGTGTCATCAGTAAACGCGGCGACGCGGTCGGCGCTGAGACCGAGGATATCGGCGAGGACGGCGCGTACCGTCGTTTCGACTTGGGAAGTGCCTTCGAAGATCACGAGCATCGCCTGAACCGTTACGAACCGCGCCCCGCTAGCGTGTGGGGGTGAATTCGGCAATCGCTTGGCGATATTAGGGCGCTTGGCGCTATTAGGGGCGGATGATCGCGCTCGACCCCATTCCGTACCCCATCGACCATGTCGCGTTGCGCGGTGCCGCGGCGGACGTAGCGCTGGTCGACAAGTCCGGCACGATGACGTTCGCCGAGCTTGAGGACGCGGTGGCGGCGCTGGCGGGTTGGCTGGCAGGGCAGGGGCTGACGCTGGGCGACCGGGTGGCGACCTGGTTGCCGAAGACGCGCACCGCGTGCCTGATGCCGCTGGCAGTGGCGCGGGCGGGGTTGGTGCACGTGCCGGTCAATCCGCTGCTGCGACGGGCGCAGGTCGCGTATATTCTTGGGGATAGCGGCGCTCGGTTGCTGGTGACGCAGGGTGTCCGGGCTGGGACGCTGCAAGACGGCGATGTCCCGAGTGACTGTGCCATCCTCGACGAGGCTGATCCTCTGTTTCCTTGCGAACGCGGGGGCTCAGGAACCACGGGCGTTGCCCCTTGTGAAACTGGGGCACCGCCTTCGTGGGGGAACGGTGAGAGGATAGGGCCGTCCGATCCCGATACCGATTCGCTTGCCGCGATCCTCTACACCTCGGGCTCTACCGGTCGGCCGAAGGGCGTCATGCTGAGCCATGCGAATCTCTGGCTTGGGGCGATTTCCGTCGCGCATTACTTGAAGCTGGAGCCGCACGATCGTGTCCTGGGCGTACTCCCGCTGTCGTTCGATTATGGCCAGAACCAGCTGTTCTCGACCTGGGCGGCGGGCGCGTCGGTGGCGCCGCTCGATTATCTGGTGGCGCGCGATGTCGTGAAAGCGGTCGAGCGGGTCGGGGCGACGACGCTGGCGGGCGTGCCGCCGTTGTGGACGCAGCTGCTCGAGGCGGACTGGCCGGCGGAGACTGCGGCGCGGTTGAAACGGCTGACTAACTCGGGGGGCGCGTTGACGCTGCGACTGGTGCGGGGCCTTCGCGAGCGATTTCCTGCGGCGGATATCTACGCGATGTATGGGCTGACGGAGGCGTTTCGCTCGACCTATCTCGATCCTACGCTGATCGATTCGAAACCTGACGCGATGGGGCGGGCCATCCCGTTCGCGGAAGTTTCGGTGGTAAAGCCCGACGGGACGCGCGCGGCGCTGGGCGAGGCGGGGGAACTGGTCCATGCGGGGCCGCTTGTCGCGCAGGGCTATTGGCAGGATGCGGTGCGGACGGCGCAGCGGTTTCGGCCAGCGCCGGACGGCCGGGGCATGGCGGTGTGGTCGGGGGATACCGTGGTCGAGGGCGCGGACGGGCTGTTGCGCTTCGTCGGGCGCGACGACGAGATGATCAAGAGCGCCGGCAACCGGATCAGTCCGCTCGAAGTCGAGGAGGCGGTGCTGGCTGGTGGTGAAGCGCGCGAGGCGGTGGCGGTGGGCGTTGCGGACGAACGATTGGGCCAGGCGATCGTCGTCATGCTCGCAGGGGATGCGGCCGGAGAGCCGTCTCTGCGGGCTCGACTGCGAACGGCGTTGCCGAGCTTCATGCAGCCGGGAACATATCTTTGGCGGGACGAATTGCCACGCAATGCCAATGGCAAGCTGGACCGGTCTGCGATCGCGTCCGAGGTCCGGGTGAACGAGCAGGTGACACGATGAAACCCATGGGTGCTCTTCCTCCGGAGTTTCTCGCGCAGTCGGGCAATCTCGAAATCGGCGGACGGTCCGCTGACGATTGGGTGATACAGGCAGGCGACACGCCGCTGTTCGTCTACGACATGGCGATCGTCGCGTCGCGCATCGCGCGCTTTCGCGCGGCAATGCCGGCGATCGACCTCCATTATGCGATCAAGGCGAATCCGCACGCCGATGTGCTGGCGGCGATCGCGCCGCTGGTCGACGGGCTCGACGTTGCGTCTTCGGGCGAACTCGCCAAGGCGCTGCTCGTCAAGCCCGCCGCCTCGGTCAGCTTTGCCGGTCCCGGCAAGCGCGACGACGAACTCGCCGCCGCGATCACCGCCGGCTCGACGCTGAACGTCGAATCGGAAGGCGAGGCGGGACGGGCCTTCGCGATCGGCGATCGGCTCGGCATCGCCCCCCGGATGGCGGTCCGCGTGAACCCCGATATCGAATTGCGCGGCTCGGGCATGAGGATGGGCGGCCGTGCGTCGCCGTTCGGCGTCGATGCGGGGCGCGCCGCGGCGTTGGTGCGCGCGATCGTCGGGGCCGGCGCGGACTGGCGTGGCTTTCATATTTATGCAGGCAGCCAGGCGCTGGATGCCGCCGCGATCATCGACACCCAGGCCGCGACGCTGGCGCTGGCCGAACGGCTGGCGGCCGAGGCGGGGTACACGCCACCGCTCGTCAATCTGGGCGGCGGATTCGGAGTCCCCTATTTTGCCGGCGACAGGACGCTGGATGTCGAGGCAGTCGGCGCGGCGCTGCAGTCCGCGATCGCGGACTGCCCGCTGACCCACACGGGAATGCGCTACGCGATCGAACTCGGCCGCTGGCTGGTGGCCGAAGCGGGCGTGTACCTGACCCGCATCGTCGACATCAAGCAGAGCCAGGGCGAGATGTTCGTCGTCGTCGACGGCGGGCTCAACCACCAGCTCGCGGCGAGCGGCAATTTCGGCACGGTCGTCCGGCGCAACTACCCGATCGCGGTAGCGGCGCGGATGGGCGAGGACGCGGCCGATCCGGTGACCGTGGTCGGCCCGTTATGTACCCCGCTCGATCGGCTCGGCGACAAGGTCGCGCTGCCTGCGGTCCGGGTCGGCGACCTGATCGCGATCTTCATGGCCGGCGCCTATGGTGCCAGCGCGAGCCCAAGTGCATTTCTCGGGCATCCACCGGCGCTCGAGATCGTTACTGTCTCATAGCCACAGGTCCAGGCGGCGTGGCGAGCATGGTTACACGGCGCTCCTAACGCTATCTTCACCTGTTCCTCGCATAGCCTATACCCAGTTTAATCGACCGCCGGGCGACCGATGGTCGGGATGGCGCCCAGGAGACAAGTGCCCATGCGTTCCGGACCCGTTTCGAAGTCCCTCACGACCCTCGGCCTCGCCGCCGCGACGCTGACCGCGTGCACCAGCACCGGCGGCCGCCCCGAACTGCCGCCCGCCGCGTATGTCGCGAACAAGGAGCTGCCGGGCGAGGAATATGTGATCGGTCCGCTCGACCAGCTCAATATCTTCGTCTGGCGCAACCCGGAGCTGTCGTCGAAGGTGCAGGTTCGCCCCGACGGCCGCATCACCACGCCGTTGATCAACGACATGCCCGCGGTCGGCAAGACCCCGGCGATGCTCGCGGACGACATGAAGAAGGCGCTGGGGGCCTATATCAAGGACCCGATCGTCTCTGTGATCGTCGAGAATTTCAGTGGCACCTACAGCCAGCAGGTCCGCATCGTCGGCGCGACCGAGAAGCCCGCGTCGATCCCGTACCGCGCCAACATGACGTTGCTCGACGCGATGATCGCGGTCGGCGGGCTCAGCCAATATGCCGCGGGCAACAAGGCGCGGCTGGTGCGCTACGACCGTGCGACGGGCAAGCAGACCGAATTCGCGCTGCAGATCGGCAATCTGCTCAAGAAGGGCGATTCGTCGGCGAACGTCCGGCTTGAGCCGGGCGACGTGATCATCATCCCCGAATCGATGTTCTGAGGCACGCCGGGATGAACGGGATCTACGACGAAGTGCGGATCGCACTGCACGCGATCTGGACGCGGCGCTGGCTGGCGCTGGGCGTCGCATGGGGCGTGTGCGTGCTGGGCTGGCTGCTGGTGTCGCAGATCCCCAGCCGCTACGAATCGACCGCGCGCGTGTTCGTGCAGATGCAGAACATCCTGCCCTCCAGCATGGACGCCGCACCGCAGGCGACGCAGACCAACATCGACACGATCCGCACGACTTTGGTGTCCGCGGTGAACCTCCAGAAGGTCGTTCGTGGCACCGATCTCGCCAACACGGTGTCGAGCGACCGCGACGTCGCCGATCGGGTCGCCGGGCTCGCGCAGAACATCAAGGTCACGTCGCAGCAGGATAATCTGTTCCAGATCACGACGACCGCGGCCAGCCCGAAGCTCGCGCGACAGATCACGCAGAAGCTGATCGACATCTTCGTCGAGCAGAATCTGGCGGGCGACCGGACCAACACGACGCAGAGCCTCGCGTTTCTCGACCAGCAACTGGCCGTCCGCCAGAAGCAGCTGGCCGACGCCGAGGCCAAGCGTGCGGATTTCCAGAACCGCTATCTCGGCAGCCTGCCCGGTACCGGCTCGGTCGCCGATCGGATCGGCGCGTCGCGGACGCAGATGTCGCAGGTCGATGGCGATCTGGCGGCGGCCCAGTCGAGCCTCGCCGCGGTGCAGGGCCAGATGGCGGGTACCCCGGCGACCGTCGCTGGCGCCGGCGGCGTCGCCGGTGCGGCGGGGCCCGCACGTGCGCGACTGCAGGCGATCCAGGGTCAGCTCGCCGACGCGCGGGCGCGCGGCTATACCGAGAATCATCCCGATATCGTTGCATTGAAGAGCCAGTTGGCGGCTGCGACCGCGGCGGCGCGCAACGAACCGCTGTCGGGCGGCAGTGGTGCCGGCAGCGCGCAGAATCCGCTCTACGCCTCGCTGCAATCGATGGTCGCCGACAAGCAGGCGACGGTCGCCTCGCTCCGCATGCGGAGGAGCCAGTTGCAGGGCGATCTCGATCAGTTGAACGCCAAGCTCGCCGGCGATCCCGAGGTTGCCGCCGAACAGGGCTCGATCGATCGCGACTATCAGGTGCTCAAGGACCAGTACGACCAGTTGCTCACGCAACGCGAGCAGATTGCGCTCCGCGGACAGGCGCAGACGCAGACCGATCGCGTCAAGTTCAGCGTGATCGATCCGCCGACGATGCCGCGCATGCCGAGCGCGCCCAATCGCATGCTGTTGCTGTCGGGCGTCCTGATCGCGGGACTTGCCGCCGGTATCGGTGCGGCGTTCGCGCTGGGCCAGTTGCGGACCACGTTTGCCACCAGCACGCGGCTGGAGAAGGCGGCGGGGATGCCGGTGATCGGTTCGATCGGCGAAGTGGTGACGCGGATCCAGTCCGAACAGCGTCGCCGCGGCTTCCGGATGTTCCTTGGTGGAACGGCTGCTTTGGGTGCTGCCTACGTCCTGCTGCTCGGGGTCGAGATCCTGCAGCGCGGCCTGGCGGCTTGAGGGATATGACCGTGACCAAACCCGTTCGCGAATTGTCGCTGCTCGAACGCGCAGCCAAGGTGTACGACTTCAACGCGCATGCCCGTGCGCGTACCGGCGCCCAGCAGCATGTGTCGGAGCTCGAGACCGATTGGCCCGTCGATGCGGCTGTCGACGCGCCTGCCGCAGCCCCCGTTGCCAAGCCTGCCGGAGCCGGGCCAGCCTTCATTGATCCGACGTTCCTGGCGATCCCCGAGGAACTGCGCGCCCCGGTCGGTGAGGAGCTTCCCGACGAATTCCATCTACCGAACGGGTCGGGGGACGCGGCGATGATCGACCGCGGCATGCTGGCGGCGAATGGCATGATCGTGCCGGGCGCCCCGGTCGGGCCGCTCGCCGAGGAGTTCCGTCTCGTCAAGCGCCAGCTGCTGATCGCCAGCGCGCGCATCGCCGAGAGCGACAGCCCCGACAAGGCGCGGATGATCCTCGTCTGTTCCGCGCGTCCCGGTGACGGCAAGACGTTCTGCGCGGTCAACCTCGCGCTTTCAATCGCTGCCGAGCGCGATACCGAGGTTTTGCTGGTCGACGCCGATGTCGCGAAGCCCGACATCGTCCATCAACTCGGACTGACCGATGGTCCCGGTCTGCTCGATGCGCTCGGCGATAGCCGGATCGACGTCGAGGATCTCGTGATCCATACCGATGTCCCGCATCTGTCGATCCTGCCTGCGGGCTCGAAGACGGCGATGGATACCGAACTGCTCGCCAGCACGAGGACCAAGGCGGTGATCGCGCGACTGCTCGAGGCGAACCCGCGCCGCGTCATCATCTTCGATTCGCCACCTGCGCTCGCCGCGTCGCCCGCTGCCGTGCTCGCGATGCGGGTCGGCCAGATCATGCTCGTGGTCCGCGCCGATCGCACGCCTGAAAACGAACTGCGTGCCGCGGTCAACCTGCTCGACGGCTGCGAGCATATTCAGCTTGTCCTCAATGCCGTATCGTTCGTCCAGGGCGGCGCGCGGTTCGGCAGCTATTACGGTCAGGAGGCTTCGTGATGCGCATGCAGATGACGAGGCCGACGATTCGCGCCATGGCGCTCGCCGGCAATGCGGCCGTGCTGGTGACGCTCGCTGCGACTCCCGTCCTCGCGCAGGCGAGCCGCCGCGTCACGATCAACCCGTACATCGAGGCGAGCCAGACTCTCGCCGCCGATCTGAACGGCGGTGACGTGCTGACCTATACCAGCCTTGCCGCCGGCGTCGACGCCGCGCTCGCGACGCAGCGGATTGCCGGGCAGCTGAGCTATCGGTACGAACGCCGCTTCGGCTGGGGCGACGATCTGGGCGACCAGGATATCCATTCGGGCCTCGCCCGCATCAATGCGCAGGTGACCCCGAACCTGACTCTGGAAGCGGCCGGGATCGCCACCCGCGCCCGCTCGGATATCCGCGGTGCGGCGCCTGGGCTGCTGGCGGGCAATGTCGACAATGTCAGCCAGATCTATTCGGTCTATGCCGGCCCGAGCTTCACGAGCAACGCGGGTCCGGTCGCGTTCAACGCGAACTACCGCCTGGGCTATACCAAGGTCGAAACGCCGACCTTCGGCGACCCCACGCTGGGCGGCCAGCGGCTCGACTATTACGACGATTCGATCGGCAACACCGTCACCGCCAGCGCCGCGGTATCGCCCGGTGCGCTCGCGCCGTTCGGCGTGACCGTCAGCGGTTCCTATGATCGCGAAACGGCGAGCCAGCTGAAACAGCGCTATGAGGGCTATTACGGCCGCGGCGACGTGCTGATGCCGATCTCGCCCTACGTCGCGCTCACCGCCGGCGTCGGCTACGAGAAGATCGAGACGAGTCAGAAGGACCCGCTCGTCGATGCGACCGGCGCGCCGGTGCTCGACCGGGACGGCCGATTCGTCACCGACACTGCATCGCCGCGCCGGATCGCCTACCGCACCGACGGCGTCTACTACGACGCGGGCGTGGTGTGGCGACCCAATCGCCGGACGTCGGTCGAGGGGCATATCGGCCGTCGCTATGGGTCGACCAGCTTCACCGGCACCGCGACCTACCAGGCGTCGAAGTCGGTCGGCCTGGCGGTCAACGTCTATGACGGCGTTCAGACGTTCGGCAGGCAGCTCCGGACCGGTATCGGCAATCTCCCGACCAGTTTCCTCACCGGGCAGCAGCAAGGCTTCGGCCAGCAGTTCAACGGCTGCGTGTTCGGATCGTCGGGCGCGGCACCGGGCGGGTGCTTGAACGACGTGTTCCAGTCGATTTCGACCGCCAGCTACCGGGCGCGCGGGATCGACGGCGTGATCGTCGCCACGCGCGGTCGTTCGACGTGGGGCGGGGGCGTCGGTTATGCCAACCGCAGGCTCTATGCGCCCAACGTGGCCCCGGGCCTGATCGTGACCGGTCTGGAGGACGAAAGCTATTACGGGCAGCTCTTCTATTCCCGCTCGCTCACCCAGGTCTCGGGCGTGAATGGCGACCTGTTCGTCAACTATTACGATCCGGGCGTCGCCAACCTCGCAGCGAGCGACGCGTCCGGCGACGACGGCATATGGTCGTACGGCGCGACCGGCACCTATTACCACAATTTCGGGCGACTCGGCACAACCGCGTCACTCGGGCTTTACAGCTTCAAGGTCGGCGACCTCGACAGCGACTGGACTGCCCAGGCGTTGGTCGGTGCGCGGTACCAGTTCTGAAGGCGAGCAGCAGATGTACGACGAACATTACGGACTGACGGGGCGACCCTTCCAGCTTACCCCGGACCCCAAATTCTGGTTCGAGACCGATACCCACCGCAAGGCGATGGCGTATCTCGGCTACGGACTGGCGCAAGGCGAGGGCTTCATTGTCATCACCGGTGATATCGGTGCGGGCAAGACCACGCTGGTCGGCCATCTGATGGACACGATCGATCACCAGCGGCTCAACGCGATCAAGCTGGTATCGACCGCGATCGAGGCGGAAGACCTGCTGCGGATCGTCGCAACCGAATTGAAGGTCGATCCCGCAGGGCTGACCAAGGGCGAATTGCTGCCGGCCATCGAACGCGGGCTGCACGCGGTCGCGCGCACCGGCAAGCGTACGCTGCTGATCGTCGACGAGGCGCAGGCCTTGCCGGTGTCCGCGCTCGAGGAACTGCGGATGCTGTCGAACTTCCAGGCGGGCGGGCATGCGCTGTTGCAGATCGTGCTGCTCGGCCAGCCCGAGTTCCGTGATCGCCTGCACGGCTCGGAGCGGCTCGAACAGCTCCGCCAGCGCGTCATCGCGATCCATCATCTCGATCCGATGGAGGAGGACGAGGTTTCGGACTATCTCGCACACCGCCTGTCCGTGGTCGGCTGGACCGGCAATCCGGATTTCGCGGACGATGCCTTTGCGGCGTTCTATGCGGGATCCGCGGGTGTGCCGCGACGCCTCAACATGCTGGCCGGCCGGGTGATGCTCCACGCCGCGATCGAGGATCTGACCGTCATCGATGCGGCCGTGGTGAAGACGGTGCAGCGCGATCTCGAGGGCGACCTGCCGATGCTCGCGACCGACACGGGGAAGGGCGCCGCTGCATCCGACGGCAAGCTGCCGCCTGCCGCTGTGGCGACGCCTGTGCCGCGGACCGATCCCATGATCGAGGACCGGATTGCCGCGCTCGAAGCGCGCGTCGAGTTGCAGGACAAGGCGCTTCGCCGCGTCCTCACCTTGCTGGTGGACTGGGTGGAAAACGATACCGACAAACCGGAATACGCGCCGATCCGCGGCGTCGCCGCCTGGCACGACGCGGCGTAGGATGAGCGTTCTCAATGGCATGTCGGTCGACGTGGAGGACTGGTTTCAGGTCGGCGCCTTCGAGAACGTCATCGACAAGGCCGACTGGGACTCGCTGATGCCGCGCGTCGAGGCGAATACCGACGCCGTGTTGGCCCTGTTTGCCGAGCGCGACACCAAAGCGACGTTCTTCACGCTCGGCTGGGTCGCGCACCGCTATCCCGCGCTTGTCCGCCGGATCGTCGAGGCAGGCCACGAGATCGCCAGCCATGGCTGGGATCACCAGCGCGTGTTCACGATGACGCCGGCGGTCTTTCGCGCCGATCTGGTGCGGGCGCGATCCGCGATCGAGGATGCGGCCGGCACCAAAGTTACCGGCTACCGCGCACCGAGTTTCTCGATCGACCAGCGCACGCCCTGGGCGCACGTCGAACTGGCCGAGGCGGGCTATGCCTATTCCTCCAGCGTCGCGCCGGTGAAGCACGATCATTATGGCTGGCTCGATGCGCCGCGCTATGGGTTCAAGCCGCTTACCGACAGCGCGCTGATCGAGGTGCCGGTCACGGTCGCGCAGTTCGGCACGCGCAAGCTGGCGACCGGCGGCGGCTTCTTCCGCCTGCTGCCCGCGGCGATCACCGACTTCGCGGTGCGCCAGGTCAATCGCGAAGATCGTCCTGCGATGTTCTATTTTCACCCATGGGAGATCGATCCGGCGCAACCGCGTGTCGATCGGGCGCCGATGCGGTCGAAGTTCCGGCATTATTCGCGGCTCGGTGCGATGGCCGGCAAGTTGCGCGGGCTGCTCGGCCGGCACGCATGGGGCCGCGTCGATGCGGTCGTCGCACGCGAAGCGGTGCGGTTGGCGTGACCGCACCCGTGCCTGTCGGCGTGCGCGAAGCGAACCTTCGCGATCCGGGCGAGTGCGCGCGGATCGTGGCGTTCGTCGAGGCGACCGACGGGTCCGCGCCGTTTCATCTGCCAGCATGGAGCCAAGCGGTGCAGGACGGCTGCGGCCAGCGTGCACATTATCTGATCGCCGAGCGCGCGAGCGGGGCGATCGCCGGAGTCCTGCCGCTGACCGAGATGCGCTCCCCGTTGTTTGGCCGCGCGCTCGTCTCGACCGGGTTCGGCGTCGACGGCGGCGTGCTGGGCAATTCGCTAGAAGCGCTCGCCGATGGCGCGTGGAACCTCGCCTTGCGACTCGGCTGTCCGTCGGTCGAACTGCGCGGTGGTCCGGCCCCGGACGGCTGGGTCAGTGACGACCAGAGCTATCTCGGGTTCGCACGCGACCTGGCGAAGGACGACGAGGCGGAACTGCTCGCGATCCCGCGCAAACAGCGCGCCGAGGTGCGTCGTGCGCTCGGGTTCGATCTGGAGATCGTTACCGGCGCCGATAGGACACTGCTTGCCGAGCATTACCGGGTCTATGCCGAGTCGGTCCGCAACCTCGGCACGCCGGTGTTCCCCGCAAAACTTTTCCGCAGCGTTGCGAGCATGATGGACGCCGATGTTCTGACCGTCCGGCATGAGGGCAGGGCGGTCGCGAGCGTACTCAGCCTGTATTTCAACGGCACCGTCTATCCCTATTGGGGCGGCGGCACCGAGGCGGCGCGGGGGCTTCGCGCCAACGACCGGATGTATTTCGCGCTGATGGCGCACGCCCGCGCAAAAGGCTGCACGCGGTTCGATTTCGGACGGTCGAAGACTGGAACGGGGGCTGCGGCGTTCAAGAAGAATTGGGGGTTCACGCCCGAACCGCGGCTCTACGCCAAGCGCAGCAACGGTCCGGCGCGCGAGGTGAATCCGCTCAATCCCAAATACGCGTTGATGGTGCGGACGTGGAAGAAGTTGCCGCTGTGGGCAGCGAATGCAGCCGGGCCGTGGATTTCCCGAGGCCTGGGGTGAGCCTGCTCTTCCTGGCACACCGGATCCCGTTCCCGCCCGATCGCGGCGACAAGATTCGCAGCTTCCACATCCTGCACTATCTGGCGAAGCGCGCGCGCGTCCACCTGGTCGCGTTTGCCGATGACGACGCCGACCTCGATCCGCCGGCCGTGTTCACCGACATGCTCGCGAGCTGCACGATCGTGCCGCGCGGCAAGTCGCAGGTGCGCGCGGCGATCGAGGCGCTGGCAACCGGCAAGCCGGTATCGCTGACCGCCTTCGCGCATCCCGCGGTGCAGGCGGCGGTCGACCGGATCGTGCCGGAGGTGTCGGGAATCTACTGTTTCTCGGGCCAGATGGCGCAGTATCTGCCGGCCGACGGCCCGCCGGTCTTGATGGATTTTGTCGACGTGGATTCGGCCAAGTTTGCGGGCTTTGCCGAGGATGCGCGCGGGCCGATGCGGCGGATGATGCGGCGCGAGGCTCGGCTCCTGGGGGCGTTCGAGCGGGAAGTTGCCGCGCAGGTTTCGGCGAGCCTTTTCGTCAGCGACGCCGAAGGGGCGGTCTTTCGCGACGGCGGCGCGACCGGGCGGATCCTCGCGGTCGAGAACGGTATCGATTCGGTGACGTTCGATCCGGCCGCTGAATTTACAACGCTCAAGAATGGCGACCATCCCGGCGGAGACCGGGGCCCAGTGGGGAAGGTCGCAGTAAATGCGGACAGTCCGCCGTCATCAACGTCTCCCAACTGGACCCCGGCCTCCGCCGGGGTGGCGGATGCGCCTGCGACGCGGGCAGAAGCGCTGCTCGTCTTCACCGGCCAGATGGATTATCGCCCCAACGTCGACGCGGTCACCTGGTTTGCGCGCGAGATTCTGCCGTTGATCCGCCAGCACGTCCCCGTGCATTTCGCGATCGTCGGCCGCGTGCCGACCTCGGCGGTCAAGGCGCTTGCCGGCGACGATGTCACCGTCACCGGCGAGGTCGACGACGTTCGCGGCTGGCTCGCGGCGGCCGATGTCTGCGTCGCCCCCCTCAAGCTCGCGCGCGGGATCCAGAACAAGGTGCTCGAGGCGATGGCGATGGCGCGCCCCGTCGTCGCTTCGACCGCCGCCGCCGAGGGGATCGACCACGCCGGTACGATCCGCGTCGCCGAAACCGCGCAGGACTTCGCCGATCGGGTGATCGGGCTGCTCGCTGCACCCGAAGCGGCCGCCGCGCTCGGTATCGCGGCCCGCGAACGGGTTATCGCGCGCTACGGGTGGGACGCGCGCCTTGCTCCACTCGACACGCTGTTCGGTCTCGACGCGTGACGCCGTGGCGCCGTCACGGCATGGCACTGGCGGCATCGGTCGTCGTGATCCTGCTGCTGTTTCGCGGCGACGTTGCTGACCTGGTCCGGATCTGGTGGAACAGCACGACGTTCGGGCATTGCCTGTTCATCGGCCCGGTCGTCGCGTGGCTCGTGGTGCAGCGTCGAGCGGAACTGGCCGCGTTGACCCCCATTGGATGGTGGCCGGGCCTCGCACTGGTGGCGGTCGGCGGGTTCGGCTGGCTGATGGGCGATGCTGCCTCGGTCGGTTTCGCGCGCCAATTGGGGCTCGTCATGATGCTGCAAGGTGCCGTGTTGACCATCCTTGGTCCCAATGTCGCGCGCGGGCTTCTGTTTCCGCTGTGTTACGCGTTCTTCCTAGTGCCGTTCGGCGAGGGGCTCGAACCGCCGTTGCAGACCGTGACGGTCGCGATCGTGATGCCATTGCTGCACCTCGTCGGCGTACCCGCGGTGGTCGACGGCGTGCTCATCCATGCCGGCCGCTACTATTTCGAGGTCGCCGAGGCATGCTCGGGCTCAAAGTTCGTTCTGGCGATGGTCGCGTTCGGCGTGCTCGTCGCCAATCTGTGCTTTGTCTCGTGGAAGCGGCGCGTGGTGTTCCTCTTGGTCTCGGTGATCGTCCCGGTGATCGCCAACGGCGTCCGCGCATTCGCGACGATCTGGGCGGCGGACCTGACCTCGGTCGAGGCCGCCACCGGAATGGATCACATCGTCTATGGCTGGGTGTTCTTTGCGCTCGTCATGGCAGGCGTGCTGGCGATCGGCTGGCGCTGGTTCGATCGCGCGCCCGACGACCCGGCGTTCGATCCGACGGCCTTCCAGACGATCCCGCGACACCGTACCGACCTGTTGGTCGCGACCGCGCTGGTACTGACGACGGCAGCGGCTTTTCCGGCTTGGAGCGCGGCGATCGCCGGTCGGGCACAGCCGCTTCCCGCGCATGTCGACCTACCCGACGTCGCTGGCTGGCACCGCGTCGCGATCAGCACCCGCGCACCGTGGACGCCCAATTACCCCGACGCCGATCATTATCTGTTCGGCCGCTACGCCGACGCGTCCGGCGCGACGGTGGACATGAGCGTCGCGGTGTTCGGCAACCAGCATGAGGGTAAGGAACTGGTCGCCTTCGGTACCGGCGTGCTGCGGCAGGAAGACCGCTGGGTTCGCGTCGCCGATCTACCCGCCATCGCCGATGCGAGTGGTGTGGACGGCAGTGTCATGCGGATTACCGCGCCCGGCCCCGTGGAGCGGATCGTCGCGACGTGGTACCGGGTCGGCGACAGGACCACGCAGGACGAGACGCTGGTGAAGATCGAGACGATGAAGGCGCGGCTGCTCGGTGGCCCGCAACGCGCGGTGGCGATCCACCTCTCGGTAGAGGGCACCGACCAGCGTCCGATGGCGCGTTTTCTTGGCGCGCTCGGGCCGATCGGAACGGTCGCCGATCATGCTGCGGGGATGCGCTAGATGTGCGGTATCGCGGGGATCTTTCATCCGGGCACGCCAAAGCCCGTCGATCCGAACCGGGTCCATGCGATGATCGCGGCACAGGCCCATCGCGGACCCGACGGCGACGGGATCTGGACCGCGGCGGGCGTGGGGCTTGGCCACCGCCGCCTGTCGATCATCGATCTCGAAGGCTCGCCGCAGCCGATGTCGGACGGCACGCTGACGATCACGTACAATGGCGAAGTCTATAATTTCGTCGAACTGCGCGGCGAACTGGCCGCCAGGGGGGCGATATTCCGTACATCGGGCGATACCGAAGTGCTGCTGCACGCGTGGCGCGCCTGGGGGCCGTCGATGCTCGACCGGCTGAACGGCATGTTCGCCTTCGCGATCCACGATTCGGCCGCGCACACGCTGTTCCTCGCGCGCGACCGGATGGGCGTAAAGCCGCTGCATTACGTCGAGTTGGCAGATGGGTCGCTGGCGTTCGCGTCCGAACTGAAGGGTCTGCTCGCGCATCCGCAACTCCGCCGCGTGCCCGATCTGCGCGCGGTCGAGGATTATCTGGCGTTCGGCTATGTTCCCGACGATTCGTGCATCGTCGCGGGCGTGAAGAAGCTGGCGGCGGGGCATTTCCTGCTCGTCGAGCGCGGCCGTCCGGTCCCGCAGCCGCGCAAATGGTGGGACATCGATTTCTCCAACCGCGCGACCGGCTCGGCCAAGGCACTCGGCGAGGAACTGGTCGACCGGATGCGGGCTGGCGTGCGTTCGCGGATGGTCGCCGACGTACCGCTTGGCGCATTCCTGTCGGGCGGCGTCGACAGCTCGGCGGTGGTCGCCTTGATGGCCGAGGCGAGCCCTAAGGCTGTGCGCACCTGCACGATCGGATTCGACGAGGCTGGTCATGACGAACGCGGCTATGCCGATACCGTCGCACGCCGGTTCGCAACCGATCACCGCGAGCGCGTCGTCCAGTCGGGCGCTTTCGGCCTTATCGACACGCTGGTAGCAAGTTTCGACGAACCCTTTGCCGATGCTTCGGCGCTGGCGACGCATCAAGTCTGCGCGCTCGCCCGCGAGAGCGTCACGGTCGCGCTGTCGGGCGATGGCGCCGACGAGGCGCTCGCGGGGTATCGACGCTACAAGTTCCAGGCGGCGGAGGAGCGCGTGCGCGGACTCCTCCCCGAGCATCTGCGGCAGGACGTGTTCGGCACGCTTGGGCGGTGGTACCCGAAGGCCGATTGGGCACCGCGACCTTTGCGCGCTAAATCGACGCTGCTTGCGCTCGCTCGGGGTGGCGGCGAGGCCTATGCCCGATCGGTCGGCGTCACCACGCCCGAACTGCGCGCGCAACTGTTCAGCGCAAACGCTAGCGCGGCCCTGCGAGGCTATCGTGCCGAAGATCGCTATGTCGCGACGATGGCGAATGCGCCGGCTCGCGATCCGATCGACCGCGCGCAATATGCGGATATCAAGCATTGGCTTCCCGGCGACATTCTCACCAAGGTCGACCGGACCAGCATGGCGGTCGGGCTGGAGGCACGCGAACCGCTGCTCGACCACCGCCTGATCGAGTTCTGCGCGACGTTGCCCGCCGACATGCGGTTACGGCGCGGCGAGGGCAAATGGCTGATGAAGAAAGCAATGGAGCCGTATCTGCCGCACGACATCCTCTATCGCAAGAAGATGGGTTTCGTGACCCCCATCAGTGCCTGGTTCCGGGATGCGCTGGCCGGCGAGGCGAGCGCGCTCGCCAAATCGCGAACGCTGGGAGAGACCGGCTGGTTCGACATGGCGACGATCTCGCGGATCGCCGACGAGCATCGGATGGGGCGCGTCGAACACGGCCGCACGCTGTGGCAGTTCGTGATGCTGGAACGCTCGATGCGCCGCGTGTTCGGTTAAGCGATCCCGACCTTGTCCTGAGCCCGGGCGATCAGTTCGTCCAGCGCGGCTTCATCAAGCCGCCCAGCCGTTCGCAGCGCAGCTTCCGGAGTCATTGCGATCACCGTCCCGTCGGGACCGTCGATGATGACTTCGCCTTGTTCATGGAACACGTTGCGCGGCTCGGAATACGGTATCGGCATCAGCATTCTCCCGTCCAGAACAGCAACGCTTGAATCGACCGGCTAGGTCCGTGACCCTGACCTAGCTCAGATCGAGACCGTTTCACCCATCCACCGATCGAACAATTGCGGCCAGAGCGATCCCGGCGACCGCGGCGACAATCGTGTGCCGAAGCCGTGGCCACCATGCTGCAGGAAATGCGCTTCGGCCCGGATATCGACGCGACGTGCGGCGGCGAGCATGTCCACCGTGTTGGCGACGGGTACGGTCCTGTCGTCCTCGGCGTGCAGCAGGAACAGCGGCGGCATGCCGGGTCGAAGCTGTCGATCGATCGCAAAGCGCTCTTGCACCGCGGGGAGCGGATCCGGACCGAGCAGGTTCGCGCGCGATCCGCCATGGCTGCGGTTCGGGTCGACGTTCGAAACCGCATACATCAACCCCGCATACGCCGGGCGCGCGGAGTGTCGATCGGCGGCGTCGACCGGACGATACGCCGGATAGTCGTGCAGCACCGTTACCGACCCGGCCAGATGTCCACCGGCGGAAAAACCTACAACGCCCAGTTTGCGCGCATCGATCCGGTAGGCGCGGGCATTGGCGCGGATCAACCGCATCGCCCGCTGCGCATCGGCAAGCGGCACATCGGCGCGGTCGGCCCAGCCCTCGCAGGGGAGGCGGTAGCTCAGGACGAACACCGTGATCCCGAAGCCGTTCAGGACGCGTGCGACGTCGATCCCCTCGTTGCGCAGCGAGGTAAGAAAATAGCCGCCGCCGGGCATCACCAGTACGGCACGTCCGTCGGGTCGTTGCGGCCGGAAAACGCCCACCTCGGGCCGCGCGACCCCGCGCATCTTGATGTCGCGATAGCCGTTCTCCCGCGTCGCGATTTCGGGGTTGGGGCGTGGCAGCGGGTTCGGCGCACCCGGCGGCAGGCCTGGCCAGAGCGCAAAATGTTCGACCGGTGGCCAGACCGGTATGTCCGAAGGTCCAGGCAGCGCGGAAGATCGGGCAAAGGCGGCAGGCGCGATACCGGCGGCGAGCGGCAGCGTCAGGAGCGAACGGCGGTCGAAGGTCATGGTGCTCTGCTACCCGATACGGCCCCGTCGGGAAAAGCGTCTACCAACGCGGCCCATGCTATTTTCAGGCACCGCCCCGGTCGGACCGCCCGGCAGCATTCAGAACACTGCCAGGGCGGCATGGAGCGTCAGTGCGACGAGCATCAGGCTCGACAGCATGAAGAGGAGAAAGCGGCCCCTGACGCGGTTGCTGGTTGCCTGGACGAGGCTGTGGGCGATCCGTAGCCCGACATAGGCCCAGGCGATCCAGGCGTTGATGCCGTTGCCCGTGCCGGTCAGCGCGAGCACGGCGCAGACCGCGTAGAACAGCGTCGGCTGCTCCATCAGGTGATTGTGATTGTGCGCCTTCCACTGGACTTGCGGTGGCAGCGATCGATCCGCGTCGGACGCCTTGGTGCCGACGAGCTTGCCCATGTCGACGCCGGCCGCCTTCATCGCCGGCAACCGCGTCGCGAGCGTCCAGCCCAGCATCACGAGCGTCCACGCGATCAGGACGACCATCGGTCGCAGGATGTCGCTGTGCATGAAAAAGCCTCCCCCGGTTATTCGGGAGAGGCTGCATCAATTGCCGGGAAGGGGCAACGGTATCTCTAATCCTCCCCCGTCAGGGGGAGGTGGCAGGCGCTTGCCTGACGGAGGGGGAGGAGAGGGCAACCAGCGTTATCGCCGCCTCCCCCTCCGTCGCTTCGCGCCACCTCCCCCTAGCGGGGGAGGATCGAAAGATTCAGGCCTTGTCGAAGCTCGCGCCCCACTTGCGGACCGGACGGTCCTTCCAAAGCCCACGATGATACGCATCCGACGCCAGCAGCGGCATCACCGAACCCGCTTCGGCGAACACCATCTGCTCGATCCCGGTGTTCACCTTGCCCCACGAAGCCGCTTCCTGCAGCGTCGAGGACGAGCACGCACCGTCGCGCACATCGGCAACCGTGATCTGCACCGCATACTTGTGCACCTGGACGTCGTCGTGACCGAGGATCTCGGCACAGACGACGGTGTCCTGGATGAAGTTCTTCGGCACGCCGCCGCCGATCATCAGCAGGCCCGTGGTGCCTGCCTTGATCTTGATCTCGGTGAGCTCGCGGAAGTCGGCGATCGCGTCGAGGACCATGTATGGCTTGCCCGCCTTCACCGCGTCGACCTGATGCTTGACCAGCCCGAAGCCCGCCGACGAATCGACGAACGCGGGGCAGAAGATCGGCACGTCATGCTCATAGGCGAGCTTGACGAGGCTGTTCTCCTTCTTGCCGTGCTCGACGAGGTACTTGCCCATCTCGCGGATGAACTCGCGGCTCGAATAGGCGCGTGGCTCGAGCGTCTCGGCGATCTCGAAGATCGTGTGGTCGACGTGCTGGAGCTCTTCCTCGTCGATATACGTGTCGTAGATCCGGTCGATCATCAGCGAGCGCAGCACGTCGTCGTGCGGCACTTCAAGCGCCTGATAATGCTTGTGGCCGAGGCCCTCGAAGAAATCCATGTCGACGATGGTCGCGCCGGTCGCGACGATGCCGTCGATCATGTTGTTGCGCAGCAACTCGGCATACAGGTCCATGCAGCCGCCGGCGCTCGTCGAGCCCGCGATTACCAGGAAGATCGTGCAGTCCTTGTCGGCCAGCATCTGGTTGTAGATGTCGGTCGCGCGGCCGAGATCGCGGCTGGTGAACGACATCTTCTTCATCGCATCGACGATCGGCCGCGCGTCGAAGCTGGTGATGTCAATATGCTCGACGGTGGTCGAGAGGAGTTCCGCCTTGCGCTGCGCGTCGATGCGGGTGTCTTCGGTCATGTCTAATTTCTCCTGATCCCCCCTCCCGCCTGCGGGAGGGGGCTAGGGGGTGGGCGCCCGCTCACCGCGAACGCTCCGGATGTGGAAAACGCGCGCCCACCCCTCGGTCCCCTCCCGCGAGCGGGAGGGGAAGACGAAGAGCGAACGATTACTTAGTGTTGGTTACAGCTTGACGACGTTCGACGCGAGATCCTGGAAGCGTTCGTCATACAGCGAGACCATCGGCTCGTCGGTGACGATCACCGTCTCATCCGATCCGAACCCGTTGAACGCGGTCCGCATCGCCGAGCCATACGCGCCGAGCATGCCGATCTCGATATAATCACCGGCCTGCGTATCCGCGGGCAGCATGAACGGGCCGACCATATAGTCCATGTCGTCGCACGTCGGACCATAGAAGCTGAACTCCATGTCCTTCGCACGACTGTCCGGCTCGCGGAGCAGCTCGACCGGGAAACGCCAGCCGATATGCGCCGCGTCGAACAGCGCGCCATACGCACCGTCGTTGATGTACAGCTCGGTCCCGCGACGCTTTTCGACGCGGACGATGATCGAAGAATATTCCGCGCACAATGCCCGGCCCGGCTCGCACCACAGCTCGGACGAATAGCTGACGGGCAGCGATTCGAACGCACGGTGGATCGTCTCGAAGAAATGCTCGAGCGGCGGGGGCTCCATGCCGGGATACGAGGACGGGAAGCCGCCGCCGACGTCGATGACGTCGACCGTGACCGCCGCCTCGACGATCGCCGCACGGACGCGCTCCATCGCGTTCGAATAGGCTTCGGGGGTCATCGCCTGCGAACCGACATGGAAGCAGATGCCGAGTGCGTCCGCTGCCTGACGGGCCGCGAACAGCAGCTCCTTGGCTTCGTGCGGGGCGGCACCGAACTTCGACGCGAGGCTCAGCTTCGAATGCTCCGACGATACGCGCAGACGCACGCAGAGCGTCAGGTCGGTGGCGGCTTTCGTGGCGCGAACGACCTTGTCGAGCTCTTCCAGGCTGTCGAGGCTGAAGGTACGGACGCCGTGCGTGAAATACGCCTCGGCGATCGCTTCCTCGGCCTTGACCGGGTGCATGAAACAGAGCGTAGCCTCGGGCAGCGTCCGTGCGACCAGGCGCACTTCGGCGATCGACGCCACGTCGTAATGCGTGATGCCATTGTCCCACAGGATCTGCAGGAGTTCGGGAGACGGGTTCGCCTTCACCGCATACATCGAGCGGCCCGGGAACTTCTCAACGAAGAACCGAGCGGCGCGCGCAGCAGCGTGCGGACGAACGAGCGTGACCGGGTTGACCGGACGCCCTTTAGCGATGTCGATGCCGCTCCCGATGCGGGAGGTGTCGGCGGTCGAATGGGCTTTCGCTAACCCCAGCGCGATATGATGCTTGACCAATTCAAGGGACCTCCAATGTCCTGAGACAAATTACAAAAACACTGCCTTGCGGTTGGAAGTCCCATGGGGCAGCGGAAGCGCGATCTAGGGTTACGCGCCCCCCATGTAAATAGCGTTTGGCGCGTAGGAGACGATGTGTGACGATTTTGCGACAACCGACGCGGGCGGGTGTGCGGGACGCCGCGGAAAAGATCGCCCGCATCCTCCCGCCCACGCCACTGTTCGTCTGTGAAATCAAGGGCGTACCGGTCGCTTTCAAGGCTGAATCGTTGCAACCAATCGGCGCGTTCAAGATTCGCGGCGCGTGGCATCGGCTCACCGCATTGGACGAAGCCACGCGGAGAAAAGGCGTGGTCGCGTTCTCGTCGGGCAACCACGCGCAGGGAGTGGCGTGGGCGGCAAAACGGCTCGGCATCGCAGCGACGATCGTGATGCCGTCGGATGCGCCGCGGCTGAAGCGCGAGTCGACGCTGGCACTGGGCGCGGAGGTGGTGACCTACGACCGCGCGACCGAAAGCCGCGAGACGATCGCCGCGGGGCTGGCGGAGGCGAGGGGCGCGACGCTGGTGCCGAGCTTCGACGATCCGTGGATTATCGAGGGGCAGGGGAGTACAGGCATCGAGGCAGCCGCGCAGATGGCGGCGCTAGGCATGGGCGTGCCAAGCCGCGTCGTCATCCCCTGCGGCGGCGGTGGCTTGTCCGCAGGCATCGCGCTGGCGCTGAAGGACAGCGCGATCACCGTCGTCGAGCCCGAGGGCTGGGACGACATGCGCCGCTCGCTGGAGGCATCCTGGATCGAACCCGTCGGCCCCAACCCGCCACCAACCGCCTGCGATTCGCTCCAGACCATGCGTGTGTCGCCGCTGACCTTCGATGTCCTCTCCCGCCGAGACGCGACCGGCGTCGCCGTCAGCGAATCGGGGATCGCCGCGGCGCAGCGCTGGGCCGCGGAGAAGCTGCGCCTGGTAATCGAACCCGGCGGTTCGGTCGGACTGGCGGCCGTGCTGGCCGGCAAGGTAAAGCTCGAACCCGGGCTGCTCGTCATCCTGTCCGGCGGCAACGTCGACTTCGCCGCCTACGCCAAGGCAATGGCAGCATGAACGCCGCACTGACGTCGATCGCTGCGGCGGCACCCGCCATCGCCATGCTGGGGATGTTCGCCAGCCTGATCGGCGGCATCACGCTGATCGCGAAGAAGCGCGACACGAAGAAGGGAGTGCTGATGCTGATCATGGCCGCAGTCCTGCTCGCCAACGTGGCGATCTGGACGCTCTAACTCCCTCGCCCCTGCGGGGAGAGGGAAGGGGCCCGCCGCGCTTGCGGTGGGAAGGGTGAGGGGCTTTGGCGAGAGCGTATCGATCCCCAACTCCCCCTCATCCGATGCTGGCGCGCCACCTTCTCCCCGAGGGGAGAAGGGAATTTGCTCACCGGATAGGCGAATTCGGGTCCAGCCGCATGTCGAGATACTTGTCCACCGACCCCATCAACTCCGGCATCTCGTGCTCGAAGAAGTGGTTCGCCTTCGGGATCGTGTCGTGATGGATGGTAATATGCTTCTGCGTCCGCAGCTTGTCGACCAGCTTCTGCGTGGCGCCCGGCGTCGCGACCTCATCGGCCTCGCCCTGAATGATGATTCCGCTCGAAGGGCAGGGTGCCAGGAACGTGAAGTCGTACAAATTCGCCGGTGGTGCCACCGAGATGAACCCGCGGATCTCAGGCCGGCGCATCAGCAGCTGCATGCCGATCCATGCACCGAAGCTGACGCCCGCAATCCAGGTCGTCTGCGCCTCGGGATGGAAGCTCTGCACCCAGTCGAGCGCGCTCGCCGCATCGCTCAATTCGCCGACGCCGTTATCGAACACGCCCTGGCTCTTGCCGACACCGCGGAAGTTGAACCGCAGCGTCGCAAAGCCACGTCGCTGGAATGTCTTGTAGAGCTGCTGCACGATCGCGTTGTTCATCGTGCCACCGGCCGACGGATGCGGGTGCAGGATCATCGCGACAGGCGCGCGCGGACGTGGGCCCGGCGCAAAACGACCTTCGAGACGGCCTTCGGGACCGGGAAAAATGACTTCTGGCATAGGCACTCGCGAGCTGGGATACGCACTCGGGTGGAGTGCGGGGTGATCTCCATTATATAGGCTGAACGCCCCTTTCCGCAATTGGAACCGACCCTGCCTGCTCACGGACCCATTATCAGCCGGCGCATCTACCTTGATCACGCCGCCACCACGCCGATGCGCCCCGAGGCGATCGCGGCGGTGATCGAGGGCATGGCGCGCTGGGCGAACCCGTCCTCGCCGCATGCCGAGGGGCGGGCGGCACGGGCGGCACTGGAGGATTCGCGGAAGCGGATCGCCAAGGCTCTAGACTGGCCACATCACGTCATCCTGACGAGCGGCGCGAGCGAGTCCGCAGCGCTGGCGTTGCGGGGGCGCCCCGACATCGCTGTTGCTGCAGTAGAGCATGATGCGGTCCTCCGCGCGGCCGAGCAGCCGGTGATGCTGGAGGTCGATGCCGGCGGTATCGTCACGGACGGGGCGGACGCCCCGACGATCGCGCTACAATCCGCGAACAGCGAAACCGGCGTCCTCCAGGATCGCCCCACCGGCGTCTGGATAGCCGATTGCTCGCAGACAGCGGGCAAGCTCCCGCTCCCCGAAGCCGACCTTATCATCGTCTCCGCACACAAGCTCGGCGGCCCTCCCGGCATCGGCGCGCTGCTGGTCCGCGATCTCGGTCTGCTCGACCCGACTGGCGGGCAGGAGCGAGGCTACCGCGGCGGCACCGAGAACCTGCCCGGCGCGCTCGGCTTCGCCGCCGCGCTCGAAGCGCCTCGCGACTGGTTCGCCGACATGGCCGACCTTCGCGCCGAACTCGACGAAGCAATCTTCGCGGGCGGCGGCGAGATCGTCGCGCAGAACTCCCCACGCATCCCGACGATCGCCTCCTACCGCATGCCGGGCGTCAGTTCCGCGGCACAGTTGATCCGCCTCGACATGGCCGGCTTCGCCGTTTCCGCAGGCAGTGCCTGCTCGTCGGGCAGCATGCGCCCGAGCCACGTGCTCGCCGCAATGGGCTATTCCGCACAAGCCGCCGCTGAAGTCGTCCGCGTCAGCTTCGGCTGGACCACGACCGCCGCCGACGTCGCGAAGTTCGCCGAAGCCTGGACGCGCATCGCCATCGACATAAAGCGCGCCGTATGACGTACCTGGACTATCAGGCGACCACCCCGCTGGCGCCCGAAGCGCTCGCCGCTATGCTCCCTTGGCTGGAGTCACAGCACGCCAACCCGCACTCCCCCCACCGCGAAGGCCGTCGCGCCAAAGCCGCCGTCGAAGTCGCCCGCGATCAAGTTGCGGCGCTGTTTCCCCCCGGCGGTCGCGTCGCCTTCACCAGCGGTGCGACCGAAGCGCTCAACTGGGCGATCAAGGGCACGACCGGCCCGATCGTCACGCTCGCCACCGAACATGCTGCCGTCCTAGACACGGTCGCAGCGGAAGCGGCGAAGAGGCGCCAAGTCACGATCCTCCCGGTCAACCCAGACGGCGTGGTCGACCTCGACGAAGCCCGCGCCGTGATCCCGCCCGGCACAGGGCTCGTCGCGGCAATGCTCGTCAACAACGAGATCGGCGTCATCCAGCCGATCGCCGCGCTCGCCGAGATCGCCCACGCAGCCGGCGCGTTGATACTCTGCGACGCGGTGCAAGGTTACGGCCGTGTGCCTGTTCCCGACACCGTAGACCTCATCGCCATCTCCGCGCACAAAATCCATGGCCCCAAAGGCATCGGCGCGCTCTGGATCCGCGATGGCATCGACCTCGCGCCGCTGATGCACGGTGGTGGTCAGGAAGCCCCCGGCCGCTCGGGCACGCTGTCACCCGCACTCTGCGCGGGCTTCGGCGTCGCCGCACAACTCATGGCGGATCGCAAAGACCAGGACGCTGCACACATCGACCGCCTCTGGTCCCTCTCGCTCGACCGCCTCGGCCCCGGCTGGACAATCAACGGCTCGACCGAACACCGCTACCACGGCAACTTCAACGTCCGCCGCGCAAACCTCGACGTGAACCGCCTGATGTCCGACCTGCGCGACATCGCCTTCTCCGCCGGCTCCGCCTGTGCCAGCGGCTCTGGCCGTTCCAGCCATGTCCTCCGCGCGATCGGCCTCACCGAAGCCCAGGCGCGCGCCAGCATCCGCCTCGGCTTCGGCCGCTACACCACCGAAACCGAACTCCGCGACGCGATCGATGCGATCGTCGCCGCAGCCGAGGCGCAATGGCCATGATCGTCCGCTTCATCACCCGCGACGGTACCGTCAGCAGCGTTGCGGCCAACCCCGGCGACCGCCTGCTCGACGTGGCCCACGCCGACAACCAGCCGCTCGAAGGCACCTGCGAAGGCCAACTCGCCTGCGCGACCTGCCACGTCATCGTCGACGCCACCGACTTTCCCAACCTCCCGCCGGCGAGCGAGGACGAGGAAGACATGCTCGATCTCGCGCATAATGCGACGCGCACCAGCCGTCTCGCCTGCCAGATCCGCCTGACCGAAGCGCTCGATGGCTTGACCGTCCGCATCCCGGAATAAACGACAGCAAAGCTTACAGGAAGACAACGGCCGGTTCAGGGAACGTGCACGGCCGGGAGCGGATTATTCCCTCATCGCCTCAATGTACGAGGTCTTGAGAGGAGTACCGGACATGAAGATCATCGCAATGTTCGCCGCCGGCGCGCTGGCCGCCGGAACGCTGTTCGCCTCGGCCCCCGCCGATGCGGAGCGCCACGGCTGGGACGGCCCCCGCCACGGTGGTGGCTGGCACGGCGACCGTGGCTGGCACGGCAATCGCGGTTGGCACGGTGACCGCGGCTGGCGCGGCAGGGATCGCGGCTACCGTGGCTATGGCGGCGGGTATCGTGGCGACTATGGCTATCGTGGCGGCGGCTACGGCTATCGCGGACCTCGCGGATACGGCCGCTCACGCGTCGTCTGCCGGATAGAGCGTGGCTATTACGGCCCGGTTCGTCGCTGCTTCCGCCGCTAGTACGGAACCGTAACGAACCCCTTTAGTTTGATAACATAGGTTGCCGGGGTCGGGAGGCCTCGCACCCAAGAGGAGAGTATCATGAAGTTGTTCACCATCGCCGCCGCCGGTCTCGTCGCACTCACCGGCCTCGCGCCCGTCGGCATCGCAGCCGAAGCCTCGGCGCAGCGTACCGTCGTCCATGAGCGCACCGTCGTCCGCCATGACGACCGTCGTCCCGGTTACCGTCGCCATGTCGTCCGCACGCGCCAGGTCTGCCGCAACGTCTATCGCAACCATCATCGCCAGCGCGTCTGCCGCACTGTCCGTGTCAGCCGCTAAGTCCGGGTCCGCTCTCAAAGCGGCTTGATCATCCCGCCCGACCCCGCCATATGCGCCGCGGGAGTCGGGCGGACGTGGTCGTCGCCAACTTGGTCAGATCCGGAAGGAAGCAGCCACAACGACTAAGCCACGGGTCGTCCCGGCTCCCACCGCGAACGTTTGCAGGCAAACGTGAGCGCGGCCAGCGGCGCAAAGCGCCATCTGACGATGCGGCTAAGCCGCAGCGCCCTTCTAAACCTCCTCGCTAAATTGTCGTGCGCCTACCCGACGCGCATCGGAGCAATCGGCCCTTCCAATCTGGCAGTCGGGCCGATCGCTGGTTTTCAGGCAGCGGCGCCGCCGTCTATGTTGAGCGTCGTGCCCGTGATGTAACTGGCATCCGGCCCGGCGAGGAACGCAACCGCGCCCGCAATCTCGTCGACCTTGCCGTAGCGGCCGAGTGGAATAAATCCGATCATCTGTTGCGCGAACTCGCCGTCGGCGGGATTCATGTCGGTGTCGATCGGGCCCGGTTGCACCGTGTTGACCAGGATATTGCGGGATGCGAGGTCTTTCGCCCAGCCACGTGCCAACGCTGCCACCGCCGCCTTGGTCGCGCTGTAGACCGCGGTCGCCGGGAAGGCGAGTTCGCCTGAGACGCTGCCTATCAGGATGATCCGCCCGCCATCGTTCAGGTGAGGCAGCGCTGCGCGGGTGCCGACGTGCAGGCCCTTTACGTTGACGTCGAATTGTCGGTCGAACGTCTCATCCGTATCGTCGGCGACAGCGGAGAACTCCGCCACACCGGCATTGTGGACGAGGATGTCGATCGCGCCCAGCGCTGCGGCAGCCTGCTCGACGCCAGCGCGCTGCGATGCCGGGTTGGCCGCGTCGGCCTGGAACGCGAAGGCGGTGCCGCCGGCGCTTTCGATCGCCGCCACGGTTGCGTCTGCGGCGGTCTTGTTGCCGGCATAGGTGATCGCGACGGCCGCACCGTCGGCAGCCAGCCGCTTGGCGATCGCCGCGCCGATGCCGCGCGATCCACCGGTGACGAGCGCCGTCTTGCCCTGAAGTGACATGTCAATTCTCCGAAATGTGGCCCGCGATCACGTCGTCGTGCGCTGCCGGCAGGATGGAAGATAAGCCAACAGTTCGACAGTTCAATATATCCGAACTATTAAATCGGTAAAGTTTTCTTATATGAGGCTGATGCCCCGTTTTACGCATCCCAGGCTGGAGGACGTTCCACTCGATCTCGCGCTGCACGCGCTGGCCGACCCCAATCGATTGGGTATGGTGGCGCGCCTGGCCGCGACCGAGCGGCTCAGTTGCACCGACGCTGCACCGTGCGAGTCGATCCCCAAAAGCACGCTGTCGAACCATCTGAAACTGCTGCGCGCGGCGGGGCTGATCGAGACGACCCAGGCGGGGCGCGAAATGATCAACACGTTGCGACGCGTCGATTTCGACCAGCGCTTTCCCGGCCTTCTCGATGTGGTCCTTGCCAACCGTGTTGCTTGAGACACGCCCGCCGAGGCAGGATACACGGCGTTCAAAGCGAGCAGACCCGACAGCGTGCTTCGTCCTCGATCGGCGGCTGGCGAGCCGGGCAAAGGGACGGGCAGGCTCGTGACTTACCGATGTGTTCTCCACGGCTCCAAGTGAACAGGTGCCTGAGGCCGGGCCGTGCCAGCTGCGTTGCCGGACGGTTCGGGACCTCGGCTCGCCAGGCGCGATCGGTTTGGCGGAGTTGCGGACGTCGGTTGCCGGAGAACGCGTAAGCACCTTGCGGATATCGGTTGTGGGTCGTCGTCAAAGGAGCGCCCGCGTCCGGACGCAGAGTCATCGCTCGCCCAGAGCATATGCGAACGATTTGCATTAGCGGGCCGGCGCGCGTACGGACGCCCCCGTTCGGGGGACAATGATGCGGTTTGGAATATTCACTATCCTGGCGATGCCGATCGTCGGTACCGCCGTGCCGGTCTGCGCGCAGGCGATGATCACGCCGGCGGGAGATGATACCGACGCCCGGGCTTCGGACGCCCCTTCCGACATCATCGTCAGTGCGTCGCGCAGCATCTTGCCGCCCAATGCACTCCCGCTGACGATCGACGTGATCGACCGCCCAACCCTGGACCAGCAGGTCGCGATCGGCGGTTCGGTGGTCGATGCGGTCTCGAACCTGACCCCCTCCTTCTCGCCGACGCGGCAGAAGCTGTCGGGCGCGGGCGAGACGTTGCGCGGGCGATCGCCGCTGTACGCGATCAACGGTATCCCGCAGTCGACGCCGCTCCGCGATGGATCGCGCGACGGCTTCACGATCGACCCGTTCTTCATCGACCGCGTCGAACTGATCTACGGCTCGAACGCGTTGCAGGGGATCGGCGGCACCGGCGGGATCGTCAACCAGGTGACCGTGCAGCCGCCGCGCACCGAAGGTCTTTCGGGCCGCGCGCTGGTGCAGGGGACGACCGATACCGGCTTCAGCGGCGACGGCAACGGTGGCAAGGTCGCCGGACTGCTCGCGTGGAAATCGGGGCGCTTCGACGTCATGGCGGGGGGCGCCTACGACAAGCGCGGTGCGTTCTACGATGGGCACGGCAACCGCGTCGGCACCGACCTGACGCAGGGCGAGACGCAGGATTCGCGCAGCTGGTCGGTGTTCGCACGCGCCGGCTATGCGCTGACCGATACCGCGCGGATCGACCTGATCGCCAACCGGTTCGAGCTGAAGGGCGGCGGCAATTACATCGCCAGCAACGGTAATTTCCGCACGAACCTGCCGACCACGTCGGTGCGCGGGACGCCGCCGGGCGACCCGGCCGAGAACCGCACCGAGAGTATCGCGCTGTCGCTGACCGATCCCGATCTGTGGGGCGGCAATCTCTTGACCCAGGTGTTCTTCAACCGGTCGCGCGATACGTTCGGCGGCGAGGTCGCGCCGATCGCCACGTTCCAGGACGTGCGGCTCGCACCAATCGGTCAGTTGTTCGACCAGTCGCAGAACCGCTCGCGCAAATATGGCGGCAAGTTCAGCTACGAACGCGGCATTCCCGGCTTCGAGGCGCTGACCGCGACGCTCGGCTTCGACGCGCTGTACGATCGCACAGAGCAACGCCTGATCGCGACCAACCGCGTCTGGGTACCGCCCGCCGACTTCCGCAGCCTCGCGCCATTCGGGCAGGTCAACCTCGCGCTGTTCGACAAGGTCGTTCGCCTCGCCGGCGGTGCACGCTACGAGAATGTGACGATCGTCATCGACGACTACACCACGCTCGCCTCGTATGGCAGCCACGCGGTGTCCGGCGGCAGTCCGAGCTTCAGCAAGGCGTTGTTCAACGGCGGCGTCATCGTCGAGCCGATCTCCGGCATCCGCGCCTATGGCAGCTATGCGCAGGGCTTTACGGTGCCCGATGTCGGCCGCATCTCGCGCGCGATCAACCGCGACGGGGTCGACCTCGACAGCTATGTCGACATCGCGCCGATCGTGTCGAACAACCGCGAACTCGGGGTCGAGGTGAAGCGTGGACCGATTAACGCGAGCGCGACCTATTTCTGGTCGACTAGCACGCGCGGACAGGTGCTGGTGTTCACGGGCGGCGCGTACGAGGCGCAACGCCAGCGCGTCGAAATACAGGGTATCGAGGTCAATCTGGAAGCGCGAATGCCGCTGCCCGGGCTGACGCTGTCGACCGGATTTGCGCATCTCGTCGGCCGCACGGACTCGAACGACGACGGCAAGGTGGATATCGATCTGGACGGCGCGAACATCTCGCCCGATCGCCTTAACCTCGCCGCCAGCTATGCGCGCGGCAAGGTGTCGGCTCGCGTACAGCAGCAATTCTACCTCGCCCGCAAATATGCCGGGCTGCCCGCCGCGAACGATTTCGGCGGGTACAACATCACCGATGCCTCCATACGGTACGCGTTGCCAGTCGGCGCGCTGACGCTGAGCGCGCAGAACATCTTCGACCATTTCTACATCGATTATTACAGCGACACGGTGCGCCCGACCGACAACGCGCATTTCTTCTCCGGGCGCGGGCGTAATTTCACGCTCGGCTGGGACGTCCGGTTCTAGGATGGGACTACTCGATACGCTGCATCGCTGGGCCGGTGGTTTTGTCGGGCTGGTCCTCGCAATTCTCGGGCTGACGGGCGCGATCCTGGTCCACCGCGATGCGTGGATCATGCTGTCGCATGCCGGCGACGCGCAGATCCAGAGTACGCGCATCCTCGCCGCGACCACCGAGCGGCTGATGGCGGACCCCGCGACACGCCCGCAAAGCGTCACCTTCGCCAACGCCAATCTCGGGCTCGACCGGCTCGATTTCGGCAAGGGGGCAGGCGCCTATACCGACCAGGCGGGCACGATCGTCAGCCAGTGGCCGAGCCAGTGGGCGCGGCCCGAATTGTGGCTGTTCGACCTGCACCATCACCTGTTGTCGGGCGACATCGGCGAGACGATCATCGGGATTGCGGGCGTGGCGGGGCTGTTGTTCGTGATCACGGGGACGATCCTGTGGTGGCGGACGCGCAAGACGTTCGCGTTCCGGCTGCTGCCCAAGCGTCTCAGTCGTCCGGCGATCGTCCGGCATCACCGCGATCTGGGGATCGTCGCGGCACCGTTGCTGATCCTGTCGCTGCTGACCGGTGCGACATTGGTGTTCCGGCCGATCAGCGCGCTGTTCCTCGGGCCCAGCGCACCGGCGACGATCGACGCGGCATTGAAGCCGCCAAAGGGACCCAAGGTCGCACTCGCCGGTCACCTCGACTGGCAGGGCATGATCGTCGTGGCGCGCGCGCGCTTTCCCGACGCCGAACTGCGCAGCCTGTCGCTGCCGCGCAAGGAGAGCGGCCTCATCACGATCCGGATGAAGCGACCGCAGGAATGGCTGCCGAACGGGCGGACGACGCTGTGGTTCGCGGCCGATGACGGTCGTCTGATCGGGGCGCGTGATGCAGGCTCGCTGTCGAACGTCGTCGCCGCCTACAATATCCTGTATCCGCTGCACGCGGCCAAGGTCGGCGGGCTCGGCTACCGGCTGGTGATGACCGTGTCAGGCCTCGTACTCGGCCTGCTCGGCACGTTGAGCGTCTGGAGCTTCTGGTTCAAACGGCCAGCGAGGCCGAAGTCGCGGCCAAATCCCCGTTCGCATCAAAATCTTGTCCGCAACGTCACGCCGTAGGTTGCGGGGTCGCCGGGCGAGTAGGTCACCGCCCCGGTGTTCGCCGCGGATCTCGTGAGCGCGTAGTGCGTATCGAACACGTTTCGTCCCCATGCCTGGATGTCGACAAGTCCGTCGTTCGTGCGCAGGCCGATACGGACATTGGTGAGGTCGTACCCGGCGATGCGCGAATAAGCGGAGAGGTTCGCGGTCGTGTAGAAGGACGAGCGGTAGCTATGGTCCCCACCGGCGTAGAGTTCGACGTCGCGTCCGGCGATCCGGCCGACATCGCCGTGCGCCTCGCCACCAGCGGACCCCGCCCATTTGCTGACACCGGGGAGGCGCGCGCCGCTCAGATCGCACAGCACCTGGCCGGTGGTCTCGATCGGGCAGGGGGAGGTCGGGTAGGAGACGTATGTCGCATCGTCGTAGGTGCCCGAGGCGTACAGCGACAGCCAGCGTGCGGGCGTGGCGCGGGTGTCGACTTCGATCCCACGCGATCGCACCGCGCCGACGTTGGTGAAGAAGCTCGCGCCGTTGCGCTCGACATCGACGATCGTCGACTGGAAATCGCGATCGTCGGTCCAGAACGCGGCGATGTTGGCGATCAGCCGGCCGTTCGCCCAACTCGTCTTCAGGCCGACCTCGTAGCTGTCGATCGTCTCGGGCCGGATCACCGGATCGGCGGCGAGGGCACCGACGACGTTGATGTTGGCAAGGTTCAACCCGCCGAATTTATGCCCACGCGAATAGGTCGCATAGGTCAGGACATCGGGTGTCATCTTGTACGCCAGCGTCGCCTGGCCGGAAACCCGGCCTGCGCTGGTCCGCGCGGTATAGCTGTTGGCGATGCCATAGCGCGAGCGGATCGCCTGCGCCGCGGCCTGCTGCGTCGTCGTCAGCGTCGACAGATCCGTCCCGGTTGCGGTCTGGTCGAAATAGCCGCGTTTGGTCTCGTAGGTATACCGCAACCCACCGGTTAGATCGAGCGTCGGCGTGATGTGCCAGATGCCCTGGGTAAAGGCGGCGTAGCTGTTCGTAACCGGACTCGACTCGCTGACATAGCTGTAATTGTTGAGCGCGGCGGCACCGACGACGCGGTCGACCGTAGGCGCCAGGAACCAGTCGGCTGCCCGCGTGCCATAGGCGTTGACGGCGTTGGCCTTGATCTCCTGCCAGAGGTAATAGACGCCGGCAACGTAATCGACGCGCCGTTCGCCTTCGGAGGCGATGCGCAGCTCCTGGCTGAACTGCTGCTGTTCGTTGCTCTGGTGGAAATCGCGACCGGCATCCAGCGCGGTGCCGTCGCCGTCGTTATGCGGGTACCAGTGCCAGTATCGCCATGCGGTGACGGAGGTCAGCGTGTTTCCCGGCAGGCTCAGGTCCGCGATCGCCGACACGCCGCCCTGATTCATCTTGTAGCGCGGGTTCGCATCGACATCGACCACGCGGTCGGTGGTGCTGTAGGGGACGGGCGTGTAGCCGAGCCGGGTCGCCCGATCGGTGTAGTTGTTCGGGAAATTGGTGCCGTTGGCATAGCTGCGGACGACGCCTTCGAGCACCGCGGCGGCGGTCGTCGCGTGCTGGCGGCCGTAATCGCCGATGACGCGCAGCTTGAAGGCGTCGGTCGGTTTGTAGAGCAATTGGCCGCGCAGGCCGAGATCATGATAATCCTGCGTCCTGCTGCCGTCGAACCGGTTGACGTTGAAGCCGTCGCGGTCGGTCTTGCTGAACGACAGCCGCGCCGCGAGCGTATCGCCGACCAGCGGTCCGCTGAGATAGGCGTGGACCTGGCGGAAATCGTAATTGCCCAGCGTCACGTCGCCCCCGGCCTCGGGGGTGAAACTTGGTGCGCGCGTCGAGATCACCACCGCGCCTGCCGAGGTGTTCTTGCCGAACAGCGTCCCCTGCGGACCGCGCAGCACTTCGATCCGGTCGACATCGACCAGATCGAAGACGGTCTGTCCCGGCCGCGCGAGATAGACCTGATCCAGATACACGCCGACCGCAGGCTCGAGCCCGTCGTTATAGACCGACACGTTGTTGCCGAGCCCGCGGATGTTGATGCTTGTGTTGCGCGGGTTGGTGGTGGTGACGATTAGGCTCGGCGTCAGTTGCTGCAGATCGCGCAGGTTATACGTGCGCGTCGACTCCAGTTGCGCGCCGCCGAACGCGTTGACCGCGACCGGTACGTCCTGGCTGCGCTCCTCGCGGCGGCGTGCGGTAATCAGGATCTCGCCGGATTGATCGGGCTCTTCCGCAGCGGCGGTGGCGGCGGCGGCGGTCGGGATCGCGCGCGACGGTGCGTCGCTGGCCATTGCCGGGGCGACGACTGCGGGTGACGCAAGCATCGCCACGCAAAGTGCGAACCAGGATGAACTCGTGTGCGTCGTCATGATGCGTCCCCGATCTTGGCCGGTGCCGGGTTCGCCAGCGTCCGGATATGTCCGATACGGTTGGAGCGGCCAGGCCGGTGATGTCGGCGCTTTGGGTAGGATGATCGCGGAAACGCTGACCAGATAGAAATCCTATCAAACGGATGGGAATGAAGCGGTTGGTTTGCCGAAATCGTCGCGCTAGCTTGGGTGCGACATCATCTGCCTGGGATTAGCCGATGCGTGAGATCGCGATTGCCGCCGCCTTGACTGCCAGCATTTGTACGGGGGCCGCGTCGGCGCAGACCGTGCCACCGCCGGCCGCGACCACAACCGCGCAACGGCCGAATATCCTGCTGATCGTGGCGGATGATCTTGGCTGGTCGGACCTCGGCGCGTTCGGCGGCAACATCGACACGCCCAACCTCGACAAGCTCGCGCTGGCCGGCGTGCGCTTCACCGGGTTCCACACCGCGCCGACCTGTTCGCCGACGCGGTCGATGTTGATGAGCGGTGTCGACAACCACGAGGCCGGGCTCGGCACGATGGCGGAGATGCTCAGCCCGAACGAGGCCGGGCATCCGGGCTATGAGGGCTATCTGAACGACCGGGTCGCGAGCATTGCCGAACTGATGCAGCAGGGTGGCTATCACACGCTGATGGCGGGCAAATGGCATCTCGGCCTCACGGAAGATCGATCCCCCGCAGCGCGCGGCTTCGATCGCTCGTTCGCGCTCTTGCAGGGGCTCGGCAATCACTTCGGCGCCGACCAGAACCGCGCTTGGGCGGATGTCGAACAGGCAAGATACCGGCAGGATCGCAAGGAAGTGCCGTTTCCGAAGGGCGCGTATTCGACCGACCTGTTCGCCGACAAGCTGATCGGTTTCCTTGGCGAACCCGCCAGCACGCAAAAGCCGTTCTTCGCCTATCTCGCGTTTTCCGCGCCGCATTGGCCGCTCCAGGCGCCCGATGCCGATATCGCCAAGTACAAGGGCCGCTTCGATGCCGGGCCGGAGGCGTTGCGCGCCGCGCGGCTCGATCGGCAGAAACAGCTCGGGCTAGTCCCTGCGACCGTCGTCGCGCATCCGCTCGTCGGCGTGCCGGCCTGGTCGTCGCTGACACCCGAGCAGCGCGCGATCGAGGCGCGCAAGATGGAGGTCTATGCGGCGATGGTCGATCGGCTCGACCGGAACGTCGGTCGCGTGATCGACGCGTTGCGCGCCTCGGGGCAACTCGACAACACGCTGATCCTCTTCACCGCGGACAACGGGCCCGAGGGCAACGCGATCGCGGCGCCCAAGGAGGTTACCGATCCGGCGGCGATCCGGAAGCTGGGGATCGACAACAGCCTGGCCAATATCGGTCGCGGCAACTCCTATGTCGGCTATGGGTTCGCATGGGCGCAGGCGGGGTCGGCGCCGTCATGGCTGGTCAAGGGCTATACGACGGAGGGCGGCACGCGGACCGTGACGTTCGCCTCGGGCAAGGGCGTGTCGGGGAATGGCGGGGCGGGTAACGGCGTCACGGGTGGGCGCGTGTCGAGCGCGTTGCTGCACGTTACCGACATCGCGCCGACGGTGCTCGCCGAGGCGGGGCTCAAGCAACCGGCCACCTACAAGGGGCATGCGATCCTGCCGTTCGAAGGCCGCGACCTGTCGCAACTGCTCGCCGGGACGGCCGATGCGGTGCGGACACCAGACGATCTGACCGCGTGGGAATTGTTCGACGGCCGCGCGATCCGCCAGGGCGACTGGAAAGCGGTCTATCTCGCTCCTGCCGGCTCACGCTACCTGAAGCAGAAGGGCGACGGGCGCTGGCATCTGTTCGATCTGGCGAAGGATCCGGGCGAGACGACCGATCTGGCGGCTCGCGAGCCTGCGCGGCTTGCGGCGCTGACGGCCGGCTGGAACCGCTATGCCGCTGCGAAGGGCGTCGTGCCACCGGCCGCCCCGGTCGTGCAGAAAAGCCCGGCGCCATGATCGGCCGTATCGGCGCGGTCGTGCTGGCGGCGGGGGCGAGCGTCCTGCTCGGCGCGGCACCCGCGACCAGCGGTCCCTGCCATGCGGTCGACGGCACGGTGCTGGTTCCGGCCGGTCGCGTGCCGCTCGGCGAGGACGGCGAGGGCGCGCCGGGCGAGACCAAAGCTGTCGCCGCCTTCAGGATCGACCGCCACGAAGTCACCAACCGCCAATTTGCCACCTTCGTTCTCGCCACCGGGCACGTTACGCAAGCCGAGCGAGAGGGCGCCGCACCGGTGTTCGTCATGCCGCGCGATCCCGTGCCGATGAACGATCCGCGCGGGTGGTGGCATATGATCCAGGGTGCCGACTGGCGGCATCCGCGTGGACCCGACACCGGGCTTGCCGGACACATGGACGAACCGGTCGTCCAGATCGCCTTCGAGGACGCCGCGGCCTATGCGCGCTGGGCAGGCGCGACGCTGCCGAGCGTGGTGCAATGGGAGCGCGCGGCACGCGGCACGCAAACCGGCGAGCGCTCGCCGGAATCCTGGATCCGGGCGTCCGACGGTCACGCCACGGCGAACAGCTGGCAAGGCGTCTTCCCGCTCGTCGATACCAAGGACGACGGCTATGCGGGGCTGGCGCCGGTCGGCTGCTACGACGCGAACGCCTGGGGCCTCAGCGATATGGTCGGTAACGCATGGGAGTGGACGCTCGACGCCGCCGGTGGCGCGGGGCAACGCATCATCAAGGGCGGCTCGTTCCTGTGCGCACACAATTACTGCGCAAACTACCGCCCCGCCGCATGGCAGGCGCAGGATCACGACCTCGGCGCCTCGCATATCGGGTTTCGCACCGTCCGGCCGGCAGCAGCCCGGTAAAACGCGCGACCGGTCGGCGAGCGGCAATGTCCGAAACAGGTATTTCCGGCATGCTTCGAAACGGCTGCGGCTCTCGCATGGTCGCCGGTAAGTAAATCAACCCGGAAGGGTTAGAGACCATTCGATAAGCCGCGCCGACGCATTCCGGCATGCGTAGTTTCCGAGGGTCACTTCGGTGGCTTTCGGCGCATACCCTCCTTGACCAGAACCCTGTACGACAGCGCCGCTCTTCGCCGCAGCCTGCCGGGATCGTGACGCTCAGGCGAGGATGGAACGATGGTGGTTGCCGAACATGGCGTGACGGGAGGTCGGCATGCCGTGATTTTGTGTCATCCCGATCCGGCGAGCTTCAATCACGCGATTGCCGGCGCCTATTGCGACGCTGTTCGGGCGGCCGGACAGGAGGTTGTGCTGCGCGATCTGTATGCAGCCGGCTTTGATCCCGTGCTGAAGGCGGCGGAACGGCCCACGACTGTCGCAGCAGCCTACGGGCAGGATGTGCTCGACGAGGTCGATGCCATTTCCGGATGCGATGTGTTCGTGCTGGTCTATCCGATCTGGTTCGGGACGCCACCGGCAATGCTGAAGGGCTATGTCGAGCGTGTGTTCGGCGCAGGCGTCCAGCCCGAAGCGTTGCAGGGACGGGTGCGGACCGACCTGCTCGGCGGCAAGCGTCTGGTCAGCTTCTCGACCTCGGCGGCGAGCAAGATCTGGCTCGACGAACAGGGGCAGGCACAAGGACTCAACAGCGTCTTCGACCAGTATATCGTCCACGCGTTCGGGATGCGGTCGCAGGAGCATCGGCGGTTTGCGCACATCGTGCCGGGGCTGAACGCGCGCTTTGCCGACCAGTATCTGCGCGAGGTTACGGTCCAGGCGCAGCGGACCTGTGCGCAGATCGCATTCGGGGACGAGGCGCTGCTGGCCGATCCCGCGCTCGTCACGCGGATGGCGCGTTGAATTTTCCGCATCTTCAAGGACAGTCCATGACCCGTATGATGCAAGCCGCCGTCGTCGAGGCGTTCGGCAAACCGCTGACCTTGCGCGAATGGCCGGTACCGGTCGCAGGGCCCGGACAGATCGTCGTCAAGACCGAAGCATGCGGGGTGTGCCACACCGATCTGCACGCCGCGCATGGCGACTGGCCGGTCAAGCCGACGCCGCCGTTCATTCCAGGCCATGAGGGGATCGGCATCGTCGTTGAAGTCGGCGCGGGGGTGACGATCGTGAAGCTTGGCGACCGAGTCGGTGTGCCGTGGCTATACTCTGCGTGCGGGCATTGCGAATACTGCCTGTCCGCCTGGGAAACGGTGTGCGCCGAGGCGGAGTTCGGCGGCTACACGCGCAATGGCGGGTTCGCGGAGTATATCCTCGCCGATCCGAATTACGTGGCGCATATTCCCGCCGGCCTGTCCGCAGTCGAGGCAGCGCCGATCATCTGTGCGGGCATCACGACATACAAGGGCATCAAGGAAACGGGCGCGAAGCCCGGCGAGTGGGTCGCGATCTCGGGTGTCGGTGGTCTGGGGCATCTGGCGGTGCAGTACGCCAAGGCGATGGGGTTGCGCGTCGCCGCGGTCGATGTCGACGACGGCAAGCTCGCCCATGCCAAGGCGCTGGGCGCGGAACTGTTGATCGACGCGCGCAAGCCCGACGCGATCGCGGCGCTGAAGGACGGGACCGCGGGCGGCGCGCACGGCGTGCTGATCACCGCGCCGTCGCTGACCGCATTCAATCAGGGCGTGGCGATGACGCGACGCAAGGGGACGTGCGTGCTCGTCGGCCTGCCGCCGGGTGACTTTCCCATGCCGCTGTTCGACGTCGTGGCGCAGTGCATCACGGTGCGCGGATCGTTCGTCGGTACGCGCAAGGACATGGCCGAGGCGCTCGCCTTTGCCGCGGATGGCAAGGTGAAGGCCGATATCGAAGTGCAGCCCTTGTCGGCGATCAACGATATCTTCGACCGGCTCCAGCACGGGCAGGTCGCATCGCGCGTCGTCCTCGATTTCGGGAGCTGAACATGGCCGATATTGCAACGCTGATGCCGACCAGGACGCACCCGCTATCCGCCGACATGCTGCGCCGGATGGACGCGTATTGGCGCGCGGCGAACTATCTGTCGGTCGGTCAGATCTACCTGCGCGACAATGCGTTGCTCGATCGGCCGCTGACGATCGCCGACGTCAAGCCGCGGCTGCTCGGGCATTGGGGGACGACGCCGGGGCTGAACTTCCTGTACGTCCATCTCAACCGGCTGATCGTCGAGCATGACCTCGACATGATCAATGTCATCGGGCCGGGGCATGGCGGGCCGGGGCTGGTGGCCAACACCTATCTGGAGGGATCGTACACCGAACGCTATCCGGCGATCGAGCGGAGCCGGAGCGGGATGCACCGGCTGTTCCGGCAATTCTCGTGGCCGGGCGGTATCCCGAGCCATGTCGCACCCGAGACGCCGGGGTCGATCCATGAGGGGGGCGAGCTCGGCTATTCGCTGGCGCATGCTTACGGCGCGGCGTTCGACAACCCCGACCTGATCGTCGCATGCGTGGTCGGCGACGGCGAGGCGGAGACCGGCGCGCTGGCGGCGAGCTGGCATTCGAACAAGTTTCTCAATCCCGCGCGCGACGGTGCGGTGCTGCCGATCCTGCATCTCAACGGCTTCAAGATCGCCAATCCGACGATCCTCGCGCGGATCGACGGGCACGAGCTCGATGCGTTGCTGCGCGGCTATGGGCATGAGCCCTATTATGTCGGGGGTAGCGACCCGGCGGCGGTCCACCAGCAACTCGCCGCGGCACTCGACAAGGCGTTGGCGAAGATCCAGGCGATCCAGGCGGCGGCGCGTGTCGAGGGCGTGACGCCCAAACGACCGCGCTGGCCGATGATCGTGTTCCGCACGCCGAAGGGCTGGACCGGGCCGAAGTTCGTCGATGGCAAGCCGGTCGAGGGTACGTGGCGCGCGCATCAGGTGCCGATCGCGGACTTCAAGGATTCAGAGCATCTGCGCCAGCTCGAAGACTGGATGCGGAGCTACCGGCCCGAAGAGCTGTTCGATGAGACGGGCAAGTTCTTGGAGGAATATGCGTCGCTCGCGCCGACCGGGCATCGGCGGATGGGATCGAACCCGCATGCCAATGGCGGCGAGCTGATGGTGCCGTTGTCGCTGCCCGATTTCCGCAGCTTTGCGGTGCCGGTGGAGACGCCGGGTAGGGTCAAGGCCGAAGCGACGCGCGTACTCGGCCGGTATCTGCGCGACGTGATGAAGCTCAATCTGGCGACGGTGAACTTTCGGCTTTTCGGGCCGGACGAGACCGCGTCGAACCGGCTGGCCGACGTGTACGACGTGTCGGGGAAAGTCTGGATGGCGGAGGTCGAGGCGGTCGACGAACATCTCGGGCCCGACGGCCGCGTGATGGAGGTGCTGAGCGAGCATCTCTGCCAGGGTTGGCTCGAGGGGTATCTGCTGACCGGGCGGCACGGGCTGTTCTCATGCTACGAGGCGTTCGTCCACATCGTCGATTCGATGGTCAACCAGCATGCCAAGTGGCTGAAGACGACCGGGACGATCCCGTGGCGGCGGCCGATCGCGTCGCTCAATTATCTGCTGACCTCGCATGTCTGGCGGCAGGATCACAACGGGCTGTCGCATCAGGATCCGGGGTTCATCGACCATGTCGCGAACAAGACCGCGGACGTCGCGCGGATTTACCTCCCGCCCGATGCGAACTGCCTGCTGTCGGTCGGCGATCACTGCCTGCGCAGTCGCGGCTATGTGAACGTGATCGTCGCGGGGAAGCAGCCCGAATGGCAATGGCTCGGGATCGACGCAGCGGTGCGGCACTGCACCGCTGGTGCGGGGATCTGGGCGTGGGCGGGCGACGATGCCGACCCCGACGTGGTGATGGCGTGCGCGGGCGACGTGCCGACGCTGGAGACGCTGGCGGCGGTGACGATGCTGCGTGCGTACGTGCCCGACATCCGCATCCGGGTGGTCAACGTGGTCGACCTGATGAGTTTGCAGCCGCGGTCGGAACATCTTCACGGGCTCGACGAGCGCGAGTTCGATGCGTTGTTCACGCGCGACAAGCCGGTGATCTTCGCGTTCCACGGCTATCCGGCGATGATCCACAAGCTGACCTACCGGCGCGCGAACCACGCCAATATTCAAGTTCGCGGATACAAGGAGATGGGGACGACGACGACGCCGTTCGACATGGTCGTGCTGAACGATCTCGACCGATACCGGCTCGCGCTCGACGCGATCGAGCGCGTACCTCGGCTGCGCGACTGCGTGCCGCGCGAGACGGCGCGCTACTGGACGACGATGGAGCGCCACAAGCTCTACATCGCCGAGCAGGGCGACGATCTGCCGGAGGTTCGTGACTGGCAATGGTCGCGGTGAAGCGAGCCACCGTATTGGCGCTCAACAGCGGGTCGTCGTCGCTCAAATACGGGATGTACGCGGTCGATCCGGAGCCCGTCCTGCTCGTCGGCGAGACGATCGAGACGCCCGACGATGATGGCGACGATCACGCGCGCATCTTCGACACGATCGAGACCGCGTTGAAGGGGTGGCCGGTGCCCACGGTGATTGGTCACCGTATCGTCCACGGCGGCCCGCACCGCGACGCGCATTGCCGGATCGACGATGCGGTGATGGCCGATCTGGAGGCGGCGTGTGCGTTTGCGCCGCTGCACGGGCCGGCGTCGCTGGCGCTGATCCGAGCGGCAGAGGCACGCTATCCGCGCGTGTCGCAGATCGCGTGCTTCGATACCGCGTTCCATGCGGGCATGCCCGACATCGCCAGGACGCTGCCGATCCCCCGCCAATACCAGGCGACCGGCGTGCGGCGCTACGGTTTCCACGGCTTGTCCTGCGAGTCGATCCTCCGCCAACTCAGCGGCGATATACCCGCACGGCTGGTGATCGCGCATCTCGGCAACGGGGCGAGCGTGACCGCCGTAGGCAATGGTGCTTCAATCGACACCGGCATGGGGCTGACCCCGTCCGGTGGCGTGATGATGGCGACACGGACGGGCGATATCGATCCGGGCGTGTTGCTGTATCTGCTGCGCGAGACGGGGCTGGACGCGCCGGCCCTAGCGACGCTGGTCGATCACGCATCGGGCATGGCCGGCGTATCCGGTCTGTCCGGCGACATGCGAGTCCTGCGCGCTGCGGCGACCGAAGAAGCCGACCTCGCCGTCCGGATGTTCGAGCGATCGGTGTGCAAGCAGATCGCGGCGATGATCGCCTCGCTCGGGGGCGCCGACATGCTCGTGCTGACTGGCGGGATCGGGGAGAACGACGCGCCAACCGCCCAAGCGATCCGCGCGGGTCTCGCGTGGGTTCCAGGGCTCGAAATCCGGATACTCCCCTCGCAGGAAGACGCGCAGATCGCGCTGCACGCCGGCGCACTCGCCTGACGATCTTGGCAAGGTACGTGCTTTCCGAGTCCCGACGCCGCCGTCCACGTCCGCTACCGTCTGCATACGGATCGGCTGATCGACACCCGCATCGTGCGGCAATGGGGCGAACCGGCGGGGAGTTCGTGATGAACGCTATCCACACAGAGATACTCTATTTCCAGCGCCGCCTCGGCGCCACGCGGGCGATGGCCGATGCCGCCGCAGGGCCGTGCGCGCGCCGGGCCCACGAACTGCTCGCGCAACTCTATGGAGAGGCGCTGGCGGCGCTGTCGATCGAGGCGGCCGGGTTGGTCGTGGAACCCGTGCTGACGTTGGCAGTCCGTAGCATCCGTGCCGCACCCCGCCCCCGGCCGATCGCGCATCGTCCGCGCCTGACGCTCAGCCTAGCGTCCTAACGCGGCAGGCTGGCTGTCTTGGCGCGTAGGGCGGTACGGATCAGCACGAAGCCGGGGACGAGCGGCAGCCACAGCGTGAACACGCGCAGCAGCAAGGTCGCCGCGAGCGCTGCCTCGACCGACACCCCCATCAGCGCGAGCATCCCCGTCGCGCCCGCCTCGAACGTGCCGAGGCCCAGCGGGATCGGGCCGAGCGTCGCGATCATCGATGCAGTCATCACCGCAACGAACGCGACCGAGAAGCCGACCGGCTGGCCGAGCGCGAGGAAGCACACCATCAGGCTGGCCGCATCGGCGAGGAAGACGAGGCCATTCACGCCCGCGACGCGGACGATCAGCCGGCGGTCGACCAGCAACCGCTTCGGCGCCTCGCCGATGATAGCGACGAGTGAGCGCGTGCTCGCGAACCGGGCGAGAGCTGGCGAGAGGGGGCGCCGCCCGCGCCGGCGGATCCACAGTGCCAGCCCGGGAATCACGGTCGCTACGACCAGGAACACCAGCACGAACCCCGCGATCCAGATCGACGCCAGCCCGCTGATCCAAAGAGTGGCCAGCATCGCCAATGCGCAGACCCCGTACACCGCGTAGAATCCGATCATCGCCACCAGCAGCGTCGCGACGGCGTTGCCGCGCTTGACCCCGAGTGCAGTCAACTGGTCGACGAGGAACATGTTGCCACCCATCCCCGCGACCGGAATGACCTGATCCGCGAACAGCTTGCCGACCGCGATCGGATAAAGACGGCGCAGCGGTTGCGGCGTGCCGGTCTGGCCCAGCACGATCTTCCAGCCCGCCGCGACGCTCGCATAGGTAGTCGCCTGCAAGGCCAGCGCGACCAGCAGCCAGCCGGGATGCGCATCTTCGAGCATCGTCGCGAACGCGTGCAGGTCGCCGATCCGCAGAACCGCGCCGACGACGATCGCGATCACCGCGAGGCCCAGCACCCAGCCGATATGGCGCAACACCCCGCGCCAAAGGCTTGCCAGGCTCATTCAGCGAAGCGCGCGCTTGGTGGGGCGGTGATCGAACAGGAAGGTCTTCAACAGCTCGGCCAGCACAAGATAGCCGAGCGTGACGCCACCAAGGCTCGCAACCACGACGAGCGGCGGCGCGACGAACCCGAACCAGCTGCCGACCGGCGTGAACGGCAGCACCATCGCCACCATAAGCGCGCTTAGAGACGATAGCGCAAGCGCGGGCCGCGGCAGGTCCGCCCATGGTCGTCCGTTGGTGCGGATCACGAAGATCACGAGGATCTGCGTCGCCATCGATTCGAGGAACCAGGCAGTGCGAAACTCCGGCGCCGCGACATGGAAGACCAGCGACAACCCCGCGAACGTCAGCAGGTCGAACGCCGACGACAGCGGCCCCATCACTGCGGCAAAACGGATCAGCGCGGGCATGCTCCACACCTGCGGCCGCGCGACCGCTTCGGGCCGGACGCTGTCGAACGGAATGCCGATCTCGGACACGTCATAGAGCAAGTTGTTGAGAAGGATCTGCGTCGGCAGCATCGGCAGGAAGGGGAGGAACAGCGAAGCGGCGGCCATCGACAGCATGTTGCCGAAGTTCGAACTGGCGCCCATCCGGACGTATTTGAGGATGTTGGCGAACGTCCGCCGCCCTTCCTCGACGCCATCCGCAACCACGCCGAGATCGCTGTCGAGCATGATCATATCCGCCGATGCCTGCGCGACGCTGGCCGCGCCGGCGACCGACAGGCCGATATCGGCGAGCTTCAACGCTGGCGCATCGTTGATTCCATCGCCGAGGTACCCGACGATCGCACCGCTTGCCTGGAGCGCGCGCACCAGCCGCGCCTTCTGGTCGGGCGCCAGACGGCCATAGGCGTCGACGTCACGAACCTGCACCGCCAGCGCGTCGTCGCTGAGCCTGGCGATGTCGGCCCCGGACAGCACGCGAGAGGTGGCAAGGCCTACCAGCCCCGCGAGACGGGCGACAACGACGGGGTCGTCGCCTGACAAGATCTTCAGGCGGATACCCGCGGCTTGCAGACGCGCGACGGCGGCGGGGGCAGTTTCCTTCGGCGGATCGGCGAACGCGCACAGTCCGGCATAGACGAGGTTGGTTTCGTCGGCCGGGGTTGGCGCATGCGTTGGGCCGGTCCAAGGTCGCGAGGCGATCGCGATGGTGCGCAGGCCTTGCTCGGCAAGCGTGCGGACTTGCGCCAGGACTGCTGCTCGGTCCGCTTCGGTCAACGCCGCGCATCCGGCGAGCACTGCTTCCGGCGCGCCCTTGGTGATCAGGATCTTGCCACCTGCACCCGTCGCCAGCACCGTGCCGAGCCGGCGGTCGAAGTCGAACACGCTCTGCGCGGCCAGCGTCCAACCCTTCGCGGCGTACGGTGATGCGGTCACCAACGCCGTATCGAGCGCGCCGCGATCGCCGCCGAGCGCCGCCGCAATCGCACCCAGCCGCGCGGCTTCGGGATCGTCCGCCCCGTTGCGGCCGATGCTTCGCGCGAGGCTGATCTGCGCGGAGGTCAGCGTGCCGGTCTTGTCGGTGCACAGGATCGTCATCGCGCCGAGATCGTGGATCGACGCGAGCCGTTTTACGATCACCTTGCGCTTCGCCATCCGCATCGCGCCGCGCGACAGCGTGACGGTGGTGATCATCGGCAGCAGCTCTGGTGTGAGCCCGACGGCCAGTGCGACCGCGAACAGGAGCGACTGGAGCAATGGCCGACCAAGGAATATGCTGGCCGTCAGCACGACCACTACCAGCGCCAAGGTCAGCCGCGTCGTCAGCAGCCCGTACGCATGCAGATCGCGCTCGAACGGCGAGGGCGCGGCGGCGGTCGCCAGCGCGGCAGCGGCCGAACCGAACAGCGTCGCGCGGCCGGTGCCGACGACCAAAGCGGTCGCCGTCCCGGTCTGCGCGATCGCGCCCCGGAACAGCGCGTTCGAAGCTTCGGCGGCGGTGGTTGCAGCGACGTGGCTAGCACGCTTGTCGACCGGATAGGGTTCGCCGGTCAGCGCGGCCTCGTTCGCGGTGAACGCATTGCTGTCGAGGATCAGCGCGTCGGCCGGAATGATGTCGCCGGCGCGAACCTCGACGATATCGCCCGGCACCACCGCTTCGATCGCGACCGCGACAAACGCGCCGTCGCGGCGGACGCGCGCGGACACTGCGACCGACTGGCGCAGGATCGCCGCGGCATGGACCGCCTGTCCCTCCTGATAGGTGTCGAGCAGCACCGAGAACCCGAGGATTACGACGATGATCGACCCGCCGATCGCATCGCCGGTTGCCGCCGACACCAGCCCGGCAGCGAGCAGGATCAGCGACAGCGGCTCCAGCAGGCGCCGCGCGATCGCGCGTAAGGGGCCGGTATGCGTCTCTGCGGTGTCACTGTTCGGGCCGTTGCGTGCGAGACGCTGCCTCGCCTCCGCCGTGCTCACCCGTCACGTGACGTTTGGAGTTCGGCCAGCTGCGCGTCGGCCGACCTGATCCAGAACGGGGCCTCGTCCTGCGTCAGGCGACTGGCTCAGCGATGGGCAGTTCGCCGGTCAGTTGCGTATGCGGTGACGTATTGCCGTGGTCATGGTGGACCGTGATCCTACGCGGGCTGAGCGGTTCGAGCACCAGCTTGGCGCGCTCCATTTCCGCCTCACTGCCGTGCGCCATGACGAGGAACCCGTCGGACACGATATCGGTCTCGTAGGTGACGATCGAGTCCTCGGGGATGCCGAGGCTGGCGAGCGCCGCGACCAGCGCGCCGGTGCCGCCGAGCACGACCGCGCCCTCGATCGCCGCGATCACCGTCGCCGCCAGATGCCCGAGCAGTACGACCCCGCCGACGACGGGAACGGTCGCGTAGAGCCCGCCCATGAACAGCCCCCACAGGCCACCCCATAGCGCGCCGCGCGAGCCCCAGAAGCGGATCCGGTCGCCGCTGTTGTAGAACCCCGTCGCGGTCTGGTCGCTGTGATAGCCCTTGCCGACGATGCTCAACCGCCGCAGCCCGAACCCCGACGCGGCAAGCGCCTTTACCGCGGCATCGGCCTGGGCGTGTTCGTCGAACACGGCGACGATCGAATGGCTGAATTTCATGGCGTGATCCTCTGCAAGGGAGCGTTGCCAAACCGTAGGATCGGGGTGCGGCGGCACCAGCGTCGGGAACTACCTACCGTGCGTGCCGGCGGGTGCGAGATCGTGGAGCGCGACGAACGCCTCGAACAGCACGCGCGGATCGAACGCGCCCTTGTAGACCGGGGGCGGCGATCGACGCAGGCCGAGCAGCGCGTACACCGCGGTCTGCGCCGACCGCACCGAATATTCGACGGTGAAGACGCAGTCGTCGGGGAGCTCGCAATATTGGCCGATCACCGCGAGGTTGGCGGTGTCGGCCGGAATGACATCCGGCCGATCGCCGTGCCGTCTCGGCATGAACTGGCTGGTGATGAACGGCATCATGCAGGGGATGCAGGTCGCGCTGGCAAGGATCGCCTCGGCCTCCGCGGCGATGCCGAGATGGCCGAGGATTTCGATCATGATCTCGCGACCGGTGCAGTCCGCCATCGGCTTCCGCACGAAATCGCCGGGTGTATCGACGGTCAATCCATAACCCCAGAATACCGCGACGTCGTCGGGCTGGTCGAGGAAATGCGGCTGGTACGGGATGACGATCGAGGCAAGCCAAGCGGATTCGGGAAAGGTGATGAGCCCTCCTTCGCCGGGGACGTTGCCGGTCGCGTCGCGGATCAGCGCGAGCAGGGTCGCGTCGTGGAGCGTGGTCGTGAACGACACCCATTTCGATCGGTCGACGTCTCCGGTGAAGACCGCCGGCCTGCCGAATTGCGGCCGCTCGTCCGCGAGTTTCTCCCACAATGCCCATCCGCCACCGGCGGTCGCGCCGAGCAGGTCTGGCGCGGCGTCCATCGATCCGAGGCTCGAGCCTTCGGTCATCGAGCCGAGCGTGAGCAGCACGTAGTCGTTGGTATCGACCCGGATCTCGCTGATCTTCGTACCTTCGGCGATGCGTATCCCGCGGACGACGGTCATTCCCTCGTCGTCGGCGAGACGCAGATCGGTGACGACCGTGTTCATCCGGAAGCGCACGCCGCGTGCGACGAGCCAGGCGTGGAGGGGGCGGACCAGCGAGTCATATTGGTTGAGCCGCGTCCGCATGATCCCCTCGAGCCGGTTGAAACCGCCGACCATGTGCGCGAAGCGGAGCAGATAGCGCTTGAACTCGACCGCGCTGTGCCACGGCTGGAACGCGAACGTCGTGCACCACATCAGCCAGAAATTAGTCTTGAAGAAGCCTGCGTCGAACTGGTCGGCGATGGTCGAGCGGTCGAGGATCGCCTCGGGCGTGATCGCGAGCCTTTCGAGACCGTGGATATGGTGGCCGGTCAACCCGAATTCCGGCGCGACGTGGCGCCTGCCGCCCGAGAACAGCCGCGAGTGCGACGACGTCTTCATCACCGCATTCCAGTCGAAGATGTCCTCGGTAACGGTCTTGTCGCCCTCCAGCGTCGGGATCGAGCCGAACAGGTCGAAGGTGCAGAGGTATTTCGACTCCAGCATCCGCCCGCCGCGCAGCGAATAGCCGTTTTCCGCCGATCCACCGCCGTCGAGGCTGCCGCCAAGCAGCGCACCCTCGTCGATGATCGTGATATCCGACCCGCGCATGTCGCCGTCGCGGATCAGGAACGCGGCCGCCGCGAGCGATGCGATCCCACCGCCGACCAGGAAGGCCCGTCCTTCGTCGCGAGGGACGGGCGCGGTGTCGGGGTCTTCGTGAAATGGGTCGGTAGTGGGCATAGGAACGTCCTTGGCGAAGAGGGGGATGGGTCCGGGCGGCTCAACCGTCGGCGTTCCAGCCGGACCAGCCGTGGTCGATCGAGGCGGCGATCGCCGTCAGCAACGGGGCATCACCGGTGCTGCGATCGAGGACCCGGTCGCCGTGGCGTTCGGCGGCGTGGATCAGCGCGGGGGGCGGGGCGGTGCCGTCGAGCAGGATCGCTTTGCCACGCCAACCGGATGCGCGCATCGCGTGAAGGGTTTCCATCCCGCTGCCGCCTGCGCTTTCGACGTCCACGATGATGCACGGGAAATCACGCGAGCGCGGATCGGCGAGCAGCGCCGCGCTGGTCGCGTAGGAGCGCACGTCGTACCGTTCCGATAACAGCATGATCTGGCGCGCGCGACGGATCGCGGGATCGCCGTCGACGAGCGAAACGCCGATGCCGTCATGGGATTGAATAGATTGGTCGGTCATCGGGACGTCCTCGTTGCGACCTTGGATGACACGCGGGCAATTCCGCGTCTGTACGTAGAAGACGAGGGCCGTGGTGGGGGCTCAGGCCGGTTCGGCGGTTTCACCAAGGCCCGCCGAAAACGCGATGCGCAGGACGTCGGATAGACTGCGCGCGGAGAGCTTTTCCATCAGATTGGCGCGGTGGACCTCGACGGTGCGAGTGGCGATGTCGAGGTCGTAGGCGATCAGCTTGTTGGGGCGGCCCAGCACCATGCCGTCGAGCACATCGCGTTCGCGCGGGGTGAGGGCGGCAAGCCGGACGAGCGCGTCCGCGGCGGCGAGGTGCTCGCGGTCGGAGCGGGCCGCGTGCGCCAGCGCGGTTTCGATCGCCTCGAGCAAGGCGCTGCGCTCGAACGGCTTTTCGAGGAATTCGATCGCGCCGGCCTTGATCGCGCGGACGGCAAGTGTGACGTCGCCGTGACCGGTCAGCATGATCACGGGCAGCGCGATGCCGCTTTGCGCGAGGCGTGCCTGTACCTCCAACCCATCGAGATCGGGCATGCGGACGTCCAGCAGTACGCAGCCGCGTGTCTCGCGCGTCACGGACTTCAGGAAATGCGTGCCGGCCGGATAGGTCTGGACCGCATACCCCGCCTTGCGCAGCAGGAAACCAACCGACTGGCGGATCGCCTCGTCGTCGTCAACGATATGCACCGTGCGCAAAATGTCAGTCATGGGTTTCGCCTGATTCATGGAGCGCGGCGAGCGGCACGGTGAAGTGGAACGCGGTGCCGCCGCTCGCGACGCCGTCCGCCCAGATCCGGCCGCCATGCGCCTCGACGATCGTCCGGCAGATCGACAGGCCGAGCCCCATGCCGTCCTCCTTGGTGGTCGCGAACGCCTCGAACAGGCGCGCACGGACGTCGCGGTCGATGCCGGAGCCGGTATCCGCGACGATGATCAGCATCCACCCATCGCGCTCGGATGCGGTGGCGATCGACAGCGTCTTGATGGGTGACGCCGCCATGGAATGGATCGCGTTGCGGATGAGGTTGACCAGCACCTGCTGGATCTGGATGCGATCGACGCGGACCATGACCGGGCTTGGCGAGGCCGTGTTGACGACGGTGATCCCCGCCTCGTGCGCGCCAAGCAGGCCCAGGCTCGTTGCTTCTTCGACGAGCAGGTCCAGACGTTCGTCACGGAACCCGGTATCTCCGCCATCGACGAACGCGCGCAGTCGGCGGACGATCGTGCCCGCCCTCAGCGATTGCGCCGCCGCTAGGTCGAGCGCTTCGGCGATGTCGGCCAGCAGCGGGTCTGTGCTGGCCTCGATCATCGCCCGCGTTGCCTCCAGGTAATTGGCGATCGCGGTGAGCGGCTGGTTGATCTCGTGCGCGAGCGTGGACGCCATCGTACCCATCGCGCTGACGCGGGAGACATGGACGAGTTCGGACTGGAGTTCCTGCACGCGGCGTTCGGTCGCGTGGCGGTTGGTGAGATCGCGGATGAAGCCGGTGAAGATGCGCTCGCCCGCGATCGACGCCTCGCCGACCGCCAATTCGATCGGAAACGTCTCGCCGCCCTTGCGCATCGCGCGTTCGAGCCGGACGTTGCCGATCACGTGGCGCTCACCGGTGTGGCGGTATTTCCGCAGGTGCGCGTCGTGGTCGCGCGCTTCCACCTGCGGCATCAGCATCGCGACGTTCTGGCCGATCACCTCGCTCGCCGCATAGCCGAAGACGAGTTCGGCGGCGGCGCTGAACGAGGCGACGATGCCGTTCTCGTTCATCACGATCATCGCGTCGGGGACGGTGTTGAGGATCGAGCGAAGGTGATGTTCGCGGCGCACGATCGCGGCTTCGGCGGCCTTTTCGTGCGTGATGTCGCGGATCACCTTGCCGAACCCGCGCAGCGCGCCGGCGTCGTCGTGGAGTGCGGTGATTGTCACGTGTGCGAGGAATTCGGAGCCGTCCTTGCGGACCCGCCAGCTCTCCTCCTCGATCCGGCCATCGCGATGCGCGCGGGCGAGGTCGGCTTCGGGCTTGCCCGCGGCGATATCGTCGGCGGGGTAGAAGATCGCGAAATCGCGGCCGATGATCTCCGCCTCGGCCCAGCCCTTGATCCGCTCGGCCCCGCGGTTCCAGATCGTCACGCGGCCGCGGGGATCGAGCATGTAGATCGCATAGGTCGTCGCGCCGTCGATCAGCAGCCCCAGTTCCTCCGCCAGCATCGCATCGCCCCGCGCCACCGCCTGGGGGTCGGTGTCGGGCGAAGACTGCAACGCGATCATGCGGGCGGTGCGGTGGCTCGGGGGGCGCAAAGGCAGATCATCGAGATGCGGGCCTTGTTCGACACACTGATCCGATCCGTCAGAGGGCAAGACCTCGACACCCTCGTTCCGATCATGACGCATGTTAAGCCAAAGACCCGCTATATGCTAATAGTCCTTCGATGATCGCGACTGCCGACAAGGTCATGACGCCGACGACTAGTCTTCGGTTCGCCTTGGCAACCGGGCCAAGATACTTGCGGATCGCGGCGCCCGTCACGGCTCAGTGCGACAGCAACGTGCAGCGCCGGTCGCGCAGCAGCAGGTCGCGGGTGACGCCGCCGAACGCCCATTCGCGGATCCGGCTATGGCCATAGGCGCCCGCGACGACGAGGTCGGCCTCGACGTCGTCCGCGATGCCGGCGAGCGTGTCGATGCTTGTGCCCTTCATCCGCGCGACGACCTTGTCCGCATCGACGCCGTGGCGTGCAAGCCAGGCGGTGACGTCGTCGATCGGTTTGCGCGCATCGATCGCGTCGATCGCGACCTCGACGATCACCACGCGGTCGGCGGCGTGGAGCATCGGCAGCGCATCGCTGATCGCTCGGCGGCATTCGCGCGTATCGGTCCACGCGATCATGATCGTCGAGAAGGTGGCGGTGGCCGCGCCGTCGGGAACGACCAGCACCGGGCGGCCCGCGCGCAGGATGAGCTCGCCGGTGTCGGCATGCGTCGCGAGGTCGGCGAACCCGGGGCCAGCGCTGGTGATGACCAGATCGGCGGATCGCGCATTCTCCGCGACGACATGCGCGATGTTGACGATCGTCGGGATCGACCGCCATTCGAGGACGTGCTTCGCAAGCCGTTCATGTGCGTGAAACTCGGTCTTGGCGCGGGCGAGTTCGTCGGCGACGATATCGCGTTCGATTACTGCATATTCGCCGCCGAGATAGCCGTCGCATGTGCCGATCGGCACCGGCTGGCACGCGGCGATGCCGATCACCGCGGCGCCGTACTGATCGGCAAGCGTCGCGGCGACGTCGAGCAACGTCGCGTTAGCGCGGCCGCCGTCGAGATGCACCATCAGGGTCGAATAGGTCATGCGCGGTCTCCCTCTTTCATCAAGCTGTCGGCGTTCGGGCGGGTTCGGGAAACTATCGGGAACTACGCATAAGCGCGGGCTGCGTAGTTCCCGACGGTGTCGGCGATCGGTCGCGGCGATAGTTTGCGGTCATCGGCCCGGGCCTCCCCGCGCTGTCGCCAGGAGAGTGTCATGTCCCACGACGCCAGATTGCAGAAAGCCGTGCTCGCCGAACTCAACTGGGATCCGAGTGTCCCCGCCGGGCACATCGGCGTAACCGCGAACAACGGCATCGTCACGCTGAGCGGCCACGCCGGCAGCTATGCCGCGAAATACGCCGCCGAACGTGCGGCCGCGCGCGTCGATGGCGTGAGGGCGGTCGCCGAGGAGATCGAGGTGCAGTTGGAGGACCGATTCAAGCGCGGGGACGAGGCCATTGCCGGCGCGATCGTCGAGCGGCTCTCCTGGGATACGACCGTGCCGCACGACAGCATCAAGGCGCAGGTCGAGGATGGCTGGATCAGCCTGCGCGGCGAAGTGCGCTGGCATTTCCAGAAGGACGCGGCGGAGGCGGCGGTGCGACCGCTCGCGGGCGTGGTAGGCGTGATCAACCACGTCACGCTCAAACCGCGCGTCGACGTGACCGATGTCAGCAACGACATCCGCACCGCGCTGCACCGCTCGTGGTTTTTCGATGGCGACACGATCAAGGTGTCGGTCGACGGCGGCACCGTGAGGCTGACCGGTTCGGTCGACTCGCCGCACGACCGGATGGTCGCCGAGCGTACCGCTTGGGCGGCACCGGGCGCGGTGAAGGTCGAGAACATGCTCGAAATCGCCTGACATGGGCGCACTGTCGTCGCACCGCGAACGCCACGTCGCCGACCGGATCGGCTGGCTGCGGGCAGCGGTACTCGGCGCCAATGATGGGATCGTCTCGACCGCGAGCCTGATCATCGGCGTCGCCGTCGCCGGTGGTCAGGTCGGCGCGATCGTCATCGCGGGCACGGCCGGGCTGGTCGCGGGCGCGATGTCGATGGCGGCGGGCGAATATGTCTCGGTCAGCGCGCAGGCGGATACCGAGACCGCCGAACTCGCACGCGAGCGGCGCGAACTGATCGACGACCCGCACGGCGAACTGGCCGAACTCGCGGCGATTTACGTTGCGCGCGGCGTGGACGCTGCCACCGCAGCGACGGTCGCGGCGCAGCTGATGGCGAAGGATGCGATCGGGGCGCACGCGCGTGACGAACTGGAGATCACGCTGGGGACACGGGCGCGGCCGGTCCAGGCGGCGTTCGCGTCGGCAGCGAGCTTCACGGCGGGCGCGGCACTGCCGTTGCTGACCGTGTTCATCGTGCCGCCCCGGGTACTGGTCTGGGCGGTGCCGGTCGGATCGTTGCTGTTCCTCGCGCTACTGGGAGCGATCGGCGCGAAGACCGGCGGTGCGATCGTCTGGCGCGGCACGGTCCGCGTCACCTTCTGGGGTGCGTTCGCGATGGCGGCGACCGCGGCGATCGGGCGCCTGATCGGTGGCGCGGTGTAAAGGCAATCAGGCGGACAGCTAAACGATCTTCCCCCGCCAGGGGGAGGTGGCTGACTCTTGCTAGACGGAGGGGATGGATCGTAAATCCGATGCGTAGTTTCCGATGGTGATGCGGGCGCTGCGCGATCGATAGCGTCTGGTCGACCGCCCTGTTCGGCGGCACCTTTTCGATCGGACCCTATCATGACGACGCGCCTCCTGACGTGCCGCCTCGCGCTTGCGCTGACGTTCGCCACGACGGCTTCGGCGCAGATGCCGCCGAGCATCGACGGCCGGATCGAGCAGCTCAAACCCGGCGAGTATCTATGGGCGCCCGAGATCGCGCCCGCTGGCCCCGTCGCCGTGGTCGTCAGCCTGACTACGCAAAAGGCCTATGCCTATCGCAACGGCGTGCCGATCGGCGTCTCGACCGTGTCGACCGGCAGCGATGGTCATGCGACGCCGACCGGGGTCTTCACCGTGCTCCAGAAGGACGCGGATCACGTGTCGAACGTCTACAAGGACGCACAGATGCCGTTCATGCAGCGGCTGACCTGGGGCGGGATCGCGATGCATGCGGGCAATCTGCCGGGCTATCCCGCGTCGCACGGCTGTATCCGGTTGCCGCCTGCGTTCGCCAAATTGCTGTTCGGGATCACCCGGCTGGGGATCACCGTCGTCATCACGCAGGACGCGCGCGTTCCGGTCGTGGCGTCGACACCGGGTCTGCTGACGTCGGCGGGATCAACGAGCGGGAATTTTATCTGGAACCCGCAGCTGTCGCCCAAGGGACCGGTATTCATCGTGGTCAGCGGGCGAGACCGGCGTATCGTCGTCCTGCGCAACGGCATCGAGATCGGATCGAGCGGCATCGCGGTCGACGCCGCGATCAACCGGACCTCGGCCTTCACGTTGCAGTCGATCGACGCCGACGGCGAGCACTGGCTGCGCCTGCCGCTGCCGGGTGACCCGCGGTCCGGGGAACTGAGCGCCGAAGACCGCGCCAAGTCGTGACCGGCGCGCAGATGATCGACCTCGCGGACCATACCGACCGGCTCGCAGCACTCGTCCTCGCCGGCCGCGTTCTCGCGCGGATCAAACCTGTCCAGAAGCCGGAGACCGTCCGCATTCTTGCCGCCAGTGGCGAACTTGTCGCGGTCACCGGCGACGGCGTCAACGACGCGCCCGCTCTCCAGGCGGCGCATATCGGCGTGGCGATAGGCGTCGCGGGCGCCGACGTCGCGCGCGGCGCCGCCGACCTGGTGCTTGCCGATGATGATTGCGCGTCGATCGTCGCCGGTGTCGAGGAGGGGCGCGTGACCTACGCCAACGTCCGGCGGATCGTCATTATCCTGCTCGCCACCGGGATCGTCGAGATCGGCATGTTCATCGGGGCGGTGATGCTCGGCCTGCGGATGCCGCTGACCGCGGTGCAGTTGCTGTGGCTCAACCTCGTCACCAACGGCGCGCAGGACGTGATGCCCGGTTTCGGCTGCGGCGAGGGCGACGAACTGCGCCAGCCGTCCCGTCCGCCGAGCGCCCTAATCCTCGACCCGAGCGCGACCGCCTTGATGATACCGCCCGCGCTGTTGATGACCGGGCTCGCGCTGTATCTCGTCGCGAGCATGCACCGCGATGGTCGCCCGCTACCTGAAATTCAGAACGCGGTGCTGCTGATGACGGTGCTGTTCCAGAACGGCTATGTGCTTTGCATGCGCAGCGAGCGCCGCCCGATTTTCCGCAAGCCCTTGTTGTCGAACGCTTGGCTGCTGCTCGGTGTCGGCATCGCGCTCGGATTGCAGGCTATCGCAACGCTCTGGCCGCCGCTTAACACCGTGCTGGGGACCGCGCCGATCCCGGCCGCGACGATGCAATTCTGCCTCCTCGCAGTCGTCGGGACAATCGCCGTCAGCGAAGCGACCAAGCAGGCGGTCGCGGACTGGCAGCGACGCCGATGACCGCCTTCATCCCGAAGATCGTCACGACGATGCGCGAAGGCTATTCGCTCGCCACTTTCCGCGCCGATTCGATCGCTGGCGCGACGGTGGCGGTCGTTGCGCTCCCCTTGGCGATGGCGCTGGGGATCGCCAGCGGCGCGTCGCCGGACAAGGGGCTGATCACCGCGATCGTCGCGGGCTTCCTTGTGTCGGCACTCGGCGGATCGCGCGTCCAGATCGGCGGACCGACCGGTGCGTTCGTGGTCGTGGTGTTCACCGTCATCGCGCGGCACGGCTATGACGGCCTGATCCTGGCGACGTTGCTCGCCGGCGTCATCCTGATCGTGGCGGGCTATGCGCGGCTCGGCGCGCTGATCCGGTTCATCCCTTACACCGTCGTCACCGGCTTCACGGCGGGCATCGCGGTGATCATCGCGTCGAGCCAGGTCCGCGATTTCCTCGGGCTCGACATGGCCGCGGTTCCGGCCGATTTCCTGCCGAAATGGGCAGCCTATGCGAAGGCGATCCGAACCATCGACGCCCCGACCGTCGCGGTCGGCATGGCCGCGCTCGCCATCATCCTGATCCTGAAGCGCGTCGCACCCCGTTTGCCGGGGTTCCTCGTCGCGGTCGTGCTCGCCTCGATCGTCGTGGTGGTGAGTGACGCGCACGTCGCGACGATCGGCTCGCGCTTTCCAGCCATGCCGAGCGGGATCGCGATGCCAGTGTTCCCCATCTGGACGCTGGCCAAGATCCAGGCGGTGCTGCCATCGGCGTTCACGATCGCGTTTCTCGCCGGCGTCGAGGCGCTGTTGTCCGCGGTCGTCGCGGACGGGATGATCGGATCGCGCCACCGTTCGAACCAGGAACTGGTCGCGCAGGGCGTCGCCAACATCGCCTCGGCGCTGTTCGGCGGGCTGCCCGCAACCGGTGCGATCGCGCGTACTGCGACGGCGATCAAGGCCGGCGCGCGGACCCCGGTCGCAGGCATGCTTCACGCGGTGTTCGTGCTGCTGTTCGTGGTATTCGGCGGGCGGCTGATGGCGTTCGTGCCGATGGCGGCGCTGACGGCGATCCTGTTCGTCGTCGCCTGGGGCATGAGCGAGCAGGAGCGGTTCGTCGGACTGTTGCGGATGCCGAATAGCGACCGCGCGGTGCTACTGCTGACGTTCGGGCTGACCGTGCTCGTCGACCTCACGGTGGCGATCGGCGTCGGCGTGACGCTCGCCGCCTTGCTGTTCATGGCGCGGATGAGCGAGACCGTCGCGATCACTGGCCCCGAGGACGACATACTAGCCGAACGGGGTGCGCTGCCGGAGGGGGTCGAGATGTTCAGGATCGACGGCCCGTTCTTCTTCGGCGTCGCGGCCGGATTGATGGATACCTATCGCCGGTTGGGCAGCGTGCCGCGCGTGCTGATCCTAAGACTGGAACAAGTGCCGATGCTCGATGCGAGCGGTGTCGCCGCCATCGCCGAGCTGCTTCGCCGCGCCGGGGCTACGCATACGCGCGTGATCCTGTGCGGCCTGTCCTCGCAACCGACCGCGATGCTGGCACGCGCACGGCTCGGCCCGATCGTCAGCACCGGTACCTATGCCGAGGCGCTGGCCCAGGCGCGGGCGATGTCGGCGTCAGGCTGACAGGGTCAACCAACATCACCGAAGCCGGATCGCCCAGGCAGGCGGATGCGATCCAGCCGCGCTCGCGTTCCAGCCCAATCGCCTGATGGTTGTCGCGGCTCTCGATCGATTCGATCGCCGCTTGCGGGGGGACCGCAGGAAGATAGACGTTCAGCGGATGCAGGAGCTGCCGTCCAACGTACGAGATCGCGACAGTAAGCAAGACGCCTCCGGGGCCTCCTCTGGCCTGCCGTGGCGGATAAGCCGTGGTGTTCTGATTGCCCAGATCATCACGGCCTATCCCATCCTACCGAAGTTTAAGTCGCCTGGTTGGACGACACAGGCTTTGCCGTGACGTCGAAACGATCGGCGTTCATGACCTTTACCCAGGCCTTGACGAAGTCACGAACGAACTTCTGCTCGTGGCCGTTCTCGGCATAGACCTCAGCTGTCGCGCGCAGCTGCGAGTTCGAACCGAAGATCAGGTCGGTACGGGTCGCCTGCCACTTCTTCTCGCGACCACCACGATCGTAGCCGATGAACTTCTCGTCGCTCGACGTGTCGACCAGATCCCAGAAGGTGTCGTTGTCGAGCAGGTTGACGAAGAAGTCGTTGGTCAGCTGGCCCTTGCGCTCGGTGAGCACGCCCTCGGGCGCATCGCCGAAGTTCGCGCCGAGTACGCGCAGGCCACCGACCAGCACGGTCATCTCCGGCGCGGACAGGCCGAGCAGCGAAGCCTTGTCGAGCAGCAGCTCCTCGGTCTTCACCGGGTGACGCGTCTTCAGGTAGTTGCGGAAGCCATCGGCCTGCGGCTCCATCCACACGAAGCTTTCGACATCGGTCCACTCCTGCGTCGCATCGCCGCGTCCACCAAGGAACGGCACCGACACGTCGTGACCGGCATCCCGCGCTGCCTTCTCGACCGCTGCCGAACCGGCCAGCACGATCGCATCGGCGAGCGACATATCGCCGCGCAGCTCGTTGAGCTTGGCCAGAACCTTGCTCAACTGCTCGGGCTCGTTGACCGGCCAATCCTTCTGCGGTGCGAGCGCGATGCGCGCACCGTTCGCACCACCGCGGTGGTCCGACCGCCGATAGCTCGATGCCGATGCCCAAGCGGTCTTGACCAGCTCGCCGATCGTCAGCCCACTCGACAGCACGGCGTCCTTGAACGCAGCGGTATCGGCGTCCGACGGCGCGGTGCCCTCGGGAACCGGATCCTGCCAGATCAACGTCTCTCTCGGAACCTCAGGCCCGAGGTAGCGAACGCGCGGACCCATGTCGCGGTGCGTCAGCTTGAACCAGGCGCGTGCGAACGCGTCGTCGAGTGCCGACTGATCGTCGCGGAAGCGAAGTGCGATCTCGCGGAACTCGGGGTCCATCTTCAGCGCCATGTCGGCGGTGGTCATCATCGTCGGCACGCGCTTGTTCGGGTCGCGCGCGTCGGGGGCCATGTCCTCGTGCTCGGGGTTGACCGGCTGCCACTGCTTGGCACCGGCGGGGCTCTCGGTCAGCTCGTACTCGTACTTGAACAACAGGCGCAGGTAATCGCCGGTCCATTTGGTCGGGTTGTTCGACCATGCACCCTCGACGCCCGAGGTCGTGATGTGGCCCTGGCCGATCTCCTCGCTGTCGGTCAGCCAGCCGAGACCCTGCATGTGCACGGATTCGGAAGACGGAGCCTTGAAGTGCGGTGCCGGCTTGGCGCCGTGCGCCTTGCCGAACGCATGGCCGCCCGCGGTCAGCGCAACGGTTTCCTCGGAGTTCATCGCCATCCGCTGGAAGGTGGCCTTCATGTCGCGCGCCGAAAGGAGCGGGTTCGGATCACCGCCCGGACCTTCCGGATTGACGTAGATGAGACCCATCTGGATCGCAGCGAGCGGGCCTTCGAGCTCGGGCAGGTCCTCGCTGATGCGCGTCTGCGCGCCCTCGTTGACCCACAGCTCCTCGGCGCCCCAGAACGTGTCGCCCTCGGAGGCGAAGACGTCCTTGCGACCGCCGGCGAACCCGAAGATCGGTCCGCCCATGCTCTCGATCGCGACGTTGCCCGCGAGGATGAACAGATCGGCCCAGCTGATGTTCTTGCCGTACTTCTGCTTCAGCGGCCACAACAGGCGACGTGCCTTGTCGAGGTTGCCGTTGTCCGGCCACGAGTTGAGCGGCTCGAAGCGCTGCTGACCCGAGGACGACCCGCCGCGACCGTCGGTCACGCGGTAGGTGCCGGCGGCGTGCCACGCCATGCGGATCATGAACGGGCCGTAGTGACCGTAATCGGCAGGCCACCAAGCCTTGCTGTCGGTCATCAGCGCGGTCAGGTCCGCCTTCAGCGCGGCATAGTCGAGCTGCTGGAACGACTCTGCATAGTCGAATTCTTCGCCCATCGGGTCGGGGGAGACGCCGTGCTGGTGCAGCATGTCGATCGGCAGCGCATCGGGCCACCAGTCCTTGTTCGTGCGACCCAGCAGCGAGCGGGCCTTGACCTCGCCGCCGCCGTTGGGGCCCATCGGGCAACCGCTGCTCTTGGGCTGTTCGTAATCGGCCATGTCGGCGTCCTCTCTGGATAGGTGTAACCGTATTGCTTAAAGTGCAGCATCCGACAGACATTTGTCCAATCGATTATTCGGAACGTTTCGAACAGGCCAGTCGATCACAGGCGATCCGTCGATGAATCGCTCCCCCTTTCACGCTCGCTCGGCAACGCCGGCTTACGAAGTCCCCATTCAACACGGCGTTGATGAAATCTCCGTCATCAAGCAGCCTGCTTCACTGTCGTACGTTGGCCGGAAAGGCATGGGCGGAGTGGACGGGCATGAGACGAAATTTGGCATGTGCCCTTGGCTGGATCATTGCGGTGCTCGGCGGGTTCTTTGTCGTTGCCGGCGCCGTCCTGGTATCGCTGTATGGGTCGCCATATTATCTGATCGTCGGGATTGCGATCGTCTTGAGCGGTGCGCTTGTCGGTCGAGACGACCCACGTGGCCGCTGGCTGTTCGTGGCGATCTGGATCGCCACGCTGGTCTGGGCCGTCTGGGAAGTCGGCTTCGACGGTCTGCAACTCGTGCCCCGCATCGTTGCGCCGACCGTGCTCTTGGTCTTGATCCTGCTGATGGGCGGTCGACGCGGGACGGCGCCTGATCGCTCTTCCGGCTTTTCACGCGCCGCGCCCGCCGTCGCGGCTTGCGTCGCGGTGCTGTTCGTCGGCCTGCTGGCGGTGCGGGGGCGGGACGTTGACGCGCAGGGTCCGGTCCGCGCCATGCCAGCGGACCAGCCGCAAGCGGGGACGGGCGAGGCCGACAACGACTGGAAGGACTATGGCGGGACCGCGTCGGGCCGGCGCTATTCCTCCCTCGCCGACATCACGCCGGCCAATGCCGAGCGCCTGACGCTCGCCTGGACGCAGCGGACCGGTGACCTCCCGGTCGCGGCGGAAACCACAGAGCACAAGCGCGAATATCATTCCGAAGCGACACCGATCCATATCGGCAACACGCTGTATACGTGCACGCCGCATTCGTTCGTCCAGGCTATCGACGCGACTACGGGACGGACCAGGTGGAGCTGGCACGAGGCGGCCAATGTGCAGGGCAACAACTACCTCGTCTGCCGCGGCGTGGCGTATTTCGAGGCGCCTGCCGGTACGCCGTGTCCACATCGCATCTTCGCGCCGACCTTCAACGCGCGACTGGTGGCGCTCGATGCGGAGACCGGGCGCGTATGCCCGAGCTTCGGCCAGAACGGGAGCATCGACCTTCGCGCCAACATGGGCGTGTCGAACGCGTCCGACCAGATCGGGACGTCGCCGCCGATGGTCGTCAACGGGCGACTGATCATCGGTGAGCGGATCACCGACAACGTCAACCGCAACATACCGAGCGGCGTGGTGCGTGCGTATGACCCGGTATCGGGAAAGCCGGTATGGGCGTGGGACGTCGGCCGGTCGCAGGACGCGATCGCGCCGCTGCCCGCAGGGCAGGTCTACACGCGTGGCACGCCCAACGTCTGGGGCGCGATCACCGCCGATGCCGCGAACGGCCTCGTGTACCTTGGCACGGGCAATGCCTCGCCGGATTACTGGATCGGCTATCGCCGGCCGTTCGACGACCGGTTCGGCACCTCGATCGTCGCGCTCGACGTCGCGACGGGCAAGCTGCGCTGGAGCCGGCAACTGGTCCACCACGATATGTGGGACATGGACCTGCCGATCGGGCCGTCGCTGTTCGATTACCGCGCCCCCGACGGGCGAACGATCCCCGCGCTGCTCCAGACGACCAAGATGGGCCAGGTCTATTTCCTCAACCGGCTGACGGGCGCGCCGATCGCTGCGGTTGCCGAGCGACGCGTGCGGACCGACGGTGCGACGCCTGGCGTCACGGTATCGCCGACGCAGCCTTTCTCGGTCGGCATGCCGTCGTTCACCCCGCCTGCGCCAAGCGAAAAGGCCACCTGGGGCGCGACGCCGATCGACCAGTTGCTGTGCCGGATCGACATTCGTCGCTCGCAGGGTGCGGGGATCTACCAGCCGATCGGCCTGACGCCGATCATCGGCCATCCCGCGTTCGACGGCGTGACCGACTGGGGCGGCGCGGCGGTCGATCCGGTGCGCGGCATCATGACCGTCAACACGATGGAGATGCCGTTCAAGCTGTGGCTGATGCGCCGCGACGATCCGCGCGTCGGGCCGCTGATGGCGCAGAAGCAGGGCGGCGAGAACGCGCGGCAGGCGCAGTTGCAGACGCAGTACAACACGCCGTACGTCGCGGTCGTCCAGGCGTGGATCGGTATCTTCGGCGCGCCGTGCAACGCGCCGCCCTGGGGGCATCTGACTGCGGTCGACCTCAAGACGAAGAAGATCCTGTGGCGCGAGGTGCTCGGCACGGCGCGGGATACCGGCCTGTTCGGGTCGCATCTGGGGGTGCCGATCAAGACCGGCGTGCCGAACCTCGGGGGGGCGATCGTCACCGCCGGCGGGCTTGCCTTCATCGCCGCGACCACCGACCAGTATCTGCGCGCGTTCGACCTGAGGACCGGCAAGGTCGTCTGGAAGGCACGGCTTCCGGCCGGGGCGCAGGCCACGCCTATGACGTACCGGGGCGCGGACGGGCGGCAATATGTCGTGATCACCGCGGGCGGGCACGGTGCGCTCGGGACGCGCTATGGGGACTACACGCTGGCCTATGCCTTGCCCCGCACGTGATGCGTGCGGGGGGCGGCCGCGCAGGCTCCTCATTCGGTTAGCGTCAAAGACCGTCCGCCATTGTCGACCGACAGTGGCGGACGGTCTGTAAGTTAAAGACGTCAGCGCGCTCGCGGCTTAAGACGGCGGACGGGATGATTAGGGGGACACGTGGTCATACGGCTCAAGCGAGTGATATTGCGTCTATCGCTGGTCGCGGCTGTTGTCGGTCTGGGCGGTTGTACGGCGTTGTCGCACGGCTTCTTCAATCCGCAGGGGCCGGTGGCGGGGCACGAGCGCGACCTGTTCGTCACCGTATCGATCGTGCTGCTGTTCGTCGCGGGGCCGGTGCTGCTGCTGACTCCGCTGTTCGCGTGGCATTACCGGTTGTCCAACCGTAGCGACGCGTACCGGCCTAAGTGGAATTTCTCGTGGTGGGTCGAGGCGCTGATCTGGATCCCGCCTGCCGGGATCGTGATCGGGCTGGCGGTACTGCTGTGGCACTGGACGCAGATCGACGATCCGTATCGGCGGTTGCCGGGCGCAGCGCCGGTCGAGGTGCAGGCGATCGCGCTCGATTGGAAATGGGTGTTCGTCTATCCCGACCTCGGCGTCGCGTCGGTCGATCGGCTGACCATTCCCGCCGGGCGCCCGGTACATATCAAGCTGACCAGCGGCACGGTGATGCAGTCGATGCTGATCCCGCAGCTCGCCGGGCAGGTCTATGCGATGGGCGGGATGACGACCGAGCTGAATATCCAGGCGCACCGGCCGGGACGGTTCCGCGGCGAGAACACGCAGTATAACGGCGCCGGCTTCCAGCAGCAGCAGTTCGACGTCGTCGCGGTGTCGCCGGCGGAATACGATCGCTGGGCGGCGGCTGCACGTCGCGGCAAACGTACCCTCGATGCGCAGACGTGGCGGCGGCTGTCTGCGCGGTCGATTATCACGCACCCCGTCGAGTTCGCGCATGTCACGCCACACCTGTTCGAGCACGTCGTCGCCGCGACTGGCGGCATGACCCATTCTTCTACGAAAGCCGTTCGATGACCGTTTCCGTTCCCCTCTGGCCGGCCGTGCTCGGCCGGTTCGGCTGGCAGGACCTGCCGTTCGTGCGCGCGTGGGAGAACCCGACGATCAGCGAGATCATCGGTGCGTTCGCGGGCGCGCTGGTGGTGGTCGGCGCGGTAGTCGTCGCGGCGCTGCTGACGCGTTATGGCAAGTGGCGGTATCTGTGGACCGAGTGGCTCACTAGCCTCGATCACAAGAAGATCGGCATCATGTACATCGTCGTCGCGTTCGTGATGCTGTCGCGAGCGCTGGTCGAGGCGGTGCTGATGCGGATGCAGCAGGCGGTGGCGATCGAGAACCCCGGCTTCCTGTCGCCCGACCATTTTGGCCAGCTATTCTCGACGCACGGCTCGATCATGATCTTCTTCATGGCGATGCCGTTCCTGACGGGGATGATCAACTACGTCCTGCCGCTCCAGATCGGCGCGCGCGACATGGCATTTCCCTGGGCCAATTCGATCGCGTTGTGGCTGACGATCGGCGCCGCCGGCCTGATGATGGCAAGCCTTGTGGTCGGCGAATTCTCGACCGGCGGATGGAGTGGCTACCCGCCCTATACCGAGCGCGCGTTCAGCCCCGGCGTCGGCGTCGACTATTGGATCTGGGCGGTGACATTGGGGTCGATCGGCTCGACGATGGCGGGGATCAACATCGCCTGCACCGTCTACAAGCTGCGCGCGCCCGGCATGCGGTTCATGCGGATGCAGATGTTTTCGTGGACCAGCCTGTGCACGTCGATCCTGATGATCTTCGCGATGCCGCCGCTGACCGTCGCGACGCTGATGCTCGCGCTCGACCGCTATCTGGGGTTCCATTTCTTCACCAACGACCTCGGCGGCAACATGATGAACTACGCCAACATGTTCTGGCTGTTCGGTCATCCCGAGGTCTACATCCTGATCCTGCCCGCGTTCGGCGTGTATTCGGAGGTCGTGTCGACCTTCTCGACCAAGGATCTATACGGCTACACCTCGCTGGTGATCGCGACGATGGCGATCGCGGTGCTGAGCTTCACCGTGTGGGTCCATCATTTCTTCACGATGGGGCAGTCGGCCAACGTCAACGCGGCGTTCGGGATCGCGACGATGACGATCGGCGTGCCGACCGGCGTCAAGATCTACGACTGGATCTGGACGATGTTTCGCGGCGAGGTGCGCTTCACCGTGCCGATGCTCTACGCGCTCGCGTTCATGATGACGTTCGTGCTGGGCGGCTTCACCGGCATCATCCTCGCGATGCCGCCGCTCGACTACCTGGTCCACAACACGCTGTTCCTGGTCGCGCATTTCCACAACATGCTGATCCCGGGGCTGCTCTACGGGATGCTCGCGGGCTATCATTACTGGTTCCCCAAGGCGTTCGGGTTCCGCCTCGACGAGCGCTGGGGGCGGATCGCGTTCACCTGCTGGGTAGTCGGGTTCTACCTCGCCTTTTTCCCGCTCTACGTGCTCGGCGCGAGCGGAATGGCGCGGCGGACGCAGGCGATCTTCGAACCGTCGTTCCGGCCGTGGCTGTACGTCGCAGGCGTCGGCGCGTTCGTCCTGCTGGCGGCGCTGACGTCGCTCGGCATCCAGTTGTGGGTGAGCATCCGCGATCGTGCCAAGACCCGCGTGGAAGCGGGCGACCCGTGGGATGGCCGCGGACTCGAATGGTCGGTCAGCGCACCGCCGCCAGAGTATAATTTCGCCGTCCTGCCACTAATCGACGGACGCAACCCGTTCTACGATCACAAGCATGACGAGGGCCAGCCAGACCCTTACGCCTCACCAGCCGCTTACGAGGACATCGTCGTGCCGCGGGGCAGCGCGACCAGTGTCGTGATCGGGCTCACCGCCGCGGTCGCCGCGTTCGGGCTGATCTGGGAGATCTGGGGACTGACCGTCGTCGCGCTGCAGGTGATCGTCGCGGCGGTCGTGCTACGCAGCTTCGGTCGCGACCAGCATCGGACCATTCCCGCTGCGGAGGTCGCGCGCGAGCATGAGGCATGGCTCACGCGCGTCCGGGCGACGCCCGCGGTTCCGCGGCAACTGGAGACTGCGGCAGTCAATCGTGGCCTTGCGGAGATCGTGGCGTGAGCGAACCCGAACTGGCGCATGCCGGCCTCAACCTTGGCGACACCGGCGCGCTGACGCAGGACCAGGCGGAGAATGCGATCTTCGGCTTCTGGATATTCCTGATGAGCGACGCGGTGATCTTCGCGTTGCTGTTCGCGACCTATGGCACGATGATCGCGAGCACCGTCGGCGGCCCGACGCCCGCCTCAGAATTCAAGCTGCTGCCCGCGTTCGTCGAGACGCTGCTGCTGCTGACGAGCAGCGCGACGTTCGGCCGCGCGACGATTGCGATGAAGTACGACGAACCGCGCCGTGTGCTGTTTGCCTGGCTCGGCGCGACGCTCGGCCTCGGCCTCGTCTTCCTGGCGCTCGAGGCGAACGACTTCGCGACGATGTTCGCGCACGGCGCCTACCCGATGCGCAGCGGATTCCTGTCGTCGTTCTTCGCGCTGGTCGGGCTGCACGGGCTGCATGTCGCGGTCGCTTGCTTCTGGCTGGTCGTGATGGTCGGGCAGGTATGCGCCTACGGCCTCGATGCGCGCGTGAGGATCAACCTGTTGCGGCTGGGGCTGTTCTGGCACCTGCTCGACATCGTCTGGATCGCGATCTTCTCTGTCGTCTATCTGCAAGGGAACATCGGATGAGCGACCGGACCCGCGAACTCAGGACCTATGCGATCGGCTACGGCCTGTCGCTCGCGCTGACGGCGGCGGCCTTCGCGATGGTCCGCTGGCCGTCGTTCGGCGCACGCGCCATCTTCGGCACCGTGCTGGCGCTGGGGCTCGTCCAGATGGCGGTGCAGTTCCGCTGTTTCCTTCACATCAGCCTCAAGCGCTCGTCGCGCCACGACCTGCAACTGATCCTCTTCTCCGCGCTCATCATCGCCTTGATGGTGTCGGGAACGCTGGTGATCCTGTTCAACCTGCGCGGGCGGATGATGGGGTAAGCGCATCACCGGCCCGACTGCATCACGATCGCCCTATGTCATGAGTTAATGGGGGAAGACCTCACCCATGCGCGCCGAAGCGGCGGCAGTGTTCGAGATAGCCCACTTCATGTGCTCCGGCCATCGCGACGATCGCTTGCCATAGCCAAGACGGTGCATCGAGTTTCTCATCGCGGGCGGTCAGTGTGTCGCGCCATGCCAATCTCGCGGCGTCGCTGAGTTGTCGCGCGTGCGCCTGACCTACGACGAACGACAGGTAGGACGCGGCGGCGACCGCTTCCTTGCGACTGAATTGTTCGACCTCGATCTTGAGGTCCTGCGGCGCCAGTTCGCGCAGGAAGACGGGCTTGCCCATCAGGTGCGCCGCGACCATTCGCTGGCCCAGGTTCGGCGACAGCGCGGTTGCCCCGGCGAGCACCCGCTGACCCGCGTCGCGCGGCATCGTCGTCTCGCTCGTTACCGGTACGACGGAGGCCACGGCCTCCTTGATATCGACCAGCGCCAGTCGTTCATCCTTTGCCTTGCCGTGCGAGATGCCGATCAGCACCGCGAAACGAAGGTGACCGAGCGAACTGCACCCCTTGCGCCAATAGGCAGCGTCGACCACCCGAAGTTTCCCGTCGCCGACAACACCGGCCAGTTCCATGCATCGCGCGCGAACCGAATCCTCGCCGAACAGCGCCACGATCTCGCTCTTCTCCGCGCGCGACAGCTTCCAGAAGCGTTTGTTATGCGGAATGTTTGGCTCGACGTCCTCGAGACGGTCCTTTGCGAGATGGCGCCACCGTCTGCCGATCGCCTCGCGCCTTACCGACCGGACGACGTCGGGTTCGCGCGGATCGTCCTCGACGGTCGGGGTCAGCGCCCGGCAATATCCGTCGACCATCGCTTCGATCATCCGTGCGGTCGTGACCCCCGGCAGATCCGAACTGCGTGCCGCGGTTTCGAGCGACAGGCCGAGGCGGATCAGGTCGTAGGCGGGATTGGCGATGACGGTCTGGTCCAGATCGCGTATCTGGATGTCGACGCGATGATCCGCATCTGCCACCGGCCCGAGATTGCCGAGATGACAGTCGCCGCAAATCCAGACTGCCGGACCTTCTGGAATGCTGGCTGCGACGGGTGACTCCTCGAGCCATTGATAGAACTGCGCCGTGTTGCCGCGAACATAAGCGTGGACCGACCGCGCCATCTTGAGGGCGCGGGTTCGTTCGAGCACGGCCGAGCGTTCGTCGGGAGCCACGGCCATGAGTTCGCTTTCGAGAGAGGAAGGATCGGCGCCTGCCTGACCGACGGTCGTTTCGTGACGACGAAGACCGGGGTCAGGCAACCGCCGAATTGGTCGGGTGATGAGAGGTGGCGGTCACCCACGGTCCTGGGTGGCCGTCGCCGATAGCATCATCGCCCGGCATCGCAACACGCATCTGACCCTTACAGGTCGGCGCTTTTCACCTCGGCTATTTCGGTGTCCGAAAGGCCTGGGGTTTCCTCCCGCAGAAACCGTAAAAGTTCGCTGATGTCCCGGGAGCCGAAGCTGAGGTCGATATCATCCATCTGGATCATGACCGATTTTTGCCTGTCCGCCGGAAGATCAGCGACGATATCCACGCACTCTTCCAGCGTTCCTTGTCCGACCGCTTCTGACGTCGCATCGCCGGACGGTTCCGCGGCATAGATCGTAGCCGGTTCGCTCAAAGGGTAGGTCGTCATCGTCGTCGCTTTCATCGTCTGCGTTGGGTCGTCGCCCGCCGGGTTGGTGCCGGCGGGCGAGCATCTCATTCGTCTTCGGCGTCGATGTTGACGGTCGTCTCGGCGAGCTTCGTCATATATTCGTCGCCACCATAGATGTCCTTGGTGGCCGCGCTGAGCTTCTTGTGGTCGTCCTTGAGCCCCAACGCCTTGGCGTACGCCGTCGCCGTGCCGAACCCAGCGATCCCGTAATGCGTCATCCGCTGATACTGCGCGATGATCATCACATCGAGCAGCGGACCCTTCTCCGGCCCCTCCTCAAGGACATGCTTGGTGGCTTCGGCGACCAGGCCTTCCATGCCCTTGCAATGCTCCTTCGAGACCTTCTCGTCGTTCGATGCGATCAGGTCCTTGAGCAGGTCGGTATGCGTCTCGATATCCGCCTGCGACTTGGTCAGCATCTCTTTCAGCGAAGCATCGCTCGCCTTGGACGTGATCTTCTTGAGGACCTTCTTCATCTGGTCGTTCGCGGACCACAGATCCTTCAGTTCGTCGGTGTAGATTTCCTGGAGATCTCCGGGTGCAGACATGGGATTATCCTCGTGGTTTTACCGGGCGGGATGCGCGGCAGCTGGTTTTGAATTGCGGGAAATGCAGACTTAGGCGCGGCGACTTCAGCCGGCGCCGGGCTGCTTCTGCTCGTCCTCGTAGTCGGCATCGGTACCGATCTTGCCGTTGGCCTCGGCTTCGGCGATACCCGACGTCTCGACGACCGCGATCGTGTGACCTTCGGCCGAGATCGCATGCGGTTCGCGGTCCGCGTCGGGGTCGGCGGCGATCGTCGTGCGGTCACCGCCGTCCGAGCCTGCGACACCGTTTCCTGCATCGCCGCCGTCTTCGCCGGCCTGACCGCCACCGTGATAGGCGATGTCGGTCTGGCCGCCATGCGCCATGAAACCGGTGTTCGTCTCGGTTTTGCCGGCATGCGGGTTGGGGTAGGAGCCGCCGCCACTTTCGCCGCCTTCGCTGCGGCCGTGAACATCGTCGTTGCCGCGCGGCGAGTCCGATATGCCGTCCGGTGCGCCCTTGCTCGCAGGATTGCCGGGGACGGGGGTCTGAACCTTGTCACTCATCGGTACGTCCTTCTGAATGGGGATCAAAAAAGGCCAAGCCGGACCGCTCGACGAGAACGGACCGGCTCGGGATGGGGTTACGGCCGCAGCACGACCTTGATGACGCCGTCCTGCTTGTCGCGGAACTTCTGGTACATCTCGGGCGCATCTTCGAGGCTGGCCGGGTGCGTCACGACGAAGCTTGGGTCGATATCGCCCGCCTCGATCCGTGCGAGCAGCGGCTTGGTATAGGCCTGGACGTGCGTCTGGCCGGTCTTGATCGTCAGCCCCTTGTTCATCATCGCGCCGATCGGGATCTTGTCGCCCATCCCGACATAGACGCCGGGTATCGACACCGTGCCGCCCATCCGGCAGCTCATGATCGCCTCGCGCAGCACGTGCACGCGGTCGGTCGCGAGGAAGGTCGCCGCCTTCACCTTGTCGATCACCGCATCCATCGCGCCATGACCCGAAGCCTCGGCGCCGACCGCGTCGATGCAACTGTCCGGGCCGCGGCCCTTGGTGCGGAACTGGAGCTCGTCATAGACGCTGTCGACCTCGGCAAAGTTGATTGTCTCCGCGCCGCCTGCCTCGGCCATCGCCAGACGCTCGGGCACCTCGTCGATCGCGATCACGCGGCCCGCGCCGAGCATCAGCGCCGAGCGGATCGCGAACTGACCGACCGGACCGCAACCCCAGATCGCCACGGTGTCGCCGGGCTGGATCTGCGCATTCTCGGCCGCCATGTAGCCGGTTGGGAAGATGTCGGAGAGGAACAGCGCCTGCTCGTCGGTGACGCTGTCGGGCACCTTGATCGGGCCGATATCCGCCATCGGCACGCGCAGATACTCGGCCTGGCCACCGCAATAGCCGCCCAGCATGTGGCTGAACCCGAACAGGCCGGCAGGCGAATGGCCCATCGCCTTGATCGCCATCTCGGAATTCGGATTGGTCCGCTCGCACGCCGAGAACAGCCCCTTGCGACAGAAGAAGCAATCGCCGCAGCTGATCGTGAACGGCACGACGACGCGGTCGCCGATCTTCAGATTGGTGACTTCGGAGCCGAGTGCGACGACCACGCCCATGTTCTCGTGGCCAAGAATGTCGCCCGCCTGCATCGTCGGCTGGTAGCCGTCGAGTAGATGAAGGTCGGATCCGCAAATCGCACAGGCCGTAACCTTGATGATCGCATCGCGCGGATGCTTGATCTCGGGGTCTGCTACAGTATCGACCCGAACATCGCCTTTTCCATGCCAAACAAGTGCGCGCATCAGACAGTCTCCGTCATAAAACTACAGTATAGTGCTCACGGACGACAGGGCATCTCATCAGGCATGACTCGGCACTGGCGCAAATGCCGCCCGATCATCATCAACACTATGCACTGTCGCCGCGAAGGTCCGGCCGCCACGCATATGCGTCGTTGCCGTCAGCGTGAGCGTATACTGGGGCGTATAGCGATCAACGTAGCGTCATCGTTCCTGCTTCACGCCAATATCTGGCATTTAATTTTCGTATTGATCGGTATCAGTATTGATCTGATTAAACCAAGTTGTGCCCATGACGTAAAAATAGCAGACATCTTAATGACTTGATGAGCCGGATTGTTACCGGATATCGTTGCGGTTGCGACATGGATGCTTTGAATGGTCATCCTGATCGGCGGTCGCATCGTCTAGTTTGCCGGAGCGCGGGCTAATTCGGCGCGTGAGCCGTTTGGACCTCATCGCACACCGCCTACGCCATTCGACCGCAACGCTTGCGGGCGGCGGCGTTCCGGCGGGCGGGTGCACGAACCAGATTTGGGAAGACCTATGCAAATCAAAGCCATTCTCTTCGATATCGACGGTACGCTGGTCGACACCAACGACATGCACGTCCTCGCCTGGGAGGAGGCGTTCGCGACCGTCGGCGCGTCGTTCGACCGCCAGGTGATCCACGACCAGATCGGCAAGGGGACCGACATGCTCGTGCCAACGCTGCTGCCCGACGCAGACGAGGAGCAGCAGCAAAAGCTCGGCGACACGCACGGCGCGATCTTCAAGGCAAAATACCTGGAGACCGCCAAGCCGTTCGCGCAGGCGCACGACCTGCTGGCCCACGCGCATGGTCTCGGGCAGCAGGTCGTACTGGCCTCGTCCGCCTCCGAGGCAGAACTCGACCACTATATAGACCTGCTCGAAGCCCGCGACCTGATCGCCGCGACGACGAGCAGCGACGACGTCGAGCAGACCAAGCCCGCGCCCGACATCTTCGCGACCGCGCTCAAGAAGCTGCCGGGAATCGATCCCGCCGAGGTGATTGTCGTCGGCGACACGCCCTATGACATCGAGGCGGCAGCCAAATGCGGCATCGCCGCCATCGCCGTTCGATCGGGCAAGTTCAACGACGAGCAACTGCACGCGGCAGGCGCGATCGCGCTCTACGACGACGTGGCGGCCTTGCTCGCCGACTACGCAACCTCGCCGCTGGGACGCTGATCGCCATGGCCATCACCCTGAAACCTCTTCGCGACCAGATCATCGTCGTCACTGGCGCTACCAGCGGCAATGGTCTCGCCATAGTCGAAGAGGCCGTGAAACGCGGTGCGGCCGTCGTCGCTACTGCGCGTAACGAGGCGGCACTCGAGGCCCTGCGCGATCGCCTGTCGGCTGACGGCGGACGCATCGCGATCTGCGTCGGGGACGTCAGCGACATGGCGGCGGTGCAGCGGGTCGCCGCCGTCGCGATCGAGGCGTTCGGCGGGTTCGACAGCTGGGTCAACAACGCCGGCGCCGGCACCTATGGCACGCTCGAACAGGTTCCTGTCGCGGATCACCGCCGCGTGTTCGACGTCAATTATTTCGGCGTACTGCACGGGTCGCTGGTCGCCGCGAGGCATCTACGCGGCCGTGGCGGCGGAGCCATCATTAATGTCGGCTCGATCCTCAGCGACCGCGCGATCGTCGAGCAGGGACCATATTGCGCGACCAAGCATGCGGTGCAGGCGCTGACCGACACGCTGCGGATGGAATTGGAGCAGGAGGGCGCCCCGATCTCGGTCACGCTGATCAAGCCCGGCGCGATCGATACGCCATTCCCCGAGCATGCGCGCAACTTCATGGACCAGCCACCACGCCTGCCGCCGCCGCTCTATGCACCGTCGGTCGTCGCCGATGCGGTGCTGTTCGCCTGCGAGACGCCGCGGCGGACGCTGTATGCAGGGGGCGGGGGGCTGCTGTCCTCGCTCCTCTCGCGTGCCGCGCCGCGGTTGAGCGACAGGATCATGGAGCTGGTCGGCACCGTCGCGCAGCAAAAGCCGGAAGACCCCGGCGACCCGGCGCGCCGCGACAACCTCTACGAGCCACGCGTCGATGCGCTGCGTGGAAGCCAGGACGTGCACGCGCGCAAGTCGAGCACGGTGTTGCAGGCCCAGAAACTCCACCCCGCCATTCTGGTGCTCGGTGTCGTCGGTGCCGGGATCGCGGTTGCCCTCAGGCGGCCGAAGCATATCAGTCGGTGACACCGGACGCCGAACGGGCAGGGGCGGCGGGCGACTTCGACGTCGTGCTCGTCCTCGGCGGCGGCAACGCGCTCGGCGCGTTCGAAGCGGGCGTGTACGAGGTGCTGCACAACCACGCCTACACGCCCGATCGGCTCAGCGGCGCCTCGATTCGGACCCGGACACATTCGCGCGAACTTCGCGCCACCGGTCGTCTTCTCGCCGGTCGAAATCGACGGCCGCAGGCTGGTAGACGGCGCTCGTCCGCGAACCTGTCGCGCGACCCGGTCCTCGGTGATTCAACGCCGCGACAAACGCCGTGCATCACGGTCGACAAGCTGCCGCTCCACGATGCGCGCCTTTCGCTAGATCCGTGAAACAGAGCGATTCCGTGTTCAGATCCCACCGATACCGGCGAAATGGACCTCTCTACCTACCAGGCCGCGGAGCGCCTCTCCTGATTATGATTGGTGAAGTAGGCACGCCTCTTATAACGCTATAAGCGTTCGCCATGGAGCCTGAATCCGAACAGTTCTGGGCGCTTAGCGAGGACCTGCTGGGCGTTGCGGATTACGAGGGTAAGCTCGTGCGCGTCAGTCCGTCCTGGTACGCGCTGACCGGCAAGACGGCGCAAGACCTGCTGAACGGTGACTATACCGCGCTCACGCATCCGGACGATGTCATGCCATCGATGATGGCGGTCGCGGCGATGCGAGCCGACCGTCAGCCCGCGCGGTTCGAGAATCGGCTACGCGGACACGACGGGTCATGGCACGTCATCGCCTGGTCGCTGTCGCCGATGCCGGACGGCATTCGTTTTACGGCGATCGGACGGGACCGGACGCCCGAGCGCGATGCGGAAACCGAGTTGCGCGATACGCAGGACTTCGTTCGGTTGGCGCTGAGCGCAGTCGGCGGGGTCGGCGTTTGGACCTATGATGTCCCGTCCGACACCTTCGTCTGCGATGCGGCAATCGCGGCGCTGTACGGTCTCGATCCCGACCGCGGCGCGAAGGGTTTCAAGATGGCCGAGTTCCTCGCCAATGTGCTGGACGACGATCTGAGTCCGCTGAAGACCGTGATGACGGGCGGGCTCGTCCGACCCGGTGACCTCGAGCTCGAATACCGCATCCGCCATGCCGACGGATCGATCCGCTATGTCCTGTCGCGGGGGCATACCTATTTCGACGCGAACGGTGTCGCGGTACGGCGTACCGGCATCGGCATCGACATGACCAAGCAACGCCTGCTTGAAGAACAACTGCGCCAGTCTCAGAAGATGGAGGCGCTGGGCCAGCTGACCGGTGGGATCGCCCATGATTTCAACAATCTGCTGACAGTGATCCGCGGATCGGCCGACCTGTTGCGCCGGACCGACGTGCCGGAGCCGAAGCGCCGCCGCTACATCGAGGCGGTCGCGGACACCGCGGATCGTGCAACGAAGCTTACCAGCCAGCTTCTGTCCTTCGCGCGGCGTCAAGCGCTGAAGCCCGAGGCGTTCGACGTTGGTGCGAGCGTCCTTGCGCTTCGCGATATGATCGCCACGCTGACCGGGTCGCGGATCGAACTGCGCATCGACGTCGCGGATTGCCCGTGTCACGTGCGGGCCGATCGCAGCCAGTTCGACACGGCGATCGTCAACATGGCGGTCAATGCGCGTGATGCCATGGACGCGGTCGGCGTGCTGACGATCACGGTCAAACTAGCGGACCAGATCCCAGGCACACGCGGAAATGGGGCGGTGGTCGACCCGTTCGTTGCAATCGCGATTATGGACACTGGTCTGGGAATTCCCGCCGATCAGATCGACCGCATCTTCGAGCCCTTCTTCACGACGAAGCCTGTCGGCCAAGGCACGGGGCTCGGTCTCAGCCAGGTTTTCGGTTTCGCCAAACAGTCGGAGGGCGAAATCATAGCGACTTCCAGCCCGGCTGGTGGGACGATTTTCACGCTTTATCTGCCCAGGCTCGACGACAACATCGTCGCGGAACCCGCGGCCTCGGACGATGATCTCGCACTGTTGCCGGACGATCTGTGCGTCTTGGTCGTCGAAGACAATGAAGCGGTTGGCACGTTCGCCACGCAGGCGCTCGCCGAATTGGGTCATGAGACCGTTTGGGCGCCGAACGCCGCCGCGGCGTTGCAGGAAATCGATGCCACACCGCATCGGTTCGGCATCGTTTTTTCCGACGTGGTCATGCCCGGGATGTCTGGCATCGTGCTCGCCGCGCTCCTCCGCGAGCGCCACCCGCGTCTGCGCGTACTGCTGACGAGTGGCTACAGCACCGTCATCGCGACCTCGGGCTCGAACGGCTTCGCGCTGCTCCATAAGCCTTACTCGATCGGCGAACTGAGCAGTGCGATGCAGCGGGTACTCGGGGAACCGTAACGTACGCTCTGCGGACTGAGGCGCGGGTCCTGTCCGTTCCCGCTCGGCTGCGTCTCGCCAGAGCTAGGCGTAGCGCTGTGCTCTTAATGTTCGCACGACCGAGCGGGACTCGTAGCGCGCGCGGATGGCCCCTCGGCTTCTTGATGCTCGATGTCTTCTCCCGATCGTCAAGCGCGGTAGCGTGACTTGACTGCGCACCCGTTGCGGCCAGGCAACGGGTGCGCATGGGATGGGACGTATCAGGGGCGTCAGGTCTCGACGCGGGCGGTCAGCGGCGGGGTCTGCTGGTGCTGGACGACCAGCCAGTCGTCATGCCCCCGCATGCGCAAGGTGGACGAGCAATGCGCCTCGTACTTCTCATCACTGCTGGAGCAACGCGCAGTATACGCAACGACGATCAATCCCTCCTGAGGGCGCGACACGCGCTTGTCCGACAGCTCGACCGAATCCCACTTGGGCGTCGCCTTGACCGCATCCTTCGCGGCTTGGCCCTGAAAGACATAGGGTGGGCGGGGAAGAACCATGACGATCTCCTGGTCGATCCGATCCTGATACTGCGCGTTGCTGGCATCCCATAGGCTGCGCTCGAATTCCCACACGCGTTGATCGTCCATGAACATTCTCCTTCCTGGTTCAAGCGCAGGGAGGTGGAAGAGGGTTCCGATGGCTCTGCGGTCGCGGCACCGAAACTCAATTTGCATGAGCCAATGACGGGAGCATGCTGACTTCGATCCAATGAATGGCGCTATCGCTCTTCGCCCGCATGCTGGTAGTGACCGGTGGAACAAGACGGCGACGGAAAGCTCCACTGCATTGACGGTCAAAAGGCGGCATATCGCCATCATCGCGCCGCCGACCGCGGGCCACATCAATCCGCTGGCAGCATTGGGAACATCGCTCGCCGAAGCGGGGCGTCAAGTCACGGTCGTTCACATGGCCGACGTGGCCTCGCTGGTGCCCGACTGCGGCGTGGGTTTTGCTCCGCTCGACCACCCCGCGGACTGCCAAGGCTTGCTGGCGGACTATTATCGCAAGCTGGCGCAGCCATCCGGGCCTGTCGGACTACCGAGGATGATCCGCGGCACCGCGTCGATGACGGAGTTGCTGCTGAAGGCGCTTCCGGCTGCACTGTCCAGGCTGGGGGTCGACGCGGTGCTCGCCGATTCGGTCGAGCCGGCGGGGGCGCTGGTGGCACGCCATCTCCGCCTGCCGTTCGTGACCGCCGTTACGGGATTGCCGTTGCTCAGGGAGCCGACGGTACCGCCACCCTTTCTTGGCTGGGCGTATCGTCCGGGTGCGGTGGGGCGAAATCGCAACAGCGGCGGGTACGCGGTCAGCGACCTGTTGATGCGGCCGATCACGACGATCGTGTCGGCCTATGCCCGTCGTTGGGGGCTCGATCCCGACCCCCGGCATCAATGGTCCGACCGCTTGCAGATCGCGCAATGCCCGGCAGGCCTGGACTTTCCGCGCACGGCGTTGCCGCAGAGTTTCCGATACGGCGCGCCGTGGCGACTGGACGAGCCCGAGGAACACCTTCCAGAGAATGACGGCCGGTCGCTCATATTCTGTTCGTTGGGATCGTTGCAGGGTTCGCGCCGATCGCTGTTCGCGGCTATGACGGCTGCATGCGCCGCGGTCGGTGCCCGTGCGGTGGTGGCGCATGGCGGCGGGCTGAGCGATCGCGAAGCCCACTCGCTACCTGGAAACCCGCTGGTGCGGGCATTCTGGTCTCAGACCCGCGTCCTGCCACGGTGTTCCGCCGCAATCCTGCACGGCGGGTTCAACACGGTGCTGGACGCGCTGGCGGCCGGCGTTCCGATCGTTGCCGTCCCGTTGGCATTCGAGCAACCGGCAACTGCGGCGCGTTTGAAGCGGATCGGGGCTGCACGCGTCGTCTCCGCCGCCGAAGCCGGCAAGGGGGGCCTCGAACCGGCGTTGCGGCTCGTGCTGGGTGATCCGCGATACCGCCATGCGGCCCGGCTGCTCGGGACGGATATGGCCGGGGCAGGGGGCGCGGCCGAGGCGGCGGCGATGGTCGATGCGGCGCTCTTCGACGATGCCGACGTCAGGCCGGCAGGGCCGATCCCATCGGACGGGAAGGCTGCCTGCGCCGCGTGAGGTGGCGCGCTGCAATGATGGCGGGCGGTGCGAGGATGAGGCCCATGATGACGTCGACCCCGTAGTGCCCGCCGAAGACCGGCGTTGCGATGATCGTCAATATCGCCCACGCCCGGCCCGGCAGGGCAACACGCGGCATCGCGCCAAAGGCCCATATGAAGATGGCGGCGAGCGTCGCATGGAAACTGGGAAAGCTTACGATTCCCATGAGCATGGTGAGATCGAGCACGCGTAGCGACCCGTCGCGAAGCCCCGAAATCAGCCCCTGTTCCAGCCAGGCTATGGACGGCCAGAGATGCCCGTAGCGCGATGGATCGAACAGATTGCCCATCGCCGGGGTAAGCCCCGAAATCAGGATCGTGACGAAACCGGACAGGATCGCGGCACAGACCATCGTCCGCAGCGTGTCGACTTTACCTCGGCCGCTCAACGCGACGATGACGACGATCATCTGCAAGGTGAGGCTGTGATACGCCAATCCGAACAGCCAGATCGCAGAAGGGCATTTGTCGAGCACCGCCAGCAGGACCGGCCAGTTGAAGCCGATGGCGCGATCGGCGGCGGCCAGCCGCGCGTCCCACAATCGTCCGGAATTCGCCGCCAACGCATACGCCAGCACGACGCCGAGCAGCGTGAAGAGTGTCATCTGGAGGAACGCGGTCGCGCCAGCCGCCAGCCGCGGTCGCGCGGTGTACCTGCCGATCGCCAGCGCGATGCCGAGCGCGGCCAGCGACGCCACCGCGGGTGCCGCGCGGATCGGATCTACCGTGAAGCGGTGATGATATTGCGCTGCAAGGAAACTCACCAGCATGGCTGCGATCAACAGCCAAGAGGGAGTGTCCCGGTGGTCGGCGCGTAAGACTGGGGCGATCATCGCGGTCGAACGCAGTGGGCCACCCCGCGGTGCCAAGGCTGGTTGTTTTCGAGCTTTTTACCGTGACATCTGGTCGCGGATATCCGGTTCGGCGCTTCTCGGTCGGTGACTGATGAGGCTGGCGGCAACCATCAGCGACGCGAGATTTTGTGGTGGAGCGCCCTCGCAACGGGGGGCGGTAACCGTTATGTGTACTCCATGTTGAATTCGTTGCACCCGTTCATCGTCAACTCGCGCGATCGAGCAAAGTGACCTGGTTCGAGAAACTCGCGATCGTCGTCTTCATGGTTCTGTTCATGGAGTGCTTCGCGTGGGCTGCGCATCGGTATGTCATGCACGGCTGGGGCTGGGGCTGGCACAAGTCGCATCACGAAGATCACGAGGGCTGGTTCGAAAAGAACGACCTGTATGCGGTCGTCTTCGCGATCGTGCCGATCGTGTTGTTCGTCGTCGGGCTCTGGTGGGAGCCGTTGTGGTGGGCAGCGCTCGGCATCACGGTGTACGGCGGCATTTATGCCTTCGTGCACGACATGCTCGTGCACCAACGCGGCGGCTTCCGCTGGGTGCCCAAGCAAGGGTATTTCAAGCGCCTGCTGCAGGCACATCGCCTGCACCACGCGGTAGAGGGCAAGGACGGCACCGTCAGCCACGGCTTCCTGTTCGCGCGCAAGCCTGCGGTGCTGAAGGCACAGCTACGCGCGAACGCCGATCCGCAACGACGCGCGGTACGTGCTGACAAAGCCGGAAACCTCGTCTCGGCAGATGCAAAGAAGTGAGCGTTACGGTTCGCCAATCGGAGGCCCTGCGGCATCAGACCCGCGTCGGCGTGTCGCTGTCCGCCGTGATCGTCGTAGCGTGGCTGGCGATCCACGTCACCGGCATCTTTTTCTGGCGATGGAGCCCGGATGTAATTCCCTTGGCCATCGTGATGGTCATCGTACAAACTTGGCTGAGTACCGGATTGTTCATCGTCGCGCATGACTCAATGCACGGTGCGCTGGCGCCCGATCGACCGCGCCTGAACCGGGCGATCGGCGCCACCTGTCTTTCGCTCTATGCCTGCCTGTCCTATGCATCACTGTTGCCGCAACATCATCTGCATCACAAGGAAACCGGAAGAGCGGGGGACCCCGATTTTCACGGTGGCGACCCCAGTCTCGGCGGTTGGTTCCTGCAGTTCTTCAAGACCTATTATTCGCACGGGCAGATTATCCGGATAACCGTGGTGGCGCTGATCTATACGCTGCTGCTCGGGGCACCGCTCGGCAACATCGTCGTCTTCTGGGCTCTACCGGCCCTAGGTGCGGTGGCCCAGTTGTTCGTGTTCGGGACGTGGCTGCCGCACCGGGAAAGCGAGACTCCCTTCGCGGACGCCCACCGCGCGCACAGTATCGACGTGGGCCCGATAGTGTCGCTGCTGACCTGCTTCCACTTCGGCGGCTATCATCACGAGCACCATCTCTCGCCGGGAACGCCTTGGTGGGGGCTTCCGTCGCGGCGCCGCGCGCTTGCGGTGCGAGCGGCCGATCGCAGGGTCGTCGAGGATCAAGCATGACTCTCGCCATCATCCTCTCCGCCGTGGCGATGACCGTCATCGTCGGCGTTCGCTATCTCCTCGTGTCGGGCGCGTTCGCCTGGATCACGGTCCGCAAGCATCCGGGGCTGTACCTCGGGCTGGACCCGCAGGTCCGTCGCGAGATCATCTGGAGCCTCGCGTCCGCAGCGCTCTACGGGATCCCGGCGGGCGTCGTCGCCTGGGGATGGCAGCATCATGGCTGGACCAAGGTATATTCCGACATCCACGCCTACCCGCTCTGGTACCTGCCGGTCTCGATTTTCCTGTACCTGCTGCTGCACGATGCCTGGTTCTACTGGACGCACCGGTGGATGCATCGTCCCAAACCGTTCAAGCTGGCGCACGCGCTGCACCATGCCAGCCGGCCGCCGACGGCGTGGGCCGCAATGGCGTTTCACCCGATCGAGGCGCTGACCGGCGCGGTGGTCATCCCGCTGCTGGTATTCTTCGTGCCGATCCATATTGCCGGTCTTGGCATCGTACTGACGATCATGACCGTGATGGGGGTGACGAACCACATGGGATGGGAGATCTTCCCGCGTTTCATGTGGTCGGGACCCTTGGGCGGGTGGCTGATCACGGCCAGCCATCACCAGCGGCATCACGAACTCTATGGCTGCAACTACGGCCTGTATTTCCGCCACTGGGACCGGCTGTGTCACACCGACCGCGGCGTTGGCGATTTCACGAAAGAGCATGCCCGCGCAGCGCGTCGGGCGATCACGGCAAGCTCTTAGTCCGCTGCAACGACACCTCGGAGGAAGGGCACGGCGAATATCGTGGCGGACTTGCCGTGGTCGTCGACGTCCTTAACCTGGCCGGCCGGTGCGATGCCGGATATGGCGGGGGGCCAGGGAGGCGATGTCGTTGATCCCCGCGAGCGTCAAAGTTCGCTCAAACTCCTGTCTCAGCAGCGTCAGCAAGCGATCGACCCCCTGCTCACCGCCCGCGGCAAGGCCATACAGATAGGGGCGCCCGATCGAGCACGCGGTCGCCCCCAGGGCAAGCGCCTTGACCACGTCCGAGCCCCGCCTGATGCCACCGTCACAGATCAAGTCCGGCGCGTCGCCAATGGCGTTTCGCACCGCCTCGATCTGATCGATTGGGGCGGGGGCGCCGTCCAGCTGACGCCCGCCGTGGTTGGAGATCATGACGCCGGTTGCTCCCGAGGTGATCGAGCGACGTGCGTCCTCGGGAGTCATTACGCCCTTGATCGCAAGCGGCCCGTTCCACTCGCGGGCAAGCCATTCGACCTCGCGCCAGCCGACCGAGCGGTCGAACTGGCCGCCGATATAGTCGAACAAGCTCATCGGTCCCGATGACAGCGCATCGATCTTGTGGCTGACATTCGCGAGGTCGAACTTTGACCCGGTAAGCGCTGGGATCGACCAGGAGGGGTGGAGCGCAAAGCTGAGTAACGACCGGAGCGTCAGTTTTGGGGGCAGCGAGAGGCCGCTGACCCGGTCGCGTTCCCGATTGCCGGCGACAGGGGTGTCGACCGTCAGCGCAAGCCCATGGAAACCCGCGTCCCGACAGCGCGCCACGAACTCCGCGGTCAGCCCGCGATCCTTGAAGATGTAGATCTGGAAAACCTTCGGCCCGGCAAAGGCTTGCGCGAGATCCTCCAACCGCGTGGTGCCCATCGTCGACAGGCTGTAAAGAAGGCCGTGACGCGCCGCTGCGCGGGCAACGGCAAGCTCGGCATGACCATGAAACATGCGCGTGAGGCCAGTGGGCGAAAGCATGAGAGGCCACCGCGAAGCTTGCCCGAAGATCTTGGTTTCCGTCCGGATTTCCGACACGTCGTTGAGGACGTCGGGAACCAGCTCGTAGTCCGCGAAGGCAGTGGCGTTCCGGCGCAGCGATATCTCGTCGTCGGCGCCGCCATCGATATAGTCGAAGATCGGCCTAGGCAGTCGACGGCGGGCCATCAGGCGCAGGTCGGCTACGTTGTTCGTGCGGTCTTGTCGCGTCATGTCTAACCCTGAACGGAGTAAGCCTGAAGTCGCCGACACCTGGCGGACCGTGTCCACGCGGGCGGATGAGCATGTCGGGTGTATGGTCTTGCGAGAACTGTTCTTATTCGGTGTTTCCCCGCGGCCGTAACGGATCGGTCTTGGCGCTCACCACCCAACGCGGCCATGCCAACGAACATGCGCGGTCCGAACGGGGGAAGGGCGGAAAGGTCGAGCCGTCGCCGCGGCTGCGCTTCTAGAGTACGGCGCCGATCGACTGATCGAAATGTGCATCCATCAGGGCATTTGCTGCGATAGCGTCGCGGTCGCCGATCGCGAACGCGATCTCCACGTGGCGCTTCAGTACGATCGAGCGCGCTTCTTCGGTGTGGCGGGTTTCCCAGGCTGCCGGTATCGCGATGGTCATCATCGGCTCGAACGATCGGACGACCTGCAGGAACAACGCGTTGCCGCTGGCCCTTGCGATCGCCTGGTGAAAGACGATGTCGTGGCGGGTTATGTCAGCGATATTGGTCGCGGAGGCCATCGCTTCCGCGGCGGTCTGTATGATGGCGGCGTCGGCGTCGCTGCGGTCGCGAGCGGCGAGTTCGGCAGTGCGTAATTCCAGCGTGCGGCGGACGTCCCAGACTTCTGCGACCGATACCTGTGCGGTCGCGACCGCATGGTCGATCGAGGTTCCCATCACCGATCCGTCGATCGCGCCCACCCGCGCGCGTCGCCCATTGGCTACGTCGATCAGACGAAGTGCCGCGAGCGCGCCGAACGCCTCGCGCATCACCGCGCGGCTGACACCAAGCTCGGTTGCAAACTGGCCCTCGCCAGGCAGCGTGTCACCCACCTTCATGTCTTGATCGCGCATGTGCTCACGGACGCGGCGTACCGCGCGATCGACCAGCGAGCCGCCTTCTTCCAGGCGATCCATCGTCTTCATGCCGCGAGCTGCAACGCGCGGAGTCGTGTGGGCGGTACCCCGAAGCGCCGCGCGAATGCGCGCGTAAAGCTTGCATTGTTCCGATAGCCGCAGCGATAGCCGATCGCAGATACCGGCAGGTCGGTCGCCAGCAGCATCCCGCGTGCGCCCGACAAACGCTTGTCGGCGATCGCGTCAGCCACGCTCGAGCCGAACATCTGGCGGAAGCCGCGGGTCAGCTTTGCGCGGTTGAGGCCACAGGCGCGCGCGACCGTATCCAGCGTCAGTTTTTCCTGCCAACGATCATCGATCATCTGCCGCGCCGCGGCGAGACGGCGCGCGTCGCGTTCCGACAGGTCGCCGGCGCCGTCAGCCGATATCAAGGCGCCCTCATGCAGGCAGGCGAAGCTCGCACAGAGCAGTTCGATGCTCTTCGCCAGACATAGTGTATCGCGCGCCGGCTCGGGCAACGGGCAATCGCGCAGCGAGAGAACCAGCGTCCGCAACTCGGTTGGCAGATGCCATATGGCGCGAGGGCCGGGGAGCGCCCCGAAGATACGCTCGCACGCAGTCGCGGCAACCGCGAGTACGACGACCGCCTCATGGTCCGATCCGGTAGCGTGGCTCATTGTCGCGGCAGTGCCGTCATCGCCCAGACTGAAGCGAAGAACGACTGCATCGTCGCCCCATGCATCGGGCGCGATGGGCCCGCGTCCGATAAACGATAGCATTTCTGGTGAAACGTCGATCCGCCGTTTTGGAGTGACCGTCATAATCCTCTCCTCCGTTGAGGTTACGCGTTTCAACCACCTTTCAGAAAGGTTGTCAACTGCTATCGGATAGGTTTGCGGTAGCGGAGAGTGGAGCGGTGCGAATGGCGACTAGAAAGGCGACGACCGACAATAGGCTCGTGGCAACTCCGACGATGGCAAGCGCGGTGCCGAGATGCGATTCGCCGCCGAGCACGCTGCTGGTCCACGTCACCAGCGACGGGGCGATGCCGAAACCGATCAGGCCGGCGATCGCGATGAACGCACCGATGCACAACCCGCGCAGTTCGTTGGGGATGAGGACGGTCAGCGCGACCGATGTAATCAACCCCGTCACCGCACCACACAACGTCAGCGTACCGAGCGCGATCGCAAACCAGGTGACCGTCGGGCCGACCGGAAACAATGCGGCGGGAACACCGAGCGCGGCGGCGGCCAAGGCGCCAATCAGCAACCCGCCCCGTATCTCACTCTTCTGCCCGATGTCGGCGGCGAAACCCCCTAATACGGTGCCTGCGAGTCCGCTGACCAGGATCAGCGCCCCCATCCATCCGGCGAAGTCGCCTGGCTGTAGCCCAAAGTGACGCGAGAGCACCGGTGCAGCCCAGACGAGCGCCGCGTTGTCGGCCATCACGACAGCCACCTGCCCGACGAACAGCGGGATCAGGAACCTTCGGCGCGACCAGAGTTCGCCGACCAGCACCGCGAACGGTGCCCGGATGCTTGCGGCGACTTCGCGACGTGCCGGTTCGCGGAGCAACAGCAGCGGCACGATCACCGCGAGGCTGAGCATGGCCAGCACCGCATGCGTGCCCCGCCAAGGGGACAGCCCTGAAAATACCGGCATCGCGCCGCTGGAGAAACGGCCGAACAGCCAGCCGCCAAGCGCGAACGCGCCGGCAATCCCCGCGATCTTTCCGAGGTTGACGATCAGCATCGCGCGGCCACGTTGCGCCGGAGCACAGAGATCGGCGGTCAGCGACAGCGCCGCGGTCAGGGCGCCCGTCGTGCCAGTCGCGGTCAACACGCGGGCGGCGAACAGCATCACGGTGCCTGTCGCCACTGCGGTCAGCGCCGTGCCAAGAGTCCAGACCAGCGCCAGCCCGATCATCAGCCGGACACGATTGACGCGATCGACCAGGATACCGACGGGGATCGAGCACACCACCAGTGCCAGTGCCGCACTTGCGCCCTGGATCAGCGCGAGCATCGTGTCGGTCAGCCGCAACTCGGCTTTTACGCTTTCCTGCACCGTCGCGAACGACCCCATCATCGCAAAGCCGATCGTCATCGCGAGGGTCAGCGCAAGGAGCGACGGCAAGGCGCGACCGAAACCGATCGCCGGGGGAGCAGATATCGGCGTGGTCATCAGCGGAGCGCCCGGCGCAGCGCTTCGATCCGCATCGCCTGCGCCCTGTCGGCGACACCCGGACCCGGTAGCAGATCAAAGCCATGGAACGCACCGGGGTGGACGTGGAGCTCGGTCGGAACACCGGCGCCGATCAGGCGACGCGCATAGTCGATATCCTCGTCGACAAAGAGATCAAGCGCGCCGGTCATGATGAACGTCGGCGGCAGTCCGGCGAGATCGGTCGCGCGCGCGGCGGCGGCATAGGGGGAGACGGTGTCGCCGCCCGGCTCATGACCGAGTAGCGCCGTCCAGCCGAACCGGTTGTTGTGCGGTGTCCAGATGAACTCTCCGGCATGGGCATGCGGTTCACCGACGCAAGTGCGATCGTCGATCATCGGATAGGTCAGATGCTGGAAGGCGAGGGCAGGTCCGCCTCGGTCGCGCGACATCAGCGCAAGCGCCGCGGCCAGGCCACCGCCAGCGCTCTCGCCCATCACGCCGATCCGGGTGACGTCGATACCGAGATCGTCGGCGTTCGTGACGGTCCAGACCAAACCCGCATAACAATCCTCGATTGCGCCTGGGAAGACCGTCTCGGGCGCGAGCCGATAGTCGACCGACACGATGACGCAGTTCAGTGCGGCAGCGAGCGGCCGATGGACGACCTCCAGTTCCTTGGCGGCGCCACCGACATAGCCGCCGCCATGGATATGATAGATGCAGCCGAGCGAACCGCTGGTGTCGCGGGGGCGGTAGATGTGCAGCGAGACGTCGGGCGCGCCAGAGGGCCCGGCGATCCGGTGCCGTTCTAGATCGACGCCGCCGTCCGGGGCGGGCGGGAGCGGCAATGCGCGCGCGCGCAGGGCCGCCAGCGACTCCGCGGTAAGCATCACGGTCGGCCATGCGTCGAGCAGCGGACGAAGCTCGGGATCGACTAGGGGCAGGCTGGTCATCGAATACTCCGTTTGGGACGTGCGCTACCGGTCACAGCGTGAAGATCTTGCCCGGGTTCATGAGGTTCAGCGGGTCCAGTGCGCGTTTGATCGTACGCATCAGGTCGACCGCATCGCCCAGCTCCGCAACGAGCCAGTCCTGCTTGCCGATGCCGATGCCGTGCTCGCCGGTGCAGGTGCCGTCCATCGCGATTGCCCGTTCGACCAGCCGGCGGTTGATCGCTTCCACCTCCTCGAACTCATGCGGCGCGGTGGGGTCGATCGAGAAGATCACGTGGAAATTGCCGTCGCCGACATGACCCAGAATCGCAGCGGGGACAGTGCCTGCATCGATGTCGGCACGCGTTGCCAGGATACACTCGGGCAGGCGACTGATCGGCACGCACACGTCGGTGGTCCAGCCGACCGCGCCCGCCCGCACGTTGACCGCGGCGTAATAGGCCTCGTGTCGCGCCTTCCACAGCTTTGCGCGTTCCTCGGGCTGGTTCGACCATTTGAACGCCCCGCCGCCGTTCGCGTCGGCGAGTGCGGCAACGGTTTCGACCTGTTCGGCGACGCCCGCGGGGGAGCCATGGAATTCGAAGAACAGCGTCGTCACTTCGGGATAATCGAGTTTCGACCAGCGATTGACCGCCGCCATCTGCTTGTCGTCGAGGATCTCGACGCGGGCGAGCGGTACGCCGCACTGGATCGACTGGACGACGGTATCGACCGCGCCTTGCAGGGACTCGAACCCGCAGACCGCGGACATGATCTGTTCGGGTATCGGATGGAGGCGGAGGCTGATCTCCGTGATGATGCCTAGCGTACCCTCCGCGCCGACGAACAGGCGCGTGAGGTCATAGCCCGCAGCCGACTTGCGCGCGCGTGTCGCGGTGCGGATGACGTTGCCGTCCGCCGTCACGACGGTCAGCGCCAGCACTGCCTCGCGCATCGTGCCGTAGCGGACCGCATTGGTGCCGCTCGCGCGGGTCGAGGCCATCCCGCCGATCGTCGCGTTGGCACCGGGATCGATCGGAAAGAACAGCCCGGTGTCACGCAGGTGGGCATTCAGTTCCTCGCGCCGCACGCCGGCCTGGACGACGCAGTCGAAATCCTCCGCGTTGATGGCGAGGATCGCGTCCATCCGCGAAAGGTTGACGCTTACCCCGCCGAGAACCGCAAGCGCGTTGCCCTCGATCGATGTACCCGCGCCGAATGGTACGATGGGCACGCCTGCCGCGGTACACAGACGTACGCAGTCGGCGACTTCCTCGGTCGACGCGGCGAAGACGACCGCGTCGGGCAAGGCCTCGGCGAAATGCGCCTCGCTCGTGCCGTGCTGGCGGCGGATGCCCTCGCCCGTTGCCAACGCGTCGCCGAAACGTTGACGAAGTGCCGCGACGAACGCCTCATCGAGCGGCGGGCGGGGGGGCGTTGGCATGTGCGTCATCAGAACCGTACCGTGCCACGGATACCGATACGCCGACGTGGCGATTGGATCGCGAGGTTCGACACGAGAGGTGCCGGCAACCCGGCACGCCTCAGCAACGAGGCATCGAGATAGGTCTCGACGTACTTTTCGTTGAACAAATTGGTCGCGAAGGCCGCGACCTCAAGCGGTCCCGCCTGCCACGACACCGATCCGTTCACGAGATGATAGGCCTCCAGCAGCGGCACCGAAGCGGCGTCGAGCGAGCCGCCAGTGCGCTCCCCCTTCGCGACGACGTTCGCATCGAACACGATCGCCTGGTCGCGGTAGAACGGTACGCGCAAATTGGTGCCGATCGAATAATTGGCGTCGGGAACGAACAGGATGCGATCGCCGGGATAGGCATAGCCGGTCACCGCGGTGAACTGGCTCGAATCGGTCACGCGGGCATGGAGCAGCGTCGCGTTGGCATAGACGCGCCAGGCATCGCTGACGTTGAACGACAATTCGGCCTCCGCACCATAGCTCTCGACGTTGCCCGAGTTGAGGTTGATCGCAACGAAGCCGACCGGCTGGCCCGTGGCGGGATTGAGGATGGTCGACGGGGCAAGCGCGTTGGCGCCGATGAAGTTCTTGTAGTCGTTGTAGAACGCCGCGACGTTGGCGGTCAGTCGACCGTCGAACGCGCTTGCCTTCGAACCGACTTCGTAGGTCCACACGCTGTCGCCGCGATAGGTAAGGTTGGGCGCGCCGGGGCCGTTCTGACCGCCGCCGCGTACGCCGCGTGCGACCGAGGCATAGGTCATGAACTGTGGGTTCCAGCGCTTCGATAGCGTCGCACGCGGTTGCCACTCGTTCGCCTTGTAGGCGGCGGCGAGTCCAGCGGTCGATGCATCGAGCTTCTGGTGATCGTAGCGAATCCCGACCGTCAGATCGAGGCCGTCGCCGAGCTTGAGGAAGCCGGTGGCGAAACCGGCGATGTTCTCGTTCTCCGAGGTCGCGGTCCCGGGTACGGTCAGATTGGCCGGCACGACCGTCGTCGTGGTCGTCGAGGCGGTTGTGGAGCGCGCATAGAAGGCACCGACCAGCGTCGAGAAATTCTCGCTCCATTTCGTATCGAAGCGGACCTCGCCGGTGCGGGTCTTGAGCGTGCGGCTAACGGTCGAGCGGAAGAAGTCGATCGGGCTGTAGTCGGCGTCACCCGCACCCTTCGTGTCACTCTGGTTGTACGCGCCGATCGCGGTGATCGTCGTATCGATGCTGGCGACGTCGAACTCGCCCTTCACATTGGCGGCGTAGTAGTCGATCGTACCCAGGCTGCGTTGGTTGCTGCGGCCGTCGAGCGAATAGTCGCGGGGGCCTCGCACGTTGAAATAGGGTGTGGAGCCGCCGAACACACGATCATATCCACCGTTCACCGTGAAGCGTGCCCAGTTCGCAGGGACGAAGCGGATCGTGCCGTTGATGCTCTTCGTCTCGAGTGGGTTCTGGTCGCCGCCCGCGAGCAGGTTGCGCTGGAAACCGTCCTCCTTGTGGTAGGCCGCGCCGATGCGGAACTGCAGCACGTCCTTGACGATCGGCCCTGATATGCTGCCCGAGACCGAGGCGTAATTGTCGCAGCCCGCCAGGGCGCCGTCGACCCGGCCCTGCCATTCGTTCGACGGCTGACGGGTAACGACGTTGATCGCGCCGCCCAACGTGTTGTTGCCGAACAAGGTCCCCTGTGGCCCCCGCAGCACCTCGACGCGGGCGACATCGACTAATGGCGAATTGAGATACGTCGTGTTCGGCTGATAGATACCGTCGATGAAGATGCCGACGCCCGGCTGCACCGTATCGATCAGCGTCGTGCCGACGCCGCGGATAGAGACGAACGCGCGACCGACCGAATCCGAATTGATGTTAAGGCCGGGCGTATAGGCGGCCACGTCGCGAACGACGACGAGTTGCTGCTGCTTGATCGCGTCGCCTGAAATCGCGGTGACTGCGATCGGCACGTCCTGCAACCGTTCTTCACGACGGCGCGCGGTCACGACGATATCGGAGGCTGCGGGAGCGTTGCCCGCACGCGTATCGACCTGTGGATCGGCGGGGGTACCCTGATTGCTGGTCTGCGCGCCCTGGGGGTCGACAGCCTGCGCAGTAGCGAGTGCGGGCCATGCGAGGGTAAGCGCGGAAGACAGGGCGAGCAGGGAGCGACGATGCATGGAAACCTCTCCGGATATCGGTAGATCGATTCGTCTACCTGTCAGAAAGGTATGCCGCTCTCTGCAGCTGTCGGAAAGGTCCTGCGACTATGCTGATCGGCTCCGGTTCTTGGCCTACCAGCAGGAGTAGCCACCATCGACCGCCACGATGCTTCCGGTCATCAGACTCGCTGCGTCGCTTGCGAGGAACTGCACGACCGAGGCGACCTCGTACGGCTCCCCAAGACGTCCCTGCGGCGTACCATCGATCCAACGGCGGTACATTTCGCTGGTCTTGTCGGCGAAGGCGTTGAGCGGAGTCGCGATGTAGGTCGGCGCGACCGCATTGACGCGCACGCCGCGGTTGGCCCATTCCGCTGCAAGGCTTTTCGTCAGCTGGTGCACCGCCGCCTTCGACGCGTTGTAATAGCTTTGCGGCTGCGGCCGGTTGACGACGAAGCCCGACATCGACCCGATATTGACGATGGATCCGCGGCCCTGCGCCAGCATGTTGCGTCCGAAGGCGCGTGCACACCAGAAGGTGCCGTTGAGATTGACGTCGAGGACGTTCAGCCAATGCTCGTCTTCGACGTCCTCCGCCGCGGTGTCACTGCGGGCGATGCCGGCGTTGTTGACCAGGATTTCGGTATCGCGCACCGCGTCGGCGGCGGCAGTGACCGCGGCTGGATCTGTCACGTCGAGGATGATACCGGAGACGCGGTGACCCTTGTCGTGCAGGCTTTCCACGCCCCGCGCGAGCAGATCCGGGTCGCGATCGGCAATCGTCACCACGGCGCCGAACTCGGCGAGCGCGTCCGCGCAAGCCCAGCCGATGCCTTGTGCGCCGCCGGTGACGAAGGCTTTGCGACCGTCGAGCCGCAGGCGATTGGCGTACATGGTGTCGTCCTTCAGGGTAGGAACGGCGCGGCGGGCATCACCGGCTCGAACGCCGCCTCACCGGCGACGATGCGATAGACTTGACGCGTGCTACGATCGAAGGGCACCCAGGGGAGCGATCCGTCGCGGGCGAAATCGACCCATAGTCGGTGCATCCGGGTCGCGACATCCTGCGGCGGCGCTTCACCGAGCAGTCCATCGGAACCGGTCGCGCAGGCGAGCGCGTCGAAGACGAACGGCACGTCGATCGCATGCGCCGCGCCAAGCTCGCCGCCGAACGCGGGCGAGCGCCATTCGAGTTCGTAGACATGCGTGCGTCCACGATGTTCCTCAGCGAACCGCCGAGCGGGCCAGCGAAACACCAGGTCCGTCATTGCATTGGTCAGCGCAATTCCGCCGGGACGCTTGCCAGCGCCATAGGCGTTCAGCACCGCCCATGCCCGAGGCTGCGACTTTCGCAGTACGAACCATGCCAGCAACCGCCCGATCTTGTCGCGGACGCCCGATGAAACCAGATACAGATTCATTTCCTCGGCATTCGTCCCGATCAGGACATCCACATCCGCGCCCGCGCCGTCGCGGAGCGCGTCCAGCGGCTGCACCGGCAGCACATCGTCGCCATGAACGGGTACGAAGCGGCTGATCCCGAACACCGGCTCGCGCCCATCCGTCCCGCGAAGGTCAATCCGCGCGGTCGGTAACGATACCTTTTCCACCGCGTCGAGCATTGCCTCAGCGGCGACGCTGGCGAACCCGTCGCGGGTCGGTGCGATGCCGAGCAGTTTGGCGAGCTTGGTCACCAGCCGCTGCATGACGCCGACGTCGCGCGTCATGCCACCATGTCCGCTCTGGATGATCGCACGGGCGAACAGACCCTTGGCGACCGGCGCGGTGACGAGGTCGGCGATCGCCATCGCACCGGCCGACTCGCCGAACACGGTGACGTTGGTCGGATCGCCGCCGAAGCGGTCGATCTCCGCGCGCACCCATTCGAGCGCGGCGACGACGTCGCGCAGGCCGAGATTGGTCGGGACCCCCGGGATCGGTAGAAAACCGTCGATCCCCATGCGATAGTTGATCGCAACGCAGACTATGCCGTCTCGCGCGAAGGTCGTCCCGTCCTGGACCGGCGCGTCCTTGCTGCCGATCACGAACCCGCCGCCATGAACGAACACCATCACCGGCAGTCCGGTGCGGTCGTCATCGGGGCGCCAAACATTGAGCGTCAGATAGTCGTCGCCCGCAATCCAGCCGCTGCCGATCAGCGCCTCGACATCGAGGCCGGGCACGGGCCTGATCCGCTGCGGCGCGTTCGGCCCCGCATCGGTAACGACACGCACGCCTGTCCATGACGGTGCCGGCGAAGGCGGCGCAAACCGCAGAGCGCCAACGGGCGGCGCTGCATAGGGAATGCCTATAAAGCGCTGGACGCCGCCAGTCGCGCGCCCTTGGACCGCCCCGGCGGTGACGTGGACGATCGGATCGAGATGTTCCGTGATTGACATCGTATCGATGTACACCGTCCGCGTCCTGTCGGAACATCCGGTGACTATGCGGCATCGCTCGCAGGGTGTGCCTATGCGGCGCGCGCGCGACGCAAGCATCGCCGGCCGGGCGCCAACCTGCGCTGGCAGCGGCCTTGCGGCAGGGGAGAGATGGGATGCTTGGACGCATGCGGGGGAGCGGGCTTCCGTTGCTGCGGGGATTGTTGGCGATTATCGGAATCCGCCTGATGATTGTCGTCGTCCAGCGCTGGCGGACGCCGGGAAACAAGCGTTGCTGCGATGTCACGCAGCGACGGGGAAAGGATTGCCTGATGGCTTGGACACGCTCGGCGCGTTCGGAATGATCGTATCGCTAGCGGGTCCAGGTGAACGGGCCGTAACTAGCCCGCGCGCGACGCGGTGACGCGGATCATCGCGCGACGGGGCCGTGGAAATCCGCTTCGACGATGGCCAGCCGCCAGCCTGGCGCGACCGCTTCCGCTCCGGTGTCGCCGGATTGTTTGGCGGTGCCGAGCTCGACGATCTTGCCGAACGCGTCGCGGTCCTGTGTCGGGGCGGTCTGGGTGAGGCGCAGGACGCGGCCGGTCGCAGGTGCGAAGGCGACGTTCGCATAGCCGAGCTGGCGGTCGGTCTCGCCCTTCCACACCGCCTTGCCGTCCAACGTGATCCGCAGTGGATAGGCCCGCGAGCGCCACCCGACGAGCTTCAGATCGATTTCGCTGAGCGTGACGGGCGTGTCGAAGCGATATTCGATCCACGCGGCCGAGAGGGTGCCGTCACTGGCCCAATGCGTGAGTTCGTTGTCGTCGATCGACTTGTCCGCATCGGCCTGCCGTGAGCCGGCGACGATACTCGACGGTATGAACGTCAAGCGGCTGACGCGGTACGATGGGGTTCCCGGAGTCGGCCCGCGCGTAAGCAAGCCAGGCTGGGCATCTTCGGCGAATGCGCGCGACAGGCCGCCCTCGACCTTTGCGGCAGCCACAGTCGGCACGATCAGCGTTGCCGTTTTCAATCCTGGTGCGGTGGCGGTCACGGTGACTGTCCCCTTCGTGGCGCCGGCGCGCAGCAGCACGCGGTTGATACCGCCTTCGACCGGCAGCGTCTTCGACAGGATATAATTGTCCTCGTCGCGCGCGGTGCCGGCGGTCGGCGTCGTGCCGGGAATGGCTTCCTCCTGTTTAGCCACCAGCGCCCGCATCTTGCCCGAGCTGTCGCCCTGCGCGATGCCGCCGCGCCATTCGGCGGGGCCGGCAAGCATGAAGGCGACCTTGTCGCTGGCGGTCGGCACGCGCCGGCCCTCGGCGTCGACGACCTCGACATCGACCAGCGCGATGTCCGCGCCGTCCATCACGAAGCCACGCGGACCGGTATGCGGCGTGAGACGTAGCGCGACCGGCGCGCCGACCGTCTCGACGACGTTCTCCGAGGTGCGACCGTCGGCGCCCGTCGCGACCGCGCGCAGCGTTCCCGATTGCCAGTGGACGCCCGGCCAGGTGAACAGGAAGCCGGTCGAACGCTTGCCCGCGCCCAGCGAGCGGCCGTTGAGGAACAGCTCGACCGTGTTGCCGGTGGAGACGACGCTCACGTCCTTCGTCGTGCCGGGCGCATAGTTCCAGTGGCCGACGATATGCGTGGCGGGGCGTTCGACGTCGACCCAGCCGTCCCACATCACCTTGTGCGCGTAGAACCCTTCCTTGGGGATACGCACCGCATCGACCTCGCCCGAGCGGCGATAATTGTTGTCGCCACGATAATGCGTGTTGCTGTCCGACCAGATGATGTTGACGCCACCCGCGCTCACGCGACGACCGGTGCCCGGACGGATGCGGTAATAATCCCACCAGCGCCGGACATCCTCGGCGGCCTGACTGTCCTGGTTGCGATTATAGTCGGGAGAGTCGGGGTGGAAGGGCGGGGTCTGCGCGTCCTGGTACGCCCGTGCCGCCTCGTCGCGACTATATTCCATCGCCCACATCGGGATATGCGCGCTCTTGTTGATGTAGAGCATCTCGCCGCCATATTCGGCGATCTTGCTGTCGAGCATCTCGCGCGAGCCGATCGCACGGCCGCCTCTAGGGTCGTACTGGTCGCGAATGGCCTTCATCTCGGCCATATGTGGTTCGCTGATGCTTTCGTTGCCGCTTTCGTAGAACAGGATCGACGGATTGTTGCGGTTGTAGATGATCGCGCTGCGCATCTGTTCCTTGCGCTGGTCCCAGCGGCGCCCGTCTACGTCGTGCTCGGAGTCGCCCGCGGGCATGGCCTGCGGGAGACCGACGCGGTCGGCGGACTCGATGTCCTGCTTCGAGGGCGTGATATGCATCCAGCGCACCATATTGCCGCCGCTCTCGACCATCATCGCGTTGGAGAAATCGCTGATCCAGGGCGGGACCGACACGCCGACCGCGGGCCATTCGTTCGACGTGCGTTGCGCATAGCCGTGCACCTGCATGGTCCGCCCGTTGAGCTGGATCATGCCGTCGCCGAAATGCGTCGAGCGGAACCCGGTCAGCGTGTCGACCGCGTCCGCGACCTTGCCGTTCTCGACTAGGCTCGTGGTCACGCGGTAGAGATAGCCGTAGCCCCAGCTCCAGAAATGAAGATCGGCGAGGCGTCCCTGCGCGGACAGCAGGCGCGTTTCGCCGGGCGCCAGCGTGACGCTTCCGCCGTCGAACTGTCCAACCAGCTTGCCGTCACGGTCGCGAACCTCGGCACGGTAGGACAGCGTGCGTGACGCGGTTTCCTCGTTGCGGACCTGTGTCTCGGCATGGACTATCGCCGCGTGACCCGGAATGTCGAAGCCGTCCGCCCAGACATATTGCCCGGTGGTTCCCAGGTTCGCGAACAGCGGCAGCGTCTGATACGTCCGCGGCGTCAGGTGCAACCGGACGTTGCGCGTGATGCCCCCATAATTGACGTTGAAGTTGCGGTCGTTCCACTGGAAGCCGCTGCCCGTCGCTCGCTCCTTGTAGCGCCAGTCATTGTCGACGCGCACCGCGATGATGTTCTCGCCGGGCTTGAGCGCCTTGGAGATATCCGCGCCGAACGCCATCGCGCCGCTTTCGGACAACACGACCGACTGGCCGTTGACCCACACTTCGGCCGCTTGGCGCACGCCTTCGAACTCGAGGAAAGCCTTGCCCGCAGCAGCACCTGCGGGTGCCATGAAGCGCTTTCGATACCAGGTGATGCCAGTCGACAGGTTCTTGATATCGCGCGCGAACGCCTCGGTTTCGTTGAACGCGTGGGGCAGGGTGACCTTGGTCCAGCGGCTATCGTCGAAGTCGGTCTGCTGCGCACCCGGCCGGTCGCCCGTCGTCATTTGCCAGCCAGGGTTGAGATTGTAGGTGCTACGGGCCGAGGCGACGACGCTCGACGCGTCGTGCGCATACGCGGCGGGCGTGGCGAGGGCGATGGTGGCGGTGGCCGCGAGGAACGTCGCGCGCATGATCATCCTTCGATTATAGTGTACGCCGAACTGCGTGGCTGATCTGCGGACGTGACCGCACCTGCTGGTTTCAGGGGGGCAAATGCCTTTCGGAGGCATGGGCGCTCCCCCCTAAATCCTATCGTCGGAGCTTCTGGCCTCGCGAGCGTCCCGACAGATGACATGGCCCTACAGTTTGAAGTTGATCCCGAAGGTTACCGTGCGCCCGATCCGGGTCTGGAACAGCGTGTCCTGGCGGACGCTGTCGGTGTAAAGTCGGTTCTGCTCGTCGGTAAGGTTGGTGCCTTCGACGATCAGCTTTACATTCTCCGTCACCGCAAAGGAGGCGGAGGCGTCGACGAACAAGGTGCTGTCATTGCCTTGAAGGTCGCTGCCGGGCGAGGCGGGAATGCCGCGGATAAAGCCGTCGCGGTAATTGGCGGTGCCGCGGATGCTGAATTTGCTGTCCTCGTAATAGAGCGTGCCGGATGCGGTATTCTTCGACAGACCTATCAGGTTGGCGGTGGTCGTGACGGTCGGCACACCGTTCACGCTGGCAAGGATATAGTCGATCCGTGAGGTGACGTGCGTGTAGTTCGCCAACGCGCCGAAGTTCTTCAGGAACCCCGGCAGGAAGGTGAACGGCACCTGCGCGTTGACCTCCACGCCCTTTAGCGGACCACCGGGCGTGTTGAGCGGCTGTGCGATCGTGAACAGCTCGCTTGGCAGGGTGTTGGTGCCCGCAAGCAGTTCGTTGGGCAGGCCAAGATCGCTGAACGGGACAAGCGTGTTGACGTTCTGCACATAGGATTTGAGATCCTTGTAGAAGAACGCCGCGGACAACAGCGCGCCAGGGCGGAAATACCATTCGATCGCCGCGTCGAAGGTGTTGGCGCGAATTGGATCCAACTGCGGGTTCTGGATGCTGCCGTTGCGCGTCACCGCGTTGACGCCACTGGTCGGGGTCAGCACGCCCAGTTCAGGACGCGCGAGCACTTTGGCGCCGGAGAAGCGGAAAAGCAGATCCTCGATCGGCTCGATCACGAGGTTTCCAGACGGCAGCCAGTCGCTGTACGTCTTGTTCGCGGTAGCAAACCGTCCGGTCACGCCGGTAGGCGAGCCCGCAAGCGCGACCGAAATGAACCCCGACGACAGCTGATCGGTATGCACGTAGCGAACACCGGCATCGCCGCGAACGCCGATACCGCCGAGCCGATCGCCGAGATCGAACGCAGCCATTGCATAGGCCGACGATACTTCTTCGAGCACCCGGCTGGACTGCGCGCCGCACTCGGTACCGCAATAGCGCACCGCGTCCAGGTTGAACGTGTTGATCAACTTGTCGGGATCGAGCGATACCCAACTCGCAGGTGCGCCGTTGCCCCACAGGCCGCCAACGCCCGTGATCTGATGCGTGATGTCGGCGAGCGTGGTGCCGGCCGGGAGCGCCCTGGTCAGCGTATCGGCGGTGTACGGTATGACGTTGCGCACCGTGAAGTCGGCGCGGCGATGCTGTCCGCCGGCCTTGAGCGTCACCATATCGGCGACTTTCCACTGCAGGTTCGTTTCCGCGGTGAGACCCGTGTTCGTGTTGGTCGACGGGCGAGCCTGGAAGCTATAGCCGCCGCGTACCGTGCCATCCGCCAACGCCGGCGCATAGTTGAAGCGGGTCGGATCGGACACGTCGAAGCCGAAGCCGAGCTTGGGGGTGTCGTTGCCGTCGCGGTAGTCGATCGAGAAATTGGGCGTGTCGAGCGCGTCCATGTAATATTGGAAACGCCGTTTGCCGAACGACTTGGCCTGATTCATCCCGAACAGCGCGGTGATCCCGAAACTGTCCGAGAAGTCGTGCTTGACGTTCAGATTGGCCTGCTTGAACGTCGAGGTAAAATCGTCGACCAGCCCTTCCGACCGGACGTCGACGCCGTCGAACAGCCCGTAGACCAGCCCGCCCTGCGGCGTCAGCGTGACGTCCTTGATCGACGTCACCGGCTGGCCGTTGTTTGCGGCCGAGCGCCCGAACGAAATTGCCTCGATGTAATTGTCGCGGCGGACGACGTGGAAGCGCGAATAGAGCAGGTCGAGCGAAATGTCGGTCGCGGCATCGGGCTGGTACTGGAAACTCAAAGTGCCGCCGAGACGCTTCTGCTTCTGTTCCGAATTGAGATAGCGCGGGATACGCGGGAAGAACGCGCCGCTGCCCGCCGTGTTGGGCAGGTCGGGGCGACGCGCGGCCAGCACCGCGTTGTACGCGGCATTGGTGCTGGTCCGCGGGGTGCCCGGATAGCAGTTCGCGGCGTCTGCGCCCTTGCTGCCGATCGCGGGTGTGGCGGGCGCGAAGCCGAGCGGCGAGCAGAACAGTCCATTGGTGTTGGCGGACAGGATGTCGACGGCGGAATAGCCGACTTCGCGGATGTCGCGTTCCTGATAGGCGACCGAGCCGAGAATGCCGAAACGTCCGTCGTCGAACTTCTTGGCGACCAACAGCGAGGCGCGCGGGTTCACCTTCTTGGCGAGTTCGCTGTAGACGCCGCGAACGGTGGCGCTGAGCGTGAAGTCCTGCTTGCCCGCAAGCGGCTTTGGTGCGGACAGGTCGACGGTCGCGCCGAGCGAGCCTTCCTCTACATCGGCGGAGGGTGTCTTGCGAACCGCGAGCGACGAGAAGATCTCGGTCGGGAAGACGTTGAAATCGAAGCTGCGGCCGTTGTTGCCGCCGCCATAGATATCGGACGAGCCAGTTTGGGACGTGCCTTCCATGCCATTGATGCGGACGCGAGTGAATGCAGCGCCGAGTCCGCGCACCGAAATGTTGCGGCCTTCGCCTCCGTCGCCCCGCGCGAGTGCGACGCCGGGGATACGCTGCATCGACTCGGCGAGGTTTGAATCGGGAAACTTGCCAATGTCTTCGGCGACGATGCTGTCGATCGCCGCGGTTTCGTTGCGCTTCTGGTTGATCGCGGTGGTGAGCGATGCGCGGAACCCGGTGACGATTATGTCGTCGGCTTGGTTCAAGTCAGAGGGGGCCTCCGCGTTCGCTGCAACGGGGGCGTCGGTTGTGGGAGGCGGCGGGACGGGCGTTGTCTGCTGAGCCGCGGCAACAGTTGCATATCCTATGGAGAGCAAAGCGATCATCGATGTGCTGAGACGGATACGGGCCGCGAGACTTGTACGGTGCATGGACAACCTCCCTCTGGTATGGAACAGCTCTTCGGCAAGTTTCCACATTGTAAGATACCAAACCATATAGCACGAGGACAGAAGCGTGTCTGCTTTAATTTCGGCTGGTGTTTGGAGGAGGATGACGTGGAGAGCCGGGGAACCATGCACACCGCGGACACGGCTATTCTCGATGTCAGTCCTGCTGCCCACGTTGGCTACCCGATACTGCGCGCGCGGAGCATCGCCCGGCGCGGCCGCATCCCCCAGCAGTGCGCTGATATAGTCGATCAGCACGGTCTGATGCCGCGCAAGGATACCGGACTGCTATGGCGTTATCCGGCGGCATCGTCGCCGTTTGGAGCAGGCCGCATTGACGTGCACATCAAGGGAGCAGCGACCGCGATGATACCCTCGACATGGTCTTGGCCTCGATAGTAGTGTCCTTTGCAGGCGGCAGCCTGATCGATCGGACCAGCTAACGACTGGCAATACGCTCGACGATGACCTTGATCGCATCGCGGTCGAGGGGTGCGCGATCGATCGAATTGTGGATGCCGATACCCTCGATCAGCGCATCGAGCGCGCGCGCGGTGAGCGGGTCGAAGAAGCGACCCAGGGCGGCTCGGCTGCTGTCCATCCATTTCTGCATGACCGCGCCGACCGGTGGGTGCCGGGCGGCAAAAGCGTATAGTTCGTAGCTCAACACCAAAGTGCGCGGTTCCGCCCAGACCTGGTTCGCGATGATGTCGATGACTGCCGTACACGCAGTTGTGTGGTCCGTCGCGGCGTCCAGGCGGGCGCCAAAGGCAGCGGAGGATTCCGCGGCCAGTTGCAGGAAGGCGACCGTGAGCAGATCCTCCAGCGTCGCAAAATAGTAGGTGACCGACCCCAGCGGTACCTGCGCAGTCTCGGCGATGCGGCGATGGGTCGTTGCCGCGGTTCCAAGATCTGCAATGACCGCAAGCGTCGCGTCGATGATGCGCTGCCGCCGCGCCGGATCGTTGCGCCGGGACTGTTGGGCCATCGCCTCTTTACCTCGATCTCGACATGTGTACATATGTACACAATATCGCGGTGGATTGGAAGGTAGTGGCTGTGACCGAGGATCGGGTGAGCAGGCGAACGGTGATCGGCGGTGCCGCGGCGCTTGCGATCGCGGGCAACGCCGGCGCAGCGACCGCGCAGGGGTCGGGAACCTCGGCGCTCGGGCGCCGTGACGGTCGCTGGCTGAATGCGCCCAAGGCCTGGAAAGTCGCACCCAGCGGGGACCTGACGCTCGTTACCGACAAGGGCAGCGATTTCTGGCGCGAGACGCATTACGGCTTCACGCGTGACAGCGGCCACTTTCTCGGCTTCACCGCGCCTGCCGCGTTTACCGCGCAACTGCGCATTCGCGGCCAGTATCAGAAACTCTATGATCAGGCCGGCATCATGGTGCGGATCGACGAACGACGCTGGGTCAAAGCGGGGATCGAATTGTCCGACGGGCGCGCGATGCTGAGCAGTGTCCTGACCGACGGCAAGTCCGATTGGGCAACCGGCCCCTACGAGCACGACGCGCAGGATTTCTGGATGCGCGCGACCGTTGCGAAGGGCGTCCTGCGGTTACAGGTCTCGGCTGACGGCAAGACCTGGCCGCTGGTCAGACTGGCGCCTTTTCCGATCGCCGCCGCGTATCAGGTCGGGCCGATGGCGTGCACGCCCGAACGTGCCGGACTGGAGGTGCATTTCTCCGACCTGAGCATCACCGCGCCATTGGGCAAGGATCTCCACGACCTGAGTTGATCGCGATGACGCAGAAGGAACGGATGCTGGCCGGCCAGCTCTACGTCGCCGACGATCCGGAACTCGTCGCGGACGCCGCGCGCGCGGCTGGGTGGCTCGACCGCTACAACCGCGCATCGACCGCTACCGCGGCTGAGCGCCATGCGCTGTTGCAAGAAGGGCTTGGTCACGCGGGTCACGGTGCGACGATCCGACCGCCGTTCCACTGCGACTATGGTTATAACATTCATCTCGGTGAGGGCGTGTTCCTCAATTTCGGGTGCACCGTGCTCGACGTCGTGCCGGTGCGGATCGGGGCGGACACGCAGATCGGTCCGGGCGTGCAGATCCTCACCGCCGATCATCCACGCGATCCGGCGCAGCGTGGCCAGATGCTCGAGTTTGGGCGGTCGGTCACCATCGGTCGAAACGTCTGGATAGGCGGTGGGGCGCTGATCCTGCCTGGCATCACCGTCGGCGACCACGCGATCGTCGGCGCGGGCAGTGTCGTGACGCGTAATGTTCCCGATGGCGTAACCGTGGCGGGCAATCCCGCTCGCCTGCTGAAATAGTGTCCGATGGCTCGCCCGAGCCAGCTTTCGCACGGATATGAGTGTCCGAAAGTAGAGAAACGCAAAGCGGCAGCCGCGATGCAAGGGTCCTGCATCGCGGCTGCCGCCAGGGATCGAGCGCTGACACTGTAATCGCGGGCACGCGTGAGCACGAAAGCCTTGCGCGTGAAAGTCGACGGCATTGCCTCTGCGGTAGTTCAGCGACCCGCAAGATACTGCGCGAGCGGATCGATCATGTCCTCGGGGATACGGCGGGCGATCACCGGCATCGTCGATTGCGACTTCCGCGCGTCGACCACCGTCTCGTCGCCGCGCCAGTTGCGAAGGCGCTGCGCGATGTAGCTGGCGCGCTGGCCGGCGAGCACCGGGTATGGCTTGCCGGGTGCGTGGCAGCTCGCGCAGGCTGGGAGCTGAACCTTCGGCAGTCCTTCGCGGTCGATCCGGGCAGCCGCGATCGATCCCGACGCCGTGACGCTGCCGATACCTTTCATCGCTGCGAAGTGGTCCGCCAACCGCGTCATCTCGGCAGGCGTCAGCGTCGCGGCCGCGTTCGCCATGACCGCGCTCTGGCGCTTGCCGGTCGCATAGGCTTCGAGCGCGGCACGGAGATACGCCGGGCTCTGGCCGCCCAGCACGGGCATGTCCGGCTGGTTGCGACCTCGGCCGTCCGCGCCATGACAGCCGGCGCACGTGGCGATCTTGGCATCGGTGACGCCGGGCACTTCGGTCAGCGAGCGATAGGTCGCGTGCGTCATTTCGGGGAGCAGGCGGACGAAGGCGACCATGCGGCGGACTTCGTCGTCGCGGTCCTTGGCGGCCCAGCCGGGCATGCCGGTGTATTTGACGCCATGCTTGAGGATCCAGAAGATCTGCTTGTCGGTCCACTCGCGTGCGTTGACCGACAGGTCGGGGGCAGGGGGCGTCGCGGCCTGCATCACGGGGAGGGGGCGGACGCCGGGCGCGCCGTGGCACGAGGCGCAGCTTGCCTTGAACAGGCCGGCGGCGCTGACGAGACCCTCGTTCGCCGTGGGATCGTCGGGCGCAGTGACGGCGGCGTAGGTGCGCACCGAGTTGCGCATCGTCCAGTGAAGGAACCAGTCGGTGATCTTCCAATGGCCCGACGACGCGGCGATGTTGAACACGCCCGACCAGGCGAACAACAGCCCGGCGAGCGCCAGTCCGACGATGGCGGCGGCGGCGCGCGCCCAGGTTATCCGGATCGTCATGCGGTCGCGCTCCGTGTCTTCAACAGTCCGCCGAGCATCGCGAGCCCGCCGATGAAATAGCTCGCCGCGCCGACCATCAGCATGACGACGCCGCCGAGTTGCTGGTCTTCGAGGGCGTCGAGACCGTGGATCGCCGGGTGCATCTCCATCATTGCGTAGAGCGGTCGCGGGGCGAGGCCGATCAGCGCGCCGAGCATTGTCATGTGCATCGAGGTTAGCAGCAATGCCGCGACGCCTGACGCGCGACGGTCGCTTGCGCCGCCGACGCGTGTGCCGAGGACCGCGCTCCAAAGTAGGACGCCGGCGATCAGGAAGCTCGCTTGCTCGACCAGCAGCGCGAGCGGCTGCATGTCGACCCGGAGCCTCAGCGCTGGGAGGTGCCAGAGCCAGACGACAACGAGTTCGACCAGCGACATCGCGAGCGGGGTGACGACTGTGGGCCAGCGCTCGGCTGGGTCGAAGCGGCTTCCGGCGATCCCGTAGGCGAGGAACGGCGCGGCGACCGCGACCGCTATCATGTGCCCCGCCATGTGGCCGACCATCCCGAGCGGTGCTGCGGCGAAGGCCCAGCCGAGCGGGACTAGCGCGGCGCCCAGTCCGAGGCTCGCGCGTCTCATCGGCAATCGCCGAAGATGATGACCGGCAACGCGGTGAAGATCACCGCGACGAAGCTCAGTCCCGCCAGCAACCGCGTCGACAACGCCAGGAAGCGGAGACGGTCGATCGCGGTGCCCTGTTCGTGTGGCGGCGGATCACCCGGTGTCTGGGATTGCACACGCGCGATATAGCCCGCCGCGACGATCCCCAGCAGTGCCACGATCGTCGCGATCAGCGTTGCGAGCGGGAATCCGGTCAACGCCGTTCCGGGTCTCGACGATTTCGCGCAGGTCACCGCGACCCACAGGTAGCAGAACAGGAAATGCACGGCCCAGATCGTCGGCGGGACGATCAGCGTCCACAGCGTCACCTTCAGGTCGCGCGCCCAATGCTTCTTCATGCGACACCCGGGAACAGGCCGATCGTGCAGAACGTCACGATGCCCGTCAGCGCGAGAAAGTGGTGGTACACGGTGATGTTGCGCAGGTCGGCGTCATAGACCGGCGTCATCTTCCCCGCGAGGCTGCGCGCAAGCGTGTAGGCCTGCATGATGACTCCGATCGCGGCATGCACCGCGGTCCAGATCGCCAGCGTCCAGACGATCGCGGGATAGACGTGGAGTTCGGGATCGAGCCCTGAAGACCAAGGCCCCGCAAGTCCGGCGAACAGGCTCGCCAGCGTCGCGACGATGCCGACTACCAGCAGCGCACGACCCGCGCCGACGTTGCCGCGGCGATGCACTTCGCGTGCGCCGACGGTGGCGGCCCATCCGGCGAGGGTCAGCGCCAACGCGACCATCGGCCAGAACACGCCCGGCCCGTTGAGCCCGACCCCGCTCGGCGGAAAATCGTTGTGGATCGTCCAGAAGAAGAAATAGCCGAACACCAGCCCCGAGAACGCGGTCGCGTCCGCCATCATCGTGATGAACATCGCCCACCAACCCGGCGCCGACGGCCCGGAGGTATAAAGCGGCACCTCGATGCCGTGGCCGATATGCTTGGTCGGCTTTTCGGGGATCTCGGCGGTGCCGGTCCACAGCCACCACAGCACGCAGGCGAGCGTCGCGACGCCGCTGACCGCCGACCAGATATAGAGATGGTAGGTCGTCAGGATGAACACGCCGGCGAGCGCGACCGCAGTCATCATCGGCTTCACGCTCGGCGTACCCAGCCGGATCACCTGCACCGGGCGCGCGTCGAGCACGGAGGTGACGATGGACTCGCGCCGCATCTCCTCGGCGTCGGGCAGGAAGAAGCGGCCCTCGTCGACCTTCTGGACGAAGTTCTTCTGGTCCCAGATCGGATAGCGGCTCTCGATCAGCGGCACCGAGCGAATACCCCAATCCTCATCGTCCGGATGCGCGAGCCATTCCAGCGTGCCGGCATTCCACGGATTGCGCGGGGCCTTCGGGCGACGCGGCGACAGCGCGAGGTCGATGCAGACGATCACGACGCCGAGCGCGAACATGTAAGACCCAATCGTCGAGGCAAGATTGAGCCCGCCGATCCCGAGTTCTTCCGGATAGGTGAAGACGCGCCGCGGCATGCCGAGCAGGCCGGACAGGTGCATCGGGAAGAAGGTCAGGTTCATGCCGACGAACATGATCCAGAACGCGATCCGCCCGAGCCGGTCCGACAGCTTCTTCCCCGTCACCAACGGCCAGTAATAATAGAGCCCCGCGAACAGCGGCAGCAGCGTGCCGCCGATCAGCACGTAGTGGAGATGCGCGACGACGAAATAGGTGTCGTGCGCCTGCCAGTCGAACGGGGCGACTGCGACCATCACGCCGGTCAGGCCGCCGATCACGAACACGGCAAGGCTTCCGCTCGCGTACAGCAACGGCGTCGATTTCTTGACGTTGCCCGCCCAGAGCGTCGCGATGAATACGAAGATCTGCACGCCGGTCGGGATCGCCACCGCCTCCGACGCCGCTGCGAAGAAGGCGAGGCTGATCTTGGGCAACCCGGTCGTGAACATGTGGTGGACCCACAGTCCGAAGCTCAGGAATGCGGTGCCGACCGCGGCCAGCACGATCCACGGATAGCCCAGCAGATGGCGTTGCGCGAAGGTCGGGATCAACATCGCGAACAGCGCAATCGACGGCAGGAAGACGATGTAGACTTCGGGATGCCCAAAGATCCAGAACAGGTGCTGCCACAGCAGCGGATCGCCGCCCTTCTCCGCGTTGAAGAACGGCCAGTTCAGCAGCCGCTCCATCTCGAACAGCACGTCGCCGGCGATCAGCGGCGGGAATGCGAACAGGATCATCACCGCGACGACCAGGATGTACCAGGCGTAGAGCGGCATCAGGTTGAGCCGCATGCCAGGCGGGCGGCATTTCAGCACGCCGACGATCAGCTCGACCGCGGCGGCGACCGACGACACCTCGATGAAGCTCAGCCCCAGCATCCAGATATCCGCGCCAAGCCCGCTGAGGTCGGTCCGCGTCGTCAGCGGCGGATACATGAACCAGCCGCCGTCGGGTGCTGCGTCGAAGAAGATCGAGCCCGACACGAACACGCCGCCGATCAGGAAGCTCCAATAGCCGAACCCCGACAGCCGCGGGAACGGCAGGTCGCGCGCACCGAGCAGCTGCGGCAGCAGGATGATCGACACCGCCTCGAACATCGGCACCGCGAACAGGAACATCATCATCGAGCCGTGCAGCGTGAAAAGCTGGTTGAACGTGTTCGCCGTGACGAGATCGTTGTTCGGCACTGCCAGCTGCGTGCGCATGATCAGTGCGAGCACGCCCGCGAACAGCATGAAGCCGAACGCGGTCAGCGTGTACCACACGCCGATCCGGTTGTTGTTGACGTCGGTCCAGCGGAAGAACCAGCCGGTCGGGGCTTTCCATACCTCGCGCAGGCGATCCTCCTGGCCCTTGCGGACCGCGGGATCGTTCTGGTCGGGGGCGACGTACTGGGCGCTCTCGGTGGTCATTTGAGCCCCTGAAGATAGCTGGCGATCTGGTCGGCTTCGGCGGCCGACATCTGCGGGAAGGCGGGCATCCGCACGCCGGGCTTGGTCTTGCCCGGCTCGCGCACGAACCCGGCGATGTTGGCGTGCGTCATCGGCAGCACACCCGCGGCGAGCGTCGGGCGCGACCCGAAGTGCGTCAGGTCGGGGCCGATCTTCGCGACCGGGCCGACGCCGCGGACGCTGTGGCACCCGCTACAGCCATAGCTCGCGAAGGCGCGCGCGCCCGGCGACGCGGTGACGATAGCGGGCTTGCGCTGCTCGGCGAGCCAGCGCTCGAACGCGGCTGGCTCCATCGCGATCACGTCGAACGCCATCAGCGCATGGCCGAGCCCGCAGAATTCCGCGCAGACGCCGCGGTACGTCCCCGCCTTGGTCGCGCGAACCACGAGGCGGTTGGTGCGGCCTGGGATCATGTCCATTTTTCCCGCGAGACCCGGCACCCAGAAGCTGTGGATGACGTCGGGGCTGCGCAGCAAGAGCTCGACCGTGCGGCCGACGGGGAGGCGGAGTTCGTTTGCGGTCTCGACCACCGAACCGCCGGGCGGCGCATAGCGGACGCGCCACCAGAACTGCTCGCCCTCGACGCCGATCCGCAGATCGTTGTTCGCAACTTCGCGCGGTCGCATCGCGGGGAGGGCGTAGAGCAGCAGGCCCAGCAGCAGGATCGACGGCCCGATGCCGCCGAGCCAGAGCACCAGCTTCATCCCGCCCTTGTGGGTCAGCCGACCTTCCGGCGCGCGCATCGCGTGGCGCATCAGCAACGCGAGCCCGCCCGCGAGAATGATCGCGCCGATGACCAGAACGATCGTGATCGAGAGGACCTTGTCCGCCTCCTCGCCGAACGGCGCGAGCGTCGACTGGTGCTGGTTGCACGCCGCCAATAGCGGCAGGCACGCGCCCACGGAAAGAAAAATAGCCTTCCGCATCATCACCTTGCCCACCATTTTGCGGCGCATCCCCTAACCCAGCTGGCAAGGGCGCGTAAACCAAAAATGACAGAAATGTCATGTAGGCGTGTCAAACGGAGCAGATCTTGGACGCCGGTATAATCCATGCTTCAGGTTCATGCCGCCGGAGGAGCAGGCGGGAGATCGGTTGGCGATGGTCCGTCCTGCTTTCGGATCGGCGTAAGTAATTCCCACCGCCGAACGGCGACGGCCTCTTCTAGGTCCTTGAGCAAGGCACTCGTCCTATCCCGAAGCTCCTCCAGCTCCGGAATCTGGGCCGCGAACTGCCGCCAAGGGGGCTGGTCGCGGCCGACGGGCGGTTCTCGTTCTAAAGCTGCACCTAAAACTTCGTGAGCTAAGCCCCGAGATCGATCCGAGACCAACGTGCCGATATGGCGGTTTGGCCGGTACTCCTGGGCGGTGGCCACGGCGGATACTGAGGCGGTAAACGGTTGACCGTGAACGACGTCTCGACGAGGGACGGCAAATTGCCGAGACAAGAAAAGACGCCCGTGCTGACCAAAGAGATGTTGAGCCTCATCACCATGGAGGAAGGGGCCTTCATTGATCCCAGTTGTACGGTCGTCGATCCGCAGCGACTGACGCTACGCAAGGGAGCGTTTGTCGGCCCTGAAGGATTGATCGACGCTGGCGGTGGTGTCGAGATCGGTGAGGCGGTACGGATCAGCTACCGGTGCACGATCATATCGCTGACCCATCACATCACGCGCTCGGTATGGCGGCGGGGTGTCGACGGGGACCGACTTCGCCCCGTCTTGATCGAACGCGGTTGCTGGATAGGCGCCAACGTCACCATCTACCCGGGCGTAATCGTGCGCGAGGGATGCGTCATCAACGCCGGATCGGTAGTCGCCAAGTCGACCGAGGCGAACGGACTTTACTGTCCGCCCTACGCTGTTCGAATCAAGGACCTGAGCTTCGAGTAATGCTTGGGTACAAGCAAGACGTCAGGGCATCTGGTTGCTTACCTCTTGGTTCGACCTTTACGGTAATTGGCACGAGCCGCTAAAGACGGCGTTCAGGCAAATGAACGATTGCCCGCCGTCGGGGTGCCGCCAAGTCGTTCAGGCCCCGACGTAACGCGGGGCGCAAGCCACGGTCATCGTGCGATCATCGAATGGATTTCAGCTTTTGAGGTGCCGGGGAAGCGAACGATCGCGCATTGCCGTTCGCCCTCGGCATTTTGCTCGTCAAGCGTTCGACGCAGACCGCTGTCGCCTTGGCCAGCGTCGACTGAAAACGGGTCTTTTCGTAGCCAGGCACGTCGCGGCTCTATGGGTAAGGGGTCTGGTTATCGGATACCATCGCGGTGGTCTTGCCGTGGCCGGATGCGACGCGAATACGGCGATAGTTCATGCCAGGCCTGCCAGCGTGGAAAACGGCAACGACGTCCGACCGCGCGTTCCAATTGGCAATGTCATCGGTGTTGACGTACGCAAACATCAGTTAGCTGCAGCGTTCCATGCTTGATCCACGAGGCGTCGAAAAATTTGACCAAGACCGAAGCCGAAACTCTCGCTCGCGATGGCATGACCGCGCTCCGCAACGGCAATGCGGCGTTGGCCTATGATACCCTGATGCTGCTGCGCGACGGTGCGCCCGGGATACCAGCGCCGTGGTTTTTGATTGCGCAGGCAGCCCAGTTGCTTGGTCGCGATGCCGAGGCGGATGCCGCGCTGGCGAAGTTTCTTGCCACCGAACCACGCCATCTCGCCGCCTTGTTGACGATGGCGGCGCTGAAGGTCCGGCGTGGCGACGATCGGGCCGCGCAGTCGTTCTATCGCACCTCGCTCAATGTCGCGGCACAGCCCGGTGCGACGATCTCGCCCGCCCTCGTACCGATGCTGCAGGCCGGCGAGCGCTTTCTCGACGACGTGGCAAAGCGTTTCGCGGCGCATCTCGACCAGGCGCTGGTCGGTACGCGGCTGGCACACGGCGTGCACGGTGCCCGAACGCGACAAGCGCTGGATATTCTGCTCGGGCGAAGTGAACTTCACCTGCAACAGCCATCGATGTTCTATTTTCCCGGCCTCGCGCAACGCGCGTTCTTCGAGCGTGACGAATTTGAATGGGTCGGAACGATGGAAGCCGCCACGGCTACGATGCGCACCGAACTGGAGCGCGCGCTGGCGGCCGAACAGGGGTTTGCGCCGTATGTCCAATCGACGCCCGACCGCCCAGCACCTGCCAACCCGCTGCTCGACGATCCCAGCTGGAGCGCGTTCCGGCTGTGGCATGGCGGCGTGCCGGTAGAGCCCAATGCCTCGTCATGTCCGGAGACGATGGCCGCGCTCGCCCGTGCGCCCATCCCGGTGATCGCGGGACGATCGCCGATGGCGATCTTCTCGGTCCTAAAACCGGGAACGCACATCCGTCCGCACCACGGGATGCTGAACACCCGGCTGATCTGCCATCTGCCGCTGATCGCGCCGGACGGCTGCGGCTTGCGGGTCGGCGCCGAGACGCGTCACTGGCGCACCGGCGAGATGATAATCTTCGATGATTCATTCGAGCATGAGGCATGGAACCGCGGTCGAGAGACGCGCGTGGTCCTCCTGTTCGAGATCTGGCGGCCCGAATTGACGCGCGACGAACGCGCCGCACTGACGGATATCTTCGAGGCCATCGACACGTATCAGGGCGCTGCGATTGACACGGGTTGACCGCATTGACGTGTACGGTAGCGATCGCTCGACCTCACGATCCAACCCAGACCCGTACGCTCGTCGTGAAAGACGGTGCGGGTTGGGATCCGGGCGGAACGTCTGGCGCAGCGAAGCGAAGCGATGGAGCCAGCCGCTTAAACTCGTTCCAGTCGGGATATACATCGATATCGCGACCGGGTCAGTCAGCGGCTGCCGCGTGCCAAACATCCGCTCATTTCCGTCACTCCGCGACGTCGCTGCCGCCGCCAAGCTTGTTGCCGAGGGTTCCGAACAAGTGTCGCAGCATGGCGGTTTCGTCGGTCGTAAGATAGGGATTCCACACGTCGACGATGAGCACTGCACGGATGGACGCGCTGTCGTTCCAGGCTTCATGCTCGATCGTATCGTCGAACACGAACGCCTCGCCGACGCGCCACTCACGGGTTTCTCCGCCGACCCGAAAGCCGCAATGATCGGGCACGATCAACGGCAAGTGTACGACCGACCGGATGTTGCTGACCCCGGTATGGGGTGGCAGGTGCGTCCCCGGCTTCAGGACGGAGAAGAACGCGGTCGGCGCACGGCCTGGAATGTCGGCCAGCGGCAGCGAGTCCAGGAGCGCCGCGGTCTGCGGACAACGGGCGCACACGGCGTCGTCGCGCACGCCGTAGCGCGACAAATACCGAGCGCTCCAATTGTCCGAATTGTTGAGCGGGCTCCATAGGTTCGCGGGAGTCCCCGGCGCCATCGCCACGTACGGTACGAACTCCGTTGCCGGGGCGGCCAGTAACGCTTGCAGCTCCGCAAGGATCGCAGGCGTGGCGGCTTCCAGGTCGGCAAGCCATGGGAAATGCTCGCGCGCAAAGAACTCGTCGGCTGGCAGAAACGGAAAATGCAGGCCGTGCGGTGCCGGCGCATATACCCGGCGACGGCCAAGCATCGTGTCGACACAGGCATCGAACCGTCGGGTGTGCCCCGAGTTCGTGGTCTCGCGCAGCGGGCGCATCGCGCTCTCGACGTCATCCGCCAACGTTTGCGTATGGCGCGCGATCCGGTCCGACGCCAGCGCCAGCAGGTCCTCAAGCGCCGGCGACCGATCGGGCATCGACTGAACGATCGTCACGACCCCACCCCAGCGAAACGCCGATGTCGCCGTATCCCCGATCCGATCGAGCAGTTCGGCCAGACGAACGTTCGCCATCAGGTTGCGCTGGTCGATCGCCAGCGCCTGGTTCAGCGCGTCGCGTTCCGCGTCCGCATCGCCGAGACCGCGATACGCGCTTGCCAGGTTCATCCAGAGCGGCGTCGCGGCCGGATCAGACTGTGCGGCCTGCGAGAAATACTCGGCAGCCAAGCGGTCGTCTTGCCCGAGCGCAGCCATGCCGAGCGCGTTCAGCGCGACGGGATGACCGGGAACGATCGCGAGGACATCGCGGAAGGCCGCATTTGCGCGCGGGCGATCGCCGGCGCGGTGCGCCTGCTCGGCCTCGCGCAACAGCACGTCCAACCGCTGTTGAGTATTGGTCATATGCAGCCCGCTTACTGCGACTGACCGCCAGAGGCTGCACGATCAACTATGTCCTGGCCATTGGCGCGCGCAGCCTGAGCGATCCGGTTCCATTCCTCACGCGTGTGACATTCGCGCCGCGTTTCGATCAGCGATCCCGATGGTGCCGACTGCTTGCAGATCTTGCGCTCAGGCTTTGCCGGGCTACCAGTTTGCGGGGCCGCGGGCGGCTGTTGGGCCGCGAGTGCCTGCGTCATCGTTGCCAGCAACATCCCGGCGATCATGCGTCTCATCACTGTATCTCCCCCGACCCGATCTACCCCGACCCGATCTACCATGCCCGATCCGTTCCGGCCTGGGGCATCATGGCAAATTCGGCGCGGCGCACAATCTCAAATAACACCCCGGGCCGATCCGATCGTCGGCGAGCCTCACTTTTTTCCCCGCGCCGGTGGAGATATCGGCCGTGATATGCGATCCGGTGCACATGAGACCTCCGGCGCACTTCCCACCGTCCAGCCGCGCCGTCGCACATCGCGCGGGGGCTGATCGCGATGGGGCAGGCGGGGGGATCGCCGATCCCGACTGGCTGGCCCATCGGTACGATCCCGTACGCGACGACGTACACTTCATCGCGGCGGATCGTGCGATGCGCCGTGCGGCGACGTTCCTGACCGACGAGAACTTGCCCTCGGCGGCCGATCCGCTGATCCTCGGACGACGCGACGCGACGGGCGCGATCGGCGCGATTTCGCAACGTGCTCCGGTCCATTTCATCTTCCATTCGGCCTATTGCTGTTCGACCTTGCTCGCGCAGGCCTTCGACCATGTCGGGTTCGCCACGACGCTCAAGGAACCGGTGATCCTCAACGACCTCGTCGGATGGCGTCATCGCGGCGGCAACCCGGCGAAGATCGCCGATGTGCTTGACAGCGTGCTGACGCTGTTGGCCCGCGGTTTCATTCCCGGCGAAGCGGTGATCATCAAGCCATCCAACGTGGTCAATGCACTGGCGCCGACGATCCTGACGATCCGGCCCGAAGCGCGCGCGGTGCTACTGTATGCGCCGCTGCGCGTGTTTCTAACGTCGATCGCGCGCAAGGGGATGTGGGGACGTTTGTGGGTCCGCGAGCTGCTCGCCAAGCAACTCGCGGACGGCATGGTCGACTTGGGATTTGCGCCCGAGGAGTATTTCCGGCTGACCGATCTGCAGGTCGCGGCGGTCGGCTGGATCGCGCAGGCCGATCTGTTTGCGGCGCTCGCGGCGCAGTTTCCGGGACGAGTACGGTCCTTGCAAAGCGAGACCCTGGTGGCCGCGCCGCGCGTCGCGTTGGCGGCGATCTCCACGCTTTACGGATTGGCTACCGACACGGACAGCCTCGACGCGCTGGTCGATGGAGGGGCGTTCGCGCGCAATGCCAAGGACGGCACAGCATACCGCGCGACCGACCGCACGCGCGAGCAGATCGACGGCGCTGCGCTGTATGCCGACGAGATCGACAAGGTGCTGGTCTGGGCCGAAGCCGTTGCGCAGAACGCGGGCGTCACGTTCGATCCGCCGGCCCCGTTGCTGGGCTGAACGACTTCGTTGGCCTGACGATTACCTTGGGCGTCGCCTTGGGGTGACCCAAGGCTTTGGCCAAAACCGAACCGCAGCACAGGATTGAACGGCCAATCTGACAGCCTCCAATCCGAACGCGAAAAGCAGCTCCGACGGCAATTCGACGTTGCAGGGACAGCGATCCGACGGTGGAGAGGCGCCGTCTCCGTAACGGGCACAGGACACTGACTGGCCGTGCGCAGTCCGCGACCGTTGGCGGCCGCGCTGCACGCAAGAAATCGGTAGGATGGCACGGCCGACTAACTAGGCCGCCGCGCTCGTGTAAGGCCGGTTCGTTGTCGAACGGACTCGTCGCGGTCACGAACGAGCAAAAAAAAGGGCGGCTCCGAAGAGCCGCCCTTGAAGTCGGAATGTGCTTCTAGAAGTGCAGACGGGCACCGATCGCGAAACGACGACCCAGCGCGTCGTAGGTCGACGGATAGGTGTTGCCGCTGTTGTAGCTCGTCGAACCGACCGTCGACCCCGTGAGCGGTGGCTGCTTGTCGAACAGGTTCTGCACCGTCACGGTGAAGTCGAAGTTCTCGGCCACACCGATACGCGTCGCTAGATCGATATAGTTGTACGCCTTGATCCGACCGAAATCGACGGTCTCGCCATTGAACGTACCTGCAAATGCCGGGCCGCTGCCGTTTGCGACATCATCCGGCTCCTGCTTGGTGCCATCGATGTGGCGCCACAGGACGGACAGATCGACATTGTCGGCGAAGGTCAGCGTCGCACGCGTGTTCCAGTAGAACTCTGGCTGGATCGATGCGCAGTTGACCGAGTAGTATCCGGTGCAGTCGCGATTGATCAGACCAGGAGCGGCCTGGAACTTCGAGTCATGCGTCCAGTTTCCCTGGAACGACAGCCCCAGTTTCGCAAAGCCGATATCCCGACGATAGTTGATCCCGAGATCGATGCCGTCCGTCTTGATCGTTCCGAGGTTCGAGATCGACGACAACAGGCCTGGCGTCGTTGCAACGTCGCCATCGAGACCGCCGGTAACCGGGTTGCGAACGATCGCGAGACATGCCGGGTTGGTCGGGCTTGTTGCCGACACGGCAGCGAAGCACGACGAGATGATGTCGCCGGGGGTGAACGACGAGACGGCGCCCTTCACCTTGATGTTGTAGTAATCGACCGTGACGGAGAAGCCTGGGATCAGCTGGGTCGGCTGGATCACGAGACCCGCCGTGTAGCTGTCGGACTTTTCCGGACGCAGGTTGAGATTTCCGCCCGACGTCACGTTTGCCTGACCACCGGTCGGGTTCGTGATCAGCCCGATGGTTGCTGCCGGCGCACCCTGTGCGAGGCAGACCGCGCGAAGGTTGGCGTTGGTCGTCGGACCGGCGCCGGCGCAGGGGTCGGTCGCGAGGTTGGTCAGGGTGGTCGTCACCGGCGAGAACAACTCGCTGATGTTAGGTGCACGAACCGCACGCTGGTACGTGCCGCGCATCTTCAGGCCATTGAAAGGCTCCCAGCTGCCGCCGCCCTTGTAGGTGGTGGTGTTGAAGGTCGGCGAGAGCGGCGAGAACACCTTGTAGTGCGAATACCGCACGCCAGCTTCGAGCGTCAGGCTCTGGAAGAATGGGCGATCCTGGACCAGTGGGGCGATCAACTCGCCAAAGCCTTCGATCACCTCATAGCCACCGTCGATGTTCGGTGCGGCGCCACCGGCGCCACCGAGCTCACCCGCGGTCTGAGCGAGCGTGTCCGAACGCTGCGAAGCGCGATACTTGCGATACTCCGAACCGGCGGCGAACCCGACCGAGTCGGTCGCAAACGGCGACGCGAAGCCGAAGTCGCCGTTCAGCACTGCACGGGCCTGTGCGAGCGAGGTGCGGACCGTCGTGGTGCTCTCACCCGTGATGTACGGGATCTGGTTCGCTGCGATCGAACCGTCGGCACCGAAGACGTTCAGCGGGACGCAACCCGTGCCTGCTGCCAGTGCCGCGCCATTCGGCGCACCCGTCAGACAGTTCGTCGTGTTGGTGGCGTACACGGCTGACCGGACACGCGACGTCAGGACATAGCCCTGGAGCGTCTGCGTGTTCTCGGATTCACCGTAGCCGCCCGACACGTCCAGCTTGATACCATCGGTGATGCCGAGCTTCACGCCTGCCCGGTAATCGAAGATCGTCGTCTGGAAGTTCGAGATACGCGGACCGACTTCGGTCGTGCGACGCGAAAGGTTGGTCGTAAACTCGCGGTAGTTCGGATCAGTCGTCAGGGTTGCGCCGGCTGCTGCGGCGCAGTTTGCTGCGTTGAGCGACTGGACGCCGGCCTGATACGGATTGAAGTCAGCCGTCGATGCCGCGGTGGCGGCGCAGAACTGGTTACGTGCGCCGACCGGCAGGTACGGGTTCGATACCGGGATCACGACCGACGATGCGAATACGCCCGATGGTGCGACGACCGTCTGGACGGTGTTCTTCGAGAACAGCCCGCGCGTGTAGACCTCGACCGTGTCCGAAACATCGTAATGGCCCGCGCCGTACATGTTGAAGCGCTCGAACGGCGTCTGGAAGATGTTGTACGGGTTGAAGTTGAACGGAACCACCGGCGTTGTCAGCAGGCCGGTCGTTGGGTTGATCTGGCGACGACCGCCCAGCGTGAAGACGGATGGCGTGGTCGTCCCCGAACCGCTCAGCGCTCCGCTGAACGAGTCGACGTTGTTGATCGAATAATCGCGATCGCCCTGATAGACGGGGTCGGACTGCTGATAGCCGACCGAGAACACGGCGTTGCCGCGGCCGTCGTCGAAGTTCGCGCCGATCGTGATGTCGCCGCGGAAATACGCGCCATCGCCACGCTCGGTGATCTGGTTCGACACCGACGCGTCGATGCCCGAGAAATCCGAGCGGGTGATGAAGTTGACGACACCCGATACGGCGTCCGCGCCGTAGGTGGTGGCAGCACCGCCGGTCAGCGTATCGACACGCTCGACGAGCGCGAGCGGAATGTTGTTGAGATCGACCCGGCCGACGAGACCCGCCGGTGCGATCCGGTTTCCGTCGATCAGGACGACGTTACGGAACGAGCCGAGGCCGCGAAGATCGACGAACGATGCGCCCCCGTTGCCGTTGTTCACGGCCGAACCGATGCTCGGAACCGCGCCTGGCAGCGTGCGCAGGATATCTTCTGCGGTGTTCGACTGGCGGAGCTTGATTTCCTCCTGGCCGATCACCTGAACCGGCGACGATGCGATCAGCGCCGGGTTCTTGATCAGCGATCCGGTGACGACGATGTCGCCCTGGCTGTTCTCCGTGGTCGGCGCGGCTTCCGACGTCGTCATGCCGACTTCGCCCTGGGCGTTGGCGCCCGGCGTCGTGGCTTGGGTTGCAGTGGCACCGCCGGCGCGGATGCCCGAGTTATCACCCTGTACCTGCGCAAAGGCAGGTGTCGCAACTGTCGCTGCGCCCATGAGCAGCGTGGTTGCGAGCAAGCGTGTGCGAGCATTAGATTTCATATTAACCCCTTTGAGCCGACGATTGCGTCGTACATCCGTCCCGAATTTGTTCGGTTCTGTTACCGACGTAACGAATGGTTGCGTCGCGTTCCAATCAATATCGCCGATTCGGAACCATCCGTATTCAGTTTGCAATATGGTTGTGGTATATCCGCAACAGACTGCCGCCGATTGACCCGAAAGATTTAAAGTGCGCATCTCACTGGGAAATTTCCGGATAAAAGGAGGGCATATGCACATGGGAAAAATGGTCCAGACGGTCGTTGGCTTTGCGGTTGCGTCCGGGATGACGGCCGTTACCGCCGCGCAGGCGCCGCTGGATTCCTCGAAGGTGCTCGACACGCTCGTCGCGTGTCAGGCTATCCGCGCGGACGATGCCAGGCTGGCATGCCTCGACGAGGCAACCACGCGGATTCTCGCCGCGCGCAAGTCCGGTGAACTGCTGGCGTTGGATCGGGGTAAGGTCATCGAGCAGAAGCGTCGATCGTTCGGCCTGGCGGACGCCGGGAGCAATCCCCTTGGCGGCGGCGAGGCGGACCGGCTTACCAGGGTCACCGAGATCAATACCACCGTGACGAGCGTCCAACCCGCGGGCTATGCGCGATTTGCGCTGCAGTTGGCGAACGGGACCGTGTGGCAGACCATTGAGCCGCTCACGCTCGCGCCGCGCCCGGGCACGGCGATCGGCATCAAACAATCCGGCTTCGGAGGTTTCAAGGCGACGATGAAAGGGGAGCGCCCCATTCTCGTCAAGCGGCAGAGATAAACCCGGAAGTCTCCGAGTTCGGCGCAGGGAAGCGATCGTGTCATATTGCGGGGTTTGACTTCGGCGGGTTGGCCGCACCGATGGCCCGCTATGCCAACCCAGGTCAGGCGGCCACGGACGGCAGTGCGTTGCGATCCAGTCAGCCAGCAACGGTCACCCGTTCCAAGCCTGCTTGGGGAGCTTGGATCCGATCGCGACGCTCGAACTATTGAACCGTCGCCGAGGATCGAAGTTCTTCCCTGAGTTCTTTTCCGACATTCGATCCTGACCGGCGCCGCACGTCCATCGCAACAGCGTTATCGTTCGTCGCGGTGTTAGTCGCGAATGTTCGCAACATCTATTGCCACCTGTCGCTCTGAAGCCACACCTTGTCTTAATCGACGCTCGTCGATATTACTCCAGCCGGAACTGCTTGTTTGGAAAGCAATAGCCTGATTGTTTCCAGATGTTACGTGAACGGGGTGTTTGCGAGGCGGGTATCTCGGGGGAAATACGATGCGCACGACAAAGCTGCTCTATTCGGGGATTGCCATCGCGGCGCTCAGCGCCGGCCTGGCCGGTGCGCCGGCGAATGCTCAGGAAGCGGACGGACGGAATGGGGGTGTCCAAGCCACGGGCGCCGTACTCACCCAGGCGACGGAGCCCGAGCAGCCGGGCGCGGAAATCGTCGTCACCGGATCGCGCATCCGGCGCGATCCGCTCAACCAGGCGTCGCCCGTCGTTACGATCGACGACGCCGCGATCCAGCGTACCGGCCTGACGTCGGTCGCGGACGTGTTGCAGCGGCTGCCGAGTGCGTCCGGCGGGCTTAACACCAAGGTCAATAATTCGGGTAATCTCGGCAATCCGCCGGACGGCGGCGGGGTCGGCGCCGGTGCGGCCGAGATCGACCTGCGCTATCTCAGCGCCAAGCGGACGCTCGTGCTGGTCGACGGCCTTCGCTACGTCAACGGTACCAGCGGCAGTGGTATCCCGTCGACGGTCGACCTCAACACCATTCCCGCCAGCATGATCGACCGGATCGAGGTGCTGCAGGCGGGAGCGTCGCCGCTCTACGGCTCGGACGCGATCGCCGGCGTCGTCAACGTGATCACCAAGCAGCAGCAGGCCGGGCTCCGTCTCTCCGGCCAGTTCGGCACCTTCCGCGCGGGCGACGGCCACACTTACAATCTGGACGCGAGTTACGGCGTCCAGAGCAAAGGGACCGGGACGAGCCTGGTGTTCGGTGCCAGCTATGTGAACCAGAAGGCCGTGCGATCGGGCGACCGCCGCATCTCGCAATTCCCGAACCCGGGTCAGACCGCCTGCACCGATCCGGTCGGCGGCTGTAGCAGTGCAGCCGTCAACGGTCGCTTTCTGACCAGTTTTGGCAACCAGACGATCAGCGGCCCGCCTGATGCAACGCCGACGCGTGCCGAGCTCCGGCCGTTTACCGCGGCAGACCGGTTCAACTTTGCACCGTTCAACTATCTGCTGACGCCGTCCGAACGCTATGGCGCATGGATGAGCTTTCGCCAGGAGCTCGGCGGCGGCACCAACCTGCGCGTCAAGGCATCGTACAATCGACGCAACTCGCAGAACCAGGCAGCGTTCGAGCCGCTGTTCATCGGCCCCGACGCGGGCAACGGCGCCGGCAGCCTGTTCGACACGCTCAGCTTCGACGCCACCAACCCGTTCAACCCTTACGGCGTGACGCTGGAGTCCGGGGTCAACCCGGACGGTACGCCCAACGGCCGAACCGCCAACTATTCCTTTATCGCGCGCCGCCTGGTCGAGGCCGGGCAGCGTACCTTCAACCAGCAGGTCGATACGTTTTCAGCGACCGCCACGCTCGACGGTTCGTTCGCGGTGGGTACGCGTAAATTCTACTGGGACGCCAACGCGGCGCTCGGCGTCAACGACGCGCACCAGAGTTTCACCGGCAACGTGCGTGCCGATCTCGTTGCACGGGCGATCGGCCCGCTCGCGAATTGCACCGGGTCGTGCGTACCGTTGAACCTGTTCGGCGGCGCCGGCTCGATCACGCCGGCCATGCTGAACTATATCGGCTTCACCGAACGCGACAAAAGCGACCAGCACCTTTGGGACTATACGCTCAACGTCAGCGGCGAGCTTTTCGACCTTCCCGCTGGCGCGGTCGCCATCGCGGTCGGGTTTGAGCACCGCATCCAGAGCGCGAGCTTCACGCCCGACCCGATCGTCGCGGCAGGCCTGGGCGCCGACATCCCCGCGCAGCCGGCGAGCGGTCGCTACAATTCGGACGAGGTCTATGCCGAACTGCGGGTGCCCCTGCTGAAGGACGTTCCGTTCTTCGCCTCGCTCGAGGTCGACGGCGCGGTGCGGCATGCCAATTATTCGCTGAGCGGCAGCAGCACGACCTATACCGGTACCGGCTTGTGGAAGCCGGTCGCGGACCTGCTGATCCGCGGGTCGTACACCACCGGCTTCCGGGCACCGAGCCTGGGCGAACTGTTCGGCGGACGATCGCGCTTCGATCTGCCCGTGACCGATCCGTGCTCAAGCGCTTCGACCGGGCAGTTCCAGACCAACGCGACGGTGCGTGCCAATTGCATCGTCGACGGGGTGCCGGCCAATGGCAGTTATGCCGAAGATCCGGGTCAGCTTCCGGTCCTGACGCAGGGCAACCGTAATCTCAGTCCGGAAAAGTCGCGCAACATCACGGCGGGCATGGTCTATTCGCCGCAATGGGCGCGCAGCGGCGGATTCGCCAGCCTGTTCAATCTCGAGGCGAACTATTACGACATTCGCGTTCGCCAGGCGATCGCAGCGTTCGACCCCAATGTGACGCTCAACAATTGCGCCCTCAACGGCGATGCCGCGAGTTGCGCGCTCATAGTCCGCACCGCCAACGGCTTCATCAACCAGATCACGGGGACGTTGCAGAATCTCGACAGCATCCACACCCGCGGGATCGATCTCACCGCCAACTACCGTACACCCGAGACCGGTGTCGGCAGCTTCGGGCTGTCGCTGAGCGCAACGCGACTACTCAAATATGTCCTGTCGGCGTCGAACGGCTTCATCGTGCTCGACCGCAAGGGCACCGAGCGTGGCAGTCCCGACCAGGCATTCCCCAAGTACAAGGGCAATGCGACCATCGACTGGCAATCCGACTGGTTCGGCGCGTCGTTCACCGGCCGCTACATCGACGGCGTTGTCGAAACCGGTGCCGACAACCGGCTCGACAGCCGCTTCTATGGCGATGTCCAGCTGCGGCTGACGCCGTTGGTCATGGGCAAGCGCTTCGGCATCTCCGCCGGCGTCAACAACGTGTTCAACTCCGGTCCGCCGCCATGCATAACCTGCAGCCTCAACAATTTCGATCCGACGACCTACGACGTACCAGGCCAGTTCGGGTATCTGAAGGTCACCGTCGGACTGTGATGATGAACGGGCCGGCTACGCGCCGGCCCGCGCTACGGGCATGCAGGTCGCGGATGCTCACGACTCGGTTGCCGAGATGGACGCCATGGGTCGATCGGCAGCGACGCTGCGCGCTTGGTCTATTGTCGGTGTCGGCGCATCGCCGGACGTCGGATGTCGGCTGGCTGTCAATCATAAGCAGCCGTTTCGCTCTCCTCGCTCGCCAGCCGTGCATCCAAGGGGACGGCCGCCAGGCGCTGCCGTTCGTCCGATGAACGAACGACTGAAGTTGGGAGGCGTCGAAGGGCACTCGAATGTCAGGTCATCGGCGTTGGATTGTCATCTTCGTCGGGCTGGGCGGCAGCAGTGATTCAGTCCAAAGAATATGTCGGATCGGGGTGGGGGGCAGAGCTTTGAACAACAAGTTGATTGCGGCAGGTTTGGTGGCGTGTTCAAGCATGGCATCGCCGGCTTTGGCCGAGACGCCTGCCAAGCGGCTACCGTTCAGTACGCGGCTGGAGGAGGCGCGAACGGTGCTGCAGGTCGATGCCGCGGGCCTTCATGGGGCTGGCGGTACCGTAATTGCAAAAGCGGTGTCGGATGCACGCTACGTCGTGATCGGCGAAGATCACCTGTCACGCGAGATACCGCTCTTTGCGACCTCGATCTGCAGCCTAATGGCACAACGTGGCCTCCGCGCATTCGCCGTCGAGATAGGGCCAGAGGCGGCGCGGATCGTCAACCAGAACCTGCGGCGTCCGGATCGTGGCGAGCGCATCGGCACGTTCATGCAATCTCATCCCGATGCGATGGCGTTCCAAAACGGCCGCGACGAAAGCGACATGGCCGCCCAATGTGCAAAGCTCGCCGGCCCGCGCTTCGAGGTCTGGGGGCTGGACCAGGAGTTCTTCGGTGCATCGGGCTTTCTGCTCGAGCAGATGCTTGCAGCGCGTCCGGGACCGGCAGCACGAGCAGCGATCGAAAGGTTGATGGCGCTCGACCGCAAGGCCGCGGCCGCAGCGCTCGCTTCGGGATCGGCAGGCGACATGCTGATTTTCAACGTGACGGACGAGCAGATGGCGGACGCGGCTAGCGCGGTAAAGCGCGATGGCGGCAGGCGGGTCACTGAATTGTTCGAGAGCCTCGCCGAAACGCGCGCCATCTACCTTGGCCAGAACACCGACGGGTACGCTTCCAATACTCGACGAGCCCGTCTGATGAAGCGCACCCTGCTGAAGTACGTTGCTAACAGCCAGCAGCCCGAGCGAATATTGTTCAAGTTCGGCGACGTTCACGCTGCCAAGGGAATGAACGGACTCGACCAGCGCGACCTGGGCAATTTCGTCGCCGAGCGTGCCGAAGGCGAAGGGGCCCTGTCGCTGCATATCGCAGTCTATGGCGCAAAGGGCGTGCATGCTCTTTATGCAGGCGTAGGCCGGCAAATACGCACAGAGCCGTTCACGGTGACGGACGATGCCGACTATGCTTGGCTGAAAGATGCGCTCGGCTTGCGTGACAAGGCAGGCGTTGGCGGGCAATGGATGCTCGTTGATTTGAGATCGCTGCGTTCGCGGCCGCCAGCGGACATGCCATCAGCCTGGCGCAAGATGATCTACCAATACGACATGCTGGTGATCGCGCCCGAACTCACTCCGTCGAGCTTGCTCGGGTCGAAGTAGGCGCCACCGCTGCACGAACGCATCGCGCGTTTCGGGAAGCGGCGCGGAGCCCTGCAATGTCGCTTGATGGGGCGCCCCGCCGCAAGCAGCGCCGTCGGCGCACGAGGCCTATTGTCGCCGGATAAACGGACCTGTCGGGCTGCCGTGCCAGGGGAATTGAACGGCTGGGATCAAGGCGCAAGCATGCCGAATGGCCGCGCGGTCGCGGCGATCGCGCTTGGATTGATACGAAGCCCTGTCCGCTGCCTGAGGGAGGGGCAACCTTGTCGATGCCGTCGAGCTAAGCGCGCGTTTGCCATGGCGGACGTTCAACTCGGCGATCGCCTGACGGACGATCTCAACGCGCTGAGCGAGCGCTTCCGGCCGTGTACCTGGCGCGATGATCGCCAACCCCGCGCCGCCGAAGCGACAGACGACGGCACCGGCTGCGCAGCTCTGCGGCAACCGTCTGCAGCACGGCGTCGCCGGCATCGTGGCCGAAGTCGGCTTTGAACCGCTCGAAATGTTTGATGTCGCAATTGACGAGGCTGAGCGGGCCGCTGGCTAGGGCTGCGCGGGCGATCTCCAGCGTCAACGCTTCGTCCGAGTTGCGACAGTTGAACACGCCGATCATTTGCTCGCAAATCGTATGTTCACGGAGCGATCGCTGCAGGGGGTCGTTCACCGCGCGGAGGCAATGTTCTCGGTCAGCACGCTCATGTGGAAACGGTTTTCGCCTTAGCTAAGCCGACTATCGCGTTTTATGCGCTAGCAAGCGCTCAGTTGGACAGCACGGAAGGAATCGTTCCCTCGAACCGCGTTCTCCCGGGTAGTGAATGTGCGAGGCCGAGATCGCCGTTGTGTCCGCGGAAGATCTGCCGGGCGAGCGCCAGCCCCACGCCCGTACCCTCGGTTTTGGTAGTAAAGAACGGGCGGAATATGTCGGCCTGGTCGACGGCTGGAATACCCGGGCCGGTGTCCGTCATCGTGAACTGGGTTTGGCCGACAAAGGCGGAGATGGTCAGCGTGACGCGCGCATTGGGCAGGTCATGCAGCGCTTCGGCTGCATTCTGCAGCACCGCCCAAAGCGCTGCAGTCAGCTGGTCCGGGTCGGCCAGCAGATAGGCGGGTGCGTCCAGAAGGTCGGTCGTAAACGTGATCGTCGGCCATCTCGTCGTAAACAATGCTGCCAGATCGCTGACGAACCCAGCCAGTGAGATCCGCTCCACCGAGGGGGCGGGCAGTTTCGCCAATGCACGGTAGCTTTCGCCGAAACGGTGCAGGCTGGCGGCACGGCGCGCGACCGTCTCGATCGCGTCGCGGACCCGAGGCAGCGCGGGCTCGGGATCGTCGAGCATCGCCACCGCGGTTTCCGCCAGCGAGGCGATCGGGGTGAGCGCGTTGACGATCTCGTGGCTCAAGACCTGGACGAGTTCGCGCAACGCGGCGGCCTCGGCGGCCTTGAGTTCGGCATCGATGTCGATCAGCGCACCGATCCGCGTCATCCGGCCCGCGAGCGCAAGATCGCCCGTGGCCAGCGCGAAGCTCCGGACGTCGCCGTCGTGACCGATCTCGATCGTCGCGGTGCGGCCGGGGCGGGTGTCGGCGAGCGCAGCCACGAGTCCCTCGGGGGGCTCGACGACGAAGTCGCTTGCGCCGAGCAAGCGCCGCGCGGCCCGGTTGACGACGTGCAGGCGGCCGTCGTCGAGCGCGACGAGGGGGGCGGGGGACAGGTCGAGATAGGCGTTCAGGCGCCGGCGTTCCTCGTCTCGATCGGAAACGGTCGCGAGCGGCGGCGGCAGTGGCGGGCGCGGACGGGTGTCGATCAGATCGAGCGCGGCGATCCAGACCGCGATCAGCGCGGCGAGCAAAGCGGTCGCATACAGCCCGCGCATCGCCGCGACTGCGCCGACGGCACCGGTCGCGGCGACGATGAGCGCGCGCAGCATGGCGTGAACCCGCTCAGAGGCCATAGCGTGCCATCCGCCGGTATAAGGCGGCGCGTGTCAGCCCGAGCTGTGCGGCGGCACGACTGACGTTGAACGCGTGACGTTCGAGCGCGGCGGTTATCAGCGCTTGTTCGTTGCGCGCCAGCGACAGGTCGGGCGCGAGCGGGGTCGGCTCCATGGTATCAGGCGACAGCATCAGGTCGCCGCTGCCGAGCAACACCGCGCGCTCGATCGCCTGGCGCAGGCCGCGGACGTTGTCGGGCCAGCGGTCCGCGGCGATCGCGGTGAGGGTTTCCGGGGCGAGCGCCATCGTCGGCCTCGCGTGGCGATAGGCGAACAGCGCCAGGAAATGCCGCGCGAGCAGTACCGCGTCGCCCGCACGATCGACCAGCGGGGGCAATGCGACCTCGATCGTGCCGACCCTATCGAGCAGGTCTTCGCCGATCGCGGTCCGGATGCCGGCACGGTCGAGCCGCGTCGTCGCGACGGTGCGTGTGCCGGCTACTGCGTGCAGGAGCGTCGCGTGGAGTGCGCGTGGCAGGCGGTCGATATGATCGATCACCAGCAGGCTACCCGCTGCCGCGGCGGTCTGCGCGGCGATCCCGTCGGCATCCGCAGCTTCCGCATCGAGGACAACGAGCGGCCGGTGCGCGTGTGGCGATGCCTGATGGATCAGCTGCGCGATCAGCGTCTTGCCGGTGCCGGCCGCACCGTGGACCAGCATCGATGCCGAGCTAGGCGCGACGCGCGCGACCAGATCGCGCGCGCGCGATATCCCGGCGCTTTCCCCAAGCAGAACGCCGCCGGCGACCGGGGGTGTCGCTGCTGCCTCCAGCCTTGCGCGGCGCAACGCCAGCCCGCGTTCGACTGTCGTCAGCAGGCGTTCGTTGTTCCAGGGCTTGATCACGAAATCGGTCGCGCCACTGCGCATCGCACGGACTGCGACGGCGATCCCGCTATGTCCCGTCACGACCACGACGACGGCCCGCGCGTCCGCCGCGATCAGCCGGTCGAGCATCGCGAAGCTCTCGTCGCCGGTGGTCCGCCCGCGCGCGAAATTGAGGTCGAGCAGGATGACGTCGATCGGTTCGCTCGCGAGCAGCACCCACGCCGCTTCCGGATCCGCCGCGGTCGACACGCGCATTCCGTGCCGCTCCAACAACAGGCGTGCGGCTTTTGCGATGTCGGGATCGTCGTCGATGACCAGGATATGCGATTCGGTTGACATGACCGGCATAGTGTCCGGAAACGGACAGTTGGTACAGTCGCACTGTTCGGGGCCGCTTCATTCTTCAGAAATGCGTGTAGTCTCAGCTGCTTAGGATCGTGATGACTGATCCGGTACACTGTCCGCATGACGGAGACGACCTCAGCTGCAACTGAACTGCCTGGAACCGGCGCCGCGATGGACCGGCGCATCGAGCGTCCGCATGCCAGGCGGCGCCAGCGGATCGTGCGCGGTGCGATCGGGCTCGCGGTGGTGGCGGCGGCAGTGTTGCTGTGGCTGATGATGCCGGGGGCAAACGCGCTGACCGTCGATGCAGCCGCGATCCGGACCGGCGCCGTGACGCGCGCGCCGTTCCGCGATTTCGTACCGCTCCGTGCCGAGGTCGCGCCCTTGCGCACCGTGTTCGTGACCGCGATCTCCGGCGGGCAGGTCGCCGAACTCGCCGCGAGCGATGGCGCGATGGTCGCCGCCGGCACGCCGCTCGCACGCTTGTCGAACCCGTCGCTCGAACTCGACGTCGCGAGCCGGTCCGCCGATATCGTCGGGCAACTGAGCGCGATCAGCGGCCAGCGGTTGTCGGTCCAGAACACCCGGCAGGACGGCGCGCGCGATCTCGCCGAAGCTCGCAACGCGCTGTCCAAGGCCCGCACCTTGCTCGCACAGAAGCAGGTCCTGTTCGACAAGGGGATCATCACGCGTGCCGCAATCGATCCAGTGCGCGAGGACCTCGGCTACCAGCAGGCGCGCGTCGCCGCGCTCGACCGTGGTACCGCGGAGGCCGGCGCGACGCTCGCCGACCAGTCCTCGGGGATCGCCGCGACCGCACGGCAGTTGCGCGAGAGCCTCGCGATGGTCCGCGCGAGCCTGTCCGCGCTGGTGCTCCGCGCGCCGGTCGCGGGGCGATTGACCGCGTTCACGCTGCAACCCGGCCAGACGCTCAAAAGCGGTGATCCAGTCGGGCAGATCGACTCCGAGGGTCAGTGGAAGCTGACCGCCGATGTCGACCAATTCTATCTCGGGCGGGTCCGGTCCGGGCTTGCCGCCGTCGCCGATATCGACGGACGCAGCTATCCGATGGCGGTCATCAAGATCCTGCCGCAGGTGACCGACGGTCGGTTCCGCGTCGAACTCGGCTTTCGCGGCGCGGTGCCGGCCGGCCTGAACCGCGGCCAGACGCTCGACGTGCGGCTCGTGCTCGGCGCGGACCGGCCTGCGGTGGTCGCGCCCTCGGGCGGCTGGCTCGACGCGGGCGGCACCACCGCGTTCGTACTCGACGGCGACAAGAAAGCCGTCAGGCGCCCGATCGTCACCGGCCGGCGCAATCCCGATCAGGTCGAGATCGTCTCCGGCCTCGCGCCGGGCGAGCGGATCGTGACCACCGCGCTCGGCACCTACACCCCCTTCCAGACCCTCCTCATCCGATAGGATTCGATCATGATCCAGTTACAGGACCTCAGCCGCACCTATGCCTCGGACGAGATCGAGACGACCGCGCTCGGCGGCATCGATCTCGCCGTCGAGGCGGGCGAGTTCGTCGCGATCATGGGGCCGTCGGGGTGTGGCAAATCGACCTTGCTCAACATCATCGGGACGATCGACCGGCCGACCGATGGGCGATATCTGTTCGAAGGTGCCGATATCGCGCGCGCGCCCGAGGCCGAGCTCGCCAGGCTGCGGCGCGACCGGCTGGGCTTCGTGTTCCAGAGCTTCAATCTGATCGACGAGCTGACGATCGCCGAAAACGTCGCGCTGGGTCTCGCCTATCGGACGATGCCCGCGCGCGAGAAGAAGGACCGCGTCGCGGCGGCGATGGACCGGGTCGGTATCGCGCACCGCCAGCGTCATCATCCGCATCAATTGTCGGGTGGGCAGCAACAGCGCGCCGCGATCGCCCGCGCGATCGTCGGCGAGCCGCGGCTGATCCTCGCCGACGAGCCGACGGGCAACCTGGATACCGAGAACGGTGCGCAGGTGATGGACATCCTCGGCCAGCTCAATGCGGAAGGCGCGACGATCGTGATGGTCACGCACAGTCCGTCGCATGCCGATATCGCCAAGCGGACGGTGCACATGCTCGACGGCCGGATCCTGTCATCCGCCCGGCGCGCGGCATGATGCGTCGCTCGCTCCAGATGATCGTGCTGATGCTGCTCGTGGTGGTGCTCGTCCGCCATCTCGCGGCGACCAAGCCCGGCCCCAAGCCCGGCCCCGATACCGCAAGCGACGCCTGAAGGAACTGCCATGTCCGCGCTCACCAGCCTCTATCGTTCGCTCGCGCACCACCGCTTGTTCGCGCTGCTCAACATCGGCGGACTCGCGCTGGGGATCGCGACATTCCTCGTGCTGTTCCTCTTCGTCCGGTTCGAGACCGGGTATGACCGGGTGCTGCCGCAACAGGATCGGCTGTGGGTGATCGAGGAGCGCTATGTGATGCCGGGCTATCCGGCGGACACCAGCCCGAGCACGATGGGCAACGAGCTCAAACAGTTGCGCGCCGACTATCCGCAGCTGATCGGCACGCGGTACATGGACACGGCGGCAACTGTGCAGCAGGGCGGGCAGGCGACCGCCGAGAATCTCGGGACGGTCGACCCGAACTTCTTCGACCTGATGCGGTTTCCTGCGGTCGAGGGGGATCCGGCAGCGACGCTTGCCGACCCGAACGGCCTGATCGTCACGCAGCAGACCGCGCGGAAATATTTCGGCAGCCAGCCGGCGATCGGCCGAACGTTGCAGCTGTCGATCGACGGGACGACCTATCCCTACCGCGTCGGCGCGGTGCTGCGCGACATGCCCGACGACGTCACTTTCAAGAGTGAGATGTTCGCGCAACTCGTGCCGGCGCGGTTCGGTAACGAATGGTGGGATCACTGGGGCAGTGCATCGCTGACCACGCTGCTGCGCTTCCCCGATACCGCCGCGGCGCGCGCGTTCGAGGCTCAGTTGCCTGCTTTCCTCGATCGTCGTGCCTATGCTGGCGGCAACGTCAAGAAGGGCGAGTATTTTCAGTCGCTGCGGCCGCTGACCGCGATGCATCTCTACAGTCCGGGCGACCGTGCGATCGTCACGACGTTGGGCGCGGTCGGCTTGCTGACGCTGCTGATCGCGATCGTGAACTACGTCAATCTGGCCACTGCCCGCGCTGGATTGCGTGCGCGCGAAGTGGCGATGCGCAAGGTGCTGGGGGGGACGCGGGCATCGCTCGTGCGCCAGTTCCTCGGCGAGGCGCTGGCGACCGTGGCGGTGGCGGCGCTGATCGGGCTTGCGCTCGCCGAGATCGCGCTGCCCTTCGTCAACGCGCTCGGCGGGACGACGCTGGCGATCCACTATGTCGGCTGGGACGGCGTCCTGCTGCCGCTGGTCGCGCTGATCCTCGCGATCGCGCTGGTCGCGGGGATGTATCCGGCGTTCGTGCTGTCGGGATTTCGCCCGGCCGCCGTGCTTGCCTCGACGCGCGCGCCCGGTGGTGGGCGCAGCGGAACCCGCCTGCGCAGTGCGCTGGTGGTGGTCCAGTTCGCGATCGCGATCGCGTTCGCCATCGCGACCGGCATCATGCTCAGCCAGACCGAGCATATCCGTGACGCCGATCTCGGGTTTCGTCGCGACGGATTGATGATCGTGCGGTCGCTGATGATCGGCGGGATCGATTCCCCGCGGCGAGCGGCTATCCTGCGCAGCCTCGCATCGGCACCGGGCGTCACCGGGGTCACGGTCGCGAACAACGCGCCGGGCGACCAGAGCACGACCAATTTCTCGGGGTACAACCGCGCCGGGGTGTCCGGCGGCAAGATATCGCTGATGGATGTCGGCACGGGCCGCGACTATTTCCGCGTGTACGGCGCGCGCCTCGTCGCGGGGCGCTTGTTCGACGCCGCGCACGCCGACGACCGCGGCCTGTTGACGCTCGCCGAACGCAAGCGGGTGGGGCCGAACGTGGTGATCAACCGGACGGCGGTGACCGCGCTGGGCTTCGCGTCGCCGACGGCTGCACTGGGGCAGGTGATCAATGATGGCGAGCGGGACTCCACGATCGTCGGCGTGGTCGACGATCTGCGCTTCCGGAGCCCGCGCGACCCGGTCACGCCGGTCGCGTACAGCTACAACACCGTCGATATCCTCTCGCCGTTCGCCGCGGTCCGCTATGCAGGGCGCGACGCCAAGACGATGATGGCCGCGCTGGAGGCGGCGTGGAAGCGCGTCGTGCCCGGCGTCCCGTTCGAGGCGCGCTCGGTCGAGGACAATCTGTACGAGCGTTACTACAAGGCCGACGCGCAACGCTCGCGCCTGTTCACGGTCGGCACGGTGCTGGCGGTTCTGATCGGCTGTATCGGGCTCTATGGTCTGGCAGCGTTCGACACCGCCCGGCGCGTCAAGGAGATCGGCATCCGCAAGACGCTCGGCGCCTCGACGACCGAGGTACTGCGGCTGCTGATCGGGCAGTTCCTGCGCCCCGTGATGCTCGCCAACCTCGTCGCATGGCCGCTTGCCTATGTGGCGATGCAGCGCTGGCTCGGCGGGTTCGACGACCGGATCGCGCTGTCGCCGTTGTTCTTCGTCGCCGCCTCGCTCGCCGCGATCGGCATCGCGAGCGCCACCGTCTTCGGCCAGGCGTGGCGCGTCGCGCGCGCCGAACCCGCGCGCGCGCTGCGTCACGAATAGGGGCCGATCGATGTTTCTGACGCTGTATCGCTCGCTCACCCGGCATCGCCTCTACGCGATCCTCAACATCGGCGGGCTCGCGCTCGGCATCGGGGTGTTCGTGGTACTGATGCTGTTCGTCCGGTTCGAGACCAACTACGACCGCGTTTTGCCGGGATGGGAGCGGGTCTGGACGATCGAGCGCAGTATCCAGTTTCCCGGCAACCCCGAGGTGCGGATCCCGTCTTCGCGCACGCTCGCCGGTCAATTGGCGACGGCGTTCCCCAATCTCGTCGCGGCGCGGATGACGCTCTACGACACAGCGACGGTGCTGGTCGGGAGTACGAGCACGACGCGCAAACTGGCGTTGGTCGACCGGGATTATTTTCGGATCTTCCCATTTCCCGTCGTCGAGGGGGATACCGCGAGCACGCTCGCCCGCCCCGATGGGATCGTCGTCGCTCAAAGCGTCGCGGCGACGTATTTCGGGAAGGCGAGCGCACTCGGACGGACGCTGACGGTCGCGATCGACGGCAAGGCTCGCACCTACCGGGTCGGGGCGGTGATCGCGGACCTGCCGAAGAACCAGACATATGCCAGTGTCCTGTTCGCGGCGATCCCGGCGGAACCGGCCGACGATGCTCGGTCCACCAGCTATGGCGTCGTGACGTTCCTGGCTCTCTCCGATCCCGCGACGGCCGATCGGGTTCGCACGTTCATGCGACGCCACCCGGACCCCGATTTCAATGTCGACGCACGCCAGTTCCTGAAGGAACGCATCGTGCCGCTCGCCGGTCTGCACCTCGCCGGCAACGGGGTCGGCACGGTCGTCGCCGTGCTGGGCGGCGTGGGGATCGTCGCGCTGTTGCTGGCGGTGGTCAATTACGTCAATCTCGCGACCGCGCGCGCAGGGCTCAGGGCGCGGGAAATCGCGATGCGCAAGGTGGTAGGCGCGACCCGGCGGATGTTGATCGGCCAATTGCTCGTCGAGGCGCTATCCGCCGTGACGCTGGCGGCGGTGATCGGGCTGGCGCTTGCCGAGATCGCGCTTCCGTTCGTCAACGCGGTCGGCGGCACCGATTTATCCATCGTCTATTGGGGGGCTGGGTCGATTCTGCCGCCGCTCGTGGCGATGATCTTTCTGGTGACGCTGCTCGCAGGGTTCTACCCGGCCTTCGTGATATCGCGGTTCCTACCCGCGGGCGTGCTCGCGGCTGCGCGGACCCCGGGTGGCGACCGGGCGGGCGCACGGCTGCGCAAGGCGCTCGTCCTGACCCAGTTCGGCATCGCCGTCGCGCTGATGATTGGGACGGTGGTGCTGTTCGCGCAGACCCGGCATGTCCAGCAGGCGGATATCGGCTTCGCGCGCGACGGGCTCATCATGATGAGCGGTTTCAGCGACCCAGCGCTAGATCCGGGCCAACGTGCCCGGCTGATCGACGCGGTGCGCAAGACCCGCGGGGTTGCCGCCATCACGACGAGCGGCGTCGCGCCCGGCGGCGGCACGTTCGCGATCGCCAAGATGAAACGCGCGGGCGCGATAGGCGAGCCGCCGATGATCGTCCAAGCCACGGTGGGCGAGCATTTTTTCGAAACCTACCGAGCCCGGCTGCTGGCAGGTCGGGTGTTCGACCCCGATCGTTTCGCGCTAGACATCGGTCATGCCGACACCGGCACCAAGGCCTCCGCGGGCAGGGTGGCGAACATCATGCTGAACCGTACTGCAGCTCGGCGCCTGGGGTTCGACCGCGCCGACGAGGCGATTGGCCAGATCGTTTCGCTCGAAGACGCGGCGGTAAGGATCGTTGGTGTCGTCGCCGACATGCGCTTCGGTACGCCACGCGAGCCGGTCGAGGCGTTCGCCTACGGCTATCAGCCGGGTGGTGGCTCCAGCGCCCTCCTGGTGGTCCGCACGTCGGCCGACCCCGCAACCGTCCTGCAACAGCTGGAAATCGCATGGCATCGTATCGCCCCCGCGGTTCCGCCCGCAGCGACGACGGTCGACCAGAAACTGTACGAATCCTATTATCGCCAGGACGTCCAGCGGTCGCGGTTGTTCACAGCCGGCGCGGTGCTGGCGGTCGCGATCGGGTGTCTCGGACTCTATGGCCTGGCGGCGTTCGATGTCATGCGGCGGGTCAAGGAGATCGGTATCCGCAAGGTGCTTGGGGCCTCGACCGGCGACGTGATGCGGTTGCTGCTGGTTCAGTTCCTCAAGCCGGTCCTACTTGCGAACGCGATCGCCTGGCCGATCGCGTGGGTCGCCATGTCGCGTTGGCTCAGCGGGTTCGACGACCGGATCGGCCTCTCGCTCGTCTATTTCGTTGCCGCCAGTGCGCTCGCGCTGGTCATCGCCGCGGCGACGGTTTCAAGCCAGGTATGGCGCGTCGCAAGGGCAGAACCCGCGCGCGCGCTGCGCCAGTTCTAGGGTATTGAAGCAGGCGCGTTTCAAGGCGAAAACGCGCTGGCATGCCAAATAGGGCGACCACCGTGCCGCCAACGGTTCGGTGGCAGTAAATCGACCGGAGACAAATCGCAGGTGACGAGCCATCTCCGCATGGTTGCGTCCCTACGCGAGGCGTACGTAGAGCTGTGAATGGTCGAGGCGTCACTCGATTGGCCTGGTCGGCCACTTAGGGGGCGTCGCTCTGCGAGGACTTGCCGATCGGGACCGCCCCGCGAGAGAGCTTTACGTCCTCCTATCCTGACCGACATCGCTGACGATGCAGATCATGAGCGCCGCAATCGGAGGCCGCTCGAGCATGCATTGCGGCGACGTGTTCCCGACGTTCGGGCCGGACATGATATTTAGATACGTCTCACCGGCTATGACGAGGACCCTGCGATGGCATCGAGTCCGTGGTTGGTCGCGCAGTGTCGATTTCGTTGCGGACGACAACAACCTCAGCCGACTGCGAACGTGCAATCGGCTGAGGATTAGGCTTCGCGCTCAGGAAATCGGCACGCCGCCGGTAACGGCCACGACGTTGCCGGACATGTAGCTGCCTTCCGCCGACGCCAGCATGACATAGGCAGGCGCAAGTTCGCCCGGTTGCCCGGCGCGGCCGATCGGCGTGTCCTGCCCGAGCGTCTCCAGCTCCTCCGGCGACTTCGCGATCGGCTGGATCGGCGTCCAGATCGGGCCGGGCGCCACCGCGTTCACGCGAATTCCCTCGCCGGATAGCAGGTTGGACAGGCCCACTGTCAGGCTCGAGATAGCGCCTTTGGTCGCTGCATAGACGATCATGTTTTTGCCGGCCACCTTGGCCTGTTCGCTGGTCGTGTTGATGATCGCCGAGGCAGGCTTCATGTGCGGCACGGCTGCCTTGGCCAAACGGATCATGGCAAAGACGTTAGCGGCCAAAGCGCCCTGCATCTCGTCATCGTCGATGCTGTCGAGTCCCGCGTTCATCGTCTGGGCCGCGGCGTTGTTGACGAGGACATCGATGCCGCCGAGTTCCGCGATCGTACGCTCGACAAGGTTGGCACAGTGATCCCGGTCCCGAATATCGCCCGGCAGCAAGACGCACCGCTGTCCGGCCTTTTCGACCCAGGTCCGCGTATCTTCGGCGTCGGCCTGTTCGTCCGCAAGGTAGGAGATGGCAACGCTTGCACCTTCACGGGCATAGGCAATCGCCACTGCCCGACCGATACCGGAGTCACCGCCGGTTATGAGCGCCACCTTGCCCTTGAGCAGTCCCTTGCCGACGTAGCTTTCCTCGCCGTGATCAGGCTTGGTTCGCATCGCGGCCGTCAAACCGGGGCGCGGCTGGCGCGGCTCATCAGGAAAACTCGTTGGCTGGCTCGTGCGCGGATCGTTGGTCATAGCGGTTCCTGCTGAGGGGGTCAGCTGCAAACGGTTCGCGACGCATAACGTGCCGTGCCACTGGATGTCCGAAGGTGGGAAGCGGGGACGGGCGATCGCATGTCCAATCCCCGATCATCATTGATGCGCGCGGAACGTCAGCCCGATGGTGCGAGGGTCGCTTGGTGTTGCCAGGATCAGGCCCGAATTGCCGGCCTGGATCGTGACGTTCTGGATATAGTCGCGGTCGAACAGGTTGCGCGCGAATACGGCGAGTTCCCAGCCCTTGCTGTTACGATAGCCAACGCTCCCGTTGACGACCGTGTAGCTGCCGATCGTCGTGAAGCGCGACCCCGTCGGATCGCCGAACTGCTTGCTGCGGTAATTGGCATCGGCGTGCGCGATCAGGCTTCCGCCCAGGGTCTCGACCGGCAGAACGTAGTCGCCCCCCACGGTCGCGGACCATTTCGGAAGGCCGGGCAGACCCGTACCGCTCAGGTTGCACGATGCTGCCGTGTTGCCGATCAACTCGATCGGACAGGGGCCGGTCGGGTAGCGGTCATACTTGCCGTCTGCGTAAGCGACCGAAGCGCGCAGCGAGAAATCCCGCGTGACGGCCGCGACGGCGTCGGCTTCCACGCCCTTCGACGTCACCCTTGGAATATTGGCAAGATACGTGCGCAGCGCGGCCGCGGCGCGAGTATCGCTGACGTTGGTCTGGAAGTCGGTAACGCGGGTATAGAAGGCGTCGACATTGAACGTCAGCCGGTTGTCGAACAGGCGGGTCTTCAGGCCAACTTCATACGCCGTATTCTTTTCCGGGCGAACGACCGCAGTACCAAGCGCCGGCAGGTTCTGGTCGTTGAGCGGCAGACCGGACATGTTGATGCCGCCGGACTTCTCGCCGCGGGCATAGCTTGCATAGCCGAGCACGGTGTCGGTGGCCTGCCATGCGATGTTGGCGCGACCCGTCAGCGCACCGTCGTTCACCTTGGCTGCATAGGTCTGGCCGCGCAGGATCCCCAGCCTCGCGGTGACGAGCGCGGGACTGGTGGTGGCGGGCCCGCCGAACACGAACGTGTCGTAGGTGCCGGTCTTGTGCTCATAGGTATAGCGCAGGCCCCCGGTCAGGGTGAGCCGGTCGACCGGCCGCCAGTTGACCTCGCCGAACGCAGCATAGCTGTTCGACTGGAAATCGGTACGACCGTCGGTGCCATAGCCGTCGAGCAGGTTGGCGGGCACCGGGGTGGCGTTTGCGCCGGTGGTCGTTCCGATCAGATAGCGCGCGGCGGCCGGACCATAGATCGAGATCGGCCGACCCTCCACGCGCTGGCGGAAAAAATACAGTCCGCCGACGTAGCTGAGCGCGTGGTCGCCGTTCGAGGCGAGGCGCAGCTCCTGGCTGTACTGGTCCTGGCGCGAGGGAATGTGCTGCTCGATCTGGATCGGGATGCCGGTATAGTCGCGGTCGTTGGCGGCGTCCCAGTTCCAGAAGCGCCACGCGCTGACCGACGTCAGCGTCGCACCGCCGAGAGTCCAGTCGGCGATCGCCGCGACGCCGCCCTCGTTCGTATCGACGCCTAGCGACGCGTCGATGTCGGTCACGCGGTCATAGGGATTGGTGCTGGGCGGAGTGTAATTGAACTGTGCGGCAAGACCGGTCGGGCCGGCAAACTGGCGCGTCGCCGTGCGTGGCACGTCACGCGTGGCGACGCGGTAATAGACTTGGGTGCAGCAGTTGCTCTGGAAGTTGGTAAAGTCCGCGCTAAGTTTGACCTGGAACATCTCGGACGGCTTGAACAGCAATTGTCCGCGCACGGCCTGGTTGCCGATCTGGTTCTGGTCGCGGCCGGTGCGGACGTTGTCGATCACCCCGTCGCGGCGCGTGGCGACGCCCGATATGCGGAAGGCGAGCGTGTCCGTAATCGGGCCGGAAGCCGCTGCCTTCGCCTGGACGAAGTTGAAGCTGCCCACCGTGATTTCCTCGGTCGCCTCGGGCGTGAAAGTCGGTGCGCGCGTCGTCATGTTGATTGCGCCCGCCGTGCTGTTCTTGCCGAACAGCGTCCCCTGCGGCCCGCGCAGCACTTCCACCTGGCCGATGTCGCTGAAGTCGAACGCGGCGGTCGCCGGCCGCGCGTGATACACCTGGTCGACATAGAAACCGACGCCTGGCTCCAGCCCGTCATTGGCCTGGCTTACTGCGACGACGCTGCTGCCCAGGCCCCGGATCGTGAAGGCGGTGTTGCGGGGGTTCGCCGAGCTGTAGTTGAGCGACGGCACGAGCTGCGACAGTTGCTGCGTGTTGACGGTGTAGGATCGGTCGAGCAGTTCGCCGCCGACCACCGAAAGCGAGCCGGGAATGCGCTGGGCGTCCTCGACCCGGCGGCGTGCAGTCACGGTGATCTCGGGCAATCCGATCTGACCGGCATCAACATCGCCCGCAGTCGAAACCGCCGCATGCCCCGGTCGGACGGCCCCCTCCTGCGCATAGGCGGAACTGGTAAGCGCGATGAGACTGGCGGCGCAAAGCAGGTGACGCATCGAAATTCCCCTTCTCGTCCAACACGCCGCTATTGCGGGCTTTGCTGGATCTATATCCGGCCATATACAGGTCCAAACTGATTGGAGAAGACCTTGCCGGCGATAAACCTGCTCCCGCTGCTCATTCTTGCCGCCAGCCCTCAGGCGGTGCCGGTGATGAGCCACTCACCTGTCGCTTGCCCGGCGACAGCGGCCCGGCTTCCGATTGGGCTTGAAGGGTGGGCGCGCAAGCACCCGGTTCGTGCCGGCGCTACGGCTAAGTCCGCACCAGCACTTGCGCTTGGCGCCGGTGGCATGGCGAGCCTGCTCCCGACACCTGACATCATCTATGCCGCTCACCCCGCCAAGCCCGGTGCGTCGCTCAGCAACGGCGGCATCTTCGCGTTCAACGTTCGCACACCCGGTCGCTACCGAGTCGTGCTGGGCGCTCCGGCATGGATCGACGTCCTGAACGGTACGACACCGGCGGTGTCAGTGGCGCATGACCACGGTCCTGATTGCTCGGGCATTCGCAAGATGGTCGACTTCGATCTGAAGCCGGGCCGCTACCTGCTGCAGGTTTCAGGCAACAGCGCCACCACGCTTGCGCTGATGGTCGCGCACGCGCCGACATCTATATCCGCGAAGATATAGGTATCCCAATATGCAGCGGAGGAGGCTATGAAGATCAGGATCGACATGACCGGTTTGCGCTTCGGTCGCCTCATTGGCGTCGGCTTCGCGCACACCAGCCGGAGTGGGCACGCGCATTGGCTCTTTCGATGTGACTGTGGCAATGAAGTGGTGGCGGCAGGAGGTAACGTCCGGTCCGGTAGCACCGCCAGTTGTGGTTGCCTGCACCGCGAGAACAGCGCCGCACGCCTCATCCAACACGGGCACCGTTCGCACCGTCGCCATGACGGGACCTATCGTGCATGGCAGCGCATGAAGATGGAGCACGAACCCGGCGCGATTTCGCCGGCATGGTCAGCAGACTATGCGCGGTTCCTCGCCGATATGGGCGAGCGGCCCAACGGCATGATGCTGAGCCGGATCGACGTTTCCGACCGCTTTGATCCAGCTAATTGCCGATGGGCGCCGGTGCCGTCGCGATCGGCCCGGGCAGCGCAAGGGTGGGCAACACGCGGTGATTGTTCTCGGACTCAGTCCTCCGGCTTGAGCGCGTCGATCAGCCAGTCGAAGTCCGCGCCCGCAGCGGCTGCGACCATGCGGGCCTCAATGCCGCGGTAGCCGGCAAGCACCTGCTTGCCGAACGCGGTCAGATGCGCACCGCCTGTCTTTCCACCGCCGACGCGGGTCTCGACGACCGGCTTGATCCAGGCATGGTTGAGGCTGTCGACGAGCAGCCAAATCCGCCGGTAGCTCATCTCGAGATCGCGGCCGGCGGCCGAGATCGAGCCGGTACGATCGATGGCATCGAGGACGAGTGCCTTACCCGGCCCGATCGCCGGCTCCGCGCCTCGCAGTATCTGCACGTTGACCTTCAGTGGTCCGCTAATAGACATCCGACCGCTCCATGCAGAGCCACGGGTTTACCCCTCCTGGCCTCTTGCGGCTGGTTCCGGCCGATGCCCCCGCGGCGTCCGGTCCGATCGCGTCACCGGCCCAACCAGAGAATTGCGGTTTCAACGTGCTGGCCGCCACGTCATTTTCCGATCAGGACGTCGCTTGCCTTGATCAGCACCGTGACTTGGTCCCCCTCGCTGAGGGCGAGATCGGCAATCGCTTCTTCGGTAATATTGGCGGTGATGACGATACCATTGCCGATATCGACCTTGACCGAGCCGTTCACGGCCCCGGGTTGGATGCTCGCGACGTGGCCTGAGATTTGATTGCGGGCGCTGATCTTCATGTGGTTAGCCTCAAGACTGAAGGAACTGGCCGCGTAGCATGCGGACGCGCTATTTTGAACGGCCCATCGCGGTGCCTGCAGGCCAATCGATTGCAAGGGAGCGAACACCTGGCGATCGGCCGCTCGCGATCGCGTCCGTCTTCGCAGTTTTGTGTCAGCCGTCCTTCTTCACCAGCCGTTTCGGCAAGGCGATTGCCCCGCACAAGGTCAGCTACCGCGATCCGCCGCTAAACAGCCAGCGGTCCTGACTTCCCGCAACTGGCTCCATTGCGAGCGGCAGAGGGGTTTAAGCCGGTCCTCTCGTCGAGACGGAAGGACCGTCCGGAGTAAGACGCTGTAAGGGGGCCTGAACGTTTGCGAGAGGGTCTGCGATGAGGGCCCCGCCGCGATGCGACGCTGCCCGAGATTGTACAACCTGATCGCGCGCGGCATGCTCGTTCCAGGATTCTTCTGGGATGTAACGACATGAACCGTCTGCTCACTGCATTTGCCTGCTTCACCGTGCTGCTTCCTGCAGGCGTGACGGCACAGACCGTTGCCCCGCGGGACGTGGCGGCCGCTCTAGCATCGCCGACCCGCGCACCTGCGAACCGCGCGCGCGATCGCTATCGTCACCCCGCGGAGACGTTGGCCTTCTTTGGCGTGAAGCCGACGCAGACCGTCGTAGAATTCCTGCCGGCCGGGGGCTGGTATACTGAGATCCTCGCGCCACTGGTGAAGGGCCGCGGGCACTATATTGCGCTTGTACCGACTGCGCAGGCCGAACGCACTCGCATCGGGTTCGCGCAGAAGGCTGCAGCGTACGGCATGACGGAGGTCGCGACGATCGACTTCAAGACTGGCTTATCGACGATCCCGGCCGGGAGCGCGGATGTGCTGCTCACGTTTCGAAACGTCCACAATTTGCTGATGCAGGATGATCCCGCGGTCCCGAGCCGCGTGTTCAAGGCATTCTATGCCGCGCTCAAACCGGGTGGCGTGCTCGGCGTGGTCGATCATCGCTTGCCGGAAGACATGGACACAGCGCGCGAGAAGACGAGCGGATATATCAAGCGATCGACGATAGTCCGGCTGGCGCAGGAGGCTGGCTTCACACTGGCCGCCGAGTCTCGCGTCAACGCCAACCCGCGGGATACCCATGATCATCCAGAAGGCGTTTGGACACTGCCGCCGACGTATCGATTGAAGGATGTCGATCGGGCCAAGTACGCCGCCATCGGCGAGAGCGACCGTTTGACGCTGAGGTTCGTCAAGGGACGATGATCGAGGCGAACAGGCGGGAAGGACAGCCCGCTTGTCGCCCGTCGCTTCGGCCAGCTGGGTTTTAAGCGTCTGGCTTTGCCTGATGCCGATTGTGCCGCTAGCGCAAAGCGCGACAGTCGAGAGGATAAGTGGTGGCGAGCGTCGAAATCAGCGGACTTTCCAAGCAATTCGGCGAAACGACCGTCCTCGAGCCGACCGACCTGACGATTGCGGACGGTGAGTTCGTCGTGCTTGTCGGACCGTCGGGGTGCGGCAAGTCGACGCTGTTGCGCATGATCGCGGGCCTCGAGGTGCCGAGCGCGGGGCGGGTGGTGATCGGCGGACGCGACGTGACCGACGCGGCGCCGTCAGATCGCGGACTGGCGATGGTGTTCCAGTCCTACGCGCTTTACCCGCATTTGACGGTCGCGGAGAATATTGCGTTTCCGTTGAAGGTCGCGAAAGTCGCCAAGCGCGAGATTGCCGAGCGGGTCGCGGAGGTCGCGGCGATGCTCGACCTGTCGGAATTGCTCGACCGGCGGCCGCGTGCCTTGTCGGGCGGGCAACGCCAGCGCGTGTCGATCGCCCGCGCGGTCGTGCGGCGGCCCAAGGTGTTGCTGCTCGACGAGCCGTTGTCGAACCTCGACGCCAATCTGCGCGCGCGGATGCGGCACGAGTTCGCGCGGCTGCATCAGCAGCTTGGCGCGACGATGATCTACGTGACGCACGATCAGCTCGAGGCGATGACGCTCGCCAACCGGATCGTCGTGATGAGCGAGGGGCGCGTGGAGCAGGTCGGGCCGCCGATCGAGGTGTACCGGCGACCGGCGAGCCTGGCGGTGGCCGCGGCGATCGGGTCGCCGGGCATGAATTTGCTCGCGGCGACGATCGCGTCGGTCGAGGCTGACGGTACGACGGTAAGGCTGGCAGGCGGCGAGACGGTGAAGACCGGCGCGATCGTCCCGGCGGAAGCGGTCGGTTCGGCGGTTATGCTCGGCGTTCGCCCCGAACATCTGCATGTCGACGACGCGGGGCCGTTCGTCGGCGCGGTCGAGTTGTTCGAGCGGCTCGGGCCGTTGTCGTTCGCGCATCTCGGCGCACGCGGCGCGGCGGATACGATCGTCGCGCAGTTGCCGGGGGATCGGTCGGTGACGCTCGGCGAAGTCCTCCGCGTCGGCGTTGCCCCCGAGGACGCGCATGTGTTCGGCGCCGATGGTCGCGCCTATCCCTTCACGCTGCCGCCGAGCAGTCCGGTCAGGTAATAACGCTGCATCGCGAGGAAGAGCAGTAGCACCGGCATCGTCGTGACCACCGCGGCTGCCATCATCAGTTCGCCGTCCGCCGAATGTTCGCGCGCGATCGCGGCGACCGCGACCGGCAGCGTGTAGAGATGCTGGTCGGCCAGCACGATCAGCGGCCAGAGGAAGTCGTTCCACGAGCCGAGGAACATGAACAGCGCCAGTGTGACGACGATCGGGGTGAGGAGCGGCAGGACGATCGTCACGAAAATCCGCGTCTCGCTAGCGCCGTCGATCCGGGCCGCGTCGATCATCTCGTCGGGGATCGCCAGCGTCGCCTGCCGCACGAACAGGATCGCGAAGATGCCCGCGAGGCTCGGCAGGATCACGCCGGCATAGCTGTTGACGAGCCCGAGTTGCTTGAAGATCAGGAAAAGCGGCAACATCGCGACCTGTCCCGGTACGACCAGCGACGCGATCAGGATCTTCAGCAGCCGCTCGCGCCCGCGGAAGCGGAGCTTGGCGAAGGCGTAGCCGGCCGGCACCGTCAGCAGCAGGCCGAGCAGCGTCGAGATCGCGGCGATGGCGACGCTGTTGAACAGCGCGGGGACGATTCGGTAGTCGAACCACGCGCCGTCGATCAGCCGCCGGACGAGCAGTTCGTGGTAATTTTCCAGCGACCAGTGCGACGGCCAGAGCGGTGTCGGCAGATTGCTCGACTCGCCGCGCGGCATGAACGATACGATCACCATGTAGAGCAGTGGCGCAATCGTCAGCGCGGTCAGCAGTGCGACCGCGGCGTTGGCGAGGATCGCGCGAGGTTTTAGAGCCATTCGTAGCGCTTCCCGATCCGCGTCTGCACCATCGTCAGCGCGAGGATCATCAGGAACAGGACGAACGCGACTGCGCTGGCCTGGCCGAGGTTCCACCATTTGAAGCCTTCGTCGAACATGAAATACAGGATCGTCGTCGTGCTCTGCGCAGGGCCGCCGAGCGTCATGACATAGGGCTCGGCGAAGATCTGGAGGAAGCCCGCGACGCTCATCACCGCGGCGAGCAGCAACGTCGGACCGATCGCGGGGAGGGTGACGTGGCGGAAGCGGCCCCAGCGGCCGGCGCCGTCGAGCCGTGCGGCCTCCATCAGGTCCTGCGGCACCGCCGACAGCGCGGCGGTGAAGACGATCATGTTGTAGCCGAAGATCTTCCAGGTGACGAATATCAGGATCGCCGGAATCGAGGTGTGCGGGTTGCCCAGCCAGTCGACCGGCGCTGCCCCGACCGTCGCGAGCGCGCGATTGATCAGCCCTGAGCGTTCGTTGAACAGGAAGCGCCACACGACGGCGGTCGCGACGATGCTGGTGACGTAGGGCGCGAACAGCAGCACGCGCCACAGCGGCTTCCACCGCACGGTGGCATCGTTCAGCAGCAGTGCGACTGCCAACGACGTACCGATCGCCATCGGCACGCCGAGCACCGCGAACACTGCGGTATTGGCCAATGCGCGCCAGAACAGCGGCGTCGAGAACAGGTCGATGAAATTGCCGAGCCCGACGAAGCGCAGGTTCGCCCAGTCGGCGAGCGCGTAGATCGAGTAGTCGGTGACCGACAACGCCATCGCCAGTGCGGTCGGCAGGACGAAGACCAGCGCGATGATCGCGAGCACCGGTGCCGAGAATAGCCAGGCGGCGCGTTCCTGGCGGGTCATGCGAGCGTCCCCGCCCCGACCAGCGCGCGGCGCTTGGCAAGCAACTGGTCGACGCGCGTGTCGAGCCCGGCCAACGCTTCGGGGATCGTCTGCACGCCCCGCACGACGCGCTCGGCAGCGAACTGGATCTCGAGCTTGATCCGCTCCCACTCGATGACCTTCGGCGCCGCGGCAGGCAAGCGCATCTGCTCCTTGAACGGCGCGAGTATCGGTGCGCGGAGTTGCGGTGAGGACCAGGCACTCAGGCGGGCCGGGAGATTGCCGATCAGGCGCTGGTAGCGGAGTTCGCTTGCCGGCGAACTGAGATGGCGGACGAGCGCCCACGCCTCGGCCGGGCGCGGCGTCGAGGCGGAAACGCATAGGCTGGTACTCAGTCCCGATACCGCGCCGAGCCCATGCGGACCGGCGAGCCGCGCCGTCCCCCAGCGCTCGGCGGGTATCTCCGCAGCGCGACGGTGAAGGTCGAGCAGGGTCGTCGGCCCGGTCGGCCAGATCGCGAAATAGCCCTGTGCGAAGGCCGCGACCGGATCCTGTATCTCGGTTGAAAGTGCTTTTGGCGCGAGCCCTTCGGCGAAGATCCGCGCGTAGTAGGCGAACGCGGCCTTTGCCTCCGTCGTCTGAAAATTGCCGCGCGTATCGTGGTCGCGGAGCATCGTCGCGCCGGTCTGGCCAAGCATCGTGATGAGCGTGTCCGGCCAGTTGAGCAAGAGCATGAATACGAAGTCGTCGGGGCGCTGTCGCTTGATCGCATGCCCCATGCGGAGCCAGCCATCCCAGTCTTCGGCAGGCGCGGCATAGCCTGCCTTGGCAAGAATATCCCGGCGGTAGAACTGGACCTGCGGCGCAACCGACCACGGCACGGCAAAGTCGCGCCCCTGCACGCGCGTCGCATCGAGCACGCCGGGAAACATGTCGGCGACCAGAGCGGGCGAGGGGATTGGTGCGATCGCGCCGATCGTCGCGAACTCCTGCACCCAGCCGTTATACAGCATCAGCACGTCGGGCATTGCGCCGCCGGCTTGTGCGGTCAGCAGCTTCTCGTGACTCGCGGTCGCCGGGAGGGATTGCACATCCACCGCGATCCCCGTCGCGGCGGTGAAGGCGGGCATCAGCATCGGCGAATAATCGCCCTCGTAGCTCATCGCCCAGAATTTCAGCGGTTCGGCACCGCGCGTGCCGGCACACGCCGCCAGACCCAGCGTCGGCAGGAGCCCCAATGCGGCCCTCCGCGTCCAGTCCTGCGCCTGCTCCCCCATCGTCGGATCGTGGCGCATCGCAGCGTTCCGCGCCACCCCCTGCGTAAGGCGATAACCGCCGAAATATTGCGCTAAGTTAATGCCTTGGCGGGGTTTGCGCAGGCGATATGCTTGCTCCGCGGCCCGCGATGCGCCTAAGCCGAGCATAACGAACGCCGGCGGGGGCCAATGCCGGCGAACAGGGAGAGAAGTCATGCGTATCCTTCGCCGCCGTCATCTGCTGTCCGGCGTCGCGCTGCTTGCCGCGACGTCTGTACAAGCGCAGGTTGCCCCCCCGACGACCAATACGCCGACCACCGATACGCCCGCGCCCGCCGCCGCTGATCCAGCCCCGGACCCCGCAAGCGAGATCGTCGTCACCGGCTCACGCATCGCACGCCCGGATTACGAAGCGCCCAACCCGATCGTCTCGTTCAGCGCGGCCGACCTCCAGAAGTCGGGCAACACCAACGTCACGACCTTCCTCCAGCGGGTGCCGGCGCTGACGAACTCGCGCGACAGCACGCGGACAGCCGGCAATTCCCAGGCCGACGGCAGCTTCGGGCAGGTCGGCCTCAATTTGCTCGACCTGCGCGGTCTCGGGCCGAACCGGACGCTGGTGCTCGTCAATGGCCGCCGCCATGTCGCGGGCCAGCCCGACACCGCGGCGGTCGACATCAACGCGATCCCGACCGACCTGATCGAGCGGGTGGACGTGCTCACCGGCGCCGCCTCCGCAGTGTACGGCGCGGATGGCGTATCGGGGGTCGTCAACTTCGTCCTGAAGCGCGATTTCGACGGCGTGGCAGCGCGCAGCCAGTTCGGCATCTCCGAGCGCGGCGATGCCGCCAACCGCTTCGCCTCGCTGATTGCAGGCCGCAACTTCGCCGATGGCCGCGGCAACCTGACGCTCGCCTACGAGTATAATGCCGACCAGCCGCTCGCGAACGACGACCGCCGGTATCTCGCCCAGGGCGAGCGCCAGTATTTTGTAAATCTCGACGGCTACGACCCGACGCGCGCGGGCAGCTACAAAATCGGACCAGTGCGCGACCTTCGTTATCCGTACAGCTCGAACCAGGGCATCGTGTATATCGGCGACCAGACATTCCGCGGTGACGGCGCGGTCTATACGCCCGGCCGTTTCCTGCAGAACGACAGCTATTCCGTGGGCGGCGACGACACGCCGGTCGCGGGATATATCGGCGACATCTTTCCGCGCACCCGCCGCCACGCGGTCAACGCGTTGACGCATTACGACGCGTCGGACGCGTTCAAGATCAGTCTGGAAGGCAAGTTCGTCCAGTCGACCGTGACAAGCTTCGGCGGCTATGGCGGCAATTATCCCGCGACCATTGCGCTCGACAATCCCTACATTCCGGCAAGCATCCTCGCCGCGGCGACCGCGGCCGGGCTCGGCTCGGTCGACGTCAATCGCAACAATTTCGACATCCCGCGCCGGGGCGAGGAAGACCGCCGCCGCACCTATCGCGGCGTCGTCGACGTCACCGGTCGCATCTTCGAGCATGCCAGCTACGATGTGTCCTATACCTACGGCCAGACCGACGTCCGCGCGACCAAGCTCAACGACCGCCTCAACGATCGCTTCCTGAACGCGCTCGATGCGGTGCGCGGGCCGGGGGGAACGGTCGTCTGTCGCTCGGCCGATGCCCGCGCCGCCGGTTGCGTCCCGGTCAACACGTTCGGCGGCAACACCGTGGACCCGGCGTCGTTCGGCTACTTCCTGAGCAACCCGGCGAGTGACGCGCGCCTGACGCAGCACGTCGCCAACGCCTCGCTGAACGGCGACTTCGGGCAGTTTTTCACGCTGCCCGGCGGCCCGATCGCGTTCGCGGTCGGTGGCGAATATCGCCGCGAGTCGAGCAGCTTTCGCCCCGCGCAGGCAATCACCGACAACGCATTCTACCAGTATGACGAATACATCCTGCCGACCCCGTCGAGCGGCCATTTCGATGTCTGGGAAGCGTTCGGCGAGCTCAACGCGCCGATCCTGAAGGACGTGCCGTTCGCCAGCCTGCTCTCGGTCGGTGCCGCCGGACGCTATTCGGATTATTCGACGGTCGGCTCGACCCGCGCCTACCAGTTCAACGGCATCTACGCGCCGATCCGCGAGATCAGCTTCCGGGGCTCCTACGGTCGCTCGGTCCGCGCGCCCAACATCGGCGAGATCTTCCGCCCACAGACCGGCAGCAGCAATTTCTTCTCCGATCCCTGCTACCTCGGCAACCGCACGCTCGGCACGCAGTTCCGCACCGCGAACTGCCAGACGCTGATCACCGGGGCAGGGGGCAATCCCGCCAATTTCACCGCGCAGAACAACCCGAACGCGACGATCTTCATCCCCGGCACGCAGCAGGGCAATCCGGACCTGCGCGCCGAAGTCGCCCGCACCTGGACGGCGGGCGTCGTGGTGCGGCCGATCTCGGGGCTTTCGATCGGGCTCGACTGGTACGACATCCGGTTGCGCGACGCGATCAACACGCCCGATGCGAACACGATCGCGTTGTTGTGCGTCGACCAGCCGACGCTCGACAACGCCTATTGCAACGCGATCAGTCGCGAGCGCGGCACCGGGTTCATCAACGGCTATGTCGTCCAGCCGCAGAACGTCGCGGCGTTCCGGACCGCCGGCGCCGAACTCAACATCGCCTATCGTTTCCGGACGGCGCGAATGGGGGCGTTCGATATCCGGTTGGTAGGCGGCTATCTCGACAAGCTCGAACAGGTCGCCACGCCCGGCGCCACTACCGAGGACAATGTCGACCAGCCCTTCCGTCCGAAATATACCTTCACCTTCTCGCCGAGCTGGACCGCGGGGGCGCTGACCCTGAGCTACAATCTGCGCTGGCAGGACGGTGTCCGCCGTTTCGCGAAGGCCGATACCGATGCGAACCCGACCCTCGTCGACCCGCGCTATTTCCGGTACAAGGAACTGTGGCAGCACGACGTGCAGGCCGAGGTCGCGGTCGACGAGCGCTTCTCGTTCTACGGCGGCGTCAACAACCTCGCCGACCAGAAGCCCGACATCGGGTTCGAGACCAACATACCGATCTCGCCGGTCGGTCGATACTTCTACGCAGGGGCGAAGGTCCGGTACTGAAGGCACCTACGTCGATCCTGTGGTGAGGACCCATTGATCTGAGCATCGTGATCTGATTCGAGCTCCGCAAGGAAGCCGGTGACGAGCGACCTTGAGTGGTTGACCAACGAGCAGATGGCGAGGGTTGAGCCGTATTGCACAAGTGATGGTAGGCAGACGTCGAGTGCTATCGTCTTCTCGAACTGTATCGAGCTGCGCTGATGCGACGCACCTGGGAAACGCGGGCCTTGGAAGACGGTCGGAAGCGGCTTGTCTTGAGACACCTCACGCGACATCGAGCGGGCGGGTAGCAAAGATGGCCTCGGGCCTCTTGTCTATCGTGGCAAAGCCCGTCCCGAGCGTGTCGAACGGGCTGCACGAACCCGAAGCTGCACGCCCGCACCGATCTGAGCAGGTCGTACTGAAGAAAGCAGCGCGCCCGGTTTCCAGTGACACGGGCCGCTAGCGACCGTCATTCCACGCAGGGCTGGTGGTCGCACAAGCACGTCCCGGCCGATTACGGCTTGTCGACTTACAGGCGGCGTGCGCGGCCTGTAGAATGGCGGATCATCAACGACGCGAGTACCGTCACCGGCATGGTGATCGCGGGTCCGCTTGAGCGATCGGCGATGATGAGATTGACCGCTTGCGCGGTGACTTCGGCGATCGGCTGGCTGATGGCAGTCAGTGGCGGATGCGCCAGGCGAATGATCGGGGTGTCGTCGAAGCTGACCAGCGACAGGTCGTCCGGCACCACGAGGCCGCGTTCGCGCGCCAGTTCGAGCGTCGCCAGCGTCATCTGATCGTTGCTCGCGATGATCGCGGTCGGCGGGTCGCGCAGTGCCAACAGATGCGCTGCGGCGGCGCGGCCCGAGGCGTGGCTGAAATCGCCGACCGCGAGCAGATCGTCCGCCGCCAGCGCCGCCGCGGCCATCGCCGCACGCCAGCCCTCGACCCGCCACGTGCTCAGTTCATACTCGGCAGGGCCGGCGATGAAGCCGATCCGTGTGTGACCGAGCTCGACGAGATGTTCGGTGGCGATCGCCGCGGCGCGCGTGTCGTCCATGATCAGCCGGATGCCGGGCCCCTCGGTCAGCGAGCCGATCCGCGCGAAGCTGATGCCCTGCGCCTCGAGCAGGTTGATGATCAGCGGATTGCCCGAATGCGGCGGCGTCAGGATCACGCCATCGGGTTGCAGCGCCGCGATCGCCGCCAGCAGTTCGCGCTCGATATGGTCGCTATGCGTGTCGACCAGCTCGACGATCAGCCGATAGCCGTGCTCGGCGCAGGTCAGCATGCCGCCCAGCATCATCTGGTCGAACCAGTCGGTACCCTGTCGCGCGCGCCAGTCGGCGATGGTCCGCTCGCGGTCGTTGAGCGCCAGGATCAGGTACGAGCGCGAGCCCCCCATGCGCTGCGCCGCGATCGACGGGACGTAGCCAAGCTTGTCGATCGACGCCTGGACGCGGGCCATCATCCCGGGCCGGACGCCCGACTCCTTGTTCACCACGCGGCTGACGGTCTGGAGCGAAACGCCCGCATCCGCCGCGACATGCTTGATCGTTACCGCCTGACGCCGCCTTGCCATCCTCGTGGACTCAGCCCGCGGCGGAGTGGGGAGTAGCGGGACGGGCGGTGGCGCAATAGCGCGCGACATAGGCGGCATGCTCGGGCAGCCCGGCGACGGTCGCGTTGGTATTCTCGCGCAGGCCCCCGAGTAGCCGTGCCAGCTCCTCGTCGCGCAGCTTGGTCGCGATCGGGTGATAGCTTTGCGGCACGATCCCCTGACCGAGCATCACCTGCACCCAGCTGTTTTCCGCGAACAGTTCCTCGTTCTTGCGGAACACGCGGCCGGTCTCGCGGAACAGCTCGATCTTCTGTTCGAGCGACTCCGGGATCGGCATCGCCGCGCAGTGCCGCCAGAACGCGCTGTCGCGGCGGGCGGTCGCCTTGTAGTGCAGGATCAAGAAATCGCGGATCTGCAGCATGTCGGTATGCTGCTGGTCGTTGAACTCGGCGACGTCGCGGGGGCTGACCGCGCCAGACGGGAACAGCCGCAACAGCCGCAGTACTGCGCGCTGGATCAGGTGGATGCTGGTCGATTCCAGTGGCTCCATGAACCCGCCCGACAGCCCGATCGCGATGCAGTTGCGATGCCATTGCTGGCGTCGCGCGCCCGTGACGAAGCGGATGACGTTCGGCTCGGTGAGCGTCTTGCCCTCGATATTGCCGAGCAGCCGGTCGAGCGCGGCGTCGCGGTCGAGATAGCGGCTGCAAAAGACCAGGCCGTTGCCGGTGCGATGCTGGAGCGGAATGCGCCACTGCCAGCCCGCATCATGCGCCATAGCGCGGGTATAGGGGAGCGCCGGGCGGACGCTCTCGGTCTGGATCGCGATTGCGGAATCGCAGGGCAGGTAATGCGTCCAGTCGTCGAACCCGGCGTGCAGCGCGCCCTCGATCAGCAGCGCGCGAAAGCCGGTGCAGTCGAGGAACAGGTCGCCTTCGATCCGCGCGCCGGATTCGAGCACCAGCGCGGCAATGTCGCCGCTTTCGCCGTTCAGTTCGACCTGCGCGATCTTGCCTTCGAGGCGGCGCGTGCCGTCGGCTTCGGCCATCCCACGCAGATATTTCGCGTAGCGCGTCGAATCGAGCTGATACGCATAACTCATCCGCTCGTCGGGCAGATGCGCGAACTTGCCCTGCAACGCCGCGCGCAACTCCAGGCAGTAATCGTCGTAAGGCTGGTCATGACCCTTGGTCAGGCCGTGCAGCCAGAAATGCTGGAAGCCGGCGGACCAGTGATCCTTGCCGGTGATCCCGAACGAGTGGAAATAGCTTTCGCCGCGGACTTTCCAGTCGTCGAACAGGATGCCGAGTTTGAACGTCGCCTGCGTCTCGCGCATGAACTCGGCTTCGTTGATCCCGAGCAGGCGGTTGAAGGTGATCATCGGCGGGATCGTCGATTCCCCGACGCCGACCGTGCCGATCGCGTCGGATTCGACCAGCGTGAGGTCGATCCTGCTGCCCATCGTGCGCGCGATCGCGGCGGCGGCCATCCAGCCGGCGGTGCCGCCGCCGGCGATCACGACACGACGCATTGGGTGTTCGGTCATCGGCTGAGCGCTCTCAGGAGGAAGGCACGGAGGCGACCCGCGCTGTCGGGGGTCAACGGCGCGAGCACGCCGCGTGCGGTTTCTGGGATGTGCTCGACGACCTCGGGGCCATTGGTGAACACGTAATGGTCGAACATGTCGCGCCAATGCTGCTTCTCGTCGGCGGGCAGATCGCGGATCGCCAGCATCGCGTGGTTGAGCGCGTCCTGCGGCTGGCCGAGCCAGCGCGGGCTCTCGCGCCACCAGTAATTTACCAACACGTTGAAGTCGGACAACCCTTCGACATGATGCCACCACATCGCCGGAATGTAGAGCGCGTCGCCCGCCTCTAGCTCGGCGACCTGCGCATGCTCCAGCGCCTCGCGGAACCGCGGGTGCGCGGCGTAATCCGGATCGTGGAAATCGACCATGCTGACCGCGCGGCCGGCGGGCGTGTTGTCGACCGGGCCGAGGTAGAGATTGCGGAACTGGTCGCGCGGGAAGACCGTGAAGCGCCGCCGACCGACCGCGACGCAGGCGAGATTGTCGGGCACGTCGTTATGCGCCGCGATCCGCGTGCGCGTGCCCATCCAGATGCTGGCGAGCGGCGTCCGTTCGCCGAGATCGACATGATTCGCCTCGTGCAGCCCGGTGAAGAACTGGTGCAGGTCGATCGACGCGAGATAGATCGCGTGCGCGTCGGCGGCACCTTCGTTGGCGTCGATCCGCGCGAAGATCTCGGGCAATCTTGCCCGCAGCATCTGGAAGTTCATGGCGTGCGTGTCGTCGTAGAACAGCCGACCGCGGCTGTCGGGCGTGCCGACCGAGACCGCGAAGGGCAGGTCGCGCGCGTGGCGCTGGATAAACTCGCGCGCCGCCCGTGACGATTGGCGACCGGCCTGCACCATCGGCCAGTCGGCGATGAGCCCGCGCACGATGAACGGAGTCGTCGCCTCGCGCAGACGGCGGTCGAGGTCGGCGGAACCGTCGACCGCGATCTCGCGAACCTCTGCCATCTGCGCGAAGATGCCGGGCCGGGCCTCAGCCATGCGCGATCCGGCGATTCTTGCGCGCGATCAACGCGCCGATATTGCCGAGCGAGGCGAGCGCCATGAAGATCGGCATCAGATGGCCACCGGCGTGCAGGTCGGCGACCGCGGCGTCGTCGAGCGCGATCAGCCGATCCTCGTCGATGCCGTGGAAGCCGACCAGCCGGTTCTTCGCGCCGTCGTCGAGCGTCACGTCTAGCGTCAGCGGTTCGAGCAGGTCGTAGCGCTGCAACGCCGCGAAGAAGTCGGCCGAGGCGACATAGTCGGTGTCGAGCGCGCGCAGCTGGTCGGCGATCCGCTCGAGATACGGCGTCGGGCGGCCGGTATCGTCGAACACGCGCATGCCTTCGCCGCCGTCCGCAGCGACCCGTGGGCTGGCCATGTCGATATGGACCTGGCGCACGTCCGAGCCATCGGCGCCGCGGCCGACGAGGAAGGGCTGGCTGTCGATCGCGAGCGGGCGATAGCGCGCGTCCCAACGGCCATCGGCGAGGAACAGGTTTTCGCCGTCCTCGAATCCGAACAGCGCGACGGCGGTGACGGTGCCCTGCGCCTGATCGCGCTGGAACAGGATCGGATAGTCGGTCTGGACGCGACGGAACTCGCTCGGGACGGTGAGGCACGCCATGATCGCGTCGCCCAGTTCGGGCGCGCGGTCGGTGCGGATCCGCAGGTCGCGGTGGTCGTCGGCGGTCAGGATGGCGTGGTCGGGCATCAGGAGATCGGTTCCATGGCGGGCAGGGTCGCATGCCGCAGGGCATCGAGATAGGCGCGGTTGGTTGGCAGGCCAGCGGCCAGCATACGCCTGCGCTGATCGACCTGCCCCAGCAAGCTGTTCGTGCGCGATCGATCCGCCGTAACGATCGGCCCGCGCGGGGGAGCGGGGAAGCCCATGCCGTACAACACGTACTGATAGCTGGCGGCGGGGAATATCTCGTCGATCATCGGGAAATCGGCGCGCGACGGCGGCTGGTGGCGCCAGAGCTGGAGCAGCTCGGCAAGCCGCGGCGGGATCGACGCCGGATCTCGGTGATCGCGCCAATAGGGCTCGTCACGCGTGCTGAGCACGTAATGCAGCTTCAGGAACTCGACGATCCGGTCCCAGCGATAGCGGAACAGCGTGTTGAAGCGGTCGGCGTGGATCGCCATCGTGCCGCGCGTGGTAGGGAAATTGTCGAGCAGCGCGTCGAGCGACAATTCGATCAGCACGATCGCCGACGCCTCGAGCGGTTCGAGGAAGCCGGCCGACAGCCCGACCGCGAGGCAGTTGCGGTGCCAGAAGCGGTCGCGGTGGCGCGATCGGAACCGGAGCTGGCGGAACGACGGCGTGGCCGCGTCGGGCGCGGTGGCGCGCAGATAGCGGGTCAGCGTGTCCGCCGCCGCATCGTCGCTCAGATGCGCGGACGAATAGACACAGCCGATGCCGCGCCGGGTCGGCAGGCCGATGTCCCAGATCCATCCCGCTGTGTGCGCGGTGGCGTTGGTCTGCGAGGCGATCGCGCTGTCGGGCGCGACCGGCAGCTGCACCGCGAGCGCGCGATCGTTGAACAGCTCGCCGCCGCGATCGACCGTCGCGACGCCGTAATGCCGCTCGATCAGCAGCGCGGCGTGGCCCGTGCAGTCGAGGAACAGGTCGCCGGCGATTGCGCTCGACGCGCGCATACGCACCGCCGCGATCTCGCCGTCCTCGGTCGCATCGATCCCGACGACGTGATCGCGGACATGGCGGACGCCCAGCCGGTCGGTCGCATGGCGCATGAGCAGCGCGGCGAGTTTCCCCGCGTCGAGATGGTACGCGTAGTTCTGCGTACCGGCAAAATCAGGCATCACCCGTTGGCGCGGTGCGAGGTTCTGGCGGCAGAGTTCGGCCTGCGCGCCGACGGCATCGGCGAACCGGTCGCCGTGTTCTGCCCAGGCCGCGACGACGTCACGCGGATCGCCTTCGATCGGCGCGGTGAAGGGGTGGAGATAGCTGTCGTCGGGCGCACCGGTGCGCCAGCCGTCGAACCGGGAACCCTGCTTGAACGCGGCATCGCAGGCCAGGAGGAAGTCGGCCTCGGTGATGCCGATGCGTTCGAGCGTCCGGCGCATCGTCGGCCAGGTGCCTTCGCCCACCCCGATCGTCGCGACATCGGGGGATTCGACGAGGGTAACGGAGAGCGGCCGTTGCGCACCGCGATCGGCGCGCGCGGCAATCAGGCATGCGGCGAGCCAGCCGGCCGTACCGCCGCCGACGACCACGATGTTCGTGATCGGGTGGTCGCTCGTTGCTTCGGGGCCGGTATCCTTGGCCATCGTCCGCTGCCTGTTTCCCACGTTCGAGTGCGTCCCGACTTGCCCTGCCATCGCCGGCAACGCCATCTTTTCCCAGTTACTGCGGTCTCTATAATCCTCCCCTGCCAGGGGGAGGTGGCGCCGTAGGCGACAGAGGGGGAGGACACGAAACAGCGGTTACCCTTCCTCCCCCTCCGTCTGGCAGGTGCCAGCCACCCCCCCCTGGCAGGGGAGGATCGAGCGGGTCCGCCTCAGAAGGTAAAGCGCAACCCCGCCGAGTATCGCGCGTAACCGGGCTGTGCGAAGGTCACGAAATTGTCCGACCGACGGTGCCCGCGGCGGCCCTGACCGGTGAGGTTAATCGCCTCCACGAACACTGCCAGCCCCTTTTTCAGCTCCGCACTCGCGCTCGCATCGACCTGGCCATACGCCTCGACATAAGTCGGATCGAACGCACCGCCGGCGTAGAACTCGCCGCGCCAGTTATACGCGACGCGCGCCTGGATGCCGTTCTTGTCGTAATAGGCGACCGCGTTGGCGCTGTCGCTAAGCCCGGTCAGCGCGAACTGGCCGATGTTGGGATCGATCGTGTTGTCGTATTTCGCGTCGCCGTTGACGATCGTGTAGTTCAGGATGACGCCGAACCCGGTTTCCCACAGCCGGTGCTGGATCGCGAATTCCCAGCCGTTGATGTTGGCCGTCTGATCGCTGTTGAACGGCTGGCTCAGCTGGAAGTTGAACAGATCGTCCTCGGGCAGACCGAAGATGTTGCCGTTCAGCAAGCCGGCATCGCTCGTGCCCGTGATCTGCGACGAGGCTGGGAAGTTGCGCAGGATATAATCGCGTACGCGCAGGTTGTCCGTCGTTCCCAGCGCCGCCACCGCCTGGCGATAGCGCGGGCCTGAGCCTGGGTTGCGCAGGTTGAACGCAGGCGTGTTCAGCTGGTTCGTGCCGATGAAGTTCTCCACGTCCTTAGTGAAATAGCCGACCGAAATGTAGCTTTCGGGACCATAATACCATTCCGCCGACAGATCGACGTTCTTCGATTTGAAGGGGAGAAGGTTCGGATTGCCCTGGCTGCCGGTGCCGCCGCCGATCCGCGGGTTGGAATCGATGTTCAGGCCGCCCTGCAGGCTGCCGTAATCCGCGCGCGTGATGGTATGGCTGTACGACGCGCGCAACTTGACGTTGCGGACCGGTTCGATGTCGAAATCGATCGCGGGCAACCAGTTGTGATACCGGCCCTTCAGCGAGGTGAAGGAATTGGCCCCGTAGGTGAGGGCGAATTCGTTGGCGCCGGTCCAGCGCGTCCCGTTCGGGATCGGCACCAGGGCCGATGAGTTCACCTGCGTCTCGTCATAGCGAACCCCGCCGATGATGTGCGCAGCCATGTCGAACACCGAGAATTTGGTGTTGAACTGGATGTATGGCGATATCGTCTGCTCGCGAACGCGGCGATCGTTGGTGTAATTTGCGAGGCACGTGCCCGGCGTCGCTACACCCGTCTGCGGCGCGCTGCAGATATTATACTTCGAGCGCAGCAGTTCGGCCATCTGCTCGAACTTGAAGGTATAGATCGATGGCGGCAGCGAAGCGTCGTTCGAACCGGCGACGCCGTTGAACTTGTCCGGCAGGCTGGTGAGCGTGAAGAAATCGTCGGGCACCGCCGCCGCGCCGAACGATGCGCCGCGCGGATCGATGCCGCCCCAGGTCTCGTTCTGGATGAAGCCGTAAGCCGAGCGCACCTTGTTATCGACGTACGAGAATCCCCAGTCGATGCTGTCGAGGAAGCCGTCGTCGTGGTCGTAATGACCCTTCAGCTGCAATTGGTTGATCTCGTCCTTGAAATACGCGTTGCGGAACGCGTTGCCCGTCGGCGTGATCAGCGATGCGTTGAGCGGATCGATCCCCGGATACATCTGGTACGAGATGACCGGCAGGTCCTTCTCGAAATTGATCGTCTGCGACTGGACGCCGAAGATCGCACCACCGATCGACGTGCTGCTGCCGTAATCGTTGGTCGGCTTCGACACCGCGGTCGAGTGATGCGCGTCGAGCGACATCGTGACGTTGCCCGGTGCTTCCCAGGTCAGGTTGCCGCCGAGCGACTTGTTCTCGGACTTGTTCGCGGTCAGCGAACTGCTGTACGACAGATCCTTGCCGGGCGCGAAATTCTCCGAATAGAAGACCGGGCCCGCCGCCGGACCATTGGTCCACGCGCTGCGCGTGTCGCCGAAGTTGAACCAGATGCCGACGCTGCTGTCGCGCACCTCGACCTTGTTGCTCGAATAGGTGAAGTCGACCGTCGCGGTCAGCGTATCGGTCGGCTTGGCCTGCAACACGAGCTGGCCGTTGATGCGCTCGCGGTCGATGTCGATCACGTCGTAGGCGGCACTCTGCGGGATCTCGTAGACATCGGTCGGGCCAGGGCGATTGGTGATGTTCGCGGCGCCCGGCGTCCCCGGCTGCGCCAGCGTACCCCAGTTGTTCTCGGCGCCGAGGAAGCCGTCGCGGAAGCCGACGCTGGCCGAGTTGTTGCTGGCCTTGCGGCGTTGGTACGCGCCGCTGAACAGGATGCCGATCCGGTCGTCAGCGAAGGTCGTCGACAGGATGCCCGACACTTCCGGCGTGATCTGGTCCTTGCCGTTGCGCGAGCTGTCGAGCACGCCCTTGGCAGCGATGCTACCGCGCGTGCCTGGTTTGTCGAGCGGGCGCGGGGTGCGGATGTTGATCGACGAGCCGATCCCACCCGAGGGCACTGCGGCGCGGCCGGTCTTGTAGACCTCGACCGCGGCGACGCCTTCGGAGGCGAGGTTGGCGAAGTCGAACGAACGCGAGGCGGGCGCGCTGGCGCCGTCGCCGAGCGTCGAGGTCGGCATCTGGCGACCGTTGAGCGTGACGAGGTTGTATTCGGGGCCGAAGCCGCGGACGGTGACGGTCGAGCCTTCGCCGTTCGAGCGGTCGATCGACACGCCGGTGATGCGCTGGAGCGATTCGGCGAGGTTGGTGTCGGGGAACTTGCCGATGTCCTCGGACGAGATCGCGTCGACCACGCCCTGGCCGTTGCGCTTGATGTCGATCGCCTCGCGCAGCGAGGCGCGGATGCCGGTCACGACGATATCGTCGGTGGTCGCGTTCGGATCGGTGGGGGTGGCCTGTGGCGAGATGTCCGACGGTCCGGGATTGCCAACTGTGGCAGCGGCGTCCTGCGCCATGGCGATACCGGGCAAACCGACGAGAGCCAGCGCCGAAGTGCCGATGACGAAACGCGAAAGCGAGCGAGCTGTAAAGCGACGCATGATATTTCTCCCCTGTAGCCGACGCTATGAGCTGCGCCTTCCCCGTGAACGTTCACATTCTCTGTCTCTCACAATGTGTCAAGCACGGTAGCGCTACAGTTGTGAACGTTCTCAAATTATGCTGTTGATAGTGGCAATGGCGCAACACGCCGTCACGGACTGCCGCCGTAGAGCGCTGCCGAACCTCGGGAGGACCTTAAAGATGACGAAGAGTTTTCGCACCGCACTGATGAGCGCATCGTTGATGGTGATGGTGACACCGGCGACCGCGCGCGAGGTTGTTACTTCATCGGCCGCGAAAACCGATCCGCGCGCCCGCGCCGCGGCGATCGTCGCGCGGATGACGCTCGACGAGAAGATCGCGCTCGCGCACGGGCTGTTCCCACCGATGGCGGCGGGCAAGACCGCGAACGAGCTGATCCCGTCGGCGGGGCATATCGACGGCATCCCGCGTCTCGGCGTGCCGCTGGTGCGCGAGAGCGACGCCTCGCTCGGCGTCGCCAACCAGGTCGAGCAACGCAGGGGTGACGTCGCCACCGCGCTTCCGTCGAGCCTGGCGACCGCGGCGAGCTTCGACGTCGGGATCGCGCGCGCGGGCGGGACGATGATCGGTGCGGAGGCGCGCGCCAAGCGCTTCAACGTGCTGCTGGCGGGCGGGGTGAACCTGACGCGCGACCCGTGGAACGGGCGCAACTTCGAGTATCTCGGCGAGGATCCGCTGCTCGCGGGCGAGATGGCGGGCGCACATATCGCCGGCGTGCAGTCGAACCACATCGTGTCGACGGTGAAGCATCTCGCGCTAAATGCGCAGGAAACCGGGCGGATGGTGGTCGACGCGCGGATCGACGAGGCGAGCCTGCGGATGAGCGACCTGCTCGCCTTCCAGATCGCGATCGAGAAGGGCCGGCCCGGCTCGGTGATGTGCGCCTACAACAAGGTCAACGGCGACTGGGCGTGCGAGAACAGGCATCTGCTGACCGACGTGCTCAAGCGCGACTGGGGCTATCGCGGCTGGGTGATGAGCGACTGGGGCGCGGTGCATTCGACCGTGAAGGCGGCCAACGCCGGGCTCGATCAGCAATCGGGGCAGGAGCTCGACAAGGCGATGTATTTCGCCGGTCCGCTCAAGGATGCGATTGCGAAGGGGACGGTGCCGATCGCGCGGCTCGACGACATGATCGTGCGCTATCTGACCGGGCTGATCGAGACCGGCGCCTATGACACGCCGGTGCCGACGGTCGCGCAGACGCCGCCGTACGCCACGCACGCCGAAGTCGCACAGCGCGCGGCGGAGGCGGGCATCGTGTTGCTCAAGAACGACGGCGACCTGTTGCCGATGGCCGTGACCGCCAGGCGGATCGTGGTGATCGGCGGCCGGGCCGACGTCGGCGTCCTGTCGGGTGGCGGATCGAGCCAGGTCCGCTCGGTCGGCGGCGCCCCGATCGAGATCCCACTGGCGTCGGGCGCGGCGATGTCGTTCGCGCGCTATACCTATCACGCATCGTCGCCGTTGAAGGCGCTCCAGGCTGCGTTGCCCGCCGCGCGCGTCACGTTCGTCGACGGCAAGGACGTCGCGGCCGCGGCGGCGGCGGCGCGGGCCGTGGATCTCGCGATCGTCTTCGCGACGCAGTGGACGACCGAGGCGCAGGACGTCGCCACCTTGGCGCTGCCCGACAATCAGGATGCGCTGATCGCCGCGGTCGCCAACGCTCAGCCGAGGACGGTCGCGGTGCTCGAAACCGGCGGGCCGGTGCTGATGCCGTGGATCGGCTCGGTCCCGGCGGTGCTCCAAGCGTGGTATCCCGGCCAGCGCGGCGGCGCGGCGATCGCGAACATCCTGACCGGCAGGGTTACGCCCTCGGGACGCCTGCCGATCACCTTCCCGGCGGCGGCATCGCAGGCCCCGCGCGCGGCGCCGGTCGGGCTGGACCGCCTGACGTCCGTCGAAGCACAGGCAGCGGCCAACCCGGCGAACGCATCGACCTTCCAGCTGGAGAGCTTCCCTGTCGAGTATGTCGAGGGCGCTAACGTCGGCTATCGCTGGTACGAGAAGCAGCGCCAGCGGCCGCTGTTCGCGTTCGGCCATGGGCTGAGCTACACCAGCTTCGCCTACCGCAACGCGGTCGTGACCGGCGGCCGATCGCTCAACGTGACGTTCGACATCGTCAACACGGGCAGGCGGGCAGGGGCGGACGTCCCGCAGATGTACGTCACGCGGGACGGCGCGGGTATGCCGATGCGACTGGCGGGTTTCTCGCGGATCACGCTGAAGCCCGGCGAAACGCGGCGCGTGACGTTGACCGCGGAGCCGCGAATCGTCGCCGACTATGATACGAGCCTGCCGGGCTGGCGGATCGCTGGCGGCGCGTACCTCGTGGCGCTGGCGCACAATGCACAGGATCGGACGCTGGTGAAGACGGCGACGCTCGAGGCGGCGACGATGAAGCCATAGCGGCCAGTGGAGAGCCTCGGGCCTTCTTCTTCCCCCCTCCCTGAAAGGGCGGGGCTGGGGGTGGGTAGGCCGCCTGTGCCGTGCACGTTCCATGATACGGAACCCGACCCACCCCCGACCCCTCCCTTCCAGGGAGGGGAGAAGACGTTGCGGACGGGGGGGGCGTCGACGCGATCGGTCGGAAGTGCACGGAAAACTTGTTTCCCCGCGACGGCGGGGACCCAGACTGGGCTCCCGCCGTCGCGGGAGAACAAGAAACAGTGGCGATGATCGCCGCCGCCGTATTCGGCGCGACAGGCGGGAATGAGAGCGAGCGCGATTGCCTCCCCCAGCGCGAGCGGCTTAGGAAGACGGCGATGGCGCGCCTTCCTGCTTCCCCCCACACCGCGCCGAACCCCGATCTTCGCTCGACCGGGTTCCTGCTGATCTTCGCGCTGGCCTATGTCGGCGGGGTCGTCGCCTATCTCCCGCTCCTGACTCTGTTGCTGCCGATCAAGGTACAGGCCGTCGCGGGGCTGCGTCGGCTCGATGTCCTGACCGCGATCGCGATCGGCGGTGCGGTGGCGGCGAGCCTGTCCAATGTCCTGTTCGGCTATCTCAGCGACCGATCGCACACGCGCGGCGGCGGGCGGCGTGGCTGGCTTGCCGGCGGGGTCGTCGGTACGGCGGTGGCGTATGGCGCGATCGCCGTCGCCGCGACCCCCACCGCGCTGATCCTGTCGGTGATCGGCTTCCAGGTCGCGGTCAACGCGGTGCTCGCGCCGATGCTGGCGATGATGGCGGACGAGGTGCCCGACACGCAGAAGGGCGTCGCGGGGGGATTGCTGGCGATGGCGAACCCGGTCGCCTCGACGGTGGCGGCGATCCTGGTCGGGGCCGCCTCGCTTGGAGATGTCACGCGGCTGGCGGTCGTGCTGACGGTGGTGGCCGGTTGCACGATCCCCCTGCTGCTGACGCGCGCGCGCCCGATCGCCGATCGGGGCCATGAACCGGAGCGCGCTGCGGTTTCGCGTCACGACCTGATGCTGGCCTGGGTGGCGCGGCTGTTCGTGCAGGTCGCGGGCAGCGCGCTGTTCGTCTATCTCCTCTATTATCTCGAGAGCGTCGCCCCCTCGATCCCGCCGGCGACGATCGCGGCGCGGATGGGGATGGTGATGATCGTCGCCTACACGCTGCCGCTGCCGATCGCGGTGCTGGTCGGTCGGCTCGCGGATCGGTCCGGGCGCATCAAGCCGTTCCTGTTCGCGGCGGCGCTGGTCGCGGCGGCGGGGCTGGTCGGGATGGCGTTCGCGGACGACTTCACCAGCGGCGCGGCGGCGTTCTGCGTCTATGCGACCGGTGAATCGGTGTTCCTCGCGCTGCATGCCGGGTTCGCGATGCAGTTGCTGCCCGACTCCCGTCACCGCGGTCGCGACCTGGGACTGCTCAACCTCACCAATACGCTGCCGGCGCTGCTCGGGCCGACGCTGACGTGGGCGCTCGCCACGCCGACCGACTATGATGCGGTGATGCTGGTGCTCGCCGCGCTGACATTGTGCGGCGGGCTCACCATCCTCGCGGCGCGTCGACGGCGTTAGCCAGCCGTATCAGCGACGCCAGTAGCGGACGTAATCGACCGCCATGCGCTGCGGGAAGGCGGCATCGTCGATGCCCTTCTGCCCGCCCCAATCGCCACCGACCGCGAGATTGAGGATCAGCTCGTAGGGGCGGGTGAACGGCCAGGCCGCCTTGCCGCCGGGCTGGTCGTTGGCGACGCGCATGATCGCGCGGCCATCGATGCCGATCGTGATCGCATCGGCGCGCCAGTCGAGCTGATAGCGGTGATACGCGGTGCAAGCGGTGGCGATCTTGGTCTGCGCACCGCGTTGCGTCCCCCTGGTGTGGTTGAACGCTTCGGTGTGGAGCGTGGCGTGGACGATATTCGGGTCCCAGCCGACCATCTCCATGATGTCGATCTCGCCCTCGTCGGGCCATTTGCCGCCGGTCGGCAACAGCCAGATCGCCGGCCAGCTGCCGCGCCCGCACGGCAGTTTCGCGCGGACCTCGTAATAGCCGTAGCCGCGTGGTTCGCGCGACACCAGCTTGGCCGACGTATAGGCTTGGCCGCCCCAGTCGGCGAACCGCGTCTTGTCGAGCGTTTCCCGGCGCGCCTCGATCACCAGCGATCCGTCCTCGATCCGCGCGTTCTCCGGACGATCCTTCGCGTAATATTGTCGCTCGTGATTGTACCAGCCCGCGGCGTTGCGCGACACGTCGAAGCGCCATTTCGCGGTATCGATCACCTTGCCGTCGAATTCGTCCGCGAAGCTCGGTTTGCCCGATGGCGCGGGCATCGGCCCGCTGGCGCTATAATTGGTCGCGCCCAAGGTGGCAGCTTGCGCCGCAAGTATCAGCAGGATCATCGACCAGCCCTTTTCGGCATGAATAGCGTGGCACTGTCTGGCGAACGACGCCCGGTGGGGCGGCCTGCGCTGCATCGTCCACCAGGTAGGCGAACATACAGTGCATCGCCTCGACTTTGTTGCCAAGCGGGCTGGCGCCTCGATGCAGATTCGTCACCGCGCGAGATCGAGACCATCCACGTCAGCATGCGCCGGGTGAAACTCCAAAGCTTGCCAAACGGCGATGATGGCCACGAGCTAGACGGACTCGCGTGCGATTGGGATGTCCGTTGCCCGGACTTGGTCGGGCCGGGGCAACGTCCGCTTGCGCAGTAGATCGCACGAAATCCGGCTACCCGTGAGGATCCAACCGCGTGTTACGACCTGCCAAGGCAGCCGTCCTGATGCGTCATTCTCCCGTTACCGCGGTGGCGGGCCGAGCCAGATTCGGGTTCGTTCCTTCGCCGGCGAACGGCGTCAGGCGGAACGTCACGGCGGTCGGTGCGAGCGGGATGCGGTAGGCGGGGAGGGGCTTGCCGACTTCGCTCCACTCGGTATCGCCGCCGACGCCCCACTGCGCGGCGTCGACCAGCAATGTGACCTGGCCGTGCGGCACGACGTCACTCGACTTCCAGCTGCCCGGCGTCTTGCGATCGAGATCTGCATAGGGGAACGCCAGCGCGTTCATCATCAGCGGCCGGTCGCCCTGGACGCGAACGCCGCCCGCCGCACCCGACAGTTCCATCCAGCGTACGTCGACCTTGTTGCCGGTCTCCTGCGGGCGGATATAGTCGTGGTTCTGTTCCGCGATCGCGCCGCGCCACAGGCCGATCGGCGCCGAGGTTTTCCGATCGACATAGCTCTCGTGCGGGCCACGCCCATACCATTCGACCGTCTTCATCTCGGTCGGCATCGCGAACGCCATGCCGATGCGGAATGGCCCTGGCAGGTCCTGCTTGATCGGCGTGAAGCGGCCCGCGATCCCGACCGAGCCATCCGCCGCCATCGTGTAGCGCGTCTCGAACGACGCGGTACCATCGCCCAGATCATAGCCGACGACGATCGCGCCGCGATCCGCGACGATCGAGCGGACCTTGCGGGTGTCGCTCATCGTCTTCCACATCGCCAACTGCTTGGCGGTGCCGATGCCGAGGTCGTTGTCGGTCACAGCGCGCCAGAAATGCGGCTGGCCGCCCGTCGCCAGAACGCGACCGTCCTTGCGATAGCCGGTGATCAAGCCGGTCTTGCGATCGATGTCGAGCGACGCGCCGCTCGCGGCCAGCGTCAGGCTACCGCCCGTCTGGCGCACCGCGACATCGTTCGCATCGGCAGCCGGCACGGTCGCCGCGCCGGGGGCTAGCGCGAACTGTTCGAACCCGAGCACCGTACCGCCCGCCACCAGCGGCACCGAACCATCCTTGGCGTGGACCTTCACCGTGACGAAATACTCCGCCCCGGGTTTCCGCGGCACTGCCGCGATCGGCAGCGTGATCGTCTCCGCGGTCCGCGCCGCGGTGGTCAACCCGGGCAGCTTGCCCGATGCGACCGCGATGCCGTTCTCTTCCACCGTCCAGTCGAAGTCGAAGCCCGACAGGTCGCGGAAATCATGCCGGTTGCGCACCGTCACCTTGCCGGTCGCGGCGTCGAAGCCGTCGAACTGGACCGGCGCATACACTTTCCGTAGTTCGTAGAAGGCGGGGTTCGGCGTGCGGTCGGACTGGAGCAGGCCGTCGCCGAACTCGATGTCGCCACCAGGGTTCGGACCGTATTCGCCGCCATCGCCCCAATAGCGCTTGCCGTCCTTGGTGTAGCGATACATCGACTGGTCGACCCAGTCCCACACGAACCCGCCCTGCAGCTTGTTCGGGTGGGCGTAGATCGTGTCCCAATATTCCTTCAGGTTGCCGCCCGAATTGCCCATCATGTGCGCATATTCGCACTGGATCATCGGCTGCTTGAAGTTCCAGTTGGTCGCGTAATCCTCCAGCTTGACGACCGGATCGTACATCGGCGCATAGATATCGGCATAGTAATTGGGCCGATGGTCGGTGACGCCGTCGAACGTACCCCAGCCGAGATAGCTGATCAGCCGGTTCGGGTCGCGCGCCTTCGCAGCCGCCGCGGCAGCCTCGAAATTGGGACCGATGCCCGCCTCGTTACCAAGCGACCAGAAGATGATCGACGGGTGGTTCTTGTCGCGCTCGACCATGTTGACGACGCGGCTGACATGCGCGTCCTTCCATGCCGGATCGAAGCCGACCTGGAATTTCGCGCGCGATTCAGGGTGATTATTGCCCTGCTCCATATACGCGTGGCTCTCGATATCCGCCTCGTCCATCACATAGAGACCGTAGCGGTCGGCGAGCTCGTAGATGTACGGATCGTTCGGATAGTGCGAGGTGCGCAGCGCGTTGATGTTGGCGCCCTTCATCAGCCTGATGTCACGCTCCATCGATTCGTGGCTGACGACGTGGAAGGTTTCCGGATCATGCTCGTGGCGGTTGACGCCGCGGATGGTGATCGGCTTGCCGTTGACGCTGACGAGCCCGTTCTTGATCGCCACCGTGCGGAAGCCGATCGACTGCGCGGTCGACTGGATGACCTTGCCCTTGGCATCGGTCAGCTCGACGACCAGCCGGTAGAGATTGGGCGTTTCCGCGGTCCAGGGCTTCACGCCCGGCACACGTCCGGCCAGCATGACGGTACGCTCATCCTTGCCGGCGGGCACCGCGACGCGGCCCTCGATCACCTGGCGCTCGCCGTCCAACAACGCATAGCGCGCACTGGTCGCGGCGCCCGGCGTCACCGCGAGATCGAGACCGAGCACGCCGTCGCGATAGTCGTCGGACAGCCCGGCGTGAACGAAGGTGTCGCGTACGCGGGTGCGTGGCGCGGCCATCAGGAAGACCTCGCGCTCGATCCCCGAGACGCGCCAGAAATCCTGGTCCTCGAGATAGCTGCCGTCGGACCAGCGATGGACCTGGATCGCGATCGTGTTCTTGCCCGGCGTCAGATAGCGCGTGACGTCGAACTCGCTCGGCAGCTTGGAATCTTCCGAATAGCCGACCGACTGGCCGTTCACCCAGACCTGATAGGCGGAGCCTGCCGCACCGATGTGGAGAATGACGTCCTGACCCTGCCAGCCCGGCGCGATCGTTACGTCGCGGCGGTACGAGCCGACCGGGTTGGTCGCGTGGGGGATCAGCGGGCGGTTGGCGGGGAAGGGATAGACGATGTTGTTGTAGCGAGGCTGGTCATAGCCTTCGGTCTGCCAGTCGGCGGGAACCTTGATGCTCTTCCACGCGGAGGCGTCGTAGTCGCGCCGCTCGAACCCGGTCGGGACCGCCTCCGAACTCGGCGAGAACTGGAACTGCCAGGCTCCGTTGAGCGACTGGAACCGCGCCGACTTCGTGCGATCCCCGGCAATCGCGGCAGCGCGCGTCTCGAACGGAAAACCGGTAGCGCGGGCGGGCATCTTGCCACGCGCGAACACGGCGGGGTTTTCCCAGTCGGGCCGGGTCGGATCGACCTGCACCGGCTGCACCCTCGGGGGACGGGCGCCGGGAAGCTCGGCGGGGGCCGGGGCGGCGGCCTGCGCCCATGCGGCGCCGATCGAGGCGATATTGCCAAGCGCGACGATCGCGACGCCACCTAAGAAACCGAATTTTTTCATGCCGAGATCTGGTCCTTGTCAGTCGCTTGCACGCCGAGTGTATCTGGCGCGGGCAGGATCGTCACCGGATCCCGCCCACGCCCAAGTATCGCGCCGGGTATCAGAAGGAGAAGCGTACCCCCGCGTCGTAGCGCGGTCCGAAATTCTGGTACGTCAGGATCTGATTGTCGAACCGTCCGGTCGTGATGTATTTCGCGTTGAACAGGTTCGTACCCTCCAGGAAGACCTGCGCGAACGGCGTCACGTTGACCGCGACGCTGCCGTCGAACTGGCCATAGTTGCGAACGAACACCGGCTCGTTGCCGGGGCCGCCCGCCAGCGTCTGCAGGAAGCGTTCGCGACGGTTATAGGCCATGCGGGCCGAGATGCCGTATTTCTCGTAGAACACCGTGGCGTTCTGCGAATTGCCGATCCCTTCCGCGGCGAACGACGTGCCGACCTGCGTGATGTCGAACTCGCGGTTGGTCTTCACGAAGGTCGCGTTCGCCTGGACGCCGAAGCCGCTGAGCACGCCCGGCAGCCAGTCGAACGTGTGCACCAGGTTGAGCTCCAGACCCTTCACCTTGAGCGACTGCGCGTTGCGTGGCCGGCGGACGCTGAACTTCGCGGTGTTCGCGCCGACGATCAGGCCGCCGACCGGAATGTTGCCGGCATTGGCGATCGGGAACAGTTCCTCGCCGAAGCTCTGGACGATGAAGTCGTCGATGGTCTTGTGGAAGACCGCCGCCGACAGCGTCGTCGTCCGGGTCGGATACCATTCGAGCGACGCGTCGTAGTTCGTCGCACGGTAGGGTTTCAGCGCCGGGTTGCCGCCGCTCGCGGTCAGCGTGGCGGGGCGCAGCGTGTCGTAGCTCAGGCTCGGCGCGAGATCGCCGATCGCCGGACGGGTGAGCGTCTTGTACGCCGCCAGACGAAGCTGCAATTTCGGCGTGAAGCTAAGCTTGGCGTTCAGGTTCGGCAGGAAATTACTGTAGCTCGACCGGCTGTTGACGGAGACGCCGACGCGGTTGTTGGCATACACGCCGTTGTAGATGGTCGGATCGCCAGGCACCGGCAAAAGATCGGTCAGCAGGAGCTGCTGACCACCTGATACCAGTTCGGTGTATTCGTAGCGCGCACCTGCGTTGATGAACCACGGCAACCCCGCGACGTCGCCGTCGAGGTCGACGTCCGCGTAGCTCGCATACACCACTTCCTTGACGCGGTTGGACGGCTGACGCGACACGGCATAGCCGTTGCTGGCTGCAAACAGCGCGGCGGTCGTGCCCACCGGCTGGTTGCGCGCCCGGTCCAGCGCCGCAGCGGCGGACGCGCTGTTCAGGAACGCAAAATATTTCGTGGCGTCGAACGTGAGGAACTGCGTGGGTACGGAGCCGCTGCTCGCACCGAGCGAATTCAACGTGTACGGACTGAGCAGCGACGCGTCCGCCGATGTCGAATAGCCGCAATAGACGCAGCCGACGTTCGGGTCGGAGGTGATCGGCACGTTGCTCTTGTCGCGCGAAGTGCGGTTCAGGCCGAAGCGGATCGTATCGATGATCCCCCAGCCTGGCTTCCAGTCGGTGTTCCAGCGATATTCGGTCACCTTCTCGGTGACGTCGTTGCCATTGATCCCGGCGATGTGCGTCTTGCCGCGCGACGGGTCGGTCAGCGCGCCGGCATTGTAGCCGAAGGTCGACGGAACATCGTCGTCGCCTGCAGCCGTGAAGGAATAGCTGGTCGGGGTGCCGATCACCGCGAAATAGCTCTTGCCACCGCCCGCGTTCTTCGCGCGCGACCACGTGGCGTCGAACACCATGTGGACCTGGTCGTTGGGCCGCCATTCGGCGTTGAAGCCGGCTTCGTAGGTCTTGGTCTCGCGGACCGCCCCGGACGAGATGAAATCGGCGTTGCCGTTGGTCGTGAGCGCAGTGATCGAGCGATTGCCGTCGATCGCCGCGGCGGTGTAGCTCGATGGTTCGAACCAGCTGCCGAGCGCATGCGTCTGGCTGTCGCTCTTGAAGCGGTTGAACAGGCCGTCGACGGTGAAGGTCAGCTCGTCGCTCGGCGCATACTGCGCCACCAGCGTCGCGCCGAGGCGGGTGCGGTCGTCGGTGGTGGTGCCGACATTCTGGTTGCGCGGCGCGTAGACGTTGGTGAACAGCGGCGCGTTGGTCGGTCCGACCGTCGTGTTCGGGATATAGCCGTCGGTGGTGATCGACGTCACCGCCGCCTTGCGACGCTGGTACGACACCGAGCCGAGCAGGCCGAGCTTGCCGTCCGCGAACGTGTCGCTGAGCAGGCCGAACAACTGCGGCGTGAACTTGTCGCTGTTCTTCTCGTAGTTCGCCTTGCCGGTGAAGACGCCCTTGAAGCCCTTCAGCGCCAGTGGCTTGGGTGTCTGCAGGTTGATCGTCGCGCCGATGCCACCGCTCTGCAAGGGAGCCTGCGAGCTCTTGTACACCTGCGCGCCGCTGATCAGTTCGGCGGGGAGAAGATCGAACGAGAACGACCGGTTATAGTTGTCGGAGGCGAAGCTGCGACCGTTGAACAGCACGGTGTTGAAGTTCGGGCCGAGACCGCGGACCGTGACCGACTGGCCTTCGCCGTTGCTGCGATCGATCGCCACGCCCGGAATGCGCTGGAGCGATTCGGCGACGTTGGCGTCGGGGAACTTGCCGAGATCCTCGGACGAGATCGCATCCAGGATACCGGCTGCGTCGCGCTTCTGCGCGGCCGACGACTCGATGCTGCGACGGATGCCGGTGACGACGATGTCGGTCTGGCTGGCCTCGGCGCCGGTCTGGTCGGGCAGCGTCGTGGACTGATTCGCTGCGGCCTGGTCGCTGGTCGCCGGCACCGTCTGCGCCATCGCCGGAACGGCTGCGATCATGGCCCCGAGGGCGCTCGCGAGCCCACATGCCGTATAAAGATGCCTAGATTTTACGCGCCCCGGTTTGGTCATCATCGCTCTCCCTCTGTATGCCGTTGTCGACCAGCCTCGATCGGGCTGGTTCAATCGTTTGCTACGGTATTATCTTATAAATAGCATCATAAAAAATATTGCTCCATAGCGCCAAAAAATACAGGAGAAGTGATGTCGAACGCTGATCATCCCCAGGGCGCCATCGAGACCATCGTCGTGGTGGGAGGGGGCTCCGCGGGTTGGCTGACGGCCTGTCGACTTGCGGCGCGATCGGTCAGCCGGGGAAGCAAGCTCAAGGTTCTCTTGGTCGAATCCGCCAATGTCCCGAGCGTCGGCGTCGGCGAGGGGACGTGGCCCACGATGCGCAACACGCTGCGCAAGATCGGGATCGGCGAGACGACGTTCATTCGCTCCTGCGACGCCGCGCTGAAGCAGGGCGCGCGCTTCGTCGGATGGACCGACGGCACCGCCGAAGATGCCTATTATCATCCGCTCAATCCGCCGGCGGGGGCAGGGGAGGTCGATCTGTCGCCCTATTGGCTCGGGCTCGGCCTGCCGGGGGACGACGCGACGCAAGGGGCGGGCGTGCAGTCCGGCGTCGAGGGACGCAGCTTTGCCGACTGGGTCGATTACCAGTCGGCGCTGTGCGATGCGGGGTTGGCACCCAAGACGATCACGGCCCCCGAATATGGCGGCCATGCCAATTATGCCTATCATCTCGATGCAGGTAAGTTCGCGACGCTGCTCCGCGATCATGCCGTCGGGTCGCTCGGTGTCGAACATGTCATCGGCGACGTCGTTCGCGTGAACCGTGCCGATAATGGCGACATCCGCGATGTCGAACTCGGCGACGGAAGGAGCTTGGCGGGAGACCTGTTCGTCGACTGCTCGGGCTTTTCCGCCTTGCTGATCGGCGGGGTCTACGATGTCCCGTTTCGCAGCTGCCGCGACATCCTGTTCGCCGATCGCGCGCTTGCGATGCAGGTGCCGTATCGGGGTGAGGACGACCCGATCGCCTGTCATACCATTTCGACCGCGCAGGACGCGGGCTGGATCTGGGATATCGGGCTGTGGACGCGCCGCGGCGTCGGTCATGTCTATAGCAGCAGCTACACGAGCGACGACGAGGCCGAGGCAGCGTTGCGCCGTTACGTCGGCCCCGCGGGCAACGCGCTGCCCGTCCGCAAGATAGCCTTCGAACCCGGACACCGCGAGCGGTTCTGGCAGAACAACTGCGTCGCCATCGGCCTGTCGGCAGGATTTCTCGAGCCGCTCGAGGCGTCGGCATTGATGCTGATCGAAACGTCGCTCGATACGCTCGTCGATCGACTGCCGCAAACCCGCGGGGCGATGGATTCCATCGCGCGACAGTTCAACGAAACGTTCAGCCACCATTGGCAGCGGATCATCGAATTCCTGAAGCTGCATTACGTCGTCACGCAGCGTCGCGACACTGCGTTCTGGCGCGACAATGCGGCGGCGGCGTCTGTTCCCGAAGGGTTGCGGGAACGGCTTGAGCTCTGGAAACACCATTCGCCCGCGCCGCAGGATTTTGCACACGCCCGCGAGGTGTTTTCCTGGCCGAGCTATCAATATGTGCTCCACGGCATGCGCTTCGGCAGCAGCTACCGCGGCGAGCCCGCGACGGCCGAGGGCGCGACGGTCGCCGCGTTCGTTGCGCGTAACGAACGGGTTCGCGCCGAGTTGGTGAGCAAATTGCCGAAGCACCGTGATCTCTTGCGCGCGGTGCGCGAGCATGGACTGCAGCGGGTATGAGCCGCGTTCGCGCGCTGAACCGGGCCGAACACGCAACGCTTCGCTTCGATCGTACCGTCGTCGGGGCGTCGCAGCGCATCGTGCAGATCGGCCTGTCCGAACTCGCGCTGGCGGCGGCGGACATGCCGCTCTGCCTCGCCAAGGACGCCAATACGGGACGGTTCAACCTCGTCGCGCTCGTCGGCCTTGTCGAGCCGATCAATCTCTTCGTTCACGATCGTCGCTTCCACGCGACCTATTGTCCGCGCGCGCTGCAGTTGAGCGCTTTCCGGCTGGACCAGAACGGCGTTGCTGGCCTTGCCGTCGCCGAAGACGATCCGGCGATCGGCGCATCTGGCGACGCCCTGTTCCATGATGGTGAGCCGTCGCCGCTGCTGACGGGCGTCGCCGCGGCGTTGGAGACGCTGGTAACCGACATCGGCGCGGCGCGCGACCTGGTCGACGGCTATGCGGCGAACCACCTCGTCCGTCCGCTCGATCTCGTGCTGCAAGGCGATGACGGACGAGACCATGCGATCGAGGGGCTGTACACGATCGGCAAGGAAGCGCTGATGCGACTACCCGACGCCGACGTGGTTCGGCTGCATCGTTCGGGCGCGCTAGCCTCGGCCGCGCTTCTCACCGCATCGCTCGCGCAGGTCGAGCGGCTGTGCCAGCTTCACAACGCGGCCGGACGGCAGCCGCTTCGTATAACTCGCCTGTCCCACGACGACGGGCTGAGCGCGTTCTAAGGCTGTTGGGCCGAACGACGGTCTGCGATCACGTCCGTCGTGACCGCAGACCGTCGCACTCTAGCTGACCGCGTCGAACACGAATGCGACACCAACGAAGTCGCCCTTGAGCGGCGCACGCAGTCCGCGCTCCATCCAGTAGGCGCCGCTCGCGCGTGCGGGCACGCCCTCCGGCAACACCCCGCCACCCAGGATCGACACCCGGTAGGTGATGCTTGGATCGAGACCTTGCGGATGGTTCGGCGCGGGATTGTCGCGCCACATCGACGAATGCAGCATCTGGAACATCACCCCCTGGCGGTGATCCTGCGCAACATACATCGTCGCGGACGTCGCATTGTCGGTCGACGGCGGATCGATCCGGTACAGCTGGCCGCGCTGCACCGTCTGCCGGATCGTCTTGTACGCGGCGACCCATTTGCTCGCGGTGGTGAAGTCTTCCTGTTGCCACTTGTCGAGGTTGGCGCCGATCCCGAGGCCGCCCTGCATCGACGACAGGAAACGATAGTCGAGCGAGGTCGTCCGCGTGTTCGCCCAATTGGGGCTGTCCGTCACCCACGCCATCATCACTGACGTGGGGTAGGCTTGGGTAAAGCCGTCCTGGATCATCAGCCGGTCGGCAGGGTCGGTATTGTCCGATGGCCACACCTCGTCGGTGAGCCCGAGGATGCCCAGATCGACGCGCCCGCCGCCGCCCGAGCACCCCTCGATCTCGAGCTTGGGATGCCGCCGCCGCAACTCGGTCAGGATGTGATACAGGTTGCGGACATAGTCGACATAGACGCGCTGCTGATCCTGCACGGGCATGTCGGGCCAGCCGGGCTCGGTCCAGTTGCGGTTATAATCCCATTTGAGGAACGCGATATCGTTCTCGCTGACGAGCTTATCCAGCACGCCGAGCAGATGGTCGCGGACGTCTTTCCGCGCGAGGTTGAGTACCAGCTGGTTGCGACCCTCGGTCCGCGGTCGGCCGGTGTAGTTCAGCACCCAGTCGGGATGCGCGCGGTACAGATCGCTGTCGACATTGACCATCTCGGGCTCGACCCACAGGCCGAAATCCATCCCCAGCGTATGGACCTTGTCGATCAGCGGCTTCATCCCGTTCGGGAACTTGGTCCGGTTGACCGTCCAGTCGCCGAGCCCGGCCTTGTCGCTGTTGCGCGCGCCGAACCAGCCATCGTCGACCACGAACCGCTCGACGCCGATCTTCGCGGCCTTCTCGGCGAGCGCTTCCTGGCCCGCCTCGGTCACGTCGAACGCGGTCGCTTCCCAGCTGTTGTAGAGGACGGGGCGGAGCTTGGCCTTGGTGCCGCCGGGCATGATGTGTGCGACTTCGAACTTGTGGAAGGTCCGCGACGCGCCGCCCATGCCTGCGTCCGAATAGCCAGCGTAGAAGATCGGCGTGTCGAGCGTCTCGCCGGGCTTCAACGACCAGGAAAAGTCGTAGGGATTATACCCGCCCATCACGCGGATGCGGCCGAGATTGTCCTGGCCGACGCTGATTCGGAACGAGCCCGACCAGGCGAGCGCACCGAACCAGACCGGGCCGTGCTCCTCGCTCGTGGCACCCTGCCTGCCGATCGCGAAATACGGATTGTTGCCATGCCCGGTCGAGCCGCGGCGACTCTCGAGCACCGTCAGCGCGGGCGTGATCGCGACGTCCTTTTTCTGCCACTCCGCCGCATGGCGCCCGGTCAGGTAATGCAGGCGGTAATCGTCCCCGACCGGCAGCGTGAACACGGCGGAGGCGATCTGATCGACGCGGACCGGGCGGCTGTCGCCGTTGTGCACCGATGCCGAGCGCGCGAGCACGCCCGTCTCGGGATCGATCGTGTACCGGAGCGTCACGGTAAGCGGGCGGCGGATATCCGCCAGTTCGACGATCAACGTCTCGCCCCTGACCGTGTGCGATCGATATTTGAGCACGAGATCACGATTGCCGTCGCCGAAGATCGCCTTCAGCCCGGGATCGCTGACGAGGCCCTCGCCCTGTCCGGGATATTCCTGCAGCGTCACCGAGCCCGCGGGATCGAACCCGGAAAGCTCGCCAGGCGCCTTGACCAGCACCGGATCGCCGGTCCTGACGGGATCGGTGGCGACCAGCGGATCGCCCGCTGCAAGCGGTGCTCCCCAATAGAGCGGCTGCAGATATCCCTTCTCGTCGACCCCCATCGCGTAGGTGACACCCGCCCCGTCGAGGCGGAAGATTTTCGCGCCTGGAGGTGCCGTGACCTTCGCCTGAGCCGCCGTCGTGAACACTGCCGCGATGATCCCCGAAACGAGGAACAACCCCTTCTTCCGCATACCTACCCCCTGGCGTTGCGCGGTCCGGTACGGCCTGCAAGCGATTGCAGTCGTGGTATGATAATTAGTGCTTTGGTAGCAAGCGATGAAACTTACGCGGTGCTGTTAGATGCGTTGCTCACCAAGGGACGAAGGTCATTTACCACCGGCTGGCGGCTCGCTGGCTTTACGGTCGAACTTCAGCTTGGCCCAGACCGGGAAATGGTCGGACGGGTATGTGGCGCCTTGGTGGATCGTGCTCGTCTCGACCTCCGTGGCGTGAACGCCGCGAAGGAACAGATAGTCGATCCGGCGGTCCGGGATACCGGTAAAATCGTGGAACGTGTTTTCCGGACCCCGTCGAATTTTCGCTTGTTCGCGCGCGTCCGACAGTGCGGCGGAGAGCGTGGCGTAGGCGCTGCTCGATGGTATCGCGTTCATGTCGCCCGCGAGGATCACCGGCAGACCTTTGGCGATACGCGGCAGGCGGGCAACGATGAGGTCTGCGGCCCGGCGCCGAGCATCCGCGTCCTGGTCGCGGTGTGGCAGATGCGTATCGACGAACAGGAACCGTCGGGACGGCTGGTGACGCGTTTCGAAAATCGCCCAGTTCGCCATGCGGGCGAGGTCGGTGCCCCAACTCATGCTCCCGATGACCTCGGGCGTCTCCGATAGCCAGAAGTCACCGTGCTCGACGATCCGCAGACGGTCGGGTCGATAGAAGATGCCCATATGCTCGTCGGTGTGGCCACCGCGACGATCGCGCCCGAACCAGCGATAGTGCGGCAACCCGGCAACGAGATCATCGCCCTGGCGCTGGAGCAATTCCTGCGTGCCGATCAGGTCGGGATGCAGATGCTGGATCAGCCCGATCATGACAGGTCTGCGTTCCGACCACGCATTGGGCGCCTCGTCGGAGGCATAACGCACGTTGAACGTCATGACGCGGAGCGAGGGCGCACACCCCGCGAGCAGCGCCGCGAGCGTCAGGACGGCATGCCGACAGACAATGGTATTCACGGCCTTCTCCCAATGTGATCACGGTGTGTTGGATGCTCCAGCCGGCGGACGCTCAACCAAAGCGTGTCGGCATCATCACTACGAACGGCAAGGTCGGCATATCTGGCGGTAGCGCTGCGATTATTACATCAAGTTTCCTAATTCAATCGAACCTTCTATGCGGGTTTGCAACGTGTCGCGGCGTCGGATCGTCGCGCTTGACGAGGGGAGTTGCACTTGACGCTCGTTCCCGCGCGGAGGATTGGTAGCGCACCTACTCGAGCAGGATGCAGGACCGGAATGAGAGACGACCGCGCACTGCGTCTCCGAATGTCACCGCCATCGATGGCAACTTCGTCAGGCGTCCATGACCCAAGGTGAACGGCCTCGGCTGTCCGGGACCAACCTGGAACGTGCGGCGGATCACAACCAGCGCGTCACGTTGCAGGCGATCCGCGTCGGCGGCGCGTTGACGCGTGTCGATCTCGCCCGGATCACCGGCCTGACGGCACCGGCGATCGCGAACATCACGCGACGTCTGACCGAAGACGGACTGATCGAGGAGGCGGGGCAGCGCCGCGGCGGACGCGGGCAGCCACCTACCAACCTCAGGGTACGTCGCGACGCGTGCTATTCGATCGGCATCAACATCGATCGCGATCACGTCACCGTGGTGCTGGTCGATTTCGCCGGTCAGGTGCTGGCGCGGAAATCGGTCGAAGTCGATTTCGCGCTCCCCGATCAGGTGCGGTCGCTGTATCGCAAATCGATCAAGACGATGTTGCGTCAGGCGAACGTCGAAAGCTCGAAGCTGGTCGGTCTCGGCGTGGCGGTGCCCGACGACCTGGGATCGGTCAGCCTGCCCGGTCGCCCGGCGGGATACGCCGCGTGGGAGGGTCTGGATGTCGCCGAACTCTTTGCCGAGCCGCTGCCGCTGCGGGTGTTCGTCGAGAACGACGCCGCGGCGGCGGCCCTGGGAGAGATGCAACTGGGGCTTGGCCAGCGTTACAACAGCTTTTTCTATATCCTGATCTCGGCGGGGCTGGGCGGCGGTTTCGTCCTTGATGGCAATTATGTCCGGGGTGCCAATGGCCGCAGCGGAGAATTGGGCTTCATGTCGGCTTCGGTCGAAACGGGCCAACGCGAGCAGGTCCAGAAGCTGGTCTCGTTGTCGGGTCTCGCCGAGTATCTGGCACGGCACGGCTTCGGCGTCGCGGCGCTGCGCGACGAAGCCCCCCCGCCCGATTTCGCGCGCTGCCTCGACGGTTGGGTCGAGCAGGCCGCGCACCGGCTTTGCACGCCGCTCGATGCGATCAACTGCCTGATCAACCCTTCGGTGGTGCTGATCGGAGGACGGCTGCCACGCCAGGTCGTCGAACGCCTTGCGCAGCGCCTGAACGCCATCATCCGCGATGCGACCGATGCGCCGTCCATCGCAAGGGTCGAACGCGCGGCGTTGTCCGAGGACGCACCCGCGGTGGGCGCCGCGATCCTTCCGTTCAGCCACTTCCTGCTGCCGAAACTGGGCGCCTTGTGGAAAGCGTCCACGCCCAACGGGGACGTGATGCCCGCAGATTGATCGGGTGGTGGGCATCTGACGGACAGCGCTGGACAGATGCGGACGGGCGACCGGCCGCTCTTCTCGCCATGTCGACAGAAATCGATTGCAATGACCCCGTGTCACCCGCCGCCGATCGTCTTCGAACATGGGCGAAGCATCGCCGCAACGCAGCTTCGATTGCATTTGCATTGCAGCGCGGTCGGCATCGGCGACCGTCAATATTTCGCACTGCTGTGACTGTTGGCGGCTGATCGCCATCGGCAGCGTCGCGATCGTCACAATCTAATTGACAATTTGCTTTGTATATTGGCAAAACGCGGGTGTCTCCCCGTTGATGCTGCTCGGTCGAAGCAGACGGCGGAGGATTGTGAAGGGCATCAGGGAAAGAGCCGTCCGGCATCTTGCCCTGCAGGAGGAGGAATTGAGGATGGCTGTTCGCCCCGTTTGTCGCACCGCGGTATCTTTGCGCACTCGAGCATTGGCGCGGCTCTTCGTTTCGGTCAGCTTGCTGGCAGGGACGGTCAGCATCGCGCATGCCCAGCAGGCGGCACCCGCTCCGGTCGCTGGCGGCAATCAGACCGCGCCGACGCAGCCGACGGGGATCGAAAACGTACCCGCCCCGGCCGCCGACGGCGCGCCCGCCACCGCCGCGCAGGATGCCGGCAACGCCGACGATATCGTCGTCACCGGCTATCGTCAGTCGATCGAGAAGAGTCTCAGCCGCAAGCGCGACGCCAATGCCTTTGTCGACGTGATCACCGCCGAGGACGTCGGCAAGTTTCCCGACAAGAACATCGCCGATTCGCTCCAGCGCGTACCGGGCGTCGTGATCGAGCGTAGTGGCGGCGAAGGCAGCCGGGTCAGCATCCGCGGCCTGCAGTCCGACCTGACGCTCACCGAACTCAACGGCAACTTCATCGCCGGGGCCGACAGCGGCGATCCCTCGCGATCGTTCAACTACGTGTTGCTGCCATCGAACATGATCGGCAGCGTCGAGGTGTTCAAATCGCCGGAAGCGCGGCTCGACGAGGGCGGCGTCGGCGGTACCGTCATCCTTCACACCCGTCGTCCGCTCGATCTCAAGCCATGGTCCGGCTTCGTGTCGATCGAGGGCACCGATTCCGACGTCACCAAGAAGATCGAGCCGCAGGCGTCCGGCCAGCTGTCCTGGCACAACGAAGACAAGACGATCGGCCTGCTGGTCGGCGGCACGTACCAGAAGCGCACCAACCGCGAGATGGATGGCTCGACCGAGAGTTGGCAGTGGTGGGCCGATGGCGGCCGCGGCGGTCCGACGCCGGCGACCGACGTCAACGGCAAACCCTTCGCCAACGACGATTCCGTTTCCTACTGGTCGGAGGACAGGGCGCCCACGACCCAGTCCGGCACGCATTACAACGGGTATTGGGCACCGCAGTCGGTCAACGAGACGATCGTCACCGAAAAGCGCGAACGTATCGGCCTCCAGGCGACGCTCGAACTGAAGCCGACCGACAATCTTCACATCACGGCGAATTATTTCCGGTTCCAGCTCAACAGCGATCGCCAGTCGAACTCGCTGAAGATTCCGGAATGGGGCTACGGCAATTTCTATACCGGTGCGCAGTTCGACAAGAGCGGCACGATCATGCAGTCGGCCACCTTTCAGGTGCCGGCGGCGGGGACTGGCTGCCTGACGAGAACGCCGATCTGCACGATGGAGACGCCGCAGATCTCCGGCAGCTACGCGCGGGAGAAGGATATTTCGAACACCTTCGACGTGCATGGCGAATGGACCAAGGACCGGCTCGACGTGTCGTTCGTGCTGGGCAAGACCCGCGCAACCGGCGGCCCGTCGGAGCAGTTCAGCGTCGCCGCCAAGCCACGCCTGACAGGGGCGGTAACCGCGAACGGCAACAACCTGAGCAGCTGGGATTTCAGCGACGGCGGGCTCAACATGGCGTTTTCGCCGGAGCTCCAGGCAAACCTCAATAACGGCATCGCGCAGATCGATACCGGTTCGACCGGCTCGGGCTTCACCAACAGTTCGATCCAGCAGCGCTATGCGCAGCTCGACGTCACCCGGCATTTCGACAGCTTCATCGACTCGGTCCAGATCGGCGGGAAGTGGCGTGACGGCAAGATCCGCCGCGAGACGGGCGAGCTCAACTGGTATGTGGATCCGGCGACCAAGCTCCGGTTCCAGGACACGCCAGGGGGTGCAGTCGCCAAGCCGAGCTTCTTCTACAGCGACGGGATCGGCAACATCCCCGGTGGGTTCAACGCGACGTCGTTTCCCGGCATCAACCTCACCGAATATCTCGGCTATCTGAACGCGACCTACGGCAATGCGGTCAAGGTCGCCCAGCCGCAGAACATGTACGACATCAACGAGCGTATCTGGGCAGGCTATGCACAGGTCAACTACAAGACCGGACCCGTCCGCGGTAATATCGGCCTGCGCGTGGCCAGCACGAAGCAGTCCGGCCGGTCGACCGATACGCTGTACTTCGAGAATGATTATTGTGTGAACGGGCCGGGTGGGCCGTTCGATCCGGCCGTGCCGCTCGGCGCCGACGGCAACTGCCAGGTCATTCCGCAGAGTCAGCGCGAAACGCGGGTCTTCGCGCCCGTTCTGGAGACCAAGTCGTACACGGATTTCCTCCCGAGCTTCAACATCGCCTGGGACGTGACCAGCAACGTCCTGGTCCGCGGCGCGGTATCGAAGGTCGTCGCGCGGCCGGCCTTCAACGATCTCGCCTCGTCACGATCGCTGAACTTCAACTCCCCGGCATACACCTTCGATCGCGCCCAGTTCGGCGAGCGCGTTGGCTGGTTCGGCAATGGCGGCAATTTCGATCTCAAGCCGTTCTCCGCATGGGCGTATGATCTCGGCGCCGAATGGTATTTCCATCGCGGCTCGGTGCTTGGCGCAGCCTTGTTCCGCAAGGACGTGAAGAACTTCGTGGTGCCGCTCGTCCTCGATCTGACCCAGACCGTGCAGGGCCAGGAGGTGCTCGTCCAGCAATACTCGACCCAGGCCAATGGCGGCAGCGCCGTGTCCGAGGGCATCGAGCTTTACGCACAGCATACGCTGGACTTCGGTCTCGGTGCGCAGGTGAACTTCACGTACAACCACACCTCGACCGCCGACGTGACGCTGAACGGCGAGAATATCGGCACCTCGCCGCTGGTCGGCAGCGCCAAGACCCAGTGGAACGCATCGGTATTCTATGAGAAGCACGGTGTGTTGCTGCGGGCCTCGTACAACCGGAAGGGCGAGCAGGTCGGCGGCATCGTGTCGGGCCTGAACGTCTACTCGGCGCCATACGAACAGGTCGATCTCAACGGCCAGGTCAACATCACGCCGCAGTTTTCGCTGACGGCCTCGGTCATCAACCTGACCAAGTCCGAGCAGAACGCGCATCTGGGGAACGATACCGACCTGCGCTATTATTCCAGCCAATATACCGGCCGCCGGTTCTACGCAGGCCTGCAGTATAACTTCTGACGATCGGCTGGCGGGGGTGGCAATTAGACGCCACCCCATCCCATGCCAGTCACCCATGTCATCGATGGGGGGTGTCGGAGACGGAACGGTGAGGGCCCAGAGAATATGATGACCAGAACCCGGACGGCGCTCTCCATAGCCGCAGCCTTGCTGGTGGCGGGCGTCGCCTATGCCGGTAATCCCGCCATTCCCGGCTGGTATGCCGATCCCGAGATCCGCCTGTTCGGCAACCGTTACTGGATCTATCCGACCTATTCGGACGATGCGGGCAAGCCCGATGTCTCGCCGAGGTTCTCGCCTTCGCAGGCGGTATTGCGCACCCGGCACACGATACGGCCGTCCTACACCAAGCAGACCTTCTTCAACGCCTTTTCGTCGCCCGATCTCGTTCACTGGACGCGGCACGACCATGTGCTCGACGTCGCGAACGTGGCGTGGGCAGGCTACGCCGTCTGGGCGCCATCGGTCATCGAGGCGAAGGGGCGCTATTACATGTTCTTTGCCGCCAACGACATTCAGAGCGATGCGGAAACCGGCGGCATCGGCCTCGCGGTCAGCGATACGCCGGGCGGGCCGTTCAAGGACGCGCTCGGCAAGCCGCTGATCGGGGCATTCCACAATGGCGCGCAGCCGATCGATCCGTTCGTGTACCGCGACGACGACGGGCAGGTGTATCTGTACTACGGCGGCTGGAAGCACTGCAACGTGGTACGCCTCAGCGCCGATCTGCGCACCGTGCTGCCGTTCGCCGATGGCTCGACCTACAAGGAGATCACGCCGCCCGGTTACGTCGAGGGGTCGTTCGTCATCAAGCGCAACGGCATCTATTATCTGATGTGGTCCGAAGGCGGCTGGACCGATGCCGACTACCGCGTCGCCTACGCGATGGGCAAAACCGCCCTGGGCCCGTTCAAGCCGATGGGCACCGTGCTGGCGCAGGACGAACACCTTGCGCGCGGCGCCGGGCATCATTCCGTCGTCAACGCGCCCGGCACCGACGACTGGTACATCGTCTATCATCGGCGCCCGTTGACCGACACCGTCGGCGAGCATCGCCAGGTCGCGATCGATCGGATGTATTTCGCCCCCGACGGCACGATCAAGCCCGTCGTGATGACCCGGCAGGGCGTTGCTGCCCTGCCGATCCGCGGCGCCCGGTGAGGCGACCCGCGACACTGCTCGGTCCCGCACCTTCCGCGTCGCCGACGAAACAGAAAATGCTCAGGGGAGAATTGCCTTGAAGACCCTCGTTCCCGCGTTGCGCGGCGCCGTCGCGCTCCTTGCCTGCACCGCTCTGATCGCGCCCCCGATCGGCGCCGCGATCGCGCGCGAGGCACCGCCGGCTGAGCCGGACGTCGCGCTCTCCGATCTGGTCAACCCGTTGATGGGGACCGATTCGAACCACGAGCTCTCATACGGCAACACCTATCCGGCGGTCGCGGTGCCATGGGGCATGAACTTCTGGACGCCGGTGACCGGCAAGCCCGGCAGCGGGTGGGGCTATATGTACCACGACCCCAAGATCAACGGGATCAAGCAGACCCACCAGCCCAGTCCGTGGATGAACGATTACGCCGCGTTCTCGCTGTTCGCGGAGACCGGCGAGCTCAAGCTGAAGGAAGACGAGCGGGCGAGCTGGTACAGCCACAAGGCCGAGGAAAGCCACCCGTACGACTACAAGGTCTATCTCGCCGACTATGACGTCACCGCGGAAGTCACGCCGACCAATCGTGCGGCGCAGTTCCGTTTCACCTTCCCGAAGAGCGATGACGCGCACATCCTGCTCGACGGCCTCGCGGGTGGATCGATGGTCAGGATCGATGCCGCCAATCGCCGCATCACCGGATACGTCCGCAACAATCACGGCGGCGTGCCAGGCAATTTCCACAATTATTTCGTCGCGCAGTTCGATCACGACTTCACCGTCAGCCGGACCTGGGACGACAATTGGCAGATGACCGCGGAGACGACGCGCGAAGGCGGGCATGTCGGCGCGGTCGTCAGCTTCAAGACGCGCGACGGCGAACAGGTCGGCGTGAAGGTCGCCTCGTCGTTCATCAGCCCCGAACAGGCGCAGCGCAATCTCGACAGCGAGATCGGCCGCGACAGCTACGCGCAGACCCAGTCGAAGGCGAAGGCGGCGTGGGAGAAGGAACTCGGCCACATCCAGGTCAGCGATCCGAACCTCGACAACCGCCGGACCTTCTATTCCGCGATGTACCGCATGCTGCTGTTCCCGCGCATGTTTCACGAAGTGAACGCGGCGGGCAAGACGGTGCATTACAGCCCCTATGACGGCAAGGTGCACGACGGGCCGCTGTTCACCGACAACGGGTTCTGGGACACCTGGCGCGCCGTCTTCCCCTACTTCGCGCTCGTCCGGCCAGACCTCGACGGACAGATCATGCAGGGTCTCGCCAACGCGTATCAGGAAGGCGGCTGGCTGCCCGAATGGATGAGCCCGGGGCAGCGCGACGTGATGATCGGATCCAATTCGGGCAACATCATCGCCGACGCCTACATCAACGGCGTGCGCGGCTTCGATGTCGAGAAGCTCTACGAAGCGATGGTCAAGAACGCGACCACCTCCGAAGGCCGGCCCCGCGACGTGAAGGGCAACGTGATCAGCGCGGTCGGGCGCGAAGGCGTCGAATATTATAACAGATACGGCTACGTGCCCTACGACGTCGGCATCAACGAAAGCGCCGCGCGCACGCTTGAATACGCCACCGCGGACTTCTCGCTGTCCCGCCTCGCCGCTGCGCTCGGCAAGACTGCGGACGCGACGAAATATGCCGCGCAGGCGCAGAACTATCGCAAGCTCTACGACGCGCAATCGGGCTGGATGCGCGGCCGCAACAAGGACGGCAGCTGGATGACGCCGTTCAACCCCTATGCCTGGGGAGACGCATTCACCGAGGGCAATGCGATCCATTACAGCTTCTCGGCGATGCAGGACGTGCAGGGCCTGATCGACCTGAGCGGCGGCGACAAGGCGTTCACCGACAAGCTCGATTCCGTCTTCACCCGGCCGCCGCTGTTCGACGACAGCTATTACGGGTCGGTGATCCACGAGACGCGCGAGATGCAGATCGTCAATATGGGCCAGTATGCGCATGGCAACCAGCCGATCCAGCACATGATCTATCTCTACGACTGGGCCGGCCAGCCGTGGAAGACGCAGGCGCATGCGCGCGACGTGATGGCGCGGCTCTATTCGCCGACGCCCGACGGCTATCCGGGCGACGAGGACAACGGCCAGACCTCGGCATGGTACGTGTTCTCCGCGCTCGGCTTCTATCCGGTCACGCCGAGCGTCGGCCAGTACGCGATCGGCAGCCCGCTGTTCCGCGCGGTCCGCGTCACGATGCCGGGCGGCAAGACGCTGACGATCGAGGCACCGAATAACGGACCGAAGAACGTCTACATCCAGTCCGTGACCTTCAACGGCAAGGCGCACGACAAGCCGTGGCTGTCGCGCGAGATGCTCCAGGGCGGCGGCACGCTGCGGTTCGTCATGGGGCCGACTCCCAACACGAACTGGGCGACCAGCAAGGCGAATGCGCCGTTCTCGATGAGCGCCCCGCAGGCACGGCCCTGAGCTGCCAGTAGGAAGACGGATCATGACCATGATAGATCGACGCGCCGTGATGGCCGGGACCGCGGCCGCCGGGATCACGGCGATGCTCCCGTCCGGCGCAGCGGCCGCCACGACGTCGGCTTTCGCCAGCAAGCGGCCGCCCAAGGCGCAGCGACGGTTCACCAGTCCGGCGGTGGAAGCGGAGATCGTCCGCGTGAAGGCCAAGATCGCCGACCCCGAACTCGCCTGGCTCTTCGAGAATTGCTACCCGTGCACGCTCGACACCACGGTGAAGCTCGGCGAGGTCGACGGCAAACCCGACGCGTTCGTGATTACCGGCGATATCAACGCGCTATGGCTGCGCGACAGTTCGGCGCAGATGCAGACCTATGTCCACCTGGCGTCGAAGGATGCGGGGCTGCGACGCGTGTTCCACGGGCTGATCCAGCGTCAGGCGCGGTGCATCCTGCTCGATTCCTACGCCAACGCGTACATGGAGGATCCGACCGCCAGGTCGAACCTGTCGGCGATCAACGACAAGACCGACATGAAGCCGGGCGTCGCCGAGCGGAAATGGGAAATCGATTCGCTTTGCTACACGATGCGCCTCGCGCACGGATATTGGACCGCGACCCACGACAAGGCGCCATTCGACGCGCTCTGGGCGCAGGGCGCCGCCCGTGCCGTCGCGACCTTCCGCGAGCAGCAGCGCAAGGACGGACCGGGGCCGTATCACTTCCAACGGGTCGATCCATCACCGACCGAAACGCTGATGCTGCGCGGCTATGGCGCACCGACGCGCAAGGTCGGTCTGATCCATTCGGGCTTCCGACCCTCGGACGATGCTTGCGTGCTGCCGTTCCTGATCCCGTCGAACCTGTTCGCCGTGTCCGCGCTGAAGATGCTCGCCCAGGTCTACCGCGAAGCGCGCGGCGACACCGCCGCGGCGCAGGATTGCCTCGCGTTGGCGACGGAGGTTCAGGCCGCGCTCGATGCGCACGGCAAGATGGCGGATGGCAAGGGCAGCGAAGTCTGGGCGTTCGAGGTCGACGGTTTCGGCAACGCCATCTTCATGGACGATGCGAACGTGCCGAGCCTCTCGGGACTGCCGCTGATCGGCGCGGCAGACCGTACCGATCCGGTGTTCCGGCGTACGGCGGCGCTCGCCTGGAGCAGCCGCAATCCCTATTATTTCGAAGGAACCGCGGCGAAGGGGATCGGCGGGCCGCATATCGGGCTGGACCAGATCTGGCCGATGTCGATCCTGACGCATGCCATGAACAGCGACGACGACGCGGTCATCCGCCAGTGCCTGCGCTGGCTGAAGACGACGCACGCCAACACCGGTTTCATGCATGAGTCCTTCGACAAGGATGATCCGGCGAAGTTCACGCGGACGTGGTTCGCCTGGGCCAACGGGCTGTTCGGCGAGCTGATGCTCGATCTCGAACGCCGCAAGCCGGCGTTGCTTGCCGAGCATTACTGACACAGTACGAAGGATATACGCGATGACGACCGCCAATCGCCGCGAGTTGCTGCTCGGTACCGGGCTCGCCTCGCTCGCGGGCGTGCTCCCCGGCGCGGCTTGGGCAGCAACCGCTGCGCGACCCGCCGCGGGGAAACCCGACCTGTTCGTCGGCACCGGAGGTCACGGCCACACCTTTCCGGGGCCGTCGCTGCCGTCCGGGATGGTGCAGCTGGGCCCCGATACCGACAATGCGCGCTGGGATGCCTGCTCGGGGTATCACCGCGACGACGGCTCGATCATGGGATTCTCGCATACCCATCTGTCCGGCACCGGCATCGGCGACATGCTCGACGTGCTGGTGGTGCCGTCGCGTGGGCCGCTCAAGCTGGTTCCGGGTGCGCTCGACAAGCCCGACGAAGGGTATCGCCAGCGTTTCTCCGACGAGTTTGCCGAGCCCGGCTATTACCGCGTGCGGCTGGAGTCCGGGGTACTCGCCGAACTCACGGTCACCGAGCGGACCGGCCAGCACCGCTACCACTTCCCTGCCGGCGAGGGCCACATCCTGATCGATCTGGCGCACATGATCCAGGACGTCTGGGACAAGGGCACACTGATCGACGAGGCGTCATTGCACCTCGATGCCGATGGTCTGCTCACCGGCAGCCGGCGTGTCCACCGCTGGGCCAAGGGCCGGCGGATCCATTTCGCGATGCGGTTTTCGCGCCGTCCGGACCGCGTGACGTTCTTCGGCAACGGCGACGTGCCAGCCGCCAAGGGCGCGACCGGAATCACGGGCGATCGCCTCAAGGTCGCTTTGTTCTTCGACGATGCCGGTCGTGCGCCGATCGAGATAAAGACCGGCATATCGGCGGTCGACGTCGCAGGCGCGAAAGCCGCACTGGCTGCCGAGGCGCCGGGTTGGGCGTTCGACGCCACCCGCGCAGCGGCGGCGCGGCGCTGGGCCAGCGAGCTCGATGCCGTTCGTGTCGAGGGTGGAACGCCCGAACAGCGGACGATCATGGCGAGCGCACTCTATCACGCGTTCCTGTCACCGACCTTGTTTACCGATCGGGACGGCCGATACGTTGGGCTCGACCGGCAGGTGCATACCGTGCCCGCGGGCGAGGCGGCCTTCAGCGCCTATTCGCTGTGGGACACGTACCGTGCGCTTCATCCGCTGCTGACGTTGGTGCGGCCCGACCGGGCCGGATTGTTCGTTCGCGATCTGGTTCGCCAGACGATCCAGAGCCCGGCGGGGCCACCGGTTTGGCCGCTGCAGGGCGTCGAGACCGCCTGCATGATCGGCTGGCACGGCGTGTCGGTGATGGCCGAGGCTTGCGCCAAGGGCATCAAGGCGGATTATGCCTCGGCCTGGCCGCAGATCCGTCGCCGCGCGTTCGATCGCACCTTCAAGGACGTCGACAGCACGCTGGGCCGCGGCTTCTATTACGACCTCGGCTTCGTCCCCGCCGACAAGACCTGGGAGTCGGTCAGCCGCACGCAGGAATATGCCTATGACGACTGGGCGATGGCCGTGCTCGCCGACGCGGCCGGCGCGCATGACGACGCCAGGACGTTGCGCAAGCGCAGTCTCAACTACCGCAACGTCATCGATCCCGGCATCGGTTTTGCCCGACCGCGGTTCGCCGATGGCAGCTGGTGGAAGGACTATGATCCGATCCAGCTCGGCCACCAGCCGGACAAGCAACGCGACTATACCGAGGCGAATGGCTGGCAGGCGACGTTCCTCAACCAGCATGACAGCTACGGGCTGATCGCGATGTTCGGCGGCGACCAGGCGTTCGAACGCAAGCTCGATGCGCTGTTCACGGCGCCCTCGACCATGCCGCGCAACGCGCCGCCCGATATTTCGGGACTGGTCGGCCAATATGCGCACGGCAACGAGCCGGATCAGCACGCGGCCTATCTCTACGCTTTCGCAGGCGCGCCGTGGAAGACGCAGGCGATGGTGCGGCGCCTGCTCACCGAGATGTATAAGGCGGCGCCGGACGGCGTGATCGGCAACGACGATTGCGGCCAGATGAGCGCGTGGTTCGTGTTGTCGTCGCTCGGCTTCTATCCCGTCGATCCGGTCAGCGGCGTCTATGTATTCGGCTCGCCGCTGTTCGACATCGCCGACGTCCAGCTTGGTGGTGGCAGGACGCTCCGCGTTCGCGCGATCGGCAATGCGGCCGACCGGCCCTATGTTCAATCGGTTCGCTGGAACGGCAAGCCGTGGACGCGGAACTGGATCCGCCATGCCGACCTCGTACAGGGAGGCGAACTCGTCTTCACTATGGGCGACAGGCCGTCGCGGTTCGGTGCCGCGAAACAGGATCGCCCGCCATCCTATGGTGTAGGACCCGCCTGAATTTCGCAGGCATCCGGCGACAACGTCGTCGATCTCAAAAAAGAACGCTCCGGGACCTTGCGTCCCGGAGCGTCGAAAGACCGCAACGCCGGCTAGGGGTGCGCCGGCGTACGGATCTCGGCCCGTCGGGGATTGGGCAGAGCGGGGGAAACCGAGGAAACGGAAGGGGGAGCGTCGCGGATCTCGCTACCCCAGGCGGTGTTGGGCGTCGGACCCATCCGTAGCACGAGCGTCGCGCCGTCCTTGATGTCCGCATGACGGAACCAGGGCCTCGTCCACGGCCGCCCGTTCATCGTGGCGGACTGGATATACATGTTCGTCGGCGAGTTGTTGAGCGCGGTGATCTCCAGCGTGCGGCCGGTACCAAGCTTCAGCTTCACGTCGTCGAACCCAGGGCTGCCAAGCACGTACACGTCGCTCGACGGATCGACCGGATAGAAGCCCATCGCACTCATCGCATACCAGGACGACGTCGCCCCTTGATCGTCCATCCCCGGATACCCGTATCCCGACGCGTCGCTGCCGTAGAGCGTGTCGAGGATACGCCGCGTGATCGCCTGCGTCTTCCACGGCTGCCCACTCCAGGCGTAGAGATAGGGGGCGTGCTGATCGGGCTGGTTGCCCTGGACATATTGCCCGATCATGCCCGTGCAATCGCGGCAGATGCCCTTGGGAGTGTAGGGTGTCGCAAAGAACCGATCGAGTTTGACGTTGAACTTCGCGCGTCCGCCGAGCAGCGTTTCGAGCCCCGCGACGTCATGCGGCACCAGCCATAGCGTCGACCAGCCCGACGCTTCCTTCATCATGAAATTATAATAGGGTTCCTGCGGGTCGAACGGCGCGATCCACTTGCCGTCGGCAGTGCGGCCGCGAACGAAGCCGATCGAACGGTCGAAGACGTTGCGGTAGTTCAGGCTGCGCTGACGAAACAGTGCCGCGTCGGCGCTCTTGCCAAGCCGATCTGCGAACTCCGCCATCGCCGCGTCGTCCCAGGCATATTCCAGCGTCGTCGCCGCGCCTGCCTTACCGCCAGCATAGGGCGGGCTCGGGTTGCCGGCCGGGATCTCGTCGGCGATCCAGCCCTGGCGCTGATATTCGGCGAGATAGCCGCGCGGCCCCTTCGGGTCGGTCGCGTTGCGGCGGAGATAGTCGTAGACGGCGGCGTAATCGAACGGAATGCCGCGCTTCCACGCGCCCAGATACAGGAAGACCGCGTTGTCGCCGTGGAACGACGTGTTCATGTAGCCGCGCTCGCGGGCCATATCGAGTTCGGAGCGCATCACGTTGGCGATCACGTCGGGCTCGAGCAGCTCCATCAGCACGATCTGGTTGCGGCCGGTATCCCAGAACGGCACCGGACCGTAGCGATCATAGGTCGCCGTCTGGATGCGGCCGCTGGCGTCGGTGAAGCTCTCGCCCTTGGCCGCGATCAGCCGCGGACTCGCGAACGACTGGAACAGCGTCGAATAGAACAGCATCCGCTGCTTGGCCGTCCCGCCGGTGACCTGCGCCTTGTCGAGCAAGCTGGCCCATGCCGCGCGTGCTGCCTCGTGGACGCGCGCGAAATTCCAGTCCGGCAGTTCGTGGTGCAGACGTGCCGCGGCGTCGGCGTAGCTCGTGCCGTGCGCGATCCGCATCAGGATCTTGTCGCCCGCCTTGGTCGTGAACGTCAGATAGCCACCCGCGAACGCGCCCGTGATGCTGCGCCGGCTCGCCGCGACGTCGGCTTCCCCGATCCCCCAGCCCTTGCGATCGACACGCCCCTGGAAGGTTCCGAAGCGCGCGAACGGCGTCGAGAATTCGGCGACGAAATAGCGTCCGCGGTCCTGTTCGCGGTCGCTGTCCGCCGCAGACACACCGCGGATCATGCGATCGCCGACGATCTCCACCGCGCCGCCCGCGCGGCGCAGGTTGACGATCAGGTTCGATCGCTCGCTCGCCGGGAAGGTGAACTGCATCAGGGTCGCCGAGCGCGTCGCGGTCAGCTCGACCGCGGTGCGAAACGTGTTGAGATAGACCGAATAATAGCCGGGCGAGGCGATCTCGCGCGCCTTGTCATAATAGGATTGGCTGTAGGCGGGCGGCACCGTCCAGTCGCCGACCACCGGCATGATCATCGGCTGCGCGCGTCCGCCATAGGATGGCCCGCCGCCGCCGGTGAAGCCGATCATGGTCGGGTTCGGGTAATTATACGGGGCCGGGACGCCGTTCGGGTAGCTCAGCTCGAGGTTGACGTTGACCGGGGCCGCCTCCGTCGCACTGTGGGGGAATCGTGCGCCGGCCGAGGTGATGCCGGAATAGACCGGCTCGCCGGGCGGTGGTGCGTTGCCGATCAGGTCGGGCCGGTCGAGCGGCGCGGTGCCGACCAGCGGATTGGCCTCGTCGACGGGATCTCGAGCGGCGACTGCGGTGGTCTGGGCATGCACACCCGGCAGCAGCGTGAGCATCGTCATTGCTGCGATGCAGCATTGGCGAGCGCGACGTGCAGCATCGGCATGACGTGAGCGAGGCCGGGTGACGACGCGATCAGCTTTCATGTGCCATCCATCCCTGCCGCTGCTGATTACCTGCTCTCTGACGGAGCGACAGCCGATCCCGATATTTATTTAATAAAAAAGGTTGTTTGTCAATTGAGCGAACTGCCGGGAAATGCTTAGATCCCGTCATGTCCAGACTCATCATCCTTTCGCTGTTGCTTTCGGGATCGGCGCTGGCCCAGGCGGTTTCAACGCGGCCGATGCCAACGCAGCCGATGCCGCCCCGCGCGGCTCAGGCGCAGACACCATCCGCGCCCGTTGACGCGGTCGATCCGTTCATCGGCACGGGCGGGGAGGGGCATACCTTCCCCGGCGCGACCGCGCCGTTCGGCATGGTCCAGCTCAGCCCCGACACCGACACGTCGTGCGAAATCCGCAAATGCTATGGCCATGCGGCGGGCTATCGCTACGACGACCCGACCATCCAGGGCTTCAGCCACACGCATTTCTCGGGCGCGGGCCATTCCGACCTCGGCGACGTGCTGGTCATGCCCGTATCGGGCGCGACCGTCTCGCTCGATCCCGGCGATCCGACCCTCCCGGGATCGGGCTATCGATCGCGGTTCGCGCACGCGACCGAGGAAGCGCATCCCGGCTATTACGCGGTGACGCTCGACGACGCGAAGGTCCGCGCGGAAATGACCGCGGGCACGCGGATAGGCGTGCACCGCTACACATTCGCAGCGGGCGCGCAGGCGCATCTCGTCATCGACCTGCGGAGTTCGCTGTACAATTATCCCGGCAAGATCTCCTGGTCGTCGCTGCGATTGATGCCCGACGGCACGCTGACCGGGATGCGCGAGACGCGCGGCTGGGCGCCGGGACGCAAACTGTACTTCGCGATGCGGTTCTCGGCACCGATCGCCGATCACGCCTTCGTCAATCGCGAGGCCGACATTCCCTACAAGGGATTCCAGGGCCCGAGCCGCGGTTCGGATGCGGTCGCCGAGACGCTCGGCCGCGCGCTGGAGGCAAGGCTCGATTTCGGCAAGCTGAACACCCCGCTGGAGGTACGCGTCGCGCTGTCCGGCGTCGACGAGGCGGGGGCGATCGCCAACCTCGCTAGCGAACCTGGCAATTTCGATACGGTCCGCGCGGCGACGCGGTCGGCGTGGGACACGGCCTTGGGCGCGATCGCGATCGATGCGGCCAAGCCGATGCGGACCAGCGTCTACACCGCGCTGTATCACAGCCTGCTCGCGCCAAGCGTTTGGAGCGACGCCGATGGCCGCTTCCGCGGGCCCGACGACCAGGTTCACGTCGCCGACGGCTACATCTTCCGTTCGACCTTCTCGCTCTGGGATACGTTCCGGGCCGAACACCCGCTGCTGACGCTGGTCCAGCCTGCGCGCACCACCGACGACGTCGTCCGCTCGCTCGTCGCCAGCCGGCGGTTCAGCCCCTACGGTATCCTGCCGGTCTGGCAGTTCGCCGGGCGCGAGACGTGGACGATGATCGGCTATCACGCGGTACCGGTGATCGCCGACGCGTATCTGAAGGGTATGCGCGGCTACGACGCCAATGCGGCGCTCGACGCGATGGTCGCGAGCGCGGAATACGCGCCCTATGGCGGGCTCGGCGAGTACATGAAGCGCGGCTACGTCCCGATCGACAAGGAGCCCGAAGCGGCCTCGAAGACGGTCGAATATGCCTATGACGACTGGACGATCGCGCGGATGGCGCGGTCGCTCGGGCGGACCGATGTCGCCGACCGGTTCGAAAAGCGCGCGGGCAACTGGCGCAACAGCTTCGACGTGAAGACCGGGTTCCTGCGCGCGCGCAAGGCCGATGGCAGCTTCCGCACGCCGTTCGATCCGACCGCGATCAATTATGGCTCGGATTATACCGAGGGCAACGCCTGGCAATATTCCTGGTTCATGCCGCACGACCAGGGCGGGCTGTTCCGCCTGCTTGGCGGTGATACCAAGGTCGTCGCCAAGCTCGACGCGATGTTCGACTTCGACAATTCGAAGATCGACTACAGCCATGCCGAGGACATCGCCGGGCTGATCGGCCAGTATATCCATGGCAACGAACCGAGCCACCACGTCGCGTATCTCTACGATTTCGCCGGCAAACCTTGGCGCACGCAGGAGCGGCTGAAGCAGATCGTCGACAGCCAGTACAAGCCGACGCCGGACGGACTATCGGGGAACGACGATCTCGGCCAGATGTCGGCCTGGCTCGTGTTTACGGCACTGGGTTTCTACCCGGTCGCGCCGGGCACCGGCGAATATGTGATCGGTCGGCCGTTCGTGAACCGCGCGGCGATGACATTGCCCAACGGCAAGCTTTTCACGGTGATCGCGGACGGGCTGTCGGATACCAACCGCTATGTCGGCAGCGTTACGCTGAACGGCGTACCGCTTGCGAAGAGCGTCGTCACGCATGCGCAGATCCTCGCAGGGGGAGAGTTGCGCTTCACGATGCAGGCTACCCCGAATACGCGCTGGGCAACCGCGAAGGCGGCGCGTCCCTATTCGATGACGCCGTACTGATCGGATCGCGATCGCTCTCGATGTGCGCCGGGCGGGTCACCCGGCGGTGCGATCATGGACCGGGAAATTGGCTCATGGCGCACGATCCGTGGCATCGGGGAGCGCGACCTCGGCGAAGTGACGCCGGATATAATTCAGCTTCGGGTCGATGTAGCGGCGACAGAACGGCCGGGACGGGTCGGTCCGGTAATAATTCTGGTAGCGCCCGTCCGACGGCTTGAAGCCGAGGAAAGGCAGCACGAGCGTGCGGGACGCCGCGCCCGTCTCCGTTGCAAAACGGGCGATCGCGCGCATTGCCGTGTCGCGCTGCTCTGCCTCGAAGACATAGATCGCGCTTCGATACCGCCCGCCCGGCGAATAGGTCCCGTTCGCCGAATGCGTCCTGAGGTGAACCTCGGCCAGTATCTCCAGGCTGACCACCCCGGGGTCGAAGCTCACGATCACGCCCTCCGCCCATGTGTCGGAAGGCGCCTCCGACTGGATGAAGCCTTGCGCAACCTGAAGGACGCCCTTCAGCGCCTGGAACACGCCTTCGGTGCACCAGTGACACCCCCCGCCAAAGCCGATCTTTTCCACTGCCAACCTTCCGCACCCGTCGTGCGGGCCTCATTCACTGCACCGCTATCGTCCGATCCTCGTCAGTCCTGATCACCGTCGAGCAGGATACGCAGCCGCTCGGCATCGTCTGACTGGGCAGGGTTGTAGACGATCATCCCGAGTTCGGGTCGACCTTCGACGGCGAACGAGGAGAACTCCATCGCGAGCAGCCCCGCGTCGGGATGATGGATACGCTTCACCCCCTCGCCGTGCGCGACGACGTCGTTGTCCTGCCATCGCGCCGCGAAGTCCGGGCTGATGCGCGACAGTTCGGCGACGAGTTCCGTGGCGGCCGCGCTGGTGTTGGCGCCCGCTCGCGTCACGTCAGCGCGAAACGCACCGACGACGAAGCGGGCGATGCCGTCCCAGTCCTCGTTGCGCGCGCGGACGCGGTCGCTGCCGAACATCAGACGGAGGATGTTGCGGCCTTCGCGCGGCAGCTTGGCATAGTCGGTCAGCAGCAGCGCTGCCGCCCGGTTCCAGCCGACGACGTCCCACAGCGCGGTCTTGATGATCGCCGGGCTCAGCACCATCCCGTCGAGCACGCGCTGCAACCGCGGGGAGATGCCGTCGACCGGTTGATAGCGTGCCTCGGGCGGACGGCCGAGACCCAGGATATAGATATGCTCGCGCTCCGGCTCGGTCAGCATCAGGCCCTTGGCGATGCGGTCGAGCACGTCGGCGGACGGGGCGCCGCCGCGACCTTGCTCCAGCCATGTGTACCAGGTCGGGCTGATGTTGGCGCGGCTGGCCACCTCTTCGCGGCGCAACCCCGGGGTACGCCGCCGGCCACCACCAAATCCCAACGCCGCCGGGTCGAGACGCGCGCGGCGGTCGCGCAAATAGGCGCCGAGTGGGTTGCCCGCTTCGCTGGCCATGCGCGATCCTGTTGTTGGCTATACCATGATAACGTCACTACTTTAACAGCTTCCGACAGCGCGCGATATGCCTCTCCGGCAAGAAGGAGATGTAATATGCGTGTGTTTCTAACCGGCGCGACCGGGTTTATCGGCTCGCACGTCATTCCACAGCTGCTCGATCGCGGCCACCGGGTGATCGGCCTCACCCGCTCGGACGTCGGCGCCCGGCTACTCGAGGCGGCCGGCGTCGACGTGCATCGCGGGGACCTCGAACACCCCGAGACGCTGGCCAGCGGCGCGGCGGCGGCCGACGCGGTGATCCACTGCGCGTTCGATCATAATTTCGAGACGTTCTTCGAAAATACCAGGAAGGACGAACGCAACATCGCGGCGATCGGCGCGGCGCTGGAGGGAACGCACAAACCGCTGCTGATCACGTCGGGAGTCGGCATCGGCACGCCGCTGAACGGTGGTCCGGCGACCGAGGACGTGCTGAACCCGCGCCACGCCAATCCGCGCATCGCGACCGAACTCGCGGGCGCGGCGCTGACCGCCCGGCGCATCGACGTGCGCACCATCCGGTTGCCGCAGGTGCACGACACCACCAAGGCCGGGCTCATCACGCCGCTGATCGCCGAGGCGCGCCGCGCCGGCGCGCTGGCATATCTTGGCGACGGGGCGACGCGCTGGTCCGCGGCGCACGTCAGCGACGTCGCGAAACTGTACGTGCTGGCCTTGGAAAAGGGCGAGCCGGGCGCGCGCTACCATGCGTCGGTCGAGGAGGGCGTCACGGCACGCGCGATCGCCGAGGCGCTGCGAGAAGGTACCGGCCTGCCGGTTCGCTCGATTCAGCCCGACGAAGTCGAGCGCTATTTCGGCTGGATGGCGCCCTTCGCAGCGCTGGACATGACCGCCTCGAACGCCTGGACGGTCGCGCGGCTGGGGTGGGAACCGACCGGCCCCGATCTCCTCACCGATCTTGCCGCGATGGACCATTCGGCGTCCAGCATCGGCTGACGACCGCGACAGCTCGCCGGCAGACGACTGAAAGGCGTCACCGGCTAAACGCGAATTGTACTCCACGCTTGCGTCCCGTCCGGCAAAGGCTCACCTCGCCGGGAAGCAATACCCGTAGCGGAGAGCCCGAATGACCGAGATCGCCGAGTACACGCCCCCCAAGATCTGGACCTGGAACAAGGAGAGCGGGGGTCGGTTCGCCAGCATCAACCGTCCGATCGCCGGCGCCACGCACGACAAGGACCTGCCGGTGGGAAAGCACCCGCTCCAGCTCTATTCGCTGGCGACGCCCAACGGCGTGAAGGTGACGGTGATGCTCGAGGAACTGCTCGCTGCCGGATACACCGGTGCCGAGTACGACGCGTGGCTGATCAAGATAATGGACGGCGACCAGTTCGGCAGCGGCTTCGTCGAGGCCAATCCGAATTCGAAAATCCCCGCGCTCGTCGATCATAGTGGCCCTGAACCGATCCGGGTGTTCGAGTCCGGTTCGATCCTGGTTTATCTTGCCGAGAAATTCGGGGCCTTTCTGCCGACCGATGCGGCCAAGCGCGCCGAAGTGCTGTCGTGGCTGTTCTGGCAGATGGGGGCGGGGCCGATGCTCGGTGGCGGGTTCGGGCATTTCTATGCCTATGCGCCGGTGAAGATCGAATATGCGATCGATCGTTTTGCGATGGAGGTGAAGCGCCAGCTCGACGTCCTCGATCGCCGCCTCGGCGAAAGCGAATATCTCGGCGGCGCGGACTATTCGATCGCCGACATGGCCGTCTGGCCCTGGTACGGCGCGCTCGTGAAGGGGCTGGTGTACGACGCGGCCGAGTTCCTTCAGGTCGACGACTACAAGAACGTCGCGCGCTGGACCGACCTGATCGCCGCGCGGCCGGCGGTGCAACGTGGCCGGATGGTCAACCGGGTGATGGGCGATCCTGCCAGCCAGCTCCCCGAACGCCACGACGCCGGCGACTTCGACACGCGGACGCAGGACAAGCTCGATGCGGCAGCCACCGGCGGCACGACGGAGTGAGGTGATACCAGAAGACGGGTGTTCGTTGCAGCGGGTCAATCTCCGCGCGGCGACGCCATGCAGCGCGGTCGAAGCGGCTGGCGCGACACTATCGAGCGCCCTCTTTCGCTGGTGCGGGTGCATCGGGGAAGATGGGCGCGAGCCCGCCACGCTCCCGTGGGTCGCGCCACGCGCGCAATTGCCGCGCGTCGGGCGTTCGATGCTCGCGGGCAAGTCCGGCAGCGGCGATGAATTCGCCGGCGCGATTACGGCCTTCGACCCGTATTCAACTTCCGCTGAGCATAGGACCGCTCGATCAAAGGGTGGTCGGGGGACGCGCGAGATGATTTAAGTCTGCAAAGGAAAAAAAGGGGAGAGGGCTATGCAGACGAGATATGCCGCAGCCGCGTTCGTCGCGGTTATCGCCGCGCCGGCGATCGCGCAGACCGAACGATCCGCGGACCGATCCGTCGTCTCGCTCGCCCAGGGGTGGGAATTCAAGCGCGGCGGCGAGGTCGATCCTGCACAGGCTGCGCAGGCCGACGGATCCTGGGAGGTGGTCAGCGTGCCGCACACCTGGAACCGGGTCGGTTATTACGTGCCCAATCCCCAGACGCATCTGAACCGCGCCGAGACGGTCGACAAATACCAAGGCGTCGGCTGGTACCGCATGACCTTCACCCCCGCCGCGGCGTTCACCGGCAAGCGCGCCTGGCTCCAGTTCGACGCAGCCAGCCGCACCGCCGAGGTCTGGCTCAACGGGCAGAAGATCGGCGACCACAAAGGCGGCTTCTCGCGGTTCCGGCTCGATGCCACCAAGGCGATGCGGCCCGGGCAGCCGAACACGCTGCTGGTTAAGGTCGACAACACCCAGCCCGCGCCGGGCTCGTCGACGGCGGATGTGCTGCCGCTCGCTGGCGATTTCTTCGTGCATGGCGGGCTGTATCGTCCGGTCAGCATGATCGCGACGAACGCGGTGCATGTCGACATGCTCGATTCCGGCGGCAGCGGGATTTTCGCGACGACCAGGTCGATCGACGCGACTGGCGCGAAGGTCGATGTCCGCGTGCGGATCGCTAACGACGGCACTAGGACGCAAGCGGTCAACGCGGTCGTCAGCCTGATCGATGCGGCCGGCAAGACGGTCGCATCCGAGACGCGCCGCCTCAGCCTGCGCGCGAACGACGTATCCGAGAGCGTGCAGACGCTGTCGGTGACCGCGCCGCATCTGTGGAACGGGGTCGCCGATCCGTATCTGCACCGTCTTGTGGTCGAGGTCGCGTCGCCGTCGGGCGCGGTGCTTGACCGGGTCGATCAGGCGTTCGGCATCCGCGAGATGCGCGCCGATCCGACGCGTGGCTTCCTGCTCAACGGCAAGCCGCTGCGGCTGCACGGAGTCGGCTATCATCAGGATCGCGAGGGCAAGGGCTGGGCGGTCTCGCCCGCCGATATCGAGCAGGATTTCGCGATCATGCGCGAGATGGGCGTGAACACCATCCGGCTCACCCATTATCAGCACGGGCAAGTGATCCACGATCTCGCCGATCGCTACGGCATGGTGCTGTGGGACGAAATCCCGCTGGTGTCGAAATGGACGCAGGGCGAGGCGATGTCCGCCTCGCCCGGGCTGCGCGACGATGCCCGCCAGCAGTTGCGCGAACTGATCCGGCAGAATGGCAATCACGCGTCCGTCTTCAACTGGGGCATCGCCAACGAAGTCGATTTCGGCACGTCGATTCCCGCCTTCATCACCGCCAAGAGCGGCATCGCGCCCGATCCGATGCCGCTGCTGCACGAACTGAACGCGTTTGCCAAAGCGGAGGATCCTTCGCGCGCGACCGCGCTCGCCACCTGTTGCGAGCGGGATCTCGGGCCGAAATCCGACGTGCCGATCACCGCGACGGCGGCCGAGCTTAGTGGCGCGAACCGGTATTATGGCTGGTATTTCGGCAACCCGGGCGATCTCGGTCCACATCTCGACGCATTGCGTGCCAAGCGACCGAACCAGCCGCTGTCGGTCACCGAATATGGCGCGGGGGGCGCGACCACGATCCACACCGACGATCCGCTCGGCGGCAAGGTCGACCAGCGCGGTCGCAACCAGCCCGAGGAGTATGAAAGCTATATCCACGAAACGGCGTGGGCGACGTTGTCGGCCAAGCCGTATCTGTTCGCGACATGGCTGTGGAACTCGTTCGACTTCGCCACCACCGTGCGACGTGAAGGCGATGCGATCGACGTCAACACCAAGGGGCTGGTGACCTACGACCGCGCGATCCGCAAGGACGCCTGGTATTTCTACAAGGCGAACTGGACCACAACGCCGACCGTCCACGTCAACGGCCGCCGCTATGTCGACCGCGCGTATCCGGCCGCCGATGTCCGCGTCTACAGCAACGCACCGCGCACCGACCTGCTCGTCAACGGCCGCGTCGTCGGTACGCTGACGGCTTGTCCCGAAATGATCTGCGCCTGGCCGAACGTGGCGCTGGCGGCGGGCGTCAACCGCGTCGTCGCGCGGGGCGTATTCCCGGCCGGCGCGGTCGAGGACGCGATCGAATGGCGCGTGGCGGCCGACGCCGCCCGCACGATCCGGATCGACAGCGGCGCGCTGGTCGCCCCGGAGATCACCGGCAAGCGTTACGGCTCCGACGCGTTCTTCGACGGCGGCACGTTCGGCGAGATCAACGCCTGGTCGGGCTATGGTCCGCGACCCGAGAGGAAGGTCGTCGCAGGCACCACCGAGGGGATCGTCGCCGAGACCTATCGCGAAGGCCGGTTCGGCTACCGCGTGCCGCTCGCCGATGGCCGCTACACCGTCGACCTGAGCTTCGTCGAACCGTCGTTGGCGGCGGGCGCGCGGCAATTCGACGTGACCGCCAACGGCAAGCGCGCGGTCGCCGGTCTCGATATCGCGGCGGTCGCGGGTGGCGCGCTGAAGAGCGTCACGCGCCGGATCGCCGTGCAGGTGACCGGCGGCATGCTCGACCTGCAGTTCGCGCCGATCCGCGGCGACGCGATCGTCTCGGGTATCGAGATCACGCGCTGACCATGGACGCGTGCAAGCGGGCCTTGGTCGCGGCAACCAGGGGTGACGGTCCGGTTGTCGCGACGCGCGGGCGGGCGAAGGTCGACGATACCGGGGCAAGGTCCGCGACGCCGTTGCCCGGTATCCAGCGCCTTGCGCGCAGCGACGTCATAGGCGTCCCACGAGTGCGCGTTTAGCGGCGCGTCAGGACGGCCGATGGCAGCGGCCGACGTCCCGATCCGGCCAGTTGATAGTCGATCATGACGCCGACATGGTCCGACAGCATGGGATTGCCCCCGTCATGGCCGAACGGCGCGCTCAGGCTCAGCGGGCGGACCGAGACGGTGCTTGCGGGATGGTACATCAACCAGTCCTTGGCACGGCCGGTCGACAGCGCGATGTCGGCGCGCTGCGTCACGCGGCAGGCGGGCGATGTCCGGCACTGGAGCGATCCACCGGTCAGCGTCAGCGATCGACCGAACATGTGCTGTGCGAAATAGGCGCGTCGTTCGACATCCCGACCGACGTTGAAATCGCCCGCGACGAGCATGGTCCCGCCCTGCCGCGCCATCGCGCCGACGAAATCGCTCAACACGTCGATCTGTCGCTTGTACGCGTAGAGTGCGCGCGGCTCCGACACGCCGGTCGCGCCATTCGAGTTCAGGTGCGTGTCGACGACCGTGACCGGTCCCGCGACGCCGGGAACCGCGATCAGCGCCGCCATCGCTCCCTTGTTGGCGAGGCAGTCATAGCCTGCGCAGACCGGATAGCTCACCCGGCGCACGGCGAGGATCGGGTAGTCGGAAAAGATCGCCAGGCCGCTGCCGACGTGTTTGCCGACGCCTTCGCCGTAGCGCATGCTGCCAGCCGCAACGAACTGACGATCGCCGGACGTCTTGGCGGGGGCGGCGTCGTCGGAAGGCGCCCCGAACGCGACGTAGCGGTAACCGGCCGCGGCGCCGATCGCCTTGGCGTCGGGCACGAACGCTTCCTGCAACGCGACGATGCCGGGTTGACGCCCTGCGCTGCGCATCGCGCGCAGCTGCGTGGCGATCGCCGACAGCGAGGCGCCGCGATCCTCGGCGACCGGCCAGGGCAGGCCGTGGACGTTGTAGGTCATCACCGAGACGGTTGTCACCGGGCGAACGGCAGTCGCCGTGGCGGCGACGGGCGATCCGGATCCGACCAAGACCGCTAGGCAGGCGACGGCGTGGGCGGTGTGTCTCGACATCGGGGTGATCCTGTTTTCCGAGGTTTTCAATATGCGGTATCGCCGTCCGCGACGCGCGGAGGCCGTCGAAATTGCGAAGGTCAGCGTTTGATCGGCGCGAACGAGAACAGTCCGCTGCGGTAGTTCATGACCACCGTCGTCGGCGTGATACCGGCGTGCGCGACGACGCGCGCCTGATCCGCATCCGGCTTGGAATGGCCGAGCCTGGGGTTGCTAGCAAAGCCGATGCCGTCGTGGAGCAGGCTGAACCCGTGGCCGCCGCTCCGCGCGTGGACCACGCTGAGCGCATAGGTCCCCGCAGCGGGCACGCGGAGGCACAGTTGCACGGGGCTCGTGGGCGGAACGGCTATCACCGCCCGACGGAACGTCTTGCCCTGCGCCACCAGCACATTGTCGTCGGCGAGGAACTCGCCGTCGACCGCCGGATAGATTTCGGCGCGCAGCTTGCCGACGCGATCTTTCAACCCGTCGACCGTCACGAGGATCGCCGGGCCGGGTTCATGCGGGCGGCACCGCGCCGCTTCGGTGCCGAGCGCAGGGGTCGAGGCCAAGGTTGCCGACGGGGTAGCGGCGAGCAGCGCGACGGTAAGAAGGATCACTGCACGGGCTCCGGGTTGACGAGTTCGACGGCGGTCAGGACGGCCCCGAGCAGCAGGTGCGTGACCAGCCAGAGCGCGGCGATCATGGTAAGCAGTGCGGCCATGTGGAACGCGGTGCCGACGGTGAAGGCGACCAGACCCGCGAACACGATGTCCTTGTTGGGCAGCAGCGGCAGGCGCGACACGAGCAGTCGCAGCGTCGCGAGCACCAGCCACCAGGCAAGCGGGGCGGCCGGCAGCGCGACCGCCCACAACGCCGCCGACAGGATCGTCGTCGCGACGATCCGCAGCAGATGGATCACCGCGATCCGGCTTAGTTCCGGCCGCGGCAGCGTGAACAGCCGCTTGCGCATCACCAGCGCGATCATCGACGGCAAGGCGATGGCCGCGGCCGAAACAGTCATCATCTTGGCATCCGTGCCGAGATGCAGCGCCGCGAGAGACGGCCAGCTGACCAGCGCGAGCGCGAGCGTACAGGCGTTGGCGACGACCGCGGACAGGATCGATGCGTCCTTGATCGTCCCGAACGGGCTGCCGACCAGCGACGCATGCTTGCGCGCCCAGGCGTAGAAATACAGTTCGCCCGAATAGCCCGCGACGATCTCGTTGCTGATCCGCTTGCGCAGCAGCGCGAGGAACCCGCGGGGCGGCAGGTCCCACAGGCGACGGTAGATGATCCATTCGCTGGCCGGCATCGCCAGATAGCCCGCCGCGAACAACAGCCAGAACAGCGGCGATCGCGGGACCATGCCGATCACCGCGCGCACGTCGAGATGCCGCAATTGCCACAGCGCCGCGATGAGGATCGCTGCCGACAGCAACGGCGTGAGCGCGCGGGACGCGAACCCCCGGGTCACGGCGATCGGCTTCAGTTGCACCGTCGGTACGGGCAGCATCGTGCGGTCGGCCCCGCGGTGAAGCGCGTCGCTCATGCGGATATGCTCCGGGTCGACGTCTCGATTGCGGGGCACGGCGATACCGTGGCGGCGGGGGAGCCGAGGTCTGTCATGGCTCTGGGACGCCACCCGATCACGGCATCCGCAGCCGCGGTCGACGACACGCCCGAAAAAACCTTCGAAGATCGCCTCGGGTGAGGCGCCGCAGAAAAATTCGCGGGCGGGCTCCGGGCGGGCTGCGGTCGAGCGGCAACGGTGCCGTCTCCGGGGCATGCAGCCACGCTCTCGGAATAACATGACGGTGACCGCGTCGAAGCCCCTGGCAAGCGATCGGCGCCTCGCCGAACGCCGCCCCGCCGAACGCCGCCTCCCCGAACGCCGCCTCGTGGTGTCGATCCACGACGTCTCGCCGATGTTCGCGGATCCGATCGAACGGCTTGCCGACATGATCGGCGGCATTCTCGACGGTCCGCGCTTTGCCATGCTGGTGGTCCCCGATCATTGGGGCGCAGCGCCGCTCGACCGTGCGCCCGCCTTCGCCCGGCGGTTGCGACGATGGGCGGATGCGGGCGTCGAGATGTTCCTCCACGGCTGGGTCCACCGCGACACGAGCGACCACCGAACCGCTGCCGCAGGGCTGAAGGCGCGCTACATGACCGCGGGCGAGGGCGAGTTCCTGGGGTTGAGCGCGGACGAGGCCGAGCACCGGATGCGGCGTGGTCGCGATATGGTCGAGGACGCGATCGGCGGTCCGGTCGCGGGCTTCGTCGCGCCAGCCTGGCTCTATGGTGCCGGTGCGATGGCGGCGCTGAAGGCCTGCGACTTTGCGTTGGCGGAAGATCATTTCCGGGTCTGGCGGCCAGCGACGGACGCGGTCGTCGCGCGCGGGCCGGTGGTGACCTGGGCGAGCCGGTCGACCGCACGCACCGCGAGCTCGCTGGCGGTCGCCGCTGCTGCGCGGGCGCTGCCGGACTGGCTGCCGACGCTGCGGGTGGCGGTGCATCCCGGCGACGTCACGAAGGAGTCGTTGATGACCAGTATCGATCGCACCATCCGGTCGCTGGCCGCGCGTCGAACGGTCGCGCGCTACGCCGATCTGGTGCCGGCAGAGGGGGTAATGTCGTGAAGATCGTCGATGTCTGCGCCTTCTACACGCCCGGCGGCGGCGGCGTGCGGACCTATGTCGATCGCAAGCTCGTCGCGTTCGCCGCGCGCGGGCACGAGATGGTCGTGGTCGCCCCCGGCGAGCGGGACGGGATGGAACGCCGGGGCGCGAATGCGACGATCCGCTGGGTGCGGTCGCCGCGATTTCCGCTCGACCGGTCCTATCGGTATTTCGCCGACCGGGCGGCGTTGCACCGCGTCCTCGACGAGGAGAATCCCGATCTGGTCGAGGTTTCGTCGCCGTGGCGCAGCGCATCGATCGTCGCCGACTGGCGCAGCGAACGGCGGGCGCGGGCGCGGCTGTCGCTGATCGCGCACGCCGATCCGCTCTCGGCCTATGCCTATCGCTGGTTCGAGGGTGTCGCCTCGACGCAGACGGTCGATCGCGCGTTCGACTGGTATTGGCGGCATCTGCGCCGGCTCGATCGACGCTTCGACATGGTGGTCAGCGCGAGCGCCAGCCTGACCGGACGACTGCGCGACGGCGGACTGCAAAAGGTGCTGACCGATCCGATGGGCGTCGAGCCGGGTCGGTTTTCGCCGACGCTCCGCGATGCGGCGGTGCGGCGCGAGATGCTGGCCCTGTGCGGATTGCCGGAGGACGCGCTGCTGTTGATCGGCGTCGGACGCCACGCCCCCGAGAAGCGCTGGCCGATGGTCGCGCAGGCGGCGACCATCGCCGGGGCGCGCACGCCCGTCGGGCTGGTGATCGTCGGCGGCGGATCGCGGCAGCGCCCCGTGATCGACGCGATCGCCGGCAACCCGCATGTCCGGCTGCTCGAACCGACCAGCGATCGACCCGCTCTGGCGCGGATGATGGCGAGCGCCGACGCGTTGATCCACGGCTGCGAGGCCGAGACCTTCTGTTTCGTCGCCGCCGAGGCGCTGGCGTCGGGCTTGCCGCTGATCGCCCCCGATCGCGGCGGGGCGGCGGATCTGGCGCGGTCCGGCGGCGGGGTCGTGTACCAATCGGGCGACGCACAGGCCGCAGCCGACGCGATCTTGGCGGTCGCCCGCGCCGGACCCGCGGGGCGCGAGCTACGCCCGGTCCGCACGATGGACCATCATTTCGACGACCTGCTCGCGCTGTACGCGCAGGGCACCCCCGCAAGCAAAGAAGGATCATGTCGATGACCGCGCTCGGCCTCGCCTTTGCAGACCAGATTGTTGCCACTACAGCGCTCGTGCCCCTGCCGCTGTCGGTGCCGGGGCCGGCGCCGGTGCCGGTGCGACGCGACGGCTGCGACTTCAGTGGCGACGGGCGGATCGTGGATGGCTGTGCGGCGGACCGGTCGGCACTGGCCTGCCCAATGTTCTATGCCGCCATCCTGGCCTGTGCGGTGCTGGTCGTCGCGGTTGCCATGGTCGGGCTTTTCCGGATGGTATCGATGCGGGCGGCGCGCAGGGCATGACGGTCGGCGACCGCGAGGCGCTCGCGAAGGTCCCGGCAGTCACGCTAATCTTCTGGATCATCAAGGTCCTCGCCACCACGCTGGGCGAAACGGCGGGCGACACGGTGAGTATGTCGATGAACCTCGGCTACCTCGCCGCCACCGCGATCTTCGTCGCGATCCTGGTCCTGCTGGTCTGGCGCCAGATCGCCGCCACGCGATACCGCCCGTTCCTGTACTGGGCGACGATAATCGCCTCGACCACCGCGGGGACGACGCTCGCGGATTTCGCGACCCGCTCGCTCGGGATCGGTTATGCCGGCGGTTCGCTGCTGCTGTTCGCGTGCGTCGCCGCGTCGTTATGGCTGTGGCATCGCATGCTGGGCTCGGTCTCGGTCGCGACCGTCCACGAGCCGCGCGCCGAACTGTTCTACTGGATCACGATCACCTTTTCGCAGACGCTGGGAACCGCGCTGGGGGACTGGACGGCCGACACCGGCGGGCTCGGCTATGGCGGAGCAGCGATCGTGTTCGGGGTAATGCTGGCGGTAATCGCCGCGCTCTATCTCCGGACGACGGCCGACCGCGTACTGCTGTTCTGGAGCGCGTTCATCCTCACGCGACCGCTCGGTGCGGCGGTCGGCGACCTGCTCGACAAACCGATCGATCGCGGCGGCTTCGCGTTCAGCCGGCCCTATGCTTCCGGCGTGCTGGTCGCCGCGATCGTCGTGCTCGTGCTCGTATGGCCATTATACCCGACGGGCCGATCGAACGCGTCGATTTCGCGCGGGACCTGATCGTGACGAGGTACTAGGGTAGGACCGCCGCATCGGATACGCGGCGACCGACCTTGGAGCAGTGACCGTAGCCGACGCCGATCCGACCCCTCCCGCCGGCCTGTCGGCGGTGCTCGCGGCACACCGCGCTCAGCTCGTCCGGTTCTTCACCGGGCGGACGGGAAGCGCTGCGGAAGCCGAAGATGTCGTCCAGGATATCTGGCTGCATATCGCGCAACCCTCGGCCGGCCAGACGGCGGGGCCGATCGCGAACCCACTCGCCTATCTGCACCGGATCGGCATGAACATCGTGCTCGACCGGGTTCGTGCCCGTGGGCGTCGCGAACGGCGTGACGCCGGCTATGTCGAGACGACGACCGCGGTCATGGGTGTCGAGGCGATCGACGATTCCCCCTCCGCGTTCGACGCGGTCGCTGGCCGCGAACGGATCGCGCGACTTGCCGCCATACTGGCCGGTCCGCCCGAAGGGGCGATGCGGGTCTTTCGGCGCCACCGGATCGATGGTGCGTCGCACGCCGAGATCGCCGCGGAGCTCGGTATCAGCCGCAGCGCAGTGGAAAAGCACATCGCAGTCGCTTTGAAGCATCTTCGAAAGGCGCTCGATGATTGATCGCATTTCGGCACTGCGGTTCGCCATCGGCGGTGGCGTCTATCAAGCAGGTGGGGGGCATCCGCCGGATGGGAGGGCATCATGACGCACGCACGCACGACCATCGATGCCGCTGCCGCCTGGCACGCGCAACTCGACTCGCCCGACATGGCATGGGACGCGTTCGGCGCATGGCTCGACGCGGATGCGTCGCATCGCCAGGCCTACGACGCGATCGCGCTGCTCGATGCCGAGATCGGTGACGCCGCACCGGCGATCGCGAACCTGCTTCCCGCGAACGACGATCACGAAGACTTCGATGTCTCGGCGGTCGAACGACAGCCTGGCACGCGGTGGCGCTGGGCTGGCCTCGGGATCAGCGGCGCGGTGGCGGCCGGGCTTGCCATCATGGTCGTCGCGCCGTCCACCGATTCTGCAGCGCAGGTATACGTCACCGGGCGCGGCGAGACCCGCTCGGTGACGCTCGCCGATGGCAGCCGGATGCAGATCGACCGCGGATCGCACGTCTCGGTGTCTGGAGGACACGCGCCGGTGATCGAGATCGCTCAGGGCGCCGCGAGCTTCGCGGTCCGCCATGATCCGTCGCGCGTGCTGATGGTTCGGGCGGGCGGCTACGACATACGCGATCTCGGCACCCGGTTCGATGTCGTCAGCGCGCGCGGGCGCGTCGCGATCACGGTCGCACAGGGCATGGTCAGCGTAACGCCGACCGGTGGCGCGACGACCGACGCAACGGTGCTGAAGGCCGGGCAGGGGCTGGACATCGTTCCTGACAAGCGAATCGCCCAACGCCGCAAGATCGATCCCGGCCGGGTTGCCGACTGGACCGATGGTCGACTCGAGTATGACGGTGCGCCGTTGGCACTGGTTGCCGCCGACATCTCGCGGTATGCGGACGCCCCGTTGGTGGTCGACCCATCCGCGGCGAACGTGCGCTTTTCCGGGGTATTGACGATTGGTGATGGATCGCGGCTCGTCGATCAGCTTCGCGCGGTGCTGCCGATACGCGTTCGTCGCCTCGATGGCGTCGTGCATCTGGGCGGCACCGGCCCACGCTGATCGATCGGCACCCGCCGGCCAGACGATAACGATCCCGGCGGGGACGCTGCGAAGTGCGCTTGACGCGCTGGCGCGCCAGACTGGTATCTCGATCGGCATGGCAGGTGCGTTGCCCGATCTCCGTGTCCGCAGGATCGATCACGCCGACGATGTCGCGCAGGCTTTGCGACGAATATTGTCGGGTAGTCGCCTGCATGCCGTCCGGATCGATGCGCGGACCTGGCGGATCGAGCCGACCGTCCCGGCGCGCGTAGCGCGCCGCACGGCTTCGCCCTCGCCTGCGCTTGCAACCGGCGACATCGTCGTCATCGCCAGCAAACGCGACGAACGCCTGTCCGACCTGCCCGCATCGATCAGCATCGCCGGCGGCACGGTGCTCGACAGGCTTGCCGGCCGGCGTGGGCTGGTCGATGTCATGGCGAGCACCGACAGCGCCTTCTCCACCAATCTCGGTCCGGGCCGAGACCGTATCTTCCTGCGCGGCGTCGCCGACAGCGCGTTCAACGGCACCAGCCAGTCGCTTGTCAGCCTGTATCTCGACGACGCGCGGATTGGCTATGCGTCGCCCGATCCCGATCTCCGCTTCGTCGATGTCGACCGGATCGAAGTGTTGCGCGGGCCGCAGGGCACGCTCTACGGCACCGGCGCGCTCGGCGGCGTTGTGCGAATCGTCACGGTCGCGCCCGATCTCGACCATTTGGGCGGCAGCGCCGCGATCGAGGGCACCGGGATCACCAATGGTGCGCTGGGCGGCGCCGTCGAAGGCGTTCTCAACCTGCCGATCGTGGCGGGGACGCTCGCGCTGCGGGCGTCGGCGTGGAGCGAGACGATGCCGGGCTGGATCGACGACACCGGCCGCGATCGCCGCGACGTCAATCGAACCCGACGGATCGGCGGTCGCGCCGCACTGCGCTGGGCGATCGGTGGTGGCTGGGCCGCGACCCTCAGCGGCGTCGCGCAGCGGATCGACGCACGCGACAGTCAATATGCGACCAGCGGCCTGTCCCGCGCGACCCGTATCGCCGAACCACAGGACAATGATTTCACCGCCGGGACGCTGACCATCAGGGGGCCGATCGGCAAGCTCGACGCGCAGGCGACCACCGCCTATGTCGATCAGGAGTTCGGCAGCACCTACGACGCCAGCGCGCTGGCACCGTCGCTCGGCGCGCCAGCGCCGCTCGCCTATGTCGAGGACCGGACGGCCAAGCTGCTGTCGCAAGAAGTCCGGATCAGCGATCCCACCGCGCGTCATCCCTGGATACTGGGCGCGACCATCCTGCACTCGACCAGCCGGCTCGATGGCCGGTTCATGGCCGGTACGGTTGGCGGACCGGCGGGCGGCACGACGATCGCCGCGCGCCGCGACGAAGAGGACGTGACCGACATCGCGGTGTTCGCCGAGGGTACGCAGAGATTGAGCAACGCACTCGATTTCAAGCTCGGACTGCGCGGCTTCTCGACGATCAGCCATCTCGAGCAACGCGGACCGGCGCGCGAACGCGAGAATGCCAATCGGCTGGGCGTCACGCCAAGCGGTACGCTCAGTTGGCACCGTGACGGACTCGGGCTGATCTGGCTACGCTATGCGAGCGCGGTCCGCCCGGCCGGGATCAGCCGAACTGCCGATCCCACCGATCGGCGCATTCCGGGCGATGAACTGCAGAGCCTCGAACTCGGCTGGCGCGTCGGCTTGCTGCAGAACCGCCTGAGCCTCCACGGCGCGGTGTTCGGATCGACCTGGGAGCATCTGCGCAGCGACACGGTAGGCCCCGACGGACTGCTCGGCACGGTCGACGCGGGCAATGCGGTCAATTACGGGATCGAAGTCGGCGGGCATCTGACCGTGGCGTCGGCGGCGCTGGATTTCGGCACCACGCTGCAACGCGCACGGCTGACATCGTCCTCGGCGACCGCGGGGCTGGATCGCGACGATCGCCGCCTCCCGGTCGTGCCGGACATATCGGCGCGGCTGACCGCGTCGAGAAGCGTCGACGCGTTCGGTCTGCCGACGACGATCTATGCCACCGCACGCTACACCGGAAGGACGCGGTTGAGCTTCGACCCGTTGCTCGATCGACCCGCGGGCGATTACGCGACGCTCGACGCCGGCGTGGCGGTCACCAAGGGCGTGGCGCGGTGGTCGCTCGATATCGCCAACGTCCTCGACGGTCGTGGCAACAGCTTCGGCTTCGGCAATCCGTTCACCCTCGCCGCCGGGACCCAGACCGTGCCGATCCGGCCGAGAACCGCCACGCTGAGGCTCGCGATCGACTTTTGAGGTTCAGCATCTCACCGCGACGTCGATGCCGCCGCCACCCGGTCCTGCCCAGCGCACGAGGCGGACGCGGTCGTCGTGGCGCGCCGTCAGCAGCAACCCGCTTGCGCCGCCGAGTGCCGCGCCGCCGAGAAGGTCGCGACCGACATCGCTGGCATTGGCCCGGCCTTTCGGGACGGCCGTAGCGGGCGATGGCCACGCTGTCGGCGCGAGGACAACCAGCGCGGCAATCGCCAATGTCCGTCCGCAACCGGCACGATCCGCCGCAACGCGCCGACCCCGGGGAGGGGCCGGCGATGGCACGCCTAGTCTTCGGGGGTGGTCACGAACGACAGCGAATCAGCTGACCCCAGTTTCTGCTCGCCAGTGAAGAGACGGTTGAGCCTCGCATCGATTTCGCTGCGTTGCTCGCGCGACGCGATCCGGCGGTACGGACCGACCGCGAGCTCATCGCCGATCGTGCTCTTGATCCGCGTGATCGCGTCCTCGCTCAGTATGTTCGCGTCGCGCAGTTCGATACACAGCTGGATCAGGCCAACCGCGGTGGCCTGGGCGCGCAACCCGACGTTGGTGACATCGTAATGGAGCCGCTTCTGCTTGTCGTAGGCGTTACTCATCGCACTCTCCGTTCCTGCCTCGGCGCATGTCGGGTTCGCGCCGGTGGGCTGGGTGGTTGCAATCCCATGCTCCGTCGGTCGTTCCCGATAAAACGATGGTATGCGGCAATAGTCAGATCGTCATAGCTATTTCCTCCAAGGCTTAGCAATCGTAAGCAAAAAGCATGTCCACATACCCTGCGTTCACCCTCATCCTGGCATCGTCGGTCGCAACCGCGAGCGCTTTGCCGATCGCGCCCGGCCGTTGGGACGTCACGTCGACCGTGGCCGAACTCTCGGTTCCCGGCGTGCCGGGCTTCATGGTCCGCATGATGCGCGGCAAGTCCAAGGCCGAGCACAAGCGCGTGACGCCGGGGCAGGGTATCGAAGCGCTGTTGGCACCCGACCCGAAAGCGCAATGTCGGGTGGACAGCCAGCAGATCGCCAACGGTCACTATTCGCAAGCGCTGACCTGTCCGCAAAAGCGCGGCGAGCCACTCCACATCTCTCGAGCCGGCACGTTCGATCGGACGGGGTTCGCCGGCAATGCGACGGTGGTGGGGACCTCGCCGAAGGGAGCGATGCGGATCGTGCTGAACCAGCGAGCGACCCGCGTCGGCGATTAAGGGAGGTTCGTCCTGCTCGGCGGCATGCTAAGGCCGCCGCATGTCGAACTCTCGAAGCACTACCGGCACCGTCGAAATCGATGGCGTCAAATATGACTGGCACCTCCAGCGCGAGCCGCAATGGTCCGATGCCGATGGCTGGAAGGGCATGACGATTTCGCTGCTGCAGCAGGACGCCCAGCGCGAGGCGCTGCTCGAATTTCCACCACCAAAGCGCCTGTTGAAAGGTCTGCAACGCGGCCGCCTGCAGCTCGACGACGCAACCGTGTCGCGCGGCGTGCGTGCGGCGTTGGGTGCGGGATGGGAACCGCTGTCGCGTGGCAAGCCGATGGTCTTCACGGTCGACTCCGACGGCCATTGAACGCTTGAGACCATGCCGTGCCCCTGTTCTCCCGGCGATGTAGAAGCACCTGACGGAATGCACACCGATACCGACGTCGAAACCCTCCTGCTGGGACCCGTGCTCCCCGGGCGGGCGTGCGGCGAGTGTACGGCGTGTTGTACCGTCCTCACGGTCGATACGCCGGCGTTCAAGAAACCGGCGGGAACGCCCTGCGTCAACCTGTCAGCAGGGGGATGCCGGATCCATGACGTCCGCCCCCGCATCTGCCGGACCTGGTTCTGCGCATGGCGGCGCGTTGCGAAAATGCCTGATGACGCTCGACCGGATCGATCGGGTCTGCTCGTGTCGGTCAATTTCGTTCAGGCACCGCAGAACTGTTTCGAAGCGGTGTCGATCAACGTCCGAGCACTGCCCGGCAGCGAGGCGATAGCGAACGGGATGGCGGCGACGGTACTCGACAGCCTGTGCGATCAGCTCGTTCCGGTCTGGTTCAGCGACGGATCGAGGAAGATGTTGCTGCATCCCGAAGACGATGTCGCGCGTCTGGTGCTGTCGGGCACCGCCGCGCCCGCGCATCTACAGGACGAAGTGAATGCCTGGCGTGCGCGTTACGCTGTCTTCGCATCCGGCGGCTGAGCGATCCTGCGGTGCAGGTGCCACGTTATCGACTGTATCGACCGATCAGCGCCCTCCGCAGCATCCGGTCTTCCAGCGAATAATATAGCGCAATTTGGTCGCCTTCTGACACGGTCGAGGCCGCAAACGCGATGTCGGTTGCCTCGCGACTGAGCGCAGGCGGTGGCACGAGCAACGGCTCGAGGCCACGGCCTGTCACTTGCGCGAAATCCCGGCTGAAGCTGATCCAGCCGATCCGCCAGCGCGCATCGTGCGTCGCGCCATTGTAGAACATCACCGGATCCTGCCCGTCCACCTGCCAGATCGGCCCGGTCGACAGATGCCAATTGTCCCAGCTGTCCTCGCGAATGCCGAACGGGTCGGGGAGCACGGTCCAGGGACCCTTCGCCGTCGGTCCGCCGGCGATGCCGATCCGCGACGCACCCTGCGCGGCATATTCATAGAAGAGCCGCCAGTCGCCTGCCGCGGTCCGCGCCAGCGTGGCTTCCTTGATGTTGCCTTCGCCGGGCGGCGCCTTCAGCACCAGATCTTCCTTGACGAGCGCGGTCAGGTCGGGCCCCGCCGCCAGGATCATGCACCCCTGCGAGCGTGCTATATCGACGCCGGTATAATAGACGAGATACTCCCGCCCGCTGAGCAGCACGGTCGGATCCTCGCACCCGCCCATGTCTTCGCTGCCCGGTCCCGGCGTGATCGCCAAGCCCGGGTCCATCGTGAACGCCAGCCCGTCTCGGCTCTCCCCACGCGCGATGATCCCGGTCGGATCGTGCGGACCCAACGGATGCGGCACACCGCGGATCATGATGCGGTAGAGATCGCCCTCCTGCCAGACGAACGGACTCATCAGGTCCATCTCGTCGATCACGGAGCCGGCAGAAATCGTGACGGTGTCGAGTTGCTCGACGACGTAGGCGATCGTCACGCGCCCTGCGCCACCGTCAGCGACAGCGCACCATCGATCGTCACGGTGGTGCCGGTGATATAGTCCGCCGTCGGCGATAGCAGGAACGTGACGAGTGCCGCGACCTCGTCGGGGCGGCCCGCGCGCTTCCACGGGATCGCCGCTTGCTTGGCCGCCAACTCGTCGGGGTGATCGAGCGCGGACTGGTTCATCGGCGTCAGGATCATCCCCGGCGCTACACCGTTCACCGCGATCCCCTTCGGCGCCAGCTCGAGCGCCAGCGTCGCGGTCAACTGCGAAAGGCCCCCCTTTGCGGAGTCGTAGTCCACGCCGCCAGGGCGCGGTGCGCGTTCGTGGATCGACGAAATGTTGACGATCCGTCCCCTGGCGTTCTTCGCCTCGAGCGCGCGCACCAGCCGCCGACACGTGAGGAACGGCCCATAGAGATCCGAGCGGATCACCCGATCGAACTGGGCGAGCTCCATATCGACCAGCATGACCCCGCTCATATTGAGCCCCGCCGAGTTCACCAGCAGGCTGACCGTGCCGAACGCCTTTTCGGCCTGCGTGAACAACCGCTCGACCGCGGCTTCGTCGCCGACATCGGCCTGCACCGCAATCGCGCGATCCTCGCCGCCGATCGATGCGCAGACCGCCCGCGCAGCCGCCGCGTCCTTGAAATAGGTGATCACGACGCGCGCACCGGCGTCGCCCAACGCCTTGGCGCAGGCAGCACCGATGCCGGATTCACCGCCGGTGACGATGGCGATCTTGTTGTCGAACAGGGTCATGGCACCTCAACATGCCGGGCGAGGCGGAGTTTCATGAATTCGCTGCCATCTGCGCGACATGGTCGAGCATGGGTTCAAGTTCCTGGACGCTCCGGAGACGATGGGGGTGACGCTCCGCGTCAATCGCCTTAAAGCCGCATCATGGCTGGCCTATTCGATCGCCTCATGCCGGCAAAGCGCTGGACGCCGTCGCGCTACCGCGCCTTGCTGCGCGCGCGTGGACCGCGGTCGGTCCAGTTCCGGACCCGCGGCGCGATCCTGATCGGAGCGATCCTGGTCGGCATCGTCGCCACGCTGTTCGCCGAAGTGTCCGACTGGGCGGCAGGGGTCTTCAGCCACTACGCCCGGACCTGGCATTGGCTGCCGCTCGCGACCACGCCGCTGACCTTCATGGCACTGGTCTGGATCACGCGCCGCTATGCTCCGCTGGCGCGCGGCTCGGGTATTCCGCAGGTCATCGCCGCGCAGGCGAACCCGAACGAGGCGACCAAGACGCTGATCTCGGTTCGGACCGTCGCCGCCAAGGCCGTGCTGACGGTCGGCGCAGTTCTCGGCGGCGCATCGGTCGGTCGCGAAGGTCCGACCGTGCAGCTCGCCGCGGCGATCATGGGCGCCACGCACAGGATCGTGCGCGTTCCCCTGCGTGGCGGTGTCGTGATCGCCGGTGGCGCGGCCGGCGTCGCCGCGGCCTTCAACACCCCGCTCGCCGGGCTGTTGTTCGCGATCGAGGAACTCGCCTCCGCCTATGAGCAGCGCGTGACGTTGCTGGTGCTGGCCGCGATCGTCATTGCCGGCATGGTCGCGCAGTCGGTGCAGGGCGATTACGTGTATTTCGGTGCGATCGGCGCGCACATGCCGCTCGTCTCCGCGCTGCTCGTCGTGCCGATCGCAGGGATCGCAGGCGGTATGGCCGGCGGCGTCTTTTCGCGAGCCATTTTGACGATGGCGGTGGGAGGCAACCGCGTGACGCGCTGGTCGCGCACCAATCCGGTGAAGTTCGCCGGCATCTGCGGCAGCGTGGTCGCCGTTTTGGGCGTTGGCACCGGGCTCACCTGGGGAACCGGCTATTCGGCCGCCCGCGCGATGATCGTCGGCATCGACGCGCCGCTGTGGTTCGGACCCGCCAAGCTCATCGCGACCGCGGCGACCGCCATCGCCGGGCTACCGGGCGGCATCTTCGCCCCGTCGCTCGCGGTCGGCGCAGGGGTCGGCAACCTGCTCAGGGAGGTCTTCCCCGGCGAACCGGCCAGCGCGATCGTGATCCTCGGCATGGTCGCCTATTTTGCCGGCGTCGTCCGAGCGCCGCTGACCGCGGTGATCATCCTGTCGGAAACCACGGCCAGCCGGGGCCTCATGCTGCCGATGTTCGCGACCGCCTTTATCGCCGACGCTGCAAGTCAGTGGGTGTGCCGCGACAAGCTGTATCACGGCCTGTCGAAGACATTCGCCATAACGGACGCTCGTCCCGCAAAGTGACGAAGGCGGGGCGACCGCGCCCTTGCCGCAACGATGCCGCCCCCCCCCTCGCCAGTCAGGCCGCCTTGGCAGCCAGTCTCGCGGCGAGCTTCTCTTCCTCGGTCCAGACCTTCCGCACGCGTTCCTTGGTCGGCTTGACCTGCTTGACCGGCCCGCCGCCCAGTACGGGCGCGCGCTTGGTCGAGTGGCGTGCCACTTCGCAATGCCATTCGTGATCGTCCTGCACCGTCAGCGCGCGGCCGATCTCCCGTTCCACGTCATGCAGCCACGCCCGCTGCTCGGCATCGCATAAGGTGACCGCGAAGCCGCTCCGCCCGGCGCGACCGGTGCGGCCGATGCGGTGGACATAGCTTTCCGGCAGGCTCGGCAGATCGTGGTTGAACACATGCGTCACGGTGTCGACGTCGATCCCGCGCGCGGCGATGTCCGTTGCCACGAGCACCTGAACCGTGCCCGCGCGAAAGGCGTCGAGCGCGCGCTCGCGCTGGCCTTGCGACTTGTTGCCATGCAGCGCCTCGGCCGTGATCCCCGCTTCGCCGATGAACGCGCATACATCGTTGGCGATGTTCTTCTGCAACGTGAAGACAACCGCCTGGCCCATGTCGGGCGTCTGCAGCAACGCCAGCAGCGCTGCCTTCTTGTCGGCCGCGTCGAGGAACATCACAGACTGTTCGATCCGGTCGACCGTCGTCGACGGCGGCGCGATCTCGACCTTGGCCGGATTGCGCAACAGGCTCTCGGCCAGCGCGGCGATCGACTTTGGCATGGTCGCCGAAAACAGCAGCGTGTGGCGGTCCGTGGGCAGCGTCGCGACGATCCGCTCGATCGGCTTGGCAAATCCCATGTCGAGCATCTGGTCGGCCTCGTCGAGTACCAGCGCCTCGAGCTGCGACAGATCGCACAGGCCCTGGTCTATCAGGTCGAGCAGGCGGCCGGGTGCGGCGACGATGATGTCGACGCCGGCTTCGAGCGCCTTGACCTGATGGAACTGGCTGACGCCACCGAAGATCGTCGTGACGCGCGGCTTCAGATGGCGGCCAAAGCTCTCGAACCCGGCGGCGATCTGCGACACGAGTTCGCGGGTCGGTGCGAGGACGAGGATACGCGCGCCGCCCTTGGGGGCGGGGCGGGGATCGGCGGCGAGGCGATGCAGCAGGGGCAGCGCGAACGCCGCGGTCTTGCCCGTGCCGGTCTGCGCCATGCCGAGCATGTCGCGGCCCGTCAGCAGCATCGGGATCGACTGCGCCTGGATCGGGGTCGGGCTGACATAGCCTTCCTCTGCGAGCGCCCGCAACAAGGACGGCGCGAGGGACAGATCGGCGAAAGTCATGGTCATGGTCACGGGGCGCCTCCAGCGCTGAGCAAGGCTGCACCGGATGAGGCTTAGCGTCGTCGAGAGCGCGGGCTGGTAGTTTTTATGCTGCACTGCGTCAACGCGCAAAGTCGGGGCGCGGCTCGAAGGCTGCGGCAGACCGATGGGCGATTTCCACACAAGCCAAATCGATTTTCCCATGGCACAACGGTCGCGCCGGGATCGTTCGACTCCCGAGTATGAAGCAGAACCTGCAGGAGGCGTGATGCCGATCACCGTGAATGGAGCGTCAGTACCGGTCCCGGCGGACCCTCGTGTGTCGCTGCTGGATTTCCTGCGCGAGACCCTGCGTCTGTCCGGAACCAAGAAGGGGTGCAATCAGGGTGCGTGCGGCGCCTGCACGGTCCTGGCCGATGGCGAGCGTATCCTGTCCTGCCTCGCGCTGGCGGTGCAGTATGATGGCCGCGCGATCACGACGATCGAGGGACTGGCCGACGACCATGATCTCCATCCGCTCCAGGCGGCATTCGTCGACCATGACGGCTTCCAGTGCGGTTATTGCACGCCGGGCCAGATCTGTTCGGCAATAGGCATGGCGTCGGAAGCGAAACGGGGCGTTCCCAGCCATGTGACCGCCGACCTCGGTGCCGACACGGTCCTCACCCGCGAAGAGTTGCAGGAGCGGATGAGCGGAAATCTCTGCCGGTGCGGTGCGCACAACGGGATCATCGAGGCGATCCAGGCGACCGTCGCAAAGGAGATGGCAGCATGACGCCCTTCATCTACGCACGCGCCGGGGACGCGGCGGAGGCAATCAGGATGGGGGCAGGCGATGCGACCGCCTATCTGGGTGGTGGCACCAATTTGGTCGATCTGATGCGCGAGACGGTCGCCACCCCCGCGACGCTGGTCGACGTGACCGGTCTGTCCGACACGATCGAGGAGACACAGACAGGTGGTCTGCTGATCGGCGCTGCGGTGCGGAATACTGCGCTGGCCGAACACCGGGCAGTCAGGACGCGGTACCCGGTATTGTCCCGGGCGATCCTTGCCGGGGCTTCGGCGCAGATCCGGAACATGGCGACGGTCGGCGGTAACCTGCTGCAAAGGACGCGGTGCGCCTATTTCTACGATACCGATGGATCGCGTTGCAACAAGCGTGCGCCGGGTACGGGATGTGATGCACACGAAGGTTTCAACCGGATTCACGCTGTGCTCGGCGCGTCGGTGGCCTGCGTCGCGACGCATCCGTCCGATATGTGCGTGGCGCTGGCAGCGCTCGATGCGACCGTGCACCTCCACGGGAATACGGGTACGCGCACCTTGCCGTTCACCGAGCTCCACCGCCTGCCGGGCGATCGGCCTGAGTTCGATACCGTGCTGGAACCCGGCGAACTGATCACGGCGATCGAGCTGCCCGCGATGCCGTTTGCCGCGAACTCGACCTATCGCAAGGTTCGTGATCGCGCGAGTTACGCCTTCGCGCTGATCTCGGTGGCCGCGGCGTTGGAACTCGACGGCGATCGCATCGCTGACGTGCGTCTCGCCTTCGGTGGCGTCGCGCACAAACCCTGGCGAGCGCTGAAGGCCGAGGCCGCGCTACGTGGCGGTCCGGCTACCGAATCCGCGTTCCGCGAGGCTGCGTTGGCCGAATTCGCCGATGCGACACCGTTGCGTGACAACGGCTTCAAGCCCGCACTCGCCACCCGTACCCTCGTCGCCGTCCTCGGCGATCTCGCCGGAGCAGCAGCATGAGTATCGTCGATAGCGTCAAGGGTGCCGCACAGGGGCTCGTCCAGGGTGCGATGGCCAAACTGGTCCCGCTCGCGCCCGACAGCTGGATACCGGGCGGTGTCCCCGATCCGCTGATCGCGCATAAGCACGGCAAGATCGGCACGCCGGTGTCGCGTCTCGATGGCCCGCTCAAGGTGAGGGGCGAGGCACGGTTCGCGGCCGAGTTCGTGTTCGACGACATGGTGTATGCCGCGCTCGCCTATGCGACGATCCCGCGTGGGCGCATCGCCGCAATCGATACCGCCGCGGCCGAGCATGCGCCTGGCGTCGTGCTCGTCATGACCCACCGCAATGCGCCGCGGATGAACCCGCCGGGCGTGTTCGGTTCGTCGCCGACAGCGGTTGGGCCTGCCGATTTGCCGATCATGCAGGACGACCGCGTTCACTGGAACGGGCAGCCCGTCGCGGTCGTGTTGGCCGAGACGCAGGAACAGGCGGATCATGCGACGTCGCTGATGCGCTTCACTTATGCGGCGGAACCGTCGACCACGTCGCTCGATCAGGCGAAGGCGGCGGGTATCGAGCAGGGGCTGTTCATGGGCCAGCCGTTGATCGACGAGATCGGCGATGCCACTGCCGCATTCGCCACGGCGCCGCACACCGTCGACAATGTGTATCGGACCCCGCGGCACAACCATAATCCGATCGAGCCGCACGCCGCGACGATCGCATGGATCGACGGCGGCCTGATCGTCCACGATGCGAGCCAGATGGTCACCGCGCAGGCACAGACGATCGGCGAGGTGTTCGACCTCAAGGCGGATCAGGTCCGCCTGACCTCGCCCTATGTCGGCGGCGGATTTGGCTGCAAGGGGCTATGGGATCACCAGATTCTCGGCGCAGCGGCGGCGAAGCTGTCGGGTCGGCCGGTGCGGATCACGCTATCACGCGAGGGCGTCTACCGGGTCGTCGGCGGGCGGACGTTGACCGAGCAGCGTGTTGCGCTCGGCGCACAGGCCGATGGCGGGCTGGAAGCGCTGATCCATACCGGGCTGTCCGTGATGACGCCGCACAACAACATGCCCGAACCGTTCATCCTGGGAACGCGCGCCGCCTATGCGTGCCCGAACATCCATCTGCAGGTGAACATCGCCAAGATGAACATGCTCGCGAACACCTTCATGCGGGCACCCGGCGAATCGGTCGGCACGTTCGCGCTGGAATCGGCGATCGACGAACTCGCGGTCGAACTGGCGATGGATCCGATCGCGCTGCGGATCCGCAACGAGCCGGAGAAGGACCCGATCTCCGGGCTGCCTTTCTCGTCACGACATATCGTCGAGGCATGGCGCGCGGGCGCGGAGAAGTTCGGCTGGGCCGCGCGTAGTACGAATTCAGGCGCGCGGCGCGACGGCGAGTGGCTGATCGGCATGGGCTGCGCGACCGGTACCTATCCCTATTACCGAATGCCAGGCGCCGCCGCGCGCATCACGCTGACCCGCGACGGCGATACGGTTCGCGCATTCGTCGAAATCGCCGCTGCCGAAATGGGGATGGGGACGTCGACCACGACCGCCATCGTCGCGGCCGAGCGGTTGGGCCTGTCGATGGAGCAGGTGAATGTCGGTTACGGCGATTCATCGATTCCCGGCGCGATCATGGCGGGCGGCTCGCAGCAGACGGCCGCGATCGGCGCGGCGGTGATCGCCGCGCACAATGCGCTGGTCGCCGAGTTGCTTAAGCTTGCCGGCAATGACTCCCCGCTCGCAGGCCTGTCGCCCGGCGAGGTCGGCAGCGAAGACGGCGGCCTCGCCAAGCTCGACGACCCGGCGCGGCGCGAAAGCTATGCGTCGATCCTGGCTCGCGCCCAGCGGGACGAACTGGTCGTCGTCGAAGAAGCATCGCAGCCGCTGGAGCTGATGCACTGGTCGATGCATTCGCACAGCGCGATATTCTGCGAAGTCCGGGTCAACGCGGTCACCGCCGAGACCCGGGTCAGTCGCATTCTCGGATCGTTCGATTGCGGCCGCATCCTCAACCCCAAGACCGCACGCAGCCAGTTCCGTGGCGGCATCATCATGGGGCTGGGCATGGCGCTGATGGAGGAGACCCAGTTCGACGAGCGCAATGGCCGGATCATGAACCCGAGCCTCGCGGAATATCATGTGCCGGTGCACCTCGACGTGCCCGACATCGACGTGATGTGGACCGATATCGCCGACCCGCACACGCCGATGGGCGCGCATGGCATTGGCGAGATCGGTATCACCGGTGTCGCTGCCGCCGTTGCGAACGCGGTGTTCAATGCGACCGGCAAACGCATCCGCGACCTGCCGATTACGCTCGACAAGCTGCTGTAAGCGCGCGGCGGCGCTACCGCCAATTCACGACGCGTCCGCCGGTATCCCGGAGGCCGCGTCGTGCGGGATCGGGGGATGCCGGGACCGGCCCGGCATCCCGCGATCAGATCTCGCTCAGGAGATGCTCGGCCGAGCTCACCTTGAACTCGCCGGGTGCCTCGACGTTCAACTGCTCGACCACGCCGTCGTTGACCAGCATCGAGTAACGCTGGCTGCGCGTACCCATGCCGAAGCCCGAGCCGTCCATCGTCAGCCCGATCGCCTTGGCGAAATCGCCATTGCCGTCCGCGAGCAGCGTGATGTCGCCGGCGCCTGCCGACTTGCCCCACGCACCCATCACGAACGCGTCGTTGACCGAGACGCAGGCGACCTCGTCGATGCCCTTGGCCTTCAGTTCGGCTTCCTTCTCGACGAAACCGGGCAAGTGCTTCGCGGAGCAGGTCGGCGTGAACGCGCCGGGGACCGCGAACAGCGCGACCTTGCGGCCCTTGAAGAAGCTGTCGGTATCGACCTGGTCGGGGCCGTCTGCGGTTGCCTTGACGAGGGTGGTGGTGGGAAGCCGGTCGCCGACGATGATCGTCATCTAAAATCTCCTGTCGCCGCGCGTTGGTCGCGGGCGAGCCGTACCTTGGACTGGGGGACGGGTATTTCAAGCGTGGCGGGCGTTCGTCCGCGTCGCTATGTTGGAACGCATGGACAAGACGCCCTTTCTTTCCGGACAATTCCTGCTCGCGATGCCGGGGATGAGCGACCCGCGGTTCGCGCGTGCGGTAATCGCAGTGTGCAGCCACGACGAGAATGGCGCGATCGGGATCGGGATCGGGGCGATGATCGACGGTTTGGGCTTCCACGACCTGCTCGAACAGTTCGGGATCGAGCCGGGCGACGCGCCCAACGCGCCGGTGCATTTTGGCGGGCCGGTCGAGCCACGGCGCGGGTTCGTGGTGCATTCGTCCGACTGGGGCGGGCAGGACTCGGTCGACGTCGCCGGGCGGTGGAAGCTGTCGAGCACGGTCGACGTGCTGCGCGCGATCGCCGAGGGGAAGGGCCCGTCGGAATGGGTAGTGGCGCTTGGCTATGCCGGTTGGGATGGCGGGCAGCTTGAGGGTGAGCTGTCGCGGCCGGGGTGGTTCAACGTGTTGGGGGACACCGAACTGCTGTTCGAGACCGCTGCGGAGGATCGCTGGACGATGGCGTTTGCGCAGGCTGGTGTGGACCCGCGGTTGCTCGTGGCGGAGACGGGGCGGGCCTAGCCGTTCTCCTGCGAACGCAGGAGCCCAGGATCACACAGGACACCGTTCGTTACCCTGGGCTCCTGCGTTCGCAAGAGAACATGCTGCCCAAGGGACGCTGACACGTCATATAAAGATATCTTTATATTTGATTTGAGCCCTCCGATCCCCTAAGTGACCCAGCATCCGGCACGGGCATGAGGCTCGCCGATCACAGAATTTCCAGGAGACCCATCGTGGCCACCACCCTCGCCCCCGCGAAGACCGACTACGTCGTCGCCGACATCAGCCTCGCCGATTTCGGCCGCGCCGAGATCAACATCGCCGAGACCGAGATGCCCGGCCTGATGTCGCTGCGCACCGAATTCGGCGCGTCGCAGCCGCTTAAGGGCGCGCGCATCACCGGTTCGCTGCACATGACGATCCAGACCGCGGTGCTGATCGAGACGCTGACCGCGCTCGGCGCCGACGTCCGCTGGGCGACGTGCAACATCTTCTCGACGCAGGACCATGCCGCCGCAGCGATCGCCGCATCGGGCGTGCCGGTGTTCGCGATCAAGGGCGAGAGCCTCGCGGATTACTGGAACTATGTCGGCGACATCTTCTCGTGGGATCGGGACGTAGAGGGCCAGACCGCCAACATCATCCTCGATGACGGTGGCGACGCGACGATGTTCGCACTCTGGGGCGCCAAGCTCGAAGCCGGCCACACGATGCCCGAGCCCGAGAACGAGGAAGAGGTCGAGATGCAGCGTGCGCTCAAGGCGTATGTCGCGAAGAACCCCGGCTACCTCACCGAGACCGTCAAGAACCTGAAGGGCGTCTCGGAAGAGACCACGACCGGCGTTCACCGCCTGTACGAGATCGCCAAGAAGGGCGAGCTGCCGTTCCCCGCGATCAACGTCAACGACTCGGTCACCAAGTCGAAGTTCGACAACCTCTACGGCTGCAAGGAATCGCTGGTCGACGCGATCCGTCGCGCGACCGACGTCATGCTCGCCGGCAAGGTCGCCTGCGTCGCCGGCTTCGGTGACGTCGGCAAGGGCTCCGCGCAGTCGCTCCGCAACGGCGGCGCGCGCGTGATGGTCACCGAAGTCGATCCGATCTGCGCACTGCAGGCGGCGATGGAGGGCTTCGAGGTCGTGACGATGGAAGAGGCCGTGTCTCGCGCCGACATCTTCTGCACCGCGACCGGCAACGCCGACGTCATCACTGCCGATCACATGAAGGCGATGAAGCCGATGTCGATCGTCTGCAACATCGGTCACTTCGACTCGGAGATCCAGATCGCCGCGCTGTCGAACTACGACTGGACCGAAGTGAAGCCCGGCACCGACCTGGTGAAGTTCCCGGACGGCAAGCAGATCATCATCCTGGCGAAGGGTCGCCTGGTGAACCTCGGTTGCGCCACCGGCCACCCGTCGTTCGTGATGTCGGCCTCGTTCACCAACCAGACGCTCGCGCAGATCGAGCTCTGGACCAAGGGCGAGAACTACAAGAACGAAGTCTACGTCCTGCCCAAGCACCTCGACGAGAAGGTCGCGATGCTCCACCTCGAGAAGCTCGGCGTGAAGCTGTCGAAGCTGTCGGACAAGCAGGCCGGCTACATCGGCGTGCCGGTCGAAGGCCCGTTCAAGCCGGACCATTACCGCTACTGATCGTTCTGACGATCGCTGCGTAAAGGGCCGCGTCCACCATCAGGTGGGCGCGGCCCTTTTCGTTCTGAGTGTCCAGCCTGCGGAAGACAGAGTGTTTGATCGCGCAGAGGCGCAAAGTCGCGGGAAGCAGAGAGGACGAAGCGGGGGTAGGCGGACCGCCGGGATACCGGGCGATACCAGCGTTGCCGTATAAAAAGGGGCGAGCTCGGACCGGATGTCGACGTCTTCGCCCCTCCGCTGGATTGCAGTTCGTCAGGGCTGGCAGTCGTTGGCACAGCGACACCGCGGCGGACGTTCCATCAATGCACAGCGATACGTGGTTTGCCGTCCACCGCACAAAAAAAGGGAGCCGTTTCCGGCTCCCTCTTCCGATCGGTCATACGCGAGGATCAGAAGTTGATCCGCACACCCGCATAATAGCGACGGCCGAGCGCATCGTACGTGCCGGCATCGGTATCCTGGCCTGCCGACGCGCCGATGTCGGCGAGATAGGGAGGCTTGTTGTTGAGCAGGTTGGACCCACCGATGTAGAATTCGAACCCGTCGTTGGTCTGGAAACGGATCTGCGAGTCGAGGTAGAATTGCGGACGCACGCGGTAGAGCGGATTGGTACCCGGGCGCGCACCGGTCAGCTGATCGTCCAGGCTCGCCTGGCTGATCCACGTCCCCGTCATCGTCAGGCCGACGCCGTCGATGTCGTACGACGCATTGGTCGTGAACCGGTCACGCGATGCGCCGATCTCGCCCGCGAAATAATCGCGATCGGCTTCGGGCAGCGGCACGGTGTAGCCCGAGATCAGATGGGTGTACGACCCACGTAGTCCGAGCGTACCGGCAAGACCGATATCGGTCAGGTCCTGGCGATAGGTGATGACCGTATCGATGCCCTGCGTCTTAACGCCGCCGCTGTTGAGGAAGCTGTTGGTCAGCTGGTCGAGCGAGCCTGCGCTGTTCGGGCCCAGGGGACCTGCACGGCGCGTGATCTGGCCGCAATAGTCCGTGTTACCCTGCTCGTAGCACTGGTTCAGGATGTACTGCAGCGGCGTCTGGACGATCGCATCCTTGATCCGGATGTTGAAGTAGTCGACCGTGACGACCAGGTTGCGCAGCGCGCGGATCGAACGCGGGTTGATAACGACGCCCGCGGTGAACGAATCGCCCTTCTCCTCATTCAGGTTCGGGTTGCCTGCACCGAAGCTGGTGACGCCCTGGACGTCGGCCTGGTTCGCTGTGAACTTGCCGCCATTGGCGGCAATGTTCGCCAAGACACCGGGTGCCGCGCGGCAGGTGGCGCCGAGCGTGCCCGCGGTCGTGGCGGTCACGCCGATGCAGGGATCGTTGACGCTCGGGAAGTCCTGCTGCGGTGCCTGGAACAGCTCGTTGATGTTCGGTGCACGGACCGAACGCGCCTGCATCACGCGGAAGCGAATGTCCTCGATCGGTGCCCATTCGCCGCCGAAATTATAGCTGTAGGTGGTGCCTACGGTCGAATAGTCGGAGACGCGGATCGCACCGCGGACGCTGAGCGACTGGAAGAACGGACGATCCTGGACGATCGGTGCGACGACTTCGGCGAACCCTTCCCAGAGATGGAAGCGACCGGCGGTGGAGGGCAGCGCGTTGTTGCCGTTCAGGCCCAACTGCGTAAGCAGATCGAAGTCGTTGCGGCTGCTTTCGCGGCGATATTCGGTGCCGACGCTGAACCCGATCGGGTCGGCGCCGAACAGCGAGAACAGCTTGCCCGACACGTTGCCGCCGGCGACCGTCTGCGTCACCTTCGTGCTGAGCGTGGTGGGCACGGCGAGATACGACGCCGCCGGCGTGAGGGCGCCTGCGCCGTAGATGTTCGCAGGGACACAGCCTGCCGCGCGTGCGGCAGCATTGGCGCAGACGATCTGGCCGGTTGCCGGATCACGGTAGGAGTTCAGCGCCTGGAAGAAGTTGGCGGTATTGAACTGGCCGCTGCCGACCTGGGCTTCCTTGGTCTGCCCGTAGATGCCGTACACTTCGTAGTTGAACCGGTCGTCCAGGATTTTGCCGTTCGCGCCACCCGCGATGCGGAAGACGTCGCGGCTGACGCTGCTGGTGCGCGGACCGAAATCGGAGAGGCGGCGGTCGAAGTAGATGTCCTTCAGGCCATCGCCATCGGTGTCGGTCGCCGCGTTGAAGATCGCGTTCGGCACATAGGGGTTGCGATACGTGATGCCGCCAACGACGGTCTGGATCGGGATCTGGCCCGAATTGCGTGGGTTGCTGAAGGTCGAATCGAGCGGGAAGGGCTCGATCACCGTGCTGACCTTGGTCTTCGCATAATTGCCCTCGAGAAACAGGTTCAGGGCCGGCGAGACTTCGAAATTGGCACGTCCCGCAGCGACATACCGCTCGACGGGGACGGCAAGGTAGCGGAAGCTCGACCGGTTGAAGCCGTCCGGACCCGCGGCCGTGCCATTGGCGTTGACGCAACCCGCGGTGCCGTTGGTCGAGACGCAGTCACGCAGCGCGCCGTCCTGACCATAGGTGAAGGTCCTGTCGCCAGCGTAATAGCGGCCCTGTGGTGCGAAGCCCGACAGATACGGCCGCTCCGGCGTGAACAGATCCGCGTCGTTGCCCGTGACGTAGGCGCCGCGGCTGGTGGAATCGACCGCGCTGGAACCGGCTTCGGTATAGCGGTCGCGCTTCAGGACGGTGCCCTGCTTCGAATAGCCGCCGAACAGCATGATGTTGCCGCGACCGTCGGCGAAATTCTTGCCGACCAGCGCGTTGAGCTGGCGATCGAAGCCGTCGCCATATTGCGACATGCCGACCTGGCCGTCGAGTTGGACGCCGTCGAACTTGGTCTTGTAGATCATGTTGACGACGCCGGCGACCGCGTCCGAACCATAGACCGCCGATGCGCCACCGGTCAGGACGTCGACCCGCTCCAGAAACTGGGTCGGGATGACGTTGAGGTCGACCGCGTTGCTGCCCGGCAGGCCCGAGACGAAGCGGCGGCCGTTGACCAGGACCAGCGTGCGGTCCTCACCAAGGTTGCGCAGGTTGACCGTCGCGATGCCGGCCCCCTGCGTTGCGAAGCTCGAATTCGTGCGGCTGACGCCGGGCGTGCCGAACGCGGGGTTCTGCAACAATACGTCCTGGACGTTGATCGCGCCGGACTGCTGGATCTGCGCGATGCCGACGCTCTGCAACGGCGAGGCAGCGGTTGCGGATGGCGAAGCAATGCGCGAGCCGGTGACGACGATGTCGCCTGCGGACTGGTCGGCCTGCGGCGCGGCGGCGGCGGCAGGTTGATCAACGGCTGGCTGCGACGCCACCGGATCTGCGGCTGGCGCTTCGGCCGGGGCAACCTGGGCCACGGCAGGAGCGGCGAGGGTAACGGCACCCACGAACAAGGTCGTGGCAAGCAAACGGCGACGATAGGTCTGCATTCTGGAGCGTCCTGGCTTACGGTTCCGGCGAAGCGACAATGAGTCTGTCGTTCGTCAATGCGGCGCGGCCTAGAGCTCGGACATAGCTCCTGCCATTGTCTTGCGATAAGCCGCGAACGATTATTACGCAGTGTTTCTTCCTTGCAACAGCATGGGAAGGTTGGAGACAGCAGCCGTGGGTGGCCGACCGCCCGCGCGAAGCTCACGTCGAACGACGAGAATCGCGGACGGTCTCCGTCATCCGTCTTTCCCATCGCCATCTGGGCGCTTAGACGGGTGCCGATGATCGCGCTCCATATCCTGTCCACAACACGATGATCACGCTCGGTTCGGGAAGCGTCGTGCTGGTGGGCGTTCTGCTGCTGGCGATGGTCGTCGCGGGGAGCCTGTTATTGTATCTCGGGCTGCGTGCACGGGCCGCCGCTGCGGAAACACTTGAGGCCAACGCGCATCTGCGAACGATCCTCGACGGTTCGCCGGCAATCGCGACGGTGATCCGTTCGGGCGGACGGATCGAGATGATCCAGCGGATGGCGGACTGGCTCGGGCTCGACGTGCCGCCGCGGTCGCTGGCCGAACTCGCAACCGGCGGGACCGGACTGTCTGCCGATGACGCGGCGCGATTGATCGCAGATATCACCGCGGCGCAGCGGTCTGGTCGTGGCTTCGTGCGCGCGGTCCGACTGCTCGGCTCGACCCGGGCGATCACGTTTCGCGGCGGGCGTGCGCCGGGCGAGATGGGGGCGACCGGCGCCGTGCTGCTGTGGGCGTTCGACGCGACCGATAGCGAGGCAGAGATCGCCCGGCTCGGCGCCGAGACGCTGCGGCTCGGGTCGGCCTATGACGCGCTGACCGGGCTGATCGAGGCGGCGCCGATGCCGATGTGGTATCGCGCGACCGACCTGCGACTGGCGATGGTCAACTCCGCTTATGTCGATGCGGTCGAGGGACGCGATGCCGCGGACGTCGTGGCCCGCGGGCTCGAACTCGTCGAGGGATCCGGGCGCGGCGGACCGCTTGCCGGCGCCGCGGTCGCGCGCGAGCAGGGGCGGCCGCACCAGCAGGTTCTGCCGGCGACGATCGACGGCGCGCGACGCTCGTTGCAGATCTACGACGTGCCGCTCCCCTCAGGTGGGGTGGCCGGGTTCGCGATCGATATCGAGGAACTGGAACAGGCGCGGTCGGGGGCGAAGCGGTTTGCCGAGGCGCAGCGCGCGATGCTCGACCGGTTGTCGGCGGGGGTGGCGCAGTTCGGCGGCGATCGTTCGCTCGTGTTCTGCAACCAGCCGTTCCGGCGGATGTTCGCGATGCGGAGCGAATGGCTTGCCGACCGGCCCGAGTTCGACCGGGTGCTGGAGCGGATGCGCGAGGCCAACCGACTACCCGAAGTCCGCGATTTCCCGAGCTGGAAGGCGGAGCGCCGCGACTGGTTCATGCAGACCGGGTCGGCGCAGGGCGGCTCGGCCGGCGCGGGGGCGATGGAGGAAAATTGGCACCTGCGCGGCGGCACGCATCTCCGCGTCGTCGCACAGCCGCTGCCCGATGGCGGTCTGCTGCTGATCTTCGAGGATCGCACCGAGCAGGTCCAACTCGCCAGCGCGCGCGACACGCTGCTGCGCGTGCGGACCGCGACGTTCGACAATCTGTTCGAGGCGTTGGGCGTGTTCGCGGCGGATGGCCGGTTGCAGCTCTGGAACAACCGCTTTCGCGTATTGTGGGGGCTAGAGGAGGAATTCCTCGCGGCGCATCCGCGGGTCGATGCCTTCGCCGACGCGGCCGGGGCCAAGCTTGCGACGCCGTCGCGCTCGGCGCTGATCCCCGATCTGGTGCGGTCGGCGACGGTCGGCCGGCAACAGCGCGGCGGGCGCGTGGCGTTCGCCGATGGGCGGCATTTCGAGTTCGCCGGCGTGCCGTTGCCCGACGGAAACGCGCTGTTCACGATGCTCGACATCACCGACAGCCGGCGTGCGGAGCAAGCGTTGCGCGATCGTGCAGACGCGCTCGAGGCGACCGACAAGGTGAAGACCGCGTTCGTCGCCAACATGAGCTACGAACTGCGCACGCCGCTGACCTCGATCAGCGGGTTCGCGGAGATGCTGCATGGTGGGTACGCCGGCGCGCTGACGCCGCAGGCCGAGGGCTATGTCGGGGCGATCCTTGAATCCGTGGAACGGCTGGGATTGCTGGTCGACGACGTGCTCGACCTGACGCGGGCGGAGAGCGATCGGGCGGAAACCGATCGCAGCGACGTGGACCTTGCAGCCACCGTGCGCGCCGCTGCGGAAACGCTCCTGCCGTCGGCCAAACGACGCAAGCTCGACTTCGCGATCGAGGTGGCGCGCTCGACCGGGCGGGTCAACGGCAATCCGAAGCGGCTGAAGGAGGTCGTCGAGCATCTGTTGCGCCATGCGGTCGCGGCGACGCCGGATGGCGGGCGTGTGCTGCTGCATACCGACGGCAATGCGACGTCGGCGCGAATCGTGGTATCCGACGACGGGGTTGGAATGGATGCCGAGGCGGTCTCGCATGCGTTCGACCGGTTCGCGGAGTCCAAGCCTATAGGCGACCGCGCTTTGGGGTTGGGGTTGCCATTGGCGAAGCAGTTCGTCGAGGCGCATGGCGGTACGATCGAACTCGTGTCGGAGCCGGGAGCGGGCACGTTGATCACCGTAGAATTGCCACGTCGATGACCGGTGACGCGCTACTCCCTCTCCCCTCCCGGGAGAGGGTCGGGGTGAGGGGCAGCCAAGCAACGCAGCGCCAGGAACAGCCCCTCACCCAACCCTCTCCCCGAGGGGGAGAGGGCTTATGCGCGTGATCCGCCTACCCGATCCTCAGGCCACCGAGGCATTTGGCGCGATGCTCGCTGAGCGCGTCCGACCCGGCGACGTCGTCACCCTCGAAGGCACGCTCGGCGCCGGCAAGACCAGCGTCGCCCGCGGTCTGCTCGCCGCACTCGGCCTCGCCGGCGAAGCGCCATCGCCCAGCTTCGCGATCGTCCAGCCCTACGAGCCACCCGAAGTCCGCTTCCCCGTACTGCACGTCGACCTCTACCGCATCGACGACCCCGCGGAGATCGAGGAACTCGCGCTCGACGACGCGCGCTACGATTCGCTCCTGCTCGTAGAATGGCCTGAGCGTGCAGGCCCGGATTACTGGCCCGACGCGCTTCGCCTGAGCCTGACGATCGAGCCAGACGGCACGCGCAGCTTGACAGTCGGAGTCCCGGAAGCTTGGAGGTCGCGATGGCCGACATGACCCCGCCGCCCGGCGCCGCCGCTTTTCTCGACGCCCATGGCTGGGGAGGCGCGCAGATCCTCCCGGTCGCGGGCGACGCGTCGTTCCGGCGCTATTTCCGCGCGATCGAGGGTGGACGCAAGGCGATCCTGATGGACGCGCCACCACCGCACGAGGATCCCCGCCCGTTCATCGCGATCGCCGAGTGGCTGGTCGAACGCGACTTTGCAGCACCGGCTATCCTGGCGTGCGATCTCGACGAGGGACTCGTGTTGATCGAGGATTTCGGCGACGATCGGTTGCGGGAGGCGGTCGATGCAGCGCCGGACGAAGAGCTTTCGCTCTACGCACCGGCAATCGACTTGCTGGTTCGGCTGCGTGCAGAGCCCGCTGGACCTGTTCCGCCGTATGACCGCGCAGTGTTGCGGCGCGAGGCTCGATTGTTTGTCGAATGGTATTGCCCGACGGTCGGGGTCGAGCCCGATCTAGCAGGCTGGGACGCGGCATGGGAGGCCGTGTTCGATCATGCCATCGCCGAGACCCCGGTTACGGTGCTGCGCGATTACCATGCCGAGAATCTGATGCTGGTAGGTCCGGAGCGATCGCTCGGCCTGCTCGATTTTCAGGACGCGCTCGCGGGGCATCCGGCCTATGATCTGGTGTCGCTGTTGCAAGATGCGCGGCGGACGGTCGATCCGGCGGTCGAGGCAGCGATGCTGGAGCGTTATCGCGCGGCGGCGGACGCTGGAGAAGACTTCATGAACGCGTATCACGTGCTCGGCGCGCAGCGGAATGCGAAGATCCTCGGCATCTTCACACGGCTGTGGAAGCGCGACGGCAAGCCGCATTATGCGACGATGTGCCCCCGGGTGTGGACGTATCTGGAGCGCGATCTGGCACAGCCGGTGATGGCGCCGGTCGCGGCATGGTTCACGGCGAACGTGCCGCCCGCACTGCGCGGCGATCCGCTGGCCTTGAGCGCGTGAGCCGCCAGCAGACGATCCGTCCGATCCCTCGCGGTACCGTGCCCGAAACGGCAATGGTGATGGCGGCCGGGCTCGGTAAGCGAATGCGGCCACTCACCGCGACGCGACCCAAGCCCCTAGTGCAGGTCGCGGGCAAGCCGTTGATCGACCACGTGTTCGAGCGGTTGCAGGCCGCCGGGATCAAGCGCGCGGTCGTCAACGTGCATTACCTCGCGGACACGCTGGAGGCGCACGTCACCGACCGGTTCGCGGGGATCGACGTGGTGATCTCCGACGAGCGGAAAATGCTGATGGAGACGGGTGGCGGGCTCGTCCAGGCGCGGCATCTGCTCGGCGACGCGCCGGTGCTGGTCGTCAACAGCGACAACCTGTGGATCGACGGCCCGGTCGACGCGATCAAGCTGCTCGCGTCCCGCTGGGACGACGCGAAGATGGACGCGCTGCTGCTGATGGTGCCGCTCGCGCGTGCGAACAATCACGGCGGCATGGGCGATTTCTATCTCGGCAGCGACGGGCGGATCGTCGGCCGCCGCAAGCCCGGCCGGGTCGCACCGTTCGCCTATACTGGCATCCAGATGCTCCACCCGCGGTTGATCGCGGACTGGCCGGAGGGACCGTTCTCGACCAACATCTTCTGGGACCGCGCGATTGCCGCGGGCCGCGCTTATGGTCAGGTCCACCAGGGACTATGGTTCGACGTCGGTACGCCCGCCGCGATCCCGAAGACCGAGGCGATGCTCGCGGATGGCTGACGTCGCCACGGCGGCTCGCCCGACGCTCTACACGATCCCCGCGCACCGCGCGTTCGCGGATGCGCTGGTGGCCGGCCTGACACGGCGAGCCGCACGCGATCCGCTGGCGCTCGCCCGCGCGCTGGTCGTATTGCCGAACAACCGCGCGGTGAAGGCGGTTACCGAGGCGTTCGTACGCGCGAGCGGCGGCGGGCTCGTCCTCCCGCGGCTGGTCGCACTGGGCGATCCGGAGATGGGCGAGGCGGTCGGCGCTGCGCTCGATCCGGCGGACGACATCGATCCACCGCTGCCCGCGGTACCGCCCTATCAGCGGCGCATGATCCTCGCGCGACTCGTGTCCGAAGAGCGCGCGCGCGAAGGCCATCCGGTCGATGCCGCCGAAGCGGTGCGCCTCGCAGGTGAACTCGCACGGACGCTCGATCAGTTGCTGGTCGAGGAAGTACCGCCGACCGAGTTGCGCGATATCGAGCTTGGACCCGAACTCACCGAGCATTGGCGGCGCGCGCTGGCGACGTTCGAGATCGTGCTGCAACGCTGGCCGGGCGAACTCGCGCGGCTGGAGCGGATCGATGCGGCGACAAGGCGCTCGGCGTTGCTCGACCGGCTTGCCCAGCGCTGGCGGAATGCGCCGCCCGCCGGGATCGTCTGCGCGGCGGGCGTGACCGATTCCGCACCAGCGGTCGCGCGTCTGCTCCGCTGTATCGCCGACATGCCGCAGGGTATGGTAGTGTTCGCCGGCCTCGACCTCGCGCTGCCTGACGAGGAATGGGACGCGCTCGGCCCGCACGATCCGAACCCGGTCACCGGCCTCACGCGTCGCTCGATCGAGACGCATCCGCAGTTCGATGCGAAGCTGATGCTCCTGCGCATGGGCATCGCCCGAGGCGAGGTGCAGACGTGGCGCGAGGGCGGCGGGCACGATGCCGACCCCGCGCGCGGCCGAGCGATCGCCAACGCACTGGCGCCCGCGGATTTCACGGGGAAATGGACGCAGATCGCGGCGGAGGATCGCCGTTTGAAGGGCGTGACCGCCGCCGAACTCGCGACCCCAGCGGAGGAGGCGCAGGCGATCGCGCTCGTTCTGCGCGAGGCGCTGGAGGTGCCCGAGCGGACCGCCGCCCTCGTCACGCCGGATCGCGCGCTGGCGCGACGCGTGGCGGCGCATCTCGGGCGCTGGGGCATCGGTATCGACGATAGCGCGGGGCGGCCCTTGTCGATCCTGCCGCCGGGGACGTTGCTGCTCGCGCTGGCCGAGGCGGCGGCACAGCGCTTCTCGCCGCTCGCGCTGCTGGCGTTGCTGAAGCATCCGCTAGTGCGCGCGGGCGAGGATCGCCTGCTGTGGCTAGATGGCGCGCGTGCGCTCGACCGACGATTGCGCGGGCCAAGGCCGGCGGCGGGGCTCGACGGGATCGCCGGGCATCTGGAAGAGCGCAAGGGCACGGCAGCGACATGGTGGGCCGACGTCCAGCCGCTGCTGACGCCGCTGGCGAACGCGTTCGACCAGGGACCGCAGCCCTTGGCGTCGGTGCTCGCCTGCCTGCGCGAGACGGCGCAGACCTTGTGCGGCGACAATCTCTGGTCCGGCCTCGCAGGGCGTGCCGCAGCGGAGTTCCTCGCCGATTTCGAAGCCGAAGCCCCAGCCGGACCGCCGCGTATCGATCCGCGCGAACTGCCGCAGTTGCTGCGGACGTTGCTAGACGAGGTCGCGGTGCGGCCGGCGCCGGGCGGGCACCCACGGCTCGCGATCTACGGCCTGATCGAGGCACGCTTGCAAACGGCCGACGTCATGGTGCTTGGCGGCCTGAACGAAGGCGTTTGGCCGGGGCGGCCTGCGCCCGATCCCTGGCTGGCACCGCGCATCCGGATGGAGCTCGGCCTACCGGGTCTGGAGCGGCGTGTCGGCACGGCGGCGCATGATTTTGCACAGGCATTAGGCGCACCTCGCGCGGTCGTCACGCGAGCGCGGCGGGACGCGAAGTCACCTGCTTTAGCCTCGCGCCTCTGGCTCCGATTACAGGCGCTCGCGGGGGACCGGTTCGAACGCGCGTCGGCACTGGAAGGCTGGACGCGCGCGCTCGACGATCCGGGCGAACATCTGCCGGCCGACCGCCCCGCGCCTTCGCCGCCAGCGCTGCTGCGCCCGAAGGCAATCTCCGTCACCGAGGTGGATCGCCTCAAGGCCGACCCTTACGCCTTCTATGCGCGCCGCGTGCTGGGGCTGATGCCGCTCGACCCCGTCGATGCGGACCCGAGCGCAGCGTGGCGCGGGACGGCGGTGCACGACATCCTGGAGCAATGGTGGAAGCAGGACAACTGCACCGTCGACACGCTCCGGCAGCGCGCCAAGGCGATGCTCGACGACGAGCGGACGCACCCGATGATGCGCGCGCTCTGGCAACCGCGGTTGCTAGAGGCAATCGACTGGATCGCCGGCGCCATAGTCGCACAAGGCGAAGACGGCCGCACCGTTGCCAGCGCCGAGGGCAAGGGCAAGATCGAGATCGCCGGCGTTACCTTGTCGGGCCGCTACGACCGCATCGACAAGCTGCCCGACGGACGCCTCGCGGTGATCGACTACAAGACCGGCAAGCCGCCATCGCCGACCGCCGTCCGTGCCGGCTACAGCCTCCAGCTCGGCCTGCTCGGCCTGATCGCCGAGCGCGGCGGGTTCCCAGACGTCTCCGGCACCGCAGGCGCGTTCGAATATTGGTCGCTCGGCAAGAAGCGCGACGCGTTCGGCTATATCGAGAGCCCGGTCGATCCCGAGGGCAAGCGCGACAAGATCCCGACCGACGAGTTCACGGCAATCGCCGCGCACAACTTCGCCGAAGTCGTCGGCGAATGGCTGACCGGCAGCGCCGCGTTCACCGCCAAACTCGTCCCCGAATACGCCCCCTATGCCGAGTACGACCAGCTGATGCGACGCGACGAATGGTATGGCCGTGAGCAGTGATGCGCTCGCCACGCTGCCCCGGCTGAGAGGCGCGCAGGCCGATGCGAGCAACCCGGCCTCGCACGTCTGGCTGTCCGCGTCGGCCGGCACCGGCAAGACGCAAGTGCTCGCGGCACGCGTGTTCCGCCTCCTGTTGCGCGGTGTCGATCCCGGCGCGATCCTCTGCCTGACCTTCACCAAGGCGGGCGCGGCGGAGATGGCGCAGCGGATCAACGGGCGCCTCGCCGCATGGGTGCGCATGCCCGCCCCGGCGCTCGCGGCGGACCTGATCGCGCTCGGCGAAAGCCCGGTCCAGGCGTTGCAGGATCGCGCCCGCACCCTGTTCGCCAAGGTGCTCGACGCGCCGGGCGGGGGCCTGCGCATCCAGACCATCCATGGCTTCTGCCAAGGATTGTTGGCAGCGTTCCCGGTAGAGGCCGGGCTGACGCCGGGGTTCCGACCCTTGGAGGCGCGCGAAGAGGCGGGACTCGCGCGGGAAGCTCTGGCGACGATGCTGTCGGATGCCGAGCGCGAAGGCCGCGAACGCCCGGTCGAGATCGTCGGCCGGCTGTCGCTCCGGATGGGCGAGGGCGGGGCGGAGGCGTTCCTGCTCGCCTGCGCCCGTGCGTTGCCCGCGCTGGAGGCTCTGCCCGTTGGCATCAGGCCGTGGCTGAGACGTGAACTTGAGCTGCCGTCAGGAGATATCGACGAAGCTGTTGCTGAATGGTGCGAGGCCCTTGATCTGGATGCGATCAGGCGAGTTGGCGAGCTAAACCGCGCATGGGGAACGAAAAACGGCATCGCTCGGGCAGAGGTAATCCGCAGTTGGTCGGAGCAGTCTGTAGAAGATCGCGTCACGACTTTGAACGAACTGCATACTGTGTGGGCCAAGGCGGATGGAGAGCAGCGCTCGTTTGGAAAGGGACAAGCTCCGCAAGAGCCGGAGTACGCGGAAATTGCATCCGAACTTCATACTAACTGCTCAGCGCTATTCTCACTGGAAGTTAGGGCAAAGTACGCGGATCTGCTCGCCGACGGGCTGGAAGTCGGGCGTGATTACGCGCGGGGATATGCCTCGGCCAAGCGGCGCGCAGGGGCGGTCGATTTCGACGACCTGATCGCCACGACGGTGGCGCTACTCGACCAACCGGGGATCGGTGAGTGGGTGCGCTACAAGCTCGACCAGGCGTCCGAGCATCTGCTGATCGACGAGGCGCAGGATACAAATCTCAGCCAGTGGAGAATCGTAAGCGCGCTGGTCTCCGAATTTTTTGTCGGGCGCGGCGTCCACGCACCATCCGTGCGAACGCTTTTTACGGTGGGAGATTGGAAGCAGGCGATCTTTGGATTCCAAGGTACCGACCCAATCAATTTCGCATATTTCGAGCGGCATTTCGGAGAGTTGGCTGAGGCGGCGCTCGGTAGCGAAGATATGCCGCTGGAGGACCGTGGGCTGCCGATGGCGCGACTGGCGCTCACCCATTCGTTCCGATCGACCAAAACCGTTCTAGAATTTGTTGATGCCGCGATCGAAGCGGCTGGTGAGCCGGGACTTGGAATGATCGGCGAGGTCGAGCGCCACGCCAGTGAGGTCGCCGGGCCCGGCACCGTGACCCTGTGGCCACCGGTGTCGGCGGGCGGCACCGAGGACGACGAAGAGGGCTGGGTCGATGACGCAGTCCGCAAACTCGCCAGCGATATCGCGCGCGCGGTGAAAGGCTGGCTCGCCCCCGACACCGGGCTCATGCTGGAGAGCAAGGGGCGGCGGCTGCGGCCCGAGGACGTCATGATCCTGGTCAAGCGACGCGGCGATCTCGCCTCGCTGATCGTCGCGCGGCTCTATGCCGAGAGCGTGCCGGTGGCGGGCGTCGATCGCCTGCGGCTGAACGCGCCGCTGGCTGTGCAGGACCTGCTCGCTACGATCCGCTTCGTGTTGCAGCCCGAGGACGACCTGTCCGTCGCGGCGCTGCTCGTGTCGCCGCTGATCGGCTGGACGCAGGACGAACTGATGGCCGCCGCCCCGCGCGAGGCCGGGCCGCTCTGGCGTCACCTGCAACGCACGCAACCCGCGACGCGGCTCGCGCCTCTGCTGGCGATGCTGGCGCGCGCCGACATCGCCACGCCGTACCAGTTCCTGGAGGAACTGCTATCGGGCCCTCTCGATGGCCGCCGCAAACTGATCCGCCGGCTAGGGACCGAGGCGCGCGATCCGATCGAGGAATTGCTCAACGCCGCGCTGACGTTCGAGAGCACGACGACGCCGTCGTTGCAGCGTTTCCTCGACTGGTTCGATCGCGGCGATGTCGAGATCGTCCGCGATCCGTCGGCGCCGCTCGATGCGGTCCGGGTGATGACCGCACACGGCGCTAAGGGGTTGCAGGCGCCGCTGGTGATCCTCGCGGATGCGACGGCGGACCCGTCGGCGGCACCGCGCTCGATCCTGAAATGGGCGCCCGAACCTGGGGCTGTGCCGATCCCGGTATTCCGGCCGCGGTCGAGCGAGCGCGGCGGGCCGCTCGATGCGGTCGTGTCGGCCGCCGAGCAACGCGAACTGGAGGAGCATTGGCGGCTGTTCTACGTCGCCGCCACGCGCGCCGAAGAGCGGCTGGTGATCGCCGGTGCGCTCGGGCCGCGCGCGAAGGGCGTGCCGCCGGAGAACAGCTGGTACGCCGCGTCCGATCGCGCACTGACGGCGCTCGAAGTGCCGATGGGCGAGGGCGCGCGGCTATTCGTCGGGGTCGAGCCCCAGCCTGCGGTGATCGCCAAGGCTTCGGCTTCGGTCGAGAGTGCGGCCAATGCACAGCTACCTGCCTGGGCACATCAACCCGCACCGCAGGAAGCGCGTCCGCCTCGTCCGCTGTCACCGTCTGCGCTGGGTGACGACGCGGTGTCCGATCCACCGCCGACGCCTGCGATGCGCGTCGCGGCGGAGCGGGGGCGGCTGATCCATGCGCTGTTCGAGCGGCTGCCGGCGGTTACCGCCACCGACCGCGCGACGGCAGCCGATCGCTGGCTGGCAAAAGCAGGCGGCGTCGACGATCCCGCAGCACGGTCCGAAATCGTGCAGAGCGTGGTCGCCGTGCTCGACGATCCGCGCTTTGCCGAGCTTTTCAGCACTGATACGTTGGCCGAAGCGCCGATCGCTGCGACCCTCGCGAACGGCATGGTCGTGTCGGGCACGGTCGATCGCCTGCTGATCGAGGCAGACCGCATCTGCGTGGTCGACTTCAAGACCGGCCGCCGCGCACCGCGCGGCATCGACGATGTGCCTGAATACCATTTAAAGCAGATGGCGGCCTATGCCGAGGCCTTGAGCGTGATCTTTCCGGGGCGGTCGGTCGAGGCAGCCTTGCTGTACACGGCGGGACCGCGGTTGATCGTGCTGAACGACGAGACGCTGGCCGCGAACAAGCCGCACTATCGGCCCACGGAGCAAAGCTAGCGCCCCGGTGGTTGAGCGCACACGCGAGCGACCTTAGATACGACTCAACCAAGGAGAATTCACGATGGCGACCAAGCAGATCACCGATGCCAGCTTCGATGCGGACGTACTGAACGCCGACGGCCCCGTGCTCGTCGATTTCTGGGCGGAATGGTGCGGCCCGTGCAAGATGATCGGGCCGTCGCTCGAGGAAATCTCGGAAGAACTCGGCGAGAAGGTGACGATCGCCAAGCTCAACATCGACGAGAACCCCGACGCGCCGGGTAAGTACGGCGTCCGCGGTATCCCGACGATGATCCTGTTCAAGGGCGGCGCACCGGCGGCAACCAAGGTCGGCGCGGAGCCGAAGGGTCGGCTGAAGGCTTGGCTTGAGGGCGAACTGGCGTAAAATAGACCTTAGCCTACCCGCACCTACAGCCCCCTCCGTCATCCCAGCGAAAGCTGGGATCTCCTGGTTCGAGGCACCCCTCGCTCCAACCGGGATACCCCAGCTTTCGCTGGGGTGACGGCATCAGGGGTATCAGCTCCGATAGTCGGCGTTGATCGAGATATAGCCATGCGTGAGGTCGCAGGTCCACACCGTGGCCCGGCCTTCGCCCAGCGCCAGATCGACGCCGATTTCGATCTCGTGGCCCTTGAGGTGCGCAGCGACTGGCGCCTCGTCGTAGCCGCTCAGCGCCAAGCCACCCTCGGCAACCTGCGTATTACCGAACCGGATCGACAGCGTGTCGCGATCGGCCGGTTCGCCAGCTTTGCCGACCGCCATCACGACGCGCCCCCAGTTTGCGTCCTCGCCGGCGATGGCGGTCTTCACCAGCGGCGAGTTGGCGATGCTCATCGCGATGCGGTGTGCGCTGCGGTCGCTGTCCGCGCCAGTCACCTGGATCTCGATCAGCTTTTGCGCACCCTCGCCGTCGCGAACGACGAGCATCGCGAGTTGGTGGCACAAGTCGGCCAGAGCGGCGCGGAAGGCGTCCGCCCCCACGCTGTCATCGTCCGCCAGCGGGACATTGCCAGCCTTGCCCGTCGCGAACGCCAGCACCGTGTCGCTGGTTGAGGTATCGCTGTCGACGGTGATGCACGAGAAGCTCGGCGCGTTGGCCTTCGACAGCGCGGCCTGCAGGAACTCCGGCTCGACTGCGGCGTCGGTGAAGATGAAGCCGAGCATCGTCGCCATATCCGGCGCGATCATTCCCGAACCCTTGATGATCCCCACCAGCGTGACCGTGCGATCGCCAATCACCGCCGTCGTCACCGCGCCCTTGGTAAAGGTGTCGGTCGTCATGATCGTCGCGGCGGCGTCTTCCCAGCCGCACGGCGCGGTCGCAAACGCGGCATCGAGCCCGGCCTCGGCCTTGTCGATCGGCAACGGCACGCCGATCACGCCGGTCGAGGACACGAACACGTCCGAAGGCTGGCACCCGAGATGCGCCGCCGTCCGCGCCGCGATCGCCTCGACCGCAGCCCGCCCCCGCGAACCGGTGAAGGCGTTGGAATTGCCCGCGTTCACCACCAGCGCCCGCGCTTGCCCGAGCGTCAGCGCCGCACGGCACCATTCCACCTCGGGCGAGGGGCATTTGCTCGTCGTGAGTACACCCGCAACCACCGTCCCCGGATCGAGCGTCACGAACGTCAGGTCGCACCGATCCCACGCCTTGTACTGCGCGCGCGCTACGTACAGCGCGACTCCGTCGATCGAAGGGGCGTCGGGGAAGGGCAAGGCGAGGGGCGAGGTCTGCATGACGCCTTCATAGTCTCTGCCGGGCGGGCGACAAGACGACGCGCGCGAAGATCGCCCGGGCGGACACTCCTCCGCCGCGTCCGCCGGGTGCTCTGTTGAGACGAACGGTAGATTTATCGCACGGGCTCGCATACAGCCGGTTCCGCATGAACCTGCTGCTACTCCTCTCCGCACTCTTGTCCGCGCTGACCGGCGCGGTGCCGGGCGGGCGTGGTCAGTCGGCACAGGCCGTAGCACAGGGCAGCGTCTGCTCGCAGTCGATAGCAGCAACGCCGGCCAAGGTCTTGATAAGACCCGTATCTGGGCTTCCCGTTCTTCCTCAGGTCGCGGTCGCTACCACGCTGCGCACGATTGCCGTCGTCTCGGTGCCGCTATGGGCAGAGCGCCGCCGCGAATAGCGTCTTGGTGTGACCTTATCGTAACCTTTGGATCCGAGCGATCCTCTTCCGCGTGCGCCTACCGTGTGCCGCCGCGTCTCAAATTCAGGAAATCAGCCCATGTTCGGTGGCCTCGCCAAATCCTTGTTCGGTTCGTCCAACGACCGGTACGTCAAGTCGCTCAACCCGATCCTCGCGAAGATCGCCTCGTTCGAGCCGTCGCTCCAGGCGATGTCGGACGAGGAGCTCTCCGCGCAGACCGTCAAGTTCCGCGCGCGGCTCGCCGAGGGCGAGAAGCTCGACGACCTGCTCCCCGAGGCGTTCGCGACGGTCCGCGAGGCTGCGCACCGCGTGCTCGGCCAGCGCCATTACGACGTGCAGATGGTCGGCGGTATCGTCCTCCATCGCGGCGAGATCGCCGAGATGCGGACCGGCGAGGGCAAGACGCTCGTTGCGACGCTCGCGACCTATCTCAACGCGCTCCCCGGCGACGGCGTCCACGTCGTCACCGTCAACGATTACCTCGCGGCCCGCGACGCGGAGTGGATGGGGCAGGTCTACACCTTCCTCGGCATGACGATCGGCGTCATCATCCCGAACCTGTCGGACGAGGAACGCCGCGCCGCGTACGCCGCCGACATCACCTACGGCACCAACAACGAGTTCGGATTCGACTATCTCCGCGACAACATGAAGTACGAGCGCAGCGCGATGACGCAGCGCGCGTTCAACTTCGCGGTGGTCGACGAGGTCGATTCGGTGCTGATCGACGAGGCCCGCACGCCGCTGATCATCTCGGGCCCGACCGACGACAAGTCCGAGTTGTACATGCAGGTCGATGCGGTCGTGAAGCAGCTCGACCCGATCGATTACGACAAGGACGAGAAGCAGAAGACGATCATCCTCACCGAGGACGGCACCGAGAAGGTCGAGCGGATGCTCGAGGCCGCCGGGCTGCTCGAGGGGCAGAACCTGTACGACTTCGAGAACACGCAGGTCGTCCATCACCTCAACCAGGCGTTGCGTGCGATCGTGATGTTCAAGTCGGACATCGACTACATCGTCAAGGACGGCAAGGTCATCATCATCGACGAGTTCACCGGTCGCATGATGGACGGCCGGCGCTGGTCGGACGGCCTGCATCAGGCGGTCGAGGCGAAGGAGGGTGTCCAGATCGAGCCCGAGAACCAGACGATGGCCTCGATCACGTTCCAGAATTATTTCCGCATGTACCCCAAGATCGGCGGCATGACCGGCACTGCGGCGACCGAAGCGGCCGAGTTCTACGACATCTACAAGATCAACGTCGTCAGCATCCCGACCAACGTCGAGGTCAAGCGCGTCGACGAGGAAGACGAGTTCTACAAGGATACCAAGGACAAGTTCGCGGCGATCGCCAAGAAGATCAAGCATCACGCGGACCTCGGCCAGCCGGTGCTGGTCGGCACGGTGTCGATCGAGAAGTCCGAGATGCTGAGCGAGTTCCTGGTCGGCGAGAACGTGGATCACAAGGTGCTCAACGCACGCTTCCACGAGATGGAGGCGCACATCGTCGCGCAGGCCGGGCGCAAGTCCGCGGTGACGATCGCGACCAACATGGCGGGTCGCGGTACCGACATCAAACTCGGCGGAAACCTCGAATTCCGCATGCTCGACGAGCATCCGGAACTGGTCGAGGGCACGCCCGAATATGACGAGGCGGCGGCGCGGATCACGATCGAGATCGAGGCGGAGAAGCAGGCGGTGCTCGCCGCGGGCGGTCTGTTCGTGCTCGGCACCGAGCGGCACGAGAGCCGGCGTATCGACAACCAGCTGCGCGGGCGTTCGGGGCGTCAGGGCGATCCGGGTCTGTCGCGCTTCTATCTTAGCCTCGACGATGATCTGCTGCGTATCTTCGGGCCGGACACGCTGTTCGCCAAGATGATGCGCAACAACATCGAGGACGGCGAGGCGATCGGCAGCAAGTGGTTGAGCAAGGCGATCGAGACCGCGCAGAAGAAGGTCGAGGCGCGCAACTACGACATCCGCAAGCAGGTCGTCGAATATGATGACGTGATGAACGAGCAGCGCAAGGTCATCTACGAGCAGCGCGCGGACATCATGGATGCCGATACGGTCGGCGACGTGGTGACCGACATGCGCGCGGAGACGGTCAACGTGATCGTCGGCGATGCGTGCCCGCCCAACTCGTATCCCGAGCAGTGGGACGTCGCGGGGATGAAGACGCGGCTCGCCGAGGTGATGAACCTCGAGCCGCAGATCGATGCGTGGCTGCTCGAGGAGTCGGTCGACCCCGAGGTTCTGGAAGAGCGGATCCGCGCGATGGCGGACGAGGCGATCGCGCAGAAGTCGGCCGATCTGGATGCGGAGACGTGGACGTCGGTCGAGAAGTCGATCCTGTTGCAGAATCTAGACCATCACTGGAAGGAGCATCTCGCGACGCTCGACGCGCTGCGCCAGGTCGTCCATCTGCGTGCGTACGCGCAGAAGACGCCGATCAACGAATATAAGCAGGAGGCGTTCTCGCTGTTCCAGCGGATGCTCGAGACGATCCGCGAGGACGTGACCAAGACGATCGCGCATGCGCAGTTCCAGATGCAGGCGCCGGTCGGGCTGCCTGAGCTGCCGGACTTCATCACGACGCATTTCGATCCGTTCACGGGCGAGGACAATTCGAACGACTTCGATGCGGGCACGCGCGGTCACATCACGTCGACGATGCCGCCGTTGCAGATCCCGCAGCCGCAGGAGGCCGATATCGGCGAGGATCCGGCGAACTGGGAGGGCGTGGTCAGCCGCAATGCGCCTTGCCCTTGTGGGTCGGGGCGTAAGTATAAGCAGTGCCACGGGGCAGTTTGAGGGGCTGAGACCTGACGCTACAACCTCCCAACCGTTCACCACCCCGGCGGAGGCCGGGGCCCAGTTGGGGGACGTTGCTAACTGCGGGTACGCTTCGTTACTCCGACCTTTCCAACTGGGCCCCGGCCTCCGCCGGGGTGGTTGAGACTATACGGCCTTCTGTTCTCCCGCGAAGGCGGGAGCCCAGACTACCGGCGATGGCCTATGGGACTCCTGGACCCCCGCCTTCGCGGGGGAACGGTTACTCTCGGGAACGGGACACGGAGCAACCCTCCAGACCGATCGTTAGGACCCCATGCGCCAAGCCACCACGATCCTCACCATCGACACCACCCGCCAGGGCCTCGTCGACGTCACCGACCAGATCGCCCGCTGGACCCGCGACCAACGCCTCACCGAAGGCGTCCTCACGATCTTCTGCCGGCACACCTCCGCCTCGCTCCTGATCCAGGAAAACGCGGCCCCGGAAGTACGGACCGACCTTGAAGCCTATTTCGCTCGCATCGCCCCGGAGTCGCGTGAGTACGAGCACGACGACGAAGGCCCCGACGACATGCCGGCACACCTCCGCACCGCGCTCACCCAGGTCCAACTCTCGATCCCGCTGATCGACGGCCGACTCGCGCTCGGCACATGGCAGGGCATCTACCTGTTCGAACACCGCCGTCGCCCACATCGCCGCACGCTGGCGCTGCATGTCATCGGCGACTGAACCGGATCATGAAAAATGAGTCAGTATGGTGGCGCATTGGAGCGATCCCGTTCATCAACCGTTCCACCATTGACGGCTAATAAGCGGCGTTTCGCCGCATTCGCCGCGAACGGAGACGACACCATGTTCAAGACACCGGGTCGCAAGGTCGCTTTCGCAGCGCTCGCAACGGGCGCGCTGCTGCTGGCCGGATGCGCGACCGAGACCGCTTATCGCCCCGCGACGGGGCAGGGGTTCAACCGCACCGGCTATAGCGACCGTCAGGTCGAGCCCGGCCGCTTCCTCGTCAGCTTCGCCGGCAACAGCGTCACGTCGCGCGATACGGTCGAGCGCTACCTGTTCTTCCGCGCGGCCGAACTGACGTTGCAGAACGGCTATGATTACTACCTGATGGCCGACCGCGACACCAATCTTCAGTCGCGCACCTACTCAACGCCGGGGATCGGTGGCGGGTTCGGCTATGGCGGCTTCGGCGGCTATTGGGGTCCGTCTTGGCGCTATTACGGGCGCGGCTTCGGCTGGCGTGACTGGAGCCCCTATGGCGGCTTCGGTGGTGGTTTCGGCGGCGGCTATGGCGGTTTTGGTGGTGGCCCATGGGGCAACGACTTCGATATCCGCACGATCGACCGGTATGAGGCGACGGCTGAGATCGTGATGCGCAAGGGGCCGATCCCGCGCGACAATATTCGCGCGTTCGATGCGCGGAAGGTTGTGGACAGCATCGGACCGAGCGTCGTGCTGCCGAAGTAAGCGTTACCTTCGAGAGGCCAAAAAGGCCGGGCTACCCCAGTGGTAGTCCGGCCTTTTTCATGGCGCTGCTCCCTCTCCCCTTCGGGGAGAGGGCTTTTAAGAAGCCGCTTTCGCCAAGCCCTTCGACAATTGAAGCGCCCCATGCAGGCGAGCCTTCGGATCGCCCCACGCCCGCTGCAGCACCAGCTTGCTGTCCGGCCGCAACCGCGCGACGCCGTTCAGCCGCTCGACATACGCCAGCAGCTTGTCGATGTTCGGCGGCTTGTCGTCGTGGAACGAGACGAGCACGCCCTTCGGCCCGACGTCGATCTTCGAGACGCACGCGCGTTTCGCGTTCAGCTTGATCTCGATGACCTTGATCAGATTCTCGGTCGCATCCGGCAGCGGGCCGAACCGGTCGATCATCTCGGCGGCGAACGCCTCGATCTCCTGGCCCTCGTCGAGATCGTTGAGACGACGATACAGCCCCATCCGCAGATCGAGATCGGGCACGTAATCCTCGGGAATGAGGATCGGCGCATCGACCGTGATCTGTGGGCTGAAATCGCGCGGCCGCGACGAGGTCATGCCGCCGGCTTTGGCGTCCATGATCGCCTCCTCCAGCATCGCCTGGTAGAGTTCGAAACCGACCTCCTTGATATGCCCGGTCTGCTCGTCGCCGAGCATGTTGCCCGCCCCGCGAATATCCAGATCGTGGCTGGCAAGCTGGAAGCCAGCCCCCAGCGAATCGAGATCGGACAACACCTTCAGCCGCTTCTCGGCCGTCACCGTCATCTGTCGCTCAGGCGGGGTCACCAGATACGCGTACGCGCGCGTCTTCGACCGTCCGACACGCCCGCGCAACTGGTACAATTGCGCGAGGCCGAAGCGGTCGGCGCGGTGCACGATCATCGTGTTGGCGGACGCGATGTCGATCCCGCTCTCGATGATCGTGGTCGAGACGAGCACCTCGAACTTCTTGTCGTAGAACGCCGACATGCGCTCCTCGACTTCGGTCGGCGACATCTGGCCGTGCGCGACGACGAAGCGGATCTCGGGCACCTGTTCGCGCAGGAAATCCTCGATCTCGGGCAGGTCTGCCACGCGTGGGGTGACGACGAAACTTTGCCCCCCGCGGTAATGCTCGCGAAGCAACGCCTCGCGTAGCACGACCGGGTCGAACGGCATGATGTACGTTCGCACCGCGAGGCGATCGACCGGCGGGGTCTGGATCACCGACAGCTCGCGGATCCCCGACATCGCCATCTGCAGCGTGCGCGGGATCGGCGTGGCGGTCAGCGTCAGCATGTGGACGTCCGCCCGCAGCGCCTTCAGCCGCTCCTTGTGCGTGACGCCGAACCGCTGTTCCTCGTCGACCACCACCAGCCCGAGCCGCTTGAAGTCGATGTTCTTCGCCAGCAGCGCGTGGGTGCCGATGACGACGTCGATCGTGCCGTTCGCGAGACCCTCCTTGGTCGCCTTCGCCTCGCTCGCCGTGACGAGCCGCGACAGGCGGCCCATGTTCATCGGGAAGCCTTCGAAGCGGGCGACGAAGTTGTTGTAATGCTGGCGTGCGAGCAGCGTCGTCGGGCAGACGATCGCGACCTGCTTGCCGCCCATCGCCGCGACGAAGGCGGCGCGCAACGCGACCTCGGTCTTGCCGAAGCCGACATCGCCGACCACCAAGCGGTCCATCGGCTTGCCCGCGGCGAGATCGCCGAGCACGTCCTCGATCGCGCGGTCCTGATCCTCGGTCTCCTCGTACGGGAAGCGATCGACGAAGCTGGGGTAGCCGCTCGCATCGGGTTCGAGCACGTCGCCCGGATGCAGCGCGCGTTCGGCGGCGGTCGCGATGAGTTCGCCGGCGATCTCGCGGATCCGCTCCTTCATCTTCGACTTGCGACGCTGCCAGCCTTCGCCGCCGAGACGGTCGAGCGTCGCGCCTTCCTCCGACGAGCCGTAGCGCGAGAGGACGTCGATATTCTCGACCGGCACGTACAGCTTGTCGCCGCCGGCATAGCTCAGCGCGACGCAATCATGCGGGCTTTGGCCCACGGGAATCGAGGTCAGGCCCTCGTACCGCCCGATGCCGTGCTCGGTGTGGACGACGAGGTCGCCCGGCGTCAGCGTGGCCAGTTCGGCGAGGAACGCATCGGCGGATTTCTTGCGTTTCTTGCGGTGGACGAGGCGATCGCCGAGCATGTCCTGCTCGGTTAGTACCGCGATTCCCGGTGCGGTGAAGCCGTGATCTAGTGGCAGGACGATCAGCGCGACGCCGAAGCTGCGTGCGGTGTCGGCGATGCCGAGCGCGTCCTGCCAGGTCTCGGCGTGCTTGCCGCCTTTCATGCCGTGGTCGGCGAGCAGGCTCCCCAGGCGTTCGCGTGCGCCGATCGAATAGCTGGCGAGGATCGGCTTGCGGCCTTGTTTCCTGAGCTTCTCGACGTGATCGGCGACGGCTTCGTATATATTCGTCTGCGCCGCGCGCTCGGGTCCGAAATCGCGTGGGCCGTCGACGTCGAAGTCGAGCACGGTGTCGCTCGACGGCTCGTGGAACGGCGAGGTGATATGCGCGGCGAACGCCTCGACCCCGCCGGACCATTCCTGCGCGTCGAGATAGAGCGCCTTGGCGGGCATCGGGCGATAGCTGCCGGGCTGGGCGGCCTCGGCGCGCTTGCGGTTCTCGTAATAGTCGGCGATCGATTCGAGCCGGCTCTCCACCGCCGCGGCGACGCCGTTGTCGCGGACTACCACGTCGTCGGCGCCGAGATGGTCGAACAACGTCGCCATCTTCTCCTCGAACAGCGGCAGCCAATGCTCCATGCCCGCGATGCGGCGGCCTTCGGAGATCGCCTGATACATCGGATCGCCGGTCGCGGTCGCGCCGAACGCATCACGGTAGCGGGTGCGGAAGCGCTTGATCGAGTCCTCGTCGAGCAGCGCTTCGGAGGCGGGGAGCAGGACGAAGCCGTCGATCCGGCCGGTGGTACGCTGGTCCGCCGCGTCGAACGTGCGGACGCTCTCGATCTCGTCGCCAAAGAAATCGAGGCGCAGCGCGTGGTCTTCGCCCGAGGGATAGAGATCGACGATCCCGCCGCGCACGGCGTACTCGCCCTGGTCGTGCACGGTGTCGGTGCGGACATAACCGTTCGCCTGGAGCAGCATGGCGAGCTTGTCGCGGCCGATCCGTTCGCCGGGCGCGAGCCGCGCGACGAGCTGGCGGATGCGGAACGGGGTGAGGACGCGCTGCGTCGCGGCGTTGGCGGTGGTCAGCAGAAGCTGCGGACCCTTGGGCTTGCCTTGCAGACGTTGCAGTGCGGCGACACGCTCGGCCATGATGCGGAGCGTCGGCGAGGCGCGGTCGTAGGGGAGGCAGTCCCAGGCCGGGAAGCTCAGCACTTCGAGATCGGGCGCGAAATACGCCGCGGTCGAGGCAACCGCGCGCATCGCCGCATCGTCCGGCGCGATGAACACCGCGCGCGTCTTCGCGGCACGCGCGAGGTCGGCGAGCAGCGACGGCTGGAAGCCGGACGGCACGCCGGAGAGGATCAGCGGTGAGGTCGCGGAGAGGATCGTCTTGAGGTCTGGCATTCGAACTCCCCCCTCCCTGGAAGGGAGGGGCTGGGGGTGGGTTGGTATGAGGCGCGTGTCACGACCGCCAAGCGGCCGACCCACCCCCGACCCCTCCCTTCCAGGGAGGGGCGCAGAAAGCCTACTTCACGACCGTGACGTAATTGATGTCGCGCATCGCCTGCATCATCGGGCCGTCCCACTCAGGCGGGCACACGATCGAGCCGATCGCCCAGCCCATGATGTCGACGTCCTGTTCCTCCAGCAGCGCCTCGAACCAGTCGAGCTCTTCCAGCGTCCACGTTCTTCCATAGGTCGCGAAGAAGCCGCCGATCATCATGTCGGCTTCGCGCGTGCCGCGGTGCGAGCTGCGAAAGCCCAGGCGCTTGAGGCGGGTCTCGTGGTCCATCGTATCTCCAAACACGAAGAGCCGGCGACCGCTGGCGGCGGGCGTCGGCTAGGCTATAGAGGCCAGATAGTCATGCGACCCGAAATCCTCAATCCGCTGTTCGCCGAAACCCTCGTCCTGAAGGGGGTAGGGCCCGCGCTCGCCAAGCCGCTCGACCGGCTCGGACTCGCGCGCGTCGTCGACGTCGCCTTCCATCTGCCGACCGGCTACGTCGATCGCCTGCCACGCACCGAGCTGATGTCGAGCGATGCCGGGCGGATCATCACGATCACGCTGACTCCGCGCGACTACAGGATCAGTGCGGGGCGGGGGCCGACGCGCGTGCAGGCGACCGACGAGCTCGGCAACTACGTCAGCCTCGTTTTCTTTGGCGGCAGTTCGGGTTGGGCGAAGAAGCTGCTGCCGATCGGCGAGGCCAAGCGTATATCGGGCCGGCTCGACGAATACGGCCAGGAATTGCAGATCGTCCATCCCGACATCGTCGAGCCGGACGAGGAGTTGCGCGAGCGCGAGCCGATCTATCCGCTGTCGGAAGGTCTCACCTCGCGGCGTCTGGCGGCTCTGACCGCGCAGGCGGTCGCGCGCGCGCCGGACTTGCCGGAGTGGATCGAACCTGGGCTGAAGGCGAAACGCGAATGGCCGGGTTGGCACGAATCGCTCGAGCGCATCCACGCCGACCCGTCGGACGCGAAGGCACGCGAACGGCTGGCGTATGACGAGGTGTTCGCGAACCAGCTCGCGATGACGATCGTCCGCGCGGATACCCGCAAGCGGCGGGGGCGGGCGCTGCAGGGCGACGGCCGGCTGCGCGACCTGCTGAAGCTGCCCTACACGCTGACCGGCGCGCAATCGCGGACGGTCGGCGAGATCGAGGGCGACCTCGCGCAGACCGCGCCGATGCTGCGGCTGCTGCAGGGTGATGTCGGCTCGGGCAAGACGCTGGTCGCGGCGATGGCGATGCTGATCGCGGTCGAGGCGGGTGCGCAGGCGGCGATGCTCGCGCCGACCGAGATCCTCGCGCGCCAACATTACGAGACGCTGCGAAAGACGCTCGCCGGGCTGCCGATCGAGATCGGCGTGCTGACCGGCCGCGACAAGGGCCGCGTGCGCGAGGCGACGCTGATGGCGCTGGCGAACGGTGAGATCGACATTCTCGTCGGCACGCACGCGATCTTCCAGGACGCGGTCGGCTACAAGGATCTCGGCCTCGTCGTGGTCGACGAGCAGCATCGCTTCGGCGTCGCGCAGCGGATGACGTTGCAGGCGAAGGGGGTCGCCCCGCCGCATCTGCTCGCGATGACCGCAACCCCGATCCCGCGCACGCTGACGCTCGCGCAGTACGGCGAGATGGACGTCAGCCGCCTCGACGAGATGCCGCCGGGGCGCCAGCCGATCGAGACGCGGGTAATCTCCGAGGACCGGCTCGACGACGTGGTCAATGCGCTCGGGCGGCATCTGGCGGATGGCGGGCAAGCCTATTGGGTCTGCCCCCTGGTCGAGGAAAGCGAGAAGAGCGACCTCGCTGCTGCCGAAATGCGCGCGGAAACGTTGCGCGCCCGGTTCGGCGACAAGGTCGCGCTCGTTCACGGCCGGATGAAACCGGCGGAGAAGGACGCGGTGATGGCCGAGTTTTCCGCAGCCCGCACGTCCGTGCTCGTCGCGACCACCGTGATCGAAGTCGGCGTCGACGTCCCCAACGCCACGCTGATCGTGATCGAGCATGCCGACCGCTTCGGCCTCGCCCAGCTCCACCAGCTCCGCGGGCGGGTTGGGCGCGGCACCGGGCGGTCGATCTGCCTGCTGATGCGCGGGTCGTCGCTCAGCGAGACATCCCGCGCGCGCCTCGCGCTGATGCGTGAGACCAACGATGGTTTCCGCATCGCCGAGGAGGATCTGCGCCTCCGCGGCGCTGGCGAACTGCTCGGCACCAAACAGTCCGGCGAGATGGCGTTCCGTCTTGCGACGCCGGAGATGATGGCCGACCTGCTCCAATGCGCGCACGACGACGCACGCCTGCTGATTGACCGCGACGGTGGGCTGCAGGGGCCGCGGGGGCAGGCGGCAAGGACAGCCCTCTATCTGTTCGACCGCGACGCCGGCGTGGCGTTGCTGCGATCGGGTTGAGCTGGGCATCTCGCCGGTTGCTTTCGCCTCTCTGCGCCGCCACGGACGACGCATGGGTGCACTCTTCCCGATCATCATAGTTCTGCTTGCCGGCGTTGGGCTGGCGGTCCAGCCGCCGACCAATGCCGCCTTGGCGAAGGCGTCCGGCTCGGTCTGGCTGGCGTCACTCGTTTCGTTTGCGATGGGCACCGCGGTCCTGTTCGCGATCTGGGCGGCAGTCGATCGGACGATGCCGTCGACGCTCAGGGGCACACCGTGGTGGGCGTGGCTCGGCGGTCTGTATGGCGCGTGTTTCGTCGCAGCGCTTGCCTATGCGACGCCGCGTCTCGGGCTCGCATCGGCGGTGACGCTCGCGGTCGGCAGTCAGATCGTGACCGCGCTGGTGCTCGACCGGTTCGGCCTGCTTGGTCTCACGGCCCAGCCGATCAGCCTTGCGCGCATCGGAGGCGTGCTTCTGGTGATTGCAGGCGTGGTACTCGTCCGCGCCGGCTGACTTCAGCTGTTGCGGATCATCACCGACAGCATGCCGTAATAGTCGGCCAGCGGGATCGTCTGTTCGAGCTCGCAGCCAATTCGTCCGCCGAGCGACCAGCGGACCACGGCATCGACGCCGCCCAGGATCGGCAGCGCGATACGCAACCGGTCGCCAGCCTCGGGCGATCCCTCGCACCGCGCCATCAGGCCGTTTGCGGACATGTTGACGAGCACGAGTTTCATGCTGCGACCATCGCCGTCGACCGCTTGCGTGCGATGCATCACCTCATCGCGGGGCTCGCCGCGATGATCTCGAACAGCCGTGGCATAATTTCGCATCGGATGTTCCCCACTTGCGGAAGTCACCGGCTTAGCGAACCCGCGGTGAACCGCGTGCGAACGAGCATGCTTAACGCAGCATTTTTCGAAACGAGAATGCGTCTGTTACGAAGGGGTTAGCATCCCATGCCGCTTCTTGCCGAGGCTGAGGCGGGCTGGCGACGAGACGTCGATCGAGGTGGACGGCTCCCTCACGACTTCGCCATCGATCCGCACCGCGCCTTCTGCGATCTTGCGCCGCGCTTCGCCGTTGGAAGCGACGAAGCCCAGGGCGACCAGCGCTTCGACGATGCCGATCGAGCCGCTCGGGACGGCAAAGCTCGGCAAAGAGTCGCCAGAGGCGCCTTCCTCGAACGTCTTCCGCGCGGTTTCCGCAGCCTGTTCGGCCGCCTCTCGCCCGCGGCACATCGCGGTCGCTTCGTTGGCGAGCACGATCTTGGCGGCGTTGATCTCGGCACCTTCGAGCGCTTCAAGACGCGCGATCTCGTCGAGCGGGAGGTCGGTGAACAGCTTCAGGAAGCGGCCGACGTCGCGATCGTCGGTGTTGCGCCAGAACTGCCAGTAATCGAAGTGCGGCAGCTGGTCCTCGTGCAGCCAGACCGCGCCCGACATCGTCTTGCCCATCTTGCCGCCGTCCGCGGTCGTGATCAGCGGGGTGGTCACGCCGTAGACCTCGGTCGAGTCCATCCGGCGTGCGAGTTCGATGCCGTTGACGATGTTGCCCCATTGGTCCGAGCCGCCCATCTGCAACCGGCAGTCGGCGCGACGTGACAGCTCTAGGAAGTCGTACGCCTGGAGGATCATGTAGTTGAATTCGAGGAAGCTCAGCGACTGTTCGCGGTCGAGGCGGAGCTTGACCGAATCGAAGGCGAGCATCCGGTTTACCGAGAAATGCTGGCCGACATCGCGCAGGAACGGGATGTATTCGAGCGCGTCTAGCCACTCGGCATTGTCGAGCATGACCGCGTCGGTCGGGCCATCACCGAAGGTCAGGAAGCGTTCGAAGATGCGGCGGATCGAGGCGACGTTGGCCTTGATCCCATCCTCGCCGAGCAGCTTGCGCGCCTCGTCCTTGAAGCTCGGATCGCCGATCTTGCCGGTGCCGCCGCCCATCAGCACGATCGGCTTGTGCCCGGTCTGCTGAAGCCGGCGGAGCAGCATGATCTGGACGAGGCTGCCGACGTGGAGCGAAGGCGCGGTCGGATCGAAGCCGATATAGCCGGGCACCACTTGTTTGCCGGCGAGCGCATCGAGCGCGGCCGCGTCGGTCATCTGGTGGACATAGCCGCGCGAGGTCAGCGTGGTGAGCAGGTCGGACTGGTAGGTCATGGTGCGTCTCGTTCCCCTTCCGCTTGCGGGAGGGGTAAGGGGAGGGGCTTCCTCGCCCCCATGCCCTCCCCCGCCCCCTCCCGCAAGCGGGAGGGGGGATTCAGCTTCGTGGCAATTGTAAGGTTGGATCCACCGGCGTCCGCCCCTTGCGGAGTTCGAAGTGCAGTTCCGGCCGGTCGGCGAACCCGGTGTCGCCCGACAGCGCGATCGTCTGGCCGCGCTTCACGCTCTGGCCACGCTGCACGAGCAGCTTCGACGCGTGGCCGTAGACGCTGGTCCAGCCGCCGCCATGCTTGACGATCACCAGCCCGCCCAGCGCGGCGATGCCGTCGCCGACATAGGCGACGACGCCATCAGCGGCGGCATGGACCGGTGTCGACATCGGCACCGCGATCTTGATGCCGTCATTGCGCTCGCCGCTCGCGCCGGGACCGAAGCGCTTCACGACCCTGCCATCGACCGGCCAGAGGAACCCGCCGCTCGCCAGCCGTGCCGGTGCGGTGACGACCGCGTTCGACGGCAGGACGCGGCGCGGCGTCGCGATTGGTTTGGCGGGCGCCTGGTTGTTGGCCAGCGCGGGCTCGCCGCCGGTGAGGATGTCGTCGATGTCGAGCGTAAAGGCTTGCGCGCGCTCCGAGGCGCTCGCCCTACCGCCACCGGGCGCGTCGGGGATCAGGACGCGCTGGTCAGCGCGCAGTACATACGGCTCGACAAGTGCGTTCGCCGCGACGATCCGCGACCATTCGACACCGTAGGCGCGGGCGATCGCGATGCCCGTCTCGCCGCGCCGGACCTGGTGATAGCGACCGCCCGGGATCCTCAGCCGTTCCCCGGTCTCGATCGTGTAGGGCGAGTCGAGGTCGTTCGCGCGCGCGATCGCTTCGAGACTAGCCCCGCTGCGATCGGCGACCCGGCTTAGCGTATCGCCGGGCTGGACGACATAGGTGGTGTCGGAAATCGGCTTCGCATCGGCGCGGACTGGCCTCGCTTCCCAGGCGGGGCGGGGCGCGGGCAGGGAAGTCACCTCGCCACTATCGCGGCCGGGACGATCATCGGACCTGTCCTGCGGGGCGGGCTCGTCCTGCCGAGACGGCGTATCGTCGCGCTGTATCGGCGGTTCGCGGTGCGGGCGCTGCGGACGACTGTCCGGAGCAGGCTGGCCGTAGCCAGCGGGACGGTCGACCTGCGGAATGCACGCGGCGAGCCCAAGCAGCGGCGGCAGTCCAACCGCCAGCAGGGCCCGCGCCCGCCTCATCACCGATAGGCCCGGGCGAGCATGTCCAGCGATTCGGTATGCGTCAGATCGAGATGGAGCGGCGTCACCGAGACAAAGCCGTCCGCGGTCGCTTCGAGATCGGTCGCATGCGCGGGCGTCTCGACGGTACGACCCAGCGCGAACCAGTGATACTCATAGCCACGCGGGTCTTTGTTGGTGACGATCTGCAACCGTCCGTAGTCGCGCAGGCCCTGACTGACGACGCGCACCCCCTTCACCGCGTCGGCGGGGCCGGCGGGGAAGTTGATGTTCACCAGCGTCCGCGGCGCCAGCGGCGCGTCGAGCAACGGGCGCAGCACGCGTTCGCCCCATACCGCCGCCGCTTCGAACGGAACGCTGTCGCCCATCCCTTCGCGGCTGTAGATCTGGCTCAACGCGATCGACCGGATACCGCCGAGCGCGCCCTCCATCGCCGCCGAGACGGTCCCCGAATAGGTCACGTCCTCGGCAAGGTTCGCGCCTCGGTTAACGCCGGACAGAATCAGGTCGGGCGGGCAATCGTTCATGATCTTCGCAAGCGCCATCATCGCGGCATCGGTCGGCGTGCCCGCGACGGCATACCGCTTCTCGCCATGCTTCCGCACGCGGATCGGCCGCGACAGGGTGAGCGAATGCCCAGCACCCGACTGTTCCTCGGCGGGCGCGACGATCCAGATATCGTCGGACAAGGTCCGGGCGATCGTCTCCAGCACCTTCAAACCGGGCGCATGATAGCCGTCGTCATTGGTGAGCAGGATCCGCATCAGCGCTTCGGCTCCAGGACGGTCAGCCCGTTTAGATACGGCTGGAGCACCGCCGGTACCGCGACCGAGCCATCCTCCTGCTGATAATTCTCCAGCACCGCGACCAGCGTCCGCCCGACCGCGAGCGCGGAGCCATTGAGCGTATGGACGAACCGCGTGCCCTTTTCGCCCTCGGGCCGATATCGCGCGTTCATGCGGCGTGCCTGGAAGTCCGTGCAGGTCGAAACGCTGCTGATCTCGCGATAACGCGCCTGGCCCGGCAGCCAGACTTCGAGATCGTAGGTGCGTGCCGCGGTGAAACCCATATCGCCAGTGCATAGGAGCATCCGCCTGAACGGTAGCTGCAACGCGTCGAGCACGCCTTCCGCGCAGGCCGTCATGCGCTCATGCTCGGCCTCGGACATGTCAGGGGTGACGATCGAGACCATCTCGACCTTGTCGAACTGATGCTGGCGGATATAGCCGCGCGTGTCGCGACCCGCAGCGCCCGCCTCGGAGCGGAAACACGGCGTCAGCGCGGTGAAGCGCAGCGGCAGTTCGGCCTCGGCGAGGATCTGTTCGCGGACGATGTTAGTGAGGCTCACTTCCGCGGTCGGGATCAGCCAGCGGCCGTCGGTGGTCTGGAACAGGTCCTCCGAGAATTTCGGCAGCTGGCCGGTGCCGAATACGGCCTCGTCGCGGACGAGAAGCGGCGGCGAAACCTGTTCGAAGCCAGCGTCGGCGACGTGATCGAGCATGAACTGGCCCAGCGCGCGCTGCAGCTTGGCCGCAGGACCGCGGACCAGCGTGAAGCGTGCGCCTGACATCGCCGCACCGGTCTCGAAATCGAGGCCGAGCGCAGGGCCGATCGCATCATGCTCGCGCGCCGTGAAGGTGAAGGTCGTCGGAGTTCCCCGGGTGTGGACCAGCGCGTTGTCGTCCTCGCCGCCGCCCTCGGGCACGTCAGCCGCGGGAAGGTTCGGGATCGCGGCAAGCATGGCCTGGAGTTCGCTACCCAGCCGCGCTTCGTCGGCCTCCAGTGCCGGCAATGCTTCCTTCAGGCTCGCGACCTCGGCCATCAGCGCCTGCGCCTTGGCCTCGTCCTTCTGCGCCTTGGCCTGGCCGATCGCCTTCGACAGTTCGTTGCGGCGAGTCTGCGCAGTCTGCGATTCCGCGATCGTCGCGCGGCGCTGTTCGTCGAGGGTTACCAGCGACGCGGACTGCGGTGCGACGCCCCGCTTGGCGAGGGCGGCGTCGAAGGCGGCGGGATCGTCTCGGATCAGGCGAATGTCGTGCATCGCCGAGGCTATGCCGAGACGGGCACGCCCACGCAAGGCGCGCGCTACGCGTCAAACGCAACCCGGCACCGCGCAGCGCGTTGACCGTGCATACGAACAGCGAAAAGGAGATACCGCATGCAGCTTCCTCATAATTCCGTCGTCCTGGTGGCAGACGGCCGGAAAATGCTGTTCCTGCGCAACGAGGGCGACAATGTTGCCCCGAACCTTGTCGTCGAGAAGGCGCAGGAGCAGTCCAATCCTGCGACCCGTGATCAGGCCACCGACGCCGCCGGGCGAGCCTCGTCACCGCGGGGCGGCGTGCAGAGTTCGGTCGAGCCGACTGACTTCCACCAGCTTGAGGAGGACCGCTTCGCCGCCGATGCCGCCGATTTTCTCAAGGTGCGGGCGCTGAAGAACGATTACGAATCGCTGATCATCGTCGCGCCGCCCAAGACACTCGGGGAGATGCGCAAGCATTACCACAAGGAGGTCAGCAACCGGCTGGCGGGCGAGTTGGACAAGGACCTGACCGGCCATCCGATCGCGGACATCGAGAAGGCGCTCAAGAACGCCTGATCTTATCAAGATCCGAAAAAGGCTTGCCGGTTAATCCGGCAAGCCTTTTTTCAGCCTGAATCTTCATTCTGAGGGGCGAAGCTCAGGCTGCCGCCACCGAGGACTTCGCAAAACGCCGTCTCACGACCAGCGCTGCTGCCGCTGCACCGAACAGCAGGACCATCGGCGGGGCAGGAACGGGCGCAGGCGTTCCGCCATTCGAACCCGGGTGGTCGGGTTTGCCCGGATGCCAGCCGCCGGTCGAGCCATGCCAGCCACCATTGGAACTCCAGCCGCCGTTACTGCTCCACCCCTTGCTGCTCGACCCGTAGCTGCTGCTGGAGGTCGAAGTCGATACGTTGCCGCTGGAACTTGTCGAGGTCGATACGTTGCCACTGGAACTCGACGATGTCGAAACGTTCCCACTTGACGACGATGACACATTGCCGCTCGACGACGACGAAACGTCGCCGCTGCTGCCGCCGCTCGCGGACGATGACGTGCTCGACACGGTGGCACCACCGGTCGAGGACGAGGAGCCGCCCGTGCTGGTCGATCCGCCGCTCGACGACGACGACGAGCCTCCGGTGCTGGTGGAGCCGCCGCTGGAAGTGGACGAGATGACGATGCTGCCGCCTGATCCGCCGCTTCCGCCGAACCCGCCGCCGAATCCGCCACCAAAGCCGCCGCTGCCACCGAAGAAGCCGCCGCTGCCACCGACGACGACCGGGACGCCACCGCCGCCGCCGCCACCAATAAACCCGGATCCGACCGGCGCGGGTATCGGCGCCGCATTGGCGACCGTGACCACCGTCGGTGCGCAGGTGGTGCGGGTGGTTGTCGTCACGCGACGAACGCGCGGCCGCGACACCGACGCGACCTCACGACGCTGAACGCGCTTCACCAAGGTGCGCTTGACGAGAATCCGCTTCGAATCCGCAGTTCGGTTCGGGCTTTCGGCAACATGCACGGCTCCCCCGCCGATTAAAGCACCTCCGCACGCGCATGCGCACAATTTCGCCAAGGCCATCCGCACTGACATATCGTCACTCTTTCGTTGCCGGCCCTTACAGGTCGCCGGATCCCCGTTCGCAACATCGGAACATCGCTATCCGACTAACTGCAAAACAAACCGTTAAGTGCAAGGTCGTTAATCACATTTGGCATGCTTAACGAAAGATTTACACGTCTTTCGCCAGCCTGATGTACGTTAACGTGCCGGCATGGGACATAATGGTCGAGTTCTGGCCGTTTTGCTCGGCGCACCGTCGGAGCGTGCCACCGAGGCGCGCGGCAGAACGCTTGCGGAGTCTGGCGCAAGAAAATGTCGTTCTGCACCGAATATGCGCAAGTCGCGTCGCTTGTCGTCCTGATCCTGCACGACTATAGGCGCTTTCACCATTTGGGGGAGGCCCCTTGAGATCGGCGGGGTCGATCCGACGGGGCCAAAGGGAGAGTGGTATGGCGACCGTGATGAATCGTATGGACGATACCGGAAATTCCAATCGCGACGCTGCGAACGACAGCGGTGAGGACGGCTATCGGCCCGGTGCCGACGAACCCTTTATGAGCTTGAACCAGCAGGCGTATTTTCGCCGAAAGTTGCAGTTGTGGCGGGATGCGATCTTGCGGGAATCGCAGGAAACGCTGTCGCAGTTGCAGGTCGATTCGCTGCGTGAGGCCGACCTCACCGATCGCGCGTCGAGCGAGACCGATTGGTCGATCGAACTGCGGACGCGCGATCGTCAACGCAAGCTGGTCTCGAAGATCGAGGCGGCCATCCGTCGGATCGATGAGGGCGAATACGGGTATTGTGAAGTGACCGGCGAACCGATCAGCCTGGCACGGCTCGAAGCAAGGCCGATCGCAACGATGACCGTCGAGGCGCAGGAACGGCATGAGCGCAACGAAAAGGTTTCCCGCGAAGATTGATCGCTACCGCTCGACCCGAGCCAGCATTTATCCACGGCGGGGATCGGCGTTGTCTAATGCTTTCGCACGAGCGAGGGCTTGGTAAGCCTATCGTCAGACGTTAGGGCTAAACCCGATGCAATAGACGGTGCGGGATCGCGGATGGATAGCTTCAATCGGGCGACGGCCGGTCCGGCCGGTACAGATGCCGGCGTGAACGGTGACAATGGCGGCAAACGTCAACGGACCCGTGACAGTCTGTTCCTGACTGCGCAACTTCGCCTTGGGACCGAAACCAAAATGCGCGAGGTGCGCGTCCGCAACCTTTCTGAAGGCGGGTTGATGGTCGAACTCGACAAGATCGCCGATGTCGGAACGCCAGTGTTTCTTGATCTCAGGGGAATCGGTGAGGTCGCCGGCAAGGTCGCCTGGTGTACCGAGGGACGCATCGGCATCGCGCTCGATTCGCTTATCGATCCGAAAAAGGCGCGCAAGCCAGTCGGTGGAACCAGCGTGGCGGGGAGGCCGTTTCAAACAAAAGTTTAGCGGCCTGGCTAAGCCTCTTTCATCGGGTCGCCGCTGTCGGTCTTCGCAATTCGTGCTCCCCGGAACGGTTTCCGGGGAGCATTAAACGCAATGTTTATAGGCTGACGATCTCTTCCTTCAGGCGCAGTTTCTGCTTCTTCAGTCCGGCCAGAACGGTCGAATCGGGTATCGGCCGGTGGGTTTCATCGGCGATGCGCTGATCGAGCACGGCGTGCTTGGTTTCCAGGGCTGTCTGATGCGTCGTCTGCACGGTGGGATACCTCCTGCATTCGGGTTGGGAGACCGAGTAAACCACCGTGTCACCAAAATGTCTTCATCGAAAACGGATCAAATCGATTGACCGAGCGGTTTCGCGTGACGATCCGAGATCGCGCGTCGATTGTCCCTCCGCCCGAGCCTAGCGCGCGTTTATCTCTCGCATCGAGGCCCGGCTTTGCTATGGACCTAAGTGGTAGCGGCATAAACCGGGGGATAAGGTGGACGACGCGCAAACCAGGGTTCGGCTTGACGGATTACGGATCGAGCATCGCGACCTTGATGATGCTATCGCCGCGCTCGCGCTGGCGTCGACGCCCGATCAATTGCAGATGGCGCGTCTCAAAAAGCGCAAGCTTCGCCTGCGTGACGAGATCGCCGCGCTCGAAGACCTGTTGATACCCGATATAATCGCGTAATTTCCCAACGCGTTGCTCACTAACGACACATTTCGGGACAGCGTGTGGTTACCGCCGCGTTTGGAACCTGTCCTGCGATCCGGGGTTGTGGCATCTGACCCGACAATGATCGGATCCGGCCTTCAATCGCGCATGCATCGCCGCCTCGTCGATGCGCTGTACGTAGAGGCGATGGTGCTGGCGGATGAGGCACGCAGCTATTTCGACGAGGCGGGGCGGGTCGAACGCGAGGCGCTCGACCCGCGAACGCGCGTTGGATTCAGTTGCGAGTCATTGAAGGTGACGACAAGGCTGATGCATGTCATCGCGTGGCTGTTGACACAGCGGGCGGTACAGGCTGGCGAACTCCGCGCGTCGGATGCGCTCGATCCAGACCGCCGGTTGGGCGACGCGCCGGTCACGGACGCGGGGCTGCTCGATCTGCTGCCACCCCGCGCCCGGCGCCTTATCGAGGCCAGCACCGATCTGTACCGCCGGGTGGCCCGGCTCGATCAAGCCCAGGACCAACCGAGCGCGATGACGAGCCCGGCATTGTCGATGCAGATGACCTTGGCGAACGCGTTCTAGAACGAACGACGAACCGCCCGCCGCCGGTTTCTCAAAGCGCCAGCCGCGTTCTTGCGGCACGATATTCGCGCTCCAGACGGTCAACCCGGTCGGCGACGCTCTCGACCTCGGTAACCGCGCCGATGCCCTGACCCGAGCCCCAGATATCCTTCCAGGCCTTGGGCTTCGACCCGCCGTCCTTGTTGTCGCCGCCACCGAAGTTCATCGTCTTCAGGTCGCCCTGGGGAAGATTGTCGGGGTCCATCCCCGCCGCCTCGATCGAGGCGCGGAGGTAGTTGCCGTGCACGCCGGTAAAGAGGTTCGAATAAACGATATCCGAGGCTTTGCCCGCGACGATGCCGTCCTTGTACGCCTGATCCGCGTTCGCCTCGGTCGTCGCGATGAAGGGCGAGCCGATATAGCCGAAGTCCGCGCCCATAGCCTGTGCCGCCAGCACCGCGTCACCGGTCGCGATCGAACCCGACAGTGCGAGCGGGCCGTCGAACCACTGGCGGATTTCCTGGATGATCGCGAACGGCGACAGGCGGCCGGCATGGCCACCCGCACCGGCCGCGACTGCGATCAGGCCGTCTGCACCCTTTTCGATCGCTTTCCGCGCGAACCGGTCGTCGATCACGTCGTGGAGCGTGATGCCGCCCCAGCCATGCACCGCGGTGTTCAGATCTTCGCGCGCCCCAAGTGAGGTGATGACGATCGGCACCTGCCACTTCTCGCATGTCTCCAGATCGCTTTCGAGCCGATCGTTGGATTTGTGGACGATCTGGTTGACCGCAAAGGGCGCCGCCGATCGATCGGGATTGGCGCGGTTGTGTGCGCTGAGTTCCTCGGTGATCCGGTGCAGCCACTCGTCGAGCATCGCCTGGGGGCGCGCGTTGAGTGCCGGGAACGAGCCGACGATGCCAGCCTTGCACTGCGCGATCACCAGTTCGGGGCCGGAAATGATGAACAGCGGCGAGCCGATGACGGGCAGGCGCAGGTTTTTTAGAATAGCGGGTACGGTCATGCCAGTTTTCTAGCGCAACCTATTCGCGCGCGCCAGAGCCGGTTTTGCCCTCCACCCCGGCCCATAATGCGGCGGGGTGGAGGGCAGGGTATCAGGCCATCCTGCCGATCACCTTGTCGAGCGTCAGCGGGTATTCGCGGACGCGGACGCCGCACGCGTTGTAGACCGCATTGGCGATCGCCGCCCCGACGCCGCACAGACCCAATTCGCCGATACCCTTGGCCTTCATCGGCGAGGACTTCTCGTCGAGTTCGTCCATGAAGAACACGTCCTGCATCGGAATGTCGGCATGCGCGGGCACATGATATTCGGCGAGGTCGTGATTGACGAAATAGCCGAACCGCGTGTCGACGATCGCGCCTTCCATGAGTGCCGCACCGACTCCCATCGTCATCGCGCCGATCACCTGGCTGCGTGCCGATTTCGGGTTGAGGATACGACCGGCGGCAAACGCGCCGCTCATCCGGCGGACGCGAATCTCGCCGGTTGCCGAGTCGACGCCGACCTCGACGAAATGCGCGCCGAACGTAGCCTGCGCATACGTCTTGGTGAGGTCGCCGAACTCGATCGAGTCCTCCGCCGAGAGGCCGGCATCGCCTGCGGCTTCCGACAGCGATACGCTGCGGTTGCCCGACTTCACCTTGCCGTCCTCGAACACGACGTCAGTCGAGTTGAAACCGAGCTTCCGCGCGACCGTATCCCGCAACGCCATGCATGCCGCGTAGACGCCCGCGGTCGAGCTGTTGCCGCCCCATTGGCCGCCCGAACCAGACGAGGCCGGGAAGCTGCTGTCGCCGAGCAGGACGATGACCTTGTCCATCGGCACGCCCATCATCTCGGCCGCGGTCTGCGCGATGATCGTATAGCTGCCGGTACCGATGTCGGTCATGTCGGTGGCGACCGTCACGACGCCCTTCTTGTCGATCCCGACGCGTGCGCCCGACTTCATCGTGACGTTGTCGCGGAACGCCGACGCCATGCCCATGCCGACGAGCCAGCGGCCGTCGCGGACTTGCCCGGGAACGGCGTTGCGCTTGTTCCAGCCGAAGCGTTCGGCACCGGTCTTCAGACAGCCGACGAGATCACGCTGCGAGAACTGGCGCGACGGCTTTTCCGGATCGACCTGCGTATCGTTGATGATGCGCAACTGGACCGGGTCCATCTGCAGCTTCTCGGCCAGGTCGTCCATCGCCGCTTCGAGAGCGAGCAGACCGACCGCCTCGCCCGGCGCACGCATCGCGTTGCCTTCGGGGAGGTCGAGCACGGCGAGACGCGTCGCGGTCATGCGGTTCGCACCTGCATAAAGCAGGCGCGTCGCATTCGGCGCGGTCTCGGGACCACCACCGGGGAGATCGCCCGACCAGCTTTCATGCGCGATGGCGGTGATCTTGCCGTCCTTCTGTGCGCCGATGCGCAGGCGCTGGATCGTCGCGGGTCGATGCGTCGTGTTGTTCATCACCTGCGGACGCGCGAGCGCGAGCTTTACCGGACGGCCGCCGATCGCGCGCGAGCCGAGTGCGGCCATGACCGCGTCGCTGCGGACCCACAGCTTCGAGCCGAAACCGCCGCCGACATAGGGCGACATGACGTGGATGCTTTCCTTCGGCAGGAGCAGCGTCTCGCTCATGTCGCCGACCGCCCAGGCGATCATCTGATTGGAGGTCCAGAGCGTGAGCTTGCCGTCCTTCCACGCCGCGGTGGTGGAATGTGGCTCCATCATCATGTGGCTCTGGTCGGGCGTGGTGTAGCGCTCATCGACCTTGACCGCTGCCTTGGCGAACGCACCGGCGAAATCGCCGACCGCGGTGTCGGGGTTGCCGCTCTTCGGCTTGGTGGCCGACGCCTGCGACGCGGCGAGATCGAACCTGCCGGCGGTGCGCGCATAGTTGACGCGGAGCAGCTTGGCACCGGCGCGTGCCTGCTCGAACGTCTCGGCGACGACGACGGCGACGGCCTGATCGTAATGCTGGACGTCCGGGCCGGCAAGCATCCGCGCCGTGTGGTTCTTGGCTTTGCCGAGCTTGCCGGCGTTCTGGTAGGTGACGACCGCGAGCACGCCAGGGGCGGCCTTTGCATCGGCGTCGTCGATGCTCTCGATCCGACCCTTGGCGATCGCCGAGCCGAGAATATAGCCATAGGCGGCGTTCGGTGCGGCATCGTTGCGCTCATAGGCGTAGTGCGCGGTGCCGGTGGTCTTCAGCTTGCCGTCGACGCGGTCGTGCGGCTGGCCGAGCACCTTCATGCGATCGGTCGGGTTCGCCGTGGCGGGGGTATCGAACTTCATGGCGATCAGGCCTTCGCTTCTTCGAACACGGCGCCGATGGTGCGTTCGACCAACGGCAGCTTGAACGCGTTCTGTGATGTGGTGCGGGCGCCGGCGAGGACGGCCGATGCGGTCGCCTTGGCGCCGTTAGGCATCTGCGCCTCGGCGGCTTCGACGCGCCACGGCTTATGCGCGAGTCCACCGAAGGCGAGACGGCCACGGCCACCAGGCTGGATCACGGCCGCAACCGAGATCAGCGCGAAGGCGTACGACGCACGATCACGCACCTTCTGATAGATATGCGTCCCGCCGATCGGCTTGGGCAGGGTGACCGCCGTGATCAGTTCACCGGGCGCGAGCGAGGTCTCGATATTCGGCGTAGCGCCGGGAAGGCGGTGGAAATCCGCGATCGGGATTGCGCGCGTCTGGCCAGCGGCGTTCACCGTCTCGACCGTCGCGTCGAGTACGCGCATCGCAACGGCCATGTCGCTCGGATGCGTCGCGATGCACGCCTCGCTCGTGCCCATGACCGCAAGGTTGCGATTGAAGCCGCCGATCGCCGCGCAACCGCTGCCGGGCTGGCGCTTGTTGCAGGGCTTGGTGGTGTCGTAGAAATACGGGCAGCGCGTACGCTGGAGCAGATTGCCCGCGGTGGTTGCCTTGTTACGGAGCTGGCCCGACGCGCCGGACACCAGCGCGCGGCTGAGCACGCCGTAATCTTTCCGCACGCGCACATCAGCGGCAAGGTCAGTGTTGCGGACGAGTGCCCCGACACGGAGCCCGCCCTCGGAGGTCGGCGTGATCTTGTCGAGGCCGAGGCCGTTGACGTCGATCAGGTGCTGCGGCGTCTCGATCTGGAGTTTCATCAGGTCGAGCAGGTTGGTGCCGCCCGCGATGAATTTCGCGCCCGGCGTGCGGATCGCGGCGCTGGCGGCCTCTCTGGCCGAGGTGGCGCGCTCGTAGGTGAAGGCCTTCATGCCGTGCGCTCCGTGCCCGCGACGTCGTGGATCGCGTCGATGATATTCGCATAAGCACCGCAGCGGCAGATGTTGCCGCTCATCCGCTCTCGCAGTTCGTCGGTAGTGACCGAAGGCTGGGCGGCGATATCGCCGGTAACATGGCTAGGGATACCCGCCTTGATCTCGCCGAGCGTCGCGACCGCCGAACAGATCTGCCCGGGCGTGCAATAGCCGCACTGGTAGCCGTCATGCTTGACGAACGCGGCCTGCATCGCGTGCAGTTTCTCCGGCGTGCCAAGGCCTTCGATCGTCGTGATCTCTTCGCCTTCGTGCATGACGGCGAGCGTCAGGCAGCTGTTGATGCGGCGACCCTCGACGATGACCGTGCACGCGCCGCACTGGCCGTGGTCGCAGCCCTTCTTGGTGCCGGTAAGCTTTAAATTCTCACGCAGCGCGTCCAGCAGCGTGGTGCGCGTATCCACGTTGATCTTGGTCGTGCGACCATTGACCTTGAGCGTCACGGGCATGGTCGGCGGGGCCGCTTGCGCCGTACCCTGCGTCTGAGCCTGTACGGCGGGCGCCGCCGCCAACGTAGCCGACGCGACACCGCCGGCTATCACGCCACGGCGCGACACCGGAAAACCTTCATCCTGATGCATATAAACCCCTGTATATGTTGGCCTAACGGGTGAAGCGCGGCAAAGTTGCGCTACTAGGCATTTGGTTCCGTGAATTTTGCGTCACGGAGATTTCGGTAGGGTATTGAAATGCGGACAGTTTCTTCCAGCGTATCGGTGCGGCTGTATCATCTAGACGATAGCGGTGAGGGTGGGGCGGCAACCACGCTGTTCTATGGTCCGCTCGGGGAGGCCCTGACGATTGCAGCGCAGCAGGAGGAAGATGTGCAGGCGGGGTTGTATCTGGCGACAGAGAACGACGTCGTCGCGTATCTGGATTTGGAGGAGTAGGTAGCCGAGCGAGCGACCGCTGCCCTTAAAAGCACCACCCCGGCGAAGGCCGGGGCCCAGTTGGAAAGGTGGCAATAACGGATCGCGATCCACCGTTAGCAACACCTCCCAACTGGACCCCGGCCTTCGCCGGGGTGGGACTCATTTCTCGGGGTCGTGTACGTTTCCCTCGGGTTCGGTTACGTCCCCGGTGTGAACCCGTCATCCCGATCCGGCGGGGTGGGCGCATGCACCTCGCTGCAGATCGAACGAAGCGCACCCTTCATCCCCTCCTCAAAGGTCGGATGATAAATCGGCAGGTCAAGCACCTCGGTCGCGGTCCAACCGCTCTGGATCGCCCACGCGATCAGGTGTGCGCTATGCTCGACCGCAGGCCCCGCCATCGTCGCGCCGGTCAGCCGACCATCGCGACGATCCGCATAGAACCGTACCAGCCCGGCATTGCACGACTCGACCTTCGCGCGGCCCTGATCGTCGTACGACGCCGTCCCGATCACGCTGTCCTTGTCGTCGTCCTTGGCGATCTTGCCGATCACCGCAACGTTGGGATGCGTGAAGGTGATCGCGAACGGCACGCTCCGCTTGCCGGGCGTCACCTCTGGATAACTCGCCGCGTTGCGCCCCGCGATCGTCCCCTCGGAAGACGCCTCGTGCAGCACCGCGCGATCATGGTCGGCGTCGCCCGCAATGAAGATCGGTGCCGTGCCGCACTGCATCGTCTCGAGGTCAAAGTCCGGCATGCCATGCTCATCGAGCGTGAGCCCGGTCGTCTCCAGGCCGATGCCCTTGATCCGTGGCGGACGCCCGGTCGCGACCAGCAGATACTCGAAGCGCTGCTCACCCGATGCGGAACCACTCCAAGCCAGCTTGACGCCATCGCCGTCCGGCTCGACCGTCAACTCGACACCCAGCAAGATCGGCATCTCGCGCGACAGGATCGTGTGATAGGCCTCGGCAACGTGGGGGTCCTTCAACCCGCCGATCGTCTCGCCAGTGTCGAACACCATCGTCTCGACGCCAAGCCGTGCCATTGCCTGCGCCAGTTCCAAGCCCAGCGCGCCCGCGCCGATGATGCCGAGCGACTTCGGAAGGTCTTTTAGTTCGAAAACGCTCTCGTTCGTCAGCACGCGGTCGCGCACTGCGTCGAACATCTCGGGGATCGCCGGGCTCGATCCGGTTGCGATCACCACCGACTTCGCGTGTACCTCGCGGCCGTCACTCAACGACAGGATCGTCGCACCCGCAAATTTTGCGCGTGCCTCGATTTTCACCTCCTCGGGCAGCTTATCGATCGATGTCTCGACACCCGCGACGAACGCATCGCGCTCTTTCCGCACGCGCGTCATCACCGCGACGCCATCGACCTTGCCCGACGCCTCGACCCCGAAAACCGACGCGTGCTCGACCGCGTGCATTGCATTACCGGCCGCGATCAACAGCTTGGAGGGCATGCATCCCACGCTCGCGCAGGTCGTGCCGCCAAAGCCTTCGTCGATGAGCAGCGTCTTTGCGCCGTTACGCCGTGCGCTACGTTCGGCAGCAAGACCAGCGGTGCCGGCACCGATGATCGCCACATCGCAGGTCAGCTTCGTCATACGTCTCTCCGTTGCCGGAGAATTCCGGAGCCATGATCGACGAAACCTTCGACGCCGCCCAGCCGTTCCGCAGTGCAGCACATTCCCTGACGAAGGACGCTTATGTTAACGCTCCACCACCTGAACTACTCGCGCTCGATCCGCGTGATCTGGCTGCTCGAAGAGCTCGGCATCGAATACGACCTCGTAAAATACGAGCGTGACGAGAATTTCCGCGCGCCGCCTGAACTGAAAGCAATCCATCCGCTCGGCAAGGCGCCGGTGCTGGTCGATGATGCGCTGACGCTGGCCGAAAGCGCGCCGATCCTGTCGTATATCGACGAGCGTTACGGCGACCGCCGCTTCTCGCCGCCGGTCGACAGCGATGCGGCCGCCGTGCACGACGAGTGGCTGCAATATGTCGAGAGCTCGGCGTCGCTGCCGATCATGATGACGTCGCTGGGCAAGCGGATGGGCGGCCTGCCCGACGGCCTTGCCAAGTTCACCGGGCCCGAAGTGACGAAGACGCTCGACTATATCGGCGCGGGGGTTGGCGATGGCCCGTATCTGATGGGCGAGCAGCTGATGCTGGCCGATATCCAGATGTGCTACATCCTGGCGATCGCCGAGAGCGCCGGATTGCTCAAGGAGCATCCGGACGTCGCGGCGTATCTGGATCGCCTGTGCTCCCGTCCCGCGTTCATCGCCGCGACTGAAATCGGCGGCCCGCTTATGCCGGTCCGCCGCTAAGCCTGCCCCGAGGGGGTAGCGGCCGCGTTACCCCCCGAAGCTGCGACCGCCAAAGCCGCCACCAAAGCCACCGCGCGAGATCACCGAACTGCGCGACTGGACGCGGGCAGGGGCTCTGGCGGTGGTCGGCGTGAAGGCGTCCGAGCCCACGCGCGTCCGGCCCGTCACATAGTCCTGGTTGATCCGGCCACCGGCGCCACCGTAATAATTGCCGTCGCGGTCGCGGTACATCGGCGCGCCGCGATTGCCGAAGCCACCGTTGAGCGCCTGCCCGACCAGGAAACCGGTCAACAGCGGCGTAAAGAAGCTCCCACCGCTGCCGTTGTTGCGCGGCTCGCACTGCGCGGCGCCGTATTGCTCTTCGCACGTCTGGCGATCCTGAAACCGCGGCGCGGTCTTGGCGGCATCGGCCTTGGCCTGCTCGAACGCGGTATCGCACTGGACCGCCGACAATGCACCCGCCGCGCGGCACTCCTGTACCGACGCATAGCTCTGCGCCTCGACCGGCTTGCCGCCGACATCGCCGTCGCACGCGGTCAGCGAGATGCCCGAGCCTGCGATCAGGCTGGTGAGGACGATCGATCTGGAACGCTTCATCGCTATGCCCTTCAGTTCGTCATGCAGGCGGCGTTGAGGATGCCGACGCACAGCGAGATGCTGCCCATATAGGTCGCCGCCGCGATTTCGCCGCGGACGATCCGGTCGTTGAAGTCGCGCATCACGAAATGCTGGACCACCAGGAACGTGACGATCTGAATCACGCCCGCGAGCAGCGCCCACACCGCGAACTCGACCAGCGAGACGGTATGCGTCAGCGCGGATGCGAGCGGCAGGACATAGCCGAGCAGCGCCGCGCCCAGCGTGATCGCGGCGGCGGTATTGCCTTCGCGGATCAGCGACTTCTCGTGATACGGCGTCGCGACCTGATAGACGATCTTGAACAGTATCGTGAACGCCCCCGCCGCGACGAACGCGATCAGGAAGGCGAGCGCGCTGGCGCCGAAGCTGTATTGGTCGATCATGGCGTTTCCCCCGGAGCCGTTCGTCGCGGATGCTAGGCCCTGAACTCGCCGAGTTCCAGTGCCACGCCCAGCATGATCTCGAACGAGACGTCGCCGGACTCGGTCTCCATGTCGATCGCGAGCAGCAGTTCGCGGCCGTCGTCGCCCGGCAGATCGCGGCTGAACAGCATGCAAGTCTGGAATATCCGCCGGTCGACGATCCCGTCGCGGTCGTCGTGCAGTTCTTCCCAGAACGTCACCGGCTCCTGCTCGCTGGCTTCGGGGCCGAACCAGGCGCGGCTATATTCGGGCAGCCCCTCGGCGGTGAAGATGCGCGCCTTTAGGCGGCTTTTCCACGCCGGGCGCTCGGCGGCGGACGATGGATAGCTGCTGTCCCATGGTGCGAACAGCGTGACGTCCGTCACGTCCTGCCCGTCGCGGTCGTTGGACACGGCCTGGAACATGATGTCGTCGTCGGTGTAGAACCGGTGGACGAAGCCGCCCTCGTTGAGGTCAATCCGCCCCTGCGCGACGATCACCAGCGTATCGCGGTCGAACGGGAACAGGAGTTCGGATCCGAACCGGCGCCAAGCCAGCGGATCGACCGTCACCGTCCGCCCCAGCGTGACGTTGCGGACGACGGGCAGGGCGTTGCCGTCAAGTGCTGGCTTGCGGCCGAACAGGCGATCGAACATGCAATCCTCGTATCTCTGATTGGCCCCCCGCATAGGCCAAAGCGCGAGCCGTCGCAAAGCGCCATTGGCGTGCCTCTCGCCTGCGCCTATGTGTCTCCGCGAGCGACAAGCACGGGAGTTCTTGCATTGACCGACATCTGGACCGTCCGCAGCCTGAAAGCCGCGCTCGACACGTCCGAGCCTGCGAAAGCCGGCGAGTTTTCCGCACGGATCCTGGAAGGCGCGGACCCGGTGCTGCTGGTGACGATGCACCACCACGGCGACCTCGAACTGTTCGTCAACGTCAGCGAGGCGCAGATCGCGTGCTCGACTTTGCTGTGGCCGTGCGACGAGCAGGAGGACCAGCTGGCGTTCAACACCTTCTTGTTGAAATCGCAGAAGCTGGTGCCGCTGTCGAACTTCGGAATCGGCACCGTCGATGGCCGCGATTATTACGAGTTGTTCGGCGAACTCGCGACGTCCAGCCGGCTCGATACCGTGATCATCGAACTGCGCACGCTTGCCGAGAATGCGATCGATGCGGCCACCGACCTGCGCCACGCGCAGATTCCCGCCGCCTGAACTGATACAAACGGAGAGACTGGCATGGCCATCTGGAGCAAGCTTTTCACCCTCGGTCGTGCCGGCGCGCACGAAGCGGGCGCGGCGGTCGTCGATGCGAACGCGCTGCGTATCCTCGACCAGGAAATTCGCGATGCCGACAAGGCGCAGGGCAAGGCACGCGACGATCTCGCGGGGCTGGTAGCACGTCGCCGCATCCTAGAAACCGAGGTCGAGAGCTTCCGTGCTCAGGCCACCAAGTACGAGGCCTCCGCGCGCATCGCGGTCGAGAAGGGCAACATGGATCTCGCGCGCCAGGTCGCGCAGCGGATCGCCGATCTCGAACAGGACATCGCGCTGAAGTCCCCGCAGGTCGAGGACATGCGCGCCGCCGAGGAGCAGATCCACACCGCCGTCGCGCAGACCGATCGCAAGATCGAACAGCTCCGCCGCGAGGTCGAGGTCGTGAAGGTCAACGAGTCGGTGCAGAAGGCGCAAGCCTCGGTCGCGTCAGGGAGCATGGGCGCGGGTAACAAGCTCGGCTCGGCGGCGGACAGCCTCGCGCGTATTCGCGAGCGGCAGGCGATCCGTGGCGAGCGGATCAAGGCGGCAGGCGAACTGGAAGATCGTCGTACCGGCGCCGACCTCGACGAGAAGCTGCGGCTGGCAGGCATCGGACCGGGGCAGTCGTCGGCGGACGACGTGCTTGCGCGGCTGACCGCGCCGAAGACGCCGGAACTCGGCCAGACGCTGCAGATCGGTCAGCGCGACGACTCCAAGACGTCGGACTCCTGATGCGCCGGATCGCGGTCGACCCGCGCGGCGACTGGCGCGAACGGGCCGACGCGATCGGGTTCGTCTATCACGACACGGATGGCGAGCCCTATTGGGACGAGGGCGCGGCGTATGCCTTCACGCTGGCGGAGATCGAGGACGACCTCGAACCCGCCGCGGAACAGCTGCACGCGATGTGCCTCGATCTGGTCGACGAGGTGGTCCGCGATCAGCAGCTGATGGAACGCCTCGCGATCCCGCGCGAGCAGTGGAACTATGTCGCGGAGACGTGGCGGACGCGCCAGCCGTCGTTCTACGGGCGGTTCGACTTCGCTTATGACGGCACCGGGCCGGCCAAGCTCTACGAGTACAACGCCGACACGCCGACCTCGGTGTTCGAATGCGCGACGTTCCAGTGGATGTGGCTGGAGGATCTGCTCGCGAGCGGCAAGCTGCCGGCTGGGACGGACCAGTTCAACAGCCTGTTCGACAAGCTGCGCGAGCGGTTCCGCGCTCTTTTTCCAAGCGGGGGCTTCGTCCACTTCGCGGCGGATGCGAGCGCCATCGAGGATCGTCAGACGGTGCGGTTCTTCGAGGATCTGGCGAGCCAAGTCGGGATCGAGCCGAAGTTCGTCGAGATGAAGGATATCGGTCTCGCCGCAGACGGGCGCTTCGTCGATACCGACGGGTTCGAGGTGCAGGCTGCGTTCAAGCTGTATCCGTGGGAGTTCATGCTCCGCGAACCCTATGCGCCGAACCTGTCGCGCGCCGACGTGCGCTGGATCGAGCCGGCGTGGAAGTCGATCCTGTCGAACAAGGGCATCCTGCCGCTGCTATGGGAACGCCATCCCGAGCACCCGAACCTTCTACCGGCATTTTTCGATGACGATCCTGCCGCGAAGATCCTCGGCCCGAAATATGTGCGCAAGCCGTTGTTCTCGCGTGAGGGCGCAAACGTCGAGGTGATCGGCGATAGCGGCCACGCCGTGCTCGATCAGGGCTACGGCGCGGAGGGCGCGATCCGCCAGGCCTATGCGCCTCCACCCGTGTTCGACGGCCGCCATCCGGTGATCGGCGCGTGGATGGTCGGCAACGAAGCCGCCGGCATCGGCGTTCGTGAGGATGACACGGTCGTGACGCGCAATCTCGCGCGGTTCGTGCCGCATATCATCGAGGCGAATGATGACTGACGCGCGTGAGTTACCCCCGTTGCCGCCGATGGAGCGGCTAATCGAACTGATGTTCGATGCCGTGCGGACGGGGCGCGACGAGATGATCCCGGCGCTGCTGAAGGCCGGCGTCGATATCGAGGTGACCGACGCGAAGGGCTACACCCCGCTCGTAATCGCGAGCTACAACGGCCAGGCCGAAGCCACCGCAGCGCTCCTCGCGGCAGGCGCGCAGGTCGATGGCGCAGCGGACGCGCGCGGCAACACCGCGCTGATGGGCGTCTGCTTCAAGGGCTATACCGAGATCGCGCAGATCCTGCTCGACGCGGGGGCCGAAGTGAACCGGCGGAATGGCGTCGGCCAGACCGCGCTGATGATGGCGGCGCTAGTGAACAAGACCGCGATCATCGACCTGTTGCTGGAGCACGGCGCGGACCCGAAGATCGTCGATGCGGCAGGGAACAGCGTGCATTCGCTCGCGGTATCGCAGGGCAATACGGCGTTGGCGGCGCGTTTTTCAGCTTAGCCTACCAAGTCGCCACCCCGGCGAAGGCCGGGGCCCAGTTGGGGGACGGCAGTAACGGAGCGCCGTCCGTCATTACCTCTACCTCTCCAACTGGACCCCGGCCTTCGCCGGGGAGGATTAGGGTCGAACAATCTTAATCTGGCTCGTTCTTCGTCGCTAAAACCGCCCCGACATGCGTTTCGCCACGAGCCTCAGCCAGACGCACCTGTCGCTCCCGCTCGGCATACCCCGCTCGCTGCGTCTCGTCGCGAGCATCATGACAAGCCGGGCAACTCACCCCCTCGACATACAGCGGCGACGTACGGTCCCCGACACTCACCGGCATCCGGCACGCGTGACACAACACATAACTTCCCAACGCAAGCCCATGTCCGACCGCAACCCGCTGATCGAACACGAAACACTCGCCTTCCCACAAGCTTTCCGCCGCGGGCACCGTCTCCAGATATTTCAGGATGCCGCCCTTGAGGTGATAAACTTTGTCCAGCCCCTCGGCCTTCAGAAACGCGGTCGACTTCTCGCACCGTATCCCCCCGGTGCAGAACATCGCGATCTTCGGGGGCGGTCCATCCCCGGCCAGTTCGTCACGATGCTCGCGAAACCACGCCGGAAAATCCCGGAACGTCCGCGTCTGCGGATCGACTGCGCCGGCAAACGTCCCGACCGCGACCTCATAGTCGTTGCGCGTGTCGATCACGATCGTTCCGGGCTCGGCGATCAGCGCGTTCCAGTCCTCCGGTTCGACATAATGGCCGACGCCCGTCAGCGGATCGATCGTCGGTTCGCCCATCGTCACGATCTCGCGCTTCAGCCGAACCTTCATCCGGTGGAACGGCATCGTCTCCGCGCGCGATTCCTTGACGTCGAGATCGGCGCATCCCGGCAGCGCACGGATGTGTGCGAGTACCGTGTCGATCCCCTCTTCGGACCCGGCGATCGTCCCGTTGATCCCCTCGGCGGCGAGCAGCAGCGTCCCCTTCACGCCGTTGGAACAGCACACCAACGCGAGCGGCGGCTGGATCGCGGCGATGTCGGCGAACGGCGTGAAGCGGTACAGCGCCACGACGCGGATGGGCAGGGTTTCGGTCATCGGTTCATCGTGCAGGGGAGGAGGTGCGCTCCCTTAGCGCAAGTCGCCCGCCGCGTCAGCCTGCGGTGACGATCATCCCGTCGACCACCGCGACCGGCCAGGGCGTCAGCCGCGTTCCCCCGCACGGCCCGCCGACGCACGCGCCGCTGTCGATCTCAAACAGCGCGGAGTGCCAGCTGCACGCGATCAGATCGCCGCGCGGCGTGAGATAGTCGTCGAGCACCTGCGCGAGCGGCAGGCCCATATGCGGGCAGCGATCGACATAGCCGAACACCGCGTCGTCCTTGCGCACGACGAATCCGTGGAACCGACCCGCGCGCATCTGCAGCACGAAGTTGCGCGCCTTGCCGTCCGCGATCGCGTCGAGCGGCGCGAGCTTGATCCCGCCGGGCGTCGGGGTCAGCCGTTCGCTGTCGCTCATGCGGGGTCGGCGTCCGGCTGCCGGTCGGGATGCGCAGCGGCGAAGGCGGGGAGGGAGCGGGCCTTGTCAGCGGCGGCCATGAGGCGGGGGTAGGGCGAAAGATCGACCGCGAACCGCTCGGCCGAATAGACTTGCGGCACGAGATGACAATCGGCGATCGTCGGTGTGGCGCCGAACGCGAAGCCGTTACCATAGCGCGCGATCTGCGTCTCGAGCGCGGCGAAACCGTCGCCAATCCAACGCGCGATCCAGCGGTTTACCGCTGCCTCGTCGGCCCCGAACTCGGTGCGCAAGGCGTTCAGGATACGAAGATTGTTCACCGGATGAATGTCGCAGGCGATCGTTGCGGCCATCGCACGGACGATCGCCCGGCCGTTCGCGTCGGCAGGAAGCAGCGGTGGACTGGGACAGGTCTCGTCGATCCATTCAAGGATCGCGGGGCTCTGGGTCAGGACGGCGTCGTCAGTCGCTAGCGCCGGCACGAGTCCCTGCGGGTTAAGCGCGCCGTACTCGGCGTCGCGTTGTTCGCCCTTGCGAAGGTCGTGCGTAACCTGCGCGTACCCCACGCCTTTGACAGCTAGCGCGATGCGGACGCGGTAGGCGGTGGTCGAGCGCCAATAGCCGTGCAGCGTCGGGCTCACTTCGGCAGGATCGCCTTGGGGAAATCCGACCAGACCGCGTCGTAATCGAGCTGCGAATGCTCCAGCGCATAGGCGGTCGGCTTGTACGGCCAGCAGCTCTCCAGCATGAACGCCATCGTCCCGTCGATCTTGTGCGGCTTCAGATCAGCCGCACTCGCGCCCTGCCAGCTTGCCACGTCGGGGCCGTGGCCGGACATGAGGTTGTGCAGCGAGATACCCCCCGGCGCAAACCCCTCGGCTTTCGCATCATACGCGCCGGTGATCAGCCCCATCGCTTCCGACATGATGTTGCGGTGGAACCACGGTGGCCGGAACGTCCCCTCGGCGACCATCCAGCGCGGCGGGAAGATCACGAAATCGGCGTTCGCGCGGCCGGGCACGTCGCTCGGCGAGGTCAGCAGCGTGAAGATCGACGGATCGGGATGGTCGAAGCTGACCGTGTTGATCGTGTTGAACCGCGACAAATCGTAACGCCATGGCGCAAGATTGCCGTGCCACGCGACCACGTCGAGCGGCGAGTGATCGAGCGTGGTGGTCCACAGCGACCCCATGAACTTCTGGACGACCTCGACCGGCTCGTCGCGATCTTCGAACCACGCGACCGGCGTCTCGAAATCGCGCGGGTTGGCGAGGCCGTTGGCGCCGATCGGGCCGAGATCGGGCAGCCGGAACAGCGCGCCGTGGTTCTCCGCGACATAGCCGCGCGCTTCGCCATCGGGGAGTTCGGCGCGGAAACGGACGCCGCGGGGGATCAGCGCGATCTGGCCGGGAGCGATGTCGATCCGGCCGAGTTCGGTCAGCAGTCGTAGCCGTCCGGCCTGCGGCACGAACAACAGTTCGCCGTCCGCATCCATGAACACGCGCGAAATCATGTTGGTGTTGGCGGCGTAGACGTGCAGCGCCACGCCTTCGAGATCGGCGGGATCGCGGTTGGCGAGCATCGTCGTCATGCCGTCGATCAGATCGGTATCCGGGGCGGGGGCCGCGATCGGATTCCAGCGCAGACGGTTGGGCGCGAGCGGCGCGTCGGTGGTGCCAGGCGCAAACCGCTTGGCGCCGGTGTAGCGCTCGAACGGCGGATGCTCCGCGGTCGGGCGCATCCGGTAGAGCCAACTGCGGCGGTTCTCATGCCGGGGCGCAGTAAAGGCGGTACCGGAGAGCTGCTCGGTATAGAGGCCGAACGCGGGGCGCTGCGGTGAATTGCGGCCGATCGGCAGCGCGCCGGGGATCGCCTCGGTCGATACGTGGTTGCCGAAGCCGGGCTGATACGCCGTGTCTTCGGTCTGGCCGGCGGTCTCGCCTGCGGCATTGGTCGGCTGGTGGATTGTCATGGCTTCCTCTCCGTCACCTGTTCCGATCAACGCCCGAACCGCCGGCCGTTCAAACTTCTGACCTCAACCAAAGGATGAGGTAACTCTATCTAACGCATGCCGTTTGGTGGACGACGGTGCACTAAATGCTCCGTCACCCCGGACCTGTTCCGGGGTCCACCGTGCCGCAAACCGACTGCTTCAGGTTTTGCGGAACCGTAGATGCCGGAACAAGCCCGGCATGACGGATGAACTTGTGTCAGACGGTCGCTTTACTTCAGCTTACGCATCGACCGTGATCACCCCACGCCGGATCTGGTCGAGCTCGATGCTCTCATACAACGCCTGGAAATTGCCGTTGCCGAAGCCCTCGTTCCCCTTGCGCTGGATGATCTCGAAGAAGATCGGCCCGAACATGTTCTCGGTGAAGATCTGCAGCAACAGCCCCTCCTCGCCGACATTGCCGTCGATCAGGATACGGTTGCGGCGCAGGCGTTCGAGGTCGTGGCCGTGGTTCGGCACGCGCTTGTCGACCAGCTCGTAATAGGTCTCGATCGTGTCCTGCAGCTTGACGCCGCGGGCGCGCAGCTTCTCGACCGTCTCGAAGATATCGTCGGTGGTCAGCGCCAGATGCTGGATGCCCTCGCCGTTGTAATCCTTGATGAATTCCTCGATCTGGCTCTTGTCGTCTTGGCTCTCGTTAAGCGGGATGCGGATCGCGCGGTCGGGCGCGATCATCGCCTGGCTGAAGAGACCGGTCGCCTTGCCCTTGATGTCGAAATACTTCTGCTCCTCGAAGCCGAAGATCTGGCCGTAGAATTCCGCCCAGGTCCGCATCTGGCCACGCTTCACATTGTGCGTGAGGTGATCGAGCAGGTCGAGCCCGACGTTGTTCTCAGCCTCGGCTTCGGCCGCGCCCGGTACCGCGTTCCAGTCGTCATACAGGCTGCCGGCCGCGCCGTGCTTGTCGACCAGATATAGCAGCGAACCGCCGATCCCTTCGAGCACATAGCTACCCTCGCCGAGCGCACCCATGCTGGCATCGGCCGCCTTGGCGCCGCGTGCGAGCGCCGCGTCGAACGCTTCCTTGGCGTCATGGACGCGGAACGCCATGCCGCTCGCAGACGGGCCATGATCCGCGCGGAATGCCGCCGCATGGCCACCGTCTTCACGGTTGAGCAGCAGGTTGATGCGGCCTTGCTTGTAGCGGGTGACGGCCTTGGTCGGATGGGTCGAGGCGGCGACGAAGCCGAACTGCTCGAACTGCGCGGCCATCCGGTTGGGATCGGGCGAGGTGAATTCGGCGAACTCGAACCCGTCGAGACCCATCGGGTTTACGTCCATATGGTCCATGATCATATCCTGACAGTTGGTATCCGTTGTTACCAATCTGGCGGGTTGAACAACTGGTGTCAATCGTTACGATTTTGATATGCTCAACTCCGATGCCACCCGCGCACTCGTCCTGGACGACTTCATCCCGTATCGCCTGTCGATCACCTCGAACCTAGTCAGTGAGGCGGTGGCGGATACGTATGAGGCACTATTCGGGCTGACGATCCCGGAGTGGCGGCTGGTGGCGGTGGTCGCTGAAGCCGGCGGCATCACGCAGCAGCAGATCGGTCAACAGACGCGGATGGACAAGGTCACCGTCAGCCGCGCGGCGATCGCCCTGGTCGAGCGCGGGCTGATGCAGCGGCATGTGAATTCGGAAGATCGGCGGTCGCATTTGTTGAAGCTGACCGATGACGGCGAAACGCTCTATGCGTCGGTGGCACCCAAAGCGCTCGACCTGGAGCGCCGGATCTTCGCGGGTTTCTCCCCCAAGGAAGTCGAGCAGTTCGTCGCGATGCTGCGACGGATCGACGCGGTGACGATCGACCTCGTTCAGGAGTCCCACGGCGGTATCGGCGACCAGAGACCGCGCAGGTAATCGAGCAGCGCGGTCGTACCCGACGACACCGGCCCGCGCGCATGCACGGCGTAAATCCCGACGTCCGCCGAACCAGCCAGTTCCGAGAGGACACGCACGAGCCGGCCACTCGCTAAATCCGCGCTGACATCCCATAGCGAGCGCAGTGCGATGCCGACACCGGCCAGCGTGAGTTCGCGCACCACCTCGCTTGAATTGGTCGCAACATAGCTCGGGCGATCGATCGTGACGTCGCCATCGGGTCCGGCCAGGCGCCACGGCATCTGGCCTTTCGCTGCAAGCAGACGGTGTTCCGTAAGATCGGCCGCGTCGCACGGCGCGCTGTAGCTCGGAGCAGCACAGAGGACGCGACGGCTGTCGGCGAGGCGATAGCCGGTGAGGCTCGGCGGTACGGCCGGGGCGATCCGGATCGCCAAGTCGAGTCGGTCGCCGATGACGTTCGAGAAGCCGTCCGACAGATCGAGGTCGAGTTCGATCCCCGGATACGCATCGAGAAACGGCTTGAGGTGCGGCGCGATGTGGAGGCGGCCGAACGACGTGGGTGCGCTGACCCGCAATGGCCCGGCCGGCGTATCCGTACGGTCCGACACCCGCGCCTCGGCGTCGCGGATCGCGGCGAGGATCTCCACCATGTCGCGGTGATAGGCGGCGCCGCGTGCGGTGAGGTCGAGCCGGCGCGTGGTCCTGTTGAGCAACCGCACGCCCAGCCGGGCCTCCAGCCGCGCGATCCGTTTCGACACCATAGGCGGCGAGATACCCATCGAACGCCCCGCCGCGCTGAGGCTGGCGGTGCGGACGACCTCGGCGAAGAGGACGATATCGGGGTCCATTCGTTCTCCGGGCGATCAACAGCTTTCGGTTTATGATGTCTAGTGGCGAAGGTGACGGACGTCTATCGTGCTGCAAGAGCATAGGAGAGCAGCATGGCCGAGATGATCGAAAAGGCGGGTCTGAAGGTCGCCGCAGCGCTGGTGGACTTCATCGAGACGCAGGCGTTGCCGGGCACGGGGCTCGATTCGGCCGCATTCTGGCAGGGCGTGTCCGACATCTACGCCAAGTTCGCGCCGGAGAACGCCGCGCTGCTCGCGGTCCGCGATGACCTTCAGGCTAAGATCGACGCGTGGCACGAAGCCCGCGCCGGCAAGCCGATCGACCAGGCGGAGTACCAAGCGTTTCTCCGCGAAATCGGTTATCTGGTCGACGAGCCAGCGCCGTTCGCGGTCGCGCCGACCAACGTCGATGCGGAGGTCGCCTCGCTCGCCGGCGCGCAGCTGGTGGTGCCGATCCTGAATGCGCGCTTCCTGCTCAACGCCGCGAACGCGCGCTGGGGAAGCCTGTACGATGCGCTCTACGGGACCGATGCGATCCCGGGCGCGGCGTCTGGCAAGGGGTATGACGCGGCACGCGGGGCTCAGGTGATCGCGTGGGCGAAGGCATTTCTCGACGATGCGGTGCCGTTGGCGAACGGATCGTGGACCGACTGGACAGGTGGCACGCCTGAGCTTGCCGATCCGAGCCAGCTCGTTGGCCATGCCAGCGATAATATCCTGTTGCGATACAACGGCCTACACATCGAACTCGTGATCGACTCTGAGCATCCGATCGGGCGCGACGACCCTGCGAACCTCGCCGACGTCGTGCTCGAATCCGCGCTCAGCACGATCGCCGACCTTGAAGATTCGATCGCCGCGGTCGATGCCGACGACAAGGCCGCCGCCTATGCCAATTGGCTCGGGCTGATGAAGGGCGACCTGACCGCGAGCTTCGCCAAGGGCGGCCGCACGGTCACGCGCGCGCTCGAACCGGATCGCCCATACACCGCACCCGACGGCAGCGCGTTCACGCTCCCCGGCCGCAGCCTGATGTTCGTGCGCAATGTCGGCCACCTGATGACCACGCCCGCGATCCTGCTGTCCGACGGCAAAGAGGCGCCCGAAGGCATCCTCGACGGCATCGTCACGTCGCTGATCGCGCTCCACGACCTGAAGGGCACCGGCCCGATCCGCAACAGCCGCGCGGGCTCGATCTACATCGTCAAGCCGAAGATGCATGGCCCCGACGAAGCCGACTTCACCAACAGGCTGTTCGACGCGATCGAAGACCTGCTCGGCCTCGCGCGCCACACGATCAAGGTAGGCGTGATGGACGAGGAGCGGCGTACGTCCGCCAATCTCGCCGCCTGCATCGCCGCGGTGAGGGACCGGGTCGTATTCATCAACACCGGCTTCCTCGATCGCACCGGCGACGAGATGCACACGTCGATGCGCGCCGGTCCGATGATCCGCAAGGGCGACATGAAGGCCTCGTCGTGGATCAAGGCATATGAGGATCGCAACGTCCAGATCGGGCTCGCCTGCGGGCTCAGCGGCAAGGCGCAGATCGGCAAGGGCATGTGGGCCGCGCCGGACCGGATGGCGGACATGCTTGAGCAGAAGATCGCACATCCTATGACCGGCGCGAACACCGCCTGGGTGCCGTCGCCGACCGCCGCGACACTGCACGCGACGCATTACCACCGCGTCGCCGTGTTCGCGCGGCAAGCGGAGCGGAAGGCCGAACCGATCGCCTCGCTCGACGCACTGCTGACGATCCCCGTCGCGATCGGCCATAACTGGCAACCCGACGAGGTTCGCGAGGAGCTCGAGAACAACGCACAGGGCATTCTCGGCTACGTCGTCCGCTGGGTCGACCAGGGCGTCGGCTGCTCGAAGGTGCCCGACATCCACGACATCGGCCTGATGGAGGACCGCGCGACGCTGCGGATCAGTTCGCAGCACATGGCGAACTGGCTGCTCCACGGCATCGCCACACCTGACGAGGCAGACGCGGCGCTGCGGCGGATGGCCGCGAAGGTCGATGCGCAGAATGCCAGCGATCCGCTGTATCGGCCGATGGCGGGGCACGAGGACGACAGCCTTGCGTTCCAGGCCGCCCGCGCTCTCGTGTTCGATGGCCTGACGCAGCCGAGCGGCTATACCGAGCCGCTGCTCCACGCGTTCCGCGCGCGGGCGAAGGAGAGGGACGCCGCCTGATGCCACTCTACGCGATCGAAGGAAAACGACCGACGCTTGCCGACGACGTCTGGGTCGCGCCGTCCGCCGACGTGATCGGCGATGCGCGGCTGGGGGAGGGGGCCAGTGTCTGGTTTGGAGCGGTGATCCGCGCGGACAATACGCCGATCCTCGTCGGCGCGCAGACCAATATCCAGGAGGGCGCGATGCTGCACTCCGATCCCGGTGCGCCGCTGACCGTCGGCCAAGGCTGCACGATCGGCCATCACGCGATCCTGCATGGCTGCACGATCGGCGACAACGTGCTGGTCGGGATGGGCGCGACGATCCTCAACAACGCAGTGATCGGCGAGAACTGCCTGATCGGTGCGAACGCGCTGGTGACCGAGGGGAAAATGTTCCCGGCCGGGAGCCTCATCGTCGGTTCGCCGGCAAAGGCGGTTCGCGAACTTTCCCCGGAAGCGATTGCGGGGCTGAAGATGTCCGCAGCGTCGTACGCGGCCAAGCAGCGCGTTTACGCCGAAGGTTTGAGATTGGTCGAAGTCTAAAATCCTCCTCCGCGAGGGGGAGGTGGCACCGTAGGTGACGGAGGGGGAGGACACGGAACAGACGTTGTCGCCTTCCTTCCCCTCCGTCTGGCAAGTGCCAGACACCTCCCCCTGGCGGGGGAGGATTATCAGTTAGAAGCTCAGCCGTCCGCCGAGGGACAGCACGACGGCCGACGCATCGCGCAGTGCGCCCGAGGTCAGGATGTTCGTCTGTGCGGCGGTGCCGACATAGGCAGCGGTCCTGCGGTCGATCGTCGTGTTCTCGAAGTCGACATACTGCGCGGCGGCGTCGAGCGCGATGCGCGGGGTCAGCTGGTACGAGCCACCCGCTGCATAGGTCCAGCGATCGGCGTCGGGCACGCGGGCATCGCGCAAGCCGTCCTGCGTGGGCGTCTTGGTGCGCTGGACACCCGCGCGGATCGTCGCCTTGGGGGTGACGGCGTAATCGAAGCCGCCCGCCAGGCTCCAGCTGTCCTGGTAGTTCTCGGGGATCGCGGTGTTCAGCGGGGCACCAAGATCGATCGTGTCGAACTTGCTCCAGTTGTACGCGACGACCTGTGCGTTGAGCGTCAGCGCGTTGGTGGCGCGGATGCGACCGGCGACGATAACCTGGCCCGGCGTGTTGAAGCTCGCCTTGGCGCCGTCGATCGAAACGTTCGAGCTTGCCAGCGGGCCGACCAGCCCGGTGACGTTCAGGCTGCCCTTCAGCTTGTGGCGGATGCTCGACTTGTAGCTGATGCCGACGGTCGCGAAGTCGTTATGCAGCTGAACGCCTGCGGTCCAGCCGAAGTCCCAGCCGTCACCCTTCAGCTCCTGGAAGCCGTCGGGCAGCCCCGCAGACAGGTTGGGGAGCGCGTTGTTGAGCGTCGCATCGGTATATTCGACGTTCAGCGCACCACCGACACGCAGCCAGTCGGTCACGGCAACACCGATCGACGGCTGGATATCGATCGTCCGCAGCCGGGTCTTGTCCGCGCTGTAGCGTGCCCAGCTGTTGGCTTCGTAATTGGTGGTGAAGCTGAAGGGCGACGTTACCGCCACGCCGATCGCGATCCGGTCGGTCAGCGGATAGGCGATCGCGCCCGACGGGACGACGCCCTTGTTGATCGGATCGCTCGACGTACCGTTGCCGCCGACCGGCGCGTAATTGAACCCGGTTGGCCGGCCGGTCGTCGGCGAGAAGGTCGGGCGGCCGATGAGCGTGCCGGTGTCGACGACGTCGCCCTTGGGCAGGATCGCGCTTGCGCTCAGCGTCGCGCTGCCGTCGCGGATACCGGCGATCGCGGCCGGGTTCCACCACAGCGAGTCAGGACCGGTGTCGGCACCTTCGCCCGAGAATGCGCGGCCAGCACCGCGTGCGGACTGCGCCTGTAGATAGAAGGCGTCGGCGTAGGCGGTGCTGGCGAAGCCGAAGGCGGAGACGAGCGCTGATACCGCGAGAAGCGGAGCTTTGGTGCGAAGCATCATGGGTAAGATCCTGAAAGCTATACTGAGAATAGGGAGGTGGAAGCCGCGCCTCAGCGCACACGCGTCCAGGTCTGGGTCTTGCAGAGCGGGAAGAAGACGCAGCCGCGCAGCTTCAACTGGTTCGCGCCGAGCGGGGTGATCTTGCCGCTATAAGTCTTGCCGTCCTCGGCGTTGTAGACTTGGCCGCTGCTCCAGACGCCGCCTGAGTCAGACTTGAACCCGCTGAGCATCTGCAAACCCTGGATCGGGCGGTTGCGCAGCGCGGTGTTGGAATTGTTCGCATCCTTCATCGAAGGATTGGCGCGCAGTGCGTCGGAAGTGAGGATCTTGCCGCAGATCGACGGACCACAGCGGGCGATCTCGACGATGGCGTTGTGCGTCTCGGTCTTCCAGCGACCGATGACGGTCTCGGGCGTGGCAGATGCGCCGGCGAGCAGGGCGGTAGCGATCAACAGGGACATCTTCTATCCTCTCCTAGTGTCGTTGGACGCGCCGTATGCGTACGGTCGCTAAAATCTCGTAAAGTCGTCGACGTTACCGCGACCTCGTTGCCGTATACGGCAGGTGTGGATCCCGACTAGAATTGTACGAAGACAAGTCAAGTCTTCTTACTGATTTCCGGGGGCGAAAAGTGTTCATGCGCACGGTGTGCCCCCGCGCAGGCGGGGGCCCAGGATCACGAACGCAGCGCTGCTTGAACCCTGGGCTCCCGCTTTCGCGGGGGAACAGTCTTAGTTCCGCAGTGGCTTCCCGGTCTGCAGCATATGCACGACCCGTGCCTGCGTGCGCGGATCCTTCACGCTCGCCATGAACGCCGCGCGCTCCAGGTCGAGCAGCTGGTCCTCGGTCACCGTGTCGACCAGATCCGCCTCACCACCGGTCAGAACCTCGGCGAGGCGATCTGCGACGACGAGGTCGTAGTCGGTCGCCATGCCCTTCTTGTGGAAGTCCGCGACCGCCATGTTCAGCCCCGTCCGGCCGCTCGCGCCCGCCAGGCGGAATGTCGGCTTTTCCGGCGCGACATAGCCCTCGACCAGCGAAAGTGCCTTGGCCTTTGCATCCGCCAGCAGCCGATCGCGGTTCATCGTAATGCCATCAGCCTTGCGCAGGATCATCATCTCCTTCGCCTCCGCTGCCGACTTCGCGACCTGCGCGGTGGAAACCGCCTGGAACACCTTGGTCAGCACCGGCATCGGCCCGTTCGGCAGCGTGCGCGACTTGGTCCAGCGGTCGAGCATCTCGCCATTGCCGCCCCAGCCGGGAACGAGCCCGACGCCGCATTCGACCAGACCCGCATAGGTCTCGGCATGCGCCTGCACCGCGTCCGAGTGGAGCAGGATCTCGCACCCGCCGCCCAGCGCGAGCCCGGCCGGCGCGCTGACGACCGGGAAGGGCGCGTATTTGAGCGCCTTGTACGCCTGCTGACCACCCGAGACGCTGGCCTCGACCATGTCCCAAAGGCCCGCGCCGACCGCGAACATCGCAGCGCCCAGGTTCGCGCCCGCCGAGAAATTCGACGCCTCGTTATACACCACCAGCGCCTTGAAGCGCTCGCGGACGACCGGGATTGCCTCGTTGATCAACGCCACGACCTGATCGTCGAGCGCGTTCATCTTGGTGTGGAACTCGAGTGCCGCGACGCCGTCGCCGACATCCCATAGCGATGCCGACAGGTTCGTGAGAATCGGCTGCGAGCGGAGCTTGATGTCCTCCAGCAGCTCGACGCCGTCCGCGCGCGGCACGTCGGCATAGTCACCATTAGCCGTGAGATACTGACGCTGGCCGTTCTCGACGCGGTAGAACGGACGATCGCCCGCGGTCGTCAGGATCGCAGGAACGTCGCGACCTTCCTCGGCGAGGCGCGCGGCGAGGAGACCCGGCCCCATCCGGTCGATCAACTCGAACGGACCGTATTTCCAATTATAGCCGAGCTTCATCGCGTCATCGATCGCGACGACATCGTCCGCTGCTTCGCCGACGAGCATCGCCGCATAGGACAGCGTGTTGCCGAGGATCGACCAAGCATAGGTGCCGATCTTGCCCGGCTCAGCGATTAGCGCCGCGAGGTCCTTGCCGGTCTTGCCCGGCAATTCAGCGGGCCTGGCTTCAGCACGGTACTCGCCGGTCGCGAGGTCGAGCGAGAGCTTGGTCCGCGTCGCCTTGTCGAAGCGATAGAACCCACCCTTGCCCTTGCGGCCGGTGAACCCTTCCGCGATCATCTTGTCGACCAGCGGCAGCGGACGCACCGTATCGAAATACGGATCGCCAGCGGGCAGCGTGGACGACAGGCTCTTCGACAGCAGCGGCATCAGGTCGACGCCGACGAGATCGACCAGCCCGAAGATGCCCGTCTTCGGCACGCCCATCGGACGGCCACCGATCTGGTCGGCTTCCTCGACGGTCAGCCCCTGGTCCATCGCCGCGTTGATCGCGATCGCCAGCCAGTAGGTGCCGATGCGGTTGGCGATGAACCCCGGCGTGTCCTTCGCGCGGACGATCCGCTTGCCCATGAAACGATCGACGAAATCCTCGACCTTCTCGGCGACCGCGACGTCGGTATGCTCACCACGGACGATCTCGACCAGCCGCATGTAACGCGGCGGATTGAAGAAGTGCGTGATCAGGAAGTCGGCCTTGAACTGGTCCGACCGCCCCTCGACGAGGTTGCCGAGCGGGATCGTTGAGGTGTTCGACGACACGGCGGTGCCTGGACGCTTCAGCGCTTCGAGCTTGGCATACAGCGCCTGCTTGATGTCGAGCCGTTCGACGATCGCCTCGACGATCCAGTCGCACTCGGCGACGCGACCCAGATGATCGTCGATGTTACCCGTCTCGACCAGTTTGGCCGCACGCTTCGACATGAAGGGCGCGGGGTCGGTCTTGAGCATCTTGGCGACCGCGCCCTTCGCCACGGCGTCGCGATCATCACCCTCGCGGGGAACGATGTCGAGCAGCAGCACCGGGATGCCGGCATTGGCGACCTGAGCCGCGATCCCTGCACCCATCACGCCTGCGCCAATGACGCAGACCTTTTTCACAACGTCGACCATCATGCGCGCTCCAGCACCGTTGCGATGCCCTGACCGCCGCCGATGCACTGGGTCGCCAGCGCATAACGGCCACCTTCGCGCGACAAGAGCGCAGCCGCCTTGCCGACGATCCGAGCGCCGGTCGCGCCGAGCGGATGCCCGATCGCGATCGCGCCGCCATCGAGGTTGATCGTCTCGTCCTTAAGACCGAGATCGCGGATGCACGCGATCGCCTGGCTCGCGAACGCCTCGTTGATCTCGACCACGTCGAGGTCGGCGACGGTGATCCCGGCCCGCTCCAACGCCTTCTTCGACGCACCGATCGGGCCAAGCCCCATCGTCTCGGGCGCGCAGCCCGACACGCCGATCGACTTGATCCGCGCGAGGATCGTCAGGCCGTGCTTCTTGGCGAACTCTTCCGAGGTGACCAGCACCGCGGAAGCGCCATCGGTCAGAGGCGACGACGTGCCGGCGGTCACCGAGCCATCCGCGCTGAACGCAGGCTTCAGGCCGGCGAGCGCTTCGGTGGTCGTGCCGGCGCGGATCGTGCCGTCCTGGCTGACCGGGCCCGCCTTGGTCTGGATCGTCACGATCTCGTCGCTCAGGCGGCCATCAGCGCGCGCCGCGGCGGCCTTGTCCTGGCTCTTCACCGCGAACGCGTCCTGCTCGGCGCGCGTGATCTGGTAATTGCGCGCGACGTTCTCGGCGGTCTCGCCCATGCCCATGTACGCGCCGGCGCTCTTCTTCGCGAGCTCGGGGTTGGGGAGGGGGTTGTAGCCGCCCATCGGCACGCGGCTCATCGATTCGAGGCCCGCGCAGATGAACGCCTCGCCCGCGCCGACCGCGATCTGGCCGTAGGCGATATGGATCGCGCTCATCGACGAGCCGCAGAACCGGTTGACCGTCATCCCGCCGACCGAGATCGGCAGGTCGGCGATCTGCGCGATCAGCTTGGCGACGTTGAGGCCCTGCTCGCCCTCGGGGAACGCGCAGCCGAGGATGATGTCCTCGATCTCGGCCGGATCGACGCCGGTCTTGTCGAGCAACCCGCGAATCGTCTGCGCGGCGAGATCGTCCGGACGGACGCGGGCGAGCTCGCCCTTGCCGGCGAGGTGGAACGGCGAACGGGCGTACCCGGCGATGACGACGTTGGTCACGATGATCCTCTCATATTGCGGTCGACCCGGTTAACGCTTGCGGGTTGCCCTTAAGGTGCGATACCTCACCTTTACGTCAAGGTGAAGCGGCCGACAATATGGCTTACGCACATTGAGCAATGGAGAGCGAGATGCAGGACACTTCCGGGGGCAAGGCGATCGGCGTCCCGTTGCTGGGCGAGCCGCGGCTGCTGGGCGACATGCTCGATGCGTCGGTGCAGAGGTTCGGGTCGCGCAACGTGCTCGACTTCATGGGCAGGACGCTGACCTATGCCGAGCTCGGCGAGTCGGTCGACCGAGCGGCGCGGGGACTCCAGGATCTCGGCGTCGTGAAGGGCACGCGCGTCGCGCTGTGCCTGCCGAACACGCCCTATTATCCGATCCTCTTCTTCGCGATCCTCAAGGCGGGCGGCGTCGTCGTCAACGTCAATCCGCTCTATGTCGAGCGCGAGCTGGCGCATCTGCTCGAAGATTCCGGCGCGACGATCATCGCCACCTGCGACATCGCCGAGATCCACGCGCGCGTGCTCAAGGTCGCGGGGCAGATGGGCGTGAAGCACGTTATAACCTGTCCGATCGCCGGCGCGTTGCCGACGCTGAAGTCGATCGCCTACCGCATCTTCAAGCGCGCCGAGATCGGTCGGGCACCGACTGACGCGCGCCATTCCACGTTCGACGCGCTGCTCAAGGCGAAGGGTGCGCCGTCCCCCGTTACCGTTTCCCCGGACGAGGTCGCGGTGCTGCAATATACCGGCGGGACAACCGGCGAGCCCAAGGCGGCGATGCTCAGCCACGCCAACCTCGTCGCGAACGCCGACGCGATGGTGGTGTTCGTCGGCGGCGAGCAGCCGCATCAGGACCGCGTGCTCGGCGCGCTGCCGCTGTTCCACGTCTTCGCGCTGACCACCGTGTTGACCTATTCGATCCGCACCGGCGCGGAGATGATCCTGCTGCCGCGCTTCGCATTGCAGCAATTGCTCAAGACGATCGACCGCACCAAGCCGAGCTATTTCCCTGCGGTGCCGACGATCTATGCGGCCATTACGACGGCCGCCGAAACGCAGAAGATTAACCTGTCCTCGATCCACGCCTGCATCTCGGGCGGCGCACCGCTGCCAGCGGAGGTGCGGATCGCGTTCGAGGCGGCGACCGGCGCCAAATTGTGCGAAGGGTATGGCCTGTCGGAAGCCTCGCCGATCATTACGTGCAACCCGATCGACGGCCTCAACAAGCCAGGCTCCGCGGGGCTGCCCTTTCCCGGCACGACGATCGAGATCCGTGACCGCGAGGACCCGACCCGGCTGTTGCCGGTCGGTGAGAATGGCGAGATCTGCGCGCGCGGTCCCCAGATCACGCAGGGCTATTGGCACAAGCCCGCCGCCACCGCCGATCTGTTCGCGGACGGCGCGCTGCGTACCGGCGACGTGGGGCACCTCGACGCGGACGGCTACCTATTTATCGTCGACCGGATCAAGGACCTGATCCTCGCTGGCGGCTACAACGTCTATCCGCGCGTGATCGAGGAGGCGTTGTACGAACACCCCGCCGTGCTCGAAGCGGTCGTCATCGGCGTCCCCGACAAATACCGCGGCCAGGCGCCCAAGGCGTTCGTGGTGCTGGCTGAAGGTGCGGTCGCTACCCCGCTCGAACTGCGCGATTTTCTGCGCGACAAGATCAGCAAGATCGAGCTTCCCCGCGAGGTCGAAATCCGCGACAGTCTCCCCAAGACGCTGATCGGCAAGCTATCCAAAAAGGAACTTGTCGCTGAAGAGACCGCAAAGGCGGCGGCGTCGGAGGCGAGGGGAGTGGACGCGTGAACGACCGACAGGACGATCTGACCGGCATACAGGAAGTCTCGCGCATGCTCGGCGTGAGCGCGCGAACGTTGCGGTTCTACGAGGACAAGGGGCTGATCGAACCCTGCCGGATCGGTACGACGCGGGTCTACACGCGGCGCGAAGTGGCCCGGATGCAGCTGATCTTGCGCGGCAAACGCCTCGGTTTCACGCTGCGCGACATCGAGGAGTTCCTCGACCTCTATGACGCCGACCCGCAGCATGTGGAACAGATGCGCGCATTGGCCGAACGCTGTCGCCAGCGGATCGACCTGCTCGATGCGCAACGCGAGGCGATCGTCCAGACGCGGGACGAGCTGGAGAAGATCGAGCAGGAGGCTCTTGCGCGGATCCCGGCGGGAACTGTCTAGGGCCTACGGGACGCGACCGCCCTTAAACTGCACCACCTCTCGAAACTGCCCCACCCCGGCGAAGGCCGGGGCCCAGTTGGAGAGGTGGCAATAACGAAGCGCAGCACCAATCAGCACCGTTCCCCAACTGGACCCCGGCCTGCGCCGGGGCGGGGCACACTGTGCAGATCGAGGAGCGCCTAAAATCCTCCCCCGCCAGGGGGGGTGGCTGGCGCTTGCCAGACGGAGGGGGAGGAGAGGGAAACCGCCGTTCCGTGTCCTCCCCCTCCGTCACCTGCGGTGCCACCTCCCCCTTACGGGGGAGGATCGAGTGAATGCCGCTAGCTGCGCGGCGCTTAAAGCCCCACTACGCCCCCGTCGTTCTTCGTGATCACGATCGTCGAAGACCGCGGCCGTGAGGGCGCCGTCACCGTTCCCGTCTGGTTCGCAGGCCAGCTGCTCGTGATGTTCGTCGGCCCGCCATTCTCACCCGGATGCTGGATGTTAACGAACAGCGACCGGCCGTCCGGCGTCGTATGGATGCCGGTGATCTCGCACTCCTTCGGCCCGACCAGGAAGCGACGCAGCGCCGCACCCGGTGCCTTGCCGATCCGCGTCGTGACGGTGTTGCTGACGCCGCCCGCGGAACTGGTGACCGATCGCGTGCCGCCGTCGCCGACGATCCCCGGCACCGAGGCGAGCAGCATGCAGTTGGTGACGTCGGTATACGCGCCGTCGTCGGTCTCGATCCACATCACCGGTGCGATCGTCCCCGACGCGTTGCTCGGCAGTCCGAACCAGAGGCCGTCGGGCGACGAGAAGTCGTTGGTCGCGTCAAGGCCGGACAAATTGATGTTGGTCGGATCGAGATCGCTACCCGCGCCGAAAGCGTAGATGTCCCAAGCGAAGGTCGACGCCTCCGACGTATCGCCGCTCTCGCGAAGGCGGATGATGTGCCCGTTGCGGTTGCCGACCGAGGTCGACGGCGCATCGACGTAGGCGCGCGGGTTGGGCGCATCGACCGTCGCCACGGTGCGCGACGCGTTGTTGGTGAGCGTGCAGTACATCTCGCCGGTCGCAGGGTTGACCGCGGTCCACTCCGGTCGATCCATCCGCGTCGCCCCCAGCGCATCCGCGGCAAGACGCGTGTTGATCAACACATCGACCTGGCTCGAGAATGGATAGGCGGCATTGGCCGAGGTCAGCGGGCCCACATTATAGGTCAGCGGCAGCCACTGGCCGGTGCCATCGGCCGCGAACTTCGCGACGTAAAGCGTTCCGGTATCGAGATACTTGTCGCCGATCGCCAGGCGGTTCGCAGCCGTGGCATCGCTCCCCGACCACGGTGTGGCCGACACGAACTTGTAGATATATTCGTTCTGAGCATCGTCGCCCATGTAGAATGCCGGCTTCACACCCGCGATCGTCCGGCCGATCTGGCAGCCCTCGTGGTTCATACGACCCAGCGCCGTCCGCTTGCGGGGAGTCGAATTGGCGTCGAACGGATCGATCTCGACCACCCAGCCGTACTGGAAGATCTCGTTGCGGAAATCGCCCGTGCCATCGGCAGGCGCGCCGGCCTGCGCGGTGATATTCCAGCGCGAATAGATCGTGCTGGTCGTGTCCGCCGGCGTGACGGACCACCAGCCGTAATTGCCAGCCGTGCTGCTGCTGCTCTCGGTCTTGCCATACCGGGTCAGCGACGTGTTCGCCTTCACGCCGGCCGGGCCGGTGGCGGCTCGGCGCGCAGCGTCGCCGACCTCGCGGCGGAAATAGCCGACCCAGTTCTCTTCGTTCGTGAGGTACGTATTCCAAGGCATTGTGCCATTGGCACAATTGTTGATCGTGCCGCGGCCCGTGGTGGCATCGGGCGAGTAGCGCGTCTTGAGGCTGTCGGCGCCGCGCACCGGCCCCGAAAAGCTCATCGGCGTCAGCGGCGTGATCCTGCGGTTGAACGACGACGCGGTCGTGTAGCTCCAGGCAGCGGCGCGGTTGATCTCGATCACCGATACGCCGTGGCACTCCATCTCCTTCAGCGCCTCGGCTTCGGGACGGACGCCGCCGCTATTGGTCGGGCCGTTCGGATGCAGATAGGCCTGCGTGATGTTCTCATGGTTGAGCACGAGCAGACCACGCGTGTTGCCGTTCGCATCCGGCGTACCCGTGGCAGACATCCCGAAATAGCTCATGCCGTCATGATGATCGCCCGCGCGCTTCGAGAAGGTCGCATCGGTGCCGTCATTGACATAGGCGCCGACGCCGCTGCCGATCGGATCGCCGAGGCGATACAACACGGTGACGGCGTATCCCGACGGTACTGCAACCACATCGGCGAGACTCTTCGCAACCGCCGTGAAGCCCAGCGACGCCGCGCCGACCGTCACGCTGGTCGTCGCGGTGACCGATCCGCTTGCCGAAACGGCGGTGAACAGGAAGCTCAGCACCGTGCCTGCGGTGGCACCCGGCACGACGAACGTCGCAACCGTCGTCGTCGCGCCTGCCAGCGTTACCGTCGGTCCAGCCGTCTGCGTCCAGCTCACGCTGTCGACCTGGCCGATCGCGGCACCGGTCAGCGTCGCGACGCGGCCGGCGGTCGAACTGCCCCCGGCGGTCGCGGTCACCGTGACAGGGTCCGAGCCGCCGTCATTGTCATCGTCGCACCCAGTCAGCAGCATGCCGCCGAACACCGCCGCGGCGGTCGCGGACATGCCGCCCATCAAGGTCTGGCGCCGCGAATAGCGCACCTCGATCAGATCGTTGAGATGCGGGTTCGCGGTCGGATTGGTGTCGATATCGCCGTCGGTATAGATGGTCTCGAACGTCATGCTTGGTCCCCCCGGGGATGGTTGCGTGGTGTGTAACGATGCGTGGAAATTAGAATTTCGCGCCCAGCTCGACGCCGTAGAAGCGTGGCTCGCCGGCGATGTAGGTCGGGATGCCGAAGCCCCCGCCGGTGTTGCCCGCGTCGATCAGGTAGCGCTTGTTGGTCGCGTTTCGGACGAAGCCGCCGACGCTGTAGCGACCCTGCGCGAACTCGAGCCCGGCGCGCAGGTTAACCAGCGTGTAGCCTTTCTGGCTGATCGCCTCGGTGTTCGGCAGTTCGAAGAAGACCTTCGATTTGTAGGTCACGCTGGGGGTCGCGTAGACGGTCACGCCGCCCACTGGCGCGCGCAGGATCAGGCCGCCCGACGCCGTCGTCTTGGGCTGAAGGCGGAACTGGTTCCCGGCATAGGGGCCGTTCGCGACGTCGTCGCCGATCCCGCCATCGATATACGCAAACGTCGCGAAGGCAGAGAGATACGACGCGAGCTTCAGATTGCCTTCGAGCTCGACGCCGACGCTGTTCGCCGAATCCGCGCTACGGACCGTCGTCACGCCGTTGCTCGTCACCGAGAACTGGAAGCCGTCATAGGTCTGGTAGAATACCGAGGCGGCGCCGCTGAACGGTCCGACGCTTCCCTTGATGCCGCCTTCGTAATTCCAGACCTTCTCTTCCGGAATGATCTGGAGGTTGGGACCGACACCGAACGCGGTGCGCTGTGCGGCAAGCTGGACCACCGGCGAGCGCCGGCCCTTGCTGATCGTGCCGTACAGATTGACCGCCCTGTTGAGCTTCAGCAGCGCGTTAAAGCGCGGCAGGATCGCGGTGAAGCTCCTCTCGGCGACGAACTTGCTGCCGTTGGTGTTCGCCGTGCCGAGCAGGCTCGACTGGATACCGAGCGATGCGAGGATCACCGAGTTCGGCTGGACCGAAGAATACCCCGACTGGCGATCCTCGATCAGGATGCGCGCGCCGGCGGTCAGCTCGAGCGCGGGCACCGGGATATACGTCGCGTCGGCGAACACCGAGTAGGTGTTGTTCCTACCAAAGTTCGTGAACTCTGCCGCGTAAGGTATTGCGGTGGCACGTCCGCCGGTCAGGATCGACGTCGCGCGGGTGGCCGGGATCGTGCCGTTGGCGGCGACGCAGCCGGTCTCGGTCGGAATGCCCGCGCGGTTGAGCGCGGTCCGGATCGGCTGATACGCCGCGGCAACCGAGCAGGCGAGATACGTGCCCTCTTCGGTCGCGAACGGAACGCGCTGGAAGCCGTTCTCGAAAAACGCATTCCAACCGACCGAGGCACGATATTTCGGCCCTTCGAAGGCGAACCGGCTCTCATGGCTCCACTGGTCGCCCTTCGCATCCTCGGCGAATTCGAGATAGGCGGCGGGGCCACCGTCCGCGTCGAAGACCTCGAGCGCGTCGAACCGGCGATAGCCGTTGACGGTGGTGAAGGTGACCCCCGGCGACAGCTCCGCGGTGATCGTCAAATTAGCGTCGTAGACGTTGCGGTCGAGCCCGAGTTTCCGAGCGCCGAGCACCGCCGCGCTGTACGGCGAGCCCGACAGTTCGGCATAGCCATAGTCGCCGGTCTGCCCGCCGGTCGGGGCATGCGCGCGGCTCTTAAACGCGGTGCCGGGGTTGCGCTGGCCATCATAGGTCAGCACGAGGTCGGCGGTGACGCTGTCGCTCGGGCGATAACGCAGCGAGCCGCGGATACCGCGCTGGTCCTGGCCGTTCAGATCGTCCTGGTTGACGCCACCCTGATTCTGGTTCGGCACGTTCGCGTCACCGGCGATGTTGCGGACATAGCCGTCGCGGTATTTGTAGGCGAAGGCGATCCGCCCGGCGAGCACGTCGTTACCGGCATTGAGGAAGCCCGACACCTGCGTCCGGTTGTAATTGCCGTACGAGCCGTTGATCGCGCCCGACACGCCGGGCTGTGGTTTCGCCGAAATGACGCTGATCGCGCCGACCGCGGCGGCGGTGCCGAACAGTGTCGCCTGCGGGCCCTTCACGACCTCGATCCGCTCGAGATCGTACAGATCCTGATACGCGCCGCGCGACCGGCTGATGTCGATGCCGTTGTAATACAGCGTGACGCGCGCGCCCTGCTGCGACGAACCATTGTCCGAGGTGATGCCGCGGATCACGAAGCCCGGGTTGTTCGCGCTCTGCTCTTGAATCTGCAAGCCGGGAATATAGGCGGCGACCTCGGTCAGCGAATTGACGCCGATCGACGCCATCCTCGCGCCGGTGACCGCGGTGACGGTGACCGGGACGTCGGCGATGCGCTGTTCGCGCTTCTGCGCGGTGACGACGATCTCGTCGTTGGGCGTGCTGGCTTGAACGTCGGCCGGCGCGGCTACCTGGGCGCCGGCTTGCGCCAATGCGGCGGTCGAGCAGGTCGTAGCCAGCGTGGCCAGTGCCAGCCGCGTGAAGATGCGTGTCATTAAGTCCCCCGTGTCGTTGGGGAGGCACTAGGGGCGGCACGTGACGTTTCGACGTCGCGATGATGAAAGCAAGATGACTATTGCGTAACGGCCGTGTCACATCGCTGCCACGGGGGTGTCTTCGATCGTGACTAGCAGGCGTGCGACACCCGATACGAAAGTCCGAGCCGATGACGATCAACCGCCGCGATGCCCTGAAGACTGCGCTCAAACTCGCCGGCTCCGGCGCGACGCTCGCGCTACCAGCCATCGCCTCGCAGGCGGCGGGCGCGGTAAATATCCGCTTCGATCACGGTGTTGCGAGCGGCGATCCCGCGGTCGACGGCGTGATCCTATGGACGCGCGCGACGCCTGTTGACCAGGCGCACGCCGGCGATATCGCGCTGGCATGGCACGTAGCCGAAACCGAGGGCGGCAAGCCGCTCCGCTCGGGCAGCGTCACGGCGCGTGCGGCACGTGATTTCACCGCCAAGGTCGAGGCGAACGGGCTGCAGCCGGGCCGCGAATACCGCTATTGGTTCGACGCCGCCGACGGGACGCGCTCGCCGATCGGTCGGTTCCGCACGCTGCCCAGGGGTAAGGTCGCCGATGTCGTCATGGCGGTCGTCTCGTGCCAGCTCTACGCAGGCGGCCTCTTCAATGCCTATGACGCGATCGCCAAGCTCGGCCGGCTCGACGCGGTGCTCCACCTCGGCGACTATATCTACGAATACGGCGTCGACGGGTACGGCGCGGACATCGCCAAGAAGATCGGCCGCCTGGTCGAGCCGCGCCACGAGATCGTCAGCCTCGCCGACTACCGCATGCGCCACGCGCAGGTGAAGCGCGACGTCGACATGCAGGCCGCGCACGCCCGCGCCGCGTTCATCTGCGTCTGGGACGATCACGAGGTCGCCAACGACGACTGGATGCACGGCGCCGAGAACCACGATCCCAAGACCGAGGGCGACTGGGACGCGCGCAAGGCAGCGGCGATGCAGGCCTATTTCGAGTGGATGCCGATCCGCGATCCCAAGCCCGGCCAGCCCTGGGCGGCGATCAACCGCAGCTTCGAGTTCGGCGATCTCGCGACGCTGGTGATGGTCGAGACGCGGCTGCTCGCGCGCAGCCATCAGGTAGTGTCGAAGGGCGAGGAGATCACACAGGCCGAATACGCGCCGATGCTCGCCGAGCGCGCGCGGACCGATCGCGAACTGCTCGGGCCCGCGCAGCTCGTCTGGGTCGAGCAGACGATGGCGTCCTCGGTCGCCGCGGGCAAGCCGTGGCAGGTGCTCGGCAACCAGGTGGTGATGGCGAAGGTTGCAGGGCCCGACATTGAGCGCCAGCTCGGGCCGGTGAAGTTCGCCGAGACGATGGCCAAGTTGCCGGCGATGTGGCGCGAGCGGCTGACCGCCAGCATCGCCTCGTACCGCGCGGGTCTGCCGTTCGGCTTCGACAGCTGGGACGGCTATCCCCCGGCACGCGAGCGTCTGTATGCGGCATTCCAGCGTGCAAAATCGCGGCCGATCGTGCTGTCGGGCGACAGCCATGCGGCGTGGGCGAACGACCTGCACGACGCTTCGGGCACGCTGGTCGCCGCCGAGTTCGGCTGCACCGCGATCACCAGCCCGTCCTACGGCTCGCTGCTTCCCGGTATCGGATCGCTGATCGCCGACGCAAACGCAGGTGAGGTCCGCTTCTGCGATCAGGACGCCAAGGGCTTCACGCTGCTGACGCTGACGCCCGACCACGCGACGGCGGACTCGGTGACGGTGTCGACGGTGATGGCCAAGCCCTACACCCAGGCAACCGCCGCCCGTTTCCGTGCAACCGCCGCGCATCCCGATCGGCCACTCGAAAAGATCGCCTGAACTCGCCGTCGGTCCTCGACCTTACGATCCTCCCCCGCCAAGGGGAGGTGGCGCCGAAGGTGACGGAGGGGGAGGATGCGGAACGGAAGTGGGCGCTTTCCCCCTCCGGAGGCAAGCGCCACCAATTTTCCCCAGGCAGGGGGAGGATGGTGTCGCTTCGCCTGTGGATATCGTCGGACACCTGCCCTCCAGGGCCAGGTCGCGTATCAATCGTGAAGTCAGCTCGGGGAAGGGGGGCGAACTGCCCCATAATCGGCAATGGTCGGGGCGATAGGATTCGAACCTACGACCCCTGGACCCCGAGACCAGTGCGCTACCAGACTGCGCCACGCCCCGACAACATTGCCGGTGAGCGCCCTAGCCGCGCCATCTCGAACGTTCAAGACAATTATGGAGTGTGTCCGCGATCTATCGCGCACGCGGCGTCGCTGCTAGGAGCGCGCCATGACTCCGCTTGACCGCATCCGCAATTTTTCCATCATCGCCCATATCGACCATGGCAAGTCGACGCTCGCCGACCGGCTGATCCAGGAAACTGGCGGCCTCACCGCGCGCGAAATGTCCGAGCAGGTGCTCGACAATATGGACATCGAGAAGGAGCGCGGGATCACGATCAAGGCGCAGACCGTGCGCCTTGCGTATCACGCGAAGGACGGCTTGGATTACGTCCTCAACCTGATGGACACGCCGGGGCACGTCGACTTCGCCTATGAAGTAAGCCGCAGCCTGGCCGCGTGCGAAGGCGCGCTGCTGGTGGTCGATGCCGCGCAGGGCGTCGAGGCGCAGACGCTCGCCAACGTCTACCAGTCGATCGAGCACGACCACGAGATCGTGCCGGTGATCAACAAGATCGATCTGCCCGCCGCCGAACCCGAGAAGGTGCGCAAGGAAATCGAGGACGTGATCGGCATCGATGCATCAGAGGCAGTGCTCGCGTCGGCGAAGTCGGGGATCGGAATCGTCGAGATCCTCGAGGCGATCGTCACCAAGATCCCGCCACCCAGCGGCGACCCGGAGGCGCCGCTGAAGGCGATGTTGGTCGACAGCTGGTACGATCCGTATCTCGGCGTCGTCATCCTGGTGCGCGTGATTGATGGCGTCCTGAAAAAGGGCCAGCAGATCAAGTTCATGCAGACCGGCACGATGCATCTGGTCGACCGAGTCGGCTGCTTCCGTCCGAAGATAGAGCAGCTGACCGAACTCGGCACCGGCGAGATGGGCTTCATCACCGCGCAGATCAAAGAGGTCGCGCAGACGCGCGTTGGCGACACGATCACCGATGCGAAGCGGCCTGCTCTTGAGGCCCTGGCGGGCTTCAAGGAAGTCCAGCCGGTCGTGTTCTGCGGGATGTTCCCGGTCGATGCCGCCGAGTTCGAGAAGCTGCGCGAGAGCATCTCGAAGCTGCGGCTCAACGATGCGAGCTTCTCGTTCGAGATGGAGACGTCGGCCGCACTGGGCTTCGGCTTCCGCTGCGGCTTCCTCGGGCTGCTGCATCTGGAGATCATCCAGGAGCGGCTGACGCGCGAATATGATCTGGACCTGATCACCACCGCGCCTTCGGTCGTCTATGAGATCGAGCTGACCCACCCCGATCCGTCCGGTACGACGCATATCGAGCTGCACAACCCCGCCGACATGCCCGAGCCGAACAAGATCGCGACGATCAGCGAGCCGTGGATCGAGGCGACGATCTACGTCCCCGACGAGTATCTCGGCAGCGTCCTCAAGCTCTGTCAGGACCGCCGCGGCATCCAGAAGAACCTCACTTATGTCGGCGGTCGCGCCCAGGCGACCTACGAACTGCCGCTGAACGAAGTGGTGTTCGATTTCTACGATCGGCTGAAGTCGATGTCGAAGGGCTATGCCAGCTTCGATTATCACCAGATCGGCTACCGCGAGGGCGATCTCGTCAAGATGGGTATCCTGGTCAACGAGGAGCCGGTCGACGCGCTGAGCATGATCGTCCACCGCGGCACCGCCGAAGTCCGCGGCCGCGGCATGGTCGAGCGGCTCAAGGAGCTGATCCCGCGCCATCTGTTCAAGATCCCGATCCAGGCGGCGATCGGCGGCAAGGTGATCGCGCGCGAGACGATCAGCGCGATGCGCAAGGACGTGACCGCGAAGTGTTACGGTGGCGACGCGAGCCGCAAGAAGAAGCTTCTGGAGAAGCAGAAGAAGGGCAAGCTGAAGATGCGCGAGTATGGCTCGGTCAGCATCCCGCAGGAGGCGTTTATTGCCGCGCTGCGGATGGGCGACGACGCCTGAAGCTAAGCTCTGCTTGGACGAGGATAAGCGTCTAGCCGGACGGCGACCGGCCGAGCTTGTCCTCGGTCGTGTCGTCCGACGACGCGGCTTTGCCGTGGCGCGATTGGGGCGCAGTCGAACGATAGTCCTATCTTGCTTGTTCTCCCGCGAAGGCGGGAGCCCAGTCTGGGTCCCCGCTTTCGCGGGGAGACAAGCTATTCTTGCCTCCACGGAATAAGTGCCAAACCAGTCCGGGGAGATCTATCAGCTTCCGAACTGTCGTGAGCCAAACCCCGAATGCCTGTCCATCCTGGAAAGGCGCACCGCCGCCCGTCGCCGTCACTCGTACGTAGCGACCCCAAACGCGATGTAGCCGATGCACAGGAGAATTCGTGTCAGCCAAGCGGCCTCACCATGCAGTACGACGCTCGCCGCGATCGCGGCGATAAACGCCGCCATGATCGCCCAAGCCTGCCAGGCGAAAGGGAACGGGAAGAGGCTACCGATCGCACTGGGCTCGAACCACCCCGAGCGCCGGATAGTCAGCCAAAATCGCATCACCAACTCCATAGGGCGCAGCTAGCATGGCGTCTCCGATCCGCGCCATCGGCAAAAATATCGCACCGTGTTGCAAACCGGCGCTCGCCCGACGCCACCGCAACCAACTGTCATCATCCTAACACAATCCCCACCTAACCGCCGGATCGGGGAGTGAGCGTCGCGAGGCGTCGTCGGGCCGTCCGGGGGAGGACGGTCGAGGACAAGCAACGACGTTGTCTTTTGGGATGTGCGGCGGGCCGTCAGGGACGGCGCCGCACGATTGGGGAATATCATCTTGAAGATTTCGGTCGTTAAGTCGGCGTTGATGCTCGGCGTCGCGTTTGGTTCGGTTGTGGGTGGATCGGCTGCATTCGCACAGGCCGCGCCGGTCCAAGATCAGGCCCAGACTCAAGCTGGGCAGTCTGCTCCCGAGGAAGGTCTCGGCGATATCGTCGTCACCGCCGAGCGCCGTTCGGAAAACCTCCAGAAGGTCCCGCTATCGGTCGGCGTCGCGTCGGGCGATGCGCTGCGCGCCTTTACAGCTGGCGGCGACGACACGCTGCTCGCGCTGTCTGGTCGCGTCCCCGGCCTGTACGTCGAATCGACCACCGGCCGTATCTTCCCGCGCTTCTACATCCGCGGCCTCGGCAACATCGATTTCTACCTCGGTGCATCGCAGCCGGTCACGATCATCCAGGACGACGTGATCCTCGAACATGTCGTGCTGAAGTCGAACCCGGTGTTCGACGTCCGCCAAGTCGAAGTGCTGCGCGGCCCGCAGGGCTCGCTGTTCGGGCGCAACACCACCGCCGGCATCATCAAGTTCGACACGAACAAGCCGACCAACGACTTCGAGAGCCGCGCCTCGGCCTCGGTCGGCAGCTACGGCAGCGTCAGCCTCGATGCGGGAGTGGGTGGTCCGCTGATTAAGGACCTGCTGTCGATCCGCCTGTCAACGCTGATCCAGCACCGCGAGAACTATGTCGACAACCGGTTCGCAGGATTCAGTGCGGACAGCACCGCCACGCCGCGCAACAACGCCATGGGCGGCTTCGACGACCGCAACATCCGCGTCCAGTTGGCGCTGACGCCGGGCGAGCGCTTCACGCTCGACTTGTCGGGCCACGCCCGCTGGTATGACGGCACCTCGACGCTGTTCCACCGCGGTGCGCTGAAGAAGGGGTCGAGCGACGCCTCGGCCGAGCCGCGCAATATCGTGTCCTTCGACGAGGGGAATGACAACCCGCAGAGCTACAACACCTACGGTGGCTCGGCTCGCGCGACGTACGACTTCGGTCCGGCGGCGCTCACCTCGATCACCGCATATGAAACGACGTCGGGCTTCAGCCGGGGCGATACCGACGGCGGGGCTGCGGTAAACTTCCCTGGGCGCGCGCAATCCGGGCAGTCCCAGGGCCAGATCCGCGATCTCGATCAATGGTCGCAGGAACTTCGCGTCGCCGGCACCCCCGGTGGCAGGTTCAACTGGCAGGTTGGCGGTCTGTATTTCGACAATCGTGACATTACCGATTTCTACCAGCGAGCGTTCTTCCTGACGGGTACGGCGCGCAACGCGAATAACTGGGTGCGGCTTCACGACGTGAACACCTCATGGGCTGGCTTCGGCCAAGTGAGCTATGAGCTGATGGATAAGCTGACCGTGACGCTTGGCGGCCGGATCACCGAAGACAAGAAGCGGACCGAGCTGCTGAAGACGGCGGACCAAGCCGATGGGACCGTAACGTATCGCGGCCGTCGTGACGTGACGCTCAAGTCGACCAAGCCGAGCTGGGATGCGAGCGTCCTCTACCAGGCGAACCCCGACATCAGCCTGTACTCGCGCGTGGCCCAAGGCTTCCGCGGACCGACGATCCAGGGTCGTTCGGCAGTGTTCAACTCCGACTTCTCGACCGCGAACTCGGAGACGATCCTGTCGTGGGAGACGGGGATCAAGACGCGTCTGCTCGACAACACGCTGAGCCTCAACGCGACGGTGTTCGGCTACCGCGTCAACGACATCCAGCTCAACGGCAACGATGTGAACGGCAACGGCATCTTGTTCAACGGCAACAAGGCCGAGGCCTACGGCATGGAAGCCGAAGCAAACTGGAAGCCTGTCGCGAACCTCACGCTGGGTGCAGGGCTCAGCCTGTTGCACAGCGCGATCCGCGACAAGACCACCGAGGTACAGATCTGCGCGCTCAACAGCGTCGTGGTCTGCACGCCATCGCGGACGCCGCGGGCGATCGTCGGTCAGTTCGGCACGACGTTTCTGGTCAAGATCGACGGCGAGCCGCTGCCGAATGCGCCGGAATATAATGTCGACCTTACCGCGCGCTACGACCAGCCGCTTGGCAATGGCGGTCGTGCGTTCATCGCGGGCGACTTCAACATCCAGGGCTATACGCAGTTCGTGCTGTACAAGACCAAGGAGTTCACCGCGAATGGCAACTTCGAGGGCGGCCTGAAGATTGGTTATGCCGCACCGGACGACGCCTATGAGTTGGCTGTGTTCGCGCGCAACATCACGGGCGAAAAGAACCTTAAGGGCGTGATCGAAAACTACATGGCGGCGGTGTTCAACGAACCGCGGATCATCGGCGTTTCGCTCAGCGGCAAGTTCCGTTGATCGGGTAGGGTGCCATCAATCCTCCCCCGCAAGGGGGAGGTGGCTGGCACTTGCCAGACGGAGGGGGAGGTAAGGGAAACCGCTGTTGTGTGTTCCTCCCCCTCCGTCACCTTCGGTGCCACCTCCCCCTGGCGGGGGAGGATCGTTCGAATTGCCGACTTCATGCGGGAGGGGATGCAGTAGAACCTCCGTCGCTAACTAAACCAAGCGTGACGCATTTTTCAGCAGCGTGGGCGCAAATGGCATTGTAGCGCAATGTCGCGGCGAGTTGCCGTTTTCCTTCGGCCGGTTGATACTCGTTCCATGTCACTCAATCCCGTATTCTATGATGCAAGTGGCCGTCGTCGGCGGCGGTTCACATTTGGCGTCGCCGCGTTCATCGCCCTGCTGCTGCTGTCGATCGCGATGTTCGCCGTCTCGATCGGCGCGGTACCGACTGCGCCGCTGCTCCCGATCGAGCCCGAGCATCCTGCGCTCCACAAGCTGCCCGCACCGCGGGGCGGTATCCTCCGCGAGACCCGGCGCGACCTCAATTACTACGCCAAGCAGCTGTTCGGGACGAGCGCAGCCAAGCCCGGTGTCGGCAACGGCGCCAACCCGCCGCTCGCGATCGCCTTCCACGCGCCGTGGGACGAAGCCAGCACGGCGAGCCTCGCGCGGCATGTCGAACAGCTCGACTGGCTGATCCCCGGCTGGGTCTCGATCACCGGCAAGGATCACCACGTCACCGTGTTCCGTGATCAGGCTGGGCGCGACATCCTCAACAAGGCGGTCCACCGCCCGATGATCCTGCCGATGGTGCAGAACGCGGTCGACGGGAACTGGGACGGTGCGGGCAGCGCCGCGCTGTTCGCCGATCCGAAGGCCCGCGCAGCCTTCCTGGATAAACTCGTACCGTTCCTCAGCGCGAACCATGCCGGCGGCGTGTTCTACGATTTCGAGGACCTGCCCGCATCGGCGCAGCCCAATTATCGCGCCTTCCTCGCCGAAACGCGCGCGCGCTTTACCCCGCGCGGTTGGGTCGTTGCGATTGCGGCGCCGGTCGCCAACGCCGACTGGAACCTGCCCGCCTATGCCAAGGTGACCGACAAGGTCTTCCTGATGGCCTATGACGAGCACGAGACGGGCGGCGCGCCCGGCCCGATCGCGTCGCAACGCTGGTTCGCGCGCATGGTCGCCGACGCGGCGCGCGGCATTCCCCCGTCGAAGCTGGTCGTCGCGATCGGTTCCTATGCCTATGACTGGCATGCCGGCGCCGATGCCGGCAACGGCGACGCACTCGACGTCGAGGAGGCGTGGCAGGCCGCAGCCGATTCGGGCACCGTACCGACCTTCGACAAGACCAGCGGCAACAGCAGCTTCGCCTATTCGGAGGGCGGGGTGCAGCATCAGGTCTGGCTGCTGGACGCGGCGTCGGCGTACAACCAGATCGCGTTCCTGCAAAAGGCGGGTCTCGGCAGCGTGGCGCTCTGGCGTCTCGGCTCCGAAGATCCCGGGCTCTGGTCGATCTGGGGTCGCGATCACCGGAAGCTGCCGATCCCCGATTCGATCGATAACATGCCCGCCGGCACCAATGTCGATATCGAGGGCAGCGGCGAGATCCTCAAGATCGCCGCCGAACCCGTCACCGGCATTCGCGACGCCGTGCCGGCGAAGGACGGCACGATCGCCGACGTCAACTTCACGCGGATGCCGTCGCCCTATGTCGTGGTCCGCACCGGCTATCGCCCGAAGCAACTCGCGTTGACGTTCGACGACGGCCCGGACCCCGAATGGACGCCGCAAATTCTCGACGTACTCAAGCGCGAGCATGCGCCCGCGACGTTCTTCGTGATCGGCGAGAATGCGCTGACCGAGCGGTCTTTGCTCCAGCGGATGGTCGACGAAGGCCATGAGATCGGCAGCCATACCTATACGCATCCCAACCTCGCGAACGTCTCTCAGCGGCAGGTAAAGTACGAACTGAACACCACGCAGCGGCTGTTCCAGGCATTCACCGGCCGCTCGCTCCGGCTGTTCCGCGCACCCTATTTCGGCGATGCCGAGCCGAGCACCGCGGACGAGATCCTTCCCGCCCTCGAAGCGCAGCAGCGCGGCTATATCTCGGTCGGCCTCCACGTCGATCCCGACGACTGGAAGCGCCCCGGCGTGCAGGCGATCATCGACCGGACCATTGCGGGCGTCGAGGCGGGCAATCCCGAGCGTAGCGGCAACGTCATTCTGCTCCACGACGCCGGCGGCAACCGCGCCGAAACCGTCGCCGCGCTGCCGATCATCATCGAACGGTTGCGGGCGATGGGCTACAGCTTCGTCCCCGTCTCGACGCTCGCCGGGCTGTCGCGAAACCAGTCGATGCCGGTGATCTCGTCGAGCGACCGTGTCGCCGCTGTAGCCGATCTTGCGCTGTTCAGCACGCTTGGCGGCATCGTCGTCGCGCTACGCTGGATCTTCGGCATCGCCATCACGATCGGTATTCTGCGCGCGCTGTCCTTGTCCGCGCTCGCGTTGATCCAGGCACGCCGCGAGTTGAAGACGGTGTTCCCGGCGATCGATCCGTCGCGGTTCGTGACGGTGATGATCCCCGCGTTCAACGAGGAGCGCGTGATCGTCCGCGCCGTGGAGGGCGTGCTGGCGTCGAACGACGTCGCGATCGAGGTCATAGTGATCGACGACGGATCGAGCGACGGCACCAGCCGCGTCGTCGCGGAGGCGTTCGCCGGCGACGACCGCGTCCGCCTGCTGACGCTGCAGAACGGCGGCAAGGCGCGGGCGCTCAACCGCGGGCTCGAACTGGCGCGAGGCGAGATCGTGATCGCGCTCGACGCCGATACGCAGTTCGAACCGATGACGATTGCGCGGCTCGCGCGCTGGTTCGACGATCCGAAGCTCGGCGCGGTCGCGGGTAACGCGAAGGTCGGCAACCGCGTCAACCTGATCACCAAATGGCAGGCGCTCGAATACATCACTGCGCAGAATCTTGAACGCCGTGCGCTCGCGCGGCTGAACGCGATGACCGTCGTGCCGGGGGCGGTCGGCGCATGGCGGCTGGAGGCTATCCGCAGCGTCGGCGGCTATCCCGACGATACGCTTGCCGAGGATCAGGACCTCACGATCGCGATCCAGCGCCATGGCTGGAAGGTGCAATATGACCAGTTCGCGATCGCCTGGACCGAGGCGCCCGAGACGATGCGTGCACTTGCCAAGCAGCGTTTCCGCTGGGCATTCGGGACGTTGCAGTGCCTCTACAAGCACCGTTCGGCGATTGGGAGTTCGCATCCGCGCGGGCTCGGCTGGGTCGGGTTGCCGCAGGCGATCGTGTTCCAGATCGTGCTCGCCTCTATCTCGCCGATCATCGACCTCGCGCTACTGGTCAGCTTCGCCTCGACCTATGTCGCGGTGCAGGCGCATGGCTGGGAGCAGACAAGCCACGACGTCTACACGATGCTGGCATACTGGCTGATCTTCACAGCGATCGACCTGCTCGCCGCGACGATCGCGTTCGCGTTGGAGCGCAAGGAACGCTGGCGCTTGCTCTGGCTGCTGATCCCGCAGCGGATCGGCTACCGCCAGGTGATGTACTATGTTGTTCTAAAGGCGATCGCGCAGGCGTTGAGGGGGCCGCTGGTCGGCTGGGGTAAGCTGGCGCGGACAGGACGCGTGACCGCCAACTGATGAAGGGCGTTCTGCCGTCTCTCCCGCGGGCAGGATAGGCGGGCGATATCTTCTCGAACCGGACCTCGCGGAACGTAGCGGCACCGGTGGCATTATGATCGAGCTCTGTATATCGGCGTATATCATTGGGTGTCTGATCGAGGAAAGCGCATGCGGTATCTGATCGTCGTAACGGCAGTAACGACAAGTATTGCCGCGAGCGGCGCGCAGGCACAGCGTCCGCCGCTCGTCCTTGCGGCCGCATCGCTGCAGGAATCGCTGACCGCCGCCGCCGACGTCTGGGCGAGGAAAGGCCATATCAAGCCGACCATCTCGTTCGCCGCCTCGTCGGCGCTCGCCCGGCAAGTCGAGTCCGGTGCGCCCGCCGACCTGTTCGTTTCGGCCGACGAAGACTGGATGAACGAGCTCGCGAAGAAGAACCTGATCGTCGCCTCGACCCGGGTTACTTTCCTCGGCAATCGCCTGGTCGTAGCGGCGCCGGCCGGCAGCAAGATCCGGATCCCGGTGCGCCCGCCCGCGGCGCTCGCGCGCGTGCTGACCGCCGGTCCGCTGGCGATGGCGGACACCGCGGTTCCAGCCGGAAAATACGGGCAGGCGTCGCTCGAAAAACTGGGCGTCTGGGCGCAGGTCGCGCCGCGCGTGGTCCGCGCCGAGAACGTGCGAGCGACGCTGGCGCTGGTCGAACGCGGCGCCGCGCCGCTCGGGATCGTCTATGCGACCGATGCGAAGGCGTCCGCCAAGGTTCGCATCGCCAGCGTCTTTCCCGAAAACACGCACCCCGCAATAACCTATCCGGTCGCGCGGCTTAAGGCATCGACCAATCCGGACGCCGAGGCATTCCGCCGCTTCCTCGTCTCGCGCGAGGGCAAGGCGATCTTCGTCCGCTACGGATTCTCCGCGCGCTAGATGATCGATGCGGCCGAATGGGAGATCGTCGCGCTATCGCTGAAGGTCGGCGGCGTGGCGATGCTGGTCACCTTGCCAATCGCCTTTGCGCTCGCGTGGCTGCTCGCGCGTGTCCGCTTTCCCGGAAAGGTCATCGTCGATGCGGCGATTCACCTGCCGCTGGTGGTGCCGCCGGTGGTGACCGGCTGGCTGCTGCTGCTCGCATTCGGCCCCAACGGTCCGCTCGGCGCGTGGTTGGAGAATTGGTTCGGGGTGACCGTGCTGTTTCGCTGGACCGGTGCGGCTATCGCGGCGGGGGTGATGGCGCTGCCGCTGATGGTGCGCGCGATGCGGTTGTCGATCGAGGCGGTCGACCGCCGGCTGGAAAATGCGGCGCGGACGCTGGGCGCAGGCCCGTGGCGCGTGTTCCGGACGCTGACGCTGCCCCTTAGCATTCCAGGCGTCATGGCCGGTGCGGTACTCGGGTTCGCGCGATCGATTGGCGAATTCGGCGCGACCATCACCTTCGTCTCCAACGTCCCCGGTGAAACGCAGACGCTGCCGCTGGCGATCTACTCGGCGTTGCAGCAACCGGGGGCGGATGCGATGGTCTGGCGATTGTCGTGCGTGTCGGTCGGATTGTCGCTGATCGCTCTCATCGCGTCCGAACTGTTGACCCGGCGGGCGGGACGGGGGCTCCATGTCCTTTGAGATCGACATCGACAAACGACTGGGCGACGCACACGTCTCGCTGACGCTGGAGGCAGGCGATGGCGCGACGGTGCTGTTCGGCCCCTCGGGCGTCGGCAAGTCGAGCATACTGAACATGGTCGCGGGACTGCTTCGCCCCGATCGCGGGCGGATCGCAGTGGACGGCGAAACACTGTTCGGAGACGGGATCGACGTTCCGCCCGAGCGACGCCGGGCGGGCTATGTATTCCAGGAAGCACGACTGTTCCCGCACATGCGGGTCCGCACGAACCTACTGTACGGGGCGGGGACCGAAACGGAAGCATACGAGGAGCGGATCGGTTTCCTCGGCATCGGTCATCTGCTCGATCGTTGGCCACGCACTTTGTCCGGCGGCGAGGCGCAACGCGTCGCGATCGGCCGCGCGCTACTCAGCCGGCCCCGCTTCCTCCTCCTCGACGAGCCGCTATCCTCGCTAGATCGCGCGCGTCGAGAAGAGATCCTGCGCGCGATCGAACACGTCCGCGACGTACTCAAGCTTCCGATCCTGATGGTCACGCACGACCCGGACGAGGCCGAGCGGATCGGCACCCGGGTCGTGCGGATGTGATCGTCTAAACGAGTTCGAAGCTCTGCTTCTCGCCATCGACCGAGTTCGTGGCGACCCAGAGGTCGAACATGCCGGGCTCGATCACCCAGTCGCCGTCGCCCCAGAAGCGGAGATCGTCGCGCTTCAGGGTCAATGTCACGCGTTTGGACTCGCCGGGCAATAGCGAGACGCGTGCGAAGCCCTTGAGTTCGCGGACGGGCCGCGTCCGGCTGGCGACCCGGTCGTGAATGTAGAGCTGGACCACTTCGTCTCCCGCGCGGGCGCCGGTGTTCGTGATGGTGGCGGTCGCGCTGAGCGTGCCGGTCATTTTCGCCGGGACCGACACGTTCGATACCGCAAAGCTCGTATAGCTGAGGCCGTGACCGAACGGATAAAGCGCCTCGTTCTTCGTCTCGCGGTAACGCGACTTGTATTCCTGGCTGCCGGTGTCGGGGGCGGGGCGGCCGGTGTTCTTGTGGTTGTAGAAATACGGCTCCTGCCCGCTTTCGCGCGGGAAGCTCGCCGACAGCTTGCCGGACGGGTTGACGTCGCCGAACAGGACGTCCGCGATCGCATGGCCGCTCTGCGAGCCGAGGAACCAAGTCGCGAGGATGGCCGGCGCTTCCTTCACCGCGCCGTGGAGCGCGAGTGCGCGGCCATGGCGGAGCAACACGACAACCGGTTTGCCGGTCGCTGCGATCGCTTCGGCCAGCGCCATCTGCGGCGCGGGGATGGTGATGTCGGTCCGCGACTGCGCCTCGCCAGACATGAGCTGCGACTCACCGATCGCCAGCAACACGATGTCGGCGGCTTGTGCGACGGCAACCGCGGCGGCAATCCCGCCGGGCAGGGGTGCTTCGATCGCCGAGCCAGGGGACGTCGTCACGGTGACGCCACGCGCGCGAAGGCCTTGGGCGACGGAGACGTTGAGCGTCTCGTCGGCCATGAACGCCCAGGTCCCGACGACGTTCTGGCGATCCTCGGCGAACGGACCGATCAGCGCGACGCGACCGGGATTCTTCTTCAACGGCAACAGGTTGCCTTCGTTCTTCAACAGCACGATCGAACGCGCCCCCGCCTCGCGGCTGAGCTTCAGCATCGCCGGCGTCGAGACGCTGGTGCGTTCCGCCTTCTGGCTGACCGAGCGATAGGGATTGTCGAACAGCCCGATCGCATCCTTCAGATGGAGCACGCGGCGAACGCCTTCGTCCAGCCGTGCGAGAGGAACCTCGCCCTTCTCGACCAGGTCGGGCAGCCACAGATTGAACAGGTTCGACTGCATGGCCATGTCCATCCCGGCCATGAATGCCTTCTTCGCCGCATCGCGACCGTCCTTGGCATAGCCGTGCGCGATCAGTTCCTCGTCGGCGGTGTAGTCGCCGACGACCATGCCGCGGAACCGCCATTGCCCGCGCAGCAGATCGGTCATCAGCCAATGATTTCCGCTGGAAGGAACGCCGTCGATATCGTTGAACGCGCTCATCAACGTCGCGACGCCCGCGTCGACGGCAGCCTTGAACGGTGCGAGGTGGACTTCGTGAAGCGTCGCGGGCGAGATCTCGGTAAAGTTGTAATCCTGCCCCCCGGATACCGCGCCATAGGCGGCGAAATGCTTGGCGCAGGCGGCGACGCGGGTCGGGTCGCGCAGGTTCTCGCCCTGGAAGCCGCGGACGCGCGCCTTCGCAAGCTGGATCCCGAGATACGGGTCTTCGCCCGAGCCTTCGGCGACGCGGCCCCACCGCTGGTCGCGGGCGACGTCGACCATCGGCGCGAACGTCCAGTGGATCCCGAGCGCGGTGGTTTCCAGTGCCGCGGCGCGCGCGGTGCGTTCGGCGAGGTCGGGGTCGAACGCGCAGGCCTCGGCGATCGGCAGCGGGTAGGCGGTGCGCAGGCCGTGAATGACGTCGCCCGCGAAGATCAGCGGGATCTTGAGCCGGGTTGCCATCGCCGCATCCTGCGCGGCCTTTGCGCCGGCATAGCCGACGCCGTTGAACAGCATGCCGATCTGGCCGGTCTTGATCCGGGCGATCTGCTCTGCTGCGCCACCGGTTGCGAGGCCGGGATTGAAGGGCACGCCGATCGGCCGGATCTGGTCGGAGAAACAGCTGAGCTGGCCCGCCTTTTCGGCCGGGGTCATCCTGGCGATCAGGCTCTCGATCCGGTCGTTCTCGGCGAATGCGGCGGTCGAGCCGAGCGACAGGCCGGCGATGGCCGCGCCGCCGGTCAGCAGCTGGCGGCGGTCTACTATGGTCGACATGTCCTGCTCCTTGAACTTTGCGAGCGGGTTAGTCGCTGGGCCACGGTTCCGCAAATCATGCAGCACCGTGGCCCGGAATGTTCAGCCGAGCGCGCGCTCGAACAGCCGCGACAGGCGGCCCGAGAACGCACGTGCGTCGATTGGACGCTCGCCATCGGCGATCTGCGCCTCGTCGAACAGCAGGTGCGCGGCATCCTCGCGCAGCGCCGTCTCGTCCTCGCCGAGCGCGGCGAGCTTGGCGATGAGCGGGCTGCGCGGGTTGATCTCCAGCACCGGCTTGGCGGCGGGCATTGCCTGGCCGCTTGCGGCGAGGATCCGTTCGAGCTGGCGGTCCATGCCGCTATCCGCCGCGACCAGGCACACCGCACTGTCGGTCAGCCGCTCGGACGCGCGAACCTCGGACACGGCATCGGCGAGTGTCGTCTTCACGAACGCGATGAAGTCCGCGACTTCGGGCGTCGCGTCGGCGGTCGGTGCAGTCACGCCATCGGCGAGCGGGATCAGGCTCAGGTCGGCCGCCCCTTGCGTGACCGACTTGAACGGCTTGCCGTCGGAATCGATGCCCGCGGTCACCCAGAAGCCGTCGACCGAGTCCGGCAGCAGCAGCACCTCGATCCCGCGTGCGCGGAACCCTTCGAGCTGCGGCGACGCCTCGAGCCGGTCTAGATCGGTGCCGACCGCGTAATAGATCGCGGTCTGGTTCTCCTTCATCGCCGCGACATAGTCGGCGACCGAGCGCCAAGCGCCGCCCGACGTCGTGGTCTTGAAGCGCGCGAGCTTGAGCAGCGCCTCGCGCCGTTCGAAATCCTCGTACAGACCCTCCTTCAGGACCGCACCGAAATTCTCCCAGATCTTGGCGTACGCCTCGGCATCGCGCGTCGCGAGCTTGTCAAGTTCGGCCAGCACGCGGCCGGTCACGCCCTTGCGGATCGCGGCGAGCATCGGGCTCTCCTGGATCATCTCGCGCGAGACGTTGAGCGGCAGGTCGGACGAATCCACCAGACCGCGCATGAAGCGGAGATAACGCGGCAGCACCTCGGCATCGTCGGTGATGAAGACGCGCTTCACGTACAGCTTCATCCGGCCGTTGCGGTCGGGATCGAACAGGTCGAACGGCTTGGCACCGGGGACGTAGGCGAGGACCGAATATTCGTGCAGCCCCTCCGCGCGGTAATGCAGCGTCAGTGCGGGTTCGTCGAACTGGCCCGACACGCTGCGATAAAAGTCCGCATAATCTTCGGTGGTGATGTCCGCCTTAGGCTTTGTCCAGAGTGCAGCGCCGTCGGCGATCTCGACCGGTTCGGCATCGGGCTTTTCGCGCAGCGTGATCGGGACGGGCACATGACCCGACTGGTCCTTGATCAGCCGCTCGACGGTGTAGCGCTCGGTGTAGGACGTGGCGTCGTCGAGCAGGTGAAGCACGACCCGTGTTCCGCGTGCCGGAGCGCCGGCCGCGTCGATCGGCGCAATCGTGTAGGTGCCGAGGCCGTCCGACGACCAGACCGAGGCAGTGTCGGCCCCGGCGCGCCGCGAGACGACATCGACCTTCGAGGCGACCATGAACGCCGAATAGAAGCCGACGCCGAACTGACCGATCAACTGCGCGCCGTCCGCCCCGGAGGATGCAGCAATCCGGTCCATGAACGCCTTGGTGCCCGACCGCGCGATCGTGCCGAGCGCTTCGGCCATGTCGTCGGCGGTCATGCCGATGCCGTTGTCCTCGATCGTTAGCGTCTTCGCGTCGGGATCGAGTGTGATCGCGATCTGCGTACGGGCTTCGTCTCCGAGCAGTTCGGGCGCGCTCAACGCCTCGTAGCGCAGCTTCTCGCACGCATCGGCGGCGTTCGAGATCAGCTCTCGCAGGAACACGGTCTTATCCGAATAGACCGAATGCACCATCATGTGCAGCAGCCGCGAGACGTCCGCCTCGAAGGCATGCGTTGCTGGGGCTGCAGTTTCGGAGGCGGCTGTTGCGGTTGCGCCGGCTTCGACTGGATGAGCGTCGGTGGTCATGATGTCCGGGTGATCTTTCGCTTGAATTCGTTGGGCGAGAGTTGGCCGGGCAGTGAAACGAATTCAAGGGGCGCGAGCCTCCCGGATTGCCACGCCCTAACATCATGCGTCGCCGGAATGGCCCGGGGATTATCCGCGGTAGTTTTGAAATACAATGGCGTCGACGGGGGCCAGGGAGTCGCAAAATTGCAAGTACCGGCTTTCGGGAGCCCAAATATTTCTATTGCGTTACGCTGCGTTTCGCTGTTCACTCCGACTCGTTCAGTGAAAAGATGCAACGGGCCGGGACGCCGCGTGGATAGGACCAATTGGTGTTCCTTTCCGCTCGTAGCCTGCCGTCCATCGCGACTGACGGGGGAAGATGATCTCGAAGGCCGCCGAAGGGTTTTACCCGACGGTGTTTCTGACACTCGGCACACTCTGGGGAGGGGTGCCGTTCTCGGGGGCCTCGATGATCATACGCGGGAAGACAACTACACGGACGGTATCTGTTTCGAACAAGACTGGTACGGACACTCTTGCGATTACTCGCAGGACGGCTCTCGAACGACTGGGCTTGATCGGCGGGCTGGGAGCGACGCTCGGTGCGATGCAGGCGTTGGGCATGACCGGCGGCTTGATCGGCGAGGCGCACGGCCAGGACATCGCGACGCTGACGCCCACCCTGGGCAAGGGGGTCCATGTCGTCGTACTAGGCGCGGGCATCGCCGGTCTGGTGTCCGCCTACGAGCTGGAGCAGGCCGGCTTCCATGTGACGTTGCTTGAGGCGCGCGACCGGGTCGGCGGACGGGCCTGGACGGTGCGCGACGGCGACAAGATCGAGATGATCGGCGAGGCGACGCAGACCGCGAAATTCTCGGACGGGATCTACTTCAACGCCGGACCAGCGAGGATTCCGAGCTTTCACCAGGGCCTGATCGGCTATGCGAAGAAATTCGGCGTGCCGCTCGAGGTCGAGGTGAACTCGAGTCGTTCGGCCTATGTCATGGCCGAGAACGGCAGCAAGATCCGGATGCGGACCGCGATCAACGACATGCGCGGACATATCGCCGAGCTGCTCGCCAAGGCGATCAACCAGGGATCGCTCGATCAGGCGATGACCGCGGCCGACAAGCAGAAGCTGATGCCGTTTCTCAAGGCGTATGGCGATCTCGACGAGAAAGGCGCGTTTATCGGGACCGAACGATCGGGGTTCGGCGCGGCGCCGGGGGCGGGCGTGACGTTCTCGTCGGCCGCCAGCGCAGTGCCGATGGATCAGTTGCTCGCCAACGAACGGCTGCCGATGACACTGTTCGAAGACAATCTCTACATGCAGGCGACGATGTTCGAGCCGGTCGGCGGGATGGACCGGATCCATGCCGGCTTCGATCGCAACCTCCGCCGCCCGGCGATCCGCGGCGCCGAGGTAACGAAGATCCGCCACACGGCGCGCGGCGTCGAGGTTGTCTACCGCGACAAGGGGAGCGACGTCGTCGAGACGATCGCGGCGGACTATATCATCTGCACGATCCCTTTCCCGGTGCTGGCCAAGATCGACACCGATTTCTCGCCGGCGTTGAAGAAGACGATCGCCGGCGTGGTCTATGATCACTCGAACAAGGTGGCGTTCGAAAGCCCGCGCTTCTGGGAGCGGGAGCAGATCTATGGCGGCATCTCGTTCGTCGGCGGCCCGACCACGCTGATCTGGTATCCGTCGGCCGGCTTGCATTCGGCGCGGGGCATGCTGCTCGGCTGTTACTCGTCGGGCCCTAATGCGGCCGAGTTCGCCAAGCGTCCGATCGCCGAGCAGATCGCGTTCTCGCGTGGGGTGATCGACCGGTTGCATCCCGGGCATGGCGTCGATCTGGTCAATGGGCTGGCGGTGAACTGGCACAAGGTTCCGTACAGCCTCGGTCCTTGGCCGGACTGGAACACGGGCAGCGCCAATGGACGGCAGGAGGGGCATATCGACACGCCCGAATTCCGCCTGCTCCAGAAACCCGACGGGCGCGTGTATTTTGCCTCCGCCGCGCTCAGCCAGACGCCGGGATGGCAGGAGGGCGGCATCCAGTCCGCGCAAGGCCAGGTGATGGCGCTCGCCCGGCGGGTTGCCGCGCAAGCCTCGGTCGAAGGGTCGCGCCGAGCGGCCTGACACTCGGCCTTGTTGGATCGTTGCTTAAAAGTAACGTTTCAATAATTAAAGACGATCCGGTTTCGATATTATGTCGAATCAGTTGCGTTGATAACAAACTACCGCAACCATGCACATAAGGTTCAACAAGAATGCTGGAGGATATGAGTTCGTAACTTAGCTTTCGAAAGTGGTGAACTGCGCACAGATGGCTGAGATCATCATGCGTAATGGGAAGGTGTCTGGGAGCGATCACCAATAAGGGGGGAACCTTATGAAGACCGTTACCAGCATTTCACGTGGTGCTCTCGTCGTGGCACTCGCAAGTCTTTCGATCACTGCTGCTCACGCCCAGGCCGTCGAGGCGATGGGACAGGCATCCGCCAAATCCAGCGCCGACGCGGGCAACGACATCATCGTCACGGGGACGCGGGCCACCGGCATCACCGCCGCCGAAAGCGCGGCGCCGATCAAGGTGCTCGATGCCGATTTGATGAGCCATGTCGGCCAGCCGAACCTGAACCAGGTGCTGACCCAGCTCGTACCGTCGTTTACCGCGCAGGCGTTCGGCGGCGATACCGCCAACCTGACGCTGTCGGCGCGGTTGCGCGGACTGAGCCCGAACCACACGCTCGTGCTGATCAACGGCAAGCGCCGTCACGGTACGTCGAACCTCGCCGTCCTTGGCGGCCCATACCAAGGTGCGGCAACCGCCGATCTCGACCTGATCTCGCCGTCGTCGATCAAGCGCATCGAAGTGCTCGAGGACGGCGCGGCGGCACAATATGGGTCGGATGCGATCGCTGGCGTCATCAACGTCATCCTCAAGGACGACAAGGAAGGCGGCGACGGCTACATCACCGCGGGCGAGAATTACGATACGGGCGGTCGGACCTATGCCGGCACGCTGCATCTCGCGACCAAGCTCGGCGATGCGGGGTTCATCAACGTTACCGGCTTCTACCGCTATCATGATTTCACGCAGGTCGGCGGGCTCGATCGGCGTGTCACCGATATCAACGGCAATTTGCTTACCAGCACGACCAGCCCTTCGATCACGCCGATCCAGTCACAACTGTATCCCGGCATGTCGGACTTTCCCTACGTCAACAAGATCAGCGGCGACGCCCAATCGCGTTTGACCAACCTCCAGTTCAACTCCGGCTATGATTTCGGCAGTGTCGAAGTCTACAGCTTCGGGACGTTCTCGCGACGGATCGCCAGCGCGTACGAGAATGTCCGCGTGCCGACCCGCGTCTCGCGCACCGTGGCGGGCGTGACGACCTATTTCGATCCCGAGGGCGACAGCCCGGTCAACGGCTTCTCGCCGCGCGAGAAGATTCGCGAGGAGGACATGGCGTTCACCGGCGGCCTGCGCGGCGACGCCAGCGGCTTCCATTACGACCTGTCGACGACGTTCGGGCAGGACAAGAACGAGATTTACACCGTCAATTCCGCCAACGCCTCGCTCTATGCGGATACCGGCTTCACCCCGACCAGCTTCTACAACGGGTTCTTCAAGTCGAGCGAGTTCACCGCCAACGCCGATTTCACGCACGAGATCGAAGCCGGCATGGCAGCGCCGATCAACCTCGCTTTCGGCGGCGAGTATCGCAAGAACGTCTATGAGATCGGTGCCGGCGATGCCGCATCGACCTACAAGGAAGGCGGCCAGTCCTATCCCGGTTTCCGCAATTCGGATGCGGGCGTGAACGGGCGCGAAAGCCAGGCCGCCTATATCGACCTCGCACTGATGCCGGTCGAGGGCCTCAAGGTCGATGTCGCCGGCCGGTACGAGCATTATTCCGATTTCGGTAGCAAGTTCATCTACAAGGGCACGGCGCGCTACGACTTCTCGGATGCGTTCGCGTTGCGCGGCACGTTCTCGACCGGCTTCCGCGCACCGACGCTGGCGGAGTCCTTCTACTCGGCGACGAACGTCTCCCCGACATCGGCGTTCGTCCAGCTTCCGGCGAACTCGGCCGCCGCCAAACTGATCGGCTTCGACAATCTGAAGCCGGAGAAGTCGACCAACTACAGTCTCGGTACGGTCATCCGGCCAGTCCCGCGCCTCACGATCACGCTCGACGCCTACCAGGTGAAGATCGAGGATCGCATTCTCGGCACGGGATCGATCTTCGGCAGCGGCGGCGCGACGAACTTCCCGATCGTCACCACCGCGATCCGCGCCAACGGCAACGTCCTCGACGCGACCGTCAGCCAGACCGGTATCAACATCTTCACCAACGGTGCCGACACGCGCACCCGCGGAGTCGACCTAGTCGCCAGCTATGCCAGCGATTTCGGCGATTACGGCAAGGCGACTTGGACGCTGTCGGGCAATTACAACACGACCAAGATCACCAAGCTGGCCGCCGCGCCGACCGCACTGGGCAACATCCTGCTGTTCGACGCTGGCGCCCGCGCCAACATCGAGACCGCGTCGCCCCGCGTAAAGCTGATCGGATCGACCTTCTACTCGATCGACAAGGTCTCGATGACGTTGCGCGGCACCGTCTACGGAAAGAGCTCGTCGAAATACAGCCCGGATGGCGGGACGTTCTACACGCAGAAGATCGGCACCGCGTTCATCGGCGACGTCGAACTGAACTTCCAGGCAACCGACGATCTGGAATTGTCGTTCGGTGCCAACAACGTCTTAAACAAGAAGTCGCCGACGCTCGGACTGGTTCCGGGCACGACCAACAACACGCTGGTCGGCGGCGGCAACCAGCTCGACGCACCGCTGACCTTCAGCCCATACGGGATCAACGGCGGCTATTATTATGCCCGCGTGAACGTAAGCTTCTGAGAGATCGGGCGCGGCGAGACGAACCGCCGCGTCCGAACCGTTCGAGTAAAATTGAGGGAGAGATACGCAATGAAGATCACGACCGGAACGATTGCCGCAGTCATCGCCTGTGTGCTGGCGATGCCGGGCATGGCCTCGGCTGCCACGACCAAGGGCGCGGTGGTTCGGCACGCCAATACGCCACCGGGTCTTATCCTGCAGGGCGTCACGGTGCCGGCTGGCGCGACGACATTGTATCTCAGCGGCCAGCTCGCCGCGCAGGTCGATCCGAGCAGGAAAATTGCACCTGCCGACCTGACGATCGCTGATTTCGGCGATACGAAGACGCAGACGATCAGCGTGTTCACGAAGATCAAGACGATCCTCGCCGCGCAAGGCTATGCAATGAGCGACATCATCAAGCTCACGGTGTTCGTCGCGGGCGATCCGAAGCTCGGCGGCAAAATGGATTTTGCGGGCATGAACGACGCCTTCAAGATGTTCTTTGGCACCGCGGACAACCCCAATACGGTCGCGCGATCGACCGTGCAGGTCGCCGCACTCGCCGGCCCCGCGTTCCTGGTCGAGATTGAGGCGACTGCGGCAAAATAAATCGCGGGCAATGGCGGTGGGCGTTCCCGCTTGATTCCAGTGCGTTGGCCCGTCGAAGGGCGCCCTTCCATCGTTTTCGGATCATATCGATAGCGTTACGATTTGACGATGGAGGAGGCGCGTGGAATAAATCGGGTTCACGCCGGATCGGAGAACGCCATGCTCGTCCCCCCGCTCGTCGAAGGACTTCTGCTAGCGCTTGCGATCGGAATCGTTGCGGGATTGCGGGCGATGATGGCGCCCACCGCGATCGCATGGGCGGCAAGCCGCGGCGCGTTACCGTTGCAGGGTACTTTGCTGGCGTTCCTGGGGTGGCGGTTCACACCATGGATCTTCACGCTGTTTGCGATCGGCGAACTCATCACCGACCAACTGCCGTCGACGCCAAGCCGCAAGGTGCCCGCACAATTCGCTGCACGTATGGTGCTGGGGGGACTATCGGGCGCGGCGATCGGCTATGGCATCGCAGCGCCACTGCCCGGTTTCGTAATGGGCATCGTCGGTGCGGTGATCGGCACCTATGGCGGTGCCGCGGCGCGCGCGGGACTGGCGTCGGCGTTCGGCAGCGATCGACCGGCGGCGCTGATCGAGGACGCGGTCGCGATCCTGTTGGCGGTGCTGGTGTTTTCGGCGCTCTAGCGGTGGCGGCGTGATGCAGAGGTTCGATGCGATCATCGTTGGCGCCGGGCAGGCCGGGCCGCCGCTCGCTGGCCGGCTGACCGCGGCCGGCATGACGGTGGCGCTGATCGAGCGCAAGCTGGTCGGCGGAACGTGCGTCAACACCGGCTGCATGCCGACTAAGACGCTCGTGGCGAGCGCCTATGCCGCCCATCTTGCAAGACGCGCGCAGGATTTCGGCATCGTCACCGGCGCAGTCTCGGTCGACATGCCGGCCGTCGCGGCGCGCGCGGGAAAGGTGGTGCTGGACGCGCGAACCGGTAACGAACGGTGGCTTGGGGACATGGCCGGGCTCACGCTCATTCGCGGGCATGCGCGGTTCACCGGGCCAAACGTGATCGCTGTCGACGATGCGGAACTGACCGCGCCGCGCATCTTCCTGAACGTCGGCGGCCGCGCGAGCGTGCCGGACATGCCGGGCGTCGGCGACGTTCCGCATCTCGACAATACCGACATGGTCGCGCTGGACCTCGTGCCCGAGCATCTGGTGGTGATCGGCGGAAGTTATGTCGGGCTGGAGTTCGCGCAGATGTACCGCCGGTTTGGCGCCGACGTGACCATAGTCGAACGCGGCCGGCGACTGATCGCGCATGAGGATGCCGACGTGTCCGATGCAGTGCGCGCGATCCTGGAGGACGAGGGGATCGCGGTGCGGACCGGCGCGAACTGCATCGCCTTCGCCGCGCACGACTCTGGTGTCGCAGTGACGGTCGATTGCCACGCAGGAGAGCTGGTGTTGGTCGGCAGCCATGTGCTGCTCGCAGTCGGGCGGCGGCCGAATACCGACGATCTCGGCCTCGATCTTGCGGGCATCGCGACCGATGGCAAAGGAGATATCGTCGTCGACGATCTGCTCCAGACCAACGTGCCTGGCGTGTGGGCGCTCGGCGACTGCAACGGTCGCGGGGCGTTCACGCACACCGCCTATAACGACTTCGAGATCGTTGCGGCGAACCTGCTCGACGGCGACGACCGCACACTGAGCGAGCGGCTGGTCGGCTACGCGCTCTATACCGATCCGCCGCTCGGCCGTGTCGGGATGACGCAGTCCGAAGCGGAGAAGACCGGGCGACCGGTTCTCGTCTCGAAACGGCCCATGACCCGCGTCGGGCGCGCGGTCGAGAAAGGCGAAACCAAGGGGTTCATGAAGATCGTCGCGGATGCCGGGACACGGCGCATCCTCGGCGCGGCCATTCTCGGGACGGGCGGCGACGAGGCGATCCACGGCATCCTCGACATGATGAACGCCGACCAGACACTCGACGCGCTGCGCTGGGCGGTGCCGATCCATCCCACCGTCTCCGAGCTGATCCCGACCGTGCTGCTCGGGCTCGAACCGGTGGCAAAGGCATGACCATCGGCGGATCGCGCGAGCACCAGATGTTCCCGGTGCTCGACGCTGACCAGCTGGCAACGGCGAGGCGGTTCGCCAGCGGGCCGGCGCGCACTTTCTCCGCCGGCGAGCAGATCTATGCGATCGGCGAACAGGGCGCGCCGGCATGGCTGGTGTTATCCGGATCGATCAAGGTCATCCGTCGCGACGGATTGAGCCACGAAGCCCCGATTACCTCGCACGGGGTTGGACAGATCACTGGCGAGGTGAACCAGCTGGCGGGGCGGCCATCGCTCGCCGGCGGCCGGGCCGGAGCCGATGGCTGCACCGCGCTGCCGTTCGATCCCGCGCATCTGCGCGCGTTGATGGTCGGGTCGGCGGACGTCGGCGAGATCGTGATGCGCGCGCTGATCCTGCGCCGCGTCGGCCTGATCGAGCAGGGCAGCGGCGGGACCGTGATCGTCGGCGTGCCGGGAAGCCCAGATATCGTCCGGTTACAGGGCTTCCTCACGCGATCGGGCTATCCCAACATCGTGCTCGACGCCGCGTCGGACGAGGAGGGCCGGGCGCTGGTCGAGCGGATCGGCGTGCTGCGCGGCGACCTGCCGCTGGTGGTGTGTCCGAACGGGACGATCCTGAAGCGGCCGTCCGATGTCGAGGTGGCGGCATGCCTTGGCATCACGCCCGATCTCGATCCGGACATGGTGTACGATGTCGCGATCGTCGGCGCGGGACCGGCGGGGCTGGCGGCGGCGGTGTACGCCGCGTCCGAGGGGCTGTCGGTGATCGTGCTCGACAAGCGCGCGATCGGTGGGCAGGCTGGCGCGTCGGCGCGGATCGAGAATTATCTTGGCTTCCCGACCGGCATTTCGGGGCAGGCGCTGGCGGGACGTGCGTTCAACCAGGCACTGAAATTCGGCGCGGAGATCGCAGTGCCGCTCGAAGTGGCGTTGCTCGATTGCGACGACGCGCGACCCGAGGATGATCCGCTGGTGCTCGCGCTGCCGGGCGATCGGCGCGTGCGGTCGCGGACCGTCATCGTCGCGTCGGGCGCGCGCTATCGCCGGCCCGACATCCCCGACCTGGCGATGTTCGAGGGCGCGGGCGTCTCCTATTGGGCGTCGCCGATCGAGGCACGGCTGTGCGAGGGCCAGGAAGTCGCGCTGGTCGGCGGCGGAAACTCGGCGGGGCAGGCAGTGGTGTTCCTCGCGCCGCGCGTGAAGCATCTGCACCTGATCGTGCGACGACCGCTGGCGGCGACGATGTCGCAATATCTGATCGACCGGATCGCCGCGTTGCCCAACGTGACGCTGTATGTCGGCACCGAGGTCGTCGGGCTCGAGGGCGATGGCGCGACCGGGTTGACCGCGGCGATTTTTCGGCATCGCGGCGACGCATCGACCACGCGCTGCGAGATGCGCCACCTGTTTCTGTTCATCGGCGCCGATCCGAACGCCGGCTGGCTGCAGGGCTGTGTCGATACCGACGCCAAGGGGTTCATCGTCACCGGCACCGCGGCGCTCGCGCTGCAGACGAGCCGCCCGCGGGTGTTCGCGATCGGCGACGTCCGCGCGGGCTCGACCAAGCGCGTCGCCGCCGCGGTCGGCGAGGGGGCGGCGGTGGTTGCGCAGATTCATGTCGCGCTGGCCGCGGCGGCGGAACAGGAGGCAGGATGAGTTACGGTTGCACGCATATGGAGACGATCCGCCCGGTCGTGCCGAGCGCGAAGGGATGCGAGGAATGCCTGAAGATGGGGAGCGAATGGGTGCACCTTCGGCTCTGTCGAAGCTGCGGGCATGTCGGCTGCTGCGACGATTCCCCACACCGCCACGCGACCGCGCATTTCCACGCGACGCGGCATCCGATCATCGAAGGCTATGATCCGCCCGAAGGCTGGGGCTGGTGTTTCGTCGATGAGATGATGGTCGATCTGCCGGACCAGACGCCGCAATCGGGGCCGATCCCTCGGTATATTTGAGGGGGTGGATCGTGAAAGCCGTGTCGTACTCCGCCGCCGCCGGGAGGGATTGCTCGGGCGGAGCTTCTACGACTGGACCGGCTGTCACGCCATGCCCGCTTGCCTCGCCGGAGACGGACGGCTAGCCGACATCGATCGGTAAAGGCATGAGTAATCGAAGATGCGGCGTGTGATGATGGGGCTGCTGGCCGTTGCGACGCTCGCCGGCGCTGGGTCTCCGCAAGCGGCGAACCGGGCGGGACCGAAGCCGGGCACGGTGCGCGTCCGCCTCGTTACGTCGGAAGGGCCGATCCTGCTGGCGCTGGATGCGCGGCACGCGCCGAAGACGACGCAGAACTTCCTCGAATATGTCGATGACGGACGCTTCGACGGAACCGATTTCTACCGCGCGAGCCGCCAGAAATCGTCGCCGACGACGGGCTTCATCCAGGCCGGGATCCGCACCGATGCGCGGCGCATCCTGCCGCCGTTTCCGCTCGAGACCACCGCGCAGACCGGGATCAAGCACGGCGATGCGACGATTTCGATGGCGAGGGGCATGAACCCGGCGTCGGCGGGGGGCAATTTCTTCATCACCGTCGGTCCGGCGCCGGCGATGGACGCGCGCGCGGGCTATCCGGGGTACGCGGCGTTCGGGCATGTCGTCGCCGGGATGGACGTGGTGAAGCGCATTCTCGCCAAGCCGACTGGCGGCGGGATGGATGCGTTCAAGGACCAGATGATCCTGAAGCGGGTGGCACTGGTCAGCGCGCGGCGGCTCGACGGCGTGGCCAAGCCGACGGGTTTGCCGCGGGCCTGGCTGATCAAGACACGGCCTGATCGGGCGAAATAGGGGCGTTGCATCCACGACCGCATACCACCCCGGCGGAGGCCGGGGCCCAATCGGCAAGGTTTTCGTAAGCGGGAACCGCCCGAAAGTTACGGCCGTCCTTCAACTGCGCCTGGGCCTTCGCCGGGGTGGTTTGGTTTGCGGACGTGGTCGACGTGGCCCGTTTGGGGTTTTACCCGACCATGCTCAGTGCAACCGCTTCCGCGACCTTGATGCCATCGACCGCCGCGGACAGAATGCCTCCCGCATAGCCGGCTCCTTCACCCGCCGGGAACAGCCCGGCGGTGTTAAGACTGACGAAATCGTCGCCGCGGGTAATGCGGACCGGTGAGGACGTACGCGTCTCGACGCCTGTCAGCACCGCGTCGGGATGATCGTAGCCGGGTATCTCGCGCCCGAACGCGGGCAGCGCCTCGCGCAGCGCGGTGATCGCGAACTCCGGTAGACATTCCGACAGGTCGGTCATGTGCACGCCCGGCTTGTACGATGGGATCACCGACCCGAGCGCGGTCGACGCGCGGCCCGCGAGCAGGTCGCCGATGCGTTGCGCGGGCGCCTTGTAGTTCGAGCCGCCCGCGACATAGGCGCGCGATTCCCAGTGGCGCTGGAGTTCGATGCCGGCGAGCGGGTGGCCGGGATAATCGCGCTCGGGATCGATGCCGATCACGATCCCCGAGTTCGCGTTGCGTTCGTTGCGCGAATATTGGCTCATACCGTTGGTCGCGACGCGCCCCTCCTCCGAGGTCGCTGCGACGACGGTGCCGCCCGGGCACATGCAGAAGCTGTAGACGGTGCGGCCGTTCTTGCAGTGGTGCGACAGGCTGTACGCCGCGGCGCCGAGATCGGGGTGGCCCGCGCACGGCCCGAACCGGGCTTCGTCGATCCAGGATTGCGGATGCTCGATGCGAACGCCGATCGAGAACGGCTTGGCTTCGACATGGACGCCCTTGGCATGAAGCATCTCGAACGTGTCGCGCGCGCTGTGCCCGACCGCGAAGACGACGTGGTTGGCTTCGAGATAGTCGTCGGTGCTGAGGTGGAGCCCGCGAAGTTGGCGGGTGCCGGCCTCTTCGACGATGTCGAGGCCGTCGACGCGCGTCGAGAAGCGGTATTCGCCGCCGAGTGCCTCGATCGTCTCGCGCATGCTCTCGACCATCGTGACGAGGCGGAAGGTGCCGATATGCGGGTGCGCTTCGGTGAGGATTTCGGGCGGCGCGCCGGCTTTGACGAACTCGGTCAGGACTTTGCGGCCCAAGTGGCGCGGGTCCTTGATCTGGCTCCAGAGCTTGCCGTCGGAGAAGGTGCCGGCGCCGCCCTCGCCGAACTGGACGTTCGATTCGGGGTTGAGGACGCTCTTGCGCCAGAGGCCCCAGGTATCCTTGGTGCGCTCGCGGACGACCTTGCCGCGGTCGAGGATGATCGGGCGGAACCCCATCTGCGCGAGGATCAGGCCTGCGAACAGCCCGCAAGGTCCTGCGCCGACCACCACCGGGCGGGGGCCAGTGTAGCTCGCGCCGCCCTTGGTGACGAAGCGGTAGCCGGTATCCGGCGTGCGCTGGACGTGGCGATCCTTGCGGAAGCGGGTTAGGACGGTGTCCTCGTTCTTCAGCGTGACGTCGACCGAATAGACGAGCTGGATGTCCATCTTGTCGCGGGCATCGTGCGCGCGCCTAGCGATGGTGTAGCGGATCAGGTCGCGCGGGGTGACGCGCAGGCGGTCGCGGATCGCGGCGGGGAGCGCTTCGTCGGCGTGGTTGAGCGGGAGCTTGAGGTCGGTGATGCGGAGCATGTCGGTCGCTCTAGCGCCGCGCGGCGCGATCCGCCATCGGGTGCAGGAGAGGACATGACCATGCGGACCGACGACGAGCAGAATGCCAAGAGCGCCAAGCGCAAGGAGGTCCACGACAAGATCGTCGCGAGCAAGACGATCGAGAAGGGGCTGATCATCGTCCACACCGGCAAGGGCAAGGGCAAGTCGACCGCTGCGTTCGGCATGGCGGTGCGGATGATCGGCCATGGCCGCAAGGTCGGCGTGGTGCAGTTCGTAAAGGGCGCGATGACGACGGGCGAGAAGGCGGTCTTCGACGCGTTCCCGGAGTTATGCGAGTTCAAGCCGATGGGGGAGGGGTTCACCTGGGATACGCAGGATCGCGCGCGAGACATTGCGGTGGCGCGCGAGGCGTGGGACGAGGTCAAGCGGATGATCGCGGACCCCTCCTATGCGATGGTGGTAGCGGACGAACTGAACATCGTGCTGCGGTACGACTATCTGCCCGTCGACGAAGTTCTGGCGGCACTGGCGGGCAAGCCCGAGATGACGCACGTCGTCATAACCGGACGCAACGCGCCGGATGCGCTCATCGAGATGGCTGACCTGGTAACGGAGATGACTCAGGTGAAACACCCGTTCCGGTCGGGGGTGAAGGCGCAGGCGGGCGTGGAGTTCTAGACGGCTTCGTACTTTACGAGCTGGTGCAACCATCGTCCGTCATCCTGACGAAAGTCAGGACACAGAGCCACGAAGGCCACCGCCCGTTACCCTGGGTCCTGACTTTCGTCAGGATGACGAGCGGTTGGGGGAACTGTTGGTGCGAACGCCCAACGGCGCACCGCCGTCTTGCGTCCCCCAAGCTACCCGCGTATCGCTTCTCCCGCGACAGGTTTTCCCGAGGCGGCGACGCGTAGGGAAATGAAAATGGGAACGGGAAACACCCGGCTGCCCCTGCAACTGTACGCGGCGAGCCATCGTGCCTCATGCCATTGGGATAGTCCCGAGAAGGCGGCGCGGACGGCGTTGACCCGCGAGCCAGGAGACCTGCCCGTCGCGGTCGTCTTTCGTCCGGCCAGGGTGCGCCGAGCGGACGGGTAACACCCCGAGTGACGACATCGCTTCGCGTCTCGCGGAGGCCGAAGGCGTGCGCCTTTTGCCCTTCGCGTGACGCGATATCGACTGTCCGAAGGGGTTTTCCATGCCGAATGCAGTTCGTTTTCCGTTCGTTCCTGCTCGAACCTTCTCATGTTGAAGCCGGTCGCCGATGGTGTCGCGGTCGTCGCCTGCAACACCTGCCGCCATTCCTGCGATGCGCGTGACGACGACGAGGGCCGGCGCGGTGGCGCGCGTCTCGTCCAGGCTTTGAAGACGGTACAGGCGAGCGATGCGGCCTATGCCGACGTCGCCGTCCAGGAGATGCCCTGCCTGTTCGCGTGTCAGGATTTCTGCACCATCCACCTGCGCGCACCGGCCAAGGTCGGCTACGTCCTCGGCCGGTTCGAGCCGACCGAAGATGCCGCGCGGGCCATCCTCGACTATGCGCGGCTCTATGGCGAAAGCGCGGTTGGGCAGGTCCCGTTCAAGCAATGGCCGCAGGGCGTGAAGGGACATTTCATCACCCGCACCCCGCCTGCCGGGTTCGTCGTCGAATGACCGCGTTCGCATCGCCGCCTGCGTTTCTGGCGGCACTGGCCGCGTTGCCGCAGCCTGACGAGGCAGCGCGGACGGCCGCGATCGCGCGCCAGGACAGCCTGACCAAACCGCGGGGGTCGCTCGGGCGACTGGAAGACATCGCGATCTTCATGGCGGGCTGGCAGGGGCATGCGCGGCCACGGCTCGACCGTGTTTCGGGGATCATCTTCGCCGGCAACCACGGCGTCGTCGCGCGCGGCGTCAGCGCGTTTTCTGCGGCGGTGACCGCGCAGATGGTCGCCAATTTCGAGCGGGGCGGGGGCGCGGCCAATGCGCTGTGTGCCGCCGCCGGGATCGACCTCGCGATCGTCCCGATCGACCTCGATCGTCCGACCGCGGACTTCACGCTTGCACCCGCGATGTCCGAAGAGGAGTGCCTGGCCGCGCTCAACATCGGCGCGGCGGCTGTTCCCAAAGGCATCGATCTGCTGATCCTCGGCGAGATGGGGATCGGCAACTCCACCGTCGCCGCGGCTCTGTGCGCGGCCAGTTTCGATGGAGCGGCGGCGGATTGGGTCGGGCCGGGAACGGGCGTCGACGCAAGCGGGATCGCGCGAAAGGGCGAGGCGGTCGATGCGGGCCTCGCGCTTCACCGGGGATCGCTGACGACGCCGTTCGAGATCCTGCGGCGACTGGGTGGTCGCGAACTGGCGGCCATCGCGGGCGCGCTGGTAGCGGCGCGGCTGAGAGGCGTACCGGTCATGCTCGACGGTTTCATCTGCTGTTCGGCGGTTGCGCCACTGGCCGCGATCTGTCCCGACATCGTCGCGCACTGCCTGGCGGGGCATCGCTCGACCGAGCCTGGTCATACACGACTGCTCGACGCGCTCGGCCTCGATCCGTTGCTCTCGCTCGGCATGCGGCTCGGCGAAGGCAGCGGCGCGGCGACCGCCACGATGCTCGTCCGCGCCGCCCTGACGGCTCATGATGGCATGGCGACCTTTGCGGAAGCGGGTGTTTCGGAGGCATGACGGTGCCGCACATGCTGTACCTGATGCGGCATGGCGTTCCCCAGAGGGTGGGGCGGCTGCTCGGCCGGACAGACGATCCGGTCACGCAGTCCGGCATTGCCGCCTGTATGGCGCGCGCGGGGGGGCTGGCGGTCGAGCACATCGTATCGTCGGATCTCGTCCGCGCGCGGGACTGTGCGAGCCCGATCGCCGCGCGGCTCGGACTGACGGTCGGGCAGGATCTTCGGTGGCGCGAGCTCGATTTCGGCGAATGGGACGGCCAGTTGCCATCATCGATCGATCCAACGGCGTTGGCGGGGTTCTACGACGATCCGGACGCAGCACATCCGCCGGGCGGCGAACGCTGGTCAGCATTGCAGGCGCGCGTCGCTGCGGCGTTGGCCGACATTCGCAGCGAAACGACGCTCGTCGTGACGCATGGCGGTGCGATCCGGGCGGCGCTGGCGGCGCTGTGCGGGTTCGACCGGCAGCTGATCTGGGCATTCGACCTGCCTTATGCGGCGCTGGTGTCGCTGCGAGTATGGCGAAGCGATGCGCCGGCCGCGCGCCCGGTGGCCCAGATCGTCGGTCTCGCAACATGAGGCGACTGGTCGTCGCATTCGGCTTCCTGACCCGGCTGCCAATGCCGCAGGTCGCGAGCCGATCCGATGATTTCGCGGCGGCGATCCGGCTGTATCCGCTGGTCGGAGTGGCGATCGGCGGCCTCGTTGCAGGCGCCGGCTGGTCGGGGGCGCTGATCGATCCCTGGGTTGGTGCGTGCGCTGCCCTGCTGGTGTGGATTGCGGTCACGGGCGCGCTGCATCTCGATGGCCTTGCCGACCTCGCCGACGGCCTCGGCGCCGCGCATGGCGATCGGACGCGGCTGCTGGCGGTGATGGCCGAACCGCATATCGGCAGCTTCGGCGTGGTCGTGCTCGTTGGGCAGATGCTCGCCAAGCTCGTCACGCTGCACGCGATTGGTGTCGTTGCGTGGTGGCCGCTGATCCTTGTCCCCGGCGTCGCGCGGGCAGGGCCGCTGGCATGGGCGAGGCTGTTGCCGCCGCTGCGGCCTGGAGGGCTCGGCGCAGCGGTATCGCACGCGGTCAGGGGCCGCGATCTGGTGGGTTGGGGGCTGCTGTTGCTCCTGGCGAGCGTCACGGTGCCCGCACTGATCGCCGCGCCCTTCCTGATCCTCGGCTTTGCCGCGTGGCTGCACCGCAAGATCGGCGGGATCACCGGCGACGCACACGGAGCGGGCATCGAACTCGTCGAGACCGGACTGTTACTCGCGATCTCCGCGGTCGCCGCTGCGCTGGGCTAGGGCGAGCATGGCGTCGAGGTCGACGTGCCGTTCGAGTGTCGCGGCGATCGCATCGAGCGCAGCGTCGATCGAGGCGGCATGGTCGGGGCCGATTGCCTCGACTCCGAGGCGGGCAAGCCATGCTGCCCGCTGCTCCGCGAGCGCGAGCAGGCCGTGGACATAGCTTCCCGAGACGAGCCCGTCGGCGCTGGTCGCGCCTTCGGGGCTGCCATCGGTGCGGTGCCCTACCGGGCGTCGGGTCGCGGCGCCGGTCGTGACACCCATGTGCATCTCATAGCCTTCGAACGCCGCGCCCTGCGCACGACCGCGGACCCGCTCCAGTGTTTTCCGCCCGGTCAGGACCGTGTCGACGTCAAGTAGCCCGAGCCCGTCGACCCGACCGGCAGGGCCCTCGATCCCGTCCGGATCGGCGATGCTGCGGCCGAGCATCTGATATCCGCCGCACAGCCCGAGCACCGGCTTGCCGCGGCGGTGATGCGCGCGGATGTCGATGTCCCAGCCTTGCGCGCGGACGAAAGCGAGATCGGGGATCGTCGCCTTCGAGCCCGCAAGCACGATCATGTCGGCATCGGGGATCGGCGTTCCCGGCGGCACCATGACGAGCGCTACGCCAGGCTCTAGCCGGAGGGGATCGAGGTCGTCGAAATTGGCGATCCGCGGCGCGATCGGGCAGGCGATCGTCACCTGCCGGTTCTGCTTGGCGGAGGCGCGTTCGAGGATCACCGCGTCCTCGCTCGGCAGGCGGACCGCGTCGGCCAGCCACGGTACGACACCGTATCCGCGCCACCCGCTGCGTGCCTCGATCGCGCGGTAGCCGTCGTCGAACAGCGCCGGATCGCCGCGGAACTTGTTGATCAGGAAGCCGTGGATCATTGCCGCGTCGCCGGCATCGATCACCGCGCGCGTGCCGACGATCGCCGCGATGACACCGCCGCGGTCGATGTCGCCAACCAGGATGACCGGCACGTCGGCAGCGCGCGCGAACCCCATGTTGGCAATGTCGCCGGCGCGCAGGTTGATCTCCGCCGGGCTGCCCGCGCCTTCGACGATGACCAGGTCGCAGGTCGCCGACAGCCGTGCGAAACTGTCGAGCACGTCGACCAGCAATCCTTCGCGCCCCTCACGCCAGCGCGCCGCGGCGAGCGTCCCGCGCACGTGCCCCCGAACGATCAATTGCGAGGTACGGTCGCCCTGTGGCTTCAGCAGCACCGGGTTCATGTCGACGCTCGGTTCGACCCGGCACGCGATCGCCTGCGTGGCCTGCGCACGACCGATCTCGCCACCATCGGCGGTGACGGCGGCGTTGTTCGACATGTTCTGCGGCTTGAACGGCCGGACCGACAGCCCGCGATTGGCGAAGGCGCGACACAGCCCCGCGACGAGCACCGACTTGCCCACGTCCGAGCCGGTACCCTGGATCATCAGAGCGCCCATGCGACACCCCCCGCAATGACGAGAAGAAGAACGCACGCCCTCCGATAGATCGCGAGCGCGGCGCGGAGATCGCCCGCCGTGGCGTCCGCGCGGCCGTCACCGATATACGGCTTGGCGACGTACGCGCCGTCATAGCCGATCGGGCCGGCAAGCCTCAGGCCGAGGGCACCGGCCATACCCGCCTCGGGCCAGCCCGCGTTCGGAGACGCGTGGTTGCCGGCGTCGCGCCACATCGTCCGCCACCCGCCGAACCCGGCAAGACACAGCAGCACGCCGCTGATCCGCGCGGGGATCAGGTTGGCGACATCGTCGGTCCGCGCCGCCGCCCAGCCGAACGCGCGCCAGCGCTGCTCGCGGTGCCCGATCAGGCTGTCGGCGGTATTGATCGCCTTGTAGGCCCAAAGTCCCGGCAGGCCGGCGACCAGCAGCCAGAACAGCGGCGCGACCACGCCGTCGCACACGCTTTCCGCAAGGCTCTCGATCGCCGCCCGCGCGACAGCGGCTTCGTCGAGGTCGGCGACATCGCGACCGACGATCATCGCAACGCGCGCGCGTGCGCTGTCGATCGTGTCGGTCTCGAGCGCGCGGGCGACCGGGACGACATGGTCGTACAGGCTGCGGATGGCCAGACCGGGTGCCGCCATCAGGCCGATCGCGAGCCACGCGACAGGGCCTAGTACGAGCCGAGCGAGCGCGACGGCCGCGGAAGAGGCGCCGATCGCGACGCCGACGACGATCGCCAGCGTGGCCACACCTGCGGCACGCCGGGTGGCGTCCGACGCATCGTCGCGGTTCCAGCGCCTCTCGCCCCCCGCGATCAGCTGCGCAAATCCCCCCACCGGATGGCCGATCCGTCGGTAGAGCGACGCCGGCCAGCCGACCGCAATGTCGACCAGCACCGCCATGATCGCGACTGGCTCAGCCATGCGCCAGCGCGCGCTCCAGCCGTGCGAACCCAGCATCGCTGCCGGGCACGCCCAGCCGCAACCAGCGCGGCGCATAATCGAACGGACGGGACAAGATCCCGGCGCATGCGAGGCGCTCGAACAGCACCGCGGCGGCGTCGCTCTCGACAAGACGGAACAGCGGGCAATCGCCTTGGGCGACCAGCCCGTGATCGGCGAGGAGCGCATCGAGCCGTGCGGCACGGGCGGCAATCGCGATACGCGCCTGCGCGATCCAGTCCGTGTCGCGATACGCGGCGATCCCGTAGGCTGCGGCATGTGCGGAAATCGGCCAGCTCCCAAGGCGTCCCCGCATCGCCGTGACCTGCCCAGGGGGCGCGATCATGAATCCCAGGCGAACGCCCGGCAGCCCGAAGAACTTCCCGAACGACCGGAACACGATCGCGCGATCGTCGTCACCCAGCACGGGAGCGATGCTCGACTCCGGGGTCGCGTCGGCAAAGGCCTCGTCGACGACGAGCCAGCCGCCCCGACCGAGCAGCGCCAGGAGCCGGGCCGGCGTGTCGCGGATACCATCGGGATTGTTGGGATTGGCGAGAATGAGCGTCCCGCCATCGATCTCGTTTATGGCGGCTCGGGCAACAGGCACAGCCCCAGCGATCGCTTCGCGGTGCGTGCCGTAGCTCGGGACGGCGTAATGGACGGGTGCGGGCAGGTCCAGGCCGTCGAGCAGTCGCAGGCCGATCTCGCTGCCGGGCAGCGCCACGACGCGGTCCGGACGGGTACCGAACATGTCCGCCGCCGCCGCCTCAAGCGCCAGGATCGCGTCCGGCGAGGGCAATGTCGTTACATCGACAGCCAGCTCCAGGGCGGGCGTCCAGGCCACGGAATTGATACCCGTCGACAGATCGAGCCATGGTCGCGGCGCATCCGGATATCGAACGGCGGCGAAATCGATCCGTCCACCGTGGATGCGCAAGGTGTTCATGCTGTCTTTCGCTCGGACCAAGCGGGCTTTCGCTTGATCTTCGCCGCGTCATCGTCATTCCCGCTGCAACCCGCAAGCATGAAGGACCCCGCGCAATGCAATCCGTAGGAGCGCCGTTCGGCAAAAGCCTGTTCGTGCTGGGAGGCGCACGTTCCGGGAAGAGCCGCCATGCACAGGAGGTCGCCGAAGCATCGGCTACGGCTGTGGCTACAGGGAAGGAAGGCGGACCAGCATGTCTTGTCTACATCGCGACGGCGCAGGCGTTCGACGGCGAGATGGAAGACCGCATTGCCCGGCATCGTGCCGATCGCGATGCACGCTGGCGGACCATCGAGGCACCGCTGGCGCTCGCGGCGGCGTTGACCGGCGCCGACGGCGTCGATGCGATCATGTTGGTCGACTGTCTGACCCTGTGGGTTTCCAACCTGCTGCTCGCCGACGAACACGTTTCGGCGCACGCGGATGCGCTGGTTGCAACGATCGCGCGACTGGAAGGGCGGGTGATCCTGGTTTCCAACGAGGTCGGGCTGGGAATCGTCCCGGACAATGCGCTGGCGCGCCGCTTCCGCGATGCCGCCGGTTTCCTGCATCAACAGATCGCAGCGGAAGTCGACTCGGTCGACATGGTCGCCGCGGGGCTCGTTCAGCGCTGGAAGAGCCCACCGGTACGGTGAACGGTGGTACACCTTGGCTGAACAGCGTCCACCGCGATTGGCTTTTGGCCCTATCAGGCGCATGTTGTGGCGACGGGTAGAGGCGGGGGCTTTATGCATACCGAGGCACAGACGATCGCGCGGTTGAAATCCATGGTCTTCCTCGTCGAGGAAGCACTGCGTATCGCTGACGAAGGCGACAACCCCTTGCTTGGTGCGAAGCTCAGCGACTGCATCGACTGTTTGGTATCCGCTTTGGCGCAAGTGCGCAGCGAGTTGGGTGATGTCCCGGCCTCGACCGAGGCGAACGCCGCATTGCCGAATGACGCTATAATCCTTTCGATCTGAAGTCATCGCTGCTTAGTAGCTAGCGGTTTGCTTCGTGCCGTTGCTGTTGCAACATTCGGAGCGAGTGCCGTCTGCTCGTCTCGAGTGCTGGCAAAACTCGCGGAATCTTGCTGCTTGCGACGAACGACGTTTGCTATGCAAACGTCGACATTGCTGCGGAATGAAGCAGAAATATACGACGCCGCTCCAGCCTCCTCGCGAATAAAAGGCGTGGTAATTCTAAATAGATTATTGTCGGCATAAAATGTCGTTCGGTTTTATAAATCTGAGATTTATTTGCATGTGCCGAGTGTTTATTATGCACGAAATAATTATCTTAACATATATTTGAATGACTACGTTCCAGCTATGTTATTGTATGCAATCGCCAGTCGAATTTATGGGCACCGGCGACCGAGAGATGCATGTGCTCCCGCCCCGATATTCGCGGGAATACCTTATGACTGCCACGCCCAGCCCTTTGGTGCTGATGCTCCGTAAATTGGAGACGCATGCCGTGCTCGATGCGGCGGATCGGGTGGCCATGCTTGCGTTGCCCTACACGCTGCGGACCTACGAACCCTCGTCCTATCTGGTCCGCGAGGGCGACGCGCCCGAGCAATGCGCGGTGTTGTTGTCCGGGTTCGCCTATCGCCAGAAGCTGACCGGGGCGGGGATGCGGCAGATCGTTTCGCTCCACATCCCGGGTGAACCGCTCGATTTCCAGCACCTGTTCCTCGATGTCGCCGATCACAATGTGCAGACGCTCACGCGCGCCGAAGTGGCGACGATCCCGCGCACTGCCCTGCGTGAACTGGCGCGGACGCGGGCGTCGATCGGCAATGCGATCTTCATCAACACGTTGGTGGAAGCTTCGATCTTTCGCGAATGGATCCTCAACATCGGTCGCCGCGACGCGCGGTCGCGGCTGGCGCATTTCCTGTGCGAGTTCGCGATCCGTCTCGACATGCAGGGATTGACCGGGGGCGAGGGCTACGAACTGCCGATGAGCCAGGAACAGCTTGGCGATGCGCTCGGCCTGACGGCGGTGCATGTGAACCGCACGATCAAGTCACTCGAGATCGACGGCCTGATCACACGCAATCGCCGCCGAATCAGCTTTCCGCAATGGGATGCGTTACGCGAACTCGCCGACTTCTCGAGCCGCTATCTGCATCTGGCGCAGCAGAGGCTCTAGCTGCGACGTTTCAGCCATCGCGGGCGTGATCGACCGAATCGATGATCCGTCCGCCGGCCATGAAAACCGCGATCGGGCATGCGGCGAACAACAGCCATCCGCCATAGCCGGGATATTGCTGCAGATAGTGCATCCCGCGTTCGACCGCGCCGAGCCCCAGGCCGTAGATGACGAGGAACGCCTCGAACTTGGTCTTGATGATGAAGAGGCGGGCAAATCGGGTCCACATGACGGCAAGGCAGCAAGACCCGTACCAACCACGGAACCGCGCCATTCTCGACCTCGACCGGATGGTTAACTGTAAATTAACCCGACACGGCAGAACTCTGCGCTTCTGACGCGAGAATACCGGAAAACCTCCGCTGTTTCCACCGAGACAAAGGGTGTGAAATGGAAAACCGTCAGAGCGTCATTCCAGTTAATTTCGGCGGCTCTCGTGGAGGGCTGGCGCTGTGCGCTCGGTGAAGCCCGGAGCGCCGCCGCGCGCCTACTACAACGAACACGATCCCTTCGCTGCGGCATGGCTGCGCGAACTCATCAAGGCCGGGCACATCGCCCCTGGAGACGTAGATGAACGCTCTATCGAAGATGTCTGCCCCGACGACCTGGCCGGATATGTTCAGTGCCATTTCTTTGCGGGAATTGGCGTCTGGAGCCATGCTCTGCGTCTGGCCGGATGGCCGGATAACCGAGCGATATGGACGGGAAGTTGCCCGTGCCAGCCTTTCTCCGCGGCTGGCAAAGGCGCTGGGTTTGATGATGAGCGGCATCTATGGCCTGCGTTCTTCGACCTCATCGAGCAGTGCAATCCTCCAGTCGTCGTTGGAGAGCAGGTTGCGAGCAAAGACGGCCTCGCTTGGCTCGACCTTGTATCAGCTGACGTGGAAGGATCGGGCAGGGCCTTCGCAGCTGCCGATCTGTGCGCTGCGGGCTTCGGTGCGCCGCACATCCGCCAACGATCCTACTGGGTGGCCCACGCCGGACGCGGGCGGGTTCAACCAGAACGAGGACCCCGAAGCACGAGAGGCGCGGCGACTAGCGATCAAGGCAAAGGGAATCAACGGGAATGGCTTCGGCCATACGATCGGATCAGCGGCGCAGCTTGCCGGCTGGCCAACGCCGACGACACGGGATTGGAAGGACGGCTCGGAATGCGAGAACGTCCCAATCAATGCGCTGCTGGGGAGGTCAGCTTGGCTAGCCGGCTGGCCGACTTGTCAAGCGAGGGACGGAGATCCGGGCGGACGGGGCGCGACGCCGCAAACAGCGATAGCGAGGTTCGCATCGGGGCGACGCAATCTGGACGACGCGACCCAGCTGGCATCGGTCATAACGGAGCCCCATCGGCTCACACTGTCTGGTCAGATGCTGACTGGCTCGGATGCCGGGATGGAAAGTGGCGGCCAGTTGAACCCGGCACATTCCCGCTGGCTCATGGGGCTGCCAATCGAGTGGGACGTCTGCGCGGCTATGGTAACGCGATTGTCGGGCCGGTCGCGCAAGGTTTCATCGAAGCCGTGATGGAGATCGCAGCATGACCGAGAACCTATGCGCCTTGGTGAGCGCTCGTTTGCGCCGTCCCGGCACCTATCGAACTGAAACCCTTGTGGCGCGTTCGGCGGCGGGCATTATACCCCCGCCGATCCCCCCAAGCGGGGCGGACCGCTCAGGGAACGTCGCTTGCCTCAACCAGCACTGGCTCAGTGATCACGCCAGCGGCTCGTTTCACCTTCTCGCCCGCGATGTTCTTGGCCGCGCCCTCAATGTCCTCGAAGGCTTCCCGAAGCGTCCGGTGGGGGCTGGCAGGACCGGCGAGGAGTTCGACAGCTTCGGCAGTGATTACGCCCCGGTAGAGACCGACCTTTTCCCACGCCCATTTCGGCACATCCTGGTTGAAGCTGATCAGAAAGGTGAACTCGAAGGTCTCGTCAGCCATGGTTGATCGCCCCATCATATTCTCTGCCGCGATGGTGCGCGCGCTGCTGGCTGGACGCAAGACGCAGACGCGCAGGCTCGCAACGTCGCCGCTACGTCGGGTCGAGGTTGGCGATCGACTCTATGTTCGCGAGAGCATGCATCTGTGGTCGGCCGGTCACGACGCTGAAGTGACGTTTGCCGCAGACGATCGCAGCTTCCAGACCGGGCCAAATACCGGCGATATCCCTGACGCATCGCTCACGGCCTATTTCCGGATGGTCGATCAGTCGCGCGCGAAGGGCCGCCGTATCTCACGGCCGTCGATTCACATGCCCCGCTGGGCTTCGCGCCTAACTCTGATCGTTGAGGGGGTGAAGGTCGAGCCTTTGCAATCGATCACTAGCCGTGACGCGATCTCGGAGGGGATCGAGCGCGCGGGCGGCGAGTGGCGCTGCTACGATAGCAGCGGCACGGGATGCCTAGGAGCGCGAGAGTCCTTCTGCACCCTGTGGTCTAGTCTTCACGAAGCACCCGGGCAGCGCTGGCAGGACAACCCCAACGTCGTCGCGCTGAGCTTCCGCGTTGAGCACGGGAACATCGACACCCTCTATCCCAACCTCAGGAGCGCGAGAGCATGACGATGCACGAAACTGAGGTAGATTTTCGCGGGGCAAAGCGGGACGTCGAGTTCGAATATGAGGGCGATGGGATCATCGTCTGGTGGTTCCAAGGCGAGAACGAGTGTTGCGGCATAGGCACAACTCAAGCCGAGCAGGACGCGGTCCACGATCAGCTTCGCGACGCTCTTGAGGATTGGTGGTCAATGCGCCCCGAAGACGATCTATGAGCGGCCGGAAGCGCTGGACTGCGCTACAGGCAGATGTGATCATAGGGAAAGTTGACCTCGAAACTTCCCACAGGAGTCGCCCGATGCCCGAGCGCAAGCTTCCTCCCCTCGAAGAGCCGTGCACCCGGTGCGACCGGGACGGCAAGGTAGATGCGGGCGACATGGGGTTCGGGAGAATTGAATGCCCCTCGTGCAAGGGCTCTAAGATGGCCCCGACCGAGGCCGGCCTGCAGATCATCCTGTTGCTTCGCCGTCAGAACATGCGCTCCTAGCCTATCACGCCCCGAACTCCGGCCCTTCCTCATCAGGATAGAACGCGTGGGGATCGTACACCGGTCGCTGCGCCGGCCGCATCTGGCGGGGAGGGGCGGGCTTCGGAACATCAGGGACCGGGTCGGGCAGGGTAGGTAACCCGCCTCCGAACCGGATCCGGATATAGGCCCCGTTCCCGTGCATCGCCTGGAAGACCGCGGCGACCTCGTCTTCCTTCATCCGCTTGCCGATCAGGGGCGCACGCTCGGCGCTGACGTAGCCCAGCTGGACGCCGCGATCGGACCACACAGCAACGGCGTTGCTGTCGAACGGGTTGGTCGGCTCGAGCCGTAGCTCGACCAGTTCGCCAGGCGCGCAGAGCATGCACTCCATCCGCCTGTTGCTCTTCGACTTGTCCTCGTTCGGGAAGTCGATACCGACAATGGAAGTGGTGAGTTCGTCCATGTGGTTCACCTTGCCCGAATCGTCGGAGCCGGAATAGGCTGCGCAATGGCCGACTTTGATGATTCCGTAGACCGTGAACTCGGAGAGGCGTGCAACCGCCTTGCTGCTTGGGTTGAGCCGCTGCCCGAGGGCCAGTTGATCGATGAGGCGTCTGGCCTGACGGAGCGCGATCTCGCGATGATCCTGCGCCGGCTATACGCAACGCGCGAATATACGCCGATCCCTATTCTGACCATGGATGAGGCCGCGGAGCGCTACGGCAAACCATCCGTCCCGGTTACCAAGAAAGGGCCGTGGTCGTGATCCAATGGAACGACACGCAAAACGAGCAGGCGAGGGCGATGTCGGACGCCGATCTGCTCGCGGCCTACCAGCGGACGACGGGCGAGCCTGGTGACCAACAGGCGGACGCGCTGCTCGCCGAGATCGAACGGCGTGATCTCGACATATGATGAGCGACCGCGACACGCGACGGATCGAGCACGCCGCGCGAGCAATGTGTCGGTTTCACGGTCTCCCGGAGAACACCAAGTTCGAAGGGCGTCCGATGTGGGAAAGCTACGTACCCGAGGTAAAAGCGATCGTCGCCGCGCTCGACGAAGCGGACGCGTCAAGTAAGGCCGAAACTGAACGATGAAACTGCAACGGGCGATGACCGATCGCGAGATATGGATCAAGGCAAGCGCCATCCTTGCGGAGCACGGCGAAATGACCGCCGAGTATATCATCGACCAGTTGGGGGATGTCCTCGCCAACGATGTGGCAGTCCAAGACTGGCGTCGGGTTGCCGTAGCGATCGACGCGATAACCGGCGCGGATACGCGCGGCAGCAATTGAGAACAAACGTGGAACGGTGTAGCTCGCGGCTCTGACGAGTCGGAGCCATGTTGCCGTGTCCAAGCCCAACCGAACGACGTTCATCGCCTTGGTGGTGCTCGACGACGCGATCAGAAGGCTTCAGGTCGACGGCCCGCTGAAACAGCCGCAGCACGGCGTCCGTCTGGCGCTGGCCTACCTCTACTCGATAACGCTGTCGAAGAATCGGGAGCCGTTCGATGTCCTCTGGCGGACCCTGACGGGACAGGATCGCCAACCTCCCGAGTTCCGGGTGACGTGGGCCGGGACGCAGTTCGCCCGCATCTGCGACGACATCGGCGTACCGCAGGACATCGTCCTGACCGAAGCGCTGGCGAAGGGGAGGGCGGACCCTACGCCCAACTCCCAGCGATAAGGGCAGCCTGGAACGACATAGCGTACCCGGCGACCTTCTCTGCACGATCGATCCCGTTGATGATGCGCCGCGCCGAGGTGAACTGCGCGACCGTCGCGCGGCCCGTCGCGGGCAGGTAGCTGGCGAAACGCTTTCCGGTGAACCAGCCTTCGGTCATACCGAGGACCATAATCTGTGCGGAGATCTCCGTCTCCATCGCCCGATCGTAGTTGGACGTCAGCGCGCCCTTCAGTCCGAGCTCTTCGTCCGCGCGCTGGTAGTTGTAGTCCCAGGTCAGCTGGACATCGCCGCGGCCGTACGCGATCTGCCCCCCATGCTTGCCCGGCTTTCCGTACGCCTTGCCGCGGCCGCGGCCGATCTCTGGAACCGGCTGCATCTTCTGCGCCGTCTCATGGAACGACGTCGCCAGTCCGTACGCGGCGAACGCCAGCGGCGATGCCTGCGCAGCAAACGCCCCCAGCTTCGCCTCGATCCCTTCGACCTGCGCCGTCGACATCGTGCCGAACAGGGGGCGGATCGCCGCGAAGAATTGCGTCGGAGACGCCAGCCCGTGCGCAGAACGCGCAGAGGCGGTCGCCGGCTTTGATGCCGTCGTCATCGTAATTCCTTCCAAGTTGAAGCTACCGAGGCCTGATGGTATTCGAGCTCTTGCCGATGGCCCTCTCCGCCAGTGCCGGCCGGCCCGTCTCGTGCATTTCCGCTGCGTTTGAGGCGGGCCGTTACGCTGCGGGCTTGTCGCCGAGGCCCATCACGGCCTTCAGCTTTTCGATCCGCTGCTCAGCGAGCTTGAACACACCTTCGCCGAGGATGCCGACGCCGCCGCCGTACAGCAGAGCGCTGAGGGGTTCGGGATGCAGGCTGATCACCAGACCGGCCGCGACCGCCAGCGTCATGCAGGAAACTGGTGCGTCGAGGATCCAGCGATGTTCGCGACGCGCAATCTCGCCGGCACCGATCCAGAACCGGGCGGACACACAGCCAAACAAGGCCGCGATCATCCCGGCCGCCTCGAACGGATAGCCGAGGAAGAACCAGATGGTAGGAGTCGAAGTCGTCACGGTAGCCCCCGTCTTTGCGACGGCCGCTGCTGCGACCGGAATAACCGCCCCCGCGGTTGCCATGAGCCGCCAGATCATCGCGTCGACACCACGCCGATCGCGGCGACGAATGTCAGCAGACCGAGGCGGAGCATGCGCTTCACCATCGGCCAAGCCAGCCACATATCCACCGGGAACGGGATCTTGCGCTGCTGCTCGATCATGCCCGGCTCCGACAGGATGTATGTCATGAGCCCGGCGATGCCGCAGGCGACGGCGATGGGGTCGACCAGGCGCTTCGCAGTCAGGTAGATGCCTGTCGCGACCGGATCATGCGGGTTCCAGCCCCATAGGTTCACCGCCTCCGCGCCGCAGCGGAGCGTGATGCCCGTCGCGAACAGGATGCCGAGGACGCGGTAGATGCTGGCCGGCGAAAGCCAGACGTCCCGGTCGCGGCACTTCACCCAGTCGCCGACGAGCTTTACGATCACCATGACCCCGATCAGGGTGGCGATCGTCATGACGGCGAGGTTGATAACGACGAGCCACCCCATCCCGTTGAAGCTGGGCGGGGCAAGGGTCTGCGGTCCTTCCGCGACCGCTTGGGCCGCGAAGCTGCTATTGTTCATGGTAGGGCTCCAGACATGGCTAAGGGCGGCCCGCGAAACGGACCGCTAGGTGGTTAAACTGGTTGCTTGGAAAGATCCGGGCTCTGGTCGCCCGCTCCGTCATTGCCGCGTCATGGGCGGCAGAGTATCAGGCGCAGATGAGGCTAATAAATCTTGACTGGGGCGACCCCGACACGCTTGCGATGATGCTGTTCTTCTTTGGCCTTTTGGCACTCATCATCGGCTTGGAATACGCATCGCCGAAGAAAAAGAAGAACCGCGGATCGAAGCGCAATTTCACGGAACGACGGGGCGACATTATCGACTAACTCAAATGTCGCCCCGTTCCTTCGATTAGCGGATAGCGATCGGCATCGCGACGAGTTGGCGCGACGGCTTCGGGCGACCGTTTCCGAAGCTCACCACATATTGCATGAAGAGCATCGTGGGCCGGTCGCCAATGTGACCGAAGTTACGATCTGAGGACCGCTCATCGAGCAGCGATGGATACGCAACCGAGAACGGCAGCGAACCACCCTTAGGCCCTGTCGATAACCACGAGACCAGCGTCGGTGCGCTCCAGGTCCCGAGGTTTGCCGAAGTTCGGTAATAGATGCCGCGCCCGGCCGGAGAACCGCCAGCCCGGCTATCGTACACCGCGACCCATGTCTTCGTGCGGTCATGATAGTATAGGCCCCGCGCCGGGAAACTGTCGCCGTCGCCGAGCAGTGTGCAGTTGTAGCCCGTATCCGCCGGCGTCACGTTCGAGAACGTCGAGCCGTTCCAATACTGCCACCGGCGCCACGAGCCGATCTGTACCCGCATCGCGCACGTTCCGCTGGCACCAGCGTCCGAGCGCCGCCGGATCAGGACGTAGCCATAGCCGCCCTGCTGGACCATGTTGGTCGACCAGAAGTAGCCAGGCGGGTTGCGGGTTGCCTGCGAATACTGACGAGGCGGTCCGAACAGAATTTGAGCAGGCGGGCGCGCGATGTACGAGAAGGACGCGCCGCCATCGTTCGACTGCAGCCCGACGATGCCATTGTACCAGCACGCCGTCCGGTCGCCGCTCGCGGCGCATGGGGCGTTGTGCCGGTAAGGCAGGTAACCCGAGCTTGCCAGTGCGAAGACGTTGCGCCCATCGGCCGTAAAAACCGCATCGAGCCATGCCCGGTCATCGAGCTTCGCGGGGTCGGGGTCGCCTTTGGCGGTGAAGCTGCTTTGGCAGGTCTTCCGCAAACTCTTCAGCGTCCGCCCCCGTAAAGGTATGTTCCGATAGGATGATGCATAGAGCACTATCTGACCCGAGGCGTCTCTGAAGCCAACCGCAGGCGTGTCCGGCCCATCCGCGCCGTTGCACCCGTCGTTGACCTGATCGAATATCACAGAGGGCGGACCGGCCCGGCTTAGCACTGGGGCCCCTGTTACCGGCGACGCGATTGCGAGGATCAGCAGCAGCGCGGATCGGGTCATAACTTGCTCACCTTGCTATTAACCTGGAGCAGCGAAAGATCGCTGTCTTCCAGCCGAATCACAAGTGCGTCGCCCCCTCCCTCGGACACGTCGGCATCGAATGAAAAGCCGCAACGCCCATTGCCCAGCCCAGCGTCGAACAGATCTTGCCGGAAGATGCCGACGACCCCCGACCCGACGCAATGTCGCCCGACGAAAGCCAAGACGTGCTGGCCCTCAAGATCAACTGCTTCGCTGTAAATCCAACCGCCGACACGGCCGTTCTCCAGCAGGTCGATCGCGCCTTTAATCATTCTGAGTCTCCGGTATCATTCCGCCCGGATAATCTTGAGCGCAGCAGACTGCCAACGGAGATCAGGGGTCATTCGTTACAAAATGGCACGACGCCCTGACGGGCAGGCCGCGGTCCTATATGATCGTTTCATTCAACGTAAAGGAACCTGATATGGCAACCGCCGAAACCAACACTTTCCTCGACACCACGCTTGCCGATGGTCGGACGTTCGGCGTGCGGATCGCAGCGGTTGCTTCCTACAAACCGGCAGGCGCGGATCAAACCGAGGTCAGCTTTTCAGATGCTGCCCCGGTCACGATCGCGTTGGATAGTAAGAAGTTCGCCGCGCGCCTTAAGGCTGCACGCGGGAACTAGCACGCAGCAACGGCTGGAACGGATGCGGGATGAGCTCGCCCTCGATAGGGGTGCGGATCATACCCGCTTCGGCCATCTCGCGTTCGACCCACTCTTCCGAGCCTTCGTCGATACCGAAGTCCGAGTCGAACCCAAGCGCGATGTCCTGCTCTTCGAACATATCAGGCATATCAGAACCCCGTGAAGTTTCGCAGCGGCTCTTCTATCCTGAAAAGGCCCTTCCACAAAATTGTTTTGCTGGCCTGTCCCGTCACCGTGAAGACGAGTTCGTAGCGAGATGGGACATTACTTAGCGCGACGGTCCAAGTCGACGCCGCGGCGTCGCTAACAACAGGCGTTACGATCGAGCGCAGAACGGAGAACGCCGTATCAACACCCCGGCGGACGAGAATATCAATCGTCCATTCCGCGGTGTCGCCGGTCGTCTGATCTTGCGCGAAAATCGTGCCCGTGATGTTGAGCGTCTTATTCGTCAACAGGCGGATTGAGTTGGCCGCGGTCGTCGCCGCGCCGTCGGTCGTCATCAGGCCCGCCGTCGCGCTGGTAGTGGTCGCTCGGAAGTCGTATGTGCCGGCCGTGCTAAGGCCGCTGCGCGATGGGAAATTGTAGTGCGTGCGCGGCGTACCTGAACAACCGAACCCAGTCATGCGGCCAGAGCCGAAGAGGGCGAAGTCGCCAAGCCCCGACCCGGTAGCCCGACAATTTACCAGCGACGTGTCATCGCTATCCAGCGTAACGGGATCGGACCCAACCCACGTCAGCAGGTTGATGCCATCGGACACCGTGCCGCTGGTGTGCGTTGGCGGAATCGTGCCCCACTGCGTTGCGCTCGTGCACTGGTAGATGTTCAGTCCGTAATAGGTGAACCGAGCGTCGCTGGGGTACGTCATGCCGGCCACCCACTGGCGGTAAGTGTTGGCCTGCGCGCAGAACCCGTATTCAACGCTGTTGCGCGCATCGCAGTTTGACACGCGCGTACGCTTCGCGGACCCGCCGAAGTTCGGGATCATGTAAATCCCGTTCTTCTGACCAATGGTCATAACCGAATCGACGGTGCAGTTATCTCCGCCGATCGCCACACCGGAACCGAGCCCGCCCTTGAAGAATCCGCCAATCAGCTTGTTGTTGGGACCTGAAAAGGTAACGGAGCCATCGCGCGCATCGGCCGCATAGGCGTCATAGACTTGGTTGTCGTAGCATTCCGAGGTGCTCGCCCAAACATCGCCGCCCAGCTGATTGACGGTACCCACCCCGCCGGCGACCAGCGCCGCGACCACATCCTTGATGTATTGCGTCTGCTTGGAGGGATCGACCCACTTGCGGATGCGCCGCGCCGTGATGTTATTGGCGCCATCCGACGGCAGGATGCCGCCCAAGCAACCGTTCCGCATGTAGATATCGTCAAGCGTGATGTTGTGCGCGCCGCTACCAATCGGGTTGATGCACGATCCGCGCATCTCGCGCATCCGAATCCGGCGCAGGTTGCAGTATGGCGCAGCGATGTTGATCCCGCTGTTTCCCTCGGCGAAATTGATGTCTTCAAGTTCGGTCTGTTCGCCGCCCGCCAGAATCTGCAACTGGTACAGCGTGTTGCCCTGTGACGTGGGAGCGAAGGTGATCCCCGAATAACGGCTGCTCGCGCCGCTGATCTGAAGTGCCACCTGTAAATTTGGAATGAAACGGGCCTTCCGCCCCAGCGCATACAGAAAAGCGCCGCCCTTGGTGTCCTGCGGCGTGCCCGCGTAAGCGTAGTCTCCGTCAGGGACTCCAACGTAGGCTTGGCTGTCAATCGCCCGCTGAATGGCGCTGGTCCAGTCGCCATCGAACGGCGACCGGAAGTCGTATAGCGTACGAACGCGCCGCAGCTTAGTGAATGCCGACTCGCCGTATGGGGCAAAATCCGGCACGATCGGCATACCGAAAACGTCAAGGGTGGGAAGCGTTGGCATCGGCGTTCCTAAGCGGTCAGCAGCGCAAGAGCGCTGTCGAAGGATGGGGCAGGGCGAAGCTCGAGAGACAGTATCGAGCCGAACAGCGGGTTAAGTGCACCGAACCGCCCGATCATGGCTTGCGTGATCGCGGCCTTAGGCAACGCAACCGTCTGCGCTATCTTGGTGCCGGCCGTACCGCGTGCTGCGACCTGAATATTCGTACCGTCCCATGCCAGCGCGACCTTGAACAACGTCCCGGCCGCTTGCGCAGTCATGGCGGCCGTTGCCACGGTCGCTGTAACACCGCCGGCAACAACCCGCCCCTCGACGCCCGTACCCGTAGCGTTGACCAGCAAGCCGAGGACGTTGTTCTGGGTGCCGTCACCAAGCGACAGGACGCCGAAGCCGTCCGGCCCCGTCAGACCCTGAATGCTGACGGTGGCGACCATGCAGCCAGACTGCCCGATCACCGAGGCTATGGACTGCCCAGCTACCGTCGCCACCCCTTCCGCCCGGACCGGATTCGCGGACACACCGGCTGGCGACTGCATGAAGGTGCTGGCGAAACCGCCGTCCTCGATCTGCGGCGCGAAGATGTCGAAGGTGAAGTCGTAGCTGTTGCCGCTAACAAGAATTGCGCCGAAGCCAGCGTCGACCCGCGCAATGGTACTGGTCGCGGGGAACGCGAATGGGCGCTGGAACCTTAGTACCGAGGCCGTGGGCACGAAGACCGTTGCCGTGTCAGACGAGACAGCCCCGCCTGCCGCGGTAAGCGCACGTACGCGATGGCGGAAGCTGGTCGGCGGTCCGGGTGCCGCGAACAAACGCATGTAGAACGAGGATGTGTAGGTCTTCGACGGACCCGCCATCGCACCGGTAGTTGTTTCGAAATGCAGCGCGAATGACGTGCTTGTTGCCGTCCCGCTCGCTCGCATCCGCAAGCCCTTCATTCCGTTGACGGTGACTGCCTGTACGACTTCCAAGGTCAGTCCGCCGCTTCCGGATATCGCCCAGGTCGAGCTTCCGGACGGGTCGCCGTTCGCTGTCGGCAGCTTGCCGGAGCCCGTCGTGACGACCCCGGCCGTGAACCCTTCGCATCTGTTCGCTCGGACAAGGTTTGCGCGCGCGCCAGCGAACAAAGCGCCGATATATATGCCAGTTGTGAGGTCGTAGCCTGCTTGAAGCTGATTGTCCGCGACCTCTTCGTAATTAAGCGAAACGTCGAACCCGCCCCGGCGAGACGGACGCGAGAAATTCCACGCCGCGGTATTGGCTATTCCGGTGCCCGCCGGGCCAACCGACGCCACAGAAAAACCGCTGGATACTGCGACGCCTTGGGCGACCACTGTTTGCGCTTGGGCAATAGCCGTGTCAGCTTGGCCGAGCTTTGTATCGACGCGGAGTACCTGCCCACTGATGGTACCATCAACCGCGGTAAGCTTCATATCTACGCGACTGACCTGAACGCCGACGATTCCGTCGACGCTAGCGAGCTTGTCATCAACCTCGCCGACCTTCTGACTGGTCGTCTCGCCCAGTTCAGTGATTGCGTCATCGACGTCGGACTGTGCCGCGGCCAGCGCCGGCCCTACCGTCGCGATCGCAGCGTCGATCTGTCCGTCCTTGGCTGCAACGTGAGCGGTCAGCGCAGCCTTCTCCTGCCCGAACGCCTCGCCGGTTGCGGCGATGAGAGCGTCGACATCGGCGCTCGCCTGATCGGCCGCGCCAAGTGCTGGCGCACGCAGGAAGGCGTCAAGCGCGGCTTGCGTCGGTTCGGCGATCTGACCAGCCAGGAATGCTTGTTCTGCCGCGCTGAGACCCTTGCCCCCGCGCAGCTGCACGATCGTTCTAGCCATCAGCTATCGTCCCTTTCGATGATCCAGTCGATGTCCGCCTGCGCGAGGGGCGGTGCGGTGCCGGCGGTCGTGGCGGCCGAGCGCGAAACGTAGAGCGCGCCGCCCTGCCGGCGCTGGCGACCGCCATCGAGCAGCACCTCAGCCAGTTCCCACTTCAGCCCGACTACGCCCGCCAACGCCGCACTCAGGGCCGCGGGCAGGGCCATGTCGGCGAAGTCCCCGTCTAGATCCTGCTCGATGGTGCTGGCGGCGCTCCAGCCTGGCTCCGTGCTGCCGTCCGGCCGGTAGATGGTGAAGGCGTAGACCTCGCCGAGAAGCTCGCGCGTGGTGCCGTCCGCCAGCTGGCGCCGGTAGCGCAGCGCGAGGGGATCGCCGCCCGCGACGCGCATGTCAAAATTGCGGTCGATCACGCGCGCGTCTCCGCGCCGCGCATTGCTGCCCGGTTGGTCATGGCCTTCTCCAGTTCGATGTCAGGTGTTGAGGCGGAACAGCTTGGCCGGGATCGAGAAGCTGGCGCCGATCGCGAGCAGCGGCGCAGTCAGGCCCACGTTGATCGATGTCGACGACACCGCGATCGCGTCGTGGATCGCGTAGCCGTCGATAGCCTTGGTAGGTGCCAGGGCAAGCGGATCGCCAGCCGCGAGCCCCATCGACGTGGGAACGGTGATCACGAGGCGCCGAACGCCGGCGGTCAGCGCGACGGTCGCGGTCTGCCCGATCGTCACCGTCCCGAGCAGCGCCGCGGCCGATTTGCCGTCGAGCCCGTTCTTCCCATCCTTGCCGTCGGTAGCACGCAGGCTGGCGAGCCACTGTGTCTGCGTCCCGCCATATCCGGCCGCGCGCGCAATCTGGTACGCGGATGCGCCATCGATGCCGTTCGAGCCGTCCTTGCCCGCCGGACCGCGCAGGTGCTCGTCCTGCGTCGGATCGCTTACTAGCGGCAGCGATAGCAGCGCGCCGTCGTAGATCACGCCGCGCACCAAAAGGGCGACCATGCCGGAGGTAAGCGGGGGCGGCATCAGCGAGAAGCTGAGCGTCACCCGGCCGTCCGCGCCTTGCTTGAACATCAGATAGACGCGCTGGGAGTAGGGAATGGTCTGATGCATGATCAGGGTTCCTGCTCATACGGGTTGCGCCCACCGCCGCCCCACCCGCCAGGCGGGGTCGGGGTCGACGGGTACGAAGTGCCGCCGGCGTTCGCGGTCGTCGACCAGCCGATGAAGACGTACTGCGAGGACGCGAACTGGGCTGCGGCTGGCGCAGCGGCAGCGACGTAGATCGATGCCGACAGGTCCCTGAACACGCCGTACTGCGTGGCGCTGGCAAGCCCCGCCAAGGTGTCGGCTGGGAAGGCAATGGCGCGGCCGTCGTCGATCACCCCGGTAAACGCCACCAGGCTGATCGCCGTGTCGGTGCTCGATACCGGATAATCGACGTCGTAGGTCCGGAGAAGGTAGGCGCCGCGCGCCGAGCTAAACGAGCCGGCCGTCACAGCGGCCAGTATCAGCCGCGGGCCCGACACACCCCCGGCAAAGCGGTACGACACCGCCCCGTCATACTCGACGGCACCGCCGACGATCATACGGCGCTCCTGAACACTGGGCGCCGCGAACACCGGATCGATCCAGCCGTCGCCATCGGCTTGGCCCGCAACATGAGGGCGGTATTCGAAGCGGACCTCGCTGCAGTACATATCCTCGACGGCGCCGGTGAAGACGAGCGCGGGCTGATCGGTACCATCGGCGCCGGCGATCGTTGTGCCCGTCAGCATCCACGAGCCCGGATCAGGCACCCCGTAACCGTCGGGCGGGGTTTGTGCGTCCGCCGTCGTGCCGTCGGCGATCTCGTCGCCAACCGACCAAGAGTAACATGCGGCGTTGATCTCCCGCAGTGTCAGCGCGTTGCGCCATTCTTTGCCCAGGCTGTAGGATTCGATCCGGAACTGAACCGGCAAGCCGTTGGTGCGCCGCGCCGAAGTCCAGACTATCCAATCACCTTCCTCGAGCTCGCAGAAGCGCGGGCCCAGCGTGACACTGGCAGTGCGCAGCAGTCGACCGAGCCGGCGACGGATCTCACCGATTCGCTGAGCCTGTGTTGGCGACGTCGCCAAGCGCAAGGCCATGGCCGCTTCCCGGGGGCGTCCATCTGCAAGAACATCGGCGTTGTTCCGCCGGATCGGAGCGGCCCGGCTTACCCATTTTTGCGCAGGATCGACGTAGTTTGGGACGACGGTGTTGGCCCATTCCTCGTCAGCCTCGCTTCGAAAATCGCTAAAGTTGACCTTGGTGCCGGAAACGAGATCATCGTCGGTGATGTAGGCGACTGGGCTCTTTGCGTGGCCTGGTTCGACCGCCACGCTACCCTCAGGCTGAATAACGATCCCGCCCATCGCCGCGGCGAAGATTTCGGCGACATCTCCAAAGACTTCGTCCGCAGCAATTATTCCGCTGGCGCGGTACCGGCGTTCGGAACCGCCAGCTTTCAGCGCGACCGTCTCATCGCATAGATTGGCGGCCGTGAAGATCCGCTCGGGCGGTGCCTCCAGAGCACTCAGGCCGCGGCCCACCAACAGCTGGGTCGGCTGATCGACCCGGTCACACGCATACACCCCGCGGTCGAAGTTGTAGCGGCAGATTTCGGCATTATCGTCCCACTCGCGGGTGGACGGATCAAGCCAGCGATGAGGCCCGGATCCGCCGGTGACCGTGCTATCCTTGCGCGGATCGTAGAGACGCAAACCACGGATTACGCTAAGGAAAGTCGGGCGCCCGCTGGTCCAGATCGGCTTCTTCGCATCCGCCGCATCCGCCTTGTACTCGAAAACAACATAGGCGACGCCGCGCAGGCGATCTGCCGTTGACCAACCGCCCTGGGCGGTGAGGACGGAAGGTGGCGTTTGATCGGCGCTGCCGTTTCGCCAGGAAACGCGCAGCTGGCTTCCGTAGCCCGCTACGTTTCCATCGCCAGCATAGGCGACGTAGGTGTCGTTCACGTAGAAGCCGAGCAGCGCCTCGCACAGGTGATCGGCGAGAACGACGACCAGTACTTCCCAGTCGGTGCCGTACTTACCGCCGTAATTGAAAGCGTCGGCGAGCGAGCCCGCGGTTGCTCCTTCACCGAACATCGCCCGCCGCGCAACCTCGCCGATCTGAAGGGCGGTTTCCGATGCCTGCCTCGCTTCGCTGTTGCCCTTGGACCCGATGAATGCCGAGCCGATCGAAACAGCGGCTGCCAAGGGTCCCCCAAAGAAAGCGGTCGACGCGTTCGCCAAGCCTTGTAGCGCGCCTTTCTTGCCGCCGAGCAGAAACCCTGAAACCGGGCCTGTCAGCTTGTTGACGACCTTCATTCCAACCCGCTCCAGGCATGCGTCATGGCGTTGCGCTTTTGCCGACAATTGCCATTGTCGCCGGGTCCGACCAGCGTCTCTCCCTCGACGACCATCAGGCGCAGACCGAGCATGTCATCGGGCACTCCAGCAATGTCGCCACGCTGGGCCAGAGCAGGTGCGATCGCAGTCAGTCTCGCCGATACCGCGGCCTCCATGCCGCCAAGGCGCCGGAGTGCACGCACTGCGCCGGTCAGGGTCGCCCAATGCCTCAGGCCACGCAGGGGGGATTCGCCCCCCTGGGCGACAATGGCGCCCGCCGCGTAGCGAACACAATCGTTGCACCTCCAATCGAAAGGCATGACGGCGCGGCTGGCGATGAAAGCGAGTAGGGCATCGTGATCGCGCATAGCTCTATTCAGCCCCGGCGTTGTTGCGGACGCTGCCGCTAGCCGCGCTGCTGCTGATGGAATTCGGCAGTGCCGAAGCGCCCGTGGCCGGCCTTTGGCCGCCCCAGTACAGCGTCTTGGCTCCAGCATAGCTCACACGGCGAAATCCGCCGTCGGTAGGATCGATTAACCGCTGATCGCTGTCAGTCCGCATCCGCCCCCCTCGCCGGCCAAGCCCCCGCGCAGCGCCTTCCACAGCGATCCCAATCACCGCGGCCTCGCCGATCGTCTCGTCAGTCTCGACCGCGTCGATACGCCCCCGGTCGAAGACATGCTCGTCGAGGAGGATCGTGCCGGAAGAGTCGAACACAAGGCGGCGCGATGCCACAGATGCTCCCCGAAGATCGGCTGCGTCGAGCAGCGGAATGACGTCTGGATCTACGCCGGACATAGACATGGACATGCCTTGCGCCGCGCCACCGACCGCCGACGAACTGACCTGGGCCAATGCGCGGTCGCCGATTCCCAGATAGCTTTGACCGCCTAGTACGATCGTACCTTCGCCATTCCAGAGGCGGACGGGAGGATCGCACAGGATCTCGGTCGCACCGCCGACGATCACGTCGCCGCGGCCGATCGCGGCCATTGCAAGATCGGTGAAGCTCTTCACGCTCGCAGATCCTGCACCGCAGAGATTTTGCCACTCATGACAGATAGCCGACGATCAATTGGCCCAAGTTCAGACTCTCCAGGAAGGAGCTTCATCACACATGCCGGGCGGTCGAGATGTGCGATCGCGCTTGCCGGCACCACCAGCGTCGGAACGGGCGGCTCGACTATGAACGTGGCTGTCCCGCCTGCATTCGCAGACGCCGGTAGCACGAGGCGGACCAGTGCACGGCGCGCATCACCGACGCCCCAACGGAAGCCTACGTAATCCCCGACGGACCCCTGAAAGCCAGAAGGAAGCCCGGTCAATGTAAGCTGAGCGCTGCCGTCGCCGTCGATCACCTGCGACCAGGTTGACGCCGCGCCGCCGAAGGCTCCACCGCCAGCACGGGTCATACCAGCAAATCCGCCCACATAGGCGAGCGGAAACGGACGTGCGATGTCGCGGCCTAGGAATGAGCGCTGGCTACCGCGCATGCGCAAAAGCCATGCCCGCCAGAGATCCGACTTCGCCGCGCCGATCTTGCCCAGCTGCCACGCTGCCACCCACAACGGGTTGCCCGCACTGACCGCACCGATCCGGCCGCCAGCCTCGGGCGAGAGGAAGTCGACTCGTTGCAGTTCGAAGGTCTGCTGTGCCTGACCGGCCTCCGGTTGTTCCAAGGGCAGCATCAGATCACCCGCCTTATTTTGGCGTCGTTGTAAGCGGCGATAACGCGGCCCGGCAGTTCTGAGCGGAGGTCGGCGAGTTGCTGCTCAACGCGCGCGAGGCCGGCAGCGTCGGCACCGGTCGCATCGATGCTGATCGGCATGCTGATCGAAGGCATATTGTCGTTTCGTGCCAGCATGCGCCGCGTTTCGGCTGCGGGCGTCACCCGTGAGCCGCGAGACATCGACACGAGTTCCGGACCGTTCTCGCCGACGAGCGAAACGCCGCCACCCCAATATTCGGTGCCTGTCGCGTTCGTCCCGATCTTCGAAGTCGGTGAGGCGTTGGCTCCGGTTATGAGGTTGGACAATGACCCGATGAGACCACCCTTATTGCCGAGCTTGCCGATCTGGCTGAGGGTCCATTTGGCGGCAAGATCCGCGATCGCGTTCATGCCCCTTTCCTTGAAGCTGTCGAAGATCGACCGCGTCCCGCCGCTCATGAGGTTGCGGTACAGGCCAGCAACAGTCCGGACGCCCTCTTGCTGGACCTGCTGGCGACGCTCATGCTCGACAGTCCATGCGCTGATCTGCTCGTCCTGCTGCGCCCGCCACGAGGCGTTCCCCGCAGCGAACGGATCGTCCACCTCGCCGAACATCGTCTTAAACGACGCAGCCTGCTGAGCAGCCGCCTTGGTCTGCTGCTCTTTGAAGAGGGAATAGGTGTAGTCGCCGGCCTGATCTGCGCTGATCTTGCCCGCCCCCCGCAGAGCAGCAATCTTCTTCAGCGAGGTCGCATATTCGTCCGCCGCGGCGCGCGCGGGATCGAACTGCTTTACGACTTCCGCAAGGTCGCTTTCGAGCTCGCGGTTGGCGCTGGCGAGATCCCTCGCATCCTTGGCGGCATCCGCCGATGCCGTGCGCTGTGCCGCGGTCCGCGCCCATTCGACATGCCAGTGACCGGTCTCGGCAAACACCTTGGTCAGCCGCACGCCTTCAGCGGCGAACGCATCCTTGATCTTCTTCGCCGTAACACCTGCTTCGAACTGGATATCGAGCGCGTTGCCCCGTTCGTGCGCGCTGGTGCCGGGCTTGGCGACGGGGTTCTCTTTCGGCTTCCCCTGAGCGATCCATGCGTCGTACAATTGCTGTTGCCGGGCAGTGCTCCGATCGGCGCTGTTGACCTGCAGCCCCGCCGCGCGAGCGATTGCCGAAGCCTCCGACGACGTCACCTCGCGGCCGTACTGCTTCACGGTCTCCTTCGATGCGTGCTGTTTGTCCTGCTCGGCTTTCACCGCGGCCGCGCGGTTCCGCTCGATCGTAGCCAGCTCGCGCGTCAGCGCCCCGTCGACATCTTGCCCGGCCTTGATCCGCACGCGGGCTGCGTTGCGCGCGGCGATCGCTTGATCGTCGTAGTCCTTCTTGATCTTCGCCATCGGGTCGGACTGCCGGGCTGCCGCCTCGGTCGCCAAATCGATGCGCGTACCCATCAGGTTACGCTTGGCCTCGTCGATCGCAGCCTGATTGGTCTTCAGCTGCGCCTGTAGCCCAGCGACGCGGCCGGACGATTCGGTCAGTGCCAGCGTGCCGAGTTCGCCGCGCTGGCCCAAGCCCTGCGAACGCTGCTTGTCGACATTCTCCTGCGCGATCGCCTGATCGAGCAGCGCCGCGGTAACGCCGCGGATCGACATCTCTTTCTTCAGGTTTTCCTTGGCGAGGATGTTGGCGCGTTCGGCTGCCGACCGTTCGCTCTTCGCCGCGGTATCCAACGCTTCAGCCTGCTCGCGGATCGACGCAGCAACCCCCTCGGCCGAACGCGCAAAGCGGTCTTTCGCGATCCGGGTGGTTTCGGTCTCTGCCGCATCCTTCTTGAGCTTATCGACGGCCTCGTCGATTGCGCTATTGGCGCTGATGATCTTGCCGATCAGCGGACCGAGAACGAGCGCGCCGGCGGTAATCGCCAGACCCCAGGGACCGATCATGAAACGGGCGAAATTGCCCGCTTTGCCTTCAAGGCCGGAGAACTGGCCCGCCACCTGTCCGCCCTGAATTGCGAACACCTGAAGGACGTTCGTCCCCATGCTGATCTGGGTAAACGTGTCCTGCAGCTGATAGCTAAGGCCCTGCATAGCGGCGCGTTGGGCACCTGCCGAATTCCCGCCGCGCAGGTGAGCACCGGACGCGGCGTCCAGCGCCTCCTGCTCAAGCCGAAGCTTCACGACGTATTGATCGAGCGATAGCGTTCCGGCGCTGACCAGCGTGCGCGCTTCCCCGATCTCGCGATTGAACCGCTGCTGCGCTGCGAACGCGGGATCGATCGCAGCGACGAGCGCATGCGTTCGCTTCTCCAGCCGCTCTTCCTCGGCGTACAGGGCGGCGAACGCCGCGGCCGACGACCGGGCAGAGCCCTCCCACTGGCCAAAGCCAGTGCCGTTCGTGTCGCCGATCCGCATCTGAACCGCGGTCTGCGGCATGATCGCGGAAATCTTCGCTGCGGCGTTTTTCTGACGCTGCATCGCGGCCTCAACGTCGCGGCCGGCATTCTCGTACGAGCGCGCCCACCGCTTGGCCTGGACGTCGCCGGTATCGGCGATTTCGACCAGGTCCGCCTTGACCTGCGCCTTGCCGGTCGTGCCGAGGCGAATTGATGCAGCGTTGGCCATGCTATTCCCCTCCTTCGGATGCCTCGGCGAGGCGGTTGACGATCACGGCTTCGACGGCCGGCAGAACTTCGGCGAGCAGGTGCAGATCGGCGTCGAGGGCGCGACCCATCGTCATCACCGCACCGAAATCGAGCGCGAAAGGCTGGCCGACGCCACCCACGCGCAATTGGCGGTCACAGCCGGTCAGGACGTTCCAGACGGCCTCTTCGGCTTCGGTTTCCGCCTCGTAGAGGACGTATGGGCACTCGCCGCATCGGTCGCCGTCGCCCGCGGTGCAGGTGAGCCGGCAGTAATCGGCTCCCCCGTCGCCTGCGTCGAAATGCCATCCTGCGAGGGCGACGATTCTTTTCCCGGGGCGGCGCGCTCGCGTTCGCGCTGAACGAACGGGATGACATAGGCCGCGTCGAACGCCTCGAAGGTGAGGGGGTCGGCGAGCAGCATGGCCTTGTTCGCGGCGGTGCATTCCAGCGCCACGCCGGCGCCGGTGTCGTCATCATCGGCCATGATGCAGACGTCGCGCCAATCGAGCGCGCCGGCGACGATCAGCGCGAAGCTGAGCGCGTCGCCGAGTTCTTCCATCTGCTCGGCGACCGAAGCGGTATCGCCCCCTTCGGCACCTTCCGTTCCCAGTGCGTCCAGAGCCGCCCTGCGCGCGCGGCGCAGCATCGGCCGCGTAATGGGCGCGAAGAGCACGCTCGCGCCCATGACCGGCGTCCAGGCCGGTTCGACCTGTTGTTTCTGCACGACCAGCATCAGGCGTAGCTCGCCTGCGTGTTGGCCAGGCGAACGTTGAAGAGCGGCGAAACTCCATCAACACCCGCGCCTATGCCGCGAAACTCGGCCATGATGCCGCCGGGCCCTGTTATCGGGCGCTTGGGACGCGGCAGGAAGACGCGCGCAAGCGTGATCTCGAAGGCGGAATCACCCGTTCCCCAATTCAGTTTGATCGAGACAGGAGTCTTCGACGTCGCCTTATTGTAAAGGGTCAGATCTGCGAACTTGGTCGTCAGCGAAACACTGGCTGATGGCATGCCGGCGTCGACGTCATTGATCTCGCCATCCGCACGGATTGTTTCATCTTTGTCCAACCCGTTGGAATAGCTGACCTGCGCAGTAGTGACCTCGCCCACTACCGCGCCATCGATCATGATGGATCCACTGGCCTGTGCGAAACGGTCGATTGATCCGAACGTCGCGAGAGTTCCGACGTTGGACGTCAGCGAAGGAACGGTCTCGCCTTTGCCGATCAGCCCAAGCGTCATGCTGGAAAGCCCACTACGCTGCATCGTGATCTGCAGAGTGCCTGCTCGAACCCCATAGTGGGTCGAGTAGGAAGGCCGATCGGGCATTCCGATCTCGATTGATGCCGAAGGAAGCACCGCCGCCCCCGAAGTGAACAAATGCTGGAATGCGGTAGCCGTCGGCAATGAAGAAGGCGCGCCGAACAGCAGGCGAAGCCAATAGCCCAGTGCGATACGGTCGAGCGGAACGACGATGTCACCGTCATTCGTTACAACGTCGTATGTGGGGTCCGCTGGAGAGCGACCCTGGCCGAGCAGATCGCTCTCGATCAGGCCCTGCTCGGCGCCGAGGTTGCACGATACGAAAGGCAGCTTCGTGTACCCGCTGGCCGGCGGGGTGCCGTATGCGGTCTCGAAACCGAGAGCCATGATGGCATTCTGGCCGCGTGCGCGTCCCATGAGCGTTCTCCTGTCAGGCGAGGGGGTTGGGCGTCGAGTAGGACGCGATGATCA
>NZ_JAPZPR010000005.1:0-424635 GCF_040407565.1 Sphingomonas faeni
CAATCAGCCCTCGCCGACGCGGCTATGCTGCGTTGGGAGAACAGAACGTAGACTTACAAACAGTGGAAAACTCCGCTCGCGACTCACGCATTTCCGCCATCTCGGGTTATCTGTAAATTAACCCGACGAAAAAGAGCTTAACGCCTCAGATGCGATCGACGTGGAGAACCGTGTCGCCCTCGGCGATTTCGAGCGCGTCGGCACAGTCCTTCGCCACCGTGATCCCGTTTTCACCATCGCGAACGTCACCGAATGCCGCGCGAAAGCGCGCGAGCTCACCGGTTGCGACGAGCGCCTGCGTGCCGGCGTCGCAGCCGATTGCGGCCACGCGGCTTTCACGCGCATCGGCGATGGTGCGGACCCGGTCGGTACGCGCGGTCATGGTCGGGCCACCGTCGAAGATGTCGACATAATTCTCGAATGCGAAGCCCTCGTTCTCGAGCATGCGCATCGCCGCACGACCCGAGGGGTGGGGAAGACCGATCGCGGCGCGCGCGCTTTCGGTGAGCATCGCGGTATAGATCGGGTGCTTGGGCATCAGGTCGGCGATGAACTGGTGGCCGTTGATCGCGTTGAACTGATCCGCGTCCTGAAAATTCATCCCGAAGAACCGCCCGGCGAGACCGTCCCAGAACGGCGAGCCGCCCGCTTCGTCGATCACGCCGCGCAGTTCGGCGAGGATCCGGTCGGCGAAGCGCGCGCGGTGCATCTTGATGAACAGATAGCGGCTGCGCGCGAGCAGCAGGCCAAGACCGCCGGCACGTTCGCCGGGGTGGAGGAACAGCCCGCCGACCTCGCTCGCGCCCTCGAGATCGGTGGCGAGCGACAGCATGTCGGCGCGGAACGTGCGGTTCAGCTCGCGGCTGTGCTGCGTCAGCTGGCCGATCCGGTAGCTGTAGAACGGGTAGCTCTGGCCGACCTGGGTGAAAATCTGGCAGGTGCCGCGGACCTCCTTGGTCGCGACATTCTCGAGTACCAGCACGAACAGCTCGTCCTGGACCGGGCCATCGATGCGCGCGAACGCGGCATGGCTGCGCTCGAGCTTGGCGGTCAGCGCGCGACGGTCGGGCGGCAAATTGGTGAAGCCGCCGCCCGTGAGCTTCGCCATTTCGTAGAGATGCTGGAGATCGTCGTCGACCGCAGCCCGGATCCTGAAGCTCACAAACGGCCCTCCGCGATACGCAATATGGTGACGGCTGACAGCGCCGCGCGCTCGGCGAGGCTGTCGGGGATCATGAACTCGTCGGTCGAATGGATCGCGCCGCCACGCACGCCCATCGTGTCGACCACCGGTACGCCCGCCGCAGCGATGTTGTTGCCGTCACACACCCCACCGGTTGCCTTCCACGCGATGTCGAGCCCTAGATCGCCGCCGGACGCCTTCACCAGATCGAACAGTCGCGCGGCGCCCGCGTCGATCGGTTTCGGTGGGCGATTGAAGCCGCCATGAACCTCGATCTTTACGTCATGCTCGGCGGCCACCATCGCGACTGTGGAGTCGATATGCGATTGGGCGCGCGTAATCTCGTCGAGCGTCGCGGGGCGGAAATTGATGCGGAGGATGGCGAGGTCGGGAACGACGTTGTTCGGGCCGCCGCCTTCGATCCGCGCAGGGTTCACCGCCAGGCGCGGCCCGCGGACCTTTGACAGGCGCACCGCGATATCGGCGGCGGCGACCACAGCGTTGCGGCCATCGTCGGGGTTGCGACCAGCATGTGCACTGCGCCCGCGGACGATGATCGAGAAATTGCCGGTGCCGCCGCGTGCGCCTGCGAGCGTGCCGTCGGCGAGCGCGGGTTCGTAGGTGAGCGCCGCGATCTTGCCCCGTGCGGCACTGGCCAGAAGCGCGGCGGACGAGAACGAGCCGGTTTCCTCGTCCGAGTTTATGACAACGTCATAGCCGATCTGCGCGGCCAACGGCGTGGCCTCGACTGCGGTCAGCGCCGCGAGCATCACGGCCAGCCCGCCCTTCATATCGGCGACACCGGGCCCGTTGAGGCTGCCGTCGTCGTGCCACCGCAGCGACTGGAACGCGTGATCGACCGGATACACGGTATCCATGTGCCCTGTGAACAGCATGCGCACCGGCGCGTCCGGCCGGACGACCAGATGCAGGTGCTTGCCATGCCCGATCGACGATACAATCCCATCGGATGCGACGCTGTCGACCGGAATCGGCTCGACCAGCGTGATCGCGCCGGGCAAATGCGCGAATGCATCCCCCAGCAGCCCCGCCATCGTCGCCAAGCCCACCAGATTGCGCGTGCCGCTGTTCACCGCCGCCCAGGCCTCGACCTGCGTCAGCATCGGTGTCGCGCGCGCCGTTTCGACGGCGTCGCGCTCGATCGTTGAAAGTCCCCTCATCGCGCGACCCTAGCGAGGCCGGGCGCATGTGGGAACACCGTCAGAAGCTGTAGACCAGCGATGCGCGGCTGGTGGTGTCGGTCGACACCGAGCCGAGTGGCGGTTCGCTTTCATACTGGACGCTGTACGACAGCGCGGCGGACAGCGGTCCGATCAGCTTGGCGTTGAGCGACGTCGTGCCGCTCAGCGTGCTGTTATAGCGCTGGACATACGCGGACGCGACTTGGCTGACCGACAGCCCGCTGAGGATCCGGACGCTGAAGTTCGCAGTGCCACGCGCGGCCAGGCTGCTCTGCTCGGTATTGTCGGTGAACTCGGTGTAGCGATAGGCCGGCCCGAGTTCGAGGTCGAGCTTGGTCCCGGCGGTCTTGAGCACGCTGTAACCGGCGCCGACCGAGGTCGAATAGCGGTTGAAATAGCCGAGGAACCGATCGCCTTCATACTGCGCGACGCCGTAGATATAGGCGCGCTCGTCGATCTTGTAGTTGGGCTCGTACGAGGCGAGGTAATGCTCGCGGGTCGTGATGTTGAGGTTCGATTGGTAGTCCGCCTGGACATGCAGTTTCTGGCGCCAGCGGAGGCCTTCGCGGGTTAGATCGAGCACTGCGGTACCGCCCGCCGTGTCGGAATTGCCGGTCGTCAGATAGCCGCCGATTTCAGCCCTGCCGCTCCACAGGTCGAGGAAGCTGGCCTGACGGATCACCTGCGTGCGTTGCGCCGCGCGGTCGGCCTTCCATTTCTCGGCAACCGCCAGCACCGCGTCTCCGCTGAGCGGGTCGGCGGCGCGCGCGTATTTGGCGACCGTGTTGACGTCCGCCTCGTTACCCGATTCCAGCGCGGCGTCGAGCATCGCCCGGATCGTCTCCGGGATCATCACCGACGTCGGATCGGGCGCGTTGGCGAGCAACAGCGGGGCGAGGGCAAGACAGGTTAAGCGGCGCACGCCGGATTCCGTAACGGCAGCGCGGCGTGATGGGAACTGCGGAACGATGTGGTTATGCGCCGAGATGTGGCGCGAAGGCGGCGAGTACCTGTTCGTAGAGCGCCTTCTTGAACGGCACGATCAGCCGCGGCAGGTCGGCGGGGTCGCTCCAGCGCCACGCGCGGAATTCCTGGTGGCCGGTGGCGATGTTCACGTCGGCGTCGGTGCCGTGGAACCGGTACAGGAACCAGCGCTGAGTCTGGCCGCGCCATTTGCCCTTCCACACTTTGCCGAGCAGTTCGGGGGGGAGGTCGTAGACGAACTCGCCGGGCGCTTCCGCGATCAGCTCGACCTTGTCCGGCATGACGCCGGTTTCCTCGCCGAGCTCGCGCAACGCGGCGGCTTCGGCGTCCTCGCCGGGGTCGATCCCGCCCTGCGGCATTTGCCATGCCTCCAGTGGCGAGTCGTTGCGCTGGCCGACGAAGATCCGGCCGTCCGCGTTGATCAGCATGATTCCGGCGCACGGGCGGTAGGGCAGGGTTGAAACGTGGGTCAAAATAGTCTCCGCAACGCAGGGGCTTGGGGCTCGGGCAACTTGGGGATCGGCAGGCGCGCTCCTACCTATGGAGCATGATCCACGTCGTCCACCATCCCGACTATGTCACCCCAGCGCCGGCGCGCTCGACCTATCGCTGGAACAAGAACGGGCTGATCCGCGACCTGCTGCTCGAAAAAGGCGATACGGTCGCTTGGCACCGCGCCGAGGCGACCCCGACCGCATGGCTGGAGACGGTGCATGACGAGGACTACGTCGCCGAAGTGCTCCGTGCGCAGGTGCCGAAGGAGAAAGAGCGGCGGATCGGGTTTCCGGTGACGGCGGCGGTGGCGTCGAGGGCGGCGATCGTGCCGCACGGGACGTGGTTGGCGGCTTGCCTCGCGCTGGAGCATGGGTTTGCGGCGAACACCGCGGGCGGGAGCCATCATGCGCTGGCGAATACCGGTGCGGGGTTTTGCGTGTTCAACGACCTCGCAGTGGCGGCGGCGCGCCTGATCGACGAGGGGCGGGTGGCGCGCGTGCTCGTCGTCGATTGCGATGTGCATCAGGGCGACGGGACTGCGGCGTTGCTCGCGGGGCGGCCGGAGATCGCGACCTATTCGATCCATGCTGAGAAGAATTTCCCGGTGCGGAAGGCTCGTTCGACGCTGGACGTGCCGTTGCCGGACAAGGTCGGCGACGAGGCGTATCTGGCGACGCTGGAGGCGACCTTGGTGCCTTTGCTCGACGAGTTCCGGCCCGAGTTGATCCTGTATCAAGCGGGGGTGGATCCGTTCGAGGGCGATCGGCTCGGGCGGTTGGCGCTGACCCTGGAGGGCCTGGCGCGGCGGGAACGGCTCGTCGCTAGCCTTGCGATTGCGCGTGGGGTGCCGCTCGCGAGTACGGTCGGCGGGGGCTACGGCGACGATGCGCTGGCTATCGCCGAGCGACACGTGGCGGCAATCGTGACGCTGGGGGAAACTTTCGCAGCGGCGTGATGCTGGATCGCGGGTTGCTGCGTTGGGGATGCGATGACGACACCTGTTCTTCTCTGGCTGCGCCAGGACCTCCGCCTTCACGATCACCCCGCGCTGATCGCCGCCGCGCATGCCGGGCCGGTGATCCCGGTCTATGTGCTCGACGACGACGCGCCGGGTAAATGGAAGATGGGCGGCGCGCAGCGGTGGTGGTTGCACCACACACTCGATTCGTTCAGCAAGTCGTTGGCGGACAAGGAATCGAAGTTGATAATGCGACGCGGCGATGCGGTCGCGGTGCTAACGGCGCTGATGGAGGAGACTGGTGCTGAGCAGGTCCATGCGATCCGGCACTACGAGCCTTGGTGGCGCAAGGCCGAGGCGGCGCTCGGTGACCGGCTGTGCCTGCACGACGGCAACCACCTCGCGCGCGTCGAGGATGTGAAAACGGGGTCCGGCGGGCAGTTCAAGGTGTATTCCTCGTTCTGGAAGGCGCTGAACCAGATGATGCCGCCGGGCGATCCCGAGCCTGCGCCGCGAACGATCCCGGCGCCGTCGAAATGGCCAAGAACCGAGACACTGGCGGACTGGGATCTCCTGCCGACCAAGCCGGACTGGTCGACCGGGTTCGGCGACTGGACGCCGGGCGAGGCGCAGGCGTTGCAAAATGCGAAGGCGATGGCGCCGATCGTCGAGGCGTATGATGTCGATCGCAACATGCCGTCGATCGAGGGCACCTCGCGCCTATCCCCGCACCTGCATTTCGGCGAAATCTCGCCACGTACGGTGTGGCATGCCGTCGATGGTCACGGCGACGCGACGACGTTCCGCAAGGAACTGGCGTGGCGCGATTTCACCGATGGTGTCGTGCTGACGATGCCGGATTACGGCGATACGAACGGGCGGCCCAAATTCGACAAGCTGCCTTGGCGGTCGGGCAAGGAGGCCGAGGCGGACCTGAAGACATGGCAGGAGGGCAAGACGGGCTATCCGATCGTCGATGCCGGGATGCGCCAGCTTTGGGCGACCGGCTGGATGCACAACCGCGTGCGGATGATCACGGCCAGCTTCCTGGTGAAGCATCTGCTGATCGACTGGCGCGAGGGGGAGCGCTGGTTCTGGGACTGCCTGGTCGATGCGGATTACGGGAACAATTCGGTGAACTGGCAGTGGGTGGCGGGGACCGGGGTGGATTCGAACATGTTCGGGCGGATCATGGCGCCGCTAACACAGTCCGAGAAGTTCGATGCGGGGGACTATATCCGCGAGTGGGTTCCGGAACTGGCGCAGGTGACCGGCGAAGCGATCCATGATCCCGACGAGTCGGGCTGCCGCCCGAAGGCGTATCCGCCGAAGATCGTCGGCCATCGCGAAGGCCGCGAGCGCGCACTCGAGGCTGGCCGGCACGCGCGGTAAGCCGTTGCCGCCGTCACAACCCCCGTCATCCTGACGAAAGTCAGGACCCAGAGCCGTAAACGTCGACGCCCGTAACTCTGGGTCCTGACTTTCGTCAGGATGACGGTTGAGGGCAATGGCTGGTCGATGGGCCGCCCCAACCGGAGCCTGTTCGACGCCAGCCTCTTTCCTCGCTCGCCCCCCTGTTGCATGGAGCGCCGCGATGACTGCCGTTCCCGCTTTCGATGATGTGCCCACCGCGCAAGGTTCCACTGTCGCGCGCCTCGTCGCGCCGGTGTTTCACCGTTTGCTCGACCGGATAGACGCAGGGCTGGAGAGCGGCGGCATAGACGCGCACTTGCCCGACGGCACGCGGCGGCTGATCGGCGGTCGGGCTCCGGGGCCTTTACCCATCGTGACCGTGCACCGCTGGCGCGCGCTGGTCCGGCTCGCGACCGCGGGTTCGGTCGGCTGGTACGAGGGTTGGGCGGCAGGCGACTGGTCGAGCCCCGATCCAATGCCGCTGTTCGACCTGTTCATGCGCAACCGGCGCTCGCTCGGGAGTTCGGCGCGGTCGGGGGGCGTCGTGCGGCTGGTTGCGCGGGCGTGGCACCGGATGCGGCGGAACGATCCGACCGGTTCGCGCAAGAACATCGCGGCGCATTACGATCTCGGCAACGACTTCTACGAGACGTGGCTTGACCCGAGCCTGACCTATTCGAGCGCGATCTTTGCCGAGCCGTTCGACGACGCCGAACCGCATGAGGCGGCGCAGGCGACCAAGCTGCGTGCGATCCTCGACCGGACCGGGGCGCGGGCTGGCGATACGATCCTGGAGATCGGGTGCGGTTGGGGATCGTTCGCTGAGATGGCGGCGCGCGCGGGGGTCGGCGTGCACGCGCTGACGCTGTCGACCGAGCAGAAGCGGCAGGTCGACGACCGGATCAGCGCAGCGGGGCTCGACGGCGTGCGCGTGGCGCTGACCGATTACCGCGACGTCACCGGGACCTATGATGCGGTGGCGAGCATCGAGATGGTCGAGGCGGTCGGCGAGGAATACTGGCCGGTGTATCTCGACGCGATCGCGCGCGCGTTGAAGCCGGGCGCGCGCGCGGCGTTGCAGTATATCTCGATCGATGATGCGATCTTCGACTCCTATTCGCGAAGTGTCGACTTCATCCAGCGCTACGTGTTTCCGGGCGGGATGCTGTTGTCGGAGCCGCGGTTTCGCGCGCTGGCCGAGGCGCGTGGGCTGGCGTGGGAAGATCGGCGCGGGTTCGGGCTGCACTATGCAGAGACGTTGCGACGGTGGCGGGTCGCGTTCGATGCCGCGGTTGCGGAAGGGCGGTTGCCGGCGCGGTTCGATGCGCGGTTCGTAGCGTTGTGGCGCTACTATCTGATGTATTGCGAGGGCGGGTTTCTCGGCGGCGGGATCGATGTCGCGCAGGTTACGCTGGTGAAGCGCTAACGTTTTCCTGCGCACGCAGGAACCCAGGGTAACGGGCGGTGGCGATTGTGACCCTGGGCTCCTGCGTTCGCAGGAGAACGGTTAGGCTACCCGCTCGAAGTGGCCGGGTTCGAAGCCTTCGATTGCCAGCGTGACGATGCGATCTGCCACAACTGCCGGTTCCTTGACCGAGTTCGGGTCCTCGCCCGGATACGCCCGCGCACGCATCTTGGTCCGCGTCGCGCCAGGGTCGACGATCGCGGTGCGGATGGCGCTGATCTCGGCCATCTCGTCGCCATACGCACCGAGCAGCGTCTCGAATGCCGCCTTTGAAGCGCCGTAGAGGCCCCAGTACGCGCGGGGTTTGCGGCCTACGCTGGACGTCACGCCGATCACGCGAGCCGACTTGGCCTTCTTCAGCATCGTGTCGAACGCAGCGATCATGGCTGCCTGCGCGCTGACGTTGAGCGTCAGGACCTGCGCCATTTCCTTCGGATCGATCGCCGGCACCGACGAGAGCGAGCCGAGCATGCCTGCGTTCAATACGAGTACGTCGAGCGCATCCCAGCGGTCACCGATCGCGGTCGCCAAGCGCGCGATGGCTTCGCTCTCGGCAAGATCGAGAGGCGCGATCGTCGCCGAGCCGCCAGCCGCGTGGATCTTCGCCTCGACCTCTTCGAGACCACCGGGCGTGCGCGCCGTCAGGACGACATGCGCGCCCTTCGCCGCCAGCGCGATCGCGGTTGCGGCGCCGATGCCGCGGCTGGCACCGGTGACCAAGGCCAGCCGGCCGTCGAGAGGCTTGTCCGTCATATCAGCTCCGCGAGTATCAGATGACGCGTTCGGCGAGCATCGCGAACTGGTCGACTTCCGAGCCTTCGTCATGGTCGGTCAGCGTCGTCGGATAGTCGCCGGTGAAGCACGCATCGCAATATTTCGGACGGACATCCGCGCGCTTCGCCTCGCCAAGCGCCTTGTAGAGGCCGTCGATCGAGATGAAGTTCAGGCTGTCGGCGTGAATGAAGCCGGTCATGCCGCCGAGATCGAGCTTGGCCGCGAGCAGCTTCTCGCGCTCGGGCGTATCGACGCCGTAGAAGCACGAATGCCGGGTCGGCGGGCTGGCGATCCGCATATGGACTTCGGCCGCGCCTGCCTCGCGCATCATCTCGACGATCTTGAGCGAGGTCGTGCCGCGGACGATCGAATCGTCGACGAGGATGACCCGCTTGCCCTTGATCAGCGCGCGATTGGCGTTGTGCTTCAGCTTCACGCCGAGATGGCGGACCTTGTCGCCGGGCGAGATGAACGTGCGCCCGACATAATGCGAGCGGATGATGCCGAGCTCGAACGGGATGCCCGATTGCTGGGCATAGCCGATCGCGGCCGGCGTGCCCGAATCGGGGACCGGGATGACGAGATCGGCATCGACCGGCGATTCGATCGCGAGCTGCGCACCGATCGCTTTCCGGACCGAATAGATCGAGTGATCGTCGACGATCGAGTCGGGGCGCGAGAAATACACCCATTCGAAGATGCACGGCCGCGCCGCCATCGGTGCGAACGGGCGGATCGAGCGGATCTCGGAGCCTTGGACGATGACCAGTTCGCCCGGCTCGATCGCGCGGACGAAGGTGGCACCGACGACATCGAGCGCGACCGTCTCGGAGGCGAAGATCACCGCGTCGCCCAGCTTGCCCATGACGAGCGGCCGGATGCCCAGCGGATCGCGGCAGGCGATCATGCCCTCCGGCGTCATCACGATCAGCGAATACGCACCCTCGATCTGCTTCAGCGCATCGATGAAGCGGTCGAGCAGCGTGCGATAGTTCGAGGTCGCGACGAGATGGATGATCGTCTCGGTATCGCTGGTCGACTGGAAGATCGAACCGCGGCGAACGAGCTCGCGCCGCAACCGCATCGCGTTGGAGATATTGCCGTTATGCGCAATCGCGAAGCCGCCGGTCGACAGCTCGGCATAGAGCGGCTGGACGTTGCGCAGCGCGGTCTCGCCGGTCGTGGAATAGCGGACGTGCCCGCAGGCTACGGTGCCCGGCAGCGACCGGATCACGTCGTCGCGGTCGAAGTTCCCGGCGACGTGACCCATCGCCCGGTGCGTATGGAAATGCGCGCCATCGAAGGTCGTGATGCCAGCGGCTTCCTGGCCGCGGTGCTGCAACGCGTGCAGCCCCAGGGCTACGAGCGCGGCTGCGCCATCGGTGGCCGAAACGCCAAACACCCCGCATTCTTCGCGGAGTTTGTCGTCATCATAAGGGTTTGTCGTCAGCATGCCGGTTCTCACGTCGTGCGGAAGCTGCCCTATACGAGCGGATCGCCGGCTTGTCGCCTGTTTGTAATAACATTGCGCGCTGCTGGTCGCATCGGGGCGGGTTTCGGGTATATCCGGGGCATGACACACAGCCGCGACACGGGCCTGACGCTCGATCCGAAATTCGATTCCGCCGGGCTCCTGACCGCGGTCGTCACCGATCGCGTATCGGGCGACGTACTGATGGTCGCGCACATGAATGCGGAGGCGCTCGCGGAAACGCAGGCGACCGGCGAGGCGCATTTCTGGTCGCGCAGTCGGGAAAAGCTCTGGAAGAAGGGCGAGACGTCGGGGAACGTGCTGCGCGTCGCCGAACTTCGGATCGATTGCGATCAGGATGCGGTGTGGGTGATCGTCGATGCGGCGGGGCCAGCGTGCCATACCGGCGAGCGGACGTGCTTCTTCCGGCGGATCGAAGGGGGCAGACTGGTGCCGGCCGAATGAAGCGGGCGTTGCTGCTCGCGCTGATGCTCGGCGGGTGTGGGCGGGAGCCGACGACTGCGGTGGCAGACAGCGCGGGGGCTCGGCTCGAGGCTGCGGCGGAGACGGCGGGGATCGTGCCCGACCCGAATGCGCCGCTGCAAGGATCGTGGGCGCGCGATACGGACCGCGTCTGCGTGGTCGGTACGGCAAAGACTGCCCAGATCGGGGTCAGCGTCGACTATGGCGAGGATCAGGCGTGCGCCGCGTCGGGAACCGTCGAGCGAGCAGGCGATGCACTCAAGCTCGCGTTCGGCACGTGCAAGTTCGACGCACGCTTCGACGGCGATCGGATCGTGTTTCCCGCCGAAGTCCCCGAAGCCTGCGAGTCCCTCTGTACTGGCCGCGCGTCGCTCGCGGCACTGACCGTAGACCGCCTCAGCGATTCGCGATCGGAGGCGGCAACGCTACGGTCGACGAAGGGAAAGTTGCTTTGCGGCAATTGACGTTGACGTAAACGAGAGTTATTTCTCCGGGGATGGCGACACAAGCATCCCCTCGATTGCAGGCGACCCCGCAGTCCTACGCGGTGATCGAGCCGCGGCATGATCGTGAAAGCTTCACGATCTCCGACCTTTCCGCCGAGTTCGACGTGACCGCGCGCGCACTCCGCTTCTACGAGGACGAGGGCCTGATCGCGCCCGAGCGTCGCGGCACGCAGCGTATCTATTCGCACCGCGACCGTGCGCGCCTAGCCTGGATCCTGCGCGGCAAGCGCGTCGGGTTCAGCCTCGGCGAGATCCGCGAGATGATCGATCTCTACGATCTCGGCGACGGTCGCCGCGCGCAGCGCCAGGTCGTGATCGAGCGGAGCCAGGCGCGGATCGCGCTGCTGACCGCGCAGAAGCGCGACATCGATCTCGCCATCGACGAACTCACCAGTTTCGTGGCCCTCCTCGAAGTGAGCCGCGCCCAGGACAACCAAGGATAAACCATGCCCCAGTATACGCCCCCCGTCCGCGACACGCGTTTCGTCCTCGAGCATGTCGTCGGCCTCGATCGCTACAATAACCTCCCCGGCTTCGATGCGGCCTCGCCCGACGTCGTCGACGCCGTGCTCGAAGAAGGCGGCAAGTTCGTCGCGGAAGTGCTGTTTCCGCTCAACCTGTCAGGCGACCAGCAGGGCTGCACGCGGCATGAGGACGGCTCGGTGACGACGCCGGATGGCTTCAAGGAAGCGTACAAGCAGTATGTCGAGAGCGGCTGGGCGACGCTCGGCAACCAGCCCGAATATGGCGGGCAGGGTATGCCGCACGTCGTGTCGACCGCGTTCCAGGAATACATGATCTCGTCGAACATGGCGTTCGCGATGTATCCTGGCCTGACGCACGGCGCGATCGCCGCGCTGATCGCCAAGGGCTCGGACGCGCAGAAGGCGATGTACGTGCCGAAGATGGTGTCGGGCGAATGGGGCGGGACGATGAACCTGACCGAGCCGCAGTGCGGCACCGATCTTGGCCTGATCCGCACCAAGGCCGAGCCGCAGGCGGACGGCTCGTACGCGATCACCGGCACGAAGATCTTCATTTCGAGCGGTGAGCATGACCTGACCGAGAACATCATCCACCTCGTCCTGGCCAAGACGCCGGGCGCGCCGGACAGCTCGAAGGGCATCTCGCTGTTCGTCGTGCCGAAGTTCCTCGTCGAGGAAGACGGCTCGTTGGGTGCGCGCAACGGCGTCACCTGCGGCTCGATCGAGCACAAGATGGGCATCCACGCGAACTCGACCTGCGTGATGAACTATGATTCGGCGACCGGCTGGCTCGTCGGCGAGGAGATGAAGGGCCTCGCCGCGATGTTCATCATGATGAACGCCGCGCGTCTCGGCGTCGGCCTCCAAGGTCTCGGCGTTGCGGAAGTCGCCTACCAGAATGCCGTCCAGTACGCGCAGGATCGTCGCCAGGGCCGCGCGCTGACCGGGCCGAAGGAGCCGCAGGAGAAGGCGGACACGCTGTTCGTCCATCCCGACATCCGCCGCATGCTGATGGAGGGCAAGTCGCTGACCGAGGGCCTGCGCGCGCTGATCCTGTGGACCGCGCTCCAGGCCGATCTCGAGCATCATGCCGAAACCGAGGAAGAGCGGCAGCTCGCGGGCGACATCATCAGCCTGCTGACCCCGGTCATCAAGGGCTATGGCACCGACATGGGCTATGCGATCGCGACCAACGCGCAGCAGGTTTACGGTGGCCACGGCTATATCGCCGAATGGGGCATGGAGCAGTATGTCCGCGATGCGCGGATCGCGATGATCTACGAGGGCACCAACGGCGTCCAGGCGATGGATCTGGTCGGCCGCAAGCTCGCGCAGAACGGTGGTCGCGGGATCCAGGCGTTCTTCAAGCTGGTGGCGGACGACGTCGCCGCGGCGAAGGCTGATCCAGCGACGGCGTCGTTTGCCGAAGCGCTGGAGAAGGCGAACGGCCAGCTTCAGGCGGCGACGATGTGGTTCATGGCGAACGGCATGAAGAACCCCGAGAACGTCGGCGCGGGCGCGGTCAGCTACATGCACCTGATGGGGATCGTAGCGGTCGGTACGATGTGGCTGCGGATGGCGGTCGCCGCGACCAAGCTGAAGGCGGCGGGCGAGGGCGAGGCTGCGTTCCTCGACGCCAAGCTGGTGACCGCGCGCTTCTATGCTGAGCGGATCCTGCCGGATGCAGGCGCACTGCGTCGCAAGATCGAGGGTGGTGCGGAGTCGCTGATGGCGCTGCCGCCCGAGATGTTCATGGCGGCCTGATCGGCGTGATCCCCTCCCTGGAAGAGTGGGGCAGGGAGAGGGTCGGATTCTGCGGATCCGACCCTCTCGACCTGAGCTGATTAGCCCACCCCCAACCCCCTTTCAGCGAGGGGGAATTGGAGATCCGTCCGCTACGCCGCTACTGTTTCGGTACGCTGGCTGCGGGTGTCGGCGCGGGCATCGGCGGTGAAGCTACCGCACCCGGCTTCCGCCTCACCCCATTGAGTTCGGGAACGACGGTGACCGTCGGCGTTTCCGCCGGAGCAACGGTCGCGGCCGCCACGGGCGTTGCCCGCATCACCTGTCGCTTCATGCACTGCGCTGGCACCTTCCGCGGAAACTCCGCGCAGTTCCACAGGGTCTTCTCGACGCCCGCGTCACGATCGCGCAGATAGCTGAACGACAGCGCGGCGATCTGTTCGTCGTTGAGCGGCAGCGCAAAGCCCATCGAACCCGGCTCGCTCCAGCCCATCACCTTGCAGCGCGGTCGGTCGCCACACGCCTTCAGCGCCAGTGCCTGGAAACTCTCGGGCGGCTGGTGAGGGTCGATCGTCGTGAGGAAGCTGTTCGGATCGGCCGGCAGCGGCGCTAGCCCGCGGGTATTGAGCGACATCGCGGCGAGCGACGCGTTCGCGTCGTCTGCCACCGCCAGCGCGATACCGAGGCCGTGCGCGTCCGACAGCCCTGCGAGTTGCGCAATCACCGGCTCGACCGTCTCGGGATGGCGGCCGAACGCGGCTGGCGTGCCCCACCAGCCGGTCCAGCGGAAGAACAGATGCGTGTGCACCGCGGCGACCTTGTCGAGGCTCGACTGCCAATACGGCACCACCCAGTCGGTATGATAATGCGTGGCGTAGCCGACCGGCTTGAACACCGCCCCGGCAAGTGCTGCGGTGGCGACCTCGCGCGCTCGCCGCCATGCATCCGATGTCGGATGCCAGCGGGTGATCGCACCGTCGCAGCTGAAGCTGAACTGGCAGCCGGTCGCGCGGTCCTGCCCCTCGAACACCACGCCGCACACCGTCTTGGGAAAGGCGGGGTGGCGCAGCCGGTTCAGCACGACCTGCGCGACCGCGCGTTCGCCGAGCGTGTCGTCGCCCGCCTCGTAGATGATGCCCGCCGCCATGCAGTCGGTCGCGCGCGCGAGATCTTCCGGGCCACCCTCGAACCGGAACGGGCGTGCCGCGGGGTTTGGCGCGGTCGAGAACGGCACGGCCGCATTGAACGCCCGTGCATCGTCCATGCTCAGGTCGACGAACTTGACGGGCTCGACCTGCGGAACCTCGGCTTTCGGCACGACGCGGCCGGCGGGCAGCGCGATCCGCTTGGGCGCCTGCCGGATCACCGGCGGGTTGGCGACGACCAGCGCGGGCCCGACCACCGCGCAAGCGGCGATCGCGACGAGAACGCCGTTCAGGATCGTGGTGCCGCGCCCGGGGGACGCGGCGGAGGTTGACACTGTCACTGTTCGGGCAGGAAGTCCGGGACCGACAGATAGCGCTCGCCGGTGTCGTAGTTGAAACCGAGAACCCGAACATTGTCAGGCAGATCGGGGAGCTTCTGGAGGATCGCTGCGAGCGTCGCGCCCGAGCTGATACCGACCAGCATGCCCTCTTCGCTCGCAGAGCGACGGGCCATGTCCTTCGCCACAGCGGCGTCGACCTCGATCACGCCGTCGAGCGCCTGCGTGTGCAGATTGACGGGAATGAATCCGGCACCGATGCCCTGGATCGGGTGCGGGCCGGGCTGGCCACCGGCGATGACCGGCGAGGCGGCGGGCTCGACCGCGTAGACCTTGAGCGACGGCCATTCCTTCTTCAGCGCCTCGGCGACGCCGGTGATGTGGCCGCCGGTGCCGACGCCGGTGATGATGACGTCGATCGGCGTATCGCGGAAGTCGGCGAGGATTTCCTGTGCGGTCGTAGCGACATGCACGGCTATGTTAGCAGGGTTTTCGAACTGCTGCGGCATCCATGAACCGGGTGTCTGCTCGACGAGTTCCTTGGCACGCTCGATCGCGCCCTTCATGCCCTTCTCGCGCGGGGTCAGGTCGAACGTCGCGCCGTAGGCGAGCATCAGGCGACGGCGTTCGATCGACATGCTCTCGGGCATGACGAGGACGATCTTGTACCCCTTCACTGCGGCAACGAGCGCGAGGCCGATGCCGGTGTTGCCGCTGGTCGGCTCGATGATCGTGCCGCCGGGCTGGAGGTGTCCATCCTTCTCCGCCGCCTCGATCATCGCGAGCGCGATGCGGTCCTTGATCGACCCGCCGGGGTTCGAGCGCTCGGATTTCACCCAGACTTCGGATTCGGGGAACAGCTTCGACAGGCGGACGTGCGGCGTGTTGCCGATCGTATCGAGGATCGAGTTGGCCTTCATGGCTTGGCTTCTCCGTGTTCGGGTTCGGTCTCTAGGATCTCTGGGGGATCAAAGGTTTTCGCGCGGCCTAGTTCCGGGAACAGTCGCGCCCAGCCGATCGTGATCGCAATAGCACCGACGCCGCCGAACACCACTGCACCGACCGGACCGAGCAGCGACGCCATCACGCCGCTCTCGAATTCGCCGAGTTCGTTCGAGGCAGAGATGGTGAGCTGCGACACCGCGCTGACGCGGCCGCGCATGGCGTCGGGGGTGTGGAGCTGGATCAGGGACTGGCGGACATAGACCGAGATCATATCCGCGCCGCCCGCGACGATCAGCGCGACGAGGCTGAGGACGAATGCGGGCTGGACGGAGATGCCGCCGATCGTACCGGGCGCGATGCCGAGCAGGGTCACGATCGGCGTGGCGACGCCGAAGGTTAGGATCGCAAGGCCGAAGACGACGACGGCCGCGAGCATCTTCACGCCGACATTGGTGCTCATCGGCCGGAACGAGAACCAGATCGCCGTCACCGCTGCCCCGATCCCCATGCCCGCCGCGAGCACCCCCAGCCCCTGCGAGCCGACATGGAGGATGTCGCGCGCATAGACCGGCAGCAGCGACGTCGCGCCTGCAAGCAGCACTGCGAACAGGTCGAGCGTGATCGTCGCGAGCACCAGCCGGTTGCGGCGGACATAGCTGAAGCCCTCGATGATACGGGCGAGCGGGCGATGGTCGGGCTGCGAAGCGGGTTGCGGGACCGGGCCGATCAGGATCATGAAGAGCAGGGCGACGACAAACAGGATCGTCGCGACGCCGTAGGCGACCTCCGGGTGGATCGCGTAGAGGAGGCCGCCAACGCTAGGGCCCGCAATCGTGCCGACCTGCCACGCGATCGAGCTTATTGCTATCGCGGTCGGGAGAACGGCGCGGGGAACGAGGTTGGGGGCGAGGGCAGAGTAGGCGGGCCCTGAGAAGGCTCGCGCGACGCCGAAGGCTACCGCGGCCACGAACAACACGCCGAGCGTGAGGTGGCCCGTCCATGTCAGGAGCCACAGTGTCGCAGCGGTAAGGACCAGCAGCGTGGTTGTTCCTCTGACGATCCAGCGCCGGTCGAAGCTGTCCGCGACGAGGCCGGTGATCGGGGTCAGCAGGAACAACGGCACGAACTGTGCGAACCCGATCATGCCGAGCATGAAGGCCGCCTGGCGGATATCCATCGTCTCGCGAGCGATATTGTAGACCTGCCACCCGATCACGATCGACATCGCACTGACCGCGATCGTGCCGGTGAAGCGGGACAGCCAATAGGCGCGGAAATTGGCGATCCGTAAGGGATGCTGGTGGGGGTCTGCGATGGTGGCCATTGCGGTTGGCTTTAGGCTTGGGTGAACGGGCAGGGCAACCGGAGCTTTGCTTGGGCTGGGAATAGTGGCCTGGCCGAGGATGCCCAACCGAAGAAAGCTTGCTTCCCCGCGAAGGCGGGGACCCAGACTGGGCTCCCGCCTTCGCGGGCGAACAAGGAAGCGGGGGCTGACGTGCTTGGCATCGGTGTTGCCGCCACCACTCCTCCGTTACCTCAGCACCACCCCGGCGAAGGCCGGGGCCCAGTTGGGGAACGTCGCTAACTGAGAACTGCGCGTCGTTACTGCGGCTTCCCAACTGGGCCCCGGCCTTCGCCGGGGTGGTGGCCTTTTCGGAAGGGCAACGGGTGGGAGCGGACCCTATCCCATACCCCGCAAACCCACATACCCCAGACGGGAATTGATGTTCCGCCCCGTCCGCGCCTATAGGCTCCCTCAACTCCCCTACGGAAAACGAGGTTTCCCACATCGTGGCCAAGACCCCCCCACCAGCACGCGCAATCGCCGAACCGCCGATTACGAACCGCGAACGACCGGCCGAACCAAAGCCGTACGAGGCGTCGAAGGACGAACTGCTCGAAATGTATCGGCAGATGCTGCTGATCCGCCGTTTCGAGGAAAAAGCGGGCCAGCTCTATGGCTTGGGCCTGATCGGTGGCTTCTGCCATCTCTACATCGGCCAGGAAGCCGTCGCCGTCGGCCTGCAGTCCGCGCTCAACGGCGAGACCGATTCGGTGATCACCGGCTACCGCGATCACGGCCACATGCTCGCCTACGGGATCGACCCGAAGGTGATCATGGCCGAGCTGACCGGGCGCAATTCGGGGATCTCGAAGGGCAAGGGCGGATCGATGCACATGTTCTCGACCGAGCATAAATTCTACGGCGGCCACGGCATCGTCGGTGCGCAGGTGTCGCTCGGCACCGGCCTCGCGTTTAAGCATAAATACTCGAACGACGGCGGCATCTGCATGGCCTATTTCGGCGACGGCGCCGCGAACCAGGGCCAGGTGTACGAGAGCTTCAACATGGCCGAGCTGTGGAAGCTCCCGATCATCTTCGTGATCGAGAACAACCAGTACGCGATGGGCACCAGCGTCAACCGCGCCTCCGCCGAAGACCAGCTGTATCGCCGCGGCGAGAGCTTCCGCATTCCCGGTATCCAGGTCGACGGCATGGACGTGCTCGCCTGCCGCGGTGCCGCCGAGGAAGCGCTGGCGTGGGTCCGCGCGGGCAAGGGTCCGGTCATCCTCGAGATGAAGACCTATCGCTATCGTGGCCACTCGATGTCCGATCCGGCCAAGTACCGCACGCGTGACGAGGTCCAGGCGGTTCGCGACAAGTCCGATCCGATCGATCACATGAAGAAGCTGCTCGACGCGCAGGGCGTGACCGAGGCGGACCTCAAGTCCCTTGAACAGGAAATCAGGAAAATCGTGAACGAAGCCGCCGATTTCGCCGAGCAGACCCCGGAGCCGGATGCTGCCGAGCTCTACACCGACGTTCTGGTGGAGAAGTACTGATGGCGATCGAGATCAAGATGCCCGCGCTCTCCCCGACGATGGAAGAGGGCACGCTGGCCAAGTGGCTCGTCAAGGAAGGCGATAGCGTCAAGTCGGGCGACATCCTCGCCGAGATCGAGACCGACAAGGCGACGATGGAGTTCGAGGCGATCGACGAAGGTACGATCGGTTCGATCGCCGTCGCTGAAGGCACCGACAACGTGAAGGTCGGCACCGTCATCGCGACGATCCTCGAAGAGGGCGAGAGCGCAAGCGACCAGAAGCCCACGGAAGCACGCTCCGGCGATGCGGCCAACGCCGCGCCGAAGGAAACGCCGTCGGACGACAAGGCGCCGCCGGTCCCCGAAGGCGCTTCGCCCGCCAAGGCCGAGAGCGGCACGCAGCAGCTCGTCGCATCGGCGGAAAAGGTCGGCATCTCCGACCCCGCGATCCCCGAGGGCACCGAGATGGTCAAGACGACCGTCCGCGAAGCCCTGCGCGACGCGATGGCCGAGGAAATGCGCGAGGACGACCGCGTCTTCGTGATGGGCGAGGAAGTCGCGCAGTATCAGGGCGCGTACAAGGTCACGCAGGGGCTGCTCGACGAGTTCGGCGACCGTCGCGTGATCGACACGCCGATCACCGAATACGGCTTTGCCGGCATCGGCGCGGGCGCAGCGATGGGGGGCTTGCGCCCGATCGTCGAGTTCATGACCTTCAACTTCGCGTTGCAGGCGATCGACCACATCATCAACTCGGCGGCCAAGACCAACTACATGTCGGGTGGCCAGATGCGCTGCCCGATCGTGTTCCGCGGTCCCAACGGCGCCGCGTCGCGCGTGGGTGCGCAGCACTCGCACAATTTCGCGGCGTGGTATGCGAGCGTCCCCGGCCTGATCGTGATCGCGCCCTATGACGCGGCAGACGCGAAGGGCCTGCTCAAGGCCGCGATCCGCACCGAGGATCCGGTCGTGTTCCTTGAGAACGAGCTGATGTACGGCCGCAGCTTCGACGTCCCCAAGCTCGACAACCACGTCCTGCCGATCGGCAAGGCGCGGATCGTCCGCGAGGGCAAGGATGTCACGATCGTCAGCTACTCGATCGGCGTCGGCATCAGCCTCGAAGCCGCCGAGAAGCTTGCTGAGGAAGGCATCGACGCGGAGGTCATCGACCTGCGCACGCTGCGCCCGCTCGACACCGAGACGGTGCTGAAGAGCCTCGCCAAGACCAACCGCATGATCATCGTCGAAGAGAATTGGGCGACCTGCTCGATCGCGTCGGAGATCGTGTCGGTGGTGATGGAACACGGCTTCGACGACCTCGACGCACCGGTGCTCCGCGTCGCCAACGAAGACGTGCCGATGCCCTATGCGGCGAACCTCGAAAAGCTGATGCTGGTCAACGTCGACAAGGTCGTCGCTGCGGCCAAGAAGGTTACCTACAAGTAAGGACGACGCACCGGTCGGAACAACCGGCCGGTGCGCTCAGGTCGCGCAAGCGCCGGCCGTGGGACCGGCAACCAGCGCGAGAGCTTGCGTATAGCGCTGGCGAACGGTGCACACGAACGCGCTGCGCAGCGTGTGCATTCCGAAGGTTGCCATCGCAGTTACCGTTGCGTGGGCCGAACGCGGGGGATGCGGGACGAGGGGCGGCACGCTATCGCTGGCGCATGACCCGACCTGATCCCGATCGAATATTGGCGTTCAGCTACGCCGACTTCGCCGCGCGCCCTGCGCTGGAAGCGTTGTTCGCGCTTGACGATACGCTGGGTGGCATTCTGAGGACGACGCGTGAGTTGTTGGTCGGACAGATGCGTTTGACTTGGTGGTATGAGGCGTTGGGTAAGCTCGATGTCGCGCGTGCGCCCGCCGAACCGGTATTGACCGCGCTTCAAGCTTCCGTACTGCCGAGGGGTATCTCCGGCGCCATGCTGGCGGGGATGACCGATGGCTGGGAGGCTCTGCTCGAGCCGGTGCTGGACGCCCAGGCCTTGGAGCAGTTCGCGCGCGATCGGGGGCGGCGGTTGTTTGAATTGGCCGGCATATTGTTGTCGACAAGCGATGCGCGGATCGGGTTGGCGGGCGAGGGCTGGGCGATGGCAGACCTTTCACGGCAATTGCGCGACGCGTCTAGCCGCACATTGGCGCGCACGAGGGCCGTCGAAGCGCTCGACGCCGCCTTGCGTGGCCGCTGGCCGAGGGAGGCTCGCACGCTTGGCGCCTTGGCACTCGCGGCGCGGTTCCACGTGTCCGCATCGCCACCGCCGCCGGGCAGCCCGAAGCGCGTCGGGCGCTTGGCCTGGCATAGATTGACCGGATACTGATCAATCGGATGGGGATTGTCGCAAGCGACGCGTAGCGTACCGGCTGGGCGATGGGGGCGGTGGCGATGTGGCGGTATGTAGCAGGCGGAACGGCGGTGATCGCATTGATCGTTGCCGGGTTCATGTTCTTCAGCGGGAACGCGCGACCTAGACCGGTTTTGCCATCGCAACCGATAGCACAGGCCAACGGCACGTCCGTCCCCAACGTTCCGCTACCCGATGCCGCACCCGAAGCGACGGACAAGACGCGCGAGCAGAAGCGGTTCGATCGCTACGACAAGGATCGCGACGCCAAGATCACGCGCAAGGAATACCTTATCCAGCGGCGCAAGGCTTACGCGCGGTTGGATGTGGACGGCGACGGCAAGCTCTCGTTCGACGAGTGGGCGGTAAAGGCGACGACCAAGTTCGCCGACGCGGACCGTGACAAATCGGGCACGATGACCGCGCCCGAATTTGCCACGACCGCGGTCAAGCGGAAGGGGCCAGCTCGGGTGAATTGTCCACCGGTTCAGGCTGCTGCCGAGGAGAGTTGAGCCACTCTGCAAGCGCCGTGCGGCCGCGATTGGTGTACATCCGCTTGCGATCGGTCTTCTTGGTCCGGCCGGGGATTGGCGGAAACAGGCCAAAGTTCACGTTCATCGGCTGATACGTCTCTACCTCGGCACCGCCGGTAATGTGGCCGAGCAGCGCACCGAGCGCCGTCGCATAGGGCGGCGGCGTCAGCGTCTTGCCGGTGAGTTCCGCCGCCGCGAACAGCCCCGCGAGCATCCCGATCCCGCAGCTCTCGATATAGCCCTCGCAGCCGGTGATCTGGCCGGCGAACCGGATGTTCGGGCGCGACTTCAGCCGCAGCGTTTCGTCGAGCAGTTCGGGCGAGCGAATGAACGTGTTGCGATGCAGTCCGCCCAGCCGCGCGAACTCGGCGTTCTCCAGGCCGGGAATGGTGCGGAACAGGCGGACCTGATCGGCGTGCTTCATCTTGGTCTGGAAGCCGACGATGTTCCACAACGTGCCCTGCGCGTTGTCCTGGCGAAGCTGGACGACGGCGTGCGGCCAGCGCCCGGTCTTGGGATTGTCGAGGCCGACCGGCTTCATCGGCCCGTAGCGCAGCGTATCGACGCCGCGCTCCGCCATCACCTCGATCGGCATGCAGCCGTCGAAATAGGGCGTGTCCTTCTCCCAGTCCTTGAACGGGGTCTTTTCGCCATCGATCAGGCCCTGGTGGAAGGCAAGATACTGGTCCTTGTCCATCGGGCAGTTGATGTAATCCTTGCCCTCTCCCTTGTCCCAGCGCGACGCGAACCACGCGGTGTCCATGTCGATCGAGTCGCGGTGGACGATCGGTGCCAGCGCATCGAAGAAGGCGAGCGCCTCGCGGCCGGTCTCGGCACCAATCCCGGCGGCGAGCGACGCGGCGGTGAGCGGACCGGTGGCGATGATCGTCGGGCCGTCCGGAAGCGCGTCGATGCGTTCGCGGACCAGCGTGATGTTCGCATGCTGGTCGATCGCTTCCGTGACGCTGGCCGAAAAATTGTCGCGGTCGACGGCGAGCGCGGAGCCGGCGGGGACGCGGTGGATGTCCGCCTGCCGCATGATCAGCGAACCGAGCGTACGGAGTTCCTGATGAAGCAGGCCAACCGCGTTGCTCTCCGCGTCGTCCGAGCGAAAACTGTTCGAGCAGACGAGTTCGGCAAGGCCGTCGGTCTGGTGTGCAGGGGTCTCTTCACCGCTGCCGCGCATTTCGGAAAGGCGGACCTTGAGGCCGGCTTCGGCGAGTTGCCAGGCGGCTTCGGAACCGGCGAGCCCGCCGCCGATGACATGGATATCGTGGGTCATTCAGGTCAGATAGCGCGCGACGGCTGTCATGTCAGCGGTTGTCGTGCCAGCGGGGCAGCCCCACTTCGCCTGGATGACGAACCCCACGAAAATCTTCACGATCGGCTACGAAGCCACAACGATGGCCGATTTCCTCAGCGCGCTGAAGACGGCGGGGGTGGAACGGGTGATCGACGTCCGCGCTCTGCCTTTGTCGCGACGACCTGGTTTTTCGAAGTCCTCGCTCGCCGCGTCGCTACGCGGGGTTGAGATCGATTACGTGCACTTAAAAGCGCTGGGAACGCCGAAGCGTGGGCGCGATGCGGCCAAGAAGGGCGACGTCGCGACGCTGACTGCGGTCTATGACGAACAGCTCGAACTTCCCGAGGCGCAGGCGGCCGCAGCGATCATGCTCGGGCTGGCGGCCGACAAGCCGAGCGCGCTGCTGTGTTACGAGCGCGATCCGTGTCACTGCCACCGGACGCTGTTGTTGCGAGCGGTGGGCGAGGGGGCCGAGGTGGTGGATTTGTTCACCTGACCCATTCCTGTTTTCTCCGTCATCCTGCCCCCCCCGTCATCCTGACGAAAGTCAGGACCCAGAGGCACGCTTCGTAACTCTGGATCCTGACTTTCGTCAGGATGGCGGGCAGGGTTTATGGGCCGAATGTTGCATCAAGGCTCACTCGCCGCTAACGGACCCCCATTCGCCCTGGACCCGGTGCAATTCCGGGTGGCTATTCCGGCCGCCGATCCGCCGGACAACGCACCGACGCCTTGATACCGAACCGCCCGCGCAACCGCCGCGGTTCTCGCGTCCTATGCGGATACCAACATGACATCACTTTCTCGTTACCGGGCCGAATGGTTCAACGGCCCGACGGCTGCGCGCCGCGACGTTCTCGCCGGCATGGTCGGCACCTTCGCGCTGATCCCCGAGGTCATCGCCTTCTCGTTCGTCGCCGGTATCGATCCCGAAGTCGGCCTGTTCGCCTCGTTCGTGATCGGCATCGTCATCGCGTTCGCTGGCGGCCGCCCCGCGATGATTTCAGGCGCAGCCGGCTCCGTCGCGCTCGTTGCCGCCGCGCTCGTCCACGCGCACGGCCTGCAATATCTGCTTGTTGCGACAATGCTCGCCGGCGCACTCCAGATCGCGTTCGGGCTCGCCAAGCTCGACATATTGATGCGGTTCGTCTCGAAATCGGTTCATGCCGGGTTCGTCAACGCGCTGGCGATCCTGATCTTCTCCGCGCAGGTGCCGCAGATGGTCGGCGTCAGTTGGCAGGCCTATGCGATGATCGCCGGCGGTCTCGCGATCATCTATCTCGTGCCGCGGATTTCCAGCGCGATCCCGTCGCCGCTGATCTGCATCGTCGTCCTCACCGCGATCGCGATGTGGTTCCCGATGCCGCTGAAGACCGTCGGCGATCTCGGCCGCCTGCCGGACTCGCTGCCGTCGTTCGGTCTTCCGCACGTGCCCCTGACCTGGGACACGCTGCGGATCGTCGCCCCCTATGCTTTCGCGATGGCCGCGGTCGGCCTGCTCGAATCGATGATGACCGCCAACGTGGTCGACGAACTCACCGAAACGACCAGTTCGAAAACGCGCGAGTGCACCGGGCTCGGCCTCGCCAACATCGCCGCGGGCGCGTTCGGCGGCATCGCCGGCTGCGGGATGATCGGCCAGACCGTCGGCAACGTCCGCTATGGCGGCACCGGGCGACTCTCGACGATGGTCGCAGGCGTGTTCCTGCTGATCGTCATGGTCCCGCTGCGGCCGTGGGTTGCGCAGGTGCCGGTCGCGGCGCTGGTCGCGATCATGATCATGGTGTCGATCAGCACGTTCTCCTGGGGCTCGCTCCGCGACCTCGCGCGGCACCCCAAGACGTCGAGCGTGGTGATGGTCGCGACCGTCGTCGTCACGGTCGCGACGCACGACCTGTCGCTCGGCGTCGGCGTCGGCGTGCTGCTCAGCGGCGTGTTTTTCGCGTGGAAGGTGACGCGGTTGATGGACGTCGCGATCGAGCACGACGTGGCAAGCGACACGCGTATCTACCGGGTAAGCGGGCAGATCTTCTTCGCGAGCGCCGACATCTTCGCCGATCGCTTCGATCTGCGCGAGACGGCTCGCGCCGTCCGCATCGACCTGACCAATGCACACCTCTGGGACGTCACCGCAGTCGGCGCACTCGAAACCGTCGTTGATAAGCTCCGCCGCCACGGGCGCGAGGTCGAGGTGATCGGGCTCAACACCGCAAGCGCGACGCTAGTCGATCGCCATGCGCCGCTGATGCTGGATCCAATCGGAGGCTAGTGCTCGATCTTTGGGGCGGGCGAGAAATACGATGCTGTACGGGCCGCCCCGACGTCCTACGTCGAGGGGGATGACGAAACTTTCAGATACCGGCCCCGTGTCGCTCACGCATCTCCAGCGGCTCGAGGCGGAGAGCATTCATATCCTGCGCGAGGTCGTCGCCGAGTGCGAGCGCCCGGTTATGCTCTATAGCGTCGGCAAGGATTCCGCGGTGATGCTGCATCTTGCGCGCAAAGCCTTTTATCCGTCTCCACCGCCATTCCCGCTGCTGCATGTCGATACGACGTGGAAGTTCAAGGCGATGTACGATCTGCGCGACCGGATGGCGGCGGAGAGCGGCATGGAGCTGCTGGTCTACAAGAACCCCGAGGCGGAAGCGCGCGGGATCAATCCGTTCGACCACGGCGCGCTGCACACCGATATGTGGAAGACCGAGGGGCTCAAGCAGGCGCTCGATCTGCACGGCTTCGACGCGGCGTTCGGCGGTGCACGGCGCGACGAGGAAAAGAGCCGCGCGAAGGAGCGCGTCTTCTCGTTCCGCGCCGCGCATCATCGCTGGGATCCTAAGAAGCAGCGCCCCGAGCTTTGGAACCTCTACAATGCGCGGAAAGCGAAGGGCGAGAGCATCCGCGTCTTCCCGATCTCGAACTGGACCGAACTCGACGTCTGGCAATATATCCAGCTCGAGGGCATTCCGATCGTCCCGCTCTATTTCGCCGCGCCGCGCCCGACCGTCGAGCGCGACGGTATGCTGCTGATGGTCGACGACGATCGCTTCCGGCTTGAGCCGGGCGAAATGCCGGTCGAGCGCTCGATCCGCTTCCGCACGCTTGGCTGTTACCCGTTAACGGGTGCGGTCGAAAGCGAGGCGGCCAGCCTGTCCGCGGTGATCCAGGAGATGTTGCTGACGACCACCAGCGAACGCCAGGGCCGCGCGATCGACCGTGATGCGGGCTCGGCGAGCATGGAGAAGAAGAAGCAGGAGGGCTATTTCTGATGGCTACGCGCACGCAGGATTCCGCCTATCAGGTGCAGGACATCATCGCCGAGGACATCGACGCCTATCTGCTCCAGCATCAGCATAAGAGCCTGCTCCGCTTCATCACCTGCGGGTCGGTGGACGACGGAAAATCCACGCTTATCGGGCGGTTGCTGTACGACTCCAAGATGATCTTCGAGGATCAGCTTGCCGCGCTAGAGAGCGATTCGAAGAAGGTCGGCACGCAAGGGCAGGAGATTGACTTCGCGTTGCTGGTCGACGGGCTCGCCGCCGAGCGCGAGCAGGGCATCACGATCGACGTCGCCTATCGTTATTTCTCGACCGAGAAGCGCAAGTTCATCGTCGCGGATACGCCGGGGCACGAGCAGTATACGCGCAACATGATCACCGGCGCGTCGACCGCCGATCTCGCCGTGATCCTGGTGGATGCGCGCAAGGGCATCCTGACGCAAACCAAGCGCCACAGCTATCTCGCGCATCTGATCGGCATCCGGCACCTCGTGCTCGCGGTCAACAAGATGGACCTCGTCGGCTACGACCAAGCTACCTACGACCGGATCGTCGCGGACTATGCGACGTTCGCGGAGTCGATCGGGATCGCCGGCTTCACGCCGATGCCGATCTCAGGGTTCAAGGGCGACAACATCACCGCCGCGAGCGCGAATACGCCCTGGTATGACGGGCCGACGCTGATCGATCATCTCGACACGGTGACGCTCGACGTCAGCGAGGATCAGGCCGGCGCATTCCGGATGCCGGTGCAGTGGGTCAACCGGCCGAACCTCGATTTCCGTGGGTTTTCCGGGCTGGTCGCGAGCGGTTCGATCGCGCCGGGTGACTCGGTACGCATCCTGCCGGGCGGGCGCACCTCGACGATCGCGCGTGTCGTCGCATTCGGCGGCGATCTGCCGAGTGCGGTCGCCGGACAGTCGGTGACGCTGACGCTCGCGGACGAGATCGACTGTTCGCGTGGCGACGTGATCGTCGCGGCGGAGTCGCCGCCGGAAGCGGCGGATCAGTTCGAGGCCACCGTGGTCTGGATGGCGGACGAGGCGATGCTGCCCGGGCGCTCCTACTGGCTGAAGCTCGCGACGCAGACCGTGACCGCGACGATCCAGCAGCCGAAATACGCGATCAATGTCAACACAATGGAGCGGCTTGCTGCCAAGACGCTCGAGCTGAACGCGATCGGTGTTGCTAACCTGTCGACCGACCGGCCGCTGGTGTTCGAGCCCTATGCCGACAATCGCCAGCTCGGCGGGTTCATCCTCGTCGACAAGATCACCAACGCGACCGTCGCGGCGGGCATCCTGCACTTCTCGCTCCGTCGTGCGCAGAACGTGCATTGGCAGGCGACCGACATCGGGCGTGAGGCGCACGCGGCGCTCAAGAACCAGAAGGCGGCGGTGCTGTGGTTCACCGGGCTGTCGGGCGCGGGCAAGTCGACGATCGCCAATCTGGTCGAGATGAAGCTAGCCCGTATGAACCGGCACACCTTCCTGCTCGACGGCGACAATGTCCGCCACGGGCTGAACCGCGATCTCGGCTTTACCGACGCGGACCGGGTCGAGAACATCCGGCGCGTCGGCGAGGTCGCCAAGCTGATGACCGATGCCGGGCTGATCGTGATCACCGCGTTCATCTCGCCGTTCCGCGCCGAGCGCGAGATGGTGCGGCAGATGATGGCGCCGGGCGAGTTCATCGAGGTGCATATCGACACGCCGCTCGCCGAGGCCGAACGGCGCGACGTGAAGGGGCTCTATGCGAAGGCAAGGGCGGGCAAGCTCGCCAACTTCACCGGGATCGACTCGCCCTATGAAGCGCCGGCGAACCCGGAGATACGGATCGACACGACCGGCATGACTCCCGACGAGGCCGCCGACGCGATCGTCGCGATGCTGATCCCATGAGCGCGATGACCGACGGCGAACTCGCCGCGCATCTGGCGGAAACGGCAGGGCGCTTGCTGCTTGAAGTGCGGCGATCGGGCGTGTTCTCGCCGGGTGCGCTCGGCAAGGCTGGTGACGAGACCGCGAACGCGTTCCTTGTCCACGCGCTGCAGGATGCGCGGCCGAACGACGGTCTGTTGTCCGAGGAACGCCGCTGCGACGGCACGCGAACGGCGATGTCGCGGGTGTGGATCGTCGATCCGGTCGACGGCACGCGCGAATATGGCGAGGCACGCGACGACTGGGCGGTGCACGTCGCGCTCGCGATCGACGGCGTCGCGACGGTTGGCGCGGTCGCGTTGCCGGGGTTGGGCCTGATGCTACGCTCGGACCAGCCAGCGTCGGTGCCGCCACCCGGCGATCCGCTGCGGATGGTCGTCAGCCGGACGCGGCCTGCGCCCGAGGCGGTGAAGGTCGCCGAAATGCTCGGCGCGACGTTGATCCCGATGGGCTCGGCGGGTGCGAAGGCGATGGCGGTGGTCCGCGGCGAAGCGGACATCTACCTGCATTCCGGTGGCCAGTATGAGTGGGATTCGGCCGCGCCGGTCGCAGTGGCGGCGGCGTTCGGCCTGCATTGCAGCCGAATCGACGGGTCGCCGTTGGTGTATAATTGTCGGGATGTCTACATGCCCGACCTGTTGATCTGTCCGGTGGCGCTCCGCGACCGGGTGATCGCGGCGATGGCGGCGTAACTGAACCCCGATCCTCCCCCGCAAGGGGGAGGTGGCACCGAAGGTGACGGAGGGGGAGGGCACGGAACAGAAGTTGCCCTTACCGCCCCCTCCGTCGCTTCGCACCACCTCCCCCTGGCAGGGGAGGATGATAAAGCCGCCCCTTACTGCTGCGGCTGAGCTTCGTTCTCTGCGGGCGCTTCGTCGCGGTTCACGCGCGCCGTCATGCCGGTCGCATCCGCGTCGTCCTGCATCTGCTCGTCCGGCGCGATCGGCTTTTCGCGTGGCGGTTCGACCACGGCTGGGGCAGGCGGTGGAGTCTCGACCGGGGCCGCCTCGACCGGGGCGGGGGCCGCCTCGGTCTCGGTCACGCCGGTATCCTCGACCATGTTGGTATCCGTCGGCGGCTGCTCGGGCTCGGAACGCGAGCAACCGGCCAGTATCATTGCGGTCAAAAGGCCGCCGGCGATGGCGGTACGGGTGCGGGAGATCGTCATCACAGTGTCTCTCAGCGAGCGGCGATCGTCTGGCGTGCGGTGCGCGCCTCGATCTTGGAAGCGAGGATGCCGTCCCAGTCATAGGGATCGGCGCGGAAGTTCATCTGGCCGTTGCCGCTGGCGAATGCGGTCCAGTAGAGCAGATACACCGACACCGGCTTGATCAGACGAGCGCGGACCGTATCGCCCTTCGCAACCGCGGCGTCGACCAATTCTGGGGTCCAGGCCGGATCCCCCTTGAGCAGAAGGTCGGCGAGTTCGGCAGGCTTCTCAAGGCGTACGCAACCATGGCTTGCAAGCCGACTGAAGCTCGCGAATTTCGCGCGGCTCGGCGTATCGTGGAGATACACCGAATAGACATTGGCGAAATCGAACTTGAACCGGCCAAGCGCACTCTGATCGCCCGCCTGCTGTTGCAGCCGCGTGCCATCGATCACCTTGATGCCATTGCGCTTGAAATAACTGGGGTTGGCGCGCTGCTTGGGCCACAATTCCTTGGTGGCGATCGAGGTCGGCACGTTCCACGGCGGATTGATGACGATGCTGTGGATCGTCGACGACAGCATCGGCGTCTCGTCGCCAGGGCGCCCGGTGACCGCGCGCATCGACTGCACGGGGACGTCGCCGTCGAACACCGTCAGCACGGCGGCAGCGATGTTCACCTGGATCCGGTCGCGTGGCAGGTCCTGCGGCAGCCAGCGCCAGCGCTCCATGTTCGCCATGATCTGATGGACGCGATCGGTCGCCGAGACGTTGAGCGCGGCGAGCGTCTGGGTCGAGACGATCCCGCTCGGGTTCAGGCCGTAGCGACGCTGTGCGCGACGGACCGCCTCTAGCAGCGACGCATCGAACTTGTCGCCGCTGGTGTCGACGTCCTTGTCCTCCGCCGCGAGCCGCTTGCGCAAAGCGAGCACACGCGGACCACTCGCGCCGATCGTGAAATCGGGGCCGGACGCGAGCGTCTGCCACCCACCCGCAGCCGCAATCGAACGATAGTTCTGGAGACCCTTCCGCAGGCCGTCATAGCCAGCATAGGGCGGCGGCAACGAGGCGAACCACGCAGCGATCCTGTCCTGCCGCACCGCATCGGCGAACGCCGGCGTCGGATCATAGGCAGGCGGGCGCAGGCCCCAGTCCTTCTGGAAATCGGCCTCGCCGAGACGACCCGCATGGACCGCGCGCGCATGATCGAGCGCAGCGTGGACGAGTTCGTCCTTGCTCGGCGCGGTCGTCGTCGCGGTCGCGGCGGACTTCAGCCCCTGCGCGACGATGTCGCCGTTGAGCAGCTTGTCGAGCAAGCTAGCCTGCGCGTCGCTCAGCGTCGGCACGACGATCACGGGGGGCGCGAGCGTCGGTACCGACGGCACGATCGTCGGCGTCACGGTCGGCGGCACGACCTGCTGCGCCAGCACCGGACTTGCCATCAGCAGCGGCAACGCGGCGAGCGCCAACGCGGCATGGACTGTCCCGGAGTTCGCCCGTTGCCCGGTCTTCACCCGTCGCCCGGCTTTCAAAGGTCGATCGTCAAATACGCGCGCCATACTCATCCTGTCTTACTGTCGCTCGTCGATGCTTTCGCACGCCGTAGCTCTCCCTTAGCTGAACCGGAGTCGCGAAGCATCGGCAATCGGGCCGAATTCACCAGTTCAGACGGATGACGTGGCTTTTTCCTGCCGGGCGAGGACTTCATACGCCATCACCGCGGTCGCGACCGCCGCGTTGAGGCTGTCCGCCTTGCCGAGCATAGGAATCTTCACGAGGACGTCGCACGCCTCCGCCATCTCGGGCGGCATCCCCTGCGCCTCGTTGCCGGTGAGCAGGAAGGTCGGGCCGGTGTACGTCGCGCTGCGGTAATCGGTGTCGGTATCGAGACTTAGCCCGACGAGCTGGCCGGGCCCTGCGCGCAGCCAGGCGTGGAATGGCGCCCACTCGGTCTTTACGACGGGGATCGTGAACAGTGCGCCCATGCTCGCGCGCACCGCCTCGACCGAGAAGGGGTCGACCGATTCGCCGATGAGGATCAGGCCCCCCGCACCGACCGCATCGCCAGTACGCAGGATCGTGCCCAGATTGCCCGGATCGCGCAGCCGCTCGGCGACCAGCCAGATGCCCGAACTGGTGCGGTCGAGGTCGTCGAGCGTTGCGTCGAACTCGTCGAACACGCCGACTACTGCCTGTGGGTTGTCCTTGCCGGACAGCTTCGAGAGGATGTCGGGCGTGGTCTGGATCGAGTCGCCGCCGGCATCCTCGACGTCCATCGACAATGCGTGGACCAGCGGGTGGTTCGCGCTGGCCGCGGCGTAGAACAGCGTGCGGGGCAGGCGGCCGGTCTCGCGCGCCTCGGTCAGGATCCGCAGGCCCTCGGCGAGGAACTGCCTGGCCGCACGCCGATGCCGCTTGTCGCGCAGATCGCGGACATACTTGATCAGCGGGTTCGAAAAGGCGGTTATCTCGCGGGGCATCTAGCGCCCCTTCCGCTTGCGGGAGGGGTTGGGGGAGGGGTTTGTAAACACGCCGTCGCTCATGCCCTCCCCCGACCCCTCCCGCAAGCGGGAGGGGAGAAAGACGGTCAATCCTCGCCGAACTTCGCTTCGACCAGTTCGGCCAGCGCGGCGACCGTATGCTCGGCGCCATCGCCGCTCGCACTGATCGTGATTGCGTCGCCCATCGCCGCGCCGAGCATCATCAGCCCCATGATCGAGGTACCGGTGACATGCTCGGAGCCATCCTTGGTCACACGGACCTCGACCGGATGCGACGAGGCCAACGTCACGAACTTGGCACTGGCGCGTGCGTGGAGCCCGCGGCGGTTGGTGATCTGAACGGTGCGCGCGACGTCGCTCACGCGGCCGCCTCGCCGAGAACCTCGGAGGCTACCGAGATATATTTGCGACCTGCCTCGCGCGCCGCCGCGACCGCCGCGACGACGGTCATCGATTTCCGCGCCGAGCCGAGCCGGATCAGCATCGGCAGGTTCATTCCCGCGATCACCTCGATCCGCCCGCGCTCCATCAACGAGATGGCGAGGTTGGAGGGCGTGCCGCCGAACAGGTCGGTCAGCACGATCACGCCCCGCCCGGCATCGACCTCGTGGATCGCCGCCGCGATGTCGGCACGACGGCTCTCCATGTCGTCGTCGGGGCCGATCGCGATCGTCGCGACGCGCTCCTGCGGACCGACGACGTGGATCATCGCGCGGACGAATTCCTCGGCCAGCCGACCGTGCGTTACCAGAACAAGGCCGATCATATCAGCGTTTCATACTCATAAGACGACGGGTGATCCTTCGAGCGCATCCTGCGGTGCGGCCCCCAGGTCGCGGTGATCGACACTGGGCGAAAATCCCGCGTCGCGCAACCGCCGGCCGATCCGTTCGGCGACGTGAACCGACCGGTGTCTCCCTCCGGTACACCCGATCGCGACCGTTACGTACGACTTCCCTTCGGCCCTGTAGCGCGGGAGCAACAGCATCAACAGCTCCTCGATCCGACTCACCGCCGCTTCATACGCGGGATCGGCCATGATGTAGGCCGACACGTCCGCATCAAGCCCGGTGCCGGGTCGCAGGTCGGCGTCCCAGTGCGGGTTGCGCAGGAACCGCATGTCGAACACCAGGTCGGCGTTGCGCGGCAGCCCGCGCGCGAACCCGAACGAGCGGATCGATAGCGTCGGTTCGCCGAGATCCTCGCCGGCAAAGTTCGCGCGGATCTGTTGGGCGAGCTCGTTCGCGGCCATGTCGGTGGTGTCGATCAGCCGGTTCGCCCACTCGCGCAACGGCGCCAGCAGGTCGCGCTCGCGGCCGATGCCGTCGTTCGCAGGCCGGTCGAGCGCCAACGGATGCCGCCGCCGCGTCTCCGAATAGCGCCGTTCGAGTTCCGCCCCCGAACAGTCGAGGAACAGCATACCGACCTCTAGGCCATGGCGATCGCGCAGATCGCGAATCCGGCGGACGATCCGCTCGGGATCGAAATCGCGGGTGCGCGCGCCGATGCCGATCGCGAGCGGCTGCGAATCGTCGGGCGACCCTTCGGGAAGCGGCGCATCGAGCAGCCGGTCGAGCAGCAACAGCGGGAGGTTGTCGACGACTTCCCAGCCAAGATCCTCGAGCGTCTTGAGGACGGTGGTCTTGCCCGCCCCCGACATGCCGGTGACCAGCAGGATGTCCTTAGGACGAGTCATTCTAAACGCTCCGGGTGACGCAATGCGAGTTCGACCTTGATCGGGGCGGAGGCTTCGAACGGATCGACCGCGAACTGGCGGACGTCGATACCGGCGATTTTCCGCGCGCGACGTTCGGGCATCCGCTCGATCGCGCCGTCGACGCGGACGAGTAGCCCGACCGGGACATCCTCGACATGCGGCATCGCGAGTATGCCGATCCCGCGCACTTCGAACCTTCCGGCGATCGTCGCGGGTGCCCGCGCGAGCAACGTCTTGCCCGAGCGCACCACCAGCGTCTGGTCATCACTGACAAGCACCGCGCCACGATCTATCAGGCGCAGCGCCAGGTCGGACTTGCCCGACCCCGACGCGCCTTCGATCATCACCGCCATACCGTCGATCGCGACCGTCGTGGCGTGAAGCCGATCGGAGGAAAGCACGACCACGAGCGCCCCTTACTCCGGCAACTCGGCGAGCGGAAGCCGTACGACGAACCGCGCACCGCAAAGGCGGTCTTCGCGCGACTCGACGCCGATCGAGCCTTGATGCGCGTCTACGATCGTCCGCGCGATCGCGAGCCCCAAGCCGGAATGCTGGCCGAACGTCTCGCTGTCGGGGCGGACCGAGTGGAAGCGTTTGAACACGTCCTCACGCGCCTCCTCGGGAACGCCCGGCCCCTCGTCCTCGACGCGGATTACCAACTCATCGTGCTCGGCGATCACCGAGATCGCGATCAACCCGGTGTCCGGTGAGAACGACAGCGCGTTATCGATCAGGTTCTCGAACACCCGTTCGAGCCGGGCACCTTCGCCGAGTATGATCGTGCGCTCGTCGGGGTTACGATCGAAAACGACGCGGATGCCGCGCTCGACGCCGCGCGTATCGCGTTGCGCGACCAGCCCGTCGATCATCGCCGCGATGTCGACCGGCTCGAACTTGGCGCGACTGAGCTGCGCGTCGAGCCGCGACGCCTCCGAGATGTCCGACAGCAACCGGTCGAGCCGGTGGACGTCGTCTCGGACAATCTCCAGCAACTGCGCCTGCAACGCCGGATCCCTCACCCGCGACAACCCCTCGACCGCGGACCGCAGGGAAGCGAGCGGGTTCTTCATCTCGTGCGTGACGTCGGCGGCGAACGCCTCGGTCGCGTCGATCCTGGCCCGGAGCGCTAGGCTCATGTCGGAGAGAGCGCGCGCGAGCATGCCGAGTTCGTCACGGCGCGAGGGCAGGCGGGGGACCACCACTTCGCGGGCACGACCCAGTCGAACACGCACCGCGGCGCGCGCCAGACGACGAAGCGGGCGGACGATCGTGCGGGCCAGGAACAGCGACAGCAGGATCGAGACGATCGAGACGACCAGCAGCACCATGCTGAGCCGGAACCGCTCGATACGCACCGTTTTCGTGATGTCGCGCGCGTTGACCGTCGTCATCACGACCCCACCGATGGGAAGCGGCGCGGCGGCAGTCAGTACCGGCGTACGATCGGGCGCGCGCCAGACGGTCGTCGAGACGATGCTGCGCCCACGGACCGCCGCTACGTCGGGCCACTGCTGCGCACCGCTGCGCTCGCGGTAGAGCGGGGGGCGCGGCGCCATCACGATGACGTCGATCGCCGCGTCCAGAAAGCGGGCGATCGTCTGGTCCCAATCTTCCTTGTCCGGATCCATCAACACGAAGTTGCGCAGGCCCAGGGCACGGCTGTCGACGATCGTCCGCCCCGTCGCATCGAACAACCGAATCCGCGATCCCGTGTCGCGGGCGAACCTCAGCACCAGGGGATCGCGTATCGCCGGATCGACCGCGGCGATCGCCTCGCCGATCAGCCGTGCTTCGCGCGCGGTCTGCGCAACGCGGTTGTCGACGACCCGGCTGCGGTACGAATCGAGATAGAAGAAGCCGCCCGCCAGCAGCAGCAGCGCGAGGATGTTGACGGCCAGGATCCGCCGCGTGAGCGAAATCTGTCCCGACCAGCGCAACGTGAGATCGCGCCCGTCGATACCGAGCTCATTCCTCAGAAAATCGATACCCGGCGCCATATAATGTCTCGATAGCATCGAACGCAGGGTCGACCTGCCGGAATTTGCGGCGCAGTCGCTTGATGTGGCTGTCGATGGTGCGATCGTCGACGTAGATGTCGTCCTGATACGCCGCGTCCATCAGCTGGTTGCGCGTCTTCACGATGCCGGGGCGTTGCGCCAGCGTCTCGAGGATCATGAACTCGGTCACCGTCAGCGTCACCGGCTCGCCGCCCCACAACGTCCGGTGCCGCGCCGGGTCCATGCTGAGCCGCCCTCGATCGAGCGGGCCAGCGGCTTCCGCCTCGGTCTCGGTGCCCGGCGACTGCGTCAGTTCGGTACGCCGCAGGATCGCGCGGATGCGGGCGATCAGCAGCCGCTGCGAGAACGGCTTAGCGATGTAGTCGTCCGCGCCCATCGCCAGTCCGAGCGCCTCGTCGAGCTCGTCGTCCTTGCTGGTCAGGAAGATCACCGGGATCTGGCTCTTCTCGCGCAACCGCCGCAGCAGTTCGAGCCCGTCCATCCGCGGCATCTTGATATCGAAGATGGCGAGGTCGGGCGGGTTGTCGGTCAGCGCCTTCAACGCGGTCTCGCCGTCCGAATAGACGCGCGTGACGAAGCCCTCGGTCTGCAATGCGATCGACACGGAGGTCAGGATGTTGCGGTCGTCGTCGACCAGCGCGATCGTTGCCGTCATTTCTGGGTCGCTTGCCTCGGTCGTTAGCGTGTCGGCGTAGGGCAAACCGCGGCGGCACTCAACTAAGACCGTATCGGGACGGCGTGGCAGGACAGCGTATTTGACCGGTGGAAAGGCGCCCCGTACAGCCGGGCACAACGACATACATACGTATGCGAAACCATCTGGAGAGATGCCTTGTCCAACGAACGTATTCCGGCCGGCGGCCTAGCCGCGCAGGGGATAGAAACCCGCGCCATCCTGCACTGGAACCTGGTCACCGCGCAGCTCGTCGAAGCCGCGCTCGAACGCGGCGAGGGGACGCTGTCCGCCGACGGCCCGCTGGTGGTCGAGACCGCGCCGCATACCGGTCGATCGGCGCAGGACAAGTTCATCGTCCGCGACGCCGAGACCGACGCGACCGTCTGGTGGGGCAAGAGCAACAAGGCGATGGAGCCCGCGCATTTCGCCGCGCTGAAGGAGGATTTCTTCGCCGCGCTCGCCGCCAAGGACGAGCTCTTCGTGCAGGACCTGTACGGCGGGTCGCAGGCCGATCACCGCGTCAACGTCCGCGTCGTTACCGAACTCGCCTGGCATAACCTCTTCATCCGGACGATGCTGGTGCGGCCCGAGCAGGCGGCGCTGAAGGACTTCGTCGCGGACTACACGATCGTCGACCTGCCGAGCTTCCGCGCCGATCCTGCGCGCCACGGCTGCCGCAGCGAAACCGTGATCGCGGTCAACTTCACCGACAAGCTGATCCTGATCGGCGGCACCAAATACGCTGGCGAGATGAAGAAGTCGGTGTTTGGCTTGCTCAACTACCTCCTGCCGCCGACCGGCGTGATGCCGATGCACTGCTCGGCGAACATGGGCGCGAACGGCGACACCGCGGTGTTCTTCGGCCTGTCGGGCACCGGCAAGACGACGCTGTCGGCGGATGCCAGCCGGACGCTGATCGGCGACGACGAGCATGGCTGGTCCGACACCGCGGTCTTCAATTTCGAGGGCGGCTGCTACGCCAAGATGATCCGCCTCTCCGCCGACGCCGAGCCGGAGATCTTCGCGACGACCAAGCGGTTCGGGACGGTGCTGGAGAACGTCGTGATGGATCCGGCGACGCGGCTGCTCGATCTCGACGACCACACGCTAGCCGAGAACAGCCGCGGTGCGTATCCGATCGACTTCATCCCGAATGCGTCCGCCGAGAACATGGGGCCGGTCCCGCGCAACATCGTGATGCTCACCGCCGACGCGTACGGCGTGCTGCCGCCGATCGCCAAACTCACGCCCGATGAGGCGATGTACCATTTCCTCTCGGGCTATACCGCGCGTGTCGCGGGGACCGAGATCGGCGTGACCGAGCCCGACGCGACCTTCTCGACCTGCTTCGGCGCGCCGTTCATGCCGCGGCATCCGTCGGTGTACGGCAATTTGCTCAAGGAGCGGATCGCGAAGGGTGGCGTCGATTGCTGGCTGGTCAACACGGGCTGGACCGGCGGCAAATACGGCGTCGGCAACCGCATGCCGATCAAGGCGACGCGGGCGTTGCTGAATGCGGCGCTAGACGGGAGCCTCAACGACGCGGAGTTCCGGACGGACCCCAATTTTGGCTTCCAGGTGCCGGTGAGTGTGCCGGGAGTAGATACCGCGATCCTCGATCCGCGGACGACCTGGGCTGACAAGGACGCATACGATGCGACCGCAGCCAAGCTGGTCGACCTGTTCGTGGAAAACTTCGCCCAGTTCGCGGAGCATGTCGACGAGGGTGTCCGGCAAGCGGCGCCGAAGGTGAAAGAGGCGGCCTGATCCGCGCACTGTTTCTCCGTTACGCCGGGTCGTTCCGGCATCCACGGTTCCGCATCATCGAGAAAGCCGGGTTTGCGGAACCGTGCACCCCGGAACAAGTTCGGGGTGACGCGGAGCGGGAGGGTGAGGGCATGTGGGTATTGCCTGTTGCCCTTTCTCCATCCATCGTCCGCCATTCATCCGTCCGTCATCCTGACGAAAGTCAGGACCCAGAGCCATGACACGGAACGCCTGGTACTCTGGATCCTGACTTTCGTCAGGATGACCGGGTTAGGGGCTCGACCACGACTTCACCGTCCACGACGTTGGTAATGGTCACGCGTGTGCCGACACCCGCATCTCCGCCACGCGCCGGCCAACTCCCGTCGCCCACCAGCACCCGACCACGCCCGCCAACGATCGCGGTCTCCACCACCACGACCTGACCCACCAGCCGAGCAGACCGGTCGTTCAGCATCGGATCGCCGCCCTCGACCGGATAGTCCCGGTACCAGCGCTTGCCGATCAGCACCGTCACCGCGCTCCACACAGCAAACGCCGCGAGTTGCGCAGCCACCGGCAAGTCCGGCAACACAAACACCGCTACTCCGGTCACTGCCGCGGCGATGGCGAGAAACACCAGGAACACGCCTGGCACCGCCAGCTCGGCGATCCCCAAGACCAGCGCTGCGATCAACCACACGCCAGCCGCCCCGATCGCGTCCATCAGCTTTTCGGCAACTCGAACGGACCCTTCCGCGGCTCGGGCTTGGCCGGCGGCGACGCGGTCGCATCACGCAGCGCGTCTTTGGCCAGCTCGCCGATCCCGCCAAGCGTGCCCATCAATTGCGTGGCCTCGACCGGAAACAGGATCGTCTTCGCATTCGGCGACGTGGCGAACTTGCCGATCGCCTCGACATATTTCTGCGCGATGAAGTAATTGATCGCCTGGGCGCCACCCTCCTCGATCGCCTGCGACACCGCGCGCGTCGCCGAAGCCTCCGCCACCGCCGCCCGCTCGCGCGCCTCGGCATCGCGGAACGCCGATTCCTTGCGCCCCTCGGACTCCAAGATGCGCGCCTGCTTCTGCCCCTCGGCGCGGAGAATCTCGGACGCCCGCGATCCCTCGGCATCAAGGATGTTCGCGCGCTTCTCGCGTTCCGCCTTCATCTGCCGCCCCATTGCGTTGACGATGTCGGCCGGCGGGCGGATGTCCTTGATCTCGACGCGCGTGATCTTCACGCCCCATGGCGTCGTCGCATGATCGACCACGTTGAGCAGCCGCGCATTGATCTCGTCGCGCTTCGACAGCGTCTCGTCGAGGTCCATCGACCCCATCACCGTGCGCAGGTTGGTCGTCGTGAGCTGCAACAACGCCTGATACAGATCCGACACCTCGTACGCCGCCTTCGCCGAGTCGAGCACCTGGAAGAACACGACCCCGTCGGTCGAGATCATCGCATTGTCCTTGGTGATGATCTCCTGGCCAGGGATGTCGATCACCTGCTCCATCATGTTCACCTTCCGCCCCACGCGGTAGAAGAACGCCGGGTAGAAGTTGAACCCGGGCCGCGCGACCGTGGTGAAGCGGCCGAAATGTTCGATCGTGTATTGATAGCCCTGGTGTACGATCTTGATGCTGGTGAAGAGGTACAGCAGCACGAGCGCCAATAAGAGTGCGGCAACGGTCAAGCCCATCGAACATCCCCATCCGTGTATCGCACCGCTATAGCACGTCGTCGAAGGACAGGCCTAGCCGTACGCCGCGCCTTTGGTTACATGGCGCGCCACCCCAACCCCAGGATCGGCAGCTTTCATGGATATCCGCCTCGGCCTCACCTTCGACGACGTCCTCCTGTATCCGGGGGAATCGGACGTGCTGCCTAGCCAGGCCGATACCCGGACGCAGGTCACGCGTGGCATCGCGCTCAACATTCCGATCCTCTCGTCCGCGATGGACACCGTCACCGAAGCCGACATGGCCATTGTGATGGCACAGCTCGGCGGGATCGGCGTGCTCCACCGCAACCTGACCGTCGAGGAGCAGGTCATCGCGGTCCGTCAGGTCAAGCGGTTCGAGTCGGGCATGGTGGTCAACCCGATCACGATCAAGCCGACCGCCACGCTCGGCGAGGCGCAGGCGCTGATGTCGGGCCACCGGATCAGCGGCATTCCGGTCGTCGAGGCGGACGGCAAGCTCGTCGGCATCCTCACCAACCGCGACGTGCGGTTCGCGGGCGATCCGAAGCAGCCCGTCAGCGAGCTGATGACGCACGAGAACCTCGCCACCGTCTCGACCGAAGTCGGCAAGGAAGAGGCACGCCGCCTGCTCCACGCCCGTCGCATCGAGAAGCTGCTGGTGGTCGACGCGCAGTATCGCTGCGTCGGGCTGATCACCGTCAAGGACATCGAGAAGGCGGTGATGTTCCCCGATGCCACCAAGGACGAGGCGGGCCGCCTGCGCGTGGCCGCGGCGACCACGGTCGGCGACAAGGGCTTCGACCGCACCGAACAGCTGGTCGACGCCGGCTGCGACCTGATCGTGATCGACACCGCCCACGGCCATAACCGCGACGTCGGCCGTGCGGTCGAGCGGGTGAAGAAGCTGTCGAACTCGGTGCAGGTGGTGGCGGGCAACGTCGCGACCGGCGAAGCGACGCGCGCGCTGATCGGTGCGGGCGCGGACGGGATCAAGGTCGGCATCGGCCCGGGCTCGATCTGCACCACGCGAGTGGTGGCCGGCGTCGGTGTGCCGCAGCTGACCGCGGTGATGGATTGCGCGGAGGCGGGCCACAAGGCCGGCGTCCCGGTGATCGCCGACGGCGGCATCCGTACCTCGGGCGACATGGCCAAGGCGCTCGCGGCGGGCGCCTCGACCGTAATGATCGGCTCGCTGCTCGCGGGCACCGACGAGGCACCTGGTGAGACGTTCCTGTACCAGGGTCGCGCGTACAAGTCGTACCGCGGCATGGGTTCTGTTGGCGCGATGGGCCGCGGCTCGGCGGATCGCTATTTCCAAGGCGACATCAAGGACCAGCTGAAGCTCGTGCCCGAAGGTATCGAGGGTCAGGTCGCGTACAAGGGGCCTGCTAGGGATGTGGTTCACCAACTGGTCGGCGGGATCAAGGCGGCGATGGGGTATACGGGTTCGGCGACGATCCCGGACCTCCAGGCACGCGCGGAGTTCGTGCAGATCACCGGTGCTGGCTTGATGGAGAGCCATGTCCACGACGTGACCATCACGCGGGAAGCGCCGAACTACCCGACGCGCTAAGGGCGGGAACTCCCCCCTTCCTGAAAGGGGGGGGGGCCGGGGGTGTGTCGGCTTCCTCAAGCTCGTCTGCCGGTGGCTGAACGAGCCAACCCACCCCCAACCCCTCCCTTTCAGGGAGGGGAGCGGGTCGTTCTCGTCGCTACGTGGCGCCATAATCGCCGTCGTGACCAGAGCCCGCGACTATTCGCGCGGATCTCCGCTATCCGCGCTCGCTCCTCTAATCAAACGCTCTCATTTCATTTTTCGTCATCCCGGCGAACGCCGGGACCCATGGTTGCGGTTTGGGTGGTGGTTGCACGCTATCGCCGGGTACGCCGTGTCCATGGGTCCCGGCGTCCGCCGGGATGACGGAGGGAGAGGGTGCTAACCACACGACTCGCCCCAAGCCCCGAAATTATTCCCCTCCCACTCGCGGGAGGGGCTAGGGGAGGGGATGATGACGAACACTCCCGACCAAGACTCCCCCCGATACCACGCGAAGTCGGGAGCCCACAAATGACTCCTCCCGCACGCACGCAGGCCGCGATCGAGCTCCTCGACCAGATCATCGCCGCCGCCCGCGAGTCCGGCGCCGCCGCCGACACGCTGATCGCCCGCTATTTCGCCACCCGCCGCTACGCCGGCTCGAAGGACCGCCGCGCCGTCCGCGAACTCGTTTACGCCGCGATCCGCAAGGCCGGCGACCGGCCCGAGAACGGCCGCACAGCGATGCTGCTCGTCGCGGACGCCGACCCTGAAGTGGCAGCAACCTTCGACGGCTCCACCCACGCACCCGCCCCGATCGCCAAGGACGAACCTCGCGCCCGCGCCGGCGTCGCCCCGCAGTGGCTGAGCAAGGCTCTACGCGCTTCAGGCCTCGACGGCGCCGCCCTTACAGACCTAGCCGGCCGCGCCACGCTCGATCTCCGCGTCAACACGCTGATCGCCGACCGCACGACCGTCCTCGCAGCACTGCCCGACGCCGAAGCCACGCCGCATGCGCCGGACGGTATCCGGCTCCCCACAGGCACCAACGTCGAAGCCCTCCCGCTCTTCAACGAAGGCGCGCTCGAAGTTCAGGACGAAGGCAGCCAGCTCGTCGGTCTCGCGATGCAGGCGAAGCCCGGCGAACGCATCGTCGATCTCTGCGCCGGCGCCGGCGGCAAGACGCTCGCGCTCGCCGCAACGATGAAGAACGAAGGCGTGATCCTCGCCTGCGACACCGACCGCAACCGCCTCTCGCGCCTTACCCCCCGCGCAACCCGCGCCGGCGCGACGATCGTCGAGAGCCGCCTGCTCAACCCGACGCGCGAGATCGAGGCTCTCAGCGAATGGGCCGGCCGCGCCGACGGCGTGCTTGTCGACGCGCCCTGCTCGGGCACCGGTACATGGCGGCGCAACCCCGAGGCGCGCTGGCGGCTCACCCCCGACCGCGTCTCGCGGCTGCAATCGACGCAGCAGCAGGTGCTCTCCGTCGCCGCCACGCTGGTCAAACCCGGCGGCGCGCTCGTCTACATCGTCTGCTCGTTGCTCGACGCTGAAGGAACGGACCAGGTCACCTGGTTCCTCAACGCTCACCCCGGCTGGACCACGGAAACCCTGTCGCTTCCCGCGGGCTCCAAGCGCGGCCACGGCGTCCGCCTCGAACCCGGTCGTGACGGCACCGACGGCTTTTTTGTCGCGCGCCTCCGGGCTGCGTGCTAGCCAACCGACCTATGGTCCAACCCGTGGCCCGATCTGTGACCCGCCTGGAGACGATGATGCGTTTTTCGTCCGTTGCCCTTGCCGCCGCGCTGACCGTCGTATGTGTCTCGACGTCGCTCAGCGGGCAGCGCCCCGACGCCCAGATCGACGCGCGCTCGATGCAGTTGCTGGCGCAAGGGCGCTCGCTGGTCGCCGCGGGCAATCTCGACGCGGCGACCGACGTGCTGGAGACGTCGGTCGCTGTCGATCCGCGCAATCGGGCGTCGTTCCTGCTGCTCGCCAAGGTCGCCGAAACCCGCGATCTGCCCGGCAAGGCGATCCGCCTGTACCGCGAGGCATTGCTTTTGGAGCCAAACGATGTCGCGGCGCTGAAGGGGCAGGGCGAGGCGCTCGTCGCCAAGGGGGCGGTGGTCCGCGCCAAGGACAACCTCGTGAAGATCCGCACGCTCTGCAAGGGCGTGTGCCCGGAAGCGACGCAGCTTGCTGCGGTGATCGCCAAGGGCCCGCCGATTGCGACGGCGCAGGTTGAGAAGACCCCGGTCGCCGCGAAGGACTGAAGCGCTCCCCTCCCTGAAAGGGAGGGGTTGGGGGTGGGTAGGCCGGCTCGTGTCGCCGACGTCGCCTCATACGGAAGCCGACCCACCCCCGGCCCCTCCCTTCCAGGGAGGGGGGAAGATCAGCCGACAGCCTTCGCCAACGCGGTAAAATCCGCAACCGACAGCGTCTCCGCCCGCTGCGTCGACTCCACCCCGATCCGCTCCAGCGCATTGAGCGCCCCCGGCACGCCCTTGAGGCTTTGCCGCAGCATCTTGCGCCGCTGCCCGAACGCGGCGCCCGTCAGCCGCTCCAGCACCGCGAAGTTCACGCCCTCCGGCGCCTCGAGCGGCGTCAGATGCACCACCGCAGACATGACCTTGGGCGGCGGGGTGAACGCCGAGCGGTGAACCGGCATTGCGATGCGTGCGGTCGAGCGCCACTGCGCCAGTACCGCCAGCCGCCCATAATGATCGTCGTTGGTCTTCGCGACGATCCGCTCGGCGACTTCCTTCTGGAACATCAGCGTGCACGACTGCCACCACGGCAGCCACGGCGCCGACAGCCACCCGACCAGCAACGCCGTGCCGATATTATAGGGGAGGTTCGAGACGATATGCGGTTTGCCCTCGAACAGCGATGGCGCGTCTATCGCCATCGCATCGCCCTCAATCACCCGCAGCATGCCCGGATACGCCTCGCCGAGTTCCGCCAGCGCCGGGATACACCGCCGGTCGCGCTCGATTGCCGTCACCCGCGCACCGGCAGCAAGCAGCGCGCGCGTCAGCCCACCAGGCCCCGGTCCAACTTCCAGCACTTCGGCACCGCGAAGATCGCCCGGCACCGCGGCGATCCGCTTGAGCAACTGCATGTCGAACAGGAAATTCTGTCCGAGCGCCTTGCTCGCGTTCAGCCCGTAGCGCGCGATCACCTCGCGCAGCGGGGGTAGTTCCGTCACCGCGTCGCTCACGCCGTGAGGGCGGCGGTCTGAGCGCGACGATCGGCTGCGTCTCCCGCCATGACGATCGCTGCGATCATGGCGCCCGGCTCGGCGAGGTTCCTGCCCGCGATCGCAAACGCGGTGCCGTGATCGGGCGAGGTCCGCACGATCGGCAGCCCGAGCGTCATGTTGACGCCCTCGTCGAAATGGATCGTCTTGAGCGGCACCAGCGCCTGGTCGTGATAGCAGCACATGACGACATCGTAGGTGGCGCGCGCACGCGGGTGGAACATCGTGTCGGCGGCGAACGGCCCCGTCGCGTCGATGCCCTCGGCGCGCAGGATCGCGATCGCGGGCGCAAGGATCTCGATCTCCTCGCGGCCCAACGCACCCTGTTCGCCGGCATGCGGGTTGAACCCGGCAAAGGCGAGCCGCGGATTCTCGATCCCGAAGTTCCGCAACAACCCACGCGCCGTCGCGCGGGATTTCGCCACGACCAGTTCGATCGACAGCGCGCCCGACACCGCGTTCAGCGGAATATGCGTGGTCATCGGCACGACCTTCAACGACGGCCCGGCCAGCATCATCACCGCATTGTCGCCCGCCACGCCGTAGCGCTCGGCGACGAACTCGGTCTGTCCGGGATGCGTGAACCCGATCGCATACAGCTGCGACTTCGACACCGGCCCGGTGACCAGCGCGCGCGCCGCGCCGTTGCGGACCAGTCCGACTGCGAGTTCCAGCGAATGCAACGTACAGCGCGCACCGTCCGCATCGGGCTGGCCAGGGACGATCTCTCCGGCATCGCCGACCGTCAGTACCGGCAAGGCCTCGCCGAACGCGTGCCCTGCCGCACTCGGGTCGCCAATACGCGCGATCGGCCCGTCCCAGACCCGCTCGATCGCGCGCGCATCGCCGACCGCGACGAATGGTGGCAGGTCGTGCGTCATCCGCGCATTCCAGGCCTTGGCGATGATCTCGGGCCCGATCCCGGCGGGATCGCCCATCGATATCGCCAGCGGGCGAACGCGCGTCACGCCGCTATCGCCATGCCGCGATTCACCGATATTCGATCACGGCATCGCGCCGCAGATCGCGCAGCTTCTGCTGCGCGCGCAGATTGACGCGCTGCTGTTCGAGCTGGCCCTGGATCTGCTCGGAATTCGGCACCGACCCGCCCGCCGCCTCGTCGCGACCGCACAGCACCAGCGCACGGACGCCCTGTTCGGCCGAACCGAACGGCGGGCTCGACTGGCCAACCTGGAGCTTCAGCATCACTTCCTGCAACTGCGGCGGCAGATCACGGATGCGCACCGTGTCGTTGTCGACGACGTCGGCACCGATCCCGGCCGCGACCTTCTCGACCGTACCGCAGCCGCGCAGCGCCTGGGTCGCCTTGGCGAACGCCTCGGCCCGCGCCGTGGCCTGCGCCTGGGTCGTGTTGGGCGGGAAGCGCAACGTCAGCTGCTTGAGGCTGAGCTTGGCGTCACGCGGATCGGCGGTCAGCACCTGACGCTTGTCGGTCAGATACAGGATCGAATAGCCGCCCGAGACCTCGATCGGTCCTGCGACCTGGCCAACCTGCATCGTCGTCGCGGCCTCGGCCAGCTGAGCCGGCAGCGTCGCGGCACGGATCCAGCCGAGATCGCCCCCCACGGCACGCGTGGACGCTTCGGAGAACTGCCGCGCGTAATATTCGAACGGCTGCGCGCCCTTCTGAATCTCCTGGAGGATCTGCTTGGCGTTCGCATAGACCTGCTGGCTGTTCGCCGGCGTCGCCGCGAGATAGATCTCCTTGAGATTGAACTCGTCGGTGCCCTTGGCCGCCTGGAGACGGTCGATGATCGACTTCACTTCCTCGTCGCCGACGTTGACGAACGGCTCGACACGGCGACGCAGATAGCGCTGCCAGGCGAGTTCACCCTCGATCTGGCGCTTCAGCGAACGATCCGACGATCCGGACTCGCGCAGATACGCGCGCATCGCAGCCGGCGTGCGGTTGAACCGCTTGGCGACGCCGTCATAGCTTTGCGTCAGTTCGGCGGGCGTGATCGTGATGTCGGCGGTCTTCGCCTCCTGGATCTGAAGCGTCTCGTCGATCAGCTGGCGCAGCACCTGGAGCTTCAACCGCTCGCGATCCTCCGGCGACAGCTTCGCCTCGTTCGCGATGGCCACCAGCGCGACGCGCTGGTCGACGTCGGTGCCCGTGATCACCGTGTCGTTGACGATCGCGGTCGGCTTGCGGATGTTGGGGTCGACCTTGCCGAAAATCTGGAGGTTGGTCGGGATATCGAGCCCGGTATTGTCGGGAATGCTCTGGTCGGGGACGGTCTGCGCCATCGCGCTTGCCGCCAGCGCAGCCAGCACGACCGCTCCGATCACACGGCCGCTGCGGGTCAGTCGAACATCATGCTTCAAGGTGTCGGTATCCCATCATCGCGCCCCGAGACTAGGATCGCCACGGTGGTGACGGCCCATATCCGGCGCGGCTTGCCTCATATTAGCTGAACCCGGGCTTAGCGGCCGAGGTTGGTGAACGCCAGCGACAACAGAAAGCTGTTCCCCTTCCGCGCGTCGCCGGTGTCGTTGTAGGTGCGCCGCCACGTCGCGCCCAGCCGAAGGCAATCGTCCTCGTACTGGACACCCACGCGATGCCGGATCGGATCGAAGCCATCGCTGAGCGACAGCGGATCTTCGCGCGCGTTGGTCAGGTCGACCACGGCCGACCCGAACGCCGACCAGAATCGCGCGAACTGAACGCGGCCGGCGACGCGGATCTCCTCCCGGTCGCGCAGATCCTCGATCGCCGCGTCGATATTGCGGTTGAGCTTCAGATACCCAACCAGCACATAGGTCGCACGCGAGCCGACCGTGGCGTCGACCTCGTTCCGGCGGATCGCGAAGCTGTCCTTGTCGACGCGGTAGCGATGCGTGATCGAGACGAAATCGCGGAACCGCAGTTCAGTGCGTCCGACGATGTCGGAGAACCGGTCGCTGAGGCCGGTGCCGTCCGCCAGAATGGTCGGACGGGTATCGAGACGGTAGCTCTGCCCGACCGTCGCATCGAGCGTGATGGCCGGCAGGTCGACGGCCCATTCCGCGCCATACACCGCGCGCGATGAGTCCTCCCATCGATCGTAGCCGGCGAAGCGGTTCAAGGCGAACAGGTTGCTGTCGTCCAGATCCACCGCGCGCGAATCCTCGTTCGGCAACGACAAATTGGCGATCTTCGGCGAGGCGACGATCTGCACGCGCGGGGTGAGCCGCTGCGTACCGCTAAGGAACGTGCCGATGAACGGCCACTTCACGTCGACCGCGACCGCACCGATCGCCCGGCCGTGGAACCCTTCCAGCCCGCGATAGCTCTCGACCGTCGTCGCGAGCGTATCGTTGGTGTTGTAGGCATCGCCGCGCGCGAACGCGGTGAAGGTGACTTCGTGGCCCCAGTTGGTCAGCTTGCGCAGGTCCCAGCGCAGGCTCGCAAACGCCCGCTGGGTATCCTGGCCATCGGTGCGGGTGAGCGCCAGCGTGTTCAGCTGAAGCTGGAACCGGCCGCCGAGCACGCCGTCGTCGAACCGCTTCCGATAGTCGATCTCGGGCAGCGCGATCGGCTGCTGGCCTTGCGGATCCTGCACGCGCAGCGTCTGAACATACCAGCCGCTGATCGCGAAATAGCTCGTGTCGTCGATCCGTTCGAGGCTGGCCGTGCTGCGCAGCCGATCGTCGCGCGAGATATCGTAGCGGCGCAGGAACGTCCGGTCGGTGGTCAGGCGAAGCGATCCGCTGGCGGTCCAGTTGGGCGACAATTGATAGCGTGCGATACCGTCGAGATAGCCGCGGAACGCCATGCTGGTGTCGGTCGGATCCTGCGTCGTCAGGTCGTCGCTGCGGCGGCTGACGGTGCCATAGGCGCGGACGCGGAACGCACCCCGGGTACCGAGCGCCGAATAGTCACCCTGAATCATCGGCAGCACGCTGCTGTAGACGTGCGGGGTGATCGTCAGCCCACGATTGGGGCCGAGCTTGAAATAATACGGCGCGTTCACTTCGAGGCCGTTGACGCGGCTATAGCCAGCGTTGGGCGAGAGCAGCCCGCTATCGCTGCCGCCGCCGACCGGATTGGAGAATTCGGGGAGCGGAAGGCTCGGCAAGCCGAACAGATGCAGCCGCGCACCCGAATAAAAGATGCGCTTGCGTTCGGGCCGATAGGTGACGCGGACCGCGGTGATCTTCCACGTCGGTTCCTTGGGGCATCCGGCGGAGTTGGTGACCGAACAGGGCGTGTAGGCGGCGCTCTGCAATTTGACCGTGCCGTCGGTTTCGCGCGTACCCTGCTTGGCGGCGAGACGCCCGCCCTGTTCGAGTACGACGAGCATGTTGTCGACGACGCCGTCCTTCAGCGAGTCGGTCAGGTTGATCTCGTCGCCATAGGCGATGTCGCCCTGCGGGTTGGTGACCGCGATGTTGCCGGTCGCGACGACCTTGCCCGTCTTGCGGTTCCACACGACCTTGTCGGCGCGCAGCTTGTCGCCCTGGCGGAACATCCGGACTTCGCCGGTGGCCGTGACGATATCGGTATTGGTATCGTATTCCAGTGCGCTGGAACTGAACTGCACCTGGTCTTCGGCCGGCGTCGCGGTCGGCGCATTGGCGACCGGCGGATCCTGCACCGGGGGCGCGACCGGACGGTTCTGGAAGTCCTGGGCATACACGGGCGAGCTCGCCAGTCCGCACGCCAGCGCGAGCGAAACGGCACAACCCGTCAAAAGGTCGATACGCAACACGATCCGAACCAACCCCTTTGGCACCGGGCAGCCTTGTGCCGCCATATCGCCCGCCTATCGCACCACCGGGGCTTCGCTGCAATCGCCCTGCTGCGAACCGCATACTTCTCCGTGCCTTGTATCGGCTGTGGCCCGTGATCTTGTCCCTCGGTCTTGCCCCTCGGTCTTGCTTTGCCAGTGCGGCGGCATCAACTTATGGGCATCATGCTGCTGTCGGGACGTCTCCCGGTCGCTGCTACTCAAAATCCTCCGAGGTTTCTTCATGCAGATCGTCTTCGCCCCGACCGTTCCCGCCAACGCCCCGATCCTCGCCGTCCCCGTCGCGAAGGACGGCTTGGCGCAGATCGATTGGAGCGCGATCGGCGGCGATGGCGAGGCGGTGGCGACCGGCGCAGCGACTGCGGCACGCTTTGCAGGTGAAGCAGGATCGGTCGTCGAGCTGTTCGTGCCGGTCGACGGCGCGGTTCGCCAGGTGCTGCTCGTCGGAGTCGGGGCCGGCGAGACTGCCGATTGGGAGAAGGCCGGCGGTGCGATCACCGCGCGCCTGCTGACGTCGGGCGCAACCTCGGTCGTCGCCGACCTCTCGGCCGGCGCCACGCCCACCGCGAAGGCTGCCGCACACTTCGCCGCTGCCGCCGCCCAGCGCGCATGGCGCTACGACACGTACCGCACCAAGCTCGCCGAGAAGTCGAAGCCGACGCTGACCGAGATCACCATCGCCGGCGCGCCCGACGGCACCGACGCAGCCTGGACCGAGGCGGCCGCGGTCACCGGCGGGCTCGACCTGACGCGCTGGCTGGTCACGTCGCCGCCGAACGTCGTCTACCCCGAAAGCTTCGTCGAGAAGGTGACGAAGGACGTCGAGGGTCTCGGCCTCGAGATCACCGTGCTCGACGAAGCGCAGATGACCGAGCTCGGCATGGGCTCGCTGCTCGGCGTCAGCCAGGGCTCGCGCCGTGAAGCACGCATCCTCGCGCTCAAGTGGAACGGGGCAGGGGCGGACGCGCCGACGCTCGCGTTCGTCGGTAAGGGCGTGACGTTCGACTCGGGCGGCATCTCGATCAAGCCCGGCGCGGGCATGGAAGACATGAAGTGGGACATGGGCGGCGCAGGCGCGGTCGCCGGTGCGATGAAGGCGCTTGCCAGCCGCAAGGCCAAGGCGAACGTCGTTGGCGTGATGGGTCTTGTCGAGAACATGCCCGACGGCGCCGCGCTACGTCCGAGCGACGTCATCACCTCGATGTCGGGCCAGACGATCGAAGTACTCAACACCGACGCCGAGGGTCGCCTCGTGCTGTGCGATTGCGTCACGTGGGTGCAGCAAGCGCACAAGCCGACCACGATCGTCGACCTCGCCACGCTGACTGGGGCGATGATCGTCGCGCTTGGCACGGAGAATGGCGGCATCTTCGCCAACGACGACGCGCTCGCCGACCAGCTGATCGCGGCCGGCACGACCACCGGCGACACGCTCTGGCGCTTCCCGCTGTCGCCCGCCTACGACAAGCTGATCGACTCGCCGATCGCCGATATGAAGAACGTCGGCCCCCGCGGTGCCGGCTCGATCACCGCGGCGCAGTTCATCAAGCGCTTCGTCGACGAGGGCGTGAAGTGGGCGCATCTCGACATCGCCGGCATGGTCTGGTCCGACAAGCCGGGGCCGAACCACGACAAGGGCGCAACCGGCTACGGCGTGCGCCTGCTCGACCAGTTCGTTGCGGACAATTTCGAGGGCTAAACGCAAGAATTCCCCTCCCGCTTGCGGGAGGGGTTAGGGGAGGGGAAACTTCGCTCACCCCGGCGTCATCCTGACGAACGTCAGGACCCAGGATACCAAGCGATGCGCTCCGTTACTCTGAATCCTGACTTTCGTCAGGATGACGGCGCGGGTTGGGCAGGGGGATGGAAACTATGCAGATCGATTTCTACCACTTAACCAGCCCCCTCGACCGCGTCCTCCCGAGGATCGCCGAGCGCGTCGTCCAAACCGGCGGCCGCCTCCTGATAGTCGCCGAACCCGAAGAACAACGCGTCTCGCTCGATCGCCTCCTCTGGTCCTACGCCCCCGAAAGCTTCCTCCCCCACGCCCAGGCCGGCAGCAACGACGATACCGCCCAACCCATTTTAATCGCTCAAGATATCCAGGAAACTGCCCCCGCCAATGCCGCTCGCAACGTCGCGGTGGTAGACGGACGTTGGCGTGACCTTATCCTAACCTTTGACCGCGGCTTCCACCTCTTCGACGACGAAGCGATCCAGGAAGCGCGCCTGGCGTGGAAGGCACTAGCCGACCGCGACGGCGTCGAACGCCGCTACTGGAAGCAGAACGACTCCGGCCGCTGGGAACAGGCCGCATAGGTTGCTTTAGCCGCGTGCCCCGCCTAAGCGCCGCGCATCCGATTACCGTCAACACAGGAGCCCGTGACCATCATGGCCGCGAACCGTACCTTTTCGATCATCAAGCCCGACGCAACCCGCCGCAACCTGACCGGTGCGGTCACCAAGATGCTCGAGGAAGCCGGCCTGCGCGTCGTCGCTTCGAAGCGCATCCAGATGACCCGCGAGCAGGCCGAAGGCTTCTACGCGGTCCACAAGGAGCGTCCGTTCTTCGACGAGCTCGTCTCGTTCATGATCTCCGGCCCGGTCGTCGTCCAGGTTCTCGAAGGCGAGAACGCGATGCAGCGCAACCGCGACATCATGGGCGCCACCAACCCCGCCAACGCCGACGCCGGCACGATCCGCAAGGAACTCGCCGAGTCGATCGAAGCCAACTCGGTCCACGGTTCGGATTCGGACGAGAACGCCGAGATCGAGATCGCGTACTTCTTCAAGCCCGAAGAGATCGTCGGCTGATGACATGGCGGCTGCGACGGGCTGAGCCGGGCGATGCGCCCGCGCTATCGCTCGTCGCATCCGCCACGTTTCTCGATACCTATGCGACCGTGCTGACGGGGGCGGACATCGTCGCCCACTGCACGACGAAGAACAGCATCGCCACGTTCGAGACGTGGCTGTCCGATCTCGCGACGATCGTGACGCTGGCCGAGTACGAGCCCGGTCACGCGCCGATCGGCTACACGGTGCTGACCGCGCCGGACTTTCCGATCGAATCTGGCCCCGCGGACATCGAACTCCGCCGCATCTATCTCATGAAGCAGGCCCAAGGCTCAGGCCTGGGCGCCGCACTGATGACGCGTGCTCTCGAAGACGGCGCGGCGGTAGGCCGAACCCGCGTCCTGCTAGGCGTATGGGACCAGAACACCCGCGCCCGTGCCTTCTACGAACGCCAAGGCTTCGAGGTGATCGGCACCCGCCAGTTCACGGTCGGCACCACCCGCCACGACGATCCGGTCTACGCACGAGTGCTCTGAGAGAGCCGTAGCTCCCGACTTCTTGTTCTCCCGCGAAGGCGGGAGCCCAGACTGAACCCCCGCCTTCGCGGGGGAACACGCTTACTTTTCAGGCAGTGCAGCTTATGCCGCCGGCTTTTCTTTCGCCCAGATCGCATCGAGCCTAGCCTGATCCCCACCACGCTGGCGGACCCGCAACCCCTCGAGCTTGAGCGCGCGACCGCGCAACATCCGCCCCTCGGTCTTCCAGATCACATCGTAGATTCCACGCGCAGACCGCGTCGTATCCCCATCGAAATACTGCACGCTCACCAGCACCGGCAGCCGTCCCGCACGATCATCCGAACCGCCATCGGTCAGCTTCAGCAACGGTGCCGAGAACCACGACGCATCGATAACCGGCTCGGCCGGCGGTCGCTGAGCCGATACCCCCAACGACCGTGGAAACGTCACGGTCACGTCCTGAAGATCATGCCGCGCGTCCTTCAACAACAGCGTATCGCCGCCATCCTGCACGATCGCCGAAAGATCGATCTTCGTCCTCTCGCGCGCCGCACTCGACTGCGCCGCGATCTTGTCTGCTTCGTTCGCGCGGTGATCTGACCAGTTGGTCCACAGCGTCAGCGCCGCGATAAGTACGCCAGCCACCGCCACGACCTCCGCAAGTGTCACCCAACGCCGCCGCGTCGCCGCAGCCTCGCGCCGTTCGGTCGGAGTCTCGGTGCTCATCGCCCACCAGCCTCCAGCAAACGGGCAGGGGTCGCCAGTTCCCAACTCCGCGCAATCCTGTCCTCGACCAGCGCCCAGTCCGGATCGCCGGCAACATTCATCCCGACCCAACCAGTCGCGCCGAGATAGGCCGGTAGCGAATACACCGCCGGGTTCGCCTCGATCAGCATCGTCTGCTCGTCGATTCCGCCGGTCTTCACGCACACGATCGTCTGCCCATCGCCGTGATGATCCGCCCGGAACTGCGCGAACTGCTTGTCGGCCACGAAGAAGGTCGGCTGGCCGTGTGAAACCTTCTCCTCGGTCTCGGGCAAGGCAAGCGCCGCCGCACGAACGCGGTCGAGGGGGGACAGATCGGTCATCGCGTCACGAACTCCGCCAAGATCTTCGGGTATAAAGCATGTTCCGCCGCCAGCACGCGAGCCGCAAGCGCATCCGCATCGTCGCCGGGAAGGATCGGCACCTCTGCCTGGCCGAGCACGACTCCGCCATCGAGTTCCTCGGTCACGACATGCACCGAGCACCCGCCGACCGCATCGCCCGCCGCGATCGCCCGCGCGTGCGTGTCGAGGCCCTTGTATTTCGGCAGCAGCGAAGGGTGGATGTTGACGATCCGGTCCCGCCACGCCGCGACGAACCCGTCCGACAACAGCCGCATATAGCCGGCCAGCGCAACGACCTCGACGCCAGCCTCGCGCAACGCCGCATCGATCGCCGCCTCATACGCCGGCTTCCCCAAACCTTTCGGCGAGAGCGCGAACGTAGCCAAACCCTCGGACTTAGCCCATTCGAGCCCAGCCGCATCCGGCTTGTCGGACGCCACCAGTGCGATCTCATACGGACACTCAACCGCACGCGACGCCCCGACCAGCGCCATCATGTTCGATCCGCGCCCGGAGATCAGCACGCCGACGCGCGTCTTGTCAGCCATGCGTCGCGGTCCAATCCTCGCGCGCGCTCCACGTACCCGCAGACCCACGCACCGTGCAGCCGTGTGATCCGGTCTCGATCCGCCCGATCGTGAACACCGTCTCGTCCGCCGCCTCCAGCGCCGCCGTCACCGCCTCGGCCTCGTCCGCGCTGACGATCACGACCATGCCGATCCCGCAATTGAACGTCCGCGCCATCTCCTCCGGCTCGATCGCGCCCTGCGCCTGCAGGAACGCCATCAACCGCGACTGTTCCCACGCATCCGCATCGACCACCGCATGCACGCCGTCGGGCAGCACGCGGGGGATGTTCTCGAGCAAGCCGCCGCCCGTAATATGCGCCAGCCCCTTGATCCGCCGCTCGCGCAGCAACGGCAGCAGGCTCGCGACGTAGATGCGAGTCGGCGCCATCAAATGATCGATCAGCAACCGGTCCTGATCGAACAGCGCGGGTCGATCGAGCTTCCACCCGCGATCGGTGGCAAGCCGCCGGACCAGCGAGAACCCGTTCGAATGCACCCCCGAAGACGCGAGCCCGAGCATCACGTCGCCCGCCGCGATCTCTCGCCCGGTCAGCACGTTGGTCCGCTCGACCGCCCCGACGCAGAAGCCTGCCAGGTCGTAATCGCCGTCGGCATACATGCCCGGCATCTCGGCGGTCTCGCCCCCGATCAGCGCGCAGCCAGCGGTCTTGCACCCCTCCGCGATCGAAGCGACGACGCGCTCGGCGACCGCCGCATCGAGCTTCCCGCTCGCATAATAATCCAAGAAGAACAGCGGCTCGGCGCCCTGAACGATCAGGTCGTTGACGCACATCGCGACGAGGTCGATTCCGACGCCCTCATGCCGATCCCACTCGATCGCCAGCTTCAGCTTGGTGCCGACGCCATCGTTCGCCGCGACCAGCAATGGATCGACGAAGCCGGCGGCCTTGAGATCGAACATCCCGCCAAACCCGCCAAGATCGGCATCCGCCCCCGGTCGGCGTGTCGAGCGCGCGAGCGGGGCGATCGCCCGCACCAGCGCATTGCCCGCGGCGATCGAAACCCCCGCCTGAGCGTAGGTGTAGGAGCCCGAAGCGGGAGCGGCGGAGTCTGGCGTATCGGTCATGATCGGTGCTGCTAGCCACATCGCGCTTGGATTTCCACGTCTGCTTCGCCAAAAGGCACGCTAGATGCGTATCCGTGCCCTTCCCACCGTCCTCGCCGGCGCCATTGCCGCAGGGGCCCTGCTGCTCAGCGGCGGCGCCGTACTCGCGCAGATCGAAGGCGGCAGCCGAGGCGCAGCCCCTGTCGACAGCGGCAGCGCCTACGAAGTGAGCGGCGTCATGGTCGACGTCGCCGGCAAGACCGCCGACGCCGCGCGTTACAGCGGCTGGCGGCTCGCACAGCGCAAAGCCTGGGTGCAATTGTCGAACCGGCTCGGCGGTGGTGGCGGTCTCGTCTCCGACGGCACACTCGATTCGCTGGTCTCCGGAATCGTCGTCGAGAACGAACAGATCGGCCCGCAGCGCTACATCGCCAAGCTCGGCGTGCTGTTCGATCGGGGGCGCGCCGGATCGATCCTCGGCATCTCGACCTATGCCGATCGCTCGCAGCCGATGCTGACGATCCCGATCCAGTATTCGGGCGGCGTCGGACAGGCGTTCGAGCAAAGCACGCAGTGGCAGCAGGCCTGGGCGCGCTATCGCACCGGTAACAGCAGCATCGACTATGTCCGCCCGTCCGGCTCCGGCCCCGACGCGCTCCTGCTCAACGTCGGCCAGACGCAGCGCCCCGGCCGTGGCTGGTGGCGGACGATCCTCGATCAATATGGCGCGAGCGATGTGCTCACCCCCGTCGTGAAGCTCTATCGCCAATGGCCCGGCGGCCCGGTGATCGGGGTGTTCGAAGCGCGCCACGGCCCCGACAACGACCTGATCGGCAGCTTTACGCTGCGAGTCGGCACGCCCGACGGCATCGCGCAGCTGCTCGACACCGGCGTGAAGCGGATCGATGACCTGTACCAGCAGGCGCGTCGCAACGGCTCGCTCCGCGTCGACTACAGCCTCTCACCACCACCGCCGCCCGAAGCCGCAACGATAGACGACCTGCCCACCGACGAGACCGCCGACGCCAATACCGCGGCGCTGACCGGCGGCGAGGGCATCTCGGTCATCGTCCAGTTCGATACGCCGGCCGCAGCAAACGTCTCTTCGATCGAAGCAGCACTCCGCGCGATCCCCGGTGTCCGCTCGGCTGCAACGACCAGCCTAGCACTCGGCGGGGTCTCGCTGATGCGCGTGGCGTACGACGGCGACCCGGCCGCTTTGAAGACCGCGCTCGAAGCCCGCGGCTACCAAGTATTCGGCTCCGGCCAGACGATCCGCATCCGCCGGGTCGCCCAACTTCTTCCGCCGGACTTGCCCGCGGACAATGCGACGACAGGGTGAGCGCGACCAAGATGACTCAAATCGCGCTGCCACTCGGGTGGCCGGCGGACCCTCGCGACGACGCCTTCCTGGTTACCCCCTCCAACTCGCGGGCCGTCCACACGCTGGAGCATACCGCGACATGGCCCGTCATGACCGCCATTCTCACCGGCCCGCGCAAATCGGGTCGCAGCCTGCTCGCCCGGATCTTCGCGGCGAAAAGTGGCGGGACGATCATCGACGATGCCGAGCGCGTGCCCGAGGCGCAGCTGTTCCACGCCTGGAACCGCGCGCAGGAGGAGCACAGGCCGCTGCTGATCGTCGCCGACGCCGCGCCGCCCGAATGGAAGGTGAAGCTCCCCGATCTCCGCTCGCGCCTCGCCGCCAGCCCGATCGCGGCGATCGGCGCACCCGACGACGAGCTCATGCGGCTGTTGTTGGCGCATCTGTTCGAGCGCCGCAGCCTCGACGCGCGGCCCGATCTGATCGACTGGCTCGCGACTAGAATCGAGCGCAGTCATATTACCGTAACGCGAACCGTCGATGCGCTGGATCAGGAGGCGATGGAACGTCGCAAGCGCTTGTCCATTCCTCTTGCACGAACCACACTCACCGAGGCCGGGCTGATCCTCCGGCCGCAACTCGCTCTCGACCTCCCGCTCTTCACGCCACCATAAGCCCCCAAGAGGCCCGATGAACCGTCCAGCCCATATCGTCCGCCAATCGGAGGACGACGACGATCCCATCGGCGCAGAGCCGAACGACCGGTTCTTCAACCGCGAGCTCTCCTGGCTGGCGTTCAACCGCCGTGTGCTGGAGGAGGCGTGCAACCCCGCGCACCCACTGCTGGAGCGGCTCCGCTTCCTGTCGATCTCGGGGTCGAACCTCGACGAGTTCTTCATGGTCCGCGTCGCCGGCTTGAAGGGCCAGCAGACGCAGGACGTCGATCGACGCTCGGCAGATGGCCTCACCGCAGGACAACAGCTGACCGCGATCGTCCGCGAGGCCGATGCTCTGATGGCGAGCCAGCAAGCGGTGTGGGGCGATCTCCGCGTGCTGCTTGATGAGGCGGGCCTGTTCGCGCTCCGACGTGAGGCGGTCGAGGGGGAGGCCGACGAATGGCTCGAAACGCATTTCCGCGATCAGATCTTCCCGATCCTGACCCCGCAGGCGCTCGACCCCGCGCATCCGTTCCCGTTCATCCCGAACCGCGGCCTGTCGGTGATCTTCGACCTGGTCCGCCGTTCGGATAACGAGCCGGTCCGAGAGCTGGTCATGCTCCCGCATACGATGACGCGCTTCGTCCGCCTCCCTGGCGAGCCCGCACGCTACATTTCGATCGAATCGATCCTGAAGCGGTTCGCGCCGGTCCTGTTCCCCGGCTACGAAGTCCTCGCCGCCGCCAGCTTCCGCGTCCTGCGCGACAGCGACATGGAGATAGAGGAGGAGGCAGAGGATCTCGTCCGCTACTTCGCCAACGCGATCAAACGCCGCCGCCGCGGCCGCGTAATCCGTCTCGAACTCGAAACCGGCATCCCCGACGTCCTCGCCGCGGTCCTTAAGGACGAACTCGGCGGCGCCGACGCGATCATTACCGAGAGCGGCAATCTGCTCGGCATCGTCGACCTCGACGGGCTGGTCGACGAAGATCGCCCGGACCTGAAGTTCCCGCCCTTCACGCCGCGCTTCCCCGAACGCATCCGCGAGTTCGGCGGTGATTGCTTCGCGGCGATCAAGGCCAAGGACATCGTCGTCCATCATCCGTACGAAACGTTCGAGGTGGTGCTCGCCTTCCTCAAGCAGGCGGCGAACGACCCCGATGTCGTGGCGATCAAGCAGACGCTCTACCGCGCCGGCAAGCAGCCCGCGGTCATCAACGCACTGATAACTGCGGCCGAGGCGGGCAAGTCGGTCACCGCGGTCGTCGAGCTCAAGGCGCGGTTCGACGAAGAGCAGAACATGGTCTGGGCCTCCGCCCTGGAACGCGCAGGCGTGCAGGTCGTCTACGGCTTCATCGACTGGAAGACGCACGCAAAGGTCTCGCTGGTCGTCCGCCGCGAAGGCCAGGCGTTCCGCACCTACTGCCATTTCGGCACGGGCAATTATCATCCCGTCACGGCCAAGATCTACACCGACCTCAGCTTCTTCACCGCCGACGCCGCGGTCGGGCGCGATGCGGCGCAGATGTTCAACTACATCACCGGGTACGTCGAACCGACCGACATGGCGCGCGTCAGCCTGAGCCCACGCGACCTGCGCCAGAACCTGATGAACCTGATCGACGTCGAGATCGCCAACGCGCGCGCCGGCAAGCCCGCCGGCGTCTGGGCGAAGATGAACTCGCTGGTCGACCCCGCGGTGATCGAGAAGCTGTACGAGGCAAGCGGGGCAGGGGTTGAGATCGACCTCATCATCCGCGGCATCTGCTGCCTGCGTCCCGGCGTGCCTGGGTTGTCCGAAACGATCCGCGTGAAATCAGTGATCGGCCGGTTCCTCGAACACAGCCGGATCTGGGCGTTCGGCAACGGCAAGGCGCTGCCCAACGACGGTGCCAAGCTGTTCATCTCGTCGGCCGACTGGATGCCGCGCAACTTCGACCGCCGCGTCGAGTACATGCTGCCGATCCTCAACCCGACCGTCCACGACCAGGTCCTCGACCAGGTGATGGTCGCGAACCTGATCGACAACGAGCAGAGTTGGGAGCTAGGCCCCGATGGCGAATATAGCCGCGTCGATCCCGGCGACCGCCCGTTCAACCTGCATCGGTACTTCATGACGAATCCTTCGCTCTCCGGCCGCGGCGCTTCGCTCGCGACCAGCAATGCCGTACCGACGCTGTCGCTCCGTCGAAAACGATGAGCGTCACGAATATCCTGTTCGGCAATTCCCCGCCCAAGGCCGAGACCGACGATCATCCGCGCACCGGGATCATCGACATCGGCTCGAACTCGATCCGGCTGGTGGTCTACCAGGGGCCGCCACGCCTGCCTGCGATCCGGTTCAATGAGAAGGTGTTGGCGGGGCTCGGGCGTGGGCTCGCCGCTACCGGCGCGATCGAGAAGTCGGCGCTGAAGACGGCACGCGTCGCGCTAGCGCGGTTCGCGGCGGTGGCGAAGGAAATGGAATGCTCGACGCTCCGCACGGTCGCAACGGCGGCAGTACGCGATGCAAAGAACGGCGGCGAACTCATTGCCGCGGCTGAACAACTCGGCCTGACCGTCGAGACGCTATCGGGCGAGCAGGAAGCCAGCGCGGCCGGCTACGGTGTCCTGTCCGCGATTCCCGAAGCGGATGGCATTGTCGGCGATCTCGGCGGCGGCAGTCTCGAACTCGTCCGCGTCCGCCGTGGCAAGATCGAGGACCGCGTCTCGTTCCCGCTCGGCGTCCTCCGCATCGGCCCGATCCGGGCGAAGCGCGGCAAGGTGCTCGCGCGCTATGTGGCGCGTCTGGTGCGCGAGGCGGGCTGGACGGCGAAGGGGCAGGGGCTTCCGCTCTATCTGGTCGGCGGATCTTGGCGTGCGTTGGCACGGCTCGACATGGAGCTGTCGGACTATCCGCTGCCGATCATCCACCAATATTCGATGACCGCGGCGACGATCACCCGGCTCAGCCGGACGATCCCGCAGCTTTCCAAGCCGCGTCTGAAGGCGATCCCGGGGCTGTCGTCGGGCCGTACGGCAACGCTCGCCGACGCCGCGGCATTGCTCGGCGTGTTGATGCGCCAGCTCGGCAGCCGGACGACGATCGTATCCGCCTATGGCCTGCGGGAAGGCCTTCTCTACGAAGACCTGAAACCGGCAGACCGCGCGCTCGATCCGCTAATCGTCGCCGCGCGCGAAGAGGGGCGCCTACTCGGCCGCTTCCCGGAGCACGGCGATCTCCTCGACCGCTGGATCGCGCCGCTGTTCACCACCGAGCCACCCGCGATGGCCCGCATTCGCCACACGGCGTGCCTGCTCGCCGACGTCGGCTGGCGCGCCAACCCCGAGTTCCGCGCCGAACGCGGCGTGGAGGTTGCGCTACACGGCAATTGGGTCGCGATCGACGCGCCGGGCCGCGGGATGCTGGCGCAGGCGCTCTACACGAGCCTGGGCGGCGACTTGGCGGCTGCTGATCCAGTCGGGCGGCTAGCGACGCCTGCCACGCTGAAGAGTGCTACGGCCTGGGGTATGGCGATGCGGCTCGGCCAGAGGATGAGCGGCGGTCTAGCCGGACCGCTGAAGCGCTCGCAGCTCGCGGACGATGGCGTATCGCTCACGCTGACGCTGCGTTCGGACGATCGTGGACTATACGGCGAGGCGGTCGAGCGTCGCCATACCGCCCTGGCGACCGCGTTAGGTCGCAAACCGTTATTCGCTATTGCTTAGCTCCACTCCTTGCAGCGGAGGAGCTAAGTTATCAGGCGCAGGTAAAGCGTTCGATCCGACCCTTCGCATCGACATAGACATTCAGCCTGTCGGGCCGAAAATCCATCGTAACGGCCGTGTTCGGCGCGATCCAGCGGAGCGTGCGTGCGCCCGACCGGGTCTGCATCACGTCGGCCCGAGCATCGCTGGCCCGCTTGCCGACCAGATCGCCGAGCGAGTCGGCATTGCACGCCGCGGCAATCGGTGCAGGAACAGGCTTTTCGCCGCGCATCTCGATCGGCGTACACCCCGCCGACGCGAGCAACGCAGCAACCAGAACGATCCTCATGCGGCATCTTCCGTACGCGTCATCTTGAGCTTCCCGCCGATGACCGCAAACGCCAGTCGCCCCTCGACCAGATCCAGTGCATCGCGGCCGAACTGATCGAACCGCCAGCCTTCGAGCATGGGTAGCCCGGTCCGCACACCCGCCGCCAGCGCTTCGAGTTCATCGGTGCGCGCCAGCAATTTCGACGCGACATCAATGTCTCGCGAGCGAATCTTGAGCAGCAGCTTGAGGAGGTCCGCCACCAGCGAACCCTCCTTGCCAAGGCCAGGCTTGCGATCGTCGCGTGGCGGCAGTTCATCGTCGCCAAGCGGTTGCGCGCCCTCGACCGCCGCCATCAAGCGGCCACCGATGTCGTTGCCCGCCCAGGTCGCCGACAATCCACGCACTCTTGCGAGATCCGCCTGCTTCTTCGGCGGATGCCCCGCCATGTCGCCCAGCGTCTCGTCCTTGACGATCCGCCCGCGCGGCAGATCCTTCGCTTGCGCCTCCAGTTCACGCCAGCGCGCGAGCGCCTTTAACCGCCCCAGCACGTCGGGCTTGCGCCCGGAAATCCGCACGCGCTTCCAGGCCAGATCCGGATCGTTCGCATAATTGGCGGTATCGCCGAGCCGCTCCATCTCCTGATCGAGCCAGACGCCGCGCCCGGTTTTCCGTAACCGCTCCAGCATTTTCGGGAAGATCTTCGACAGATGCGTTACGTCGCCGATTGCATATTCGATCTGCCGCGCGTCGAGCGGCCGGCGCGCCCAGTCGGTAAACCGCGCACCCTTGTCGACCGCGATGCCGAGCCAGCTGTCGACCAGGTTCGAATAGCCGATCTGCTCGCCCTGGCCGAGCGCCATCGCCGCGACCTGCGTGTCGAACAGCGGGAAAGGCGTCTTGCCCGTCAGGTTATAGACGATCTCGATGTCCTGCCCGCCGGCATGAACCACCTTCAGCACGTCGTGATTCTCGACGAGCAGGTCGAGCAGCGGCTTGAGGTCGATCCCCGGCGCCATCGGGTCGATCGCTGCGGCTTCCTTGTCGTCGGCGATCTGGATCAGGCAGAGTTCCGGGTAATAAGTGCTCTCGCGCATGAATTCGGTGTCGACGCACACATAGTCGGCGTCGGCCATGCGCGCGCACAGATTGGCGAGCGTGGCACTGTCGGAGATAAGCGGGTGGATATGCATCGCCCGTCCATAGCGAGCCTCGTTCGGGTTGACAAAGCCCGGAAGGGAAGGGAAGCGCGGACCACCTGTTTATCGTCCGAGAAGACCCATCATGCACGCCTATCGCACCCACAACTGCGCCGCCCTCCGCCCCGAACAGGTCGGCGAAGAGGTCCGCGTCTCCGGCTGGGTCCACAAGAAGCGCGATCACGGCGACCTCGTCTTCATTGATCTGCGCGATCACTACGGCATCACGCAGATCGTCACCGACGTGTCGGGCCCGGTCTTCAAGGTCATCGAGGGCCTGAAGAGCGAAAGCGTGGTGACGATCACCGGCAAGGTGACCGCACGTGCGCCGGAAGCCGTGAACCCGAACCTGCCGACCGGCGGGATCGAGATCCGCGCGACCGCCGCGACCGTTCAGTCGATGGCGGGCGAGCTGCCGATGCCGGTCGCGGGCGAGGCCGAGTATCCCGAGGATATCCGCCTGCGCTATCGTTACCTCGATCTGCGGCGCGAGCGGCTTCACGCCAACATCATGCTCCGCAGCCACGTGATCACGTCGCTCCGCAACCGGATGAACTCGCAGGGGTTCACCGAATTCCAGACGCCGATCCTGACCGCGTCGTCGCCCGAGGGCGCGCGCGATTATCTGGTGCCGAGCCGGGTCCATCCGGGCAAGTTCTACGCGCTGCCGCAGGCGCCGCAGATGTTCAAGCAGCTGCTAATGGTGGCGGGCTTCGATCGCTATTTCCAGATCGCACCGTGCTTCCGCGACGAGGACGCCCGCGCCGATCGTAGCCCAGGCGAGTTCTACCAGCTCGATTTCGAAATGAGCTTCGTCACGCAGGACGACGTGTTCGCCGCGATCGAACCCGTGCTGCACGGCGTGTTCGAGGAATTCGCCGACTGGCAGGGCAAGGGGCGCCAGGTCTCGGCATTGCCGTTCAAGCGCATCCCCTACCGCGAATCGATGCTGAAGTACGGCAGCGACAAGCCCGACCTGCGCAACCCGATCCTGATCCACGACGTCGGCCATCACTTCGTCGATTCGGGCTTCGGCCTGTTCGCCGGGATCGTCGCCGGCGGTGACGTGGTCCGCGCGATCCCCGCGCCGAACACTGCCGACAAGAGCCGCAAGTTCTTCACCGACATGAACGATTGGGCCCGCGCCGAGGGTCACGCCGGGCTCGGCTACATCACGCAGAAGAACGGCGAACTCGGCGGCCCGATCGCCAAGAACCATGGCGAGGAGGCGACGCGGAAGCTGATCGCCGAAATGGGCCTCGGCCCCAACGACGGCATCTTCTTCGCCGCCGGCAAGGAACTCCCCGCCTCCAAGCTCGCGGGCGCTGCGCGTGCGCGGATCGGCGCCGACCTTGGCCTGATCGACGAGAATCGGTTCGAGTTCTGCTGGATCGTCGATTTCCCGATGTTCGAATATGACGAGGACGCCAAGAAGGTCGATTTCAGCCACAACCCGTTCTCGATGCCGCAGGGCGAGATGGACGCGCTGGAAAACAAGGATCCGCTCGATATCCTCGCCTATCAGTATGATATCGTCTGTAATGGCGTGGAGCTGTCGTCGGGCGCGATCCGGAACCACCGTCCGGAGATCATGTACAAGGCGTTCGAGATCGCCGGCTATACGCAGGCCGACGTCGACACGAACTTCGCGGGCATGATCAATGCGTTCAAGGTCGGCGCACCGCCGCATGGCGGCTCGGCGCCGGGGATCGACCGGATGGTCATGCTGCTCGCCGGCGAGCCGAACATCCGCGAAGTCGTGCTGTTCCCGATGAACCAGAAGGCCGAGGACCTGATGATGGGTGCGCCGAGTCCGGTCAGCGCCAAGCAGCTGAAGGAACTCAACATCCGCCTGACGGTGGATGGTCCGAAGGACGCGACAAAGGTGGTCGCGCCGAGCGCTGGGTAACCTCTCTCTGTCCCTCGCCCCTACGGGGAGAGGGAAGGAGGAGCCGCTTGGCGACGGGAGGGCGAGGAGCGGTTGGTGCGTGCCAACTTCCCCTCATCCTCCCACCCGCAAGCGCGGGCGGGCCCCTCCCTCTCCCCGAAGGGGCGAGGGAAAGACGTCCCACGCTTCCTCAACCCCCTCAACCATGCAAATACCCCTGCACGATAAGGGGTTGGCATGCGCGACGATCAGATGACACCGGCGCCAAGCCTCGTCCGCAGTCTCGGCGTGACGGGCGTCCTGTTCCTCACCCTCTCCGTCGCGACCCCGGCATCGTCGGTGTTCGTCATCGTCCCCGGCATGCTTCAGGTCGCCGGCACCGGCGCAGTTTGGGCAACGCTGATTGCCGGACTCGTCTGCGTCGCCACCGCGTTCGTCTACGCCGAGCTATCCTCCGCCTGGCCGGTCGCAGGTGGCGAGTATGTCGCGGTCGCGCATACGCTCGGACCGATGGCGGGGTTCGTAATGCTCGGCGTCAACGTCTTCAACAACCTGCTCTTCCCGCCCGTCGCAGGTCTCGGCGTCAGCGCGGTGCTCGGCACTTTGGTCCCCGGACTGCCGCAGATCCCCGTCGCGATCGCCGTGGTCGCCGGATCGACACTCGTCGCGATCCTCCAGATTCGCGTCAACGCCTGGCTCACCGGCCTCTTCCTACTGGTCGAAATGCTGGCGATCGGCGCGGTCGTCTGGCTCGGGTTCGCCGATACCGTCCGCCCGATCGGCGACCTGCTCCTCCACCCGGTAATGCCGCAAGGCGCCAATCTCGTCCCCGCGTCCGCAGCCTCGATCGGCCTCGCCACCTCGATCGCGATCTTCGCGCTCAACGGTTATGGCGCCGCGGTGTACTTCGGCGAGGAGATGCTCGACGCCCCCCGGCTGATCGCGCGCGCGATCATGGCCTCGCTCGCGCTGACGCTGCTGTTCGAAGGCATCCCGATCGTCGCGGTGTTGGTCGGCGCACCAGACCTCCACGCCACGCTCACCGCCGACGACCCGTTCGGCCTCCTCGTCACCCTCCGCAGCGGCACTACGACGGCGAACTGGATCTCGATCGGCGTCGTCGTTGCGATCGTCAATGCGGTGATCGCCTGCATCCTCGCGTGTGCGCGCTTCTTCTACGGCACCGCGCGCGACGGAAGCTGGGGGCGTCCGCTCGATCGATGGATGACGCAGGTCCACCCGAAGTTCGGCTCGCCCTGGGTGGGCACGCTGCTGGTCGGCGGATTCGGGATCGTCGCGTGCTTTCTGCCGCTCCAGTTGCTGCTCGTGCTTAGCGGCACCGGCCTCGTCGCGATCTACTCAGGGATCTGCGTCGCGGCGATGGTCGGCAGGCGCACCGGCAAGACCACCCACGCTCCCTACCGGATGCCGCTCTACCCGCTCGCTCCGGTCGTGACGCTGCTGGCGCTCGGCTATGTCTGCTGGACGAGTTGGTTCGATCTGGCGGAGGGCCGCCCCGGCCTGATCATGACCGCGGCCGAAATCCTGCTCTCGATCGGCTATTATTGGTTCGTCCTGCGTCGTCGCGGGCCCTGGAACGTTCATGTGCCACTAGCGACGGAGAGCAACGCATGACGATCCATCTGGCCGATTACGAAATCGGCGACGACTATGACGGCAAGTACAAGCACGACCTCGCCGCGCTGCAAAAGCGCCTGGAGCATATCCAGGTCGCGCATATCGTCGGCGGCACGCGCGCGATCGTGATGTTCGAAGGCTGGGACGCGGCCGGGAAAGGCGGCATCATCCAACGCCTGTCGGCCGAATGGGACCCGCGCAACTACAAGGTCTGGCCGATCTCGGCGCCAACGGCGGACGAGAAGGCGCACCATTTCCTCTGGCGCTTCTGGAACCGTCTGCCCGCCAACGGCAACATCGCGGTGTTCGATCGCAGCTGGTACGGCCGTGTCCTCGTCGAGCGCGTCGAGGGGTTCGCCAGCGAGACCGAATGGCGCCACGGTTACGACGAGATCAACGCGTTCGAGGCGCAGCAGGTCGAGAGCGGCACCACCCTCATCAAGCTGTTCATCCACACCACGCAGAAGGAGCAGGACCGGCGGTTGAAGGCACGGCTCGACGATCCGTGGAAGCATTGGAAGACCGGGCTCGACGATTTCCACAACCGGTCGCGGCGCGAGGAGTATCTGGAGGCGATGGCCGAGATGTTCGCGCGCACCGACACCGCGACCGCGCCGTGGACCGTCATCGATGGCAACGACAAGAAGGCGGCCCGGATCGCAGCGCTGACGCTGATCGCGGACCGCCTCGAGGCTGGCGTATCGATGGTGCCGCCACCGCTCGACCCGAAGGTCAAGAAGGTGGCGGAGAAGGCGTTAGACCTTCGCTGACGCGTCAGGCTTTCGCGGACTTCGCGTCTGGCGCGTCGGCCTGGATGAACTCGTCATCCTCGTTGAGCAGCAGCATCTGGCCCTTGTCGATGCCGAAATAGGCACCGCGCAGGGCCAGTGTGCCGGCGGCCTCTGCTTCGGTCACGAACGGGAACGTCCGCAGGTTGGCGATCGAGGTGCGGACGGACTCGAGTTCCATCTCGCGACCGGCCTCGGCACCATCGCCGAATTTCGCGACAACCTTCTCGCGTGCGCCGTCGAGCAGGCTCACCCAGTCGGAGACGAAGCCACCTGCGCCACGCTCGGCATCGGCAAACGCCTGCGTCAGCGCCGCCTTGCAGCCACCGCACTTCTCGTGGCCCATTACGACGATCTCTTCGACCTTCAACTGCGTCACGGCGAACTCGATCGCAGCCGAAACACCGTGATGGCCACCACCGGTCTCGAACGGCGGTACGAGGTTGGCGACGTTGCGCACGACGAACACTTCGCCTGGCAGCGTGTCGAAAATCTGTGCAGGCTCGACGCGGCTGTCCGAGCAGGCGATGATCATCACCTTGGGGCTCTGGCCGTCCTGCAGTTCCTTCCAGCGCTCGCGCTGCTCCTCCCAGGGGCCGTCCTTGAAGCGGTGATAGCCTTCGATCATTTCCGGAAAGTGAGTTGGCACGGTTAGCCTTCCATATCAGTTTGCGATGCAACATGACAAACTTGTCATGTTGAAACTGGTTCCATGATTTTATCCGGTTCGTCCGATGGTTCCAACCCGCTGACATGGCCCGCCACCATTGTCTCAACGACCGGGCGGGGCTATCTGGCGTGCATGAACGACATGACCCCGATGGCTGCGCCGGTCCGTGCCCGCAAGCCCGACTGGATCCGCGTCAAGGCGCCGACCTCCGCTGGCTTCGCAAAAACGCGTGAGCTCATGCGGTCCAAAAGCCTTACCACCGTATGTGAAGAGGCGGCATGCCCCAACATCGGCGAGTGCTGGTCGAAGAAGCATGCGACGGTCATGATTCTCGGCGATACCTGCACGCGGGCGTGTGCGTTCTGCAACGTCAAGACCGGCATGCCGCGCGCGGTCGATCGGATGGAGCCGCAGAACGTCGCCGATGCAGCGGCGCAAATGGGCCTCAACCACATCGTCATCACCTCGGTCGATCGCGACGATCTTCCGGACGGTGGTGCGTCGCAGTTCGTGAAGGTAATCCATGCGATCCGCGCGTCGAACCCGACGACGACGATCGAGATCTTGACTCCAGACTTCCGCAACAAGGCGCAGGCCGCGATCGAGTCGATCGTCGAGGCGCGTCCCGACGTCTACAACCATAACCTCGAGACGGTGCCGCGGCTCTATCCGACGATCCGGCCAGGTGCGCGGTATTATGCGTCGCTGCGATTGTTGGAGAGCGTGAAGAAGCATGATCCGTCGATCTTCACCAAGTCGGGCGTGATGCTCGGGCTCGGCGAGGAGCGTCTGGAGATTCATCAGGTGATGGACGACATGCGCTGCGCCGACATCGATTTCCTGACGATGGGGCAGTATCTCCAACCGACTCCGCGCCATGCCAAGGTCGCCGAGTTCGTGCCGCCCAAGGCGTTCGACGCCTATGCCTCGATCGCGCGCGCCAAGGGCTTCCTGCTCGTCGCGTCGTCGCCGCTGACGCGGTCGAGCTATCACGCCGGCGATGATTTCGAACGGTTGCGCGCAAACCGCGACGCCAAGCTGGGCGTCGCGCGCATCTGATGCCGAAGCATTCGGAAACGCGCCATTTGCCCTACACGCCTGAGCAGATGTTCGACCTGGTGGCCGATGTCGGCCGCTATGCCGAGTTCCTGCCTTGGGTCAGTGCGATGCGGGTGCGCTCGAACAGCGAGACCGAGACGCTCGCCGACATGATCGTCGGCTTCAAGGGGCTGCGCGAGACGTTCACGTCGCGCGTGCAGAAGGTCCGGCCGAGCGAACTCAACGTCGATTACGTCGATGGCCCGCTCAAGTATCTGCGCAACGAATGGCATTTCCGACCCGAGCCGCAGGGCTGCGCGGTCGACTTCACCGTCGACTTTGCGTTCAAGAACCGGATGTTCGAGATGATCGCCGGGCAGGTATTCGGCGCTGCACTGCGGAAGATGATCGGCGCGTTCGAGACCCGCGCCGCGGAGCTTTACGGGGCCGAAGCGTCCGGCAGCAAAAGTTCGAGCGCGCACAACGCTGCCTGAAGCCGTATCCCGCCGCGGCCGAGATCGCCGAAATTCTTGCGATCGGCATGGACGTCGGACGGGTCGCGACCCTTCTCAGCACGACCAAATACGACGGTGCCGACTGGCTTCTTGAGCGATCCGCCACCGGGGCCTGCAACGCCGGTGATGGCCACGGCGATATCAGCGCCCGACTGCTTGAGCGCGGCCTGCGCCATGCTCCACGCCACCGCGATCGAGACCGCGCCGAACGTTTCCAGCACGTCCGAACTGATCTTCAGGACGCCGAGCTTGGCGGCGTTCGAATAGGTGACGAAGCCGACCTCGAACACGTCGGACGACCCGGGGATCTCGGTCAGGGCAGCCGCGACGAGCCCACCGGTGCAGCTCTCGGCGACCGCGACCCGGCGGCCGATCGCGCGGTTCTGCTCGACCACTTTGCGTGCGGCATCGACCAGTTCGGCAGGAAGGATCGTATCCATCAGCGAGTCTCCACCGGGCAGAGCAGCATCGCCACCGCGGCGATATCACCGCTGCGCGACTTCTGGGATTTGAGGTACCGCAACGTCTCGACGACGATGCCCGCGGTGTTGCGCGGTGGCAAGGGCTGGAGCAGCGTCACCATCCGGTCGATCGTTCCGCAATCGCGCGTGGCGATCCGCCCGACGATCTGCGGCACCAGCAGCGTCGTCAGCAGCGGTCGCGCAAACTCCGAATCGAGCATTGCGTCGACGGCAGGATCGCTGAGCTTGACGATCGCTGCGCGGGCCGCGGGCCAGGCCCGGTCGGATTCAATCTGATAGCGGTCGATTAGCGCACTCGACTGCGACCGGATGAGGCTGGCGGCCGGGAGTTGCGCCGCGCAGACGCGACCGGTTTCGCGGAGGATATCGGGCATCGCGACGAGGGTCAGCGATTCGGCCTCGGGTCCTGTGATGCAACGCGGTTGCGCGACCGCCGGGCTGGCGAGGAGCGCGATCGCGGCAAGCGCGGCGGCGATCTTCACAGGGGCGATCCAGGAACGCGAACAGTCGCAACCGCCTGAGCGGCAATGCCTTCGCCACGCCCCGTAAAGCCAAGCCGCTCGGTCGTCGTTGCCTTGACGCTGACCCGGTCGACCGTGAGCCCGAGCAGGTCGGCGATTCGTGCAGTCATCGCCGCACGGTGCGGGCCGATCTTCGGCGCCTCGCACATGATCGTCAGGTCGACGAAATCGATCCGGCCGCGCTTGTCGGCAATCAGCTTGGCGGCGTGCTGGAGGAACTGAGCGGAGTCGGCGCCTTTCCACTGCGGGTCGCTCGGTGGAAAATGCGTGCCGATATCGCCCGCCGCGATCGTCCCGAGCAGCGCGTCGGTCAGCGCGTGGAGCGCGACGTCGGCGTCGCTATGCCCCGACAGGCCCTTGTCGTGCGGGATCAGCACGCCTGCGAGCCAGAGCTCCTCGCCGGTTTCGAGACGGTGGACATCGAACCCTATCGCGGTGCGGGTTTCGTAGGCGACACGCGCTTCGGCGGCCGCGAAATCTTCAGGGTGCGTGACTTTCTCGAGCATCGCCGAGCCCTGCACCAACGCAACGCCGACGCCAAGTCGCCGCACCATCTGCGCGTCGTCGGTCGCCTCTTCGTCGGCAGGCCAGACCGCGTGCGCGGCACGGAGTGCCTCCACGGCGAACGCCTGCGGTGTCTGCACCCGGTTGAGGTCCGCGCGGGAAACGATGTCGCCAAGCAGGACGTTGCCGCGCGCGAGCGTATCCGTCACGGGGAGCACCGGAATGGCCGCGTCCCGGGTCTTTAAGGCGGCAACGAGCGAATCGATGACCGCGTGCGACAGGAAGGGGCGGGCGGCATCGTGGATCAATACATGCGTCGCGTCGCCGATCGCCGCGAGGCCGTTGGTGACCGACTCGCGGCGCGTTGTCCCGCCAACGACGATCGGCGCGGTCCCCAACGCGGCGATTGCCAAGCCCTGCTGTCCGTCGGCTAAGACGACGATCGTTTCGGCGATGGCCGGATGCGTGTTGAACGCCTCATAGGAATAGGCGATCATCGGTCGACCGGCGATCAGCGCGAACTGCTTGGGAACCGATCCCCCCGCCCGCACGCCGGTTCCGGCGGCGACGATGATCGCGACGATACGCTTTGCCTGTGTCATGCTCGCGACCTAGCGCTTCGTCCCGACGCTCGCCAGTCTTGCGAAAAACGACCGGGCAGGGTAGGGCGTTGCCTCTTTTTCAGGCACATCCATGCGTAACCTTGCTCCCATACAGATCGGTCCCGTCCGGATCGAAAGCCCCGTCGTGCTCGCGCCGATGACCGGCGTCACCGACATGCCGTTCCGCACGCTGGTGCGACGCTATGGCTCGGGCCTCAACGTCACCGAGATGGTGGCCAGCCAGGCGGCGATCCGCGAAACTCGCCAGTCGTTGCAGAAGGCGGCATGGGATCGGCTCGAGGAGCCGGTGTCGATGCAGTTGATCGGCTGCACGCCCTACGAGATGGGCGAGGCCGCGAAGCTCAGCCAGGATCGCGGCGCGGCGATCATCGACATCAACATGGGCTGCCCGGTACGCAAAGTCGTCAACGGCGATGCGGGCTCGGCGCTGATGCGCGACACCAAGCTCGCCAGCGCGATCATCGAGGCCACCGTCAAGGCTGTCGACGTCCCCGTGACGCTCAAGATGCGGATGGGCTGGTGTCACGACAGCCTGAACGCGCCCGACCTCGCGCGGATCGCGGAAGACCTTGGCATCAAGCTGATCACTGTCCACGGTCGCACGCGCAACCAGATGTATAAGGGCAATGCCGACTGGGGCTTCGTCCGCAAGGTCAAGGACGCGGTGACCGTGCCGGTGATCGTCAACGGCGACATCTGCACCATCGAGGATGCCGAAGCGGCGATGGACCAATCCGGGGCCGATGGCCTGATGATCGGTCGGGGCAGCTACGGCCGCCCCTGGGTGCTCGGCCAGGTGATGGAGTGGTTCGCCACCGGCCGTCGCATCGAGGATCCGTCGATCACCGAGCAATATGACGCGATCGCAGGGCATTACGAGGCGATGCTCGAACATTACGGGATCGAAACCGGCGTCAACATGGCGCGGAAGCACATCGGCTGGTACACCAAGGGACTGCCCGGTTCGGCCGAATTCCGCAACAAGGTGAACCAGGTGCCCGACCCGAAGCAGGTCAAGGCGATGCTGGCCGAGTTCTACGCTCCCTGGCGCGAACTTGCCGCGGCCTGATACGCAATCCCGGGGGCGGCCAGGCTTTGCGGAGCTGTTCGCAGCACTCCCGGTCGCGGTCGTCGTCGTCGATCCAGTCCATTGCATCGCGCATGCCAACGCGCTTGCCGAGCAATTGCTGAACCTCTCCGAGCGGCTGATGATCGGCCAACCGCTCGATGCGATCATCCCGCCGCCCGACGACCCACGTAACCGGGACGGCCACGGGCTATCGGTCTACGACACCGAGATATCGACGGCACGTGGCGTAAAGATCCGCGTCGATTTCGCCGAGACGCAGATTGCCGACTATCCCGGGTGGCGGGCCATCACGCTCCACGCATCGGCAACGTCTCGTCGACTGGGGCATTCGGTCGACCGCGCGGCCGGAGCAAGGGCGGCGGTTGGCGCCGCGGCGATGCTTGCGCACGAGATCAAGAACCCGCTGTCCGGCATTCGCGGCGCGGCGCAGCTGCTCGGCGCGGGCGCGCTCACCACGCTGATCGTGACCGAGGTCGACCGGATCGCCGCGCTGATCGACCGCATGCAGGATTTCAGCGACACGCGGCCTCTGCCGCTCGCCAGCGAGAACATCTATCCGCTGCTAGGCCATGCCCGCCGCTTGGCACTAGCTGGGTTCGCGCGCGGCATCGCGATCGAGGAACGCTTCGATCCCTCGCTCCCGCCCGCACAGATAAACCGTGACGCGCTCCTCCAGATTATCATAAACCTGCTCAAGAACGCACGCGAAGCCGTTAGAAACGAACGCGAACCGCGGATCGTTCTAACCACTGCCTATCGCCATGGCATCACCGTCAGTTCCGCGCCGGGCAAGCCTCGCCTGCCGCTGCCGATCGAGATCTGCGTCTTCGACAATGGTCCTGGTGCTCCTGCGGATATCGCCGATCACCTGTTCGATCCGTTCGTGTCGGGCCGGCGCGAAGGGCAGGGGCTCGGCCTTGCGCTCGTCGACAAGCTTACCCGCGACATGGGCGGGATCGTCCAGTATGCCCGCGAAGGAACACCCGAAATGACCGTCCTCCGCCTCCTGCTTCCCCGGGCCGCCTCATGAGCGCCGCGTCGTGAGTAGCGTCCTGGTCGTCGACGACGACGCCGCGATCCGGACCGTCGTCGCCCAGGCGCTCCGCCGCGCCGGGCACGACGTCACGGTGGCCGACAGTCTGAGCCAGCTCGAACGTGCGCTGGCGACTGCGTTGCCCGATGTCCTCATCACCGACGTTATCCTCCCCGACGGTGACGGCATCGATCATGTCCGCGGCGTGGCCGCGCGTTTCCCGTTACTGCCGATCATTGTCCTTTCGGCACAAAACACGCTGACGACCGCGGTCCGCGCGGCCGAGGTCGGCGCGTACGAATATCTTCCCAAGCCGTTCGACCTCGATGTCCTCGCCAGCGCTGTGACGGGCGCGCTTGCCCGAGGCGGCATGGTCTCTGATGATGCGTTGCATGACGAGGACCGTGCGCTCCCGCTGATCGGTCGCTCGGCGGCGATGCAGGACGTCTACCGAATCATCGCTCGCGTCGTATCGAACGACCTGACCGTGCTGATCTCGGGCGAATCGGGGACCGGCAAGGAACTCGTCGCACGCGCGATCCATGATCTGGGCCCGCGCAGCGCAGCCCCGTTCGTCGCCATCAACATGGCGGCGATCCCGCGCGAACTGATCGAGGCCGAGCTGTTCGGGCACGAACGCGGCGCCTTTACCGGCGCGGCGGCGCGCAACGCCGGGCGGTTCGAGCAGGCGTCCGGCGGCACGCTGTTCCTCGACGAGATTGGCGACATGCCGATGGAGGCGCAGACGCGGCTGCTCCGCGTGCTGCAATCGGGCGAGTTCACCAGCGTCGGCGGTGCTCGGACGATTCGCGTCGACGTCCGCATCGTCGCCGCCACCAACCGCGATCTGGCGGCGCAAGTCGCCACCGGCCAGTTCCGCGAGGACCTCTTCTACCGTCTCAACGTGGTACCGATCCCGCTACCCGCGCTGCGCGAGCGTCGGCAGGATATCGCTCTGCTCGCGCGGCATTTTCTCGATCACGCGGCAGCGCAAGGTCTGCCGCGACGGCGACTGGCTGGTGACGCGCTCACTGCGCTCGGTGCGCATGACTGGCCAGGCAACGTCCGAGAACTCGAAAACCTCATGCGTCGACTGGCAGTCCTGTCGCGCGACGAGGTGATCGAGGCCGAGGCGATCCGGGCGATGATCGGTACGCAGGCAGTCTCGGGGCAGGCCGCCGATGTCGATCTCGCCCAAGCGGTGCGCGCGTTGATCGAACGGATCGCCCGCGAGGATCCCGACGCGCTCGACGACGGCAGCTTGTATGACCGGGTGATCGGCGAGGTCGAACGTCCGCTGATCGAGGCGATGCTCGCCCGCCATGGGCAGAACCAGCTGCGTGCGGCGCGCGCGCTGGGAATCAACCGCAATACGCTGCGCAAACGGCTCGATACGCTCGGTATCGCGGTGACTGACGCCCGCGCCAATGATGCATACCGGCACTGATCGGCAAATTATGTGGTTTCAAGGCAACGGTTGACGTTGTACCGAGGCAACGATGATCGCTTCCGCGACGCTACCCATGGACGATGAGGCGCTTTCGCCCCGGTTCGCTGTTACGCCCGCGATCGAAGCGTTGGTCGTCGCGGTCGCGGTTGCGATCGGCGTGACGAGCTACTTCGTCATTACCGGCGCCGACGCGCCGCAGCGTCTTCTCCCGCCGCCGCTCGTCGCGTTGTTGCTGGTCGCGAACCTCGTGCCCGGTATCGCGGTTCTGATGCTGCTCGGCCGCCGCGTCGCGATGCGACGGGCTGCGCGCTCGCCCGTCGGGGGCGGGGGGCGGCTGCATGTCCGGCTCGTCGGATTGTTCTCGATCGTCGCCGCGGTGCCGATGTTGCTCGTCACAATCTTCGCGTCGCTGCTGTTCCAATACGGCGTGCAGTTCTGGTATTCGGATCAGGCGCGCGGGATGCTCGAGAATGCGACCGGCCTTGCCCAGTCGTCCTACGCCCGCCAGCTCAACCGGTGGCAGGAAGCCACCGTGACGATGGCAGCCGACATGTCGGGCTATCTGCGCGAACGATCGCTACAAAGCCCGGACTTCCCGGGCTGGTTCCTGCAACAGGTCTATTATCGTAGTCTCTCCGAAGGCGCGCTGTTCAAGGTGACGCCGCAGGGCGACGTGCAGACCTTCGCCATCGTCAATCCCTACGAGATCGATTTCGCGCGGCAAGTGACGCCGGGGGCGATCGCTCAGCTGAGGGCGGGAAAGTCGGCCGTCGTGACCGTCACCGGCGATCGGATCCAGACGATCACGATGCTGCCCGGGTCCGACGAGCTGTTCCTCTATGCAGGGCGGGTCGAGGACACCAAGCTGCTTTCGGGTCAGACGACCCGCGCGAACGAGGTTCTGACGAGCTATCGGTCGCTGCTCGCGCGGTCTCGGAGCTTGCAACTCCGGTTCAACGCGGCGCTGCTCCTGATCTCGCTGCTGATCGTCGGCATCTCGGTCTGGATCGCGTTGGCGGTCGCGGACCGCCTGGTTCGCCCGGTCGGAGAGCTGGTGGATGCCGCCAGACGGGTCGCGGGCGGCGACCTCACCGCGCGCGTGCCCGATCCGCGCAGCCGTGACGAAGTCGGCACGCTCGCCAACGCGTTCAACCAGATGACCGGGCGGCTGGAAGAACAGAACACCGAACTCGTGACCGCCAACGGTCAGCTCGAAAGTCGTCGGGCGCTGATCGAGGCGGTGATGGCTGGCGTATCCGCCGGCGTCATCGCGACGGGCCGTGACCGTACCATCACGATCGCCAATGATTCGGCGACCGGGCTGCTGGCAACCGGCGTCGGTACGGACAGTCTGGTCGGACGTCGGCTGTTCGATGTCGCACCCGAGCTCGACGCGATGCTCGACAGCGGCGACCGCGAGGCGATCGTCGAGGTGGGACAGGGGGGCGACATGCGCACGCTTGCGGTCCGCGTCGCGCGTCCGACGACGAACCCGATCCTGACGTTCGACGACATCACGCAGCAGCTGCTCGATCAGCGGCGTGCTGCATGGTCCGACGTTGCGCGACGCATCGCGCATGAGATCAAGAACCCGTTGACGCCGATCCAGCTCGCCGCCGAGCGTCTGCAACGGCGCTATGGTGCGAAAGCGGAGATGCAGGACGGTACGTTCTCGCGGCTCACCGATACCATCATCCGCCAAGTCGGCGACCTTCGCCGGATGGTCGACGAATTCTCGTCGTTCGCGCGAATGCCCAAGCCCGTGTTCCGCGAGGAATCGCTGGTCGATGCGGCGCGCCAGGCGCTCTTTCTGCACGAGGTCGCGCATCCCGCAATCGGATTCCAGCTCGTCAACGACGATCCGGGTCTGGCGCTTGTCTGCGATCGCCGCCAGATCGGTCAGGCGCTCACCAACATCGTCAAGAATGCGGTGGAAGCGGTTGAATCGCGGGGTGAACCCGGCGGCTCGGTGACCATGACGCTGACCCTAGATCCAGGCCGTAGCGTCACCATCGCGGTAGCGGATACCGGCATCGGCCTGCCCCCCGATCGCGACCGGATCATGGAGCCTTACGTGACGACGCGCGCGCGCGGCACTGGTCTCGGGCTTGCCATCGTGAAGAAGATCATCGAGGAGCATTGTGGTACGATCGGGTTTTCTGATCGACCCGGTGGCGGTACAATCGTCACCATGACCTTCGACGCCAAGGCGCTGGCCGCGCTCGACCAAGGAGCATCGGCACCCGAGTTGGCAGGGGAGGGCCAGCTCGCCACGATGACCCGCAACCGGATATGATTTGATGGCGCTCGATATTCTCGTCGTGGACGACGAACGTGACATCCGCGAACTCGTGGCCGGCGTCCTGGAGGACGAAGGCTATGATACGCGCGACGCTGGCGACAGTGACTCCGCGCTGGAGGCGATTGCCGCGCGGCGTCCGTCGCTGGTGCTGCTCGACGTATGGCTGCAGGGCTCGCGGCTCGACGGGCTCGAACTGCTCGACGAGATCAAGCGGCGCGATCCGTCGATCCCGGTGCTGGTGATCTCGGGCCACGGCAATCTCGACACCGCGGTCGCGGCGATCCGTCGCGGCGCGTCCGACTTCATCGAAAAGCCGTTCGAGGCCGAGCGTCTTCTGTTGATGGTCGCCCGCGCCACCGAGACCGAGCGGCTTCGTCGCGAGGTCGCATCCTTGCGCGCGACCGTCGGCCGCGAGACCGATCTCACCGGAAGCTCGGGCTCGATCAACGGCGTCCGCGCCACCTTGAAACGGGTCGCTGCAACCGGCAGCCGCGTGCTCATCATGGGCGCGGCCGGCGTCGGCAAGGAGGTCGCGGCCCGCCTGCTGCACGGCTGGAGCCTGCGAACCGATTCGCCGTTCATCATCGTCAGCGCGGCGCGGATGACGCCCGAGCGGATGGACGAGGAGCTGTTCGGCGTCGAGGAAGCGGGCGATCTCGTCCGGCCCGGCCTGTTCGAGCAAGCGCACGGCGGCACGCTGTTTCTCGACGAGATCGCCGACATGCCGATCGCGACGCAGGCGAGGATCCTGCGCGCGCTGACCGACCAGAGCTTTACGCGCGTCGGTGGCACGCGCGTGGTCAAGGTCGACGTTCGGGTCGTCTCCGCCACCGCGCGCGACTTGGTCTTCGAGATCGCCGAGGGGCGCTTCCGCGAGGACCTCTATTACCGGCTGAACGTCGTTCCCGTGACGATCCCGCCGCTGTCTGATCGGCGCGAGGACATTCCTGCGCTGGTCCAGCATTTCATCGCGCACTACGCTTCGGAACGACGCGTGCCCACGCCTGAAATCGCGCCGGATGCGATGGTCGCACTGCAATCCTACGACTGGCCGGGCAACGTGCGCCAGCTACGCAACGTCGTCGAGCGTACCATCATCCTCGCGCCTGGCGATCGGATCGGCCGCATCGATCTCGATCTTCTCCCGGCCGAAGTGCTCGGCGATCAGGGCGACATGGGCTCGGCCGGATCGACCGCGATCATGGGATCGCCGCTGCGTGAAGCACGCGAGACGTTCGAGCGCGAGTATCTGCGGGTCCAGATCCGGCGATTTTCGGGCAACATCTCGCGCACCGCGAGTTTCATCGGCATGGAGCGGTCCGCCCTCCACCGTAAATTGAAGCTGCTCGGTATCACGGAAACGCGCGACGATTGATCGGTCGTAATTTCGCCGTCCTCTGGACGTAGCGGGATGGCGATCATAGATTAGCATCAGCGCCTGGTAACCGGGCGCGTCTCCGACGCCGGGAAACGGCGCCTTGCGGGCAAAGTCCCGCCAAAAACAAAGGGTTATCCCATTGGCCGAAAAACAAGGCTCGCTTCAGGACCTGTTTCTGAATGCACTCCGGCGCTCCAAGACGCCAGTCACGATGTTCCTGGTCAAGGGCGTGAAGCTCCAGGGCATCGTCACCTGGTTCGATAATTTTTCCGTGCTGCTTCGCCGCGATGGCCAGTCGCAGCTGATCTACAAGCACGCCATTTCGACAATCATGCCGGCTGGACCGATGGACGTCGCCGCGATCGTCGATGCGGTCGGCGAAAATCAGAAGAAGCATCCGCTGCTGCAGGAAATATTCCTCAACGCGGTGCGGAAGTCCGAAGACAGCGTCACGATGTTCCTGATCAACGGCGTGATGCTGCAGGGCCAGATCGCGGGCTTCGACCTGTTCTGTATGCTGCTTCAGCGTGAAGGCATGGCGCAGCTCGTCTACAAGCACGCTGTCTCGACGATCCAGCCCGCCCGTCCGCTCAACCTTGCCGAAGAACCTACCGATACCGATGAAACGGACGATGACGATTGAGTAGCGGGTTCGAACGCGATCGGGACGAGTTCACCCGCGGCACACGGGCGATCGTCGTGCTCCCCGATCAGGGCGACGCGTCGCGCGATGTCGACGCTCGCCTGGAGGAGACGGCGGGTCTCGCCGCGGCGATCGGCGTCGAGGTGGTGGAGCGGATCGCCTACCGCGTCCGTCAGGCAAAGCCAGCGACGCTGATCGGCAGCGGACAGGTCGAACTGCTTGCCACGCAGGTGCGGATGGAAGAGGCGGGGCTCGTCGTGTTCGACGCGAGCCTCAGCCCGATCCAGCAGCGGAATCTCGAAAAGGCGCTCGGCACCAAGGTCATCGACCGGACCGGGCTCATCCTCGAGATCTTCGGCGAACGCGCGGCGACTGCCGAAGGTCGGTTGCAGGTCGAGTTGGCGCATCTCGATTATCAGGCGGGGCGGCTGGTCCGGAGCTGGACGCATCTCGAACGTCAGCGCGGCGGCTTCGGCTTCCTGGGCGGCCCGGGCGAGACGCAGATCGAAGCGGATCGAAGGCTGATCCGCGACCGCATGGCTCGACTCAAGCGTGAACTCGAGCAGGTCAGCCGCACGCGCGGACTTCACCGCGAACGCCGCCAGCGGGCGCCATGGCCGGTCATCGCGCTTGTCGGCTATACCAACGCCGGGAAATCGACGCTCTTCAATCGCTTGACGGGCGCCGACGTCATGGCGGAAGACCTGTTGTTCGCGACGCTCGATCCCACCTTGCGACAGATCCAGCTTCCCGGCATCGACAAGGCGATCCTGTCCGATACCGTCGGCTTCGTATCCGACCTTCCGACACAGCTGGTGGCCGCGTTCAAGGCGACGCTGGAGGAAGTGGTGTCGGCCGACCTGCTGGTCCACATCCGTGACATCGCGCATCCGGACAGCGAAGCGCAGCGCGCCGATGTCGAGACGGTGCTCGCCGAGATCGGCGTGGACGACAACACCCCGCGCTTCGAGGTGTGGAACAAGCTCGACCTGCTCGATCCCGAAACGCATGACGAGATCGCCGGGCAAGCCGCGCACCGGGACGACGTGGTTGCGATCTCGGCGTTAAGCGGGGAAGGGGTGGAGCATCTCGTCGAACAGGTCGCTGCCAAGCTGACCGATGCCCATCGGCGGTATCGGATCCTGCTCGACGCGAGCGACGGTGCAGGGGCTGCCTGGCTTCATGCGCATGGCGAGGTGCTCGCGACCGACGCGGAAGGCCTCGAGACGATCTACGACGTCCGGCTGTCGGAGACGGATTACGACAGGTTTATCCGCCGCGATGCTTGACCGCCTGCCATAGCGCTTCCTTCTGATCGAGCGTCATGCCGGCAAACGCGTCGCCGGCATCCGCCTCGATCGCACGGAAGCGCGTCTCGAACTTGGCATTGCCGTTTCGCAATGCCGCCTCGGGATCGACACCGAGATGTCGCGCCCAATTGGTCACCGCGAACAACAGGTCGCCAATTTCCTCAGCAACGGTGTCGGCGCCGGCTTCGCGAACCTCGTCGATCTCCTCATGGACCTTGGCCAGCGGACCGGCGACGTCCGGCCAATCGAAGCCGACCCGTGCGGCACGCTTCTGCAGCTTGTCGGCGCGGGACAAGGCGGGCAGTCCGACCGCTACGCCAGCCAGCGCGCTCTTGTCGGGCCGGCTTGCCCGTTCCGCGGCCTTGAGAGCCTCCCAGCCGGGCGAATGCGACGCATCACCGAAAATATGCGGGTGACGCCGTTCCATCTTGTCGGCGATCGACGCGACCACATCGGCCAACGTGAACGCGCCGGCTTCCTCGGCGATCCGACTGTGGAACACGACCTGAAGCAACAGGTCCCCGAGCTCGTCTTTCAGATCGTCAGGATCGTCGCGCTGGATCGCGTCCGCGACCTCATACGCTTCCTCGATCGTGTAGGGGGCGATCGTCGCCCAGGTCTGCACGCGATCCCATTCGCATCCGTCGACGGGATCACGGAGCCGCGCCATAATCGCCACCAGCCGTTCGATCATCGGAAACTCCCACAGAAGACACCAATCGACCAGAGCATTCCAAGATCGATAATATACATTATGTTAAATCGTATGGGCTGTGGGGATCAGGACCAGCGTTTTCCCTTCGACCCGCCATGTACCCAGTCGAGACAGGAAATTCATCCCGAGTACGTCCATATCGTCGAACGATGGCGACGTGACGACTCCCAGATCGGTCAAGACGACGCCGCCGACCGCCACCCGCTTGACGGTTCCGGTCCTTGCCGTGACCTGCCCATTCGCGGTGGAGATCACAACCGGGAACGGACTTTCCTCGGCATCGAGCCCGATCGCGCTGGCCGTCGCCGATGACAGCGCGGTCGTGGTGGCGCCGCTATCGATCAGCATGCGGCGTCGAACCCCGTCGATATCGACATCGGCCCAGAAATGCCCATCGTCGGCCATCCGGATCCGGGTTTCGGCGCCACTGACCTGCTGACCGCTGAAGGCGTCGAACAGGCTCGACATCCTGTCGCGCTGGCTTGCGAGCAACAGGCCGATGGCAAAGATGCCGATCCAGGCGGCGCTCATCTTGAGTAGCGGGCCGATCGGCGGCCGGCGCGCGATCAGTGCGGCAAGCGGCAGGATGAGCATGATCGCGTATAACGCGAACTGCGCCGCCCGATCGCCGGTCATGCCGTCAGCACCAGCCCGTCATAGCCCGGCTCGACACCGGCCGGAAGCTCCGCCCGCAAGGTCGCATAGTCCATGCTGTTGTCCATATGGATCAATGCGGTTCGGGTCGGCTGCAGCCGATCGACCCAGCCGAGCACCGCGGGAAGTTCCATGTGCGTCGGATGCGGACGCCGGCGCAATGCATCGACGACCCAGATATCCAGATCCTCATACATCGCCGCCATGTCGTCCGTCATAATATTGAAATCGGTGGCATATCCTATCGACCGCCCGTCTGCTTCGAAGCGCAGACCCGCAGCGTGGATGCTGCCATGGGGTTGATCGGCAACCCGGATGTGGATTCCGCCGATCGTCAATCGGTCGGGCAGCAGCGCCCCGGCGATCGTTGACGGATACCCGCTGCGGCCGTGAAAAGCGTAGGTGAAGCGGCTGTCGAGCGCGGCCAGCGTTTCCCTCCGGGCAAAGCCTTGCACCGGTGTTCCCGCTGCATGGTAGAGTTGCCGAAGGTCGTCGATGCCGTGGCAGTGATCGGCATGGTCGTGTGTCCAGATGACGGCGTCGACCCGGTCGACCTGGGCCGCGAGCAACTGCACGCGCATGTCCGGGCTGGTGTCGATCAAGATACGCACACCGTCATGCTCGACCAGCGCGGACGCGCGGGTGCGATAATTGCGGGGTTCGGCCGGGTCGCACTCGCCCCAGTCGTTGCCGATGCGCGGCACGCCCGACGACGTGCCGGACCCGAGGATCGTGATCTTCACGCGAACGTCTTGCCCAACGTCTTGCCGAACAACCGGTGGAAGTTCTCGGCCGTACGCCGCGATAAATCCTCGACATTCTCTCCGCGCAGGTCGGCGAGAAACTGCGCGGTATCGGCGACGAAGCCGGGTTCGCCGGTCTTGCCGCGGTGTGGCACGGGCGCGAGGAACGGCGCATCGGTTTCGATCAGCAGACGCTCGATCGGCAACCGTGCGGCGGTGTCCTGCAGGTCGCGCGCATTCTTGAACGTCACGATGCCGGAGATGGAGATATACAGCCCCAAGTCCAGCGCCTTGTCGGCGAACGCGCCGCTTGCGGTGAAGCAGTGGATAACACCTGGATAGGCCCCCTTCCCCATCTCCTCCGCCATGATCGCGGCGGTATCGTCCTCCGCATCGCGGGTGTGGACGACGATCGGCAAGCCGGTCTCGCGCGACGCGGTGATATGCGCGCGGAAGCTCGCCTGCTGACGGGCGCGATCGGCGGTGTCGCGAAAATAGTCGAGGCCGCTTTCGCCCAGCCCCACGACGAGCGGATGCCGCGCGCGCTCGATCAGCTTGGCGGCGTCGACGTCGGGATACACGTCCGCCTCGTTCGGGTGGATACCGATCGTCGCCCAGACATCGGGCTCGCGCTCGGCGGTCGCGACGATGTCGTCCCATTCGCTCTCGCGCGTCGAGATATTGAGCATCGCAGTGACGCCGCGCGCCCTTGCCCGCGCCAGCACCGCTTGCTGATCCTCGACGAGCCCCTTGTAGTTCAGATGGCAATGGCTGTCGGCGAGCATCAGGCCTCCGCGGGCATGTCTAGGGGCATTTCGAGGCGGGGAAACACCGGCGATGGTGGTGCGATCCGGAAGTCCGATGCTGCGGTCCGGTCGTACCAGCCATCGTCGTCGATCGCCGCATGATCGCGCTCCCTCGCACCGATCTGGTCGAGCACCTTGCCCGCCGACTCCGGGACGACCGGGAGGATCGTGATCGCGAGCATGCGGATCGCGCGAACGAGCGTGCGCAACACCGCGTGCATCCGCTCGGGATCGGTTTTCCGCAGCGCCCAGGGCGCCTGCGCGTCGATATACTGGTTGCACGCGAACACACCACGCATCCACGCCTCGATCCCCTGCGACAGCGCAAGATCGGTGAACGCGGACTTGAATCCGGCGCACGCGACGACGACCTCTTCGATCAGCATGCCGTCGGCGTCCTGGACCGTACCCACGGTGGGAAAGACGCCCTCCAGGTTCTTGGCGATGAACGACAATGTCCGCTGCGCCAGATTACCAAAGCTGTTCGCGAGCTCCGCATTGACACGCGTGACGATCGCCTCGGGGGAATAGCTGCCGTCCTGTCCGAAGCTGACTTCGCGGAGGAAGAAGTAGCGTAGTGCGTCGACCCCGAAGGCATCCGCCAGCGCGATCGGATCGACCACGTTGCCGACCGACTTCGACATCTTCTCGCCGCGGGTCAGCAGGAAGCCGTGACCGAAGACGGTCTTGGGCAACGGGATCCCCGCGGACAGGAGGAACGCCGGCCAATACACCGCGTGGAACCGCACGATATCCTTGCCGATCAGGTGAATGTCGGCCGGCCAGTATTTCGCCTTGTCGCCGTTCGTGTCCGGATACCCGATCCCGGTCAGGTAATTGGTCAGCGCGTCGACCCATACGTACATCACGTGGCCAGGGCTGCCGGGGACCGGCACGCCCCAGTCGAAGCTTGTCCGCGACACCGACAGATCCTTCAGCCCGCCTTCGACGAACCGCATCACCTCGTTACGACGGCTCTCGGGCCGGATGAAATCGGGGTTGGCCGCGAACAGATCGAGCAACGGCTGCTGGTATTTCGAGAGGCGGAAGAACCATGTCTCCTCCGCGGTCCACTCGACCGGCGTGCCCTGCGGCGAGCGGCGATCGTCGCCCTCCCCCGTCAGCTCAGCCTCGTCGTAAAAGGCTTCGTCGCGGACCGAATACCAGCCCTCGTAGCGATCGAGGTACAGATCCCCCGCATCCGCCATCGCCTGCCAGATGGCTGCACTCGCGGCGTAATGATCCTCGTCGACCGTGCGGATGAAGCGATCGTACGAGATGCCAAAGCGGTCGGCCATCGCATGGAAATACGACGACATTTCATTGGCGAGATCGCGGACCGGTAGGTCGCGGTCGCGCGCTGCCTGAACCATCTTCAGCCCGTGCTCATCAGTGCCGGTCTGGAAAAGCACGTCGCGCCCGGCCTGCCGCTGGAAGCGTGCGATCGCGTCGGCGGCGACCATCTCGTACGCATGGCCGATATGTGGGCGGCCATTGGGATAGTGGATCGCGGTGGTGATGTAGAAAGGATCGGCCATGCCGCGCTCCTAGAGCATCGCCCCGACGAGGTGAAGCCCATCCCCAGCGCCGATCCACCCCGTCAGGTGCGAAGCGTCGCGACGATCCCGGCCATCTCGAACACGGTCGCCTGTGCGTCGAGCGACAAACCGATCGCGGCACTCGCCAGATCGCGCGCGGCGACCTGCGCATCGAGTGCGGTCCGCAACGCCGGGCCAGAGCGCGTCCGTGCCGCCTGCGCGATGAATGCCGGAGCGCGATCGAGAAACGCCTCGTAGCGTGGCTGCGCCGCCTTGAGCCCCAGCGCCTTGGCAAGTTTCAGGCGCCGGCCGTTATCGCGGTCGCCGTCCGCAGCAATCGCCGCGATCGCTGCGTCGATCCCGGCGATGTCGAGCCCGGCATACCGCAATGCCCGCCCCGGCGCGCCATCGCTGGCCCGCACCAGCGCTGCAACCTCCTGCTCGTCCGCATCGGGCCGCAACGCCTGGATCGCCGCCGTTACATCGGCGTCGTTCAACGCCTCGAACCGCAACAGCCGGCACCGCGATCGGATCGTCGGCAACAGGCGTCCCGGCGCATGGCTCACCAGCAGGAAGATCGTTCCCGCCGGCGGTTCTTCGAGATTCTTCAACAGCGCGTTCGCGCCGCCCCGTTCCAGATCGTCGATCGCATCGATCAGCACGACGCGGCGCGCGCTCATCGATGGCGTCGTCGCGAACAGCGGTTGCAGCGTGCGGACCTGCGCTATCGTGATGCTCCGCGCGAGATCCTGGTCGGGTTTCTCGGGGTCCTTCGGCAAACGCGACAATACGCGGTAGTCCGGATGCGATCCGGCCTCGATCAGCGAGCGCGTGCCGTCACCCGCCGGTACGTCGAACCCGCCGGTCGCCGTATCGGGATGAGCGCCGTCGGCCAGCATCCGCATCGCCGCAGCGCGCGCGAACGTCGCCTTGCCAACGCCTTGGGGGCCGGTCAGCAGCCAGGCATGATGCAGCGAACCGCCACGCATGGCCGTGAGGAACGCGGATTGCGCGGCGGTGTTGCCGAAGATCGCGGTCATCGGTTCGGCGTGGTCGCCGCCTGCCGTAGCGTCATCCGAAGAATCCGGTCAGTCCTGCCCATGCACGCCCGAAGAAGCCGGCGAGCGCGACGTCCTTCTCGGCGACCAGCGGCATGCGCTGCTGGAGCCCGTCGGATGTCGTCACGACGAGATCGGCGATATGCTGGCCGGCCTTGATCGGCGCCTTGATCGGACCGTCATAGACGACCTTCGCGGTCAGGTTCGGCGAGGTGCCGGCGGGCAGCGTCACGGTCAGCGCCTTGGGCGCGACAAGGCCGACCGACGACGAATCGCCGAGCTGGACCGCGGCGGTCTCGACCTTGCGGCCCTTCGCGACGATCGGCTTGGACTGCCAGGCGCGAAAGCCCCATTCCATGAACCGGACCGACTCTTCCGACCGCTGGTTGAAGCCGGTCAATCCGGCGACAACCATCACGAGGCGACGCCCCCCCTGCTCCGCCGAGCCGACGAACCCATAGCCGGCTTCTTCCGTATGACCGGTCTTCAGACCATCCGCGCCGGCGACGCGGCCCAGCAGCGGATCGCGGTTCGCCTGGGTGATTGCGTTGCCGCCCATCGTCTTGCCCCAGGTGAAATCGCGCTTCGAATAGAATTGCTTGTAGAGCGCCGGATAGTTGGTGATCGTCGCTGCGGCGAGCTCGGCAAGATCATGCGCGGTGACATAGGTGACGCCGTTGTCAGGCCAACCGTTGGCGGTGCCGAAATGGCTGTCCTTGAGACCCAGTTCGGCGGCCTTGCGGTTCATTCGCTCGGTGAACGCCTCTTCCGATCCGGAAATGCCCTCGGCCAGCACGATGCACGCGTCGTTGCCGGACAGCGTCACGATGCCGTACAGGAGATTGGCGACGCTCACGCTCTCACCCGACGAAAGGAACATCGTCGAACCTGCTGCAGGACCATGCCATTTCGCCCACGTCTCGGGGCGTACGGTCATCATCTGGTCGAGCTTCAGTTCGCCCTTCTTGATCATGTCGAACGCGACATACACGGTCATCATCTTGGCCAGCGAGGCCGGCGGCATGCGACGATCCGCGTCGCGCGAGAACAGGACGGCGCCGGACGACAGATCTTCCATGTAGGCGATCGGTGCCGCGGTCTGGAACTGTGGAGCAGCGGCGACAGAAGGGTGCGCCAGCGCGAGGGCGACGAACGGTGCTACGATCAGCTTCTTCATGGGGATTCCGTAGGCAAAAGGGAACTCAATCCGTGGGCAGGACCTGTGCATCGCCATAGCCGCGCTCGGCGACCGCGTCACGCACGCGTTGCAGGCTCGACACATCGGCGAACGGGCCGAGGCGCACGCGGTAAAGACCTCCGCGTGCGGTCACCGTCGCCCCGAGCCGTCCCGCCAAAGCGGTAGCCCGTGGGTGATTCGAAAAGGTAGCGACCTGGAGAATATAGAGGTGACCCGCTTCGAATGGCGGGAGTGTCCTGCGAGCCGGCAACGGATCGACCGCCGCGATGCGTGTCAGCGTCGGCATCCGCGGCGCCGCGGCCTTTCCCGCGCGCAACAGCGTCGCATCCAGCAGGGTCGGCACGATCGTCCGGATGCGCACCGCGACCACCTGTCGGCGATCGGTGCCGAGCAGGCGGGCAGCTGCGCGCGACAGGTCGATCATGCGGTCCCGACGTCCCGGTCCACGGTCGTTGATACGAACCAGGATCGACCGGCCTGTCTCGAGCGAGGTCACCTCGACGAACGATCCGAGCGGCAAGGTGCGATGTGCCGCGGTCATCGCCGCGGGATCGAACCGATCGCCCGACGCGGTACGGTTGCCGAGCAATTCCTCGCCATACCAACTCGCCAGGCCGGTATCCTCGTAGCGCCCGTAGGTGCCGGTGGGCGTCGGCAGGGGCGAACCGACGGTTTCGGACGCCATCCCGCAGGACAGCATCAGCGCCAGCGCGAAGACCCTAGCGTTCGACCGCATCGGCCAGCAGTCCGACCGACAGCGCGTAGAAATTCGAGCAATTATAGTCGAGGATGACGCGGTAGTTGCTGGTCAGCAGATATGCGGTCGATCCCGCGCCATCCGGCTCGAGCAACGTCGCCAGGACACTGTCGGCGGGCCAGGCGCGGCCCTGCGGCACCAGTCCGAGAGCACGCCATTCGGCAATCGTCCGCCAGCCGCTGTGCCGTTCGAACACGCGCGGGCAGCGCGGCGAGACCAGCCGGTTGCGAACCTGCGATCGGTCGAACCCCGCCGGAACGCCGACCGCGAGCCCCCAGGGCTGACCTGCGCGCCAGCCGGCATCGACGAAATAATTGCCGATCGACGCGAGCGTGTCCGCAGGGCTGTTCCAGATGTCGGCGCGCCCGTCGCCATCGCCATCGCGCGCGACGCGGAGATAGACGGAGGGCAGGAACTGCGGGTTCCCGGTCGCGCCGGCCCAGCTGCCCTTCAACTGGCTGCGCGAGACGCCGCGATCCATCATCTTGAGGCCGGCGATGAACTCGCCTGCGAACAAGGCGCGGCGGCGGCCCTCATAGGCAAGGCTCGCCAGTGATCGAAGCAGATCGAAATCGCCGGTATAGCTGCCGTAATTGGTCTCGTGCCCCCAGATCGCGACCATGATCGATTCGGGGACGCCGGTGGTGCGTTCGATCCGCTCGAGGCGATAGCGTTGCGCCTGGTAATTCTGCCGACCGCGCGCGATCCTGGCGGCATCGACATGCTGGGCGCGGTACGGTGCGAAGGCCGGAATCGCGCTGACGGTTGCGGCGCCGGGTTGTCCGCGATCGAGGTCGATGACGCGCTGGTTCAACGTCAGCGTCGGGAAGACCGCGTCGGCGGTGCGCGCGCTGACACCGTCGGCAAGCGCCTGTTGCCGAAGCGTCGTCATATACGCGTCGAACGCGGTATCCGTCTGCGCCGACGCCGGCCCGCCGCTCGCCAGCACGAACGCCAAACCCAATGCGCCGCGGCGCAACCATGTTGCTGTCATAACCCCACCCATCGGCAGCTTGTGCCACACCGATGCGGCGATCGGAACCTCGTGTCGCCGCACGCGACGCACGCACGACCGTACGCTATTCTGTGTCGAACGGGGTTGCACATGCCGCCGGCTGCGCCTAACCGCATCGGCGTCGGGGAGTGGCGCAGGCTGGTAGCGCACCTGGTTTGGGACCAGGGGGTCGCAGGTTCGAATCCTGTCTCCCCGACCATCATATGCGAAGTGATTGATTTCTCGTCGCCAACATGGCGATCGGCAATGGCTGTGGCCATCGCCATCGCCATCGCTGTACCCATTGGGGGCGATGGACTGGGCTTACCGGACATCACAGTGCACGGTGGCAGCTATACTGTCACAGCAAGATCACCGTAACCGCCGCGGACGTGCCGCTATCCCTGTCGTCTAGCACAGGGAATAATCGATGCGCCCCGGGGTGTATGGCGGGCGGGTTCGGTGCGACGGTCGAGAGGTCGCGCTGTCCGGAAGCGTGGGCTCTCCGTCCCTACTAGGGCGCCGCGGCGCGCTGGACGTCCGGCGAGCATGGCCGGTTAGTCGATGCTGGCGGGAGCGAGGAGCGCGCATGGGTAGCGGCGGATCTGGCGCTTGACTGCCAGAACCGTAATCCGGTTTCGAAGGCCAAATAGTCGGCTTGGGCGTTGGCCAGAATCATGGCCGGTGGGGAATGTCGCCGCCGCGTCCGGCGATCCCTTTGGCGACCAATTGGCGCCAATTGCGCACGCAAATATGCCCCGGTTGACTGGCCCAAACAAATGCTTTGCGGCCCGCATCGGCGGTCAATCGTTAAACCGGTCATGCGGCAGTCGAGCCTCGTCGACTGCGAACGTGCGAGTATGGAGTACGGAATGATGAGCGATCTTCTGGCAAGTCGACTTGGCCTGGACGTGATCGAAACCGGAAAGGGCGTCGGCGCTGAGGTTCGGGGTATCGATCTTCGGACGCTCGATGATCAGCAGTTCGCCGATCTTCACCAGGCCTGGCTCGACAATCTGGTCCTGCTGGTCCGCGACCAATCGCTTTCGGATGCGGATCTGATCGCCTTCAGCCGCCGGTTTGGAGACCTCGATCTCGCGCCCATCCAGGAGACCGGCCGCCGCTTCGTCGAGGGACTGCCCGAACTCTATGTCGTCTCGAACGTAGTCGAAGGCGGCGTTCCGATCGGCAGCCTCGGCAATGGCGAGGCGGTCTGGCACACCGACATGTCCTATGTCGAAGTCCCGCCTCAGGCGAGTGCTCTCTATGCGCTGGAGGTGCCACCGACGGGCGGCAATACGAGCTTCGTCGATATGTACGCCGTGTACGATTCGTTGCCCGATGACCTGAAGGCGCGCATCGCGGGACGCCGCGTAAAGCACGACGGCACCTACAATAGCGGTGGTTTCCTTCGCCAGGGCGTCACGCCAAGCGACGATCCGCGCGAGGCGCCGGGCAGTCTGCACCCGTTAGTCTACACCCATCCTGAAACCGGACGCGCCGCGCTGTATCTCGGACGCCGGCGGAATGCCTATATCGATGGTCTGGATCTGGCCGACTCCGAAGCGCTGCTCGACGCGCTTTGGGAGCATGTCGACGGCGAGCGATTTGGCTGGAGCCATGAATGGCGCAAGGGAGACCTGGTGCTGTGGGACAATCGCTGCACGATGCACCGGCGCGATTCGTTCGATCCTGCAGCGCGACGCGTGATGCACCGGACGCAGATCAAGGGGACGGGTAGACCTGCATGACGGGCCGCAGCCTGAGCCGGTCCGACGCGATCGCGCGTCACGTTCCGCGGTGGATGAGCATCCCGAACCGCATCCTCGCAGTACTGTGCCTGATGTACCTGGTGCTCTACATCGACCGGGTGAACCTGGCGACGGTCGGTCCGCGCATGACCGCCGAACTGGGGATGAGCAACACCCAATTCGGGCTGGCGATCTCCGCCTTTTCCTACCCCTATGCTCTGATCCAGCTGTTCGGTGGTCGCGTCATCGACCGCTTCGGGCCGCGACGCATGTTGCTGATCTGCGGTGCGGTCGTCTGCGTGGCGACGGTGTTGACCGGGCTGGTCGGCGGGATGGCATCACTGTTCGCGCTGCGTCTCGCGCTCGGCATCGGCGAGGGGTTCGCCTTCCCCGCTGCGACGCGCGCCATGGCGACATGGCTGCCACCGGCGCGCTGGGGTTTTGCGCAAGGGATCACGCACGCCGCGGCACGGCTCGGTAACGCGCTGACCCCGCCGCTGCTGGTCGGAGTGATGGCGCTCGTATCGTGGCGGGGCGCGTTCGTGGTGCTCGGACTGGCGAGCGCGGTGTGGGTGATCCTGTGGCTGGTGGTCGCGCGGGAGACCCCGGAACGACACCCCGGCATGTCCGACCAGGAACGCGCCGAACTCGCCCCGGCGGCGCAACAGGCCGCGACCACGCCTCCCGTGCCGTGGTGGCGGCTCGCGCGGCGGATCGCGCCCGTCACGGCCGTCGATTTCTGCTACGGCTGGACGCTGTGGGTGTTCCTGACATGGCTCCCTTCGTTCTTCTTCAAGAATTTCGGGCTGGACCTGAAGCACTCGGCGCTGTTTTCGGGCGGCGTGCTGTTGGGTGGCGTGGTCGGCGACTGGGTCGGTGGCGCAGCGAGTGACTATATCTACCGCCGGACCGGCAGCCTGCAGGCGGCACGGCGCAATCTGATCATCGTCGGGATGGTCGGCGCGTTCGTGTTTCTCGTGCCCGTGGTCCTCACCCACGATCTGACGACGGTCGCCCTGTGTTTGTCGCTGGCGTTCTTCTTCTCCGAACTCGTGGTCGCGCCGATCTGGGCCGTGCCAATGGACATCGCGCCGCAATATGCCGGCACCGCGAGCGGCATGATGAACTTCGGCTTCGGTATCGCGGGGATCCTCTCTCCGCTGGTGTTCGGCGCGGCGGTGGACCTTACGGGAAGCTGGTCGATCCCGTTCTGTGCATCGCTGGCGCTACTCCTGGTCGGCGCTGGTCTGTCGTTCTTCATGCATCCGGAAAAGCCTTTTCAGGCTGACGGACTGAACTGAGTCGAAATGGGGAAGCACCGCTTAGCTGGACGTGGTGACAGACCGAGAGGAAACTGATCGGCTCATCTCAGCCGAAACCCAGGATAGAACGGTTTGGCGCGTATCGGAGAAGCTGCGTTGCGTCGTCGACCGGAAGAAGGCAGCTTATGCATTCACGGAAAGGGAGACCGGATTGTGTCTGTTGCTGTCCTGGATAGCCATCGGCTGACGCTTATCGCGCTCGTCCCCGACAAGGCCGTCTCCATATTCGAGCGGTTCCGGGAGTTTCCGCGGTTTGGCGATGCGCAGCATATTGCGGTGCGCAGCCGTACCGCTGCCGAGCGAACGGCGCTGGCCGCGCGGATCGATGCCGCCGTATCGGCGTCCGATCGCGCGGTCATGCTCCTGGCACAGGGCAGCGCCTGCGCGGCGGCCGCATGGTGGGCCCGACTGTCGCCGAAAGCCTATACCGCGAACGTTGCCGGCGCCCTGTTGGTCGCCCCCGAAGGCACGAGCTTGCACCAGCGTCATTTTGCGGCACCGAAAATCGGCCTGCCCTTCCCGTCTATCGTCGTCGGCGCCGATGACGAGGCGCAGCGCCTTGGCGTGGAATGGGGCAGTCGCCTCATCGATGGCCCGCTGCTGAGCGCGGCGACGGCGCCGACCAACCGCCTGCGCGCCATCATCGAACGCTTTACCTCCGCAGTGGTCGAGCGCGACGTGGGTGCCGCGTATCGCATCATCCAGGCGATCGGAGACGCCTAGCTGGACGCCGGTCGTCAAGTGAGACGGCCGGACGTCGGGCGGTGTGAGCACTTGTCGAAAATCGCCGACGTCAAGGTTCGGGATAGCCCGCCCTCAAATCGCACTGACGAAGCAAACCTATCCCCGCGGCGCACCTTTGCTTGCTTTCAATTCCCACCGGTTGCGGGGATGTTGGCGACAGCAAAGGAGGTGGATATGCGAAAGTTCGTCGCGAGGGTGCCCGTCATAGAATGGCCCACGCTCACCATCGCCGTCCTGATCTATGCCGGATGGATCGCGCTTACCGCGTTACACGCGCAGGTTCCGCTTCCCGTGCTGGTCGTCCTCGGCGGATGGCTGGTGGCGTGGCAGGGATCGCTGCAACACGAGACGATCCACGGCCATCCGACCGGGTTCAGCCGCGTCGACAGCGCGATCGGTTTTGCTCCCTTGTCGCTCTGGCTGCCGTACCGGCTGTATCGCCGAAGCCATCTCGCGCATCATGGCGCCAAGGTGATTACCGATCCCCGGCACGATCCAGAATCGCGCTACCGTCTATCGAGCCAAGGCGCCCTCGCCGCTTCGCTGCAATCGACCCTGGTCGGGCAGATGATCTTCGGCCCGGCCTTATCGATCGGTCGATTTCTGATCGCCGAGGCGCGACGTGCTGTCCGTAGCCCTGCTGCCGTCGCGCGTGACTGGGCACCGCATCTGATCGGCGTGGCCGCGGTGTTGTGGTGGCTGGATCACGTCGGATTGAACCTTGCGACCTATCTGCTGGCCTTCGTCTATCCGGGCACCGCGCTGACGATGCTCCGCTCCTACGCGGAGCATCGCGCCGATCTGGCAAGTCCTGGACGGGCCGCCATCGTCGAGCGCGGCGGCCTGTTCTCGGTCCTGTATCTCAACAATAATCTCCATGCCGCTCACCATGAGCGTCCGCGGCTGGCCTGGTATCGCCTGCCGTCCTATCACCGCAGCCACCGTGACCGGTTCGTCGAACGGGGGGCGCCCATCTATCGCGGCTATGGCGAGATCATACGGCGGTTCGCGTTTCGATCGCATGACGACATGCTGCATCCCGATCACCGGGCACGCTCCGCATGACGCGGCTGGTCGCGTCGCTCGGGATGTACGATCACCCGGCGCAACAGGGCGCTAACGATCGGATCTGGTCCGCGATCGTCCGTATCCTGCGCACGCGTGGGGTCGAAGGCGTGCCCGATGTCCTCGACCGGGCGCGCCACGTCCATGATATCTGGCGGGACCCGAATCTGTTGTTCGGGCAGGCGTGCGGCTATCCGCTGGTTGCCGACGAAAGCCTTGCGCTGTTAGTCATCGCCTTGCCGGTCTATGATGCGCCTGGTTCGGGCCATGGCCATGCAACGCATGCCAGCGTACTGGTGGCACGGGCGAACGACGGGCGCAGATCGCTTGGCGACTACCGCGACACCCGCCCCGCGATCAACGATCCGCAGTCGAACACGGGCATGAACCTGTTTCGCGCGACGCTGGCGCCGATCGCTGAGACGCGTAGCTTCTTCGCCACTGCGGTGCAGACCGGATCGCACCGCGCCAGTGTCGTGGCGGTCGTTGCGGGAGACGCGGATATCGCCGCGATCGATACGGTCAGCTACGCAGCGCTGATACGCCATGAGCCCGATCTGACCGCCCCGCTCAAGATCGTCGCGCGGAGCCCCGCCTCTCCGACGCTGCCGTTCGTGACGTCGGCGACCACGAGCATCGAGACGATCGCAGCGCTGCGTCTCGCCTTGCAGCAGATCATGACCGACCCTCACCTCGCGGAGGATCGTGCGATGCTTGGGCTGGCAGCTGTTTTGACCGCGAACGCTGACGCGCTGGCCCCGATCCGCGCGCTGGAACAGACCGCGATCCGCTTCGGCTATCCGGACCTGCTATGACTGCCGCCCCGCATCAGCTACCCAATATCGACGACGCCATCGCCGACCTGCGTGCCGCGCGCGTCGCGTGGCGACGCGAGGATGGCGGACGTCACAGCGTGGCGCGCTTTCCGTCGCGGATCGAGGTCGAGCGCGCGGTAGGCGAGCTTGTCGTCGCGCTGTTTCCCGGTCGGCTCGGTGGCTATTCGGGAGACGGCGCGGGGGAAGACGCCTTCGTCCACTCTGCGTTACGCAGCGCGCTGACGATCTTGCAGCGGCAGGTGGCAAGCGAACTCGCCTATTGGCAAGAGGAATCGGTGGAGCCGTTCGATCCGAGTCAGTCGGCGATGATCGTCCGCCTGTTCGTCGCCGAACTCGCCCCAATCCGCGAGATGGTCGATGCCGACGTCCGTGCCGCGTTCCTCGGCGATCCGGCGGCCCGCAGCGCGGACGAGATCCTGATCTGCTATCCCGGAATCGTCGCGATGCTGCATCACCGCATCGCGCATGCGCTCTACAATCTGGGAGCGCCGATCGTCGCGCGGATCGTGTCCGAGCTTGCCAACACCCGCACCGGCATCGACATCCACCCCGGCGCCACGATCGGGCGCGGCGTCTTCATCGATCACGGCACCGGCGTCGTGATCGGCGAGACCGCGATCATCGGCGACCGGGTCCAGATCTACCAGCACGTGACGCTCGGCGCGCGCAGCCCGCTCGGCGTGACGGACATGTCGGTACGCGAGCGACTGGCCCGCCATCCGATCGTCGAGGACGACGTGGTGATCTATGCCGGTGCCACCATCCTGGGGCGCGTGACGATCGGTCGCGGTGCGACGATCGGTGGCAATGTCTGGCTGCTGGAAGACGTTCCACCCGGCAGCGTCGTGGCGCAGCCAACCGCGGTGATCCTGCAGGGAGACGCCGCCATCCAGTTGCATGAGACGTTGCGCGGGCGGTCGGCATGACGCGCTTTTTTCCGTCGCGACGCGATCCCAGCCACCGAGAGACTGGACCCGCGCGCCCGGTGATCGGCGTGGTATGCTGCAACGAAGTCGCCGATCGCCCCATCCAGGCGGTCGCCACCCGTTTCGTCGATCCTCTCGTGCGCTATTCACATGCGACCGTTCTGCTGGTGCCGGCGGTCGCGGGCGCACTGGACGCCCGGTCGTTGGCGCCGCGACTCGACGGACTTCTGCTGACCGGGTCGCGGTCGAACGTCGCCGGCGACCGCTACGGCCGTGTCGATGCGCCGGACGATACGCTGGATCTCGACCGCGATGCCGTCGCGTTCGATCTTGCCGCACGAATGATCGAGGCGGGCCGACCGGTCTTCGGCATCTGTCGTGGCCTGCAGGAACTCAATGTCCTGTTCGGTGGCACGCTGGGCAACGCGGACGTAGGCCATCACCGGGAAACCGACGACGTGACGGCGTATGAAACGCTGTTCGACCATGTTCACGATGTGGTGCTGCAAACTGGCGGCGTCCTGGAAACGGTCATGGCACAGTCGAGCGTGTCGGTGACGTCGGTCCACCGCCAGGGCATCGACCAGCTCGGAACCGGGCTGAACGTTGAGGCGATCGCGACCGACGACGGCCTGATCGAGGCATTCTCGGCGCGACCCTGCGGCGGCGACGTCGTCGCCGTCCAATGGCATCCCGAATGGGATGTCGCAATCAGCGGCGCCAGCCGTGCATTTTTCTCGCTTATCGGCCGATCGCTTCGGCATTCGATGAATTCGTAGGCAAGGTGTCCGACGTTGCGCTCTCACCGGTCGCACGCGTCGCGGCACAGCCGACGTATCATCTTTAGACGTTATGAACGCACGCCATTTTGGAGCATTCCGCCATTACGGAACGGTTGCCGTGTGCCGACGACCTCGGACAGGACCTCGTCGATGACCGCAACGAAGGGAAATGATCATCAGCCAACCCATCGTTGCGGTGCCCTGCTTCAGGACAATCGGACCGCCAGCCTTCGGACGTGTGTTCGCTCGGGCCAGGCGGCTCAACGGTGACCCGCTACTTCGTCTGCGGTACCCGCCACAATCCCGGTGCGATGCCGCTGGTGAGCAGTCGCGATCGTTCGCTGGCGTTGCTCGCGGTCGGCCAACGGCGCCTGGTCGCTATGCAACAGAGCAGCTTCTGAAGCGCCGACAGTCCGGAGCGCGTAAGCTCCCGCAAGGTGATCGCGAAAGGACGGCGTATCGCGGCGGCTGAATCGTCAATCTCTGGCGAACGTCGGTCCTCGCGTTTGAACGAGCATCTTCCAGTCCATTACCAATGGCGCGAAGCCGACGGAGGACGGGCTCGTGTCGGTCCCAGTGGGACAAACACGCTTGCTGTAGCATATCGGTAAAACACCGTGTTGACGCCGGTCGAAACGCGCGCGATGATCCTGCCTCGGACAGGTCACGATCGAAACGCGGTCGTCGTCACCGGTATTTGAGAACCGTGCCACGCAGAGGACACTCGCGGGCGATATTGGGGGAACGGCGTTGCATAGACGGGACTTCCTGGCCGCGAGCGGCCTGGCACTGGGCGGCGGCGTGTTGCCGACGTTCCTCGGGCGCGCGATCGCTGCCGAGGAGCTGGTCTCAACCCTCGATGTCGCTGTGAAAAAGCGTCTTGCCGATGCCGCTCTCAATGCCGCGAAAGCGGCAGGGGCCAGCTATTGCGACGTCCGCGTCGGCCGGTATCTTCGCCAATTCGTCATCACGCGCGAGAAAAACGTCGAGAACGTCGTCAGCACCGAATCGACCGGGGTCGGCGTTCGCGTCATCGCCAACGGCGCCTGGGGTTTTTCCGCGACCAACGAGATGACCGTCGATGCGGTCGCCAACGCCGCCAAGCTTGCCACCGCGATCGCCAAGGCCAATTCCAAGTCGCAGACCGCACCGGTCCAGCTCGCGCCCACGCCCGGCGTCGGCGAGGTGTCGTGGCGCACCCCGGTCAAGAAGAACGCGATGGCGGTGCCGCTCAAGGAAAAGGTCGACTTGCTGCTCGGCGTCAACGCCGCGGCGACCGATGCCGGGGCGAGCTTCGTCAACTCGATCCTCTTCCTGGTCAACGAGCAGAAGTATTTCGCCTCGACCGACGGATCGTACATCGACCAGGACGTCCACCGCATCTGGGCGCCGCTGACCGTGACCGCGATCGACAAGGCGACCGGCAAGTTCCGCACCCGCGAAGGCCTGTCCGCGCCGATGGGCATGGGGTTCGAGTATCTCGACGGTGCCGCGTCGGGCAAGTTCGTCTCGCCCAACGGCGTCGTCAATTACGGCTTGTCCTACGACATGAAGGAGGACGCGATCGCCGCCGCCAAGCAGGCGCAGGCCAAGCTCAAGGCGCCGACCGTCAAGCCCGGCAAATACGACCTCGTGCTCGACCCGTCGCACACCTGGCTGACGATCCACGAATCGGTCGGCCATCCGCTCGAGCTCGATCGCGTGCTCGGCTACGAAGCGAACTATGCCGGCACCTCGTTCGTCACGCTCGACAAGGTCAAGCAGCGCTTCCAGTACGGCAGCCCCGAAGTCTCGATCGTCGCCGACAAGACGCAATATGGCAGCCTCGGCGCGGTCGGTTACGACGACGAGGGCGTGAAGACCAAGAAATGGGATCTCATCCGCGACGGCAAGCTGGTCGATCTGGAGGCGATCCGCGACCAGGCGCACATCATCGGCAAGTCCGCCTCGGACGGCTGCTGCTATGCCGACAACTGGGCCAACGTGCAGTTCCAGCGCATGCCCAACGTCAGCCTGGAGGCGGGCAAGAAGAAGCAGAGCGTCGCCGACATGATCGGCGGTGTCGAGAACGGCATCTACATCATCGGTGACGGGTCCTTCTCGATCGACCAGCAACGCTACAATGCGCAGTTCGGCGGTCAGCTGTTCTACGAGATCAAGAACGGCAAGATCACGCAGCAGATCGAGGATGTCGCCTACCAGATCCGCACGCCGGAATTCTGGAACGCGTGCGTCGGCGTATGCGACGCCAGCGACTACCGGATGGGCGGGTCGTTCTTCGACGGCAAGGGCCAGCCGAGCCAGGTTTCGACGGTGAGCCACGGCTCCTCGACCGCGCGCTTCAACGGCATCAACGTCATCAACACCGCCCGCTCGCTCGGCTGATAGGAGATACAGGTCATGAGCATCCTCACCGAAGAGCAGGCGCGCGCCATCCTCACCAAGGTCGTCGCGCTGTCGAAAGCCGACGAATGTACCGCGCAGCTCACGGGCTCGATCGACGGCAACATCCGGTTCGCGCTGAACAACATCTCGACCAGCGGGGTGATCAACAATTCGGATCTCGCCGTGCAGGTCGCGTTCGGCAAGCGCGTCGGCACCGCGACGATCAACCAGTTCGACGACGCCTCGCTCGAACGCGTCGTCCGCCGCGCCGAAGATCTCGCCCGCCTCGCGCCCGAGAACCCCGAGTTCGTCCCCGCCGTCGCCAAGCAGGTCTACAAGCCGTCGCCGACGTTCAGCGCCGCGACCGCCGCGATCGATCCCGAATATCGGGCCAAGGTCGCCGGCGATTCGATCACCGCGTGCAAGGCCGAGAAGCTGATCGCCGCCGGCTTCCTGCAGGACGGCCAGAGCTATGTCGCGTTCGCCAATTCGAAGGGCAATTTCGGCTACCAGCGCGCTTCGTCGATGGACTACACCTGCACGGTCCGTTCCGAAGACGGCCGCGGTTCGGGCTGGGTAGGCCGCAGCCTGCAGGATTCTGCTGCGTTCAGCGCCTCCACCGACATCCGCACCGGCATCCGCAAGGCGTCCGCCTCGGTCGACGCGCGCGCGCTCGAACCCGGCAAGTACACCGTCATCCTCGAACCCGCGGCGGCGGCGGGGCTCATCAGCTTCATGATGAACTTCTTCGACGCGCGTCAGGCGGATGAAGGGCGTAGCTTCCTGTCGAAGAAGGGCGGCGGCAACAAGGTCGGCGAGCAGGTCTATGATCCGCGCGTCAACTTCACCGCCGACCCCTGGGCGCCTGGCGCCGCGGTGATGCCGTGGGACGACGAGGGGCTCCCGCGCGAGGCGATGCCGATCGTCAAGGGTGGTAAGATCGTCAACCTCAACTACTCGCGCTACTGGGCGCAGAAGCAGGGCAAGCGCGCGGTCGGATCGCCGGGCAACCTGCTGATGGCGGGCGGCACGAAGACGACCGCCGACCTGATCCGCGGCACCGAGCGCGGCATCCTCGTCTCGCGGACCTGGTACATCCGCATGGTCGATCCGCAGACCGTGCTGCTGACCGGCCTGACGCGCGACGGGACGTTCTACATCGAGAACGGCGAGATCAAGTATCCGGTGAAGAACTTCCGCTTCAACGAAAGCCCGGTGATCATGCTCAACAACATCGACGAACTGGGCAAGCCGGTCCGCGTGGCCGGCGACGAGAGCTCGCTGGTGATGATGATCCCACCGATGAAACTGCGCGACTTCACCTTCACGTCGCTGTCGGACGCGGTGTGACCTTGCCCGTCCCCCAATTGCACCACCCCGGCGAAGGTCGGGGCCCAATTGGGGGACGGCGACAATGATGATGGCGCACCGGCACTATGACCATTCCCATTGGGTCCCGGCCTTCGCCGGGGTGGTAGCATGACGCGACTGACGACATGACGCGCCACGACTTCCTCAAGCTCATGGGCGCTGGCCTGGCCACCACGCTCCTCCCGCGCGCCGCCACCGCCGCCGGCGCGTACGACTTCTGGTTCACGCGCCTGCGCTATCAATCCGGCGACTGGGACGTCGATCGGCGGATGCCGTCGAACATCATCACCTCGCTGATCGACTACACCAACCTGCGCGTCGATCCGAAGGAGCGCGTCGTCGCGCTCGCCGACCCCAAGATGCTGACCGCGCCGTTCTGCTACATGGCCGGGCACAAGCTGGTCGAGTTCTCGGCCGCCGAACGCCGCAACTTCGAACGCTATGTCCGCAGCGGCGGGTTCGTGCTGGTCGACGATTGCAACCACGATATCGACGGTCTGTTCGCGCAGTCCTTCGAACGCCAGATGGCCAAGATCTTTGGGCCGCGCGGCTTGCAGAAGCTGCCGCCGAAGCATCCGATCTACACCAGCTTCTTCAAGTTTCCCGGGCCTCCGGCGACCACGTTCGAGCTGAACGGCTGGGGCGACGACCTCGTCCACGATTACCTCAAGGGCATCACCATCGATGGCCGGCTCGGGCTGCTCTACAGCAACAAGGATTACGGGTGCGAATGGGACTACGACTGGCGCAACAAGCGCTTTCTCGCGCAGGACAATACCAAGTTCGGCGTCAACATCGTCATGTACGCGCTGACCGTCTGACCCTAGCCTGCCCGAGAGTGCTCCGATGACCGACATCAATGAAACCGACGTCACCGAAACGGATATCGCCGCGCAACTGGCCAAGCTCGGCGACCTGCGCGCCGCGATCGGCCAGGCTATCGTCGGGCAGGAGGCGGTCGTCGAGCAACTGCTGATCGCGCTGATCGCCGGCGGGCATTGCCTGATGGAAGGCGTTCCAGGCCTCGGCAAGACGTTGCTGGTACGGTCGCTCGGCGAGGCGCTGGAACTCGATTTTCGCCGCGTCCAGTTCACGCCCGACCTGATGCCGAGCGACATTCTCGGTACCGAGTTGCTCGAGGAGGATCACGGCACCGGCAAGCGCCATTTCCGCTTCCAGCAGGGCCCGATCTTCACCAACCTGCTGCTCGCAGACGAACTCAACCGCACGCCGCCCAAGACGCAGGCCGCTCTGCTGGAAGCGATGCAGGAACGCACCGTCAGCTATGGTGGCACCACCTACACGCTGCCCGATCCGTTCTTCGTGCTGGCGACGCAGAATCCGATCGAGCAGGCCGGCACCTATCCACTGCCCGAGGCGCAGCTCGATCGATTCCTGCTCCACGTCCGCGTCGATTATCCGACCGAGGCGGAGGAGCGCGCGATCATCGCGCAGACCACCGGCAGCCGTACCGCGACAGTGCCGCGCGTGCTCAATGCGGACGACGTGCTGGTCCTGCGCCGCTGGGTGCGCGACGTGCATCTGAGTGAGGACCTGCTCGACTGGATCACGCGGATCGTGCGCGCGAGCCGACCGGGCGAGGGCATGCCCGACGCGATCCGCAACTACGTCCGTTGGGGTGCGGGGCCCCGCGCGGGCCAGTCGCTGGTCCTCGCCGCCAAGGCGCGTGCGCTGCTCCAGGGGCGGCTGGCCGCGACCCGCGACGACATCCTCGCGCTTGCCGCGCCGGTGCTGCGCCATCGCCTGATCCTGTCGTTTGCCGCCGAAGCCGAGGGCATCAGCCCGGACCAGGTCGTCTCGCGTCTGGTCGGCGCGGTCCGGGGTCCTGGTGCCTGACAGCCTGATACCGCCCGTCCTGATACCAGCTGATGTGCGGCACAGGTTGAAGGGACTGTCGCTGGTCGCCCGCCGTGCGGTAGGCGATCGCGGGATCGGCCTGCACGCGAGCCACAGCCGCGGCACCGGCCTCGAGTTTGCGCAATACCGACCGTATGAGTTCGGCGACGAACCGCGCCAGATCGACTGGAAGCTATACGCCCGATCGGACCGCTTCTTCGTCCGCGAAGCCGAGCGGGAAAGTCCCGTCGCGCTGTGGATCCTGCTCGATGCCAGCGCGTCGATGATGCAGGCAGACGCGCGCCGCCCCGAATACACGCGGCTGGATGCAGCGAAGGGGCTCGTCGCGGTGCTGGCGGAACTTGCACTCGCGCAAGGCGACCGGTTCGCATTCGCCGCGCTGCGTGACACTGGTCTCGCGCTGACCCGCCCAGCGAGCGGTACCCGCCACCGCGATCGCCTCCACCTCGACCTTCACGCGTTGGCGGCGTCCGGCGTTTTTCCCGAGGAATCGAAGATCGCCCCCTTGTGGGAGCGCATCGGCCAGCGTGACCTGGTCGTGATCCTGTCAGACTGGTTCGACCCAGCCTGCCTCGATCTCGCTCGCCGGCTGTCCGCCGCTGGCCGCGAAGTGTTGGGAATCCAGATCCTCACCGTCGGGGAGCGCGATTTCGATTACGACGGCGGCTACCGCTTCCGCGATCCCGAGACCGGCGAGGAACTGCTCGGCGACGGCCCTGCCCTCCGCGCCGAGTATCTGAACCGGTTCGCCGAAGCCAAGGCGGGCCTCCACGCCGCGCTCGACGCCGCTGGCATCCGCCACGCCGAACTCGTCCTCGACCAGCCGCTCGACACGCCGTTGCAGCGCCTGTTCGGCCGCATCGGCAACCGCGCGGGCGGAGCATGACGCCGACGCTCCTGTTCCCGCTGGGCCTGGCCGCGCTGGCCTCGATACTGATACCGCTGGTCCTCCACCTCGCGCGCCGGACCGAACAGCGCCCGACCAACTTCGCCGCACTGCGCTGGCTTCGTCAGAAGCCGCGTCCGCGTCACCGGCCGAAGTTCGACGAACTGCTGTTGCTAGCGACCCGAATCCTGTTGCTCGCGCTCGTGTCGGTGTTCCTTGCTGGGCCAGCGCTGCTGAACACCCAGGACCCGACGCCCGTGATCGCGCTCGCGCCGGGGATCGACGTCACGACCGTGACTCGGGATGCAAAAGCACGCGCGATTTGGCTCGCGCCCGGCTTCCCGCCAATCGACACGCCCGCCCCGCGTGGCGCGGTTCCGATCGGCAGCCTGATTCGCCAACTCGATTTGCAAACTGCGGCGACGGCGCCGTTGACGATCGTCGTCCCCGCCACCCTCGACGGCGCCGATGCGGAGCATCCACGCGTGTCGCACCGTGTGCGCTGGAGGGTCGTCCCCGGCGCCATGGCGGCGAGCAGACCCGCCGCGTCACCGCTCCGCGTCGCGCTGCGCACCGACGCTGCGCATGCGCCCGGCTCACGCTACATTAGGGCTGCAACCGCCGCACTCGGCCTCGCGATCGACGTCGGTGATACGGCACGCGCCATTCCGCCGCGCACGACGGCGCTGATCTGGTTGGCGGGCGGCACCCTGCCGGCTCCCGCCGCCCGCTGGATCGACCGGGGCGGCACCGCGCTCGTCGCCAGCGATACTGTGATCGCAGCGAGCCCTACCGTCCCGGCATGGCATGACGAGACCGGCCGACCGCTCGCCGAAACGCGGTCGCAGGGCAATGGGCACGTCGCGCGGCTGCTGCAACCGCTCGATCCGATCGCCATGCCGGCGCTGGTAGAGCCCAGCTTCCCGAAGACGCTCGCGGATCTTCTTGCGCCCGGTTCACCACCGACGCGGGTCGAAGCGAGCGCGTACCGGCCGCTGCCCGGCGGTCTGCCCCCGGCAAGCCAGTCGCGCGATCTGCGTCCCTGGTTCGCGCTCGCCATCGCCGTCGCGTGGCTGGTCGAGCGCTGGCTCGCGACCCGCGCCAAGCGGGCGATCGCGCCATGAGCGTGGTGACGCCCGTGACCGACTGGGCCAGACCAGCGCGAACGCGATCGATGCGCGACGACCTGCTCCTCGCGACGCCGATCGTGATCGTCGTGACGGCATCGGGCTGGCGGCTATCGAGCCCTGCCACGGGTTTCGTCCTGGCCGTGCTTGGCGTCATCGCGACCGTCCTGGTCGTCCGCGACCGCGCGCGCCGCTACGACCGCCGCTGGCTGATCGCGGCGATCGATGCCGCGCGCAGCGACGCGGAGGACAGTACCGACCTGCTCTTCGCCGATCCGGCCGCGCTGACTCCGTTCCAGCGCTTGCAACGCGCGCGGGTCGCGGCGAGACTGGCCGCCGAACCGGTGCCGGAGCTGTATCCCGCCCGATCGCACCGAACGGCGGTCTTGCTGTGGCTGGCCGCTGTTGCCGCCCTCGCCGCGATCGCTCTGTGGCCCGATCGAACCAGGCCCGGCGCAGCGCTGTCGCCGGCGCATGAGGGCGTCGCGCGGCCGGGCGTCCCGGCGCTGGCCGCGCAGCGCCTGACGGTAATTCCGCCCGCCTATACCGGCCTCCCCCCGCGCGCACTCGGCACGCTCGACGCGCGCGTCCCGGCCGGGTCGCGGCTCGAGTGGACGCTCGCCTTCTCGCCCGAACCCATCGCTGCCTCGCTCGTGGTCCTTGACGGAGCGCCTTCGCGCCTTGCGCAATCCGGCGCGACGTGGACCACGGCGCGCACCGCGGACCGGGCGTTCCTCTACCGCGTCGTCGCGCAGGGTGGGTTACCGGCCCCCCCGCTCCACCGCATCGACGTGATCTCCGATCAGCCGCCGCAGGTCCGCCTGACCTCGCCCACCGATACGCTCGTCCAGATGTCAGCGGGTCAGCGCAGCTGGTCGCTGTCGTTCGAGGCGACGGACGATTACGGCGTGCAACCGGTCGCCTCTCTCCACATCGTAGTTGCGCAGGGTGAAGGCGAGAATGTCCGCTTCAGCGAGCGCACCGTGGCGGTCCGCGGCACCGGTGACGCTCGCCGCCGTATCTTCGCGACGACCATCGCGCTCGCGGGAACCGGCTTCACCGAACCCGGCGATCTGGTCGCGCAACTCACCGTTGCCGACGCCCGTACGCCCGCGCCGCACCGCATCGTCGGCCCCGCCGTGATCCTTCGCCGCCCGCCCGCCAGCGGTGCCGAGAGCGGGCTGGAGGCAATGACACGTCGCACGATGCCGGCGTATTTCAGCAGCCAGCGACAAGTCATCATCGACGCCGAAGCGCTGCTCGCCGAACGCCCCCGCCCCGCGCCCGACCGCTTCCTCGCACGCTCGTCCTCGATCGCCGACGATCAGCGACTTCTGCGCATGCGGTATGGCCAGTTCATGGGCGAGGAAGTCGGCGGTGGCGCAACCAACGCGATGCCGACCAGCGACGCGGAAGAAGGCGCCCCCCCTGTCGCCGACGAACACGCCGGCGAAACACCTCCAGCCGCTCCGCAATTCGGGCAGGAGGCGGCGATCGTCGAGACGTACGGCCACACGCATGACGAATCCGAAGCCGCGACGCTGCTCGATCCCGGCACGCGCGCGACATTGCGCCAGGCGCTCGACAACATGCGCCAGTCCGAAACCGCGCTCCAGCTGGGCGACCCCAGGCGCGCACTGCCGTTCGCGTACAAGGCGTTGCGCTTCATCAAACAGGTCCAGCAGGCGACCCGAATCTTCCTCGCGCGCACCGGATCGCAACTGCCCCCGGTCGATCTCGCGCGCAGGCTGACGGGAGACCGTTCGGACATGGCCGCGCGCACGCTCGCCTCCACCGCGGCCGACCCGGTCGACGCAACGCCCTCGGCGATCTGGGCGGCACTCGATACGGGCAGCGACACCGCTGGGCTGGACGCACTCTCGCGCTGGCTCCACGCGAACGCGGCGCGCGTGCCCGATCCGCTCGCGCTGTCTGCCGCGATCGACACGCTGCGTCGCGATCCTGGCTGCGCCCCCTGCCGCGCCAAGCTGCGCGGTACGCTCTGGAGCGCGCTACCCAGGCCAACGCCCGGCCTGACCCGGCGCCCGGCCGGCGACGCGATCGGCCGCCGCTATCTGGACGCGCTGCCATGAGCGCAGCGCAAGGCATCGCAGCGATCCTGACGCTCGCGGTCGTGCTCGGCTGGGCGCGCCTTTTGCTGTGGCAGCGACATGCCCCCGCGTCGTCCCGCGCGCGGCGGTGGCGACTGGCTGCGTTGCTGGCGCTGCAACCGGTGGCGGCCGTGTTGCTCTACTGCACGCTGTTCCCCCCCGCCGCCGCCGGAAAGGCGACCGGCACGCTGGTCATAGCGACGTCCGGAGCGCCTCGTTTCGTCCCGACCGGACCGGGCGAGCGACTGATCGCGTTACCCGAGGCGTCGGGCGTAGTCGGGGCCGAACTCCTGCCCGATCTCGGCACCGCGCTGAGGCACTATCCCTCCGCCGGCGCGCTGCGGATCGTTGGCTCCGGTCTGGAACCCCGCGACCGGCAAGCGACCGCCGGATGGGCGGTGCGCTTCGAACCGACCGGCGAACCACGCGGCCTGATCGCGCTGCAACCGACGGCTCCGATCGCCGCCGGCGCGCGGTTCGCAGTCACAGCCCGCGCCGAGGGGATTGCAGGCGGATCGGCGGCGTTGCTCGATCCAGCGTCGCGGATCGTCGACGAGCAACCGATCGGACCGACCAGTGACATCGCGCTTTCCGGTACCGCCCGCGCTGCGGGAACCGCGATCTTTACCGTGCGTCTGCGCGACCGATCGCGGACGCTGATCGAGCAGGCATCGGTACCGGTCTGGGTGCCGGCCTCGGCCCCCGCGCGCGTGCTTATCCGTGCCGGGGCGCCGGGCCCCGAAGTAAAGTATCTGCGCCGATGGGCGACCGATGCGGGGCTGGCGCCGCGGGTCCGGGTCGATTTGGGTGGTGGCGCCTCGCTCGTCGATACGCCGCCCGACATGACGACCGCGGCGCTGGGAAAGGTCGATGCCATGATCCTCGACGACCGCGCCTGGGACGGGATCGGCGCGGGCGGACGCGAGGCGGTCGCGGCGGCGGTGCGGGGCGGCATGGGCCTGATCGTGCGGATAACCGGGCCGGTGCCGCGCGGCTGGCAAGTTCTCGGGCTGACCGCGCCCGGCACGGCCGACATCGCGCCGGTAACGTTGCAGCCCGACGCCCCCAGCGACGAAGCGCTCGCCGCGCGCCGTGGTCCAGGAACTCGCGACGCCCCCGCCTCGGTAGCGGGCGCGCGCGACACCGTGCCGGTGCTGACACGACAGGCCGTTACCCTCACGGGCGGCATGCCAATTCTGCGCGACATCCGCGGCACCGTGCTCGCGGCGTCGCGGAGCCGCGGACGCGGCAAGGTCGCCCTGATCAGCGTGCAGGACAGCTTCGCGCTCGTCACCAGCGGCCATAGCGATGCCCATAACGAACTCTGGAGCAACCTTGTCTCCGACGTCGCCCGTCGTCAGGCCGGTCCAGTGGTGCGGATCGAGACGCCCGCGTTCGCCGGCCAGCGTATGACGATCTGCGGCGCGGGCCCCATCCTCGTTACCGATCCCCGAGGAGACGCAAGTCGGGCGCTCGTCGATCCCGCGACCGGTGCAGCCGGGTGCGCGGGCTATTGGCCCAGCGTTGCCGGCTGGCACCGGGCCTCGGGTCCCGCGGCACGGCCCTTCTACGTCTATCCCGCCAATGCGCTGCCGGGCCTCCGCGCGATAGATCGTCGCGACGGAACACTGCGCCAAGTCGGTGGCGGCAATCGCGAGAGCGTGCGGACGCTCGAATACGACCACGGGCCATCCTGGCCCTGGTTCATCGGCTGGCTGCTGGTCGCCGCGATGTCATGGTGGCTGGAACGCGCGCGAGCTGGCCGAACCTAAAAGCATTCCGCGGGGAAACCGCGGGGACCTTAGGGCGGTTTACCTTATTCGCGCAACCAATCGGCCGTGATCTCGCCCCTATGCCCCTCCGGCGCCAGCGCGGCGCGCAGGGCTTCCAGCAGAGGCGGCAAAGCCTGCACGAAGGCATATGGCGGGTTGACGATGTAAAGGCCTGCGCCATTATAGCTGCCGGGCTGATCGACATCGTACAGCCAATGCTCGACGCCCATCAATTTCGGGATGCCGAGCTTGCGAAGCTGGTCCTTCCACCGCCACTGCGTGGCGCGCTCTTTCAGCGGATACCAGATCACCGTCACGCCATGCGCCCATTTGCGGTGGGCGGCGGCGAGGGTGGCCGTGATACGGTCCCGCTCATCGAGCTGCTCGTACGGCGGGTCGACCACCACCACGCCGCGCGCGGTTCGGGGCGGCACCATCGCCAGCCAAAGCTCGTAGGCGTCGCGCTCGTGCACCGCTGCGGATGTGTCGCGCATGACGCCGCGTAGAGTGTAGGCGTCCGCGGGATGTTTTTCGTTCAGGATCAGGAAATCCTGCGGACGCAGAAGCTGCGCCAGGATCCGCGGCGAGCCGGGGTACAAGTGCGGCTCGGCGCCGACATTCACCGCTTGCACGACGGCGCGGTAGTCGGCCAGCAACGAGTTCGGGTCGGCAAGTGCCCGCACCACGCCCTGCGCGGACTCGCCGGTACGCTGGGCATCGTCGCCGCCGAGGTCGTACAGCCCGCACCCGGCATGCGTGTCGATCAGCGTCAGCGCGCCCGGTTTCTGCTGCAGGGCCCGCACGAGAGCGATCAACAGGCCGTGCTTGACGACATCGGCACTATTGCCGGCGTGGAAGGAATGGCGATAATTCATTGCGATTCAAAAATCCTGACGACCTACCCTTATGCGTGCTCACAAGCCGGCTTCCGAGCGCGAGGTGACCGAAGCAACTGATCCGGTGCCAGTATAAAGTCGGGCGGCAACCTTCAACGCACTTCTGCGCGATCCCCGAAACCCGCGTAGGCGGTCGTTGCCAGAGGCGGAGCCGCGCGGTTCCGGGCGCTCGTCATGTGGACCGTCATGGCAGGCGAGACGGTCAGGCTGGGTGCGATGGCGGCCAGGTTGGTTGGGTCAGGTAGCCCCGATAGCGGTAGGGTGTTGCCGTACGGCGCGAACACGGTTTCCATGCTGGTTGCGCAGCAGTCGATGTGGCCGATGTCCAGTCCGTCCGCGCCTGGGGATATCAGTCCATGAACAGGACGGTCAGCACATGTTTTGAATGACTTGCAACGTCCCCGAACCGGTCGGGTCTCCCGTCTCCTCGATCCTCTGTTCAAACTGTTAACTCCGATCACCCGGCCGGTTGCGCGGGGTGGTCGATCCGGTACGTCTGCCCATCGTACGAGGCTGCGATGAACACGCCTGCCTCGCCGCAGGTGGCGATCGAGGAGATGCCTGCGGTGGTCGGGCGCGCGACAGTCCAGGTCATGGTCGTAGAATCATAGATGCCGACTTCGCCGTCATATGTGCCGGTCGCGACCCGACCGCTCGCGTCGCAAGCCGCCACGCATTTGACCGAATGCCGGTGCGGGGTGGCGACGGCCCAGGCACGATCGGGATACCAGAAGCGCAACTGCAGATCGCGCCCGACGCTGACGAATCCGCCATCGTTCAGCGCCGCGGCACCATTGCAGATACGGCTATGCGCGGCTGCAATGATCGAAACCGGGCCGAGCGCTTTAATCGGCACGCGCGCGGCATCGCCGGTCGCGCAAACGCTGAATAGCTCCGTGCCGTTGCTCGCAAGCCCCTTGATCGCATTCGCATGGACGTCGATCGTCGCCGCCATATCGAGCCTACCCCTGGCCCCCTGCCTGAAGATCAGGGCCTCCCCCGTATAGCTGCCGATCGCGACGTGATCGACGCCATCCCGCACGAAGACCGTCGCGCAGTTGAGCGGGGAATGATGGCGATGAAGTTCCGTGCCCGTCAGCGCGTCGAAGACGATGCCAAGATGCCCCCCGGTCAGCAGCATGGTCCCGAACGGCATCAGGAAATTGCAGAGGCTGCCGATCCGCTGCACGACCACTCCGTCACGGCGCAATACGCCGGCATCGCCGATCGTCCAGACCGCGCCGGCATGGTGACGCACCGCGTTGATGCCCGACGTGTCCTGGACGCGCGACAGGTCCCAGTCGCCGATCGCCGGATCGAACACGGCGTAGCCCGTTCCGAACGTGCCGAACACAAGCCGCCCGTCGGCGCGCGCGGCAATGCTCCGCAGCCAGACCGAGGCCGGCGCCTGCGTTTCGGCGGCGAGCGACAGGCCGCCATCGGCATCGATCCGCCACAGCTTGACCCAGCGATCGTAGCTCGCGGTGATCAGCCGGCGTGACACCCGGTCCGCGATCACCCGCTTCACGCCGGAGGCATGCGCGGCGATCCGCTCGACCACGGACCCGCGGATGATCGCGATCTCGCCGCCGTCCGTGCCCGCGTACAGCGTATCGCCCTCGCCGCGCACCACCGTGTCCGCCTCGACCGTGCCGAGGTCGATGGTCGCGAGCAGCGTACCGTTGCGCGCGCACCACCGCCGCACCGTTCCGTCGTCACTCGACGAGAACAACGTCGCGCCGTCTTCGCTCCATTCGACCGACAGGACGTCGGATTTGTGCCCTCGCAACGACAGCGTCATCTTGCAGCCGTTCGGATCGGCGCCCGGCCCGCCGACATCGAACACACCGATCCGGTGATCGCGCGAGGCGGTGGCGACACGGGTGCCGTCGGGACTGAACGACGCCATTTCCACATCATCGTCATGGCCGCGCAGCACCGACACGAGCCGAAGCCCCGGGATTTCCCAGATCCTGGCGCTGTAATCGCTGCTGGCCGTCACCAGGCGATCGCCGGCCGGATTGAAGCGGCACTGGTTCACGAGATGGTCGTGGTTCCCCCGCGCGACGGGGCGTCCGAGATCGTCCCACAGGATAATCGCATTGTCATAGCCTGCGGTCGCAGTGAGGCCATGCGCGCTGACGTCGACGCCGCTGATCGGGGAGCGGTGACCGATCATCGGGGATCGTCCAGCGCCAGCCGGAATCCCGTCACCGCAAACTGCGCGCCGACATAGGGCCCGTGACGCCGCCGCGTTCGCGTCAGATCGCCGCCGAGCGCGAAGCAGCCGCCGCGCAGGACGTTGTACGCGCCGGCGTGGAGCCGAGCGAGGTCGTCCGCGACGGGCACCCCGCCGGAATAGGGTTCGTAGCGCGTCATCGTCCACTCCTCCACATTGCCCGCGAGATCGAGCACGCCCCAGTCCGATGCGCCGCCCGGAAACGCATCGACCGGTGTCGTCATGCCGCGGCGACTTTCGATGCTGTTGCACTGCAAGGCCGAGAAGACGTCGCCATAGGGATAGCGTCGCCCTTGCGGACCGGCGGCGGCCAGTTCCCACTCGGTCTCGCTCGGTAGCCGCCACGCCTGCCCGTCGACCCGACGCAACCACGCGGCATAGGCTCGGGCATCGGCAAGCGAGACACCCCAGACGGGATGATCGCCGGGCATGTCGCGGATAAGAGATTCCGGCACCGAGCCCGGCCGGTCGCGGAGGAAGCGTCGATAGTCGCGATTGGTCACGGGCACGCGCGCCAGACCGAACGCTGCAACCGTTACGCGGTGCGCGGGATATTCCTTCAGGATCCAGTCGCGGAACACGCTGCGGTAGGCGCGATCGACGAGCCGGTCCTGCCACTCGCGCACCGCGCGCTCCACCTCGTCAAGGTCGGAACCCATCCAGAACGTCGTCGCGGGAATAGCGACGATATCGTCCATCGGCGGCGCGCCCTCACCTGCCATGAGAGTAGCGCGGCAGACGCGTGAAAATGGTGCGAGAACATCGCTGCGCGCGATTCTCCGAAACCGGGGCGCCAGCGACCCCAGAGGTACGACGCGACATCCTCGAGATCGGCGACCGGATGGTGGCCGACCGCCGGTCACGGCCGCTGGCCTGCCTCTTCCAAGTAGGCACATCAGGTTGCGCTTGATCCGACGTCGGCGTCAGTTCGGCTTGGCCTGACCGCCACGGATCCGCCGGGCATGCACAGCTGCATGGGCGTGCACTGCTGATAGCGACGGTCATGCGTCGTCAGGCGAACGACGGGGTCGGGATACGCGCCAGATCGTCGGCGCGGAGCGGCGCCAGTGCCTCTGCAGACGGCCGCCCGATCGGCCCCATCGCCACGATCCGCTCGTTGTGGATGCGGTAGAGGTGGCATTCGCCAGACCGCCCCCAGGTGATGAAGTCCATCGGATAAGCATCGCTACCCGCCGGATCGAGCCAGGCGAGGCCCTTGGCATAGTCGATCTGGTCCCGAACATGGTCGAGCGGGGCGCCGGTATCGAAATCGAACAACCCGATCGTGCATTGATAGCTGATCGCCAGCAGGTAGCGTCGGCCGCGATCCCAGATGAAGTCCTCGATCGTGTTCTGCATCCTGGCGACCAATGTCGTCGTCTCGCCGGTCGATACGTCCAGGCGGACGATCTCGCCCGAACTGCCATACAGCAGCGTGGTGGCATCGATCCAACGGATCCGCTTCACCCGCGCGCACTCTGCCGTGACGAACGGCGTGAAATCGGCGAGCTTGACGACATGGAGCGTCGTTCCGAACGGCGCATAGGCCAGAAGGTCGTGAATGGGATTGTATGCGAGCGCCCAGATCGCGCGGGCGAACGGCTGCGCGTCGTCCTGATGCCGCGTCACCGCCAGGCGCGTCGCGATGTCGACCGCGACGATGCGCCCGTCTTCGGTCGCGGCGACCAGCCCCTGGCCGCTGGCATCGAAGGCGAGATCACGGATAGCCGAGCCGAGATTGGTCACTAGGTCGAAGGCGTCGAGTGTTCCCGCCCAAATGTCGCCGTCGGTTCGTCCGAACGCAATATGCCCGCTTGCCGGGTCGTACACGATCCGCTTGGTATAGCTTTCCGCCGCCATTGGCAGAACGATCCGCCGCGTCTCGAACACTTGCGTCCTGCTCTGCTCGCCGACATCGCAGAACCGGTAATGGACGAGGAAATCGCCCTCGCCCGCCGCCAGCATGTCGCCGTCGGTCAGCACGACGACGCTCCACAGCGCATCGGGAACGTCCTTGATCACCGCGATCGTCTCGCCGGTCGAGAGGTCCGCCTTGTAGAGGCCACCGTTGCGGCTCTGGACGAGTAGGATCGACGGAGAGCGCTCCAGCGTCTTTGCCCAGACGCATTTGTAGCCGGGCGAATAGACGACGCCTTTCGACGCCAGCGTGACCGGATCGACTTCGTAGACGTTACGATCGAAGCTGGTACCGAACGCGCGTCTGCTGGTCCGATTATAGGTCAGGAACTCCATATCGTCATGCGCGAAGCGTACGCCGAACTGCGGTGGCGAGTCCGACGCGATGTCGACTTTTGCAGCGAGGCCAAGATCGCTCGCGACCAGATACACGCTGCCCGACAGATGCTCCGCCCAATGCGCCACGACGTCGCCGAACCGCCAGCGCCGTATTTCCCGGCCATCCTCGACCAGCACCAGGCTCGCATCGCGACCGGCGCTGAGCACGCCGTCGCCCCCTGCGACGAAGCGCGTCATCTGCACGTCCCAGTCGTCATGGAGCCGCAACGCCCAACGCTGTGTCAGCGTACCGTCGTCGTCGAATTCGAGTTCCACCGTGCCGCCATTGCCGGTGCGCGTCACGATGCGTCGTTTGCTGTCGTGAAACCCGAGCGCGACGCTGTGCGAGAAAATCGGCGCGATCGCCGCGTCGTCGTTGGTACAGGCGAGATCGCGGATCGATGCCTGGCCGACACGCGTCAGCACAGCGTCGTCGCCGATCCGCCAGATCGAAATGGTGCGGTCGTTCGACAGCGCCGCCAGATAGGGCAGCGTTGGATGCGCCGTGAGCGCATGGATCGTGCCGCAATGAGCCTGGCCATGACGGACGACGAGAAAGCTGTCGATGTCGATGGTCGAAATCCGGCCGGCAATATCGCCTGCGAACATCACTTGCTCGGTCGCATCGACACAGAAGCATTCGTAGCGCCGGGCGTTCGACATGGGACAAGGCCTTGCTGCGAAGGTCGACGGACCGGGATCGGCATGCCGCGCCCCGTCCGCCGAAACTTCGGATAATCGATTGCCGTCACTTCGGGCGGCGCGTGTGGCAGCCAGCGCGTTCAGAACCGCGGTTGGGGTATCTCTGCCTTGATCACGAACCCGAGATCACGGATCTTCAGATCAGCGATCAGTGCCGTCGGCACCTTGATGCGCGACAGTTCCGCACTGTGGCTGCCGCCCGTGGTCTGAACATCGAAATGCGCCTTGGCATCCCAGCCCTCGGTCGCGCGCTGTGCCCACAGACGTTCGATGACGTATTTGAGCTCGTCGTTGGTCAGTTTGACCGGCAATGCCTTGCGTAGCGCTTCACCGGCGTCTGCAACGCCCTTCAGGGCAATAGCGCCCTCGGGCGTGTCCGCGAGCCAGTTCAACGCAGTGGTGACGTTGTTTGCCATGATCTTCTCCTTGCGTCTTGCATGAAGAATCCGCGCCGATCGCGTTGATAATCTGCAAGTCGCATAAAGCTAAAGCCACATCTATATGCTGCATATCGGATAATAAACCGATATGGATCGATACGGTGAAACCTTGTTTAATACGGATTTAACTTCCTGATATGCATAAGTGTAGTACATCTGATACTTACTTGGAAATTATCAGTTCGCATATGAACATGCTGCGTCGGCAGCTAGGCTTCTCCGGAGTCCCCAAAGCTATTCCCTATCCAGAACGGTGCCTTGCGCGGTAAGAGCCGCAATCATGGGCCGCAGAGCCGTGGAACGAGGGGAATATCGGCGTGATCGAGGTCAATTTCGACGGGATCGTTGGTCCTACGCACAACTATGCCGGGCTTTCGATCGGCAATCTCGCATCGTCCGCCAACGCGGGCGCAACGTCTGCACCGCGTCTCGCCGCGTTGCAGGGCATCGCAAAGATGCGGCAGCTGATGCGGATGGGGTTGAAGCAGGGCGTGTTCCTTCCGCATGCCCGGCCGAATGTCGGGTGGTTGCACGCACTCGGCTTCGACGGCAGCGATCCGGAAGTTCTCGCGGCGGCCTGGACCGAGGACCCCGCGCTCGTTGCCACGGCGATGTCGGCATCCGCGATGTGGGCAGCCAACGCCGGCACCGTATCGCCCTCGGCCGATACGCGGGACGGGCTTTGCCACCTTTCGGTCGCGAACCTCTCGACGATGCCGCACCGCGCCAGCGAGGCTATCCAGACCGAACGGCAATTAAGGCTGGCCTTTGCGGATCCGCGCTATTTTCGCGTGCACGCCCCCGTCCCTTCTGCCTTTGGCGACGAGGGTGCGGCCAACTTCATGCGCCTCGCCCCCGCAGCCGGCGGCCCCGCCGTCGAGATGTTCGTCTATGGCGAAGGCCGTGCCGGCGGCTTCCCGTCGCGCCAGCATCGCATCGCCAGCGAAGCCGTCGCGCGGCGTCACGGGCTCGATCCCGCCCACACCATGATGGTCCGGCAAAGCGACGCGGCGATCGCGGCCGGCGCCTTCCACAACGACGTCGTCGCGGTGGCGAACGGCCATGTCCTGTTCGCGCATGAGCAGGCCTTCGCCGAACCGCGGGGGCTTTACGCGGCGCTGCACCGCCTCGTGCCGGACGCCACGATCATCGAGGTTCCCGCGGACCGGGTGTCGCTCGATACGGCGATCCGGTCGTATCTGTTCAATTCCCAGCTCGTCACCCTGCCAAGCGGCGGCATGGCGCTGGTGCTTCCCGCGGAAGCCCGCGAGAACGCCGACGTCTGGGGCTGGCTGGTGGAGATGGTTGCGGGCAACGGTCCGATCCGACAGCTCGAGATCGTCGACGTCCGGGAATCGATGCGCAATGGCGGCGGCCCAGCCTGCCTGCGGCTGCGCGTGCAGGTCGAGCCGGATGCGCTTGCCGCGATCGATCCCCGCTTCCTGCTGGACGAACCCGCCTGTCGACGGATGGAGGACGTCATCGCACGGGCGTGGCCGGAAGCGATTGCGCCGGAAAATCTCGGCGATCCCCGCCTTTGGGAGCGATGCGCCAGCGCCCGTGCCGCACTGACCACGGCTCTCGGATTCGGACCGGACGAGATCTGACCAAAAAAAGGGCGCATCCCCGCAAGGATGCGCCCCAAGTCGGGAGAGAGGCCGCTACGATCTACATCTTGAACCGTGCGCCCATCAGGAACGTCCGGCCGAAGTGATTATATTCGTAGTTCCGGTTCGCATCGAGATCGGTGTACCGGCTGCGATAATTGTCGGTGAGGTTCGTCCCCTCCAGCGACACTTCGACCGCGGGGGTCAGCTTGTAGCGCACCGACGCGTCGACGTTCAGCGTCGAGTTATAGCCTTCGAACAGATTGCCGGTCGCCGAGCTGCCGTCGATATAGGGGCTGCGATAGCTGACCGAACCGCGCGCGCTGAACTTCTTGTCCTCGTAATACAGCGTGCCGTTATACGCGCGCTTCGACAGACCATAAAGCGTCGCGGTGCGCGTCGTCGCCGGTAGCGACCCCAGCACCCCGCCGGGCGTCAGGACGGCGCCGGTGACCGGATTGAAGGTCGGCCGCGTCACCAATGTCGCCGGACCACCCTGCGTATAGTCCGCCTTCGAATCGACGAACGTCGCGTTGGCGAGGAAGCCGAAGTTCTTGAGGAAGCCCGGCAGGAACCGGAAGCTCGACTGGAGCGAGATTTCCATCCCCTTCAGCGATGCGCCGGTGCCGTTGATCGGCGCGTTGATCTGCCAAAGCTGGCCTTCGGGCGCGCCCGCCGCGGGCGAACTGGCGGGGATCACCGACAAGGGCAAGCCGGTCGACGCGAAGGTGCCGCTCCGCGGCTGCGTCACCGGGAAGCTCTCGATGTTCTTCTTGAACACCGCGACCGAGAAGATCGATTGCGGCGCGAAATACCATTCGGCGGCCAGATCGAACGCGGTCGCGCGGAACGGATCGAGCTGCGGATTGCCGAACGTCACGCGGTAGTTGAAACCGTCGACCGACCCGCCCGGGGTCAGGCTGCCGAGGCTAGGCCGCGTCAGCACCTTGGCGATCGCGCCGCGCAGGATGATCTTGTCCGTCGGGAACAGCGCGATGTTGATCGCCGGCAGCCAGTCGTCATAGCTGCGCCCGACCGTCGCCGGCGTGTTGACGGTGACCCCGCCGACGACCGCCGACGAGATGCCGGTCGATTTCTGCGCGGTATGGGCATAGCGCATGCCCGCATTCGCCGCGTAGTTCAGGCCGAGAATGTCGCCCTTCACGTCGAACTCGGCATAGCCGCCGGTGACTTCCTCGACGACGCTGCGGGTATCGCCGACCAGCACCGTCGGCGTGCGCCCGTATAGGCTGGTATAGGCCGCCGACGCGTCGATGTTCGGGATCAGGAAACCGGTCGTCGAACCCGCGGGCTGGCCGGCCTTGCCCAGATTGAAGATCTCCCCGAGATTCCCCGCGGGAAAGCCGTAGACCGCGGTCGGGCCGAAGGCGGTGCTGGGCGAGCAGGTGATCGTGCCGAGCACGACGTCGCGTCCGCCCGCCGTCGGACAGACGACCGCGTCGCGCGAAAAGCCCGCGGTGTCGAACGAGAAGCGCCGGTACATGCCGCCGGCCTTGATCTGGAAGCCCTCGGTCACGTCCCATTCGGTGCGCAGCTGCGCGGTGCGGAACTTGTTGACCGTCTCGGACGGCCGATCGCGGATTTCGGCCAGCTGGAAATTCGCGGGATCGGTCACGCTGGTGCCGAAGGTGAGCTTCGGACGCTTCATGTCGATATAATCGTAGCCATACCCTTGCGCGTCGCGGTCGTCGAACACGAAGGTCGTCTCGACCGGGATGGTCGCATCCGATTTCGAAAAGCCGCCCATCAGAGTGAACCGCAGCTTGTCGGAGATATCCTGATCCCAGCTGCCGCCGAGCTGATAGAATTCCGTCTGCGACTTGCGCAGATAATGCTCGGTACGCACCCATGCGTCGTTCAGCGTTGCCTTAATCAGATTGTTGTTGTCGTCGATCGTGTAATTGCTGATGTCGATCGAGCGCTCGTTCGACCGCAGCAGCACTTCGCCCCATTTCTCCTCTCGGGTTTCCTTGAACCGCGAATAGAGCCCGTCGATCGAGACCTTCGTGGCATCCGAGGGCGACCACTGGATACTGCCGGTCAGCCCCAGCCGCTCGCGATCGTGCCGGACCGAGCCGTAGCGCGGGATGCGGGGATGGAACGCGAGCGCCGCTTTGTCGCAAACCGCCGCGCTGGTGTAGGTGCCGCCGCGGTTGGGTTGCGTGAAACAGGGTGTCCCGCCGACCGAGTCGAAGACGCCTTGCGCCCAGCGGACGCTGTTGTTGCCGAGTTCGAAATTGTTGGTCTTGGTGTACGCGCCCGACAGGGCCACGCCGAACGTGCCGTCGGCCGACTTCCACGACAACAGGCCCGCGAGCCGCGGACCGAAATTCTTGCTGAGATCATTGTAGCTCGCCTGCGCCGACCCGACGAGCGTGAAGCCGGTCTTGCCGCCAAGCGGATTGCCCGTGTTCAGATCGACGACCGCACCGAGCGAGCCTTCGTCGAGCGACGCTTCGGCCGTCTTGTGGACGACGATCGAATTGAAGAGTTCGGACGCGAAGACGTTGAAATCGAACGCGCGATCGCGGTTCGAGCTGGCCCCGTCGGTCGAGGTCGCCACCGTCTCCAGGCCGTTGACCCGGACGCGCGTGAACTGCGCGCCAAGCCCACGCACCGTGATGGCGCGGCCTTCGCCCGCATCGCGCTGGATCGAGATACCGGGGATGCGCTGCAACGACTCGGCCAGGTTCTGGTCGGGAAACTTCGCGATATCCTCCGCGACGATCGCGTCGACCGATGATACCGACTGGCGCTTGACGTTCAGCGCGGCATCGAGCGAGCGGCGGAAACCGGTGACGATGATCTCGGCGGTTTCGCTGTTCGGCGATACGGTTTCGGCCGCCACTCCATCCTGTGCCGCGGTCGTCGCGGCGGGGTCGGCGGGCTGGCCTTGCGGTACGACGGCGGTTTGCGCCGGTGACGGATCGACCTGCGCCGGCGTTCCCGGCGTCACGCTGCTTGGGATTTGCGCAGCCTGCGCGAACGCGGTCACAGGCATGGCGAGCGCGAGAACGAGGCTGCCGGCAGAAATACCGCCCAGCCAGTTCATCCGCTGATTCGCTACCGTCGCTTGAACGTCCATTGCTTCACTCCCCGTTCGGTCAACGCCGATGACACCGGTTACGGTTCCGACCGTCCGCCGAACCGCTACCGCCCTGATATCTTGGGGAATAAGACCCGTTGCTGGGAACGGGGGCATCTCATCCTCTCCCGGACGGCCAGTTGTTGCTGGTCCGCGCGCCGATCCCTCAATGCTTAGGTAACCGGTGTCAGAACAATGTCCGACGATGCGTTGCGTGTCAACATGCCGCGACGCGGATCGTGTCGCCCGGGCACGACGAGGCTGTTCAGATCAGGATCGAGATCGGATATCTCAAGCGCCCTGCCCTGGCCGGCGCAAACATCGTCCGGGATCGATGCCGCCGGTCGTCGAGTGCCGGCGGTACCGATCGCCGTCAGGTTCCGGGCTGAATATAGGGTACACGCGCAAAAAGTTCGCGCTGCCACCGCCGTGGATCGTTCGTCACGGCCGACCGCGCATCGAAGATCATCGTCGCGCGCGTCGACAGGTCATAGCGCGGCCAGTGCGGCGCGCCCGTATGATCGGGGTTGCCGGTGGTGGCGAACGCGACGAAACTGTCCTGCATCGCCTTCGACGCGGCGCGCGCATCGGCCGCGGTGCCGGTCTGCGACCCCGCCGCGTCCAGCGTTCCGAAGACCAGCGGGATGTCCATCGTGTGGAAGGCACCGCGCCGCGGATCTTTGCGCGACGCGAAGTCGACCTGATACACCCAGGTCGGCGCGCCAGCCTTCGCCCGCGCCTCCGCCTCGATAACCTGCCCGCGCCAGCTCCGCCCCGCGGTGGTCGCATCGTAGAATATGTCGATCGGCGACCAGGTCGGATACCGCGTGCGATACTGCGCCACCACCCATTCGGGCAGGATGTCGATCTTGAGTTCGGGCGCCATGCGTGCGGCGAGATTGCTCCAGTCGAGCCCCCGCACCTTCGGTGAATCCAGGCCGATGAACGCCCGCGTCTCGTCATGCGTGTTGCCCAGCATCATCGGGATGCCGCGCCCGAGCGGGTTCGCATCGGGCCAGAACGGGTGCCGGACAAGCCAGGTCATGTCGAGCACCGGCCCGAAATACACGCCGCCACCGATTATCGGATCGGTCGTCGTCAACGCGTCGACGAGCCTCTCGACTGGCATCGCCAGCAGCGGCGAAAGGTCGGTCTCGGCAACGCCCAGCTTGGCCAGATACGCCCTTGCGCGCGCGGTCGCGTTCATCGGGCCGGATGCCGTGACCTGTTGCCCGCTCATCGTCGCCGCGCGCTGGAACAGGCCGGCGGCCGCGGGCATGCCCATCATCGTCGCGATCTTGGCGCCGCCACCCGACTGGCCGAAAACAAGAACGCAGGCCGGATCTCCGCCGAACGCCGCGATATTGTCGCGCACCCATTTGAGCGCGAGGATCAGGTCGAGCTGCCCGGCGTTGCCGCTGTCGGGAAGCCGCGGGTCGAGCCGTGCGAGGTAGAGGTAGCCCAGCGCGTTGAGGCGGTGATTTATCGTCACCACCACGCAGTCGCCGCGTGCGGACAACGCCTGGCCGTCGTTCAGCGGGTCGGTTACGCTGCCGTTCGAATAGGCGCCACCGTGGATATAGACCATCACCGGTTTATTCGCGCGAACGTCGGCGTCGGCGGTCCAGATGTTGAGGAACAGGCAGTCTTCGGATTGCGGCCCGTACGGCCCCGCCTGCGGACACACCGGTCCGAACGCGCGCGCCGGAACTATGTCCCTCGTCGGTGGAACGGGCACCGGCGCCCGGAACCGCGCCGCGCGTCCGTAGCGGATGCCCTTGAAGGCGGTGACGCCCCCATATGGCGGGTCGGACGCTATGCCGGCAAAGGTGCCGGCGGAACACCGGATCGTCGTTGCCGGACGCGCCATCGGGGCCGCCCCGCTAGCGGCACGCCCGATCAGCGTGGCGGCACCGGCGCCGAGCACCGCCCGCCGCGTCCAGTGGTCAGCGTCGGACATCCAGCCCGCCTGCCAGATAGGCATCGATGTCGGCCTGCCGGAACAGGCTCGCATCGCCCGGCAGCGAATGCTTGAGCGCCGCGAGTGCCAGGCCGATGCGCGCCGTGTCCGCGATATCCTTGCCGGACCGCAACCCATGCAGCACGCCCGCCGCAAACGCGTCGCCACCGCCGATCCGGTCGACGATCCCGGCGAGGACGACCTCGTCGGTCTGGACATGCGCGGCCCGCGTATCGATCCGTGCGGCAAGGCGGTGGAGATCGACATGCTCGACATGCCGCGCGGTCGACGCGATCGTCTGCAATCGCGGGAAGGCTGCGAACGCCGCGTCCGCCGCCTCGCGCCGGCGATCCTCGGCATCCCCCGAAAAATCACGACCGAGCAGCAGCGCGATGTCGCGGTGGTTGCCGAACATCAGATCCGCGTGCTCGACGAGTTGCGTCAGGATCGCGCGTGGGTTCGAGTCCCACCGTTCCCACAGCTTGCCGCGCCAATTGCCGTCGAACGACACCGGGATCGCGCGCTCGGTGGCGGCCCTGACCGCAGCGAGCGCACTTTCCGCCGGGACCGGCCCAAGCGCTGGCGTGATCCCCGAGAGGTGGAGCCGATCGACTCCGTCGAGCAACGCGTCCCAGTTCCAAGCCGTCGAGGGCGCCTCCGCGAACGACGACCAGGCCCGATCGTAGATCACTTCGGTAGCCCGCAGGCCTGCACCCGACGTGACGAAATACAGCCCCATCCGCTCGCCGCCGAGCGCGATCGCCGCGGTGTCGACGCCGTGCCCGCGCAACGTCGTGATCGCCGCGCGACCGAGATCATTGTCGGGGACCATCGTCGCCATGCCGGTGTCGTGTCCGAGCCGGGCGAGCTGCGTCACGACGTTGGCTTCCGCGCCAGCCACCCAGACATCGAAGCGAGGCGACTGCATCAACAGTTCGCGCCCCGGGGGGGAAAGCCGCAACATGATTTCGCCGAACGCCAGGAACTTAGCCAAGATATCGCCTCTCCGTTATGCCTTCCCGGTCAAAGCGGCTTATCGCCGCCTGGGCCGGGGCGCCTACGACGTGCCACAGGCGTACCCGCCGGTGGAAGCCCCTTCCCTCATGCGCCAGGCGTCCTCGCCCCTGCCCAGCGCCAAGCCAGCGCCCCGCCATCGACGAGGTCAGCGCGCGAGCCAGCCGCCATCGACCGCCAGGATATGGCCCTGGACATAGGCGGCGGCGGCGGAGGACAGGAAGACGGCCGCCCCGCCCAGATCGCTCGCATCGCCCCATTTGCCTGCCGGGATCCGGTCGAGGATCGACCGGTTGCGGGTCTCGTCGGCCTGCAGCGCGGCGGTGTTGTTGGTCGCGATATAGCCCGGCGCGATCGCGTTGACGTTGATGCCCTTGCTCGCCCATTCGTTCGCCAGCAGCTTGGTGAGACCACCAATCCCCGACTTCGACGCGGTGTAGCTCGGCACGCGGATGCCGCCCTGGAACGTAAGCATCGAGGCGATGTTGACGATCTTGCCGGACCCGTGCGCGATCATGTGCCGCCCCGCCGCCTGGCACAGGAAGAACACCGACTTGAGGTTGGTGTCGATGACCGCGTCCCAGTCCTCCTCGGTGAAGTCGACCGCGTCCGCGCGGCGGATGATGCCGGCGTTATTGATCAGGATGTCGAGCCCGCCAAGCCTGGCCACCGTCTCGTCGACGACGCGCTGTACGGGTTCGATCGTCGACAGGTCGGCCGAGACGATCTCGGCTTTCCGCCCGAGCACGCGGATCTGCGCGACGGTATCCTCGGCCGGCGTGCGACCGACGCACGCGACGTCGGCACCCGCGGCGGCAAGCGCGAGCGCGATCGCCTGGCCGATGCCGGTGTTCGCACCGGTGACGATGGCGACCTTGCCGGTCAGGTCGAAGGGGCCAGGTACAGGAGTGGTCATGCTTTCTCTCTCATTCCCTTCCCGCTTGCGGGAGGGGTTAGGGGAGGGGAAATGCGGACCGACGCTCGTGGACACGCCCTCCCCCGACCCCTCCCGTGAACGGGAGGGGAGACGATTTTAGGCCAGCTGGCAGATATCCAGGACGTTCATGTCGGTATAATCCTGGTTCTCGCCGGCCATCGCCCAGATGAACGCGTACGCCTTGGTGCCCGAACCCATGTGGATCGACCAGGGCGGGCTGATCACCGCCTCCTCGTTCGCCATGACGATGTGGCGGGTCGCCTCGCCCTCGCCCATGTAGTGGAACACGCGGTCCTTCTCGAGATCGTCGAGCTCGAAGTAGAAATAGATCTCGCTGCGACGCTCGTGGATATGCGGCGGCATCGTGTTCCAGACGCTGCCCGGCTTCAGGACGGTGAGCCCCATCACCAGCTGCGCGCTGTCGCAGATCCCGGGAATGACCATCTGGTAGATCGTCCGCTCGTTCGACTCCTCGAGGCTGCCGCGCTCCAGCGTCGTCGCATCGCCGACCGAGATGACGCGCGTCGTGAACGCCTTGTGCGCCGGGCACGACGCCAGATAGAAGCGCGCACCGTCGCCGGAGAACTGCACGTCCTTCGCGCCCATCGTCACGTACAGGCAATCCTTGTTGCCGAGCGTGAACGTCCCGCCGTCGACCGTGACGGTGCCGTCGACCTTGCCGACGTTGACGACCGCGAGTTCGCGACGCTCGAGGAACGGGTGCCCCGCCGCCGATGCCGGCTCGGCCTGGTCGGGCAGCTTGACGCTACCGCTCGCCACCGCGACGCCGCCGATCACGAAGCGCTCCGCATGCGTGTAGTTCAGCACGCATTCGCCGTCGCGGAACAGGTCCTGGATCAGATACCGGTCGCGCAGTTCGTCGTTGGAGACGCACTCCATCATGTCGGGGTGCGTGGCGTAATAAGTGCGGTCGAACATAAAAGGCTCCGGTCAGGCCGCTTGCGCAGCGAAATGGGGTTCGTCGATACGGTAGGCGCGGCGGACTAGGCCGCTGGTGAGTTCGTGCGCGAGTTCAGCCGCTTCCCAATCAGTGAGGCGGTGTTCCGCCACCAGCCGCGCGAGAAAGCCGCAATCGACGCGCCGCGCGACATCGTGCCGCGCCGGGATCGAAAGAAACGCCCGTGTGTCATCGTTGAAGCCGACGGTGTTGTAGAACCCGGCGGTCTCGGTCGTCATCTCGCGAAACCGGCGCATCCCCTCGGGACTGTCGTGGAACCACCACGACGGTCCCAGCTTCAGGCATGGATAGTGCCCGGCGAGCGGCGCCAATTCGCGCGCGTACGTGCTCTCGTCGAGCGTGAACAGGATGACCGACAGCGCCGTGCTCGTCCCGAACCGGTCGAGCAACGGCTTCAGTGCGTGCACGTAATCGGTCCGCGTCGGGATATCGGCACCCTTGTCACGACCATGGCTCGCGAACAGCCCGGCATTGTGGTTCCGTGACGAGCCGGGATGGATCTGCATCACCATGCCATCCTCGACCGACATCGCCGCCATCTCGGTCAGCATCTGCGCGCGGAACAGTTCGGCGTCGGCCGGCGTCCAGTCCCCGCGCGTTACCTTGGCGAACAGTGCTTCGGCTTCGACGTTCGACAGGTTCGCGGTCGCCGCGGTCGGGTGGCCATGATCGGTCGCGGTCGCCCCGGCGGCGCGGAAGTCGGCGCGGCGCTTGCGATGTGCGGCGAGATAGCCCTGCCAGTCGTACACGTCCTCTCCGGTCAGCGCGGCAAAGCGCGCCATCGCCGGCGTGAACGCCTCATGCTCGACGTCGATCACGCCGTCCGGGCGGTAGGTGGTGACCACGCGACCACCCCAGCCAGATTGGCGGATCCGGCGATGCGCGGCCAGATCGTCGTGCGCGCCCTCGGTGGTCGCGAGAAACTCGATCCCGAACCGGTCGAACAGCGCGCGCGGCCTGAACGGCGCCGTCGCCAGTTTCTCGCCGATCAGATCGAAATACCGATCCGCGGTCGAGGAGTCCAAGGCGATGTCGAAACCGAACACATCGGCAAAGACGTGATCGAGCCAGAGCCGCGAAGGCGTGCCGCGGAACAGCGGGTAATGATCCGCAAACGTCCGCCATGCCGCCCGCGGGTCGGTCGCGGGCACACCGTCCCGCCGTGGGATAGCCAGCGCATCGAGATCGACGCCCTGGCTATAGAGCATACGGAAGAGATAATGGTCGGGCGCCAGCAACAGCGTCGTCGCATCCAGCCACGGCGCGTCGTCGGCGAACCAGGTCGGATCGGTATGGCCATGCGGGCTGACGATCGGCAGATGCGCGATCTCCGCGTAGAGCGTCCGGGCGATATCCCGCGTCGTCGGATCGGCCGGAAACAGCCTGTCCGGATGCAGTTCGAGGGCCCGCGCCATACCATCCTCTCTCATCATGCGATCGGCCGATTGCCGCCGCCGTCATCGATTCTGGTAACCGGTGTCAGCACGCTGCGCAATAATAATTGGTCGCGCCTTCATGCCGTCTCGGCGTCCAGCGGCGGTGCGACCGACCCGCGCCGGATCAATGTCGACAGGAACAACGAAGGCTCCTCGACCAGATCGCTGCCGTCGTCGGCGCCGGCGATCAGCTTCAACGCCGCGGACCGCGCCATCGACGCGATCGGCCAACGGACCGTCGTCAGCGGCGGCCACACATGCGCCGCGATCGGCGTGTCGTCGAAGCCGACGATCGACAGGTCGCGTGGAATGTCCAGGCCGCGCTGTCGAGCGGCATGGATGATACCTGCCGCCATCTCGTCGTTCGACGAGAAGATCGCGGTCGGTCGTGGCATGAGGTCGAGCAGCCGCTCGGCGGCGGCCAGTCCCGATTCGAACGTGTAATTGCCATCCGCGATCATGCTGCGCGGCAAGGCGATGCCGGCCGCGCCCAGCGCATCCTCGAAACCGAGACGTCGCTCGCGGGCAGACCGAAAGCCGTGCGGCCCGGCGACCAGGCCAATCCGCCGATGCCCTTGCGCGATCAAATATTCGGTCGCGATCCTCACGGCTTCGCGGTCGTTCGACGCCACCATATGATCGTTGTCGTCGATCACCGCCGACCCCATCCTGACGTAGCGGCAGCCGATCGCGTCGCACAGTCTGGCGACCGAGTCGTTCTCGCTGACCGGCGGCATCAACAGCACCCCGAACAGCCGCTGGCGTTCGAGGAAATGCCGCAGATCCTCGAGCATCGTCGCCGACCCGCGATCGAGTGGCCTAACGACCATCTCGAACTCGCTCCCGTGCAACGCCTCCAGCATGCCCTGCTGTACGTTCAGCACGGTCTGTGCATTCGGGTTGTCGTGGACCAGCCCGATCAGGAAGTTGCGCCGGAGTGCCAAGGCCCGCGCTTGCGGATTGGGAATATACCCGAGCTCGGCGATAACGTCCTCGACGCGCTTGCGCGTATCGTCGTTGAGCAGCGGTGACCGGTTGATCACCCGGCTCACCGTCTTCTTCGAGACGCTGGCGATCCGCGCCACATCGTTGATCGTCGGCTGACCGGTCTTCTGCATGGCTCGGCATAGCCGCAGGACATCGCAACCACCAGTGTCGCACGACCCACAAACCACGATGCGGCAATAAAACCCCGCGCTGCTTGTCAATGACACCGGTTTCCCATACGCTCGGGACAAAGCAGAGTATCGTAAAAAACAGGAGGGGTTCTTGACGGCACAGCCGGACACGACCGACATTATCAGGCATATCGCGCGCACCTTCGTCGATGCGCGACGCCGCGGCGCTGCCGTTCCCGAATTTCCGGGGCCGGTGCCGGTGACGCTCGACGAAGGCTATGCGGTGCAGGACGCGGCGCTGCTTCTGGCGGACGGCACGGTCGCCGGATGGAAGGTCGGTCGGATCAACCCGCCGCTCGATGGCGTGGACCGGCTGTCTGGTCCGATCTTCGACGATCAGGTCGTGGCGGCGACCGAGACCCCGGTGGCGATGCCGGTGTTTGCCGACGGGTTCGCGGCGGCGGAGGCGGAGTTCCTGCTGCGTCTCGGCACCGCGCCCGATCCGGCAAAGACACACTATACACTGGCCGAAGCGCGCGCGATGATCGACGCCGTCCATGTCGGGATCGAAATCGCGAGTTCGCCTTTCCCCGGTATCAACGCGCTCGGCCCCACCGTGACGGTGTCCGATTTCGGCAACAACAACGGACTGGTGATCGGTGCGGATGCGCTGGGATGGCGCGATGGCGACATCAATACCTGGCCAGTCGAATTGCTGATCAACGACGAACGGATCGGCGCTGCGACCACCGCGACCATGCTGGACGGACCGTTCGGCGCCGTGCGATACCTGCTGGAGCACATGGCGGCGCGGGGCATCGCGTTATCGTCCGGGCAGTGGATCTCGACGGGCGCTGTCACCGGTGTCCATCCGGTTGCGATCGGCGACCGGGTAGAGGCGCGTTTCGACGGACGGTTCGCCGTCCAGTGCACCATCAAGGCCCGCTAGAGGCTGCTTTTAACGGGAGAGGCCAATGGCGATGACGGGCATGTCGGCGGCGGGCGCCGCAGGAGCGACCGACACGGGCGTGGATGGAATTGGCCGCAAGATTGGCCGTTACCGCTGGCTGATCTGCAGCCTGTTGTTTGCCGCCACCGCGATCAATTACGTCGACCGGCAGATGATCGGCGTGCTGAAACCGACGATTTCCGCCGAACTCGGCTGGAACGAGACGACCTATGCCGACGTCATCTTCTGGTTTCAGGCAGCGTATGCGATCGGCTATCTGAGCTTCGGCCGGATCGTCGATGTGCTCGGCGCGCGGATCGGCTATTCGGTGGCTTTCGTGATCTGGACGCTCGGTCACACGCTTTGCGGGTTCGCGGGCAATGCGTTCCAGTTCTCCGCGGCGCGCGTCGTGCTCGGCCTCGGCGAGGCGGGCAATTTCCCGGCCGGTATCAAGGCCGTGTCGGAGTGGTTTCCCGCCAAGGAGCGCGCGTTTGCGACAGGCGTGTTCAACGCGGGTGCCAATATAGGCGCGGTGATCACGCCGCTGATCGTGCCGATCATCACGATCGCGTTCGGCTGGCGGATGGCGTTCATTATCACCGGCGCGATCAGCCTGATCTGGCTGGTCGCCTGGATCGCAATCTACCGCCGCCCGCGTGAAGTCGCCAAGCTGTCGCCCGCCGAACTCGCGCATATCGAGAGCGATCCGGCGGATCCGGCCAAGAAGATCGGCTGGATCAAGCTGCTCGGCTACCGCGAGACCTGGGCGTACGCGTTGGGCAAGTTCCTGATCGACCCGATCTGGTGGCTGTTCCTGTTCTGGACGCCCGACTTTCTCGCCAAGACCTATCATCTTGATCTCAAGAGCTTCGGCCCGCCGCTGGTCGCGATCTACCTGCTGTCGGACGTCGGCAGCGTGGCGGGGGGCTGGTCGTCGTCGAAGCTGATGAGGCGTGGTCATTCCGCCAATTTCGCGCGGAAGATCACGATGCTGGTTTGCGCGTTCCTGGTGATGCCGATCTTCTTCGCGCAATATGTCGACAATCTCTGGCTCGCGGTCGGGATCGTCGGCCTCGCGACAGCGGCGCATCAGGCGTTCTCGGCGAACCTCTACACGATCCCGTCGGACATGTTCCCGCGCGGCGCAGTGGGGTCGGTGGTCGGCATCGGCGGCACGGTCGGCGCGATCGGCGGGATGATGATGGCCAAGTTCACCGGCTATGTCCTGCAGACCACCGGCAGCTACACGCTGATCTTCGCGGTCGCCGGCAGCACGTATCTGATCGCGATCATCGTGGTGCACCTGCTTTCGCCTAGGCTGGCGAGAGTGGACGCGGGCTAACACTGCCGTCTCTTGTTCTCTCGCCTGAGCGGGAGAACAAGCTTCTGACGACGAACATTTGGCCAAATCGCTCAATGCCGATTGGCCTCAGGGAGAGAGCAGTGAAGCGTTTCACCACGGCGTCCGCCCTCGCGCTGGCCGTTACGAGCATCGCGCCGGCACAAGCACAGGATGCGACCGGGCTGCTGTTGCGTGCTTCGGCCGACAAGAGCCTGACCGCCGACTACGCCGCCGGCGATCCCGTCCCCAATTTCCGCAGCGGCGTCGACATCACCCCCGATGGCGCGATCGGCGGCGCAGCGCGCTGGGCCGACGACGGCTATGTCGCGTGGAAAGCCCCCGGCAACATCCGCGCGGATCGCGGTACGCTCGCTTTTTTCTGGCGCGCCCGCACGCCCGTCGGCGAAGCACCGTTCGTGATCTTCCGCACCGGGTTCGCCGACCATTCGAGCTGGGACATGGCGTTCCTGCGGATCGACTGGAACGGCCACGGCTTCGACGCCTTCGTCACCGACGCGAACCTCTCACGCATCCGCGTTTCCTGGACGATACCGCGAGCGCCCGCCGCCGACACCTGGTCGCACATCGCCTTCGCCTGGGATGAAACCGTCGGCGTGCAGCTCTATGTCGACGGCAAGCTGGTCGCGCGGAAGGACCAGAAGGCCGACCTCGACAGCGGCCTGGACCAGTTCGGTCTCGCTGGTCGCGTCATGTCCCCGCACCAGGTCCAGAGCCGCTACAATTTCATGCGTGGCTCCGACCTCGACGAGATCCGCGTCTACGATCACATGCTCGCCGCCGTCGATGTCGCGGCACTCGCCGACAAGCGCGAACCGTCCCCTGCGCCCGCGTCCGATCCGGCAGCCAGACGCACGGCCTGGCTCCACCGGTACGGCTGGGACAAGACCGCGCCGCCCGTGCTCGACGCCCCCGTCACCCGCATCCGAAAAGTCGAGTTCGCCGACGCGAAGGATCTGAAAGAATGGATGTGGAAAGGCGTCGACGGCATCGCCGAGACGACGTGGCCCGGCGTCTACAACCGCTCCCGCCTGCCCGGCCGCGACGATTATTTCGAGCTGCCCGACTGGAACACCTATGTCGAAGGCGGCAAGCGCTACGACCTGACGATCCCCCCTGGCGAGCGCTTCAATCGCGTCGAGATCCGCGGCGCCGCGTACGGCCGGCTCGACTGGAGCGACGCCGGCAAGACCACCCAGATCGCCACACGCGCCCAAGGCACCGTCCGCAGCGTCGACCAGTTCGCCCCCCGCACCGGCGGCACGCTCAGCTTCACGAACACGATGCAGGAGCAGCCGATCCAGGAACTCTGGGCCTACGACATCGGCGCAGGCGCAGAACCCGCCGGCAGCTTCAAGCTCTCCTACACCATCGACGCCGCCGCCTCTCCCAACCTCGCCGCCCTCGCGCCCCTCAACGCCTACATCGCCGGCCGCTTCGCCCCGGACGAACGCAGCACCGTCGTCGCCATGCCCTCGGCCGGCCTCAAAGCCGCGGTCGGCGCAGGCACCGGTGGCGCATCGGGCGCCCCCGTTCGCCGCGAGAATGCCGCCCCAATCGTCCACATCCTGGTCCCAGCGAGCTTCGGCGACGCCCTACCCGACCGCCCGCTCGCCCGCGCGTTCGACTATGGCTGGCAGAATCTCAACGATGGCCTCGACGGCATCGCCCTCGACATCCCCGCGCTGAAAGCCAAGCCCAACGCTGCCGGCCTGATCGCGCTCAACATCCGCGTTAAGGACCCGATCTGGCCCGGCCGCGACATGATCGACCTTTCCGTCTCGGTCCGTCCGAACGAAGCGCGCACGCTCTGGCTCGACCTGCGCGACCGGGTCCTCCCGAACGACAGCCTTTACCTTACGATCGCAAGCGCATCGCCCGACTTCGACGCCACCGCGCTCAACGGCGCCAAGATACGCCTCGTGTTCAAACCTCGTGCGGAAAGCCTGCCCGAGCACATCGCCGACCGCATGGCGCAGGTGAAGGACAATTGGGGCTTCCTCGTCGAGGAGCACACCGCGTCGAAGCGCGCCGGCCTCTACCAGCGCCTGTTCGCCGACATTTCCGACCTGCTCCGCGTCGATCCCGACAACGCGCGCGCCCGCGCCTATTGGGCCGACATCAATTACCGCCCGGAAAACCTGCCAGCATTCGTCCAGCCGGTCGCTCCCGCGGGCGTCCCGCTCTGGGCCTTCCGCCAACTCGAAGACCTGAAGCGCGTCCGCCAGTTCGTCACGTGGTGGATCGACAAGCGCCAGGTTCCCTATGGCGATTTCGGCGGCGGCATTTCGGACGACACCGACCTCACGCAGCAATGGCCCGGCCTCGCGCTGATGGGTGTCGAGCCCGACAAGATCAATGCCTCGCTCCGCGCGCTGTCGGATGCGGTCTACAAGAACGGCATGATCGTCAACGGCCTCGGCTACATCACCGCCGACGAACTCCACGCATACGAAGAGGGCCTGAACAGCAACGCCGAACGCCTGTACCTCAACTGGGGCGAACCCAAGGCGGTCGAACGCCTGATGGATAACACGCGCGCCCTGCAGACCGTGATCCTGAAAAACCCCGCCGGCCACATGCACTTCGCCAGCAACTGGTATGGCGGCCGGACGATGTACCGTGAGGGCGCGTGGGAATGGCAGAAACCCTATGCCTTCACCGTCATGCACGGCCCGATGCTGGTCGGCCTCTACAACGCCAATCCGCTCGCACGCGGGCTCGTCACCGGCGTGATCGACGGCTGGATGGCGCATGGCAAACAGGGTCCGGACGGCGGCTGGAGCTATCCCAACGAGATCAACTGGCGCACCGATGCCGAGCGCGTCGGCGACGGCGGCGGCATCACCACCTCGTTGCAGGCGACCTGGGCCGCGTGGCGCTACACCGGTGATGCGAAATACCTCCGTCCGATCGAAGCGCGCCTCGCCAAGGCGGGTCCGGGCGCGCTCGCAGAGTTCAACGAGAACGCGTTCGATGCCCTCCCCGGTGGCGCCGCAGCCCGGACCAAACTCGCGGCGACCAAGTCCGAAGACCCGTTCGCCCGCTACACCGCCTGGGCCGCGACCGGCGACACCGCGCCGCTGGAAGCACTCCACGCCGACGCGATCGCCGACAAGTCGCAGCATATGGACATGTACACCGAGGGCCATTGGTGGAGCGACCGCGTCGACCAGCCGAGCGAGATCCTGCAACGTGAACGGCTTGGCGGCGTGGCACTCCGGCGGAACCAGAGCTGGCCTGGCAACACGGTAAGCTGGCGCTTCGCCGAGCCGGGCGCGGCGGAACGCGTCGCAATCCTGTTGCCGGGCGCCACGCCGACCAAGTTCCGCGTGATCGCCTACAACACCACTGATCACGCGCAGCGTGCGACGATGTCGACCTGGACGGTCACGGCGGGGCGCTGGTCGATGCAGGCGTCGACCAGTGCCGACGGCGGCAGGACGCTCGCGCCGATCGGCGTCGCGCAGGCAATGACACTCGAACGCAGCGCCAGCACCGACGTGACGTTCGCGCCCGGCACGACGGTGTTCGACTTCGCGCTGGTAGAGGGGGGAAGCTCGGTGGACGAGCGCGCAGACCTCGGCATCGGCACGGACGACGTGGCCGTGAAGGGGCGTAGTGTGGCGGTCACCGTCCACAGCCTTGGCGCTAAAGATGCCAGGGGCGGCCGCGCGGAGCTGGTCGACCCAACGGGTAGAGTGGTGGCAACCAAGAGCATCCCGCCGCTGGCCGCTCCGCTGGATCTGCGACCGAGGACCACGACCGTAAAGCTGGCGATCCCGGCCCGCGTAAGCCCCGCAACGCTGACCGTTCACGTCGCGCTGGCTGGAGACGAGCCCGAGATCACGCAGGCGAACAACCGCGTCCCGCTGCAACGATGACGCGCTCCCGATGACGCTTCATCAGAATTCTGCCCCGAAACCAGTACATGGTTATCCCACCCCGGCATCTACCCTGCGTCATCCCCGCGGAGGCGGGGCCCCAGATACTCGAACGTCGGCGATCACACGGAAAAGCCTGTCAGTATGGCTTCCCGCCTGCGCGGGAATGACGGACGGATGTTCGACGGGTTCTGCGACCAACCGCGTTCATAGCAGCACCGCCGCTACCCAGAGTCGCACCGCACTCCGAAGGAAGACCATCCTCACCCCGTTCGTGCTGAGCGAAATCGAAGCATACCTATCCTCGGGCGCACCCTTCGACTTCGCTCAGGGCGAACGGAGGGGTGTGGAATGACGCCGACCCGCCGAACCGTGCTGGCTGGGTTGGCTTCGTCACCCTTCGTCCCAGCAACGCTGCGTGCCCAATCCACCACATCCCTACGCCAAGCTCTCGACGCCGCTGCCGCTGCAGCAGTCGCAGCTGACCCAGACCAAGCGCTCCGTCTGCTAGCCCCGATCGACGCGAGCTCCCTTCAACCCGCCGATCGCCTGGACCTGATCACCGGCCGCGCGGGTTTGGCGATCGACGCCGCCCTCGTCCGATCCGCGTTCGGCCGCACCGGACGGAGCCCCTACCGCGTCACCCCGACGACCGGTGCATGGAAGGCCGCCCGTCCCGATCGAGCCATGATCGACGCGGACACCACCGCTATCCTCACGGATGCCGGAGCCGGCATAATCCTCCCCCGCCTGTCCCTAGATCGCACGGTCGAAGCGCTCCGAACCGCGCCCGCTGACCCTGCCATCAACCGCCAGATCGAGGCGTTGGAAAGTCTGCGCGACATCGCCCCCTCCGCCCCCGGAGTCGGCCGGTTCCGCGGTGGCGCAGACTGGTACACGCTCCAGCTCCAGCGCTCGCTCGGCGCCATGACGCCGGCCTATGCCGAACGCCGGCTGTTCGTCGAACTCAACCGCCTTCACGCCCGCGCCGCGCGGCGGTTCGACCAGATCGGCGCGCCGAGAGGCTCGATTGCAGACCGCTACGCCAGGCTCTGGCGCGACGACCGCTTCCTCTATCCCGCCACCGAAGCGGGCCGCGCCACCGCCGTTGCCGACATGAACCGCATGCTCGCGACCGCCCGCACGCACGTCCCGGCTGCGTTCGGTGAACGCCCGGCCTGGTGCCTCGACGCAACGGTCCGCTCCCTGTCGCCAAGCGACATCGCCAGCGGCCGCAATGGCTATCGCGAAGTCCCGACGTCGACCCGGTCGGGCGCGTACATCGTCGACCTCAAGGACATTCGCCGGCGCCCGCGCTGGACGCTACCCAGCGTCGTCGCGCACGAACTCCTTCCTGGTCACATGATCCAGCTCGGCCTCGAAGGCGCAGCCCCGCCCCATCCACTCCGCATCGAATACGCAGCCGCGTTCGTCGAAGGCTGGAGCATCTATGCCGAGCAGCTCGCCGCAAAGTCCGGTGCCTATGCCGACCCGCACGATGCGCTCGGCCACGTCCACTGGCTCCTGTTCCGCGTTACCCGCGCGCTCGTCGATCTCGGCGTCCACCTTCACGGCTGGTCGATCGAGCAGGCCCGCGACCGCCTGGTCGAATGGCAAGGCGAACCTGCCTATTTTGCGCCGTTCGACGTCGAACTCGCGCGCATCCCGCTCGAACCCGCCGCGCGCGTTGCCGAAGCGATGGCGTGGCTGACGATCGCCGACACGGCACACGGTAAGGCGACGATTGCGTATCACACCGCGTTGCTCGCCCATGGCCGCATGCGCATCGACGACATCCGAAAGATCACCGCATGACCTTCACCCGACGCGACGCCTTCACCACGCTCGGCGCCGCCGGCGCGCTGCTCGTTCCCGGCCAGGCGCCTGCCAGCACCAAGGCCGAAACCACGCCGGCCGAACCCGCCTGGCGACGAGGCCTCGACAACCAGCGCATCGCCGATCTCGGCGATGGTCGCTTCCTCAACCCGGTGATGGCCGGTGATCGACCCGACCCGGCGATCCTGAAGGACGGGTCGGACTATTACATGACCTTCTCCAGCTTCGATTCCTATCCGGGGCTCGTCATCTGGCACTCGCGCGATCTGGTGAACTGGCAACCGATCGGTCCGGCGCTGACCCGCAACATCGGCTCGGTCTGGGCGGTCAGTCTCGAAAAGCACGACGGCCGCTATTTCCTCTACATCCCCGTCAAGGCGGATCCGAACTCGATCTGGGTGATCCACGCCGACCGTATTGAAGGCCCGTGGAGCGATCCCGTAGACCTCGGCCTGCACAAGCATATCGATCCATGCCATATCGTCGGCGAAGACGGCAGCCGCTGGCTGTTCCTCTCGGGCGGCGACCGCGTTCGGCTCGCTTCCGACGGACTGTCCACCGTCGGCGAGGTCGAGCACGTCTATGATCCGTGGCGCTATCCAGAAGACTGGATCGTCGAGGGCTTCTCGCCCGAAGGCACCAAGATCGTCCGGCACGGCGGCTGGTTCTATCTCATCACCGCGGTCGGCGGCACCGCCGGGCCGCCGACCGGCCATATGGTGATCGCCGCCCGCTCGCGATCGATCCACGGCCCATGGAAGGATTGCCCCGCCAACCCGATCGTCCGCACCACAGACAGCACCGAACGCTGGTGGTCGCGCGGCCACGCCTCGCTCGTCGAGGGGCCGGCGGGCGACTGGTGGGCGCTCTATCACGGGTTCGAGAACGGCTATTGGACGCTCGGCCGCCAGACCCTGCTCGATCCGGTGGAATGGACCGCGGACGGCTGGTTCCGGATGAAGGGCGGCGACCTGTCGAAGCCACTCGCAAAACCGAAAGGCGGCACCGCGGTCCCGCACGGCCAAGCACTGTCCGACAACTTTGCGACGCTCGCACTCGGGACGAAATGGAGCTTCTTCCGCCCCGGTCCGGATGAGGCAAAGCGCGTGTCGGTTTCCGGCAATACCCTGACGCTCGCAGCACGCGGCACCGCGCCGGTGGATTCGTCGCCGCTCCTGCTGATCGCCGGCGACACGCGCTATCGCTTCGAGTGCGACATCGCGATCGATCCCGGCACGACCGCAGGCTTGCTGCTATTCTATGACGACAAACTGTATTGCGGCCTCGGCTTCGACGGCGATCGCTTCGTCACGCATCAATATGGCGCCGAGCGCGGCCGTCCCGCCAACCCGCACGGACGTTCCATGCGGATCCGCGTGACCAACGATCGCCACATCGTGACGTACGACACCAGCGGCGATGGCGGCCGGACCTGGCACCGGTTCGATCGGGGGATGGAGGTGTCGGGCTATCATCACAACGTCCGTGGCGGTTTCCTGATGCTCCGTCCGGGGCTGTACGCCGCTGGAAAAGGCAGCGCACGCTTCCGAAATTTCCGCTTCTCTGCTATCTGACTCTGGATACCTGCCGGTCCTTTCGATCGCGCGCCTGCGTGCCTGCCGCGCATCCAGATCTTCGGGGAGTCCGGTTTGCAGATTGTGACCTTGTGCCTGTTCCTGTTGCTCGCCGTCGTGGTGAGCGGCATCGTCTCGCGCATGCTGCCATCGGCACTGCCCCGGCCGCTGGTGCAGATCGCGCTCGGCGCCTTGATCGGCATGGTCGCGCATGTCCGCGTCGAACTCGATCCCGAACTCTTCTTCCTGCTGCTCGTGCCGCCGCTGCTGTTCCTCGACGGCTGGCGCATCCCGAAGGACGAACTCTTCCGCGATCGCGGCGCGGTTCTCGGTCTGGCGCTCGGCCTCGTCTTCCTGACGGTGCTCGGCATGGGCCTGTTCGTCCACTGGCTCATTCCGACGATGCCGCTCGGTGTGGCCTTCGCGCTGGCTGCAGTGGTATCGCCAACCGATCCGATCGCGGTATCCGCCGTCTCGCAAAAGGCTCCGATCCCGAAGCGGATGATGCATATCCTCGAAGGCGAGGCGCTGCTCAACGATGCGTCGGGGCTGGTCTGCGTCCGGTTCGCGATCGCCGCCGTGCTGACCGGCAGCTTCTCGCTCGCCGATGCCGCCGCGACGTTCGCGTGGATGGCGATCGCCGGCGTCGCGATCGGCGTCGGTATCGCGCTTGGGATCGTCGCGATCAAGAGTGCCTTCGCGCGCCGGTTCGGTGACGAGGCGGGCTCGAACATCCTGGTCAGCCTGCTGATCCCGTTCGCCGCCTATCTGCTCGCCGAACACGTTCATGCTTCGGGCGTGCTCGCCGCCGCGGCTGCCGGCATCGCGATGAGCTTTACCGACGCGACCACCGCGGTCGCCGCCGGTACGCGGATCCGCCGTCGCGCGGTCTGGGACATGCTGCAGTTCACGTTGAACGGCGTCATCTTCGTGCTGCTCGGCGAGCAACTCCCCGAAGTGTTCGTCCGTGCGCGCGATACCGTCACCGCGACCGGGCACGTCAGCCCGTGGTGGCTGGCCGTCTACGTCGTCGCGGTCGTCGCCGGTCTGGCGATCCTGCGCTATGGCTGGGTGTGGGTCTCGCTACAGTTCACGATCCTGCACGCGCGCCGGCGCAACGACGTCGCGGTCAGCCCCCCGCGCCGGATCATCGCGGCGATGTCGTGTGCGGGTGCACGCGGCGCGATCACGCTGGCCGGTGCGCTGACGCTCCCACTTACACTGACCGACGGTACGCCGTTTCCTGCGCGCGATCTCGTCATCTTCCTGGCGTCGGGCGTGATCCTGTCGTCGCTCGTCATCGCATCGATCGGGTTGCCGCTGCTGTTGCGCGGACTGAGCCTGCCGCCCGAACCGGGCGTGGCCGCCGCGCGCGACATGGCCCGATTGGCCGCGGCGAACGCGGCGATCGCGGAGCTTGACCGCGTCCAGCACCGAATGGCGGAGGGACGCGACGACGCGGATCGCTTTACCGACGTCGCCGCGCGTTTGATGGATCAGTATCGCGAACGCATCGACAGCCTGTCCGCGCAGCCCGAGGATCGCGCAGGCCAGGGCGATGCGCGGATCGAACGCGACATGCGCCTCGCTGCCATCCGGGCCGAGCGCAACACCATCTTCGATCTTGCCCGTCGCCGTGAGATCGGGATCGAACTTGCCGAGCAACTGGGGCGGGAACTCGATCTGGTCGACGCACGCCTGTCGCGACAGGGGCTGGGTTGACCGAGGAACGATGAAAAGTAGCGCGGGAAGGGTAAGCGTCTCGACCGTCGCGATAAAAGGCGCCCCGCCTGCCCGTGTGACTGATGCCCGGCGGGGCGCCGAGGGTACGCGATACTGTGGCGATGCCTCTGCCGCGCGCTATGCTCTTCATGGGTGAATTTGAGATGAACGAGGCGCCCCGTCCGTCCGTGCGACACTCTCGTATCCGGACGGGGCACCCAGGACGCAGCGCCGGTCGGCAGCGCGTCTCTGGGTACAAGCTAGCATGTGATCCCGCCGTGACTAGCGCGGTCCGTCATGCGGTTGCCTCGGTTTGTCGGATATTGCGCCGCATCCGGCGCGGACTCGTTCGCGGTGGCTCTTACTGAGCCGCGCCTGCGTCCGCTTTGCCGGGTACCTTCACCTTGCGCAGCGATGCGATCATCCGGCGTGCACCGGGCGGCGCGACCTGAAGGAACAGGTCGAAGAGTTCGGCATCGCCAAGCGTGTCGAGATCAACGCCGATCGGCAGGGCGATCGCCTGCCGACTACGTGCCCCAGGCTGTGCTTCCAGGACAATGGTCCGCCACGCCATGCCGACAGGCGGCGGTCCCGCCACGTCGCCGAATTCTCCCTCGACCAGATTGCGGATGCGCAACCGCCGGTCGGGGTGGCGATCGAACCATGAGGCATCGCCGGCCACCGCGATCTCACTGAAATTCCGCGCGTCCATATCGTCCCTGTCCGACCCTGGGTGTTCACGCGAGCGGGTGTTGCCGGATTGTCGCGGATGCAAGCGCTATTTCCCTGAAGCCACAGCTGGCTATTGATAATCGTTATCATAAACTCTAGCGGGGCGGCATAACGTAAAGGGAATTTCATGACACGTCGTCGCTTCGGCACCGCCATCCTGCTCGGTTCGGCCTTCGTAGCCGGCCCTGGCTTTGCGCAGACCGCTCAGGCGGACGGTGAGACCAACGCGATCGTCGTGACCGGACAACACGCCCCCGAACAGGCGTCGTCGGGCACGAAAACCGATACGCCGCTCGCGGAGACGCCACAGTCGATCAGCGTGATCACGTCGGGCGAGATCGCGGGCCTGGGCTTGCAGAACCTCAATCAGGCGCTGCGCTTCGTGGCAGGCGTCACCCCCGAGCAGCGCGGGTCGAGCGCCGAAGTGTACGACCAGTTCAAGCTGCGCGGGTTCGATGCGCCGCAGTTCCTCGACGGACTGAAGTTGCAGGGCGGCGCGGGGTATCTTCAGCCGCAGGTCGATGTGTCGCGGCTCGATCGGATCGAGGTCGTGAAGGGTCCGGCATCGGTGCTCTATGGTCAGTCGGGTCCGGGCGGCCTGGTGTCGCTGTCGAGCAAGCTGCCGCTCGACCAGGCCTTGTACGGCGCGATCAGCGCGTCCTACGGCAATTACGACCTCTACCGCGTCGATGCGGATCTCGGCGGTCGTGCGGGCGAAGGCGTGCTGTGGCGGCTGAACGGCAGCGCCAACGGCGCGTCGACCCAGCAGCGCTTCGGCAAACGCGAGCGCCAGACGGTGTCGGGGGCGGTCACGGCCGGCGCTGGCAGCTCGACCAGCTTCACGTTGCTCGGCGCCTATTCGCACGATCCCTTCAACGGCACCTACAGCGTCTTCCCGGCGTCGGGCACGTTCCTGACCAATCCGAACGGCAAGCTTTCGACGAAATGGGATGGCGGCGAACCCGACAATTTCTTCTCCCGCGAACAGGCGGCGCTCACCTACATCTTCAACCATGATTTCGGCGGCGGCTGGAGCCTGCGATCGTTGGGCCGCTACCAATATGTCAGCTCCAAGCTCGGCATCGTCTATCCGGGCGGCTCGCTGACCGCCAGCGATGCGACGCAGCAGACGTTCGACCGCTTTTCCTACTCGACCCGCGAACAGCTCAATTCCTGGGCGTTCGACAACCAGCTTCACGGCAAGGTCACGACCGGACCGATCGGACACGACCTGTTGTTCGGCACCGATCGCCAGGTCGCACACGCCAACGAGGTCTATGCGTTCGGCGGCGCCACGCCGATCAACGGGTTCAACCCGGTCTATGGCACGATGGTCGTGCCGCGGACGCCGGAGACCGTGCCCGGCTACGCTCCCGGCACGCTCGCCACCGTGCAGGAGCTCCAGGCCAATCTGCGCCAACAGGGCGTCTACGCGCAGGACCAGATGGCGATCGGCGACCTGCGCGTCGTGCTGAGCGGACGGCAGGACTGGGCACAGGTCTCGACCAACGGCCAGCGACAGAAGGACGACAAGTTCACCTGGCGCGCCGGGGCGCTCTACACCACGCCGATCGGCATCGCGCCCTATGTCAGCTATTCGACGTCGTTCGAGCCGCAGATCGGCGCGCTGGTCGACGATCAGGGCCGCCCGACCGGCGAGTTCGCGAGCCCGTCCTCGGGCAAGCAGCTCGAGATCGGGGCGAAATACACCGTGCCCGGCACGAGCATCCTGGTCACCGGCGCATGGTTCGACATCGATCAGACCAACGTCCTGGTCTATCTCGCCAACCTCAACGGCTATCAGCAGACCGACAAGGTCAATTCGCACGGCGTCGAGATCGAGGCGACCGCCCCCCTGCCCTATGGTTTCGAGGCCAAGCTGGCGTTCAGCCGGCAGAAGGTGAAAAAGCCCGATGGCGGCCAGATCCTCGGCGTCGGCCGCGGCGGCATCTCCGCCAATCTCGAATGGGCGCCCAAGAGCGGCGCGCTGGAAGGGTTCGCGATCGGCGGCGCGATACGCCATGTCGACAAGGTCTATGCCGGCACCTATTTCGACGGCATCGAGCGCAATACTCCATCCTACACGCTGGCCGACGCGCTGATTCGCTACGATCTCAGCAAGCTGTCGCCCCAGTTGAAGAACCTGACGCTGGCCGCCAACGTCACCAACCTGTTCGACAAGAAGTATCTGAGCACCTGCTACCTCGATTACGGCTGGTGCTGGTATGGCAATCGCCGCACCGCGCAGGCGACGATCGGCTATCGCTTCTGATCCGACGAGCCGGGCCCCCGTCTGGGGTCCGGCTCCGGAACCTGACGACGGCAATGCGGTCGCCGGCTATGGCGGCGCAATGTCGCTGCCGATCCTCTACAGCTTTCGCCGCTGTCCCTATGCCATGCGCGCACGCCTCGCGATCCTCGCGGGGGGCGCCCGTGTCGAACTGCGTGAGATCGTCTTGCGCGACAAGCCGGCGGCGATGCTGGCCGCGTCGCCCAAGGGCACGGTGCCCGTGCTGGTCCTTCCCGACGGAACCGTGATCGACGAGAGCCTCGACATCATGCGCTGGGCGTTCGCCGACGACGACGCAGGAGCCCCCGATCTCGCGCTGATCGCCGCGAACGACGGCGCGTTCAAACATCATCTCGATCGCTACAAATATGCCGACCGCCACGGCGGCGATCCGATCGAGCACCGCGATGCGGCAACCCGGCTTCTCGACCCGATCGAGACACGGCTGACCGGCAACCGATACCTCGGGGGCGGATGCGCGACGATCACCGACCTCGCGATCATGCCGTTCGTCCGGCAATTCGCGGCAACCGACCGGCACTATTTCGACGCCTTGCCCTTGCCTGCGCTTCATACATGGCTGGCCGCGCATCTGGCATCGGATGCGTTCGCGGCGGCTATGCTGAGACTGCCACCGTGGCGCCCGGGCGATGCGCCAGCCCGCTTCCCTAGCCACAAAGCGCTCGACCTGGTGCCGCCCGCTTCGGGCTAGCCACGACACCGGAGCGTCGCGACCAGCCCGGTTCGGTTACTTCGCTCCCGCCGTCAGGCCGCGATCCTCGAGCATCGGGCCGATGTCGGGATCCTTGCCGTAGAACGCCTTGAACATCGGACCGTAATCCTCGGTATGACCCTTCGAAAGGATCATGTCGCGGAAGCGCTGACCATTTGCGCGGGTCAGGCCGCCGTGCGCCATGAACCACGCATAGGCATCGTTATCGAGCATCTGCGTCCACAGATACGCATAGTAGCCCGCCGCATAACCGCCCGCCCAGATGTGCGCGAAATAGCTGGTGCGATAGCGCGGCGGCACGTCCTTCGTGTCGAGCCCCATCGAGTTCAGCGCCTTGGTCTCGAACGCGTCGACATCCTGCGGCCCGGCCGACGCCGGGAGCGAATGCCAGTCCTGATCGAGCGTCGCCGCCGCGACCAGCTCGCCCAGTTCATATCCCTGGTTGAACTTCGCCGCGTTCTTGATCTTCGTGACGAGCGCCTGCGGCATCACCGCACCGGTGCGATAATCCTTGGCATAGTTCGCGAACACCTTGGGATCGAGCGCCCAATGCTCGTTAAACTGCGACGGAAACTCGACCCAGTCGCGCGCGGTGTTGGTACCCGAGACCAAAGGATAGGTCTGGTTCGCGAACAGGCCGTGCAGCGCATGGCCGAATTCGTGGAACATCGTCGTCACGTCGTCGAACGTGATCAGCGCAGGCTGGCCCGGCGCGGGCTTGGTGAAGTTGCCGACGTTGTAGACGACGGGCTTGGTTTTCAGCAGCTTCGACTGGCCGACGAAGTTCGACATCCACGCGCCGCCCGATTTGTTATCGCGCTTCCAGTAATCGAAATACATCAGGCCCAGTTCGGAGCCGTCCTTGTCGTAGACGGTGAACACGCGGATGTCCGGCTGGTAGGTCGGGATGTCGCGGCGTTCCTTGAAGGTGACGCCGTAGAGCTGGTTCGCGGCGAAGAACACGCCGTCGGTGAGCACGCGGCTGATCTCGAAATACGGCTTCAGCTCGTTCTGGTCGAGGTCGTACTTCGCCTTGCGCACCTTGTCCGAATAGAAATCCCAGTCGGACGGCGCGAGCGGGAACGAGGCGCCGGTCGCGTTTATGGTCTTCTGCAATTCGGCCGCCTCGCGGCGCTGCTCCGCGGCGGTCGCGGGGACGAGCTGCGTCATGAAGCCCTTCGCCGCCGCCGGGGTCTTCGCCATCTGGTCGTACAGCGAATAGGCGGCGTAGTTCGGATAGCCGAGCAGTTGCGCCTTCTGCGCGCGCAACTGCGCGATCTTCTGGATCAGTGCGCGCGTATCGTTCGCGTCGCCGCGCTGCGACCGGTTCCAGCTCTTCTCGAACAGCGCCGCGCGGGTTGCGCGATCGGAGAGCGAGGCGAGCGCGGGCTGCTGCGTCGTGTTCTGGAGCGACAGCACGTATTTGCCGGGCATCCCCCGCTCCTTCGCGCCCTCGGCAGCGGCGGCGATCTCGGCATCGCTGAGCCCAGCGAGCTTGGTCTTGTCGTCGACCACCAGCGCGCCAGCCTTGGTGCCGGCGAGCAGCTTCTGCTGGAAGTCGGTCGTCGCGGTCGAGATCTGCGTATTGAGCAACCGCAGCTTGGCCTTGTCGGCATCGTTCAACTGCGCGCCGGCATGCAGGAAATCGCTGTGGTAGATCTCCAGCACCTGCTTCTGCTCGGCATCGAGACCGAGCGAGTCCTTTTTCGCATAAAGCGCTTGGACGCGCGCGAAGAGCTTTGGGTCGAGGTAGATCGCGTCGCTGTGCTGCGCGAGCTTGGGCGCCTCGGCGGACCGCACCGCGTCGAGCGCATCGTTGGTGTTCGCCTGCGACACGCCGAAGAACGCCTGGCTCGCGCGGTCGAGCGTGCGGCCCGAGCGCTCCATCGCCTCGATCGTGTTGGCAAACGTCGGTGCCGCGGGGTTGTTCGCGATCGCCTTCATCTCGGCGATCTGTTCGGCCATGCCCTGCTCGAGTGCGGGCTGGTAATCGGTGTCCTTGATCTGATCGAAGCGCGGCGCCTGGAACGGCAGCGTGCTGGGAACGGTCAGCGGGTTGACGCGACCGCCTTGCGCCTGGACGGCGGCGCTGGCGAAGCAGCAGAGGATAGCAGCGGAACGGAGCAGGCGTGAACGCATCTGAGACTCACAATGGCAGGAGTGATGCCGTGCTTTTGCACGGTCGCACAGGGCGTTACAATGTCCTGTGGCGAACAATCGCAGGCGGCGACCATCACCCCTTGCGCTGAGTGATACAATGTATCATCTGTCGGGCACATGCAAGGGATCTTGATCATAGCACGCTATCCACGCCAATTTTCGTCCGGCCCGCTGTCGTCCGGCCCGCTGTCGTCCAGACGAGGATCCATCGGCGACAGGCTCGACGGTTTCGCGGTCGGCGCCTCGGCGGTATGCATGGCGCATTGCCTTCTGCTCCCGCTCCTGCTGGCTGCATTGCCGACACTGGCGGCCTGGATCGATCCCGGCGAAACCTTCCACCGCGTCGTTCTGGCGATCGCGGTGCCGACCAGTACGCTCGCCCTGACCGGCGGCTGGCGTGCGCATCGCAGTCTCGTGCCGGTAGTGATGGGCATGGCCGGGCTGACGCTGATGACGCTCGGCATCGTGCTTGCCGCACGGAGCTCGACCGAGACGATCCTGACGGTCGCGGGTAGCGTGCTGCTCGCGGTCGGGCATCTGGTCAACTGGCGTGGTCGCTTCGGTGGCAAAGCGGGGAAAGGTGACGCAGTGAAATGAGCGGCAGCGAGTTGCTTGCGCTGTTGCCCGAGGGCGGGCAGTAGGCCCGCAAACCTCAGGAGCTCAGACATGGCAACCCTTCTTGAAATCGACGAATCCAGCATCGTCGACAACGACGTCCAGAAGCAGATCGAATTCCTCGGCGAGTTCGACGGCGACGAGTATGATTTCGCGGTCAAGTACGCGGTGCTCAAGGAACTGAGCGGCGACGAGCCCGAGGACGACGCGATCGAGCTGTTCAACCGCTTCAACGACGATATCGTCGACGCGTGCCTCGCGGCGATCGAACGCAAGCCGAACGCGACGACGATCGTGGTCGACGAGAACGACCTCGAATAGCACGCCGCGGTTCGTTGCGATTATCGCCGGCGGACAACCTCCGCCGGTGGGCACAGGTCACCCGCCGGTCATGAACCGGTGCATGACTATTCTCCCGTGACGAACCGCCGGACACGCGCGGAATAGCGGCTGCCGACGAGCAGGCTGACGCCGAACAGCATGGACGCACCCCATATCGCCGCGACGACGACGATGACGATCTTCAACATGGTCCGACTCCGTCTTTCTCTCGGTCGGCCGGCGCTTACGATCTCTACGCCGCATCCTGGCTGAACGGCCCGGCCATCTGCCGTTCAGATTAAACGCCGTTCAGATTACTCAAAGCCTGCCTCGGCTGCGACGCAGGACGTAGATGTCCATGATCCAGCCGTGCCGATCGCGGAGCGCCGCGCGGGTGCGGACGATGTCGTCAGCCACCAGCGCCAGCGGCCCCGCGATCAGCGCTTGATGCGGCATGCCAAGATAGGCGCCCCACCAGATCACGAGGTCGTCCGGCGCCAGCGTCTCGAACGCGCACCCGCCGTCGAGCATCACCGCGATCGTGTCGATCGCCGGTGGCCATCCTTCCGCGCGCAGTCGTCGCCCGGTCGTGATCAGGACCGGGGCGGCGAGCGTGTTCAGCGGTATCGCATGCGCCGCGGTCAGCGCCTGGAGGCTGGTGATGCCGGGCTCGACATGGACGCGGATTGCCATCCCGCGCGCACGCAGCCGGTCGGCGATCCGCAACGTGCTGTCGTAGAGCGACGGATCGCCCCAAACGAGTAGCCCGAGCCGGCCGCCCCCAGGCAGATGCGCGGCGATCTGGGCGGCCCAGACCTCGGCGATCGCATCGTGCCAGCGATCGACCGCGTCGCGGTACGCCGCCACCGGATCGCGCACGGGCAGGTCGAACTCTACGATCCGGGTGGCGCCCGTCAGCACCTGCGCACAGATTTCCCGGCGCAGATCGATCAGGTCGGACTTCGCCCTGCCCTTGCGTGGCAGCAGGATCAGGTCGGCCGCGTTCATCGCCGCGATCGCCGCGCGGGTGAGATGGTCAGGATTGCCCGTGCCGATGCCGATAAGGTGCAGGTCGATCAATGGCCTGCCACCGGCGTGCGTGCGACGAACTCTCCTTCGCCGGCAGCGATCAGGTGGAAGAAGCTCCCGGTGACGTGGCCGCGGTACGAGCCGGTTTCGGCGACCCCGTTGCCCTCCGCATCGGCGACGTGCGCGAGGGGCGCGTCGGGCTGCTCGACGATCGTCGAGTAGTGGAATTCATGGCCGGTAAGCGCGGCGCCTGCGGCAAAGCCGCCCATCGACGCGCGCAAGGTCGCGCGGCGATAGCCGAGGTGCATCTTCCGTTGCGCATAGCTGGTGACGAGGCCCAGCAGGCCGGCCATCCGGTGGTGCGTGCCGTCGGCGTCGATCAACCCTTCGCCGAGCGCCATGTAGCCGCCGCACTCGCCGTGGACCGGGCGCGTCGCGGCATGCTCTGCGAGTGCTGTCTGGAACTTGTGCGCAGCGGCCAGTTTGCCGGCGTGAAGCTCGGGATAGCCGCCCGGCAACCAGACCAGGTCGGCGTCCGCGGCGGGCGCTTGGTCGGCGAGCGGCGAGAACGGGATCACCTCGGCGCCCGCCCGTCGCCAGCCCTCCAGGACGTGCGCGTAGGTGAACGAGAACGCAGCGTCCTGGGCCAGCGCGATGCGTTGCGCGGGCGGGTGAATCCAGGTCGCCGGGCTTGCCGATCGGACGCCGGCAGTTGCAGCATCACGCAGCGCGGGAATGTCGACATGAGCGCGCAGGAACGCTGCGTATTCGTCGATCCGCCCATCGAGGTCCGGATGCTCCGCCGCCTGCACCAGCCCGAGATGCCGTTCGGGCAGCTTGAGGTCACCGCGCCTCGGCAACGCGCCGAATACGCGGAGACCGACGGCGTCCATCCCTGCGCGTGCGAGGCGTTCGTGGCGCGGACTGGCGACGCGGTTGAGGATCACGCCGGCGATCGTCACGGTCGGATCGTAGCGGCTGAAGCCGAGCGCGGTAGCCGCGGCGGACTGCGCCTGGCCCGAGACGTCGATCACCAGCACGACCGGCCATCCCATCCGCCGCGCGATGTCCGCACTGGCGCCGTTGCCGCTAGCGCCGGGTGTCGCGACGCCGTCGAACAGCCCCATCGAACCCTCGGCCAGCGCAAATTCGGCCTCATCCGCCTTTGCAGCCAGCGTCTCGAGCATCGCGGAAGGCATCGACCAGCTATCGAGATTGAACGACGCGCGACCGCTGGCGGCACGGTGGAAGGCAGGGTCGATATAGTCGGGACCACTCTTGAACGGCTGCACCGCGAGGCCATCGTCGCGCAACGCACGGAGCAGGCCGAGCATGACCGTGGTCTTGCCAGTGCCGGACGCGGGCGCGGCGATCATCAGGCCGCGGGTCATTCGCCTACTCCGGCAAATCGCGAGTCCGCGGATTGCGGGCGAAAGCGGCGGTCATAGCCTTGGGCGTACAGGCTGCTTTCGGCGAAATCCTCCGCGGCAAGCGCCTGGCCGACGAGGATCAGCGCGGTGCGGTCGGGTTTGCCCGCCAACAGATCCGCGATCGTCGCGAGCGTGGCGCGAACGATCTGCTGATCCGGCCAACTCGCGCGCCAGACGATCGCGACCGGGCACTCGGCACCATAGGCCGGCGTCACGTCCGCGATTACCTGCGCGAGATTGTGGACGGAGAGATGGATCGCGAGGGTCGCACCCGTCGCCGCGAACGCGGTCAGCGTCTCGGCCGGCGGCATCGTGCTGGCGCGACCTGGCGTCCGGGTCAGCACCACTGACTGCGCGAGTTCCGGCAGCGTCAGCTCGACCTCCAGCGCGGCGGCGGCGGCGGCGAAGGCGGGCACGCCCGGCGTGATCGTGAACGGGATGTCGAGCGCGCGCAGCCGCCGGAGCTGCTCGCCCATCGCCGACCAGATCGACAGGTCGCCCGAATGGAGCCGCGCGACATCCTGCCCAGCATCGTGTGCGGTCCGGATCTCGGCGATGATCTCGTCGAGCGATAGCGGCGCGGTGTTGATGATCCGCGCGCCGGGCGAACAGTGATCGAGCATCGCCGCCGGGATCAGCGATCCGGCGTAGAGGCACACCGGCGATTCCGCGATCCGGTCGCGGCCCCTGAGCGTCAGCAGGTCCGGCGCGCCGGGGCCGGCACCGATGAAATGGACGGTCATGCGTGAAATCCTTCAGCACCCGATCTAGCGATGGCGCAGGTCGCCATATGGTCAGGCGAGATGTGGCGGGTCGTCAGGAGGCGCGCGCCGGGGCCGGCTCCAGCGAGCGCGGACGCTTCGGCAACGCTGCCGGTGCCGCGCGCGTCGAGGCTGGCTAGCGAACTGGTGTGCGTTACCGCCGCCTGCAACTGTGCGGGTGAGACCGCGACGATCGGCAACATCATCGCTTCGGCAAGGTCCGTGAGCAGGTTCAGCTTGTCATGTGGGGTGGCGAGTGCGGTAACGAGCGGCAAGCCCTGCTGCGCGCTGGCGAGCGCCGCCTTGAGCGCCGAGAGATCGGCCGTCGCGCGAAACCCGAAACCGGCGACGATCACAGCGTCACGCTCCATTGCACGACGGGAAACCGCGCGTCCCAGCCGCGGCGCGTACCGAGCGGAACGGCGTCGGCGAGTTCGATCCGCAGCAGCGAGCCCCCTTTCAGGCCGTGCCATCGCGCAAGCAAAGCTTCGGACTCCAGGGTGACCGCGTTGGCGACCAGCCGCGTGCCGGTCCGCAGCGTTTTCCAAAGGTGCTCGAGCAACGCCTCGGACAGACCGCCGCCGATAAGGACGACATCCGGTCGTAAATGACCTTCGAGCACGTCCGGTGCGCGACCTTCGAACACGCGCAGTCGGTCGACCCCGAGCGCGGCGGCGTTGCTCCGGGCACGGTCCGCCCGGCTCGGGTCCGCCTCGAACGCGGTGGCCTGCGTCGACGGATGCGAGAGCAACCATTCGATACCGATCGAGCCTGACCCCGCACCGATATCCCAGAGCGTTTCGCCGGGCCGGGGCGCGAGTGCGGACAGCGTCAGCGCGCGGATCGGGTGCTTGGTGATCTGGCCGTCATGCTCGAACCACGCGTCCGACAGTCCGGAAGTCTGCGAAAGGACCGCACCGTCGCCTGCGAAGGCGATACCGACCGCGACCGGGTGGGCGATGTCGTCGAACGCCAGCGTCGCCGCAGTCGTTTGACGAACCCGTTCGCGCGGACCGCCGAGCGCTTCGAGGATGTGCAAATGCGAGCCGCCAAAGCCCAGCGCCTTGAGGTAACCGGCGAGGTCTGCGACCGCCGCACCGTCGCGAACCAGGACGATTGCGCGGCGGTTCGGCGCGATGTGCGGGCGAAGACGCGTGAAGGGCGCCGCGTGGAGACCCAGACAGACCGTGTCTTCGAGCGGCCAGCCGAGACGCGCTGCGGCAAGGCTGAAGGTCGAGGGCGTCGGGTGCGCAACCCACTCGTCGGGATCGAGGTGGCGGGTCACCGTGCTACCACCGCCGAACCAGAACGGATCGCCCGAGACGAGCATCACGACCTTGCGGCCACTATGCGCAAGCAGATCCGTCAGGCCGTCCTCGAACGGGACTGGCCATGGCGCGACCGCGCTCTTAAGATCGGGGAGCAGCGCGAGGTGACGCGTTGCGCCCGTCACGAGAGCGGCTTCGGCGAGCGCGGATCGCGCGGCGTCCGACAGCCCCGCCGCGCCGTCTTCGCCGATCCCGACGATCGTCAGCCAGGGAGGGTCAGTCATGTCGAACATCCTGATGCTGGGCGGCACGACCGAGGCTAGCGCGCTGGCGATGCTGCTGGCTGCACGGGGCTGTGCCGCGGTGCTCAGCTATGCGGGGCGCGTTGCCAGCCCCAAGGCGCAGCCGATCCCGGTGCGGGTCGGTGGCTTCGGGGGTATCGATGGGCTGGTCGACTATCTCCGCGATCATGGCGTGACGCACCTGGTCGACGCGACGCACCCGTTCGCGGCGCGGATGAGCGCGAATGCGGTCGCCGCTGCGGCGCGTGCCGGGGTCGCTCACATCGCGCTGACGCGACCCGCCTGGGTGCCAGTGGTCGGTGACCGATGGACCCGCGTGGCCGATATCGACGGTGCGGTCACGGCGCTGGCCGGCCCCGCGCGACGCGTCATGCTCGCGCTCGGGCGGATGCATGTCAACGCCTTCGCGGTCCAGCCGCAGCACGACTATCTGCTGCGGTTCGTCGACCGGCCCGATCGAGAGCCAGCCCCGCCCCGCCATCATCTGGTGGTCGATCGCGGACCGTTCGATGTCACGGGCGACCGGCAATTGCTGGAGGCCCATGCGATCGACGTCGTGGTGTGCAAGAATGCCGGCGGCACCGGCGCTTCCGCCAAGCTCGATGCGGCGCGTGCGCTCGGGCTGCCGGTGATCATGATCGATCGGCCGGTCATGCCTTCCCGGCTGGAGGTGCATGCCGCAGAAGACGTGCTGCGCTGGATCGATCATGGGGCCGACCTTGGCGTGTAGAGGATCGGGCCGGCGGGGCGCTCGATAATCCGCGTCAGGCTCGAACCGACGATGATCATCGTCCGCATGTCCGCCATTTCCGCGCGGGCATTGGTGAGCGCGACGATGCCGAGGGTCTCCTCCGGCGTCGAGACGGCGCGGGCGAACAACACGGGGCGGTCGTCGCGGCAGGTTTCGCGCAGGAGGTCGAAGATGCGGGCCAGCGCATCGGCGCGTGCCTTCGAACGCGGGTTGTAGAACGCGATGGCGAAGTCGGCTTCGGCCGCGAGGCGCACGCGACGTTCGATCAGGCTCCAGGGTTTCAGATTGTCGGACAGGTTGATTGCGCAGAAATCATGCCCGAGCGGGGCGCCGGCGCGTGCACTAGCGGCAAGCATCGCGGTGATGCCGGGCAGGACGCGGATGTCGAGATCGAGCCACTCGGACGGTCCGGCCTCGAGCGCCTCGAACACCGCCGCCGCCATCGCGAACACGCCCGGATCGCCCGACGATACGATCGCGACGCGCCTTCCTTGTGCGGCGAGCTGGAGCGCATGCGCGGCGCGGTCGAGTTCGACGCGATTGTCGCTCGGGTGGAGCGTAAGGCCCTGGCGGGGCGCGACGCGGGCGACGTACGGGATGTAGCCGATCACGTCGGTCGCGTCGGCGAGCGCGGCGGTGACTTCCGGGGTCACGAGGGTCGGGTCGCCGGGCCCGAGGCCCGCGATCGCCAGCCAGCCCGTCATGGCCGTCGCCCCTGGCCATGGATCAGCAGGATCGAAAAATAGGGCGTGACAGCCGCGGCGTCGCACAGCCGTGTGACGCGCTGGTCTGCCATTGCCGCGTGTTCGACCAGCCAGGCCGAGCCCTCGCGCCCGGCGGCGGAGACTGCGCGGCGGAGCTTGTCGAGGTGGCGACCGATCTTCATCACCACAAGCGCGTCGGTGTCGCGGATCCGGCGGACGAGGTCGTCTTCGGGGAGCGTGCCCATCAGCACGGTGAGGACGTCGTCGCCCCAGGTGATGGGCGCGCCGCTCGCGGTCCAGGCGCCCGACATGCCGGTAATGCCGGGCACGACCTGCACCGGCGCGATTGCCTGGAGCCGGGTGTAGAGGTGCATGAACGAACCGTAGAAGAACGGGTCGCCTTCGCAGAGCACGACGACGTCTCCGCCGGCGCGGACAAGCGTGGCGAGATGAGCGATGCAGCCGGTGTAGAAGGCCGCGAGGCAATCATTGTAGCGGGGATCCGAAACCGGAATTTCGGTCGTCACCGGGTATTCCATCGGGAACTCGATCACGTCGTCGCGGAGCATGCCGTCGACTATTTTCCGCGCATGACCGGCACGACCAGCCTTGCGGAAATAGGCGATATGGCGCGCACCGCGGACGAGGCGGTCGGTGCGGACGCTCATAAGGTCCTGCGCGCCGGGGCCGAGGCCGACGCCGTATACCGTACCGATTGTCATTCGGTGCCGCTCGCGAGCGCGTTGATGGCGGCAACCGTAATCGCGCTGCCACCCATGCGGCCCTCCACGACGACGCAGGGGACCGGCTGGTCGGTCCAGAGCGCGGCCTTCGACTCGACCGCGCCGACGAAACCCACCGGGCAACCGACGATCGCCGCCGGTCGCGGGCAATCGGGGTCTTCGAGCATGTTGAGCAGGTGGAACAATGCGGTCGGTGCGTTGCCGATCGCGACGACGGCACCGGCGAGATGAGGGCGCCACAACTCCAGTGCGGCTGCCGACCGCGTGTTCGCCATAGTGCGCGCGAGGTCTGGCGTCCGGGAATCCTGGAGCGTGCAGACGATGCGGTTGTCTGCCGGCAGTCTTGCCCGCGTGATGCCCTCCGTGACCATGCGCGCGTCGCAGAGGATCGGTGCACCAGCCTGCAGCGCGCGGCGGGCATCGACCGCGAAGGTGGGGCTGAAGCGGATGTGGCGGGCCAGCCCGACTACGCCGGCGGCATGAATCATACGGACCGCAACGGGCTCTTCCTCGGCTGAAAAGTGCGCAAGATCGGCTTCGGCGCGGATCATCGCGAAGGACTGGCGGTAGATCGCCGCGCCGTCGGTTTCATAGGCGTACGGCATTCAGGCGGCTCCGAACTGGGCAAGGATCTGCGCGGCGTCGAGCCCGGTCCGGGCGGATGGCGCACCGGCGCGCGCGTCGAAGGCGAGGTCGTAGCGGCCGTCGCGGCCGGTCAGCACGACATCGGCGGTCGCGGCGCGCGCGCACCCCTTCGCGCATCCCGAGACATGGAGGCGTCCGGTCACGTGCGGAGCGAGCCGGCGGGCGAGATCACGCGTTTCGACGGTCGCCTGCGGACAGGCGGGCGCGCCGACGCACGCGTCTGCTCGCAGCGTCGGTGAGGACGGGTCGGTGATGAAGTCGGCACTGTCGAGTTGCGTGGCGAGCTGCGGGTCGGTTTCGCATACCACGATATGCCAAGGCGTTGTCCGGATCGCCCGGATCGTCGGTTCGGCGGCGAGCAGATCGGTCATTGCGATCGCGGTCAGGCGACCGAACCTCAGCCCGAGCGCGATCCCCAGCGGATTTGGACCGGGGCTTATCGGTGCCGCGACGGCAGCGGGGGGTGTCGTTCCGCGAGCCCACTCGGGAAGTGGCGCATGATGTCGCGCGACGCGCTTGCTCGCAAGGCCGCCGGTATCGACGAACCAGTGGGCAAGCGCGATGAGGCTTTCCGGCTCACCGCCGAGCGTCAGCGGCGCGCCGAGGGCGCGGCCTTCCGCGCGCAGGATCAGCGTGCCGGATGCGGCGCGCTCGATGCGGAAATCGGCGGGCGCTTCACGCAGCACCGGTCTGGCGCCGGCATCGATGGCGAAGCCGATCTTGCCGGGGAGGTCGGGCAGGTCGGACAGGCGGCGGCGCAAGTCTTCGGCGATCCGGTGGGTGTCGTCGCCCGTCCGCCAGTCAGGGGCAACGAGGATGTTCGCGCGGGCTTCGCGGACCGGATCGAGATCGATCAGGCCGAGGTCGATCAACGCCTCGACCAGCGAGCGCCAGCCATCCTCGCGGACGCCGCGGATCTGGAGATTGGCGCGGGTGGTGAGATCAATCTGTCCGTTGCCGTGCTCGGTTGCGGCCACGCAGAGCCCGAGCGCCTGCGCGCGGGTCAGGCGGCCGAGTGGCGGGCGAACGCGGACGAGCAGGCCATCGCCGGCCATCATCGGGCGCCAGGCATGTGGGCACCATCCCCTGACGACGGGCTCGCTCACGAGGGCAGGTTCAACTGCGCTCGGATCGAGTTGCGGCGGGTCGGCCAGAGGTCGGCTGCGTAGAGCGCGGCAAAACGCGCCTGCATCGCCGCAAGCGCGCCGGGGTTCGCCTCGGCCAGGAACGCGTGGACGTCGCCGCGGCCGAGTGTGGCGTCGTAGTAGAGATCGATCAGTTCGGGCCGGACTGCACCCGCGAGATGTGCGAACGCGCCGAGGTGATCGAGCGTCGCGGCGATCTCCGCGGCGCCGCGAACGCGGTGGCGCATCATCCCGTCGATCCAGCCCGGATGCGCAGCGCGGGCGTGGACGACGCGGGCGATTTCCTCCCGCAACGGCCGGGCGATTGCGCGCGACGGGTCTCTCGCATCCAGGTGGTAGAGCGCAGCGGTGCCGCCTGCGACGGACTGCGCGGCGGCGAACCCGGCTTCGTGCGCCGCATAGTCGGCAGCGAGAAGCAGGTCCGTCTCGGGGAGGTCCTGGATGTGGACGAACGCGTCTGCGGCGGCGACGCGATCGCGGATGCCGGTCGGATCGAACTGGTCGGTGCCCCCCTCCCCGCTGCCATCGAGCGCGTGGCTGGAGGCAGCGAGCCAGGCCTTCCCCGCAGTCAGGCGGGCTTCGGGCGTGTAGGTTTCGGCGGCGTCGCCCATGCTCAGGCCGTAGCGGCCGGGTTCGGGGCCGTAGACGCGCGGGGTCGAGACATGGCCGACGAACGGGTTCCAGTCCGCCGGTTCGTCGCGTGCTGCGAGCGCACGGACGGTCTGGCCGAACATCGTGCAGAGCGTCGGAAAGGCGTCGCGGAACAGGCCGGATACACGCAGGGTGACGTCGATGCGGGGACGATCGAAGTTGGCGAGCGGGAGGATCTCGATGCCGGTCACGCGGTCGGACTGCACGTCCCACACCGGTTCCGCGCCAAGCAGATAGAGCGCCATCGCGAACTCTTCGCCGGCCGTGCGCATCGTGGCGGAGGCCCATAGGTCGACGACGAGGTTGCGCGGGTAGTCGCCGTGATCCTGCAGGTGACGGCGGACGAGTTCGTCGGCGAGCTTCACGCCTTGGGTATGGGCGGCGCGCGACGGGACTGCGCGGGGATCGGTTGTATAGAGGTTGCGGCCGGTCGGGAGGACGTCGGCGCGACCTCGCCACGGCGAGCCGGAGGGGCCGGACGCGACGCGTTTGCCTTGGAGGGCCGACAGGAGACCGGCGCGTTCGGCTGCGCCGTGTTCGCCGCGGCCGTAGATGTGGAGACCGTCACCGTACTGGCTTTCCTTCACGTCGCAGACGAAGGTGTCGATGCGGGTGATCGCGTCGGCTTGGGACTGCGCGTCGTCGAGGCCCAGCGTCGCGGCGAGGCCGGTGGCGGTGGCTTCGTCGCGGATGTCGCGTTGCAGGCGGTCGCGGCGGGCGGGATCGAGGCCGTCGGCGTTGGAGAATTCGTCGAGCAGCGCTTCGAGGCGACCGAGACCGGCGCCGGTGCGCGTGCGTTCGAGCGGTGGCGGAACATGGCCGAGCGTGACCGCACCGATGCGGCGTTTGGCTTGGGCCGCTTCGCCGGGGTCGTTGACGATGAACGGGTAGATAACGGGCATCGCGCCGGTCAGCGCCTCGGGCCAGCAGGCGTCGGACAGCGCGACCGACTTGCCGGGGAGCCATTCGAGCGTGCCGTGCGCGCCGACATGGACCAGCGCATCGGTGCCTCGCGCGTGAAGCCAGAGGTAGAAGGCGACATAGGCGTGGCAGGGGCAGCGGGAGAGGTCGTGATACTCGTCCGCGCGTTGCTCGGATCGGCCGCGTTCGGGTTGTAGCGCGACGAGCGCGCCGCCTTGGTCGATCGCGGTGAACGTGAAGTCTTCCGTTGGGTCGCCCCAGCTTTCTTGAAGGTCTCTTTGCAGGGTTTCGGGGAGGTGCGCGAGGGCTTTGCGACACTCGGCGAGCGGCCAGTGGATGCGGGAGGTCGCGAGATCAGTTGAGTCGGGGGTGATCGCGTAGCCCGCGTCCGTGAGGTCGGCGAGGATCGCTTGTGTGGAGGCTAGCGCGTCGAGACCGACGGCGTGCGCCATCTGGTACGCCTTGCCGGGGTAGGTCGAGAGGACGATCGCGAGGCGGTGGTCGGCGACGGGTTTGCTGGCGAGGTTCGTCCAGGCTTCTATGCGCGCGGCGATGGCGGCGATCCGCGCGGGGTCGGCGCAGTGTTCGCGGCGGGTGTATTCCAGGTCGCCATCTCGGGCGGCGGCTTCCTTGAAGCTGGCGACGCCGGCGAAGAGGCGGCCGTCCACTTCGGGGAGGACGACGTGCATCGCAAGATCCGCGGGTGACAGGCCTCGGGTCGCGCCGATCCAAGCCGCGCGGTCGGAGGTGGCGAGTGCGATCTGGAATACTGGGACGTTCGCGCCGTCGAGAGGCGTGGTTTCGGTGGCGCCGCGTGCGGAAAAGGCGGTGGCGTTGACGATCGCGGCGGGCCTCAACGCTTCGACCCAGCGTTTCATCCAGCCGGCTGCGTCGGGCGCTTTCAGCGAGGGCGCGAAGAGGCCGATGACGTCGAAGCCTCGCGCGGTCAGCTCGGCGTGGAGCGCTTCGATCGGGTCGAGGTCCGCGGCGGTCAGGTACGAGCGGTAGAAGACGATCAGGATGCGGGGGCGTGTCGCGTTCAGAGCGAACGCGGCTGGGCAGGTCACGCCGTCATGTGGCTGCCAGCCGCCGACGTCGGCGATCGCGCGGACGCCGGTAACGGGGCCGGCGTAGATGCCGGCCGCGAGCGCGAACTGGGCCAGTGCCGCTTGCGCCGCGACGGCGCCGCCGGTGTCGCAGAGATGGGCCAGGCGGCGTAGCGTCGAGAGCGGGATCGTCGAGGCGGCGTCGAGACGCGTGTCGATGCGACCGTCTGCGGCGAGAACGGCGAGCGCGATGCCCTTTTCTCGCGCGAGATTTTCGACCTGTTGCAGGCCGTAGCTCCAGTAGGAGCGCCCGCCGATCAGCCGGATCAGAATGCCCTTCGCGCCGGCCAGCGTCTGTTCGACATAGGTGTCGACCGAAAGCGGGTGCTGGAGTGCGGTCAGGTTCGCGAGGCGCAGCGAGGGCAATCGGCTTCCAGCGACATCCGCACGTTTCCAGCCCGCGGCGAACGCGCCGAGGTCACCGTCGGAGAACGAGAGGACGACGAGATCCGCGGGGGATTGGGCGAGGTCCTGCGGGACCGCGCTTTCCTCTAGTCCGTGGGTCTCGCGGAAGACGACGTGCATCGTGGGCCTCAGCCGTTCAGCGCGGCCTTGATGCGGGCCTCGTCGATGCGGTCGTGCTCGGCGATGACCACCAGTTGCGTGCGGCGCGGTTCGTCGGCGCGCCACGGGCGGTCGTACTGCGTACGGACGCGCGCGCCGACCGCCTGGACAAGCAGGCGCATCGGCTTGCCGGTGACGGCGGCGTAGCCCTTTACGCGGAGGATGTCGGCGCTCCGGGCGAGCGCTTCGATCTTCGCGGTCAGGTCGGCGGGGTCGGCGATCTCGCCAAGCTCGACGACGACGCTGTCGAAGTCGTCATGCTCGTGATCATCCTCGCCGTCGTGATGCGACGGGCGGCTGGCGATATCGTCCTCGGCCGCGGCGTTGAGGCCGAGAATCACGCCGGGATCTATGATGCCGTCGGTCAGGTCGATCACCGGGAGCGGGCGTGCGGACTCCGCGGCGATCACCGCGCGGGCCTTGGCGACTCCCTCGGGGCCGGCGAGATCGACCTTGGTGAGCAGGACAAGATCGGCGCAGGCAAGCTGATCCTCGAACACTTCCGAGAGCGGCGTCTCGTGATCGACGCTCGGGTCGGCGGCACGCTGGGCGTCGAGCGCGGCCACGTCGGGGGCGAAGCGGCCCGCAGCAACGGCTTCCGCATCGGCGAGCGCGATGACGCCGTCGACGGTGATGCGCGAGCGGATCGCGGGCCAGTCAAACGCCTTCAACAGCGGCTTGGGCAGCGCGAGGCCGGAGGTCTCGATCAGGATGTGATCGGGGCGCGGGTCGAGCGCGAGGAGCGCCTCCACGGTCGGGATGAAATCATCCGCCACCGTGCAGCAGATGCAGCCGTTCGCCAGCTCGATCACGTTCTCCGCCGGGCAATCGGGGATCGCACAGCCCTTGAAAATGTCGCCGTCGATACCGAGCGTGCCGAATTCGTTGACGACGACGGCGAGACGGCGGCCGTTCGCGTTGCGGATCAGGTGGCTGATGAGCGTGGTCTTGCCGGCGCCGAGAAAGCCGGTGACGATGGTGACGGGGACCTTTGAAAGATCGGGCATTGGTATTCTCCTGCGAGCACACGCACGCACGACCATAGGGCCGCACGCGTTCGTCGCTCAGACGGAGTACCGTGCCGCGACCATCCCCTGGATCGTAGCAAGAGCGACCGTTGCGCTGGCAGGTCTCCTGGCTCGCGGGTCGAGGCTCGACGTACGCCTTCCCAGGTTTTCACCCAGTGGCTGCCCTTCTCGTGAAGGGTGTGTGCGTCTCGCTCACCGCTTACAGTTGCAGGGACAGCCGCGGCATTGGGAGGAACTCCCGCACCGCATTCCCATTCAAGCCCCGAAGGGCACCGGCGCGATCTGTGAGGTTCGGTGAAACCGAGCCTCGGGGGTTGGTTAGAGGAATTCCGAGAGCGTGCCAATTCGCATATCGGTAGTTTTCGATCCTCCCCCGCCAGGGGGAGGTGGCTGGCACTTGCCAGACGGAGGGGGAGGACACGGAGCAAACGTGGTCGCCGTCCTCCCCCTCCGTCGCTTCGCGCCAACTCCCCCTGGCGGGGGAGGATCGAGAGCGCGTCCAACTCAGTTATGACGCCAGCTATCCGTGCACGACTTCGATCTCGTCGAAGCGTTTCCAGCGGTAGATCGCGAAGCTCAGCACCCAGCAGAGCACGAACAGGCCGATGATCGCGAAGCCGAGGCCGTTGAAGTTCTCGCCGAGCGCCGTTGCGACGTCCCATATGCCGCCGGTGAAGCCGAGCTTCGATCCGAGCAGCGCCAGCGTTTCGATCCCGCCGATCGCGATCGCGACGATGGCGGAGATCAAGGTGATGGTGATGTTGTAGTAGAGCTTACGGATCGGTTTCACGAATGCCCATTCATAGGCGCCGAGCATGACGACGCCGTCCGCGGTATCGACCAATGCCATGCCGGTCGCGAACAGTACGGGGAGCACGAGGACGACACCGATCGAGAGACCGTCGGCGGCCTGGCTTGCTGAGAGGCCGAGGATCGCGACCTCCGTAGCCGTGTCGAAACCCAGCCCAAACAGGAAGCCGAGCGGCGCCATGTGCCAGCTCCGCGTGACGAGCCGAAACATCGGGCGGAACAGACGTGCAAGCAGGCCGCGGTTGCCGAGGAGGAGGTCGAGGTCCTCCTCGACATAGGTGCCGCCGCCGCGGACGTGGCCGAAGGTGCGCCACACCGAGCGCAGGATGATCAGGTTCATCGCGGCGATCGTGAACAGGAACACGGCGGAGATGACGGTCGCGACCACCCCGCAGACCTGCTTGAATGCCTCGAACTGCGAGAGCGCGTTCGCGGTCAGTGCGATCGCGACGGCGGCGATGAGCACGATCCCCGAATGGCCGATCGCGAACCAGAAGCCGACCGCGATCGGGCGCTGTCCGTCCTGCATCAGCTTGCGCGTCACGTTGTCGATCGCGGCGATGTGGTCGGCGTCGACCGCGTGGCGCAGGCCCAACCCCCAGGCCAGCAAGGCTGTGCCCAGCATCAGCGGTTGCGCGTGGAACAGCGAGAACGCCCAGCACCATGCGGCGATGTTGGCCGCGACCAGGCCTGCGAACATCCAGCCGATGCGCTTTCGGGTCGAAACCCGCGTCGGTCTTTCAAGTGTCAAAGTCGTCATGCACAAACCCCGAGCGTCCGACGAGGACCGGGGCCTGCCGCGAACGGCCGGGTCATGCGACGACCGGACGCCATGAGCGGCCGACGCACGACGCCGATGCGGCCCCCGCCACATGGTCGTCGCTCAGCCAGTGCCACGCAGACGGCGTTCACCGTGCCTCGGCCACCCCCTGGACCGGGACAAGAGCGACCAGACGCCGGCAGGTCTCCTGGCTCGCGGGTCAAAGCTCCTCGCCACGCCTTCCCAGGTCGTCGACCCAGTGGCTGCCCTCGCGAAAAGGGCTCGTGCGTCTCGCTCACCGCTTACAGTTGCAGGGACAGCCGCGGCATGGGACGGCGAATCGTCCGCACCGCATTCCCAATCAAGCCCTTCCGGGCACCGACGCGATCACGGGAAACGGCTGGAAGCCGTGTCCCGCATGATCGGTACCCTGCTTTGGGTCGCGTGCCAACGGTCGCGCTATTTCGCGAGACCGAGCTGTTGCAGCATGAACGCCTGCCACTCGGAATTCTGGCGATAGCGCTCGAACCGCCCGGACTTGCCGCCATGCCCCGCCTCCATGTTGACGCGGAACAGCAGCGGGTTCTTGTCGGTCTTCAGTTCGCGCAGCTTGGCGACCCATTTCGTCGGCTCATAATATTGCACCTGGCTGTCCCACAGCCCGGTGCCGACATACAGCGCTGGATAGGCCTTCGCCTTGACGTTGTCGTACGGCGAGTAGCTCAGCATGTAGTCGTACGATGCCTTCTGCGCGGGGTTGCCCCATTCGTCATACTCGAACGTCGTCAGCGGGATCGACGCGTCGAGCATCGTCGTCACCACGTCGACGAACGGCACCTGCGCGATGATCAGCTTGTAGTCCGCCGGTGCCATGTTCGCGACGCCGCCCATCAGCAGCCCGCCCGCGCTGCCGCCCATCGCCGCGACGCGGTCCTTCGCCGCATATTTCTGCGCGACGAGATGGCGGGTGACGTCGATGAAGTCGGTGAAGCTGTTCTTCTTGTTGAGCAGATGTCCGTCGTCATACCAGCCGCGGCCCATCTCCTGCCCGCCGCGGATATGCGCGATCGCGTAGATCACGCCGCGATCGAGCAGGCCGATGCGACCGGGGTCGACGCCCGGATCGCTTGAGATTCCGTAGCTGCCATAGGCGTATTGGAAGAGCGGCGCGGTGCCGTCTCGCTTCGTGCCCTTGGCGTAGACCAGCGACACCGGCACGCGCGTGCCGTCCCGCGCCGGTGCCCATACTCGCTCCGTGACGTATTTCGCTGGATCGTAGCCCGGCACCGGGGCGACCTTCAGCACGCGGCGCTCGCCGGTTTTCGCGTTGACCTCATACGTGGTGGTAGGCGTGACGAGCGAGCCGTAGGTGTAGCGGACCCAAGGCGTTGCGATTTCCTCGTTGACGTCGAGCGACATGCGATAGGCGGGCTCGTCGGCAGTGACCGCAGTCGACTTGCCGGCGTCGTTCAGCACGCGGATCATCCGGTTGCCGCCCTCGCGCTGGTCGATCGCGACGAAGCCTTCGAACGGCTTGAAGCCTTCGATGAAGACGGTGTCGCTGGCCGGCGTGAGGTCGCGCCATGCCGTCGTTCCCTTGGCCAAGTCGGCATCGGCGACGGTGACGAGCTTGTAGTTCTTTGCAGCCTTGTTGGTGCGGATGATCCAGCGATTGCCGATATGATCCGCGCTATAACGAAACTCGCGCGCCCGCGGTGCGACGATCGTGAAGCTGGTCGGGGCAGCGGCCGGTGCGCAGCGTTGCTCGTCGCTCACCGTGCTGCCGACGCCGATGCAGACGAACTTGTCGTCGGAGGTGCGCGAGACCTCCATCGAATAGGTGTCGTCCTTCTCTTCGTAGAGCAGACGGTCGCTGGCGACCGGCGTGCCGAGGACATGCGCCTTTACGCGGTAGCCGCGCAACGTGACGGGGTCCTTCTCGACGTACAGCAACGTCTTGTTGTCGTCCGCCCAGACGACGTTCGGCTCGATGTTCGACAGCGTGTCGGCGATCGTTGCGCCGGTCGCGAGGTCCTTCACCTTGAGGACATACTGGCGACGGCCGACGGTGTCTTCGGCCCAGGCGACGCGGCGGTTGTCGGGGCTCACTGCCCAGTCGCTCAGCGCGAAGAAGCTGTGGCCCTTCGCCATCGCCGGCTCGTCGAACAGCGTTTCGGCGGGCGCGGTGCGGCTGCCCTTGCGGCGTTCGAGGATCGGGTAATCGGCCCCGGTCTGGAACCGCGAGCCGTAATAATAGCCGTTCTTGGCGTACGGGACCGAGCTGTCGTCCTGCTTGATGTGCGAGACGGTCTCTTCGTAGAGCTTCGCCTGAAGCGGCTTCAGCGAGGATAGTTGCGCATCGGCATAGGCGTTCTCCGCGGCGAGATACGCGAGCATCGCCGGGTTCTTCCGCGTGTCGTCGCGCAGCCAGTAATAATCGTCCTCGCGCGCGCCGTTGGGCGACGTCACCTGGAACGGCTTCTTCGCGACGCGCGGCGGCTGGACCTGAGCGACCGCCGCGGTCGAGACCAGCACCACGCCAGCCAGCATCATGTACCGTGTCGTCATTGTGCTGCTCCCTGCGCCGCTGCCGGCTTCCGGTATCGATCGAACCAGGCGATGATCGCCGACGCCTTCGCCGCGGACTGCGACGGGCGGGCGGCGAGGCCACCGTGGCTCGCGCCCGGCACCTTCACCAGCGCGGTCGGCACGCCGCGGATCTGTAGCGCCGCATAATATTGCTCGGACTCGCTGACCGGCGTTCGGTAATCGTCACCGCCGACCACGACCAGGGTCGGCGTCTTGACGTTGCCGACCAGGCTCAGCGGCGAGCGGTTCCAATAGCTCATCGGATCCTCCCACGGCAGCTTGGTGAACCAGTAGCGCGAGGTGAACAGTGTGGCGTCCATCGTGAGCGCCTCGCTGATCCAATTGATCACCGGCTTCTGCGTCGCCGCGGCCTTGAACCGGTCGGTCTTGCCGACGATCCATGCGGTCAGCAGCCCGCCACCAGAGCCGCCGGTCACGAACAGATTGTCAGGATCGGCGGTCCCGTCCTTGATCGCCGCGTCGACCGAGGCGATCAGGTCGTCGTAATCGGCGGCGGGATAGGTCTTGTCGATCAGGTTGGCGAACTCGGCGCCGTAGGAGGTCGAGCCGCGCGGGTTGGTCCAGAGCACCGCATAGCCGGCCGCGGCGTAGAGCTGCATGTCCGTCGCGAAGCCGGAGCCGTAGGCGGCATTCGGGCCGCCGTGAATCTCGAGGATCAGCGGTACGCGCTGGCCTGCGACACGGCCCGGCGGGGTCGCGAGCCATGCGTCGATCGGGCGACCGTCGGGCGCGGTCACCGTGATCTTGCGGACCTGTGCGAGCGCCTTCGATCCGGTCAGCACTGCGTTGAGCGTCGTCAGGCGGCGCGGCTTCCCGCCCGCCAGCACCCAGACGTCGGCGGGGGCGCTCGCATCGCCACCGGTATAGGCGATAGTCCCGCCCTTCGAGACAGAGAACTCGCCGCCGGTATAGGGCCGGTCGAGCCCGCCGCCCGCGACATTGTCGATCAGCGGCGTGACGCGGCCATCGACTCCGATCCGCGCGACGCGGCGCTGGCCGTGATCGTCGTAGCTCGCGTACAGGCTGCGGCCATCGGCGGACCACACCGCGTCCTCGATCGCGCGGTCGAGCGTGGCGGTCAGCGAGCGCGGCGAGGCGGCATCGCGGTCGCCGACATAGAGCTGCGTGTTCTCGTAGCTGCGGCGCTTGTCGTCGAAGCCGAGCCAAGCGATCTTCGAGCCATCCGGCGAGACGCGTGGCTGCGCGTCGGGGCCATCGCGGGTCGTCAGCGTCCGGATCGTGCCGCTGCTCGTATCGACCGCGATCACGTCGGAATTCATCACCTGGCGGTCGGCGGCGGGCCCACGGATCGCGGCGAAGACGATGCTGCGGCCATCCGGCGTCCACGACAGTGGGCCGCCGTCGTCGAACTTGCCATATGTGAGCTGCCGGGCCGCGCCGCCGTCCGCGCCGACCACGAAGAGGTGGTCGTAGCCCGGCTTCACATAGCCCGGCCCGTCGTTGCGGTAGTTGACCCGGTCGATGATCGTCAGCGGCTCGGCCCATTTCGCGCCCTCGGGCTTGGGCGGCTGCGTGCCGAGCTTGGTCCCCTCGCCCGCTACCGTCGCGATATAGGCGAGCCTGGTCCCGTCCGGCGACCAGGCGAGCGCCTGCGGATCGCGGGGGAAACTCGTCACGCGCGCACTCGTCGAACCGGTTAGCCACCGGACGAATAGCTGCGATCCCTCGCCGTCGCGTGCGGCATAGGCGATCCGCGCACCGTCAGGCGACCAGCGCGGGCTGCTGCCGTCGGTGGCGAACGGCGTCTGGCGACCGCTCGCGACGTCGATCAGCCACAGCGAGGACTTCATCGTGTCGGTCATCACGTCGCCGGTGCGGCGGACATAGACGATCGTCTTGCCGTCCGGGCTGATCTGCGGGTCCGCCGCGATCGTCAGGCCGAACAGGTCGCTGCCGGTGAAGCTGCGCGTCGGGCCATCAGGTACGGGGGCAGGTACCGGTGCGGCCGGTTGTTGCTGGGCAAAGGCCGGCGTCGCCGCGAGCAGGAGGAGGGCAAGGGTCAAGCGCAACGAACGGCTCCTTCGAATGAACCGCGCGAAGATGACACACTATTACGGGGTGGCAAGCGGTACGAACGTCACCGGCAAACCATCCTTAGGCCGCGGGATCGGGAAGACCTGCCACGCATCGCCGCTGCCCGCCGCCGCCTCGATCCGGTAACGCGTGAGCAGATGCGCGATCAGCAGTCGCATCTGCATCGTCGCGAAATGCAGCCCGATGCACATATGCGCGCCGCCGCCGAACGGGACCCAGGCGAACCGGTGGCGCCCCTTCGACGCCTCGGGCGTGAACCGCAGCGGATCGAACCGCTCGGGATCGGGCCAGTATTCGGCCATCCGGTGCGTATAGGTGATCGCCGTCCCGACGCTCGTCCCTGCGGGAATATCATACCCGCCGAAGCTGAAATCCTTGAGCGCGCGGCGTGGGATCGACGGGACGGGCGGCATCATCCGCAGCGATTCCTTGAATGCATATTCGGTAAGGATCAGGCGATCGAGCTGCTCGGTCAGCGGCAGCGTCGTATCCAGCGCGGCGACTTCCTCGCGCAACCGCTCCTGCCACTCGGGGTTGCGCACGAGCAGCATGACGAGACTCGTCGCGGAAGAGGTGATGGTATCGTGCGCGGCCATCATCAGGAAGTTCATGTGGTCGGCGATCGCCAGCGCGGACAGCGGCGCACCGTCGTCATTGGTCGCGCGACAGAATTGCGAAAAGAAATCCTGCCCGTCGCCAGTTCGCCGGGCGGGGATTTCGCGCTCGAAAAAGTTGACCAGATAGGCGCGTGCCTTCACCCCCTTGCGCATCTGCGTGCCCGGCCACGGCTTGCGGATCGGCGAGACGCTCGCCTGGACCTCGTCGACGAACGCCTGATTGATCCGGTCCGCCTCCGTGCCGAGCGGCACGCCCAGGAAACTGGTCGCGGCGAGATCGAGCGTGAGCTTTTTCACCACGTCGTAGAAGCGCAAGGTTTGCCCGGCCCAGCCGCCGATTGCCGCCTCGATCCCGGCATCGAGTTCGGTCGCATAATGCCGCATCGGCTCGGGCTTGAACGCGACCGACAGCGTCTTCCGGTCGGCGCGATGCTTGTCGAAATCCATCAGCATCAGGCCGCGCGGGAACAGCAGGTTGAGCACCGGCCCCCAGCCCTGTTCGGAAGAAAAGATCTTGTCGCGGTCGAACAGCACCAGTTCGTTCGCGTCGGGGCCGAGCAGGTTGACGCCGGTCCCGCCGAGCGCGCGATTGCGATACACCGGGCCGTACCGCGCCGCCATGTTCGCCGAGAATGCGATCGGATCGGCGAGCAACTTGAAGGTGTTGCCGACGAGGGGCAGGCCGTAATTGCCGGGGATATGATCGAGCGCGCCCTTTCGCTGACGCGGGAGCCAGTGCGGGCGGGCGTTCTGCAACATGGCGTGGCTCATCGGCGGATCCTCAGCGACATGCCGGCTTGGCAACGCCAGGATACGGGCATAACTAATGTTCTGCAACCGGGGCGCGGATCCCGGCGCTTTGACAGGAGAGATGCATGGACCTCGCAAACACTGCTGCCGTCGTGACCGGCGGCGCGTCGGGCCTTGGTGCCGCCACGGCGCGCGCGCTGGCCGCCAGGGGGGTGAAGGTGGCGATTTTCGATCTTCAAGCGGACAAAGGTGAAGCGCTCGCGGACGAGATCGGCGGGGTGTTCTGCAAGGTCGATGTCACGTCCGACGACAGCGTCGATGCGGGGTTCGCAGCGGCGCGCGCGGCGCACGGCCAGGAGCGGATCCTGGTCAATTGCGCGGGGACGGGGAACGCGGCGAAGACCGCGGGACGATCGAAGCAGGACGGGTCGATCAAGCATTTCCCGCTTGATGCGTTCGACCGGATCATTCAGATCAACCTCGTCGGCACGTTCCGTTGCCTCGCGAAGTCGGCGGCGGGGATGCTGACGCTGGAACCCGGCGAGGACGGCGAGCGGGGGGCGATCGTCAATACGGCAAGCGCCGCGGCGGAGGACGGCCAGATGGGGCAAGCGGCGTATTCCGCTTCCAAGGCGGGAGTCGTCGGGATGACGCTGCCGATCGCGCGCGACCTAATGAGCGAGGGGATCCGGGTGAACACGATCCTGCCGGGGATCTTCGACACGCCTTTGCTGGCCGCCGCCCCGCAGCAGGTCCGCGATGCGCTGGCGGCGTCAGTGCCGTTTCCGAAAAGGCTGGGGCGACCGGAGGAGTTCGCGGCACTGGCGCTGACGATGATCGAATGCGGGTATTTCAATGGGGAGGACGTGCGGCTTGATGGCGCGATCCGGATGGCGCCGCGGTAAGATCGTCCTCACCGGTCCCACGGAGAAGGCGGCAAGGGGCCAAGTCGTTCCGTCCAGGTGAACGCGACCTGCTAATCCTCCCCCGCCAGGGGGAGGTGGCTGGCGTTTGCCAGACGAGGGGGAGGAAAGCGAAACGCCGGCTCCGTGTCCTCCCCCTCCGTCACCTACGGTGCCACCTCCCCCTGGCGGGGGAGGATGCAAATACCGATCGCCGTCAGGCAGCCCGCGCCAGTTGCCGCCCTTTGATCATATCCGCCGCCTTTTCCGCGATCATGATCGTCGGCGCGTTGGTGTTGGACCCGATCAGCGTCGGCATCACCGAGGCGTCTACCACCCGCAACCCTCGAAGCCCGCGCACAGCCAAGGTCGCATCGACCACCGCCAGCTTATCGTCCGCGGTCCCCATCTTGCACGTCCCCACCGGATGGTAGATCGTTTCGGCCGTCCGCCGCACCCAGGCGTCGATCTCGTCATCGGTCCGCACATCCTCGCCCGGTGACAATTCCCCCGCACGGTACGGATCGAGCGCCGCCTGCCGCGCCACGTCGCGACCGATCCCGATGCAGGCGCGCATCACCCGACGATCTTCCGCCGTCGCCAAGTAATTCGCCGCAATCACCGGATCGGCGTACGGATCGGCCGAGCGCAGCCCTATCCGCCCCCGGCTTTCCGGCCGCAACTGGCAGAGATGCAGCGTGAAGCCGTCCTCGGTCGCCTTCACCTTGCCGTGATCCTGCATGATCGCGAGCACCGCGTGGATCTGCACGTCGGGCCGCGACAGCCCCTCGCGCGACGCCACGAACGCGCCTGCCTCGAGGAACTGCTGCCGCCCCGCCCCCTTGCCACGCAACAGGTAATTGAGCCCGACGCCGATCATCCCGACGCCCTTGGTCATCGCGTACCCGGTTCGCAGCCCGCGCGATTTCCAGTTCATCACGACGTCGAGATGGTCCTGCAAATTCTCGCCGACGCCGGGCAGCGCATGCACCACGCCGAGGCCCGCCGCGGTCAACCGATCGGGATCGCCGATTCCCGACAGCTGGAGGATATGCGGTGACTGCACCGCCCCCGCGCACAACAACACTTCGCGCGCTGCGGTTACCGACTCCGCGCGCGCGCCCTTGTCGAGCACGTAATCGACGCCGGTCGCACGCCCCTTGTCGATCCGGATCCGTGTCGTCCGCGCGCCCGTGACGCAGGTCAGGTTGCGCCGCGACAATACCGGCCGCAGATACGCCGCCGCGGTGCTCCAGCGCTTCCCGTCCGCGACCGTCAGGTCGTAGCGTCCGAAGCCCTCCTGGCTCGCGCCGTTGAAATCCTCAGTCACCGGATAGCCCGCCTGCCGCCCCGCCTCGACCAGCGCATCGTAGAACGGGCTGTCGGACTCGCCGCCCGAGATCGTCAGCGGGCCCGCGCCACCGTGCAGATCGCATTCGCCGCGATGATGGCCTTCGAGCCGCTTGAAATACGGCAGCACATCGTCGAACGACCAGCCCGGCAAGCCCATCTGCCGCCACTCGTCATAGTCCTGCGGATGGCCCCGCGTGTAGATCATGCCGTTGATCGACGAGCTGCCGCCCAACCCCTTGCCGCGCGGCCACCACAGCCGGCGGTTGTCGAGATGCGGTTCGGGCTCGGTCGAGAATCCCCAGTTGCTCGCGTTCTTGCTCTTGATGAGTTCGCCGACCCCCGCCGGCATCCGCACCAGCACGCCGTCGTTGCGGCCGCCCGCCTCGAGCAGCAGTACGCTCACCCCCGGGTCCTCGGTCAGTCGCGCGGCGAGCACACAGCCGGCCGAGCCCGCGCCGATAATCACGTAGTCATACGTCTGCATGCCCGCATCCTCTTGTTCGCGCTCCGTTTTTTACGGAGTCGCATTGCCCGTATATGCTACCGCTCGCACAGCAGTGTGAGCAACCCATTGCGCAACACGCTTCGGTCCAGCCCGTCGGCCGAATGGACTTCGCTCAACCCGATCGCGAGCAATGCGAACGCCCGGATCCCCGCCTCGACCGGGTCGAACCCATGCGCCGTCAGCTGCTCGACCAGAAACGCCATGACCTTGTCGTCATGCTCGCGGATCGCCGCTGCCACGCGTGGATCACTCTTCGCCCAGGCGCGCATCGCCAGCGCCAATTGCGACAAGTCGAAGTCGCGGACATGATCGGCGAATGCGCGGATGCGCTCGACCGGCGCCAGGTCGGACGCTTGCAGCGACTCGACCAGCGGATCGATCTGCGCCTCGATGAAATATCCCGCGAGCGCCGCGTGGTAGCCATCGAAGTCCTTGAAATGATGATAGAAGCTACCCGTCGATGCGCCCAGCGTCAGCGCCAGGCCGCGGAGCTTCAGCGCACGCAGCCCGCCATCCTTCAACAACTGCAAGCCGATTTCCAGCCAGTCGCGTGGTGCCAGATCCGCGCGCGGTACGACCGCCTCTTCCACCAATACCCTGCTTGACAAGCCAATCCCCATAACGAATGTTACGCCGTACAGACGCCGGAGGCAATCCGGCACCAGGCACCACGACCGAACCGGCGGGTGCAACAGGAGAGCGATGTGGCCGAGGCACTGATCATCGACGCCGTCCGTACCCCGCGCGGTATCGGCAAGACCGGCAAGGGCGCGCTTGCGCACATGCACCCCCAACATCTCGCCGCGACCGTCCTGAAGGCGATTGCCGAGCGAAACAAGCTAGATACCGCCGATGTCGACGACATCATCTGGTCGACCTCGACTCAGCGTGGCGAGCAAAGCGGCGATCTCGGGCGGATGGCGGCGCTCGATGCGGGCTATGACGTCAAGGCGAGCGGGACGACGCTCGACCGGTTCTGCGGCGGCGGGATTACCGCGGTGAACTTCGCCGCGGCGCAGATCATGAGCGGAATGGAAGACCTCGTCATCGCCGGCGGTACCGAGATGATGTCGCTGACCACGACGATGATGCAGGACGACATGGCGGCGGGGAAGCGGCCGCTCGGGATCGGCTCGGGCAACGCCAGGCTCGACGCGGCGCATCCGCAATCGAACCAGGGCATCTGTGCCGACGCGATCGCCAGCATCGAGGGGATCGACCGCGCAACGCTCGAAGCGCTCGGGCTCGAAAGTCAGCGGCGCGCCGCGGTCGCGATCGCCGAAGGGCGGTTCGATCGCAGCCTCGTCCCGGTCACCGACGATACCGGCGCGCTGGTGCTCGAAAAGGACGAATATCCGCGGCCCGACACCACCGCAGAGGGCCTCGCTGCGCTGCGCCCGTCGTTTGCGGGAATCGCCGACATTCCGCTCGACGAGAAGGGCACGACGTATCGCAAGCAGATCAACCGCCGTTATCCCGACCTCGAAATCGCGCATGTCCACCACGCCGGCAACTCGTCTGGCGTGGTCGACGGCGCCGCCGCCGTGCTGCTCGCCAGCGCAGACTATGCCGCCAAGCACGGGTTGAAACCCCGCGCGCGGATCGTCGCGATGGCGAACATGGGCGACGACCCGACGCTGATGCTCAACGCCCCCGTCCCCGCCGCGCGTAAGGTTCTCGCGAAGGCCGGGCTGACGGTCGACGACATCGACCTCTGGGAAATCAACGAGGCGTTCGCGGTGGTCGCCGAGAAGTTCATCCGTGACCTGAAGCTCGACCGCGACAAGGTGAACGTCAACGGCGGCTCGATTGCGCTGGGCCATCCGATCGGCGCGACCGGCGCGATCCTGATCGGCACGATACTGGACGAGCTCGAACGCCGCGACCTGAAACGCGGGCTCGTGACGATGTGCGCGGGCGGCGGGATGGCGCCGGCAATCATTATCGAGCGCGTCTGATGCACCCCGTCGCGCACGCGCTGACGACCCCCGAGAAACCCGCTTATATCATGGCGGCGACGGGCGAGACGGTGACGTATCGCGACCTCGACGAACGGGCGAACCGGGGCGCGCACCTGCTCCGGTCGCTCGGGCTGAAGCGCGGCGACGGCATTGCGGTGCTGATGGACAATTCCGCGCGCTATCTGGAGGTGATGTGGGCGGCCGAGCGCACCGGCGTCTATTGCACCTGTCTGCCCTCGAAGCTCACCGCGAGCGAGGCGGCGTACATCATCCGCGACGGCGACTGCCGAGTGCTAATCGTGAGCAAGGGATGTGCAGAAGTAGCCGCCGCGCTGGTGCCGATGGTCTATGACGTGCGCCGCTACGTCGTAGACGGCGCGATCGACGGGTACGCGGCATACGAAGCGGCGCGCGACGCAAAGCCCGCCACGCCGATCGTAGATCCCTCACCCGGCGGCATCCTGCTCTATTCCTCGGGCACCACGGGCAAGCCAAAGGGCGTCAAGCACGCGCTGTCGGACGAGCCGTTCGGGACCAATGTCTCGCCGCTCGTGATGCTCGGCAAGGGGCTGTACGGGTTCACGCCCGAGATGGTCTATCTCTCGCCCGCGCCACTCTATCACGCAGCGCCGCTGCGCTGGTCGATGGCAGTGCATCAGGTCGGCGGCACCGTCGTCGTGATGGAGCATTTCGATCCCGAAGCCGCGCTTGCCGCGATCGAGCGGTTCCACGTCACACACGCGCAATGGGTGCCGACGCACTTCATCCGCCTGCTGAAGCTCCCACCCGAGGTCCGCGCGCGCTACGACGTGTCGTCGTTGAAGGCGGTATGGCACGCCGCGGCCCCCTGCCCGCTCCCGGTCAAGCAGGCGATGATCGACTGGTGGGGCCCGATCATCGGCGAATATTACGCCGGCACCGAAGGCAACGGGTTCTGCGCGATCTCCAGCGCGGAATGGCTGGCGCACAAGGGCTCGGTCGGCCGTAACCTGACCGCTAAGACGATGATCTGCGACGAGGACGGCAATGCACTGCCCCCGCGCGCTGAAGGCGACGTGTATTTTGCGGGCGGTGGGGCGTTCGAATATCACAACGACCCCGCCAAGACCGCGGAAGCCGCCAACGCGCACGGCTGGACGACGCTCGGCGACGTCGGCTGGCTCGACGAGGAGGGCTATCTCTACCTCACCGATCGCAAGAGCTTCATGATCATCTCGGGCGGCGTGAACATCTATCCCGCCGAGATCGAGAACCTCCTCGTTACCCATCCGAAAGTCGCCGACGTCGCGGTGATCGGCGCGCCCGACGACGAGATGGGCGAGCAGGTGGTGGCGATCGTCTGCCCCGCCGATCCGACCGAGGATCGCGTGCACCTCGCTGCCGAGCTCAGCGCCTTCGCCCGCGCCAACCTCAGCCACGTCAAGGCGCCGCGCCGGATCGACTTCCGCGACACGCTGCCGCGGCACGAGACGGGCAAGCTCTACAAGCGCCTGCTCCGCGACGAATATTGGGCGCATTCGAAGGAGTCCGCATGAACTTCGATTATTCCGACGACCAGAAATTCCTCAAGGGCGAAGCGCGCAAGTTTCTCGGCGCGCATTGCGGCAGCGACCGTGTCCGCACAGTGCTCGACGATCCCGCTAGGGCCTATGACGCTGATCTCTGGAAGGCGGTCGGCGAACAAGGCTGGCTCGGCGCAGCGATCCCCGAAGAATTCGGCGGACTGGGGCTCGGCCATATCGAACTCTGCGCGATCGCAGAGGAACTCGGACGAGCCTGCGCGCCGATCCCGTTCGCCTCGACCGTCTATTTCGTCGCTGAGGCGCTAATGCTGTACGGCAGTGACACCCAGAAGGTCCGATGGCTGCCGAGGATCGCGGCGGGCGACGTCGTCGGCGCGTTCGCAACCTCCGAAGGCGCCGGCCCGGTCACCGCGCGCTCGGTCCGCACCACCGTCTCCGCCGGCAAGCTCACCGGCGAGAAGATCCCCGTCACCGATGGCGACGTCGCCGACCTGATCGTTATCCTAGCCCGCGACGGCCTCTACCTCGTCGAGAAGGGCGTCGGCGTTTCCGCGGAAGTCTTGGAAACGCTCGACCCGACGCGAAGCGCCGCCCGCCTCACCTTCACAGACGCCCCTTGCGAAAAGCTTGGCAGCGACGACGGCATCGCCACGATGCAGGCGGTGTTCGACCGGGCCGCGGTACTCCTCGCATTCGAGCAACTCGGCGGCGCGGATCGCTGTCTTGAGATGGCGAAGGGCTATGCGCTCGATCGCTACGCGTTCGGCCGGCAGATCGGCGGTTATCAGGCGATCAAGCACAAGCTTGCCGACATGTACGTGAAGAACGAACTCGCGCGCTCGAACGCCTATTACGGCGCGTGGGCGCTGAACGCGGGCGCCGCCGAACTGCCGCTCGCCGCCGCCACTGCGCGTGTCGCCGCCTCCGACGCCTACTGGTTCGCGTCGAAGGAGAACATCCAGACGCATGGCGGGATGGGTTTCACCTGGGAGTCCGACTGCCACCTCTATTACCGCCGCTCGCGCCAGCTCGCGCTCGTCGCCGGCAGCCCCGCAGCGTGGCGCGAGCGCCTCGTCGGCCAACTCGAAATGCGCAACGCCGCCTGAAAGGACGAGCATGGACTTCAAGGACAGCGACGCCGAAGCCACCTACCGCGCCGCAGCGCGCGACTGGCTCGACGCGAACATCGCCGAGCACGATGCCGGCCACTACCCCGACGACATGGCCAAGGCGAAGGCATGGCAGGCACGCAAGGCGGCCGGCGGTTACGCCTGCATCACTTGGCCGCAGGAATGGGGTGGCGGCGGTGGCACCCCGATCGAGAGCGTCATCTTCGGCCAGGAAGAGGCGCGCCACGCGGTCGATGGCAGCTATTTCACGATCGGGCTCGGCATGTGCGTGCCGACCGTGATGGCCTATGCCGACGACGCGACCAAGCACCGCTTCGTGGGCCCTGCGGTGCGCGGCGACGAGATCTGGTCGCAGCTTTTCTCCGAACCCGCCGGCGGCTCGGACGTCGCCGCGATCCGTACCCGTGCCGTGCGCGCCAAGAACGAGAATGGGAGCGACGACTGGATCATTAACGGCCAGAAGGTCTGGACCTCGGGCGCGCACTACAGCGACTACGGCATCGCCCTGGTCCGCACCAATCCCGACGTGCCGAAGCATCAGGGCCTGACGATGTTCTGGCTCGACCTGAAGGTGCCGGGAATCGAAATCCGCCCGATCCATCAGATGTCCGGCGGGTCGAGCTTCAACGAAGTCTGGTTCGAGGACGTCCGGATATCCGACGCGCAACGCCTCGGACCCGTAGACGGCGGCTGGAAGGTTGCGCTGTTCACGCTGATGAACGAGCGCCTCGCGATCGGCACGAGTGGCGGCGTTGGGCCCGAAGACATCCTCGCCTTCGCCGCCCAGGCCAACGGCGCAGACGGTCCGCTGCTGAAGGACGCCGCGTTCCGCCAGACGCTCGCCGACTGGTGGGTGCAATCCGAAGGCCTGCGCAACACCCGGATGCGGACGATCACCGCGCTGTCGAAGGGACAGGTGCCAGGCCCCGAAAGCTCGATCGGCAAGATCGTCGCCGCCAACCAGCTCCAGGCGATCGGCAACACCGCGGTCGAGGCCGGCGATCAATACGGCATCATAGCCGACCCCGCGCTGACCCCGCTGAAAGGCGCGTTCCACGCCGCAACGATGTGGGCGCCCGGCCTGCGCATCGCCGGCGGCACCGACGAGATCCTCAAGAACATCATCGCCGAACGCGTCCTCGGCCTCCCCGGCGAAATCCGCGTCGACAAGGACCAGGCGTTCCGGGACCTGCCGGTGGGGGCTTGAGAGCGGGCAGCATACAGCGCGCGAAATCCGGAAAACGGCATCCGCGCTACTCGATTGATTACAGGGATGCATTGAGCGATGCTGGCATCAATGGTCCGTAGCGCGACTTGATAGCGGACAGTGATAGGCGAGGAATGATGACGATGTTGCAAGCGGTTGTATCATTCGCCCTGCTGGCTTCTGCCGGTGCATCGACGCCAGCGAAGTTGATTTCAGTTCAGCTGGATTACCCGCCGACCGCATTGCGCGCCCGTTCGGAAGGAGTGGTCGCGTTCGAGGTAAAACTGGCGAAGAATGGCAAGGTCGCTGGATGCCGGGTGACGCAAACCAGCGATCATGCCGATCTCGACCAACAGACTTGCAGCCAGTTACGAAAAACCGCGCAGTTCAAACCAGCGCTGGACGTGACAGGCAAGCCTGTCGCGTCGATGTATGCAGGCAGACTGCGCTGGAAGCTGCCAAGCTCAACGCCAGAAGCAGTGCCCGCTGTTGCTCCGCAATAGATTGCGACCGTGTTAGCAAAGTCTTCTAACGGCTACTTGATAACTGACGGCAGCGTACTGGATATGGTCGGTTCAGAAAGGCCACATCGCCCTCCACCGAACCTCTGCCAGCTGGCGCTCATCTAGCTTGTTGCATGCGTATTCGCGTTTTGCCCCCGTTTTAGGATGCTCCTATGACCGAAATGCAAACCATCCTCGCCGTCCAGCGCGAAGCGTTCATGGCGGAGCTTCCCGTCACCATGGCGGTGCGCCTCGATCGGCTCAAGCGCGCAGCGGCGATGGTGCGGGACAACGCGGCGCGGTTCTGCGACGCGGTATCCGAGGATTTCGGACATCGCAGTCGCGAGCAGACGATGATGACCGATATCGGTGCGTCGCTCGCGCCGATCGCGCATGCCGCCAAGCATCTCGACCGCTGGATGAGGCGCGAGCGCCGCGCGGTGCAGTTTCCCTTGGGGCTTTTGGGCGCAAAGGCTTGGGTCGAGTACCAGCCAAAGGGTGTGATCGGCATTATCGCGCCGTGGAATTTTCCCGTGAACCTGCTGGTCGGGCCGCTCGCGGGCGTGTTCGCCGCGGGTAATCGGGCGATGGCGAAGACGAGTGAATACACGCCCGCGACCGCCGCGCTGTTCGAGGAGATCGCGCCGAAGTATTTCGCCCAGGACGAACTCGCGATCGTGTCGGGCGATGCGGAGGTCGGCAAGGCGTTCTCCGCACTCCCGTTCGATCACCTCATCTTCACCGGCGCGACCGCGATCGGCCGCCACATCCTCCACGCCGCCGCCGACAATCTGACCCCGGTCACGCTCGAACTCGGCGGCAAGTCGCCGGTCATCCTCGGCGCCTCGGCGGATATCGCGAAGGCCACCGAACGCGTGACGCTCGGGAAGATGATGAACGCCGGGCAGATCTGCCTCGCGCCGGACTACATGCTCGTGCCGTCCGCGAACGAGGCCAAGGTGGTCGACGGCATCAAGGCGGCGGCCAGCGCCATGTACCCCACCCTGCTCGCCAACGCAGACTACACCTCGGTGGTCAACGATCGCCACCACCAGCGCCTCACCGACTGGATCGCCGACGCCCGCGCGAAGGGCGCGACGGTCGAGGTCGTGAACCCCGCCAACGAGGATTTCGGCGCCGCTAATTCGCGGAAGATGCCGCTCCACATCGTCCGCGACGCGACCGACGACATGATCGTGATGCAGGAGGAGATCTTCGGCCCGGTCCTGCCGATCCGCCGCTACGACGGGATCGACGACGCGATCGCGCAGGTGAACCGCCGCGACCGGCCGCTCGGGCTGTATTATTTCGGCAACGACGACGCAGAACGCCGCCGCGTGCTCGACCGGACGATCTCGGGCGGGGTAACGCTCGACGACGTCGTCTTCCACGTCTCGATGGAGGACCTCCCCTTCGGCGGCAGCGGCCCGTCGGGGATGGGCGCGTATCACGGCATCGACGGCTTCCGCACGTTCAGCCATACGCGCGCAGTGTTCAAGCAGTCGCGGCTCGACGTTGCCAAGCTCGCCGGGTTGAAGCCACCTTACGGTGCGGCCGCCGCCAAGACGATCGCGCGGATGATCAAATAGCGTCCGGGGCGGTCTGCGACCGTCCCCAGCACCGATTACTTCACCGCGCGCAATCTGGGCCGGTCGGGCGGGACCTGCCGGAGCAGATCGTCGACGCGGCTCGCCAGGTCGGCTTGGCGAAACGGCTTGGACAAGCGAATTACGCCTTCCGGGACGTCCTCGCCAGCCGCCGCATAGCCGGTGACCAGCAGCGCCGGGATGCGGTGACCGGACGCCCAGAGTTCGCTGATCAGCTGACCGCCGGTCATGCCGGGCATCAAATAGTCACTGACCAGCACATCGGCATCGACACCGGCACGGATCGCCGAGAGCGCCTGGCTGGCGGAGGCAACTTCGACCACGACATAGCCGATATCGCGCAGCATGTCGGCGGTCGCCGCGCGGACCAGATCCTCGTCGTCGACCAGCAGCACCTTGGCCGCACGCCGTGCGATGACCGGCTCCGCCCTGGTCTCGGTCGTATCGGCGGCAGGCTCGTCGGTCGTCGGCAGCCAGAGCTCGACTGAGGTACCGGAACCCGGTTCGCTCGTCAGGCGCAGCGTACCGCCCGACTGCGCGGCAAGACCGTGGATCATCGAGAGGCCTAGGCCGGTGCCCTTGCCGACGCCCTTGGTCGAGAAGAACGGCTCGGTGGCGCGCGCCAGCGTCGCCCGGTCCATGCCGATGCCGGTGTCGATCGCCGCGATCCGGACATACCGTGCCGGGGCCAGCCCCATGACGTTGCGATCGTCGGCGACCGTCTCGCTGACCGACAGCGTGAGCTTGCCACCGCCCGGCATCGCGTCACGCGCATTGATCGCAAGGTTCAACAATGCCAGTTCGAGCTGGTTGGGGTCGACGCGCGCCGCCGACAGGTGCCGAGGAATCTCGAGCGTGACGGTGATCGACGGTCCCAAGGATCGCCGGATCAGATCGACCAGGCCGTCGATCAGCGCGCCGATATCCACCGCCTTTGGCTGGAGCGCCTGCCGCCGCGCAAAGGCAAGCAGCCGCTGCGTCAGCGTCGCGGCGCGCTCAGCGGCCTGCAACGCACCGCCGATCATCCGCTGGGTCCGCTCGTCGTCCTTGTGGCGCCGGCGCAGCAGATCGAGGCTACCAACGATCGGGGTCAGGAGATTGTTGAAATCATGCGCGACCCCGCCCGTCAGCTGGCCGATCGCATCCATCTTCTGCGCCTGCGCCAGCTGCGCGTCGGATTCCTTGCGTTCGGTCACGTCGGACACGACGCCGGTCATCCGCACCGCGTTGCCGGCATCGTCGTAGCGAACGCGGCCCTTGGCGACGATCCAGCGCGACTGGCCATCGGCCGCATCGATCCGACATTCGGCATCGATCGTGCCGGACTGCCGCGCCTGCTCGAACGCCTGCGCCATGCCAGCCCGCTGCTGAGGATCGATGTGACCGAGGAAGGTGTCGACGCTCCAGTCCGCGCGTCCCTGCGGATAGCCGAAGATCTCGTCGTGCCGCAGCGTCCGTCGCGCCTCGCCGGTCGCGAGATCGAGATCCCAGCTGCCCATGCCGGCCGCCTCGAGCGCGATCTCCAGACTCTCGCGCGCCGATCGCAGTTCGCTCGTCCGGTCGAGCACCGCGCGTTCGAGCGTGACGGCGACATCGCGCAACTCGTATTGGCGTCGGCGCGACGTCAAGGCGGAGCGGACCGCACCGAGCATCGCTTCGGCATGAAGCGGCCGTTCGAGCAAGATGACGTTGCCGAGATCGCTCAGACGCTGCGTGGCGCGCACCGTCCGCGGTGTCTTGGTTCCGTTCGCCAGCACGATAAAGGGGATGTCGGCCCATTTCGGCTGCGCAGCGACCCATTCCGCCAGCGAGGCGGGGTCGGCCGTCGTCAACGCTTCCTCCGTCAGCAGCACCGCCGCCGCGCCTCTGTCGAGTTCGGCGAGCAGCCCTGCCTGGTCGTCGCACACCGTCGCGGCGATACCATCCTTGCCGAGCAGATCCGCAGCAATCGCCGCGTCACGCCCCCGCGGCGCCAGGATCAGAACGCGGTCGTCCATCTCAGTCGCGCGTACCGTGCATGCCGATCCGGCTGGCCATCAACGTCTTTCCTTCACCCGAGAATGTCGGAACGCCGGTCAGCACGCCCTGGAATTCGCGCAGGGGCTCGCCGACCAACAATCCGTTGCTACCAATCTGAAACTCCCGGATCGTTCGTTCGTGCCGTGCGGTGCGCGTCTTGATGACGGAAATTGCCTGTCGCACCTCGCCATGCGCCTCGAAATAGCGGAGTTGGACGATGGTATCGGACAGATAGCTCAGGTCCACGTCGGAGCGAACATCGCCGGTAATGCCGTGTAGGCCGAGGATCAGCAGGCTGACGATCCCCTTCTGCCCGAGATAGGTCAGCATCTCGTGCATCTGCAGGATCAGGAACTGCTCGTTCGGCATCGCCTGCAGATACGCGTTCAGGCTGTCGATCACGACGACCTGCGCGCGATGCTCCTCGACCGCCGCGCGGACCGCTCCGGAAAACTCTCCCGGCGACATTTCGGCGGGATCGATGGCACGCAGTTCGAGCTGTCCGTTGTCGACATAGGGCATCAGATCCATGCCGAGCGAGGCGCTTCGCTTCAGCAACGTCGGGAGCCGCTCGTCGAACAGGAAATACGCAGCGCGCTCGCCGCGCTTCAACGCCGCGATCATCGACTGGACGGAGGCCGTCGTCTTGCCGACGCCCGCCGGGCCCGTCAGCAGCGTCGCGGTCCCTGGGATCAGTCCGCCACCCAGCAACGCGTCGAGTTCGGCGGACCCGGTCGATACGGCCTCGTCCGAATATGCCATGACGTGTTCGGACGCGACCAGACGGGGATAGACGCGCAGCCCACCACGTTCGATCTCGAAATCATGATAGCCGCCCCGGTAGCGCAGCCCACGCATCTTCACGATGTGCAGCCGTCGGCGCTGCGCCCCGAACCCGGACAGCGTCTGCTCGAGCGACACCACACCGTGCGCGATGCTGTGCAACTGGAGATCGCTGCCCGACCCGCTCTTGTCGTCGAGGAACAGGACGGTGCATGCGCGTGTCGAGAAGAAGTGCTTGAGCGCGAGAATCTGGCGACGATACCGGATCGGGCTCTGCGCGAGGAGCCGCAGCTCGGACAGGCTGTCGATGACGACGCGCGCCGGACGCAGTTCGTCGACCTTCGCCATCACGTCACGGATCGTCTCGCCAAGCTCGACCTCGCTCGGATGCAGCAACGTCTGCTCGTGATCCTCACCGAAGCCGTCGGCCGGCACCATCTCGAACAGCGTCAGCGGATCGAGCGACCAGCCATGCGTGGCCGCCACCGCGCGCAGTTCGACCTCGGTCTCCGCCAGCGTGATATAGAGCCCGGTCTCCCCGACCGACGCCCCCGCCAGCAGGAAGCCCAGCCCCAGCGTCGTCTTGCCCGTCCCCGGCGTACCTTCGACGAGATACATCCGGTCGGGGGTCAGTCCGCCATTGAGGATATCGTCGAGCCCGACGATCCCGGTCCGGGCACGCGGCGGCAAATTTTCGTTCTGTGCCAATCAGGCACTCCTTCCCTGTCGATCAAGCGCATCCAGGATGCGTCAAATTACGGGGAACATAGGAGATAGCGGACCGATCGCCTAGCCACCGGCCGAACATGGCGGGAACCGGCTCACGGATCAGAACCGCGCGCGCACCCCGACGCGGTAAAAGCGGCCAAGCGTGTCGTACAGCGCGGGGTTCACGTCGAGGCCGGTATTGGTCTGCGGCGCGGGTTCCGGATCGTGATCGAACACATTATCGACCTTGAAGAACATGCTGACCTGTTTGGTCACGTTCACCGAACCACCCAGGTCGAAGTAGAACGCGCCCTTCATCGTGTTGTAGTCGATCGTCGGGTGGTTGGCGGTCGAGGCCGGGCAGCCGGTGGTGCAGACGACATATTGGTTGCCGAACACGCCGTCCGAGAACCAGCGCTCTTGCAGGTTGATGCTGAAGACCTCGTTGTCGTAGCTTTGCGTCGCCAGCCACTTCCAGTCCGGCGTGTTGCCGTTGTTGGCCCCCGCCTGGTCAACCACGGCCACGCCGGCGATCCCGGCGTCGACGAGGAATTCCTTCACATGCGTGCCGAGCGCACGGATCGTGAAATTACCGGGGATGCCGAGCGGCTTCTTCCATTGATAGCTGGCTTCGATGTCGAACCCGCTGGTCTTCCACGAGGCGAGGTTGAACGGCTGGACGTTGATGAAATTACCGCCTTGGGTCGGACTGTTGAGCACGAAGCCCCCGCAGAACGCCTGGTTGCCTTCGAAGCAGAAGCGGACGATCTGGTCGGGCAACAGCGTCGAGACCACACCGTCGAGCTTGATCTTGTAATAATCGAACGACAGGCCGAGACCCGGCGCCCATGACGGGTGCGACAGGACGATACCAACCTCGGTATTGCGCGCGATTTCCGGCTTGAGATTGGTGTTGCCGATCGTGTTCTGGAACGCTTGCACCCCGCCGCCCGGTGGGAACGGGTTGGTGAAGTTGGGCAGCGTCGTGACGGTCGGCGCGGCGAACAGCTCGGACAGGTTCGGCGCGCGGACGTCGCGCGAGGTGACGGCGCGCAAGCGGATGCCGTCCAGCGGCGTATCCCAGGTGCCGCCGGCCTTCCAGGCCCAGACCGTGCCCGAGGTGCTATAGTGCGTCACGCGGCCCGCGCCGTTGAGGTTGGCGCGGCCGATCGCCTCGTTGTTGAACAGGGGGAGGTTGAGTTCGAGGAACCCCTCATACACCTCGTATTTGCCGCGCCCGTTCTTGTAGTTGCCTGCCGCCCAATTGGTGCCCACCGACGAATTGAGCACCGGATCGGCAGGATAGGCTGCGCTGTTCGGGCTGACCGCGGCGACACCGGCGCCGTAGGGATCGCCGTGGACGCGGTAGAATTCGCGACGGTATTCGCCACCGAACGCGATCGCCAGCGGCCCCGCCCACAGGTTGAGCGGCTCGCCCGAGACGTTGACGCTTGCCACGTCCTGCGTGAGCTTGGTGCGCTGGAGCGGTCCGTTGGCCGGCGTCACATAAGCGAGCGCCGATGCCGACGGCACGGCGCCGCCAAAGACGTTGATCGGCTGGCACCCGGCGGCGCGCGCGGCCGGATCGGCGCAAACGACCGCGCCGTTCAGCGTGATAGCGTTCGTCGCGGCGACGTAGCGCGGCTGGAGCACGGTGTCGTCGACGTCGATCGCCGCGAGCGTGATGCCGTGTTCGTAATACGCGTCATAGGTCCAGGGCGTGCTGCCGATCTCGAACTTGCCCTTCAGCCCGCCGACGAAGCGGTACTGGCGACGATCCGTCTGGACCAGCGGGTCGGGGAAATTGCCGTTGCTGGTACCGAAGTTGAACTGCGTGATTCCCGGGGTGTTCGTGACGGGGTTGATCGCCGTCGCACAACGATCCCGCACCAGTTGCGGCAGGAACGCGTTGGCGCATTGCACGGTGAGGTTCGGACGGTTGTACCCCGGGCTCGGCTGGTTGCTGGTCTTCACCTGCGCGATGTTGACGGTGACATAGGCCTCGTTGTTCTCGGCGAAATCGAAGCCGATCCGTCCGAAGCCGTTAAGCCGCTCGATCGACGATTTCAGCGATGCGCCCGAACCCGGCGCACCGGACAGGTCGCCGCCGACGCAGAAGCTGTTGCCGGGGAAGCAGTTGGTAACGTCGCCAGTCCCGGTCGGACGGCCGTTCGAACCATAGTTGAAATTATACGGCGCACTGTTCTGGTCGAAGGCGATGCCCTGCAACGGGCCGTTGTTGATCAGTCCGTAGCGCGCATATTGGTAAGGCTGCGCATAATCGCGATAATTATACTGCGGCAGGCCGTTGTTCGTTTGCTTGGTGTTGACGAGCGTGGTCGCGCGGTACCAGTCTCGACCCTTGGCGAGATCAGTGCCGAAATCGCCCGGGCCGACGCCGTCCTCGTCGTCATATTCGCCGCTGACGATCAGGTGCAGCTTATCGCCGAACAGCGCGGTACCGAATGCCGCTTGGACGAGGCCCTGCTTGTCGTCGCCATAGTTGGTGATGCCGCCCTGGACGTTCGCCTTGAAGCCCTTGAACCGCGTGTCGGTGATGAAGTTGACCACGCCGCCGACCGCGTCCGAGCCGTAGGAGGCCGACGCACCGCCGGTCACGACGTCGACGCGCTTGACCAGCAGCTGCGGGAACATGCTGATGTCCGGTACGCCGGTGACGTTCGCGCCGACGACACGCTGGCCATCGAGCAAGGTCAGCGTGCGGATGGGCCCGAGGCCACGCAACGAGAACGAGCTCAACCCCTGCGTGCCGCTGGACGTGCTGAACGTGCCGGTAGAGGTCCCGGTCGAACCCTGCAGCGACGGCAACTGCGCGACCGCGTTGAAGATGTTCGGCTGCGCGTTCTTGAGGATCTGGTCCTCGCCGATCACGGTCGTCGGCGTCGGCGCGTTAAAACCGCTAGAGGTGATGCGCGAGCCGGTGACGACGATGTCCTCCGATGTCGACGGGGTCCGCGTCGCCTCGGGCACATCGGGTGCGATCTGCGGCGTCTCCAGCGTCGCGGGCGCGACTGGAGCCGACTGGCCTGCCGCCGCCGTGGTCATCAGGGCGGCTGCCAGTGCCGCGACGCTGACCGCGCCACCGTGGAAGCGCCGGGCCAACCGTCGATCGCGCATGACCATCTCCATCATCCATCCCCTTTTGCCCATTGCCTCGCGCCGGTTCTCCGGGTCGGACATGTCGCCTCTGGGTCGGGTTCTACGCCAAACCGATAGCGGTATCATCTACGACCATCGTCGCGGGCCTCGACCCGTGGTGTATCGCCGCGGGCCGCCACTCGTGCATCGTCTCGAGGGCCGACCTACGACCTTCGCCGACGTACGACCTTCGTAGTGGATGAAGCGGAGCGTCTCCGACGGTAGGACCGGGTTCGATAACGGGAGACGGGCGATGAAGGCGAAATGGCTGTTGGGGACGGCGGTGCTGCTCCCCGCGTTGATGCTGCTCGCAACCCCGGTGCTTGCAAAATCGAGCTCTGTCTACCTGAGCGCACCCCATGATCCCGGTGCGATCACGGTGCAGGGCGCTGGCGACGGGCGGACCGACGATAGCGCCGCAATCCAGCAGGCGATCGATGCCGCGGCGGCCGGCGGCAAGGGCGGCATCGTGTTCCTGCCCTCGGGGCGATACCGGATCAGCCGCACGATCTTCGTCCGGTCCGCGGTGCGGATCTTCGGGGTCGGGCCGACCCGTCCGGAGATCGTGCTGGCCGACAACAGCGCAGGCTACGCGTCGGGCATCGCCGCGATGGTAGCGTTCACCGGCGAGGATCAATACCATGTCGGCAAGGCACCCGTGCCGCCCCCCACCAGCGAGCCGTTCGACCCGAGCATCTTCGACGCGACCTCGAGCACCTTCTATTCCGCGCTGTCGAACGTCGATTTCCGGATCGGCGCGGGCAATACGGGCGCGGTCGCGGTCCGCTTCCGCGTCGCCCAGCACGGCTATCTCCGGCATGTCGACTTCCATATCGGGTCGGGGCTCGCCGGCGTCTACCAGGCCGGCAATGAGTTCGAAGATCTGCGTTTCTACGGCGGCCGCTACGGCATCATGTCCGAAAAAACGTCGCCCGCCTGGCAGTTCACGCTGATCGATTCCGAGTTCCAGGGCCAGCGCGACGCCGCGATCCGCGAACACGAGGTCGATCTGACACTGGTCAACGTGGCGATCCGTGACACGCCGATCGGGATCGACATCGACCGCGGCTATTCAGACTCGCTCTGGGGCAAGGACGTCCGGTTCGAGAACGTGTCGCAGGCCGGCATCGTCATTTCCGCGGAGAACAGCGTCTTCACGCAGATCGGCTTCGACAACGCGGTCGCCGCCAACACGCCAGTCTTCGCCCGCTTCCGCGACAGCGGCAAGACGGTGACCGGATCGAGCAAGACCTACCGGGTGAGCGATTTTTCCTACGGGCTGAAGCTACCGGGTCTCGGCACAATCGGGGACTATGCCACCGATGTCGTGATGGCGCCGCTCGCCCGTTTGCCCGCCCGGCGCGCGCCTGCGATCCGGGTGATGCCGACGGTGCGCGACTGGACGAATGCGCGCGATCTCGGCGTGCAGGGCGACGACCGGACCGACGATACCGTCGCGCTCCAGCGTGCGATCGACACGCACCGCGTCGTCTATCTTCCGGCAGGCCGCTACCGCCTGACCGACACGCTCACGCTGCGTCCGGACAGCGTGCTGATCGCGCTCCATCCCAGCCTTACCCAACTCTACCTGCCCGACCAGACACCTGGCTATATGGGCGTCGGCGGACCGAAAGCGCTGCTCCAGAGCGCGAAGGGCGGCAACGACATCGTCTCGGGGCTCGGCCTGTCGACCGGTGGCGTGAACCCGCGGGCGACCGCGCTGCTGTGGCGCGCGGGCGAGGCGTCGATGGTCAACGACGTCAAGATTCAGGGCGGCGCCGGCACCGTGCCGACCAAGGGGGCGATCGGCTACGGCGATTCCCGCGCGCGTTTCGACGGCCAGCATCCGAGCATCTGGGTGACCGACGGCGGCGGCGGGACGTTCGCGGCGCTGTGGTCGCCCAACACGCTCGCCTCGGCCGGCTTCTACGTCTCGAACACCAAGACGCCGGGCCATGTCTACGAACTGTCCGCCGAACATCACTACCGTGCCGAAATCGTCCTCGATCACGTCGAGAACTGGGAGTTTCTCGCGCCGCAGACCGAGCAGGAGGTGCGCGACGGCGTCGATGCCATCTCGACCGAGATTCGCCACTCGCGCAACATCCTGTTCGCCAATTATCACGGCTACCGCGTCACGCGCTCGATCAAGCCGATGGACGCCGCGGTGAAGCTGTACGAGTCCGGCGATATCCGCTTCCGCAATGTCCATGTGAATGCCGAGAGCGGTTTTGCGAGTTGCGACGCGAAGGGCTGCGGCACGTATCTCCGCGCCAGCAAATATCCGTTCGAGAACGCGATCAAGGACATGACCCGTAGGCAGGAGGTGCGAGAGCGCGAGTTCGCGCGGCTCGACGTGCCCGCGGGTCCCGCCACCGCGGCGATTGCTTCGGCGGTCCCGGTCTCGCCCGGCGTCGAGAAGCTCGCGGACGGCTTCTATTCGATCGCCGGAGGCGCAGTCGATGCGAAGGGCAAGCTGTACTTCATCGATCGCTTTTTGCAGCGCATCCATGGCTGGTCGAGCACCGAAGGGCTGTCGATCGTCGCGGACGCACCGCTCGACGCGGTGAACCTCGCGGTCGATCGATCCGGCGATCTGCTCGTCCTGTCCTCGGCCGGACGTGACGGCAGCGTCTACAGCATCGATCCGGCGAAACCCGCCGACGTCCGCGTGATCGCCCCGACGCCCAGCCGCGTACGACGCGACGCGGCGACCGTGCTGCCCGCCAACGTGTGGGAGAATGGCGAGTTCGCCGACCGGATCGATCCGAAGACCTACCAGTACCCGACTATGGCCGACCTGTTCGCGACCAAGATGCGCGCGGCAAAGACCGCGGAATACGTCTCGCCCGATGGCTCGCTCGTCCTCCCCGCCTTCCGCGTGTGGAACCAGGGGCCCGACGATCACCAGGGCTGGCGCTGGTCGGATGCGCTGGACGCGCACGGCTTCGTCGCCGCCAAGCCGGGCGAGCGCGTCGTCCTCACCAACGCATCGGAGAACCGCACCTATAGCGGCCTCGTTGGCGATGGCGGCAGCGTGACGGACCTGAAGGTCGTCGCCGAGCGTGGCGGCGAGAGCGTCGCGCGCGATGCCGCGGGCAATGTCTACGTCGCCAACGGGCAGGTGTTCGTCTATCGGCCCGACGGCACGCTGCTTCGCCGGATCGACGTTCCGGACCGTCCGTTGCAACTCGTCGTCGGCGGTGCGGACGGGCGCACGTTGTTCATCCTCACGCACCACGCCTTGTACGCGACCGCGCTGTGATCTGACTTCCGCCTCGCAACCTGACGCTATGGGTAGCGGCGATCGGCGCATGGCGTTTCACGGCGTTCCGATTTACGCTCGGGCATGATCCTTCGCGCGCGCAGTCCGGTGATCCTGCTAGCCCTGCTGACGGCGGCGCCCAGTGCCTCGCCGCTCAGCCCCCCGACGACCGAGACGTCCCGGTGGCAGGCACAGGCCGCGCGGGTCACGATCACGCGCGACGACTGGGGGATCCCGCACGTTCGCGGACGGACCGACGCCGATGCGGTATTCGGCCTGATCTACGCGCAGGCCGAAGATGATTTTGCCCGCATCGAGGCGAACTATCTGACCGCGCTCGGCCGCACCGCCGAGGCGGACGGCGAGGACGCGCTGTGGGCCGACCTGCGCCAGCGCCTGTTCGTCGACCCGGTCGAACTGCCCGCGCAATATGCGGCCAGCCCGGGCTGGCTGCGCAACCTCATGCAGGCCTGGGCGGACGGGCTCAACTATTACCTCGCGACGCATCCGCAGACCAGGCCGAGGGTCCTCACCCGGTTCGAACCGTGGATGGCGCTGAGCTTCACCGAGGGAAGTATCGGTGGCGATATCGAGCGGATTTCGCTGAGCGACCTCAAGACCTTCTACGGCACGGCGACCCCGCCGACGCCCGAGGAACGCGGCACGATCCCGCGCGAACCGTCGGGCTCGAACGGCATCGCGATCGCGCCGCGGCTCACCACCGACGGCCATGCGCTGCTGCTCATCAATCCGCATACCAGCTTCTATTTCCGGTCCGAGGCGCAGATGACCAGCGCCGAAGGGCTGGACGCCTATGGTGCCAGCACCTGGGGGCAGTTCTTCGTCTATCAGGGGTTCAACGCCAGTGCAGGCTGGATGCACACCTCGTCGACGGTCGACAATATCGACGAGTTCGCCGAGCGGGTGTCGCGCACCGCCGGTGCCTATGCCTATCGCTACGGCGCGGAACACCGGGCGGTCACGACGCGGCAAGTCAGCCTGCGTTACAGCGATGCCGACGGGGCGATCCGCGTGCGCAATTTCACCACCTACCGCACGCATCACGGGCCGATCGTCGCGAGGAAGGATGGCCGCTGGATCGCCACCGCGTTGATGTGGAAACCCGTCCCCGCGCTCGAGCAGAGCTATCTGCGGACCAAGGCGACCGATCTCGCCAGCTACCTCGCGGTCGCCGAGCGCAAGGCGAATTCGTCCAACGACACGCTGTTTGCCGACGCGAAGGGCGAGATCGCGTTTCTCATGCCGCAGTTCATGCCGATCCGCGACGACCGGTTCGACTATACCCGCCCCGTCGACGGCAGCGATCCCGCGACCGACTGGCACGGGCTGCATACGCTCGCCAACCTGCCGAGCGTGCTCAACCCGCGCACCGGCTGGGCGCACAACACCAACGATTGGCCGTGGAGCGCGGCCGGCCCCGACAGTCCCAAGCCGGTCGACTATCCGCGCTACATGGACCAGGTCGGGGGCAATGCGCGTGGCGTGCATGCGGACCTGCTGCTGACCGGCAAGCGTGGCTGGACCGCCGAGCGCCTGCGCACCGCCGCGTTCGATCCCTATTTGCCCGCCTTCGCGCGGTTGTTGCCCGGGCTGGTCGCCGCATGGGACGCGCTGCCCGCGCGTGACCCGCGACGCCAGGCGCTTGCCGCGCCGATCGCGGCGCTCAAGGCGTGGGATCATCGCTGGGGTGCTGGTTCGACCACCACCAGCCTCGCCGTCTTCTGGGGCGACCAATTGTGGCGCGAGGTCGGCAGTTTCGCGCAGACCGAGCGATTGAACGTGCCCGACTACATCGCCACGCGCGTGACCGCCGACGCCAAGCTCGCCGCGCTATCCGCTGCGGTCGCGCGCCTGACGCAAGATTTCGGTGACTGGCGGACGCCGTGGCGCGACATCAACCGATTCCAGCGTCTGGACGACGCGATCACGCCTCATTTCGACGATTCGAAGCCCTCGATCCCGGTGCCCTTCACCTCGGCGCAATGGGGCAGCCTGGCGTCGTTCGGCGCGAAGCCGTGGCCGGGAACGAAACGCTATTACGGCACCAGCGGTAACAGTTTCGTCGCGATCGTCGCGTTCGGTCCGCGCGTGATGGCGTCGGCGGTAATGGCCGGCGGCCAGAGCGGCGATCCGGCCTCGCCGCATTTCGCGGATCAGACGACGCGCTATGCGGAGGGCAAGCTGCGCCCCGTCTATTTCTACCCGGACGAGCTACAAGGGCACGTCGAACGCCGCTACCGTCCAGGCGAATGAGGCGGCGCGGTGATCACTGGTAATGCGCGACGTTCTCGAAGCCGCTGTTAAGCTTCGCCATTTTGCGCAGTTTCTTCAGATACGCGCGAACATGCCGATCGAACCGCGTGTCGTTGTAGACGCCCGCGCAGATATACTCGTCCTTCTGCAGCAACGCGTCCAGCTCCGCGAGGAACGCCGGCTGGTCGTCGACCGATTTCTTGGCCTTGAGGATACGGCAGACCATCTCCTCGGCATTGGCCTTGTCGCAATCGTCCTGCCGCTCCCAGCCGGCTTTCTCGGCGACCACCTGATCGCCCCGCGCGGCGACCACCCTGCTGTCGAGCCAGGCGCGAACCGTCGCCCCGTTCCAGTCCTTCGCAACCTTGTCCACCACGTCACGTGCCCCTTGCTTCGCTGGCGCCGGCGATACGACCGACTGCGGCGCGCGTCGAGGACCGGTCCTCCCCGCCCGCGCGCAGCTCAGCTGATCGTGCCGCCGATCGCGCGCACCGTATCGACCGCGATCTGCAACCGTGCGGCCTGGACTTCGAGCAACAGCCGTTGCGCGTCGAGCGCGGCGGTCTGCGCGGTGACGACGTCGAGATAGTCGGACGCGCCGTCTCGGTAGCGGATGAGCGCCAGGTCGCGCGTGCGTTCGGCGGCGCGGGTTGCGGCCAGCTGGTCGCGTTCTTGATCCACCAGTGCGCGTGAGCGGGCGAGGTCGTCCTCGACTTCGCGGAAGGCGGTGAGGACGGTCGAGCGGTAGGACGCCGCCGCCTCGTCATATTGCGCGCGACTGATGCGGACGCGGGCACGCCGTGCACCGCCGTCGAAGATCGCGAGCGCGGCGGATAGCGGCCCCAATGCCCAGAAGCTGTTCGAGGCACGAAGGATATTGCCGTTGCCCGCCTCGAACCCGCCCGACCCGCCGAGCGTGAGCGAGGGGTATTGGGCTGCGCGCGCCACGCCGATCTGGGCGTTGGCGGCCGCGATCCGGCGCTCGGCCGCGACGATGTCGGGGCGGCGTTGCAACAGCGTCGACGGCACGCCGACGGGAATCGCGGGCGGACGCTGCAACGTGTCCGCGACGGGAATCGCGAAGGTGGAGGGGGTCTCGCCGACCAGCGCGGCGATCGCGTGCTCGAACGCCGCGCGTGCGCCTGCTACGGCCGACAGTTCCGCGCGCGCGCTCGACAGCAACGCGGCCGAGCGGCTGACGTCGATCCCCGAGGCGATGCCGCCGGTATGGCGCGTGTCGGTCAGGTCGTAGGCGCGCTGGAACGCCGCGACGGTCTGGCGCAGCAACACCGTACGCGCATCGAGACCGCGCATCTGGAAATAGGAATCCGCCAGCGACGCCTGGAGCCCGAGACGGACCGCGACCACATCCTGCGCGCTGGCCTGCGCCGAGGCGGCATCCGCGCGCACCGAATTGCGGACGCGGCCGAACAGGTCGATCTCGTACGCCAGCGACGCGCCGACCGAGAGGTTGTTGTAGGTCGCTGCGTTGCCCGGCGAGAGCGGCCGGCCGGCGGATACGCGCGAACGACCGCCGTCGGCCCCTACCGATATCGACGGCAGTAGCGCGGCACGGGACTCGCCGAGCAGACCGCGCGCCTGATCGTAGCGTGCCACGGCGGCGGCGAGATCGGGATTACCCGCCTCGATCCGCGCTTCGAGTGCGGTCAGCGTCGGATCGTCGAACGCGGTCCACCACGCGGCGGGGAGCGACGTGTCGGTGGCGGCTGGCTGCCAGGGCCCCTGCCCTTGCGGTCCGAGTTCCTTGTACGCCGCCGCGGCCGGGCTCGGCGGAATGCTGTACGGTGGCGCGAGCGAGCACCCGGCCAAGCCCGCCGCCGCGACCGCCGCCATGCCCAGCCTAGCGCTTCGCACGGGCCGGTCCTGTCGAAGGCGCGATACGGACCGGGTCGCCGGTCTGGAGCGAGTCCGGCGGGCTGTCGATCACGCGGTCGCTGGCGGTGAGCCCTGCGCTGATCGCGACGCTGTCGCCATCGTCGCGACCGATCGTGATCGTTTTAAGATGCGCCTTGCCGTCGCTGCCGACGACCGCGACCTGCGTGCCCTTCGCGCCGATCACCAGCGCGCTCGACGGCAGCCGTACGCCGGTGCCGCCCGCACCGACCGGGAACTTGACCTGCGCATAGGCGCCCGGCTTCAACGCGCGATCGGTGTTCGCCGCCTGCAACTCGACCAGAACGGTTCCCGACTGCGGATCGACCGCGTCGGCGCTGCGGGTCAGCGTCACGTCGAAGGCGCGTCCCGGATATTCGGGCACGGTCAGCGTCGCGTGCATCCCCTGCCGGGTCTGCCCCGAATAGGCCTGCGGCACGCGGACGTAGATCCGCATCCGGTTGACGTCGGCGATCGTGAACAGCGGCGTCGAGGCCGCGGTGCCGGCCGTCACCAGCGCACCGACCTGCGTCGAGCGGCTCGTGACGACGCCCGAGAACGGCGCGGTCAGGCGGGTGAAGCCCTGCAACGCGCCGAGCCGGCGGACGTTGGCCGACGCCGCATTGGCGATCGCGGACTTGGCGGCGAGGTCGCCGATCTTCTCGTCGGTCTCCTGCTTCGACACCGCATCCTTGGCGAGCAGATCGCGCCAGCGCGTCGCGGTAGAGGCGGCGAGCGAGCGGTTCGCGCGGGCGGTCTGGAGATCGGCCTGTGCGGCGGCGACCTGCTGGTCGACCTCGGGCGCGTCGAGGATCGCCAGCGTCTGGCCGGCGCGGACCGGGTCGCCGATGTCGACGAACCATTTGCGGATATACCCCGTGGTCCGCGCGTAGATCGCCGCGCTGTTATACGCCTGGACGTTGCCCGGCAGCGTCAGCGCATCGCTTGCGCCCTCGGCGGTCGGGTGGATCACTGTGACGATCGGCGTCGACTGTGCGGTCGTCCAGGTCGCGAGTTGCGAGTCCGAGCGGTGCCGCGTGAAGATACCGAATGCCACCAGCGCCAGCGCGATCACCGCCGCGACGATGCCGACTTTCCTGAGCGACCCGCGCTGCGGCTCGGTGGCGACGGGATCCGGATGAACGATCTCAGACATGCGCTTCCTCTAAAATCTCGTCGCGGCGGTCTCTGGCGGCGGCGCGCTCGGCGTCCTTGCGGTGCACGAGGCTGAAGATGACGGGCACGAACATCAGCGTGGCGAACGTTGCGACGATCAGCCCGCCGATCACCGCACGGCCGAGCGGTGCGTTCTGCTCGCCACCCTCGCCCATGCCCAACGCCATCGGCAACATGCCGATGATCATCGCGAGCGCGGTCATCAGCACCGGGCGAAAACGCGTCATCCCCGCCTCCATCGCCGCCTTGTGCGAATCCCCCAGCTCGACGAGCCGCTCGCGCGCGAAACTCACCACCAGGATCGCGTTGGCGGTCGCGACGCCCATGCACATGATGGCCCCCGTCAGCGCCGGCACGGACAACGGCGTGCCGGTCAGGAACAGGATCCAGACGATGCCGGCGATCGCACCGGGCAACGCGGTGATGATAACGAACGGATCGAGCCAGCTCTGGAAGTTCACGACGATCAGCAGATAGATCAGCACAATCGCGCCGATCAGCCCGAAGAAGAGCCCTGAGAACGCGCTGTTCATCGTCGCATACTGGCCGCGCAGTGCGACTGTCGTGCCCTTCGGCGCGGACGCCTTGGCATCCGCCAGCACACGCTTGATGTCGCCCGCCACCGCACCGAGATCGCGGCCATTGGGGGTCGCGTAGATGTCGATCGCCTGCGCGATGTTGTAGTGCGAGACGACGGCGGGCGAGGTGCTGCGGACGACCGTGGAAAGCCCGCCGAGCACCTGCGACGTACCGCCCGCATTGGTGCCGGTGACGGGGATGTTCGACAGGTCGCTCATCGATCCGACGCGGTATTCGGGGGTCTGCGCGACGACGCTGTACGACACGCCGTTCTCGGGGTTGAGGTAATAGACCGGCGCGGTCTGGATCGTGCCGGCCAGCGACGACCCGACGCTGGCGGTGACGTCGCGCTCGGTCAGGCCCAACTGCCCGATCCGGCTGCGATCGATGTTGACGCGGAGTTCCGGGTAGCGCGCCGATTGCTGGATGCGCGCATCGGCAACGCCCGGGATCGCCGCGATTTTCCGCAGCAAAGTCCGGGCATAGGCGTAGTTGCCCGCCGCATCCTTGCCGGTGATCTGCACGTCGATCGGCGCGGGCGCACCGAAGTTCAGGATCTGGCTGGTGATATCCGCGGGCAGGAACGAGAAGGTCGCGCCGGGGAACGCACCCGGCAGCGTCTCGCGCAGCTTGCGCACGTAATCGGCGGTCGGTGTGTGCTCGTGCGCGAGCTGGATCAGGATGTCGCCGTCCTGTGGGCCGATCGTGCCCGAGTTGTTGTAGGTCGCGTTGATCGAGCTGACCGGCAGGCCGATGTTGTCGACCACCGAGACGAGTTCGTTGGCGGGAATGATCTGGCGGACGCGCCGCGCGATCCGGTCGAACTGCGCCGACGTGCTCTCGATCCGGCTGCCAATCGGCGCGCGAACGTGCATCGTGATCTGGCCCGCATCGACCGCGGGGAAGAAGTTCTGGCCGAGGAACGGGATCAGCAGCATCGACAGCGCGACCACCGCGAGGAAGCCGAGCAGGAACGGCTTGCCGGTCGCCAGCGCGCGTTCCAGCAACCGGCCATAACCGCCACGAAACCGCTCGAACCGCGCCTCGAACCCGCGCTGGAACCGGACGAGCGGATTGCGCGACGTCGGCGTGCCCGCGGCGTGGACGTCGCCCGCATGCGGCTTGAGCAGGTACATCGCCATCGTCGGCACCAGCGTCCGCGAGAGGACGAACGAGGCGATCATCGCGAACACCACCGACAGCGCGAGCGGCACGAACAGGAAGCCCGCGACGCCCGGCAGGAAGAACATCGGCACGAACACGATGCAGATGCACAGCAGCGACACGAACGCGGGCGTGACGATCTGCGCGGCGCCGTCGAGGATCGCCTGGCGGACGCTCTTGCCCTGCTCGAGATGCCAGTTGATGTTCTCGATCGTCACCGTCGCATCGTCGACCAGGATACCGACCGCGAGGCTCAATCCGCCGAGCGTCATCACGTTGAGCGTCTGGCCGGTCACCGACAGCGCGATGATCGCGGCGAGGATCGCGAGCGGGATCGAGATCGCGATGATGACGGTCGACCGCCACGACCCGAGGAACAGCAGGATCATCAGGCTGGTCAGTGCGGCGGCGATCGCACCTTCCTTGACGACGCCCTCGACCGCCGCCTTCACGAACAGCGACTGATCGCCGATCGGCACGATCTTGAGGCTGTCGGGCAAGGTCGCCTGGATCGCGGGCAGCGCATCCTTGATCCCCTGCACGATCGCCAGCGTCGAGGTCGATCCGTTCTTCAGGATCGTCATCACCACCGACCGCGACCCGTCGACATGGACGACGTTGGTCTGCGGTGCGCTGCCGTCGCGGACATGGGCGACATCACGCATGTAGATCGTCGCGCCGTTGACGACCTTCACCGGCAGATTGTTCAGCTCGTCGATCGAGCCCGGCGCGTTGTTGAGGCGGACATTATACTGGAACCCGCCGATCTTCGCGAAACCGGCCGGGTTGATCTGGTTCTGCGCGGCGATCGCGAGGCCGACGTCCTGCGCCGACAGGCCCTTCGATTGCAGCGCTTGTGGATCGAGATCGATCTGCACCTGACGCTGGCGTCCACCCGACGGATACGGGATGGCCGCACCCGGCACGGTAACCAGGCCGGGGCGGATCTGGTTGACCGCGGTGTCGAACAGCTTGCCCTCGGACAGCCCGACGCCCGACAGCGCGAGCTGCAGGATCGGCACGGTCGACGCGCTGTAGTTGAGGATCAGCGGCGGGGTGACGCCCGGCGGCAACTGGCGGAGCACGGTCTGCGACACCGACGTGACCTGCGCGGTCGCGGTGCGGATGTCGGCGCCCGGCTGGAAATAGATCTTCACGACGCCGATGCCCGGCATCGACTGGCTCTCGATATGGTCGATGTCGTTGACGGTAGTCGACAGGACGCGCTCGTACGGGGTGATGATGCGCCCCGCCATGTCGTTGGGCGACAGGCCCTGATACGTCCATGCGGCGGCGATCACCGGCACCTTGATGTCGGGGAAGATGTCGACCGGCGTCCGCACGGCCGCGAGCACGCCAACGACCGCGACGAGAATGGCCATGACGATGAAGGTGAGCGGGCGCGATAGGGCGACCCTGACGATACCGATCACGGATGATCTCCAATCCGAACGCGGCACGACTGGTGGCGACTCCCGGAGCCGCCAGACCTGCCCGACGATTTCCCTTTGCGGCACCGCAGCAGGAAAATGCAAGGGTCAATGCTGCTTACGTTTCAGCGAGCGCGCGATCTGAGCGCCTTGCCAGGCTGCCGATGACGCTACGCGGCCCCCATGTCCCGCCGTACGACGCGCTCCAATATCGCGAGCGGCATCGCACCCTTGAGCAATACGGTGTGGAACTGCTTGAGCGAAAAGTCCGGCCGTTTCTGCGCCTCTGCGCGCAGCCGGGTCCATACCGTGTGGCCGATCTTGTAGCTGCACGCCTGCCCCGGCCAGACGGTGTAGCGATCGATCTCGCCCTGGCTGCGACCGCGCGCGATGCCGGTCGTCGCGATCAGGTAATCGGTCGCTTGCTCGCGGCTCCAACGCTTGGCGTGCATGCCGCTGTCGACCACCAGGCGGGTGGCGCGGAACAGCAGCGACTGGAGATAGCCGACCTGGCCGAGCGGATCGCCTTCGTACATCCCCATCTCGTCGGCGAGCTGCTCGGCATACAGCGCCCAGCCTTCCGAATAGCCGCTGAAGAAACCACGCCGCCGGATCAACGGGATTTCGGTGCTTTCGAGCGCGAGGCCGACCTGCAGATGATGCCCCGGCACCGCCTCGTGATGCGTGAGCGTGGCAAGGCCGAACTTCGGCCGGTCGAACGTGTCGCGCAGGTTGATATAATAGATCGCCGGTCGGGACCCATCGAGCGAGGCGTTCTGGTAATAGCCGCCGGGCGCGCCCGCCTGGATCGTCGGCGGCACGCGACGCACCTCGACCGGTGCCTTGGGCAAGGTTGCGAACGCCTCCGGAAGCCGCGCCTGCATCGCTTTGATCTGGCGATTGAGGTGCGCCAGCAGGGCATCGCGTCCGGCATCGGTGTTGGGATAGAGTTGGTCGGGACGCTGGTTGAGCGCGACGAGCCGCGCGCCGACCGTCCCCTTGCTCATCCCCTGCGCTGTGAGAATCTTGTCGATCCTCGCGCCGATCTCGGCGACCTGCGCCAGACCGAGCCGGTGGATCTCGTCGCCGGTCATCGCCACGGTCGTCGCGGCTTCGGCCGCTGCGGCATAATAGGCTTCGCCGTCGGGAAGTCGCCAGCACCCGGCGTCATGCACCGCCTTGCCCCGCAGGTCGGCGACGAGCGCGCGTTGCCGATCGAGCGCGGGGAATACGTCGCGCTGGACGATCGCAGTCGCTTTCGCCACGCGGTCGGCGGGCAGGTTGGCAGCTTTGAGCTTGGCGGCGAAGCTCGCGACCATCACCGTCTGGTCCGCCGGTCGCTCCATCGCGCTGCCGAGCTGTTTCAGCGTGGTATCGAGGATGTAATCGGGGGCGAACACGCCGCGCGCGGCATCGCGGCTTTGCCGATCGCTGCTGTCGTCGATCGCCTTGGCAAAACCGGAAAGCCGTTCGAGATAGGCGTCGGCCTCACCTGCGTCGCGCACGCGCGTCTGCGACTCGAGGAAGTCGGGCGTGTCACGGTACGGTCCGGTCAACTGGCTGAGGACATAGGGCGCGAACCGACCGAGGCTGTCGCCATAGGTGAACCGCTCGGCGCCCGCGATCGCGCGGGTCAACTGGTAGCTCACCACCTCGTAATCGAGCGCGGCGGCGGGTGAGAGACCCCGGTTGCCGAACGTCCGGAGTTCCGCCAGCTCGGCCTTGGCGCGCGCGAGGTCGGCCGCCTGCCCGGCCGCGGACTGGTCGTCGAGCCGCGACTTCAACGCGGCACGTGTACCGCTGTCGAGTCCCATCTGCGTCGCCTGTTCGGGCGAGGAATCGAGACGCGCGTAAAAGAAGCGGTCGAGCATCGTGCGCAGCGCGGTATCACGGTCTGCGGGCGCCGCGGCGACCCTGACCGGCAGAGTCGCGACGACGGACGCCGCAGCGGCGCTGGCGATAAAATTGCGGCGATGCATGTCCACTCCCCGATTGGTGAACGGCCAGCGTATCGGCTGCCGTTTGGAAATGCACGTTTAGAGACCCCGCGATGCAGGGATTTTGCGGAATGCGGTCGAGCCGGGCTTGCCTGGACCGCGATACTGCGCAAACGCCGTGCGCTCCAGCCCGCGCCACGCCGGGCACGCGGATCAGGAGGACGGACACTTATGGCCCGCAAACATTCGAAACACGGCCCCCGCGAAGACATCGTCTCCGAAGAAGAAGACGCGCCGGAAATCGTCATTCCCTGCTGGCTGTGCGGCCGCCCGACCGGCAAGATCACGGTCTGGCACCACCCCGTACCGAAAAGCCGTGGGGGACGCGACGTCGTGCCGATGCACGCGATCTGTCAGCAGACCTTGACCGCCAATTACACCAACGCCGAACTGCAACGCCACGGGACCGATGTCGAGGCGCTGCTGGCCAACCCAGCGGTGCGCAAGTTCGTCGACTGGGTGGCGAACAAGGATCCTGATTTCACCGCGACGACGACCAAGAAACAGCGCTGACCAGTCGCTCGGCCGGGGGGGCGGCACGGGCGATAGGCATCGACACCCGGCGTAGGCGGATGGAGATCGTCAGACCCTATCGTCGTCAAGCCCAGAAACTCCCTGATCGACGCGACGGAAGGCGTCCACATCGCGGCGAACGCGGCGTCGGAAGTCCGGTCGACGATCGCCGCAGCCGGTGCGTGCCGATGCGCGAACACCGCCGCGCTGCCGTTCGGTCGTGCCGCGTCGTCGCGTCTCTCGGTCGCGGCGAGTTTGGCGGCGAGTAGAGCTGCACCGTCTAGGGCCAATCGACATCCAGCGTTCTGGCACCTTCTTGGGATCGCGACAGTGCAACACTCGCTCCGCCACCCGGACAGGTCCCGGGGTCCATGGTTCCACCAATCACAAGCCGCGGCTTTGCGGCGTCGGGGCTGGCGGAACCAGTCCGGCATGACGGAAGAAGGCGCAGATTGGCGGTCTCGAATCGAATGTCGATCGGCCTAGATCTGCGGCGTCGCCACTGCGGGATCGAGCGACATCGCGGTCACCGCTCCATCGGTCGGGGCGACGCGCGCGCACCGGTTAATGCCGACAGCGATCAATCGCAGCGCCGCCAGCGCGCCGGACCGGTGGCGCTGCATCGGACGGCTCACGTCCGGCCCAGTCGCGCGACACCGCTCCGACGGCAGGATATCGCCGACCATCCGATTGGCGGCGCGAGTTGTGCGTTCCGCCCGCTTTGCTGCCTGAGCGTCATCAGCCTTCGGTAAATCGAGCTTGGCTCCTACATCGACGCTATCAGGGCTGCAGAACCGCCGGCATCGCGAGCGGTTCGAACTTCAGCATCGCGACGAGTCTCCTGCCTGCGTCCGCCGGCAAGTTGGTGAAGCCGCTGCGCTTCACGTCGCGCGCGAAGGGCGCCAGACCCTCCACCAGTGCCGCCCATTGCGGATCCGGATCGCTGACATAGTCCCAGCCGATCGACAGCCAGGGCATGCACCCTCCGACCGGAACCGACACGGCCGGTGTCGCGCGCGTCACATAGTCCGGCACATCCCCCGGGGGCCGCGCCCGTCCGGCGACGTCGGGAACATGCGCGGCGAGCGCGCCACTCGGGTCCAAGCCCACGTGCATCGCGCCGAGCATGGCGATGTCGAACGGAACGGCCTGGCCATGCTCGGCGTAGAAATATGCCATCCGCCGGATGCTGTCGACATCGGCGATGGCGCGGTACAGATACGCGGAAATCACGCCGAGGATCGGATCGACATGCTTGCGATCGCGCAAGCGCGCTACCAGCCGATCGACATCCGCGGGCGACAGCGTTCCCGCGGCGAGGTCGCCGATGGCGTCGAACCCGCTTTGGGCGCCGCCGTCCTCGTCTCCATACGCGAGCACATAGCCGCCGCGCGGATCCGCCGAGACGGTCGCTTGCAAACCATCGTAGAGCGTCACCGGCATGAAGATCATGTCGTCGGTCTCGACGACGACGGAATGACCGCGCGCCTTCGTATCGATGCGCCAAGACGATGCGTCATAATCGAGACTCGGCCCGCGTTCGATCAAGGCGTCCTTAGGGCTCCAGATCGCGCGAATGCCGCCTCCAAGCACGACCAGATTTGCGTCGGACGCAGCACGCCCGACCGCAGGACGTCGGCTCATTTGGCGGATCTGCACCGCGACGTGGTGACGCGCCTGCGTCGCGGCCATCGCTTCAAGCCGCTTGACCGTGGTTTCGGCCTGCCGTTCCGCGACGATCCTGACATCCGCTGGCAGCGCGTTGGCGTCCAGCACGGCGCGCAGTTGGATCAGGTCTGCGAGAGACCCCGCTGCCCGATCCGGAAAACCCGAAAAACTCTTCGCGAAATCGAGATCTGCGATGCCCTCGCCGAAGTTGGCGCCGAGTATCGCCGTGTGGATATTCTGGCCTGGGTCGATCCGATCTAAGGTCTGAAGGTCGAAGGCCTGGATGGCGAATGCATGGACCAGATTGCCTGCCGCGGCGTCGTTCGCGAACTGCGGGTCGATCTGCCCCATGACCAGCGCAGGGCCGATGGCCGGCCATGGCTGCGCACCGACCTCGGGCGGCAAGACCGGCGCGGCGGGTACCAGGGTCATCGATTGCGGGTCGACCAGGCACTGTGGGTAGAGCTCGAGCGCGTATTGCCTGGCACGCTCGGTTGTCCGCGACCGCGCTATCGCGCCGAGGCCGATCGTGGTCACCGCCCCGTCGGTGATCGCGCTCGCCTCGCGCCGCCAGAGAATGTCGGCGATCACGCCGGAGAACACGCATTTTCCCGGTAGCGCCGAGCCCTGTTCGCCGACCATGAACGCCGTGCTGCCGTCCTGGCACGCCGAGAGACGATCGAATTGCGGGCTCTTGACCGATTTGCTCGGCCCGATGACGACGCGCCGCGCTTCGAGCCGCTGCAGATCGAGGCCGATCGGGCCGTCGCGGCAGGCGTCCGAAATGAGCGTGATGCGTTCCGCGCCATATTTGAGGAGCTCGGCGACGAACGCGTCGACGTTGACGCGGTATTGCTCTTCGAGTGAATCGGAAAAGAGCCAGAAGATGCTGCCCACCTCGGCACCCGTCAGACCGTGGCCGCAGAAGCTCAGCACCATATGCGCGACCGGGGCGGCGTCGGTGGGAAACAGTCCGGCAACCGCCATTCGGATACGATCGATCGTGACCGGTCCGGCGGCGGCGCGTTCGTCTGTGACGACCGCGACATTGCCTGCACCGAAACCAGCCGCATCGGCCCAGCGCCCGATGCACTTCGCAGCGCTGACCGCGCCGTCGAGGACGGCGAAGCCGATCTGGCGGTCCGCGGTGCGGTTAATCGTGCTGACGCCGATCGAAAGGCAGATCCGTCTATCCATGGTTCACCTGCATCCTCTTCGGCGCCTCGGCCAGCACGCCGATCAGGACGCAGGTTCGCGGCAGCCGCCAACGCGGTCGACCGGGGGACGCAAGCCGCTCGACGACCATCGCGACCGTCGCCGCAGCCATAATTGGCGCGTGCCAAGCGCCTGCGAGCATCGGCGCGAGCATCCATGGCCAGCAGGACAACACGCACCAGCCGCCATGCGACAGGCCGAACGCGGCGGCGTCGCGATCCGCTTTCCAGCCACTGACGCCGATCCGCATCGACCGGTGCCCGCGGTTGAGCGCCACGCGCTGCCATGGCGATGCGTTCCACAGCAATGCCGCCAGCAGGATCGCGATCGCCGGCGCCAATCCCTCCCCCAGCAAAAGCCTGAGCAGGATCGCCGCGATCACCATCGGCAAACCCGCGACGAGCCATGGCACACCGTAGCCGACCAGGAACAGGCCGAGCGCGCGCGGTCGTCGGGCCGGCAGGCTCGATCGCCAGAGGTGCATCACAGGCCAGCGCAGGACCGGCGGCATCATGACGGCCAGCATGATCAGCCATCCCCCGGCCAGCGCGGCGGGTCCGACGATCAACAGAACCAGCGCGACCGCCGCCCCGGGATCCGCTGCCACCAACCATCCCGCGCTCCCGCAGAAGAACGATGGGACGCCGGGCCCGGTCGCTGCCAGCACGAGAAGCTGCCCGGCAGCCGCAATGCCCAGCAACAAGGGCCAAGGCGGTCGCGTGAACCCATCCAACCGGAGCGACCTTATCATCGCGGGCCCCCGATCAGGCCGCGCACCCGATCGTCGGCGCACCGATCGTGGCAATATCGATGACGGGTGGATCCGATCACGGGGAACTCGATCGCAGCTGGATCGATCGTGGGGAGCTCGAGTGCTGGTAGCTCGATCACGGCGCTCTCGGTCATCGTACGGGCTCCGTCAGTCCGAAGGTTGGGCAATCGTCCCCGTGCGCTTGAGCAGGCTGACCCGCGCGACGGTGATCGGATCCGTCTCCGAGCTCCCCTCGACCGGCACGAGCGTCACCCTGAGATGCGCAGGATCGAAATCGCCGGCCTTGACGAGCTGGTCGGCAAGGTCGGTGATGTCGAGCGTCTGACCGAGGCCGTTGCCGCCGTGCCCGCCATCGGGACGCGAAGCCCGGTCGAGTCCGAACAGATGGAGGCTTCCCGCAACATGGTCGGCGTGCGTGTCGGGAGCAGCACCGTCGGGCAGGTTCAGATAGACGTCCACCGTCGCATAGGGTGCATTCCCCCGGATCGATTCGAGCGCCAGATACAGCCGCGCGATGGTGCTGCCCGGCGCCGATGCCCCCATCATCTGGATCGCGACGTTCGCCGCCACCGGTTCCAGCGCGATGCTGGCCGCGGCCGGGATCGACCCGACGTGCACCGGGTCCGCGCTTACGCCCAGCAGTTCGACGCGCTGGAGTTCGGGCGCACCCATGGCGGTGTGCGCGATCAACGCGCCACCCCCGCTGACTCCGGTTCCTTTGCGAAGATCGTCATAGTCGCGGTGCAGCCTACCATGTTTGAGGGTATCGCGCGCGGTGTAGTGGAACGGCGCATCCGCCGGGGTCGCGCCCGGCATGACGAACGTCCGGCCGATCGGGCCAGGCCCGTCGAGCCAATCGCCTTCGTGCGTCATCGTTTTGCCAGGGGTCATCATCCAGGCCTCCCACAACCGGTCGATGTTGCAGTGATGCAGCCAGAACAGGGGGTCTAAGCCAGCAAGGTACGGATTGCCCATGTATCCGCCGATCATGCCGTGGACCACGTTGTGCGGGTTGGCCTCGATCTCGCCGGCCATCTCGCCGAAATGCGCGAACCCGGTCGTGCCGCCGCCCAGGCCGAGCGTCCCGTCGGCGCCCACCGAGAAGTCGTTCTCCTTCATTCCCTCGAGGCTGATGTCGCGCTGCGGCGGAACCGGCGGCAACGCGCTCCTCGCCCTTGGATAGCGGGCAAGCGGGTTAGGCGTACCGTCCCACAAGGTAGCGGCGGTGAACGCGACCGGCACGGTCCGCGCTGCGGCGTTCGTCGCGTCGAGGTAATTCCAGTAGGGTAGCACCCAGTCGTCGCCGGTCAGTTCCTTGACCTTGGCGGCGACGATCGCTTCGAACGCGAAGAGATAGCCGCGATGCCACGGCAGGAAATACCAGGTGCTGTGCTGGCACTGGTCGCCGAAGGTGTCGTCGGTCAGCGAGGGGGGAACCGCGGTTCCGGCATCGATCAGGGCGGACTGCGTCCAGATGTCGACATCGAAACCGTGCATCGCCCCGAGATACTTCCAGCTGTGCTGGTCCGAGATCGGCAGCGCGTCGAGCGCGCGCATCGCCAAGGCGTAGTTACGCAGCAGCGGATTATCCCAGCCACCACCGCCCGCCGCGACGTCGACGCGTTCGTTCGCCATCTTCGTTCCTTCGTTTAGTGAAGCGTGGATCGGGAACCGCGTGACGCCGACCTCGGCAAACCCGCGATGGTCTCGGTCGTTCAGGAAATCTCCTTCAGCACATCGACGATCGCGTGGCCGCGAATATCGACCTGACTGAACTCGTCCTCCTCGATGGTTCGTCGATACTCAGCACATTTCCACGTCAGCACTTCCGATCCTGCGCCATCGTGCTTGGGCGTTGCGAGATCGAGGATCAGGATTTTAATATTGATTCCCTGCGGTACGGCGTCGCTCAGTACTGGCTCTTCGTTGCTTGCGCCAACCTCGACATCGCCGGCTACCACCAGTTTGCGGTTACCGCCATTGAAGTCGGTCGACTCGACCGCCTTCCAGTTCTTGCTGCCATGAATGCTCATGCACCGCTCTCCAAAATCAAAGTACTTTGTCCGTAATCGGTACAGACACGACCTGAATATCTTGCATAGTATCGCAACATCTACGCTTAACTGTAACGTTATCATTCTAGAATTGATCGATCACTCCGAACATGCACCATATTGGTTGAATATTTCACCGATTTACGACGACCGAGTTATCTCGGCCTTCGAGACGGTGATTGATTGCTTCATCATCCGCAATTTGCGGCACCGTGATACTACTCTAAACGCGTGCGATGATCGCGACATGCCCTGCTCCTGCGGTGCATGCAGCAGCACAGTCATGGCGGCGAACGCTACCCGGCCTCTTCAGCCACGCTACGCGGACCTGCCATCATGCTGACAGTCGGACGCACCAGTTGCGGCATCTGGTCGGTCAATACCGCCCCCCCCCTGCAACACCGCGAAAGGTCCAGATATCTTACGATTTGTAGAATGGTTCACATTGGATGATGTCAACGTGCGCAATCCCTGATGTATCGGTGACCGTATCCTACATGGGCTCTGCTCAGATATGCGTGATAAATAACCGGTAGCTTATCGCCAAGTGACTGCCGCTTCATAACTCGGTTTCTCTATACATCCATAATAGTGTTTTAAATCGAAACTTGGTCAAATGCTCGAATAGGCATCCATCGGTCAGTGATAGTGAACTTGACATCATCGATGACTCTACTCACATTGCAACACTATATCGCGACTCAGTTTAATAGAGTCGATTTCGTGCAAGCAAATTCTGCATTACTAAAACGATAAAAATGGCGCTCGTCTTATTAAGGCGATCGTAACGGGAGGAACTGTTGGCTGCGTTGATGATCGACAATATGCAGCAACTTGCGTCCTGGACGGCCTTGTCCCCCGACGGGGTGACGCCGTCCGATACGTTGAGCATTGCGGCGGATGTCGCGACCGGCACGCCGAGTGGCGACGCGCGGTCGCTCGTCGCACAGACTGCGGGCACCGCGATCGATCACCGCCTGCGCCGCAGCATCGTACCGCTGAACCTTGCCACCTGGCCGGAACTTCGGATGACCTGGCAGGCCAATGTGGCGACCGGCTCGCGCGCCGACGCCCCCTTCTTCCTGGAGCTGCGTCTCGGATCGGCGGCGGCACCGATCGGCTCGCCGGGCAATGGCTGGCGTCGTCGCCTGCCGCTCGACAGCGCCGATCGGTGGGAATCGCCGCGGTTCAGCCTGGTCGATCTGCCCCCTGCCGTGCGTGGCGCGGTGGACCAGATCGAACTGCGGTGCGTCACGAATACGCTCTTCGTCGCGCGCATTGACGCGCTCGCCGCCGCCCGCGCGTCGATGCCCGGTGACATCGACGCGGCCTTGGTCGACCGGCTCGATGGCAAGATCAGCATCGCCGGCACGCCGGTGCCGGCGCAGCTCGTGGCGTCGGGTACGCCCCTGCCCGCCGCGCTACCCCTGCTCCTGATCCAGCCCTATGACCTCCAGCCCGCCTGGGCGCTGGATGCTGCGGGTTCGACGCCGGCCGATTTTACCGGCGACGGCCTGCGACTGCGCGGAACCAGCGAAGCCTTCACGCTCGATTACGCGATCGAAGCCCGTGCCGCGACCCGTGCCGAGCAGGCGGTGCTGATCGATTTCCTGCTCGATGCGCTCCCCCGCCAGGGCACACTCGCCGTCAACGACGCGACGCTACGCACCGAATGGATCATGGCGCCCAATCGCGAACGCGCCTTTGCGATCGAGCGCCAGTTGATTCACCTGCGCGTGACCGCCTGGCGCGAGCGCGGCGTTCCCGTCGCCGTCGCTCCAGTCAAAACCATCTCGACGATCGTCGATCCCCGGGAACCGTCCGGTGGATGACCGGCTGATCCTGTACAATCCGCGTCGGCAGCCTGTCGAGTTGCATGCCGATGGCCAGGTCTCGGTGGTCGCCGCCGGCGAACGCATCGAACGCGTTCGCTCGCGCCAGATCGATCGGCTGCTCGCCGGCGGTGCACTCCAACAGGTTGCGTCATCGGCGCCGAAACGAGCCGCGTCGAACCCCGCGGCATCGAACCCAGCTGCGTCGATCCCCGCTGCGTCGAACCCGGTCGCGACTAATCCAGCAGCGTCGGCCCCACCCGGGTCGGCCTCATCCACGGCGGTCCCCGAACCGCGCCCGCACCCAGTTTCTGCTTCAGCTAATGATCCAGTCATCGACCCGGCTCCCGATACGCCGCCGGCACCTCGACGCCGTCACGCCCCCAGCCGTCCCATCTAGCAGGAGCACGCCCATGCCCAATATCGGCCTGAACATCCGCGAAGTGGACGGCTCCGCCAGCCCCTCGATCGTCGCCGCGCCGACCTCGGTAGCCGCGTTCAATGTGCTTACCCGCCGCGGTGTTGCCAACCGACCGATCAGGATCGACCGGTTCGAACAGTTCGTCGAACGCTTCGGCAGCTATTTTCCGGGCGGCCTCGGCGCGTACCTCGTCAAGGGCTTCTTCGACAATGGCGGGCGCGCGGCCTATATCAACCGGGTCGTGTCCTCCGATCCGGCGACCGGTCATGTGCCCTCGTCGCTGTCGCTCAAGGATGCCGCCGCGCTACCGACCTTGCGCCTGTTCGCCGGGTTCCGCGGTGCCAAGGATCCCGGCCGCTGGGGCGATGGCTTGGCCATCAAGGTCGAGCCCAGCCCGGCGTTCGAGACGCGACTGCGCGAGGGCGCGCGCGCGGCGATCACCACCCCCGCGGCGCTGCCCGCGACATCCGATCTCTCGGCGCTGCCCCCATTGGCGCTCACCGTCGACGGCACCGACCAGACCATCACGTTCCAACCCGCCGATTTCGCCGATCCGGCCAACGCCACGCCGGGCGAGATCGCCGCGGCGATCGGCGCGCGCCAGAGCAAGGTCGGCGCGGCGATCGTCGCGGGCGGCAAGCTTATGCTCACCTCCTCGGGAGAGATCGCACATCTCGCCAATGGCTGGACCAGCGTCGGCGTACGCACCGCCAACGCCGCGGTCGGCTTCCCAGCCGTCGTCGTGGAGAGTTTCGCCGCGCCCGCTGCGGTGACGACGACCGGCGCGACACTCCGGCGCAGCGATAACTTCATGCCGGGCGATGCGCTCGAGATCGTCGACCCGACGGCGCCCGCGAACCACGCGCTCGTCAAGCTGATGACGCGCAATGACCTGACCGGCGCGGTGACCTGGGCGCCCGCCATCGCCAACATTGCAACCTGGAAGGGGCGCGAAATCAAGGTACGCGCGGTCCGCTTCAAGCTGACGGTCGCGCAAGGCGGCACCGATCCGGCCGACGTCGTCGAAGTCTGGGATGGCCTGTCGATGGAGTCCGACACCGCCGACTATGCGCCGACCCGGCTCAATCACCTGATGACCGGATCGCGCTACGTGATGGCGGAGGATCTGTTGAGTGCGAGCGCGGTCGGAGTCGATCTGCCGGCGGGCGCCGCGTTCGCGCCGTTAGCGGGTGGCCGCGACGGAGCGCCGACCGCGCCCGAGTTCGTCGGCGACCCGGCCGCACGCACCGGTTTCCATGCGTTCGACACCGCCGCCGTCCAGCTCGTCGCCTGCGAACGCAGCGATCCCGCGGTCGTGATCGGGGGCCTCGCTTATTGCCAGGGGCGTGAGGACTGCATGTATGTCGGTTCGACGCCAGAGGGCGTGGTCGGTGCCGATGCGGTCGCCTACGGCCAGGCGTTCCAGGGGCGGAAAGTATACGGTGCTCTCTACAGCCCGTGGATCGTGGTGTCGGACGCGCAGGGCGTCGGCGACGCGCCGCAGCGGACCATTCCGCCGACCGGCCACGTCATGGGTGTCTACGCGCGGATCGACGGCTTGCGCGGCGTATGGAAGGCGCCCGCCGGCGACGAGGCCAATCTCGCCGGTGCGATCGACGTCACCTACCGCATGACCGACGAGGAGCACACGCAGCTCGTCAAGGAGGGCAGCGTCAACGGCATCCGGGCAATGCCGCGGGCGGGCATCGTCATCGATGCCTCCCGGACGCTCAGCACCGACACGCGCTGGCTGTACGTCAACGTCCGGCTGCTCTTCAATCTCGTCAAGTCGAGCCTCAAGGACGGGCTGCGCTGGGTACGGCAGGAGCCCAACCGGTCGCAACTGTGGAACTCGATCAACTACGGCACGGTGACGCCGTTCCTGCTCGGGCTGTGGCGCCGCGGTGCGTTCGGGACGGGCAATCCCGCCGACGTCTTCACCGTCATCTGCGACGCGACCAACAATCCGCCCGACCAGGTCGACCAGGGCATCCTCAACGTCGAAGTCTATTTCTACCCGTCCCGGCCCGCTGAGACGATCATCATCACGGTTGGCCAGCAACCCTCGGGCGGCGTCGTCGCCGAGAAGTGACCTCCCCGTCCAGCCAGGAGAAACTGCGATGCCTCTCGTCGGAAACATATGGGAAAGCTACCGCGCGAACGAGTTCGTGCTGATGGTCGAAGGGGTCGAAAGCCCCGGCGTGTCCAAGGTCTCGGGACTCTCCGAAGGCGAACTGGAGTCGGTCGAACAGCCCGATGGCGGGTCGCTCCGGGTCTACAAGCTGGCGGGCTCCAAGGTGAAGTTCGAATCGCTGACGGTCGAGCGCTATGTCGATGGCAGCCCGCAGGACAAGGTGTTCCGCGACTGGTTCCAATCGACCTTCAAGCTGAACGTCACCGAGCAGGGATCGTCGGGCGTCCGCAAGAACGGGATGATCGTCAAGCGCCACAACGGTGCCGACGTCCTCACCTTCGCGTTTTACGGCGCCTGGGTCAAATCGTCCAAATTCACCGATCTCGAGGCGGGCAGCACCACGCTGCTCAAGCAGACGATCGTGCTGGAGCACGAGGGACTGGAGCGCGTCGGATGAACATGCACGAGGAGTTTCCAATCGATCGTTCACCGGCCGCGGGCGGTCGCCGCACGCTGCCGTTCACCTTGCCGATCGGCGTTACCGACGAGGATGGCACGATCCGGCGCGACGGCGCGCTGCGCAAGATGACCGGGCGGGAGGAAGCGATCCTGGCCGACACGCAGAACCAGCGCAACGGCGGCAAGCTCGTCACCGAACTGCTCAACGGCTGTATCGTCGATCTCGGTGGCGAACCCGTATCGCCGCTCGTCGTCGCCAACATGTATTCGGCCGATCGCAACTATCTGCTGCTGCGGCTGCGCGCGATCACCTTCGGCGCCGCGCTGGAGGCGAGCTACAAATGCCCGTCGTGCAATCACGCGTGGGAGGTGACCGAGGACCTCGACGACCTGCCGGTGCGCTCGCTCGAGGACGGCGAGCGTGTCGAACAGATCCCGGTCGAACTCGAGGACGGCTATCTCGACCGGGCGGGGATGCTGCACACCGCGATGGTGCTGCGACTGCCGACCGGCGCCGACGAAAGCGCGGTGGCGGCGCAGATGCGCAAGAACCCGTCGCTCGGCAAGAACGCCCTGCTCGCGCGCTGCATGGTCGCGCTCGGCGACGTGCCCGCGCACCGGCTCGAGGCGCTGGGCCCCAAGATCCTCGTCGACCTGACGATGACCGACCGCCGCCTGATCGATCGCGCGCTGAATTCGGCCGCGCCGGGGGTCGACCTGATCCGGCCGATCGAATGTCCGGCGTGCGGCAACGAGTTCAAGGCCAATCTGGATTTGTCGCGTTTTTTAGCAATGGAGTGAATTTGGAGGGGCTGAGGCGCGAACTGTTCTTCCTCGCCTACCATCTTCACTGGTCATGGAGCGAAATCATGTCGATGCCGACGGATGACAGACAGGCGTTTGCTTCGCTGTTGCGTGAGCAGATCGAACGCGAGAACGCCGAGATCAATGCGGCGCGGCGGGGCTGACGATGCCGATCGCGCTTTTCCTTCAACAGCAATTCGGCAGGTTGGCCGGTACCGCCGCGCCGCTCGACCGCTGGCGCGAGGTGCTCGCGATCGAGGCGCTGGTGATCGATCGTGCGCGCGGCGCGTTCCTGTCGACCTGGTTCGGCACGCGACTGCCACGCGCCGGCGACCAGCTGCTCGTTGGGATCGTCAACCTGGACGCGCTGGCGGCGCAGTATCGCCATGCCCGCGCACCCTTGGTCGCCGGAGCGACGGGACCCAATCTTGTCGAGCCGCTGGCCGGACTAGCCGGCATGGCGCTCGGTCTATTGCTGTCGCCGTCGGGAATCGTGCTCGCGCTGTTCGGCCTGTTGAGCACCGCGACCGGTGCGCTGCCGCGTATCCTGTTTCATATTCTGTTCGACACCTCGTTCTTCGGTCGCACGATCGCGTTCGGCGTCGGCGGCGCGGTGGCCGGCGTTGGGCTCGGCGCGGCGGCGGTGCTGTTGCCGATCGGCGTCCTCGCCGCGATCGTCTACGTCGCGGTGACCGCGGGCACGCCGAACGCGGCCCAACTGGCGATCGAGGCGCTCGGCGCGCTGGCGCGGTTCTTCGTCGCGCTGCCCAGGCTAGTGTCAGTGCTCCTCGGCCCGCGCTCGGGCGTCGGCAACCCGCTGATCGCCTCGCTGCTCGGGCTGGTCGATCGGATGGCGGCGCTGTTCGCACAAGGAATCGGCGCAATCGGGCTGATCGTTACGCGCATCGGCCCACTGATCCTGCCCTGGACCCGCGAGTTCCTGGCGATCCGCGCGCTTGCCGAGGCCAGCATCGTGCTGGTCAAGACGATGGTGAACGACGCGCGCGCGCAGCTGGAATGGTTGTGGAGCGACGCGGCGGGTGCGTTGCCCGACCTGCTGGCGGGTCTGTTCCAGGGCGTGATGGCGGGGGTCGACCGGATGATCGCGCTGGTGACCGACGCGCTCCTGAACCTTGCGGTCGCATTCATCGTCGGCGCCTTCATCGCCGATGTCGAGGCGCGCAACGGTCTGGACGAGACGATCGACGCGGCACGCCGAATCCTCATGAGAATCCCGCTGATCGCGACGTTCCGCGCGCTCGGCCGTGTCGCGACGGTCGTCAGGACGATCATCCCGCCCTCACCGGCGCCCGCCCCGTCACCGTCCGGCGGCTCGATCCTACCGGCCGGGGCGCCGCACTGGCCGGGTCTGCCCGATGCGGATTTGCTCGAAGGCATGATCGGGCCGCGTCCGCCGATGCCGACGATCGAGAACGCGGAGGCGCTGCTCGATCCACAATCGCAGCTCGGATCGGCCGCACGTTTCACGATCGGCGCGCTGCCGGCCGACACGATGGCGCCGTTCGGGCTGACCGCCGAGACGCAGGCGATGATCGCACGATTGACCCGCGCGCCCGCCAGCATCGTCGCGGATCAGCTCGCCGCAACCGCAGCCGAGGCGGCGGCCGCGCCATCGCCGGTCATTGGTCTGGACCGTGCCCGCGAACTCATGCCGCTGCTGATGGGCATAGTGCCGGCCGAGATGGTCGAGCAGGGGCGCGCCGCGCTGGAGGACCGCCGGGTGCAGGTCCAGGCGATGATCGCCAAGAGCCTGATGCCGCTGGTTCGCGCGCGGCTGCCGGCGCTGCGACCGATGCTCGCCGCGATCGACGCGGTGGTCACCGCGCAGGCGGCCACGCTCGCGGACCGGCATCCGGTGCGGGTGCCCGACAACGGCCGGCTGCGCCCGATCATCGGCCGGCTGACCGTGGTGCTCCCCGACGGCGATGCTGCGACCGCGCGCAATTTCGCGAACGACCTGACCGGGCTGCTGCGCGCGCAACCCTATCTGGCGGCGGCATGATGCCGATCGATCTTGCCGCGATCGCCCGCGCACAGGCGCCGTTCCGCGGCGCGGTCGATCGGCTGCTCGGCAGCTTCACCCCGCTGGGCCCGTGGCTGTCGCAACGGCTCGACCAGCTTCGGATCCTCGAGCCTCGCACGCGCGGCTTCCCGGTCTATGCGTTCGAGGGCACCGCGCTGGTCGGGCGGATCACCGCGACGCAGAGCGGTGCTCTGACGGCGCATCGTCCGGATGGTTCCATCGGGGGTGCGATCGCCGCGCCGTTCGTTGCATTCGGGCGCGGGGTGGGTCGCGTCGCCCAGGCGGCGCGTGACGAGATGATCCTGCCGACCCTGCTCGGCGCGATCCGCGAGATCATCGCCGCGATCGACGCGCAGATCGCCGCCTTCGCCACGCCGACCGCGACCATGTTCGATCCGCGCAACGCGCACGCGGGGCAGCTGTTCGGGCTCGCGGCGATGGCGTACCGCGCGGTCGTGTCGAGCACCGGCCAGCTCCGCGCGCTGGCGGGCGATGTCGCCGTCGTCCGCGGCTTGGTCGGTATCCCGCCGCAGGCCTCGCCGCGTGTGGCAACCGCAACCCGCGCCGCCGATCCCGCCGCGACGATCCCCAGCTATCTGAACGCACAGCCGATCGAGATCTTTACGCGCTATGTCGTCGCCGCGTTGATCGTCGTACCGACGATACCGGACCTGCTCGAAACGATCGTGCGGGGGGTCTGGACCGGGTTGCGGATGGTCGTGCTGACCGCAATCCAGTCGGTAGAGGGCCAGCTCGCGGCGCTGCGCCGCCGGGTCTATGCGATCTTCTTCGTCACGCTACCGCACAAATTGCGTCGACTTCCCGCGCTCGTCACCGTGATGGGGATGCTGCTGGCCGACAATGTCCGCCACTATGGCGATTTCGCGCAACGCCATTTCGCGCTGCTGACCGAAGTCCTCCACGATTTCCTCGAGGCGATCCGCGACTATATCAACCACTATATCGCGATCGTCGACACCGTGCTGAGCGCGATCGACCATGTCCTCGACTTCGACCTGCTCGCCCTCATCAAACCGTTCCTCGGGCCGAGCGCGTTCATCCTCGATCATTTCGGGATCCGCGTGACGCCCAACGACCTGATCGATGCGGCCGGCAGCGCGGTCAATTTCGTCCTGTATCACGCGTTGCAGGGCATGATCCTGGCGGCGCGCGCTGCGGTGTTCCCGATGCCCGGCGCGACAGGACGCGACGCGAGCCGTGCCCTGCGTCTGGTCGGCGAGATCATCGACGCGCTGTTTGCCAGCACCGGCAGCTACCCCGCCGAGACGATCGCGCCGCGGATGCCGCTGATGCCCAATCTCTACGACCGTGCGATCGGCAGGCGGGGCGCGACCGTCGGCCGCTCCGTCGCCAATTGGGGGACGGCGATCGCGAACGATATCGCCGGTATCGTCGGCGGCGGCGCGCGCGCGCTGACCGATCTCGCCGCGACGTTCGAGGCCAGCGCGGACGATGCAGCGCGGACCGGCCCGTCGCTCACCCGGTTCGCCGCAACCACCGCGACCGCCGCCAACGATTTGTTTGCCAACCAGGTCAAGACGCTCGGCACCGAGCAACAGTCCGCACCCGGCGCGATCGAGCGCTGGCTGACCACGGGCGGGTTCGCCGCGATCGGCAGCGTGATCCCGATCTATGTCGGGGCGATGCGCGCCTTCTGGCACGACGAGATGATCGCCGGGCGAGGCGATACCGTCGTCGTCACCGCCACGTCCCCGCATATCCTCGCCCGCCACGCGGTGCTCGCGCGGGTCGACATGCACCGGCTCGAAATCCGCGGTGGTGGCCAAAGCATCGACGCGGCACTGGTCCGCGAGACCGCCAGCCGCTTCCAGCGCGCGGTGCAGGACGCTTACGGCGAGGGCGAGCGCGTTCTCGCGCAGGCGGCGCGCGGCTGATGGACCCGACCAGCTACCCGCTCGGACTGCTGCTGATGGAGCACGAAGCGCTCGCCCGCCGGGTCGCCGTGCTCGAAACGCATAGCCTGGTCGCGCAACTCGGCCAGGCGATCGCCCAGCTCGCGGCGATGCGTCTGTCGGTCGACCAGATCGCGACCGCGACCGCGCGCTATGCCGGGTTCGCCTTCGCCGAGGCGTTCACGCCGGGCGGCGGCTTCGGCGCGCCACCCATGATCGCCGGCGCGCTTGCGGTCCATATCGTCAACATCCGCGATCTCGTCGCGAGCGGCGGGATCGGCGGGTTCATCGAAGGGTTGCTCGGCGGCATCGGCCGGCTGTTCGGCGGGCTGGTCGGCGGCATCGTCGGCGGCACGATCGCAGGCGTCGCGCTGCCGGTGATGATCGGCATGATGAGCACAATCGTAACGACGATCGAGCGGATCATCCAGCGGCTGGGGATCGGCACGAAGCCTGCGCCAGCGACAGCAGCAACGCCCGAGACGACGCCAACCGGCGCGCTCGGCCAGTCGGCGACCGACCAGCTCGCCGAGTTACGCTCGATCCTCGACCTCGCGACCGGCCTGGTCGAGACCGCGGGCAGCGGCGCACCGCCGCCGGCCGAACGGCTGCAGGCGTCGCTGACCCCCGCCGGCGAACGCTGGCTGACGATGCTCCACGCGGTCCAGGCGACGGTCGCCGGGATCGTCCGGCTGATCGACGGGATGGTCTTGCTGGTGCCGATCCTCGTCGGCAGCCTGGCGCTGTTCGTCGACAAGCTCGACGCGATCAAGCTCGCGATCGTCGACATGCTGGAGTTCCTGGTACGCAACGTCCTGCTGCTGCGCGGCGTCGTGCTCGTCACCGTCTTCGATCTGGTCGCCTCGGCAGCGCGGCTGGCGGCCGGGCTCGCGACGATCCTCGCCGAGACGATCCGCGGTGCGCTGACCGGGATCTTCACGCTGGTCGGCACCGTCCTGACCGGCGCGCTCGCGGTCTTCCAGTTCCTGGCCGGCGCGTTGCAGCGCACCGTCAACGTCATGCTCCGCTGGCTGGTCGATACGCTGTTCGTCGTCCTCGCGCGCTTCGGCGATCTGCGGATTTTCCGGCTCATCACGCACCTCGTCCGCGTCCTCCCCGCCGTGCTGCCGCCGCTCCTCGCGCTGATCCGGCCAGACGCGCCGCCGCTCGCTCGCGCGCAGATAAGGGCATTGAACAGGGCCGCACGCATCGACATCCCCGGCCCGCAGGCGGCTGGCGCGCTGCCGTCGTCGCTGTTGCCGGCGATGCCCAACGTCGCCGACGCGATCGCACCTGCGGGCGCCGCCGCGTCGCTGCAGGCCGCGCTCGACGGCACGCGGCAGGAACTGCTGCGCGGTATGGACGAGATGATCGGCGCGCTACGCACCGGATTGACCGCCGTCGCGACCAGGATGGAAACGTTGGTCGCGGCCGAGCTCGAGCGCAATTCGACACGGTTCGCCACCCAGCTCGGTATCGTCCACCAACGTTCGATCGATGTCGGGCGCAGTTTCACCGAAGCTCATGACGCAGCCAGCACGCGGCCCGCGACGGGGCTCGAGGCGATCGCGGCAGCATACGAGGCCTGGCTGACCGGCACCGGCTTCACGACGATGCTCGACCAGTTGACCGAAAGCTTTCGCCGGACGCCGGCCAGCGATACGCAGTCGATCCCAGGCGCGGTCGTCGCGGACACGGTCGACCGGGTCCGCGCGACGATCGAGATCGCCGACGTCGTGATCGACCTTACCCCTGTGGCGGCACCCGCCGCACGCAGCGTGCCGCATGCCCGCTTCGATATCGATCGTCTGACCAGCGACGTGCTCGCGCATATCGACGAACTGCGCCGCCGCGGTCTCGATTTCGCACCCGGCGCCCCGCTGGCGGCGGCAGTCTGATGGCGCGCGGATATCTCGCCTCGTGGCTCAGCCTGCCGCCGCTGGTCTTCCGCTTCCAGTTCAATCCGGAATCGATGACCGAGAAGAAGAGCTATAAATACACCGACGCGACCAACTTCGGGAACTGGGCTTTCGACAAGACCAGTGCGGCGATGAACTCGGCGCAGCCCTGGTACACCAAGCTCGCGACCGCACCGGCCGCCGCCTACAAGGATCTCCAGGAGATCGGGCCGCAACTGGTTCGCACCCACCCGGTCCAGGCCGGATGCGGCGATCACCGCATCTTCTCGCTCGATTTCGTCATCGACGGCGGCGTCCCGCTCGACGGCGCGACCGCCGAGGTCGGCAACCGCTATGACGGCAGCATCGAACCCGACCTCGCGATCCTGCGCTCGTTCGTCAATCCGGGCGTCGATGCCGGCGGGCTGATCGAGTGGTTCAGCAGCGGCTTCGAAACCACCTTCCCGCCGCCGCAGTGCACCTTGATCTATGGCGGCATCAACGCCGACTGCGTGATGGAAAGCCTGTCGATCAAGATGACGCGCTTCAATCCCGACACCTCGCCCGCGCGGGCCGAGGTGAGCGTCACGCTGAAGCAGCAGACCAAGGCGATCACGCCGATGATCGAGACGATCGAGCGGACGATCCGAGTCGCGGCCACGCTCGCACGGCCGGGGTATGGCGGGGATTATGCCAACGTCATCCCCGGCGTTTCCGCGATCAAACACATCTTCGATCTTTGAGGGAAAGCATGATGCCCGTCGCCATCCGATCGCGGTACGCCACCATCCCGGTCCGACAGGAGCCGGACCGCGACGGACGCGCGCGCGCGATGCTTCCCGCGCGGCTGTACGGGGCCCCGCCCAGTGCCGCCGCGCGATCGCGCCACGCACTCACCGGTACGGAGACGCTGGAGACGCTCAGCTGGCGGTATGGCGGCAACAGCGACGGCTGGTGGCGGGTAGCCGACGCCAACCGGCTCCTCTTCCCGCTCGATTGGCGGCCCGGCGACGTCGTCGACGTCATCGGCTCGGGCGATACCGGGCGCATCGTGCGCGACCGGCGGTTCTGACGCGTGTCCGATCCTCCGTCCCTCCCCTACCAGCGCGTGCTCCTGCAGGGCATCGACATCTCGGCGAACGTCCGGTTCGTCGAGGTCGAGGATCATGACCGGCTGATCGATCAAGCGGTCGTCGAGGTCGACGATCCTGCCGGGCTGGCGAGCAACGCGCCGCGCGAAGGGAACACGCTGCTGGTCGAACTGGGCTGGTCCGACGCGCATGCCACGGTGTTCGAAGGCGAAGTCACCCGCGTCCAGATCCGCGAGGAGGGCTGCGAACCCGTCCGCGTACGGCTCACCGCGCTTGATTTCGCGTCGCGGATCCAAAAGCGCGCGTTCGACCCGACCGATCATATCGGGACGCTGAGTTCGATCGTCCGGACAATCGTGACGCGCGTTCCCGATGCCGGCGTGACGGTCGCGCAGATCGAACCCGCCGCCGATCCAAGCTATGTCGAGACAGTGCCGCTGCGCCAGACGCAGGACGACTGGGCCTTCATCACGGAGCAGAGCCGCCCCGCGGGCTGTATCGCCTTCGTCGAATATAACGCCCTGCAGTCGCAATTCTACTTCGTTCCACTCGCAGGGCTGATGGCCAGCGAGCCGGTCGGCACCTTGTCGAATATCGGCACTACGGGCCGCATCCTCTCGCTCGATCTCGATCGCCATGCCGCCAGCGCGGATCCCCGGCGCGGCACCGCGACTATCGATGCCGCGACCGGCGAGACGCGCGTCACCGCCCCGCCCGCCGCCGCCGCCGATCCGTCGCAGCACCCGAGCACGCGGGCGATCGACACCGCCGACCGCGCGGGCGCACCGATCGACGACGCGATCGCGGTCGCCGCGCAGGCCACCGAAACACCGGCAACCCAGCGCCCGGCCGGGCTGGCGGCAGGGCTGTCCGGCGACGACGCGGCGCAGGATCCGACCCGCGCCCTCGGCTGGCGTGCGCGCGGCCGCTGTGTCGGTGCGGTGATGTTGCGCGCCAAGACCAGGATCACGCTGACCGGCATCGCCAGCTGGGCGGAGGCCGATTGGTATGTCCGGCGCGCCAAGCACGTCGTCGCCACGCCAGGCGCGGACCAGAACATGCTGGCCAGCTACGTCACCGAATTCGAGCTGACGAAATAGCCATGCACCCCGATCTCGCCCGCCACACCGGCCGCTATTACGGCAAATATCGCGGCACCGTCGTCGACAACGCCGACGACACGATGGTCGGCGCGATCCGGGTGACGGTGCCGGCGATGTTCGGCGCCACGCTCGCGGTATGGGCACAGCCATGCTTTCCCTCGGGGCAGTTCTTCGTGCCGCCGGTCGGCGCGTTCGTCTGGGTCGAGTTCGAAGGCGGCGACCGGCAATCGCCGATCTGGGTCGGCACCTTCCACCCGACCAACGCGGCGCCGCCCGAAACGCAGGTTAAGCCGCCCGACAACCGCGTCGTCCACACGCCGGGCGGCCACACCGTCGAGTTCGACGATACCGACGGCGCCGAGCGTATCGTCATCCGCCACGCATCGAACGCGTTCGTCGCGATCGACCAGGCGGGCAGCGTGACGATCGCCAACAAGAACGGTTCGACCGTTTCGCTGAGTGCGGCGGACGGCGGCAACGCCATGCTGATGTCGGAACACGGCCAGATCGTGACGCTGACCGATGCCGGCATCGTCCTGATGAACAAGGACGGCGCCGCGCTCGACCTGACCGGCAACACCGTGCGGATCACCGCCAAGCAGATCATTCTCGACGGCACGACGGTCGCACTGGGGAACGGCGCTGCCAAAAGCGGGCAGCCGACGCTGATGGGGACCGCGTTCCAGGCGCTGTGGACGCAGTTCCTGTTGCACACGCATCCGACCGCGATGGGGCCGACGCTACCGCCGGTGCCCCCCGCGCCGCTAGTCCCGGCGGTCCATCTCTCGGGCGCGGTGCTGGTCGCGTGACGCGCTGCGCCTTCCCCCCGCTGCCGATGCCGGCCATCGCGATACCGCCGATCCCCGGCGTGCCCGCGATACCGAGCCTGCCCGCGCCCCCGGCGCTGCCGTCGCTACCCACGCTGCCGGGCCTGCCAACGCTGTCGCTCCCCTCGCTGGCGCTACCGATCCCGCCGATCCCGGGTGTACCCGCGATCCCCACCCTGCCCGCCGCGCCGTCTCTGCCCGCACTGCCGCCACTGCCGGGTCTGCCAACGGTGTCGCTTCCCAAATTGGCCGTGCCGATCCCGCCCATTCCCGGCGTGCCAGCGATCCCCGCCCTCCCGCAACTGCCGCAGCTGCCCGCGCTGCCGGCCTGCCCGCTCGATTGAGGATCCCGCCATGCCGCTCAACTCCGCCGCGCTCGCAACCAGCCTCTCCGCCCGGCTGAAGATCAACTTTTCGCGCGGCGCGACCGAAAACTGGCCCGCCGAGCGCGCCGCCGACGAACTCGCCAAGGCGATCGCAGATAGCGTCGACGCCTATGTAACGGCCGGACGCGTCGCGGGCGTCGTCAGCGAAGTGCGCAACCCGGCCAACGTCGTGATCGGTTCCGCGCAGCAGAGCGGCGAGGTCGCTCTGTCATGACCATGACCATGACCATGCCCGTCGCCGGCTTCGGCTTCCCGTTCAGGATCGATCCGCTGACCGGCGGGATCGCGCGCGCCGCCGGCCTCGACAAGATCCGGCAGAACATCCGCGTCATCCTGGCGACCCGGCTCGGCGAGCGACCGATGCTGCGCGATTATGGCACCCGGCTCGCGTCGCTGGTCCACGATCCCAACGACGAGGCGCTGGCGGTGCTGATCCGCCGCGAGGTGCAGCAGGCGCTGCTGGCGTGGGAGCCGCGCATCATGGTCACCGGGCTCAGCATCGAGCGACAGGGCGGCGAAAGCGGCGGGGGCGACGGCGATCCCGACGCGACGCTCGCGCTGCGGCTCGATTACACACTGACCAACGATGCGGCGACCGATCGCCTCATGGTTCCGCTGGGCTGAGGAGCACATCATGTCCACCCGCCCCGCGATCGACTACACCAACAAAGACTATCAGTCCTTGCGGCGCGCGATGCTCGATCTGGCGCGCTATCGGATCCCCGAATGGACCGATCACACGCCGTCGGACGTCGGCATCCTGCTGGTCGACATGTTCGCCTATATGGGCGACATCATCCTTTATTATCAGGACCGCATCGCCAGCGAGATGTTCCCCGGCACCGCGGTCGAACGGCGCAGCCTCGTCCAGCTGCTCCGGCTGATCGGCTACGAGCTCGCCCCGCCTGCACCCGCACGCGCCGACCTGCTGCTCACCTTCGAATTTCCCAGCATCGCGCCGGTGGCGACGACGACGATCGTGTCGGGCACGCTGTTCACCGCCGCGGGCGTCGGCGATACGACGATCGAGTTCAGCTATCTCGGCCCGACGCTGGGGATAGACCTGCGCTCCGACCAGGCCGCGCCGGCACCAGCGGTGCGCCCCAATACCGAGCGGGCGAGCGTGCGGCTGCCCGTCGTCCAGGCCGGCGCCGAAGCGCAGATCGCGATCGGCAGCTCGACCGGCGAACCCAATCAGCTGTTCGCGATCGACCGCGCGCCGCTGCTCGCCGAGACGTTGACCGTCGAGATCGACGAAGGCGGCAACTGGGTCCGCTGGGACCGGCGCGACAGCTTCCTCTATAGCGAGGACGATGCCGGCCGACTGCTGTTGTCGCCAGCCGATGCGCGCGACTACACGCTCACCTTCGACGATGCGGGGTTGGCGCGGATCGGCACCGGCGACGGCCAGTTCGGGCGCATTCCGCCACCGGGCAGCAACAGCGTTCGGGCGACGTTCCGGGTCGGCGGCGGCGCGGCGGGGAACGTCGCGGCGGGCGCGATCGCGCGCGCGAAGTCCGCGATCCCGCTGCTCGTCGTCGTCACCAACCCGATGGCCGCGTCGGGCGGCACCGATGCGGAGGACGCGGCGAGCGGTGCCCGGCTCGGCCCCGCGGTCTATCGGTCGAACCGGCGCGCGGTGACGCTCGACGACTACGAGGCGCAGGCTTTGCGCGCGGGCGGCGTCGCCAAGGTCAAGGCGCGCAGCCGCAGCTGGAACCTGATCGAAGTCATCGTCGCACCCGAAGGCGACACGCTGCAACCGCTGCCCGAGGATCTGCGCGCGCGGCTGCTCGATTTCTTCGAGGACAAGCGGATGGCGGGCACGCTGGTCCGCATTCTCGACGCGGAGCGCGCACCGATCGAGCTCGCGCTTGCGGCCGAGGTGGATCCGCGCTTCCACGCGGACACCGTGCGCCAGCGGGTGATCGACGCGGCCAGCGGCTATTTCGCATTCGCCGCGGTCGATTTCGGCCAGACGCTGTACCAGGGCGATCTCTACGCACTCATCGAGGCGGTACCGGGAGTCGTCGCAGCCAGCATCACCCGCTTCGCCCGGCTGTCGACCTCCGATACCGCCGAGCTTCCCGTCGAGGATGAACTGCGCCGCGCCGGCCTTCCCGCCCTCGACCTGCTGCCGGATTCGATCCGCCGCGCGCTCGTCGGCCGCACCTCGCCCTCCAGCCGTATTGCGCTCGGAGCCTATGAGATTCCGGTGCTCGATCGCCTGACCACCGACGTCCGGGTCGGTGCGCTGTCATGAAGATCGAGCACTTCCGTGTCGTCCCCGATCTCGTCGCTCGTCGGCTGCGGGTCGCGTGGCTGATCACGCCCGAGGCGGGCGAGACGCTTGCCGATGCGCCGCGGCTGGTGTTGCGGCGCAAGACGCGCGACTGGCAGTTCGGCGTCGCGGTCGTGCCCGACCCGTATCTGGTCTACGACACCGCGACCTTCCCGGGCACGCCGGGTCCCGGCATCGCGATCCTCGACCTCCCCGATCGCGAGGAGGTCGACGGGGCCGAGCGGCGACTGATCGAGGCGATCTCGATCGCGCACACCCCGCCCGGCACCGAATGGCAGCGTCGTATCCATACCACGCGGATCGCGGCGGATGGCCGGCCGGTGTCGCGCGAAGTGGCGATCGTCGACGGGGGCGCGGCGCCGTTGTCGCTCGTCCCCGGTACAATCTATTATTACGAACTGACCGGCGTCGATGTGCGGTTGCGCGCAACCGGCACGCCCGCCACGCCGTTCGGGCTGAACCGCACTTTGTACGACATGCTGCCCGCCACGCACCGCCAGCGCGACGTGACGGTGCGCGGGCCGACGATCGAATCCGCCACGATCCCCGAGGCTTCGGTCGGCCAGGCGGGCCGCGCAGCGATGGCGGGACAACTCCGGCGCTTCCTCGATCCGTTCGGTGCCGCGCTCGATGCGATGCGCAGTTCGGCGGAGGGCCTGTGGTCGCTGCGCGATATCGACGCGGTCGATGCACGGCACCTGCCGCTGCTTGCCGAATGGCTGGGCTGGCGACTGGGCGACGCCGACGCGGTGCCGCTCGCGCGCAACGAACTGAAGGCGGCGCCCCGGCTCTATCGCTCGCTCGGCTCGATCACCAGCTACCGCGCGATCGTTCAGCGCTATACCGGCTGGACGACCAGGGTGGCGGAGTTCGCGCAGTTCATCGCGCGCGCCAACGATCCACCGCGCCCGCCGTTGTTCGCCGCGGTCGAGCGCGCCGGCGGCTGGCGGTCGCCGCTCGATATCGCCGACATATTGGGCTTTGCCGCCGGCAACGACGATGCCGCCGGGCTTGGCGCGCTTGCAGCCGAGCTGACCGCAGGGCCGGGTCCTTATTCGCTGTTCGCGGGCGCGCAACTGACGGTGGAGGTCGATCGCGGCGCTGCGCTGGTCGTCCGCTTTGCCGATAGCGGTGCCGGAGGTGGCGGCGACCTGTCCGCGCTGACCGCCGCACAGCTTGCGGCCCGCATCGGCGCCGCCACCACCGAGATCGAGGCGAGCGACGCCGGGGGGCGGCTGCGGCTCCGCACGCGCAGCCGCGGTGCCGATGCGCGGTTGCGCGTGCTGCATCCCGAAGCCGAACTGCTCTCGCTGGTCGGTGCTGCAACGGACCGCGCCGCGGTCGCCACCGACACAGCGGGCCGCGTTCATCTCATTCTGCGCGACGCCGCACCCACCGGCGATCCGATGATGGCCAGCGATCCCGGCCCGGCCGCGGAGCCGGTAGGCGGCATCGTCGCCAAGTCGTTCGCCTATGGCCGCTGGCACGGGGCCGCGCGACTGCCGATCCCTGTCGAGGCAAGCCACCCCGCCGCAGCCCCGTTGCCCAACTGCCGCATTCTCGTCGCGTGGATCGACGCCGCGGGAACGCCCGATGCGCGCATCGACGTCGCGCTCGCCAGCGCCGCCTCGCCGACCCCTGCCAGGCTGGCCGGACGTCTCGGCGCACCGATCGCGCTCGTCGTCGGCGGCCGGCTTCGCCTCGTCACCGCAGGCGGCAGCGAAGATTTCATCGTCAAGGCCGCTGATTTTGTCGACCCGGCCAAGGCAGAAGCGCCCGAACTGGTCGCCGCGCTCAACGCCCAGTTGACGGGCGTGGTCGCATCGAGCGCACCCGACGGCTCGCTGGTCCTTGCCTCCGTCGCGCTCGGCCCACAGGCGCGGCTGTCGATCGACCTTGCGGGCTCGACCAGCGCGCGGCGGCTCGGGCTCGCCGAACTGGCGCCGGCACGCGGTGACTGGAGCCCGCGCCTGACGCTTGCCGCCCCCGATATGCTGGCGCGGGCGAGCATGGCGCGCGACCTCACCGCGGCCACCACCGCCGATGGCACGATCCGCCTCGCCTGGAGCGAATTTACCGACGCATGGCGGATCGCCGGCGCCGCGACGACTCCCGGCACGACGTTGATCGCGACCGATACGGGCCTTGCCCGCCGCCGCGACGACGGCAGCGTCACGCTGTTCGGGCTGGCACAGGGCGTCCCTAGCGCGGCCGTCCGGCATGCGGTGATCGACGCCGCCGGGCAGATCTGGCTCGCGACCGACGCCGGCGTCGCGCGGCAGCGACCCGATGGCAGCTGGGCATCGATCGCCGCCGCCGCCGGGCTGGCCGGCAACGATACGCGGCGGCTGGCGCTGGCACCCGACGGCGCGCTGTGGGTCGCGACCGCAACCGGACTGGCGCGAGTGATGCCGGGCGCGTCACCCGTGACGATCCGGATCGCGGACGGCCTGCCCAGCGACGACGTCCGCGCGGTCGTGGTAGCCCCCGATGCTGCCATCTGGATCGCCACGCCTGCCGGTCTGGCCCGGCGCGCCACCGGCGGCAGCTGGTCGACACTGGGGCTCGCCGCAGGTCTGCCGTCGCTCGACGTGCGCGGACTGGCGTTCGAACGCGACGGCGCGCTGTGGATCGCGACCGCCGCCGGACTGTGCCGCAGTGTCGACGGTACCATTTTCACCGCCGTCGATGCTCCCGCCGCGCTCGCTGCCGACCTGCGGGACGTTGCGATCGGCACCGCGATCTACAGCGCGATCTACAGCGCGACCGGCACCCCGATCGGCCCGCGATCGATCCGTGGCGCGGTGTGGGTGGCAGCGCCGACCGGCGTATGGCGCCTCGACGCCGATGGCTGGCGCAACTGGTCCGCACTCGACGGCGTCGGGCCGGCGACCGCGATTTCGACCGACGGCACTACCGCCTGGGCCGCGACAGCCACAGGCGCGGTGACGATCGACGGCGACGTCGTGCAGCGCGTGACGACTGCGGCCGGCCTGCCGAGCAACGCCGTCGCGCGCGTCGAGCCGGCACGATCGGCGACGGTCATACTGGTCGCCGAACCGGCGGCACGCGAGCCGGTGCTGGCAATCGAGGCGAATGGCGCGCATCTGCTCGCCTGGTCGCAGACCGACATCGCCGACCCGGCCGCCGACCAACGTCGCCTGCGCGTCCGGCGCTTCGATCCGGTCGCGGGACTGTGGGGCGCGGCGCACGACGCGACCACCCCGCCGCCAGGCGCACGCGCGACGGATCGCGAGCCCGCGCTGCTGCCGCTACCGGCCGGCGGCGCGCGGCTGTTCTTCTCGACCGACCGGAGCGGCGGCATCGCGCTGGCCGAGGTCCTGCTCGATGCCGCGCTCACCTCGAGCGCACCGACGATGATCATGCCCGGCGCGATCCATCGCAACGCGCCGGTACCGGTCGTCCTGCCGGCACCGATCGGTCTGACGCTGTTCCACCGCGCCGATGCCGGCTTCACCCCAAGCGAGGTCTCGCCGCTCCTCGCCGGTGCCGCCAGGATCACGGCCGCGCCAGCCGCGATTGCCGCCACGCAGCGACGCACCAGCGGCACGACGACGGTGCGCGCCGGCGATGCGGCGCGCAACGGCCGCCGCCAGCGCTGGGACGACCTGCTGAGCTACACGCCGCATCGTCCGGTGCTCGACGGCGAGCCGCCGCTGGCCGCCAACGACTTCTACACGCGCGGCACGATCGGGCTGTATCTGTCGCGCGGCTCGAATGGACGGGCGATCACCGCCGACGCCGCCTTGCGGCTGCAACAGCTGCTCCACGAATTCCTGCCGATCAATATGCGCGCGGTGCTGATCCTCGATCCCACCGCGCCCGAAGAGTTCGTGTTCGCCGATGGCTTCATCACCGACAGCTTCCTCGACGATCTGGAGTTCGTCGAACGGATCGGCCCGCCCGGCGACACCAGCCGCGCGGTCCTGCCCGACTGGCTGATATTGCGCGCCAATGCCGCCGGCAACGTGTCCGCCGATCCGCTCGACCTGCTGACGCTGCGCCGCCGCAGCTATTTCCCGCCGCCGACCTAGCCGCTCGCACCTGGCCCGCAGCCAGATCACGCCGCCATCAGAACATGAGGGTCTACCCGATGCACGCCATGCCCATCCCGCTCCCGTCCGGCCGTTACCGCGACGTGCTGCGCGCGCCCGACGGCACCGTGACCTGGCAAAGCGAGTGGCGGTCCAACGTCGTCGTCACGGGCACCCGCCTGCTGCTCGCAAGCTATATGCGTGGCAGCCCGGCGGCATTGCCGATCGGCGCACTGGCAATCGGCGGTGGCGTGCCCGGCTGGGACGCGACGCCACCGCCCACGCCGACCGAGATCGAGACTGCGCTCGCCGATCCCGCCCCGTTTCTGGTCACCGGCGCGGCCCTGGCAATGGATTTCCTAGCAGGCGACGTCGTCTCGGCGGCACCGACCAATCGGCTCCAGATCAAGGCGACGATCGGCCCCGCGGTGCCCCCTTGGCCCGACGCGCATCATGTCGCCGCCAATCTGCGCGAGTTCGGCCTGATGGCCACGCTCGGCGGGGCGCGCCTGCTCGTCAATCTCGTCCGTCACCCGGTGATCGCCAAGGATCCGGTCAGCACGCTCGAACGCACCATCTGGCTCCTGTTTTGATCCATACCGGCAAAGGAAACGCGCATGGCCGTCATCTCGCCCAACAGCTTCGATCCGCTCCGCCGCTATGTGTCGGTACGCCTTGCGCAGGGCGTACCGCTGGTCGACGCCGACTGGAACGAGAGCGAGGACATTCGCCGTTTCGAGCTGCGCGCGTTCGTGCGCTGGTTCGTCGGCGACGGCGTTCCGCTCGGCAATGACGGGTTCCGGATCGGCGCGATCGGCGTCGCCGGCAGCACGACCGATTGTCGCATCATGGCGGGTGGCGGCACCGCCCCGCTCGCCGCCGGCCGGATGTTCGTCGATGGGCTCGAGGCGTTCATCGTCGCCGACACGCTGTTCACGGCGCAACCACTCCATGCGGGCCAACCCGGCGCGGCGGCACTGGCGGCGCGCTGGGGCGTCCCGGCGATCGTTGCGATCGTGCCGGGCGCCACGCCGTTGTCGATCTATCTCGACATATGGGAGCGTCTCGTCACCGCCGCGGAGGACGCGACGCTGATTCTCGCCGGGCTCGGCACCGAAAGCTGTTCGCGATTGCGCCGCGAATGGGTGGTGCGGGTACGCCCTGCCGGCGGCGGGTTCGGCGTACCGCAATCGGGCGATGCGGATTTCCGCCCGGGCCACAGCTACGCGATGCTCGCACAGGTCAATCGCACCGCGCAGCAAGAACTGACCACCCAGACGCTCGCCGAAGGCCGCCGCACCGGCCTGCAGGTGTCGTCCCGGCGCGACCTCGAACAATTGACGACCGACGTGTTCGGCGCGGGCTATGCGGTCGACGGCACCGGCACGCCAAAGCTCCCCTTCTCGCTGCGCGACGTGCTCAACGGCGTGCTGCGCGACCGGCCTTCGATCACCGTGCCGGTCACGCGCCTGACCGGAGGACCGTTCAATCTGCCGACCACCGCGTCGGCGCCGGACGGGACCTTGATCTACTGGGTGCGGGTGGCGGGCGCGGATCGCTTTCTGTCGCGCGCGAAGCTGTCCGCCAACGGCACCGTTACGCCGGCCGAGGACGAGTTCCAGTTCACCGGCGTGCTGAACGTGACGAGCATGGCGATCGTCCACGAGGATGCCGGCTTTCGGCGGGTGTTCTACACCGGCCAGGCGGGGACGGCCAAGCTGTTCAGCCGACGCTTCGATCCCGGCGCGCCGCTTGCGACCCGCTGGGGCGCGCCGCTGGAGGTCGGCAGTCCCGATCTCAATGTCGGCGTGGTCGCGATGCGGCTGGCGGACAACAGCACGCAGATCGCCTGGGTCGGGCAAAATCCCGCCGCCCCCGCTACGCCCACGGTGTTCACCGAGAACTTCCTGCCCGGCGCCGGCATCACCACCTTGACGCCGGTCGGCACGAGCAGCGACGCGCAGGCCCGCGTCGCCATCGTGCCGGGTCCGCAGATCCTGCTGTTCGAGCAATCGGGTGCGACGCTGTCGATCCTGTCGAAGACGTTCGCCGGGGGCGCATGGCCGGCCGCGTGGACGACGCTCGCGACGATGCCTAGCAGTGCGGTGCATGATTTCGCCGCCGGCTTCATCGCGCCCGGCCGATTGTGGCTCGCCTATGCGCTGACCGGCCCCGGAGGCGGCAGCCAGCTGATCGGCCGCATTAGCGAGGCGGGCCTGCTCGGCGAAGCGCGGCCGATGGTCAGTGGAGCCAGTGCGCCCCGCTATCCCAACCTCGCGATCGACGGCGGCAACGCCAGCGTCTTCTACCAGGACGGCAATGCCGTGCGCCAAGTCTCGTTCGTCACCCAGATCTGAACTGCCCAATCTGAACTGCCCGATCCGAACCGCCAAGTCTGAACCGCCACGTCTCAACCGCTCGTCGATCCATTCTCCAGGGAGAAATGCCGTGATCCTGACTCGCACCTCGCTACTGGCCCTGCTCGCCAGCGTATCCGCCCCCGCCCTCGCCCAGAACGTGACGCCCAGTATTGCCGACGGCAGCAACTCGGCGCCCCAACTCAACATGGCCGGCACCGGGTACAAGGAGCTGGATGTACGCCAGGCGGTCCCATCGGGGGGCAAAGGCGGAATTAAGGTCCAGTATTTTGCAGACGATCAGGCCGCATTTCCACTCAAGCCGGCCGCTGCTCTGGTAAAGCTGCGGCCCAACAAGCTTCAACCCAGCGAAGTCACCTGCACGTACAGCAGCGTTACGCAGGAGCTGTCCGCCGCCAATGTCGGCAAATGCTTTTTCCATGAAATAGGCGGCACCGCCGATACCATCCAGATCCACTATTTCGGCTTGCTGACGCGCAACGATGAGATCCGATACACCATCAGCGGCGTACTGGCTCAACCGGGGTTCAACGTTCTCCCGTTCGACAGCAACACCGCCTTCGCCGGGGCAAAGCCGATAGCGAACGTCGGCCGCAACCCGGCGCGCCTCGTGCTGGTCTTCGACAAATCGGGCAGCATGGACTGGTCCGCCCAGCCAGCAGGTTCCCCGGGCTGCGGCAGCTTCTCCTCCCCGCTGCCAGCCTGCCGCCGCTGGAACATTCTCAACGACGCGGCCACGCAGATGGCCAATGTCGCCAAGGCCTATGCGACGCCCGGCGACGAACTCGGCGTCGTCTTCTTCGACTCGACCGCCAGCAATACCGGCGGTCTCGGTGCCTTGAACGGGACCACGCTGAACGCCGCGCTCGGCGCGCTTGCCGCGCATGCTCCAGGCGGGAGCACGTCGATTGGCGCTGGGGTCGAGAACCTCAAGGCATCGTTGCTAAGCGACGCCGGGACGCATCAAAATACGATGCTGCTGTTCACCGACGGTGAGCAGAACACCGCGCCGTTCCTGACGTCCGACGGTACGAAGTTGCAGATCAATCTCGCCCAGAACCTGCCGTTCGGCCCGTCGTGGGTCGGGGGCGAACCGGTGTCGCTGTGCCCCTTCCGACTGCGCACCGACGATCCCGCGGGTGCCGACGGTACGGTGACGTTGCAGAAGGTCGCAGATCTCGGTTGCGACGGCCATATGGGCTCCCCGCTCAAACTCCTCACGCCCGTCGACCTGACCCCCTTCTTCCTCGAGGTACTCAACAAGACGCTGATTGGCGACAAGCTGGAACTCATCTCGGTCACAAACGGCGCGCTGTGGACACCCGCTCGCGTCATCACCCCCACCGTGATACGCCGACTGGGCAACGGCGTGGTGCGTCGACTGGGCAACGGCGTGTCGATCCCGTTCCGCACCAGCACACAGGACGGCGCGGTAACGCTGCTGCTCAACTGGTCGTCGCCCAACGGGGAGGGCATGCCGACCGACCTGAAGATCGCCAAGGACGGCATCGACTTCGAGCCGTTGCGCGACAGCAACGTCATACTCTCGCGCGGCAAGGGTCATCTCGTGATGACGTTGCGCGCGCCGTTCTGCAACGATCGCCGCCAATGCGTGAAGCCCGGCGGAGACTGGACGCTCGGCTTTGCCGCCAGCGGGGTGCAGGGAGCATCGTTGAATCACAGCCTGATCGTGCTCGGCGACAATGCGACGCTCGCCTCGGCGTTCAGGGTCGACCAGCCGGTGCCCGGAATCGGCCAGCCGCTGCGCCTGACCGCGCGGTTGGCGGACGCCGGCGCACCGATCCGCAAACTCCCTGCAGGCGCCGTCTACGCGCTGATCAGCGGCCCCACCGCGAGCCTCGGCAACGTCCTGTCGCAATCGCGGACCCAGCCGGGACGCGGCAACGAGCGCGACGCGGTCAGCCTGGCGGGCGCGAAGGCGGCGGCGATGTTCGCAGCGGGCGGCAAGGACATCTTCGCCGCCACCGCGTTCAACGGTCAGTTGAAGGTGCCGCTCAAGGAAACCGCCCGCGGCGTCTACACCGCGCTGACGCCAGCGCCGTTCGAGGGGGTCTACCGCGTCACCTTCATGGTCGACGCCAAGACGCCGCTCAACGGCCCGTTCCAGCGGACCTACATGGTCGATCGCTATGTCGGCGTCGCGATCGATGCCGCCGCGACGCTCGCGACCGCGACGATCGGCGCAGGTTCGCCCGACCTTTGCCGGCGTGGCCGCTGTATCGCGGTACGGTTGCGGCCGGTCGATCAGCGCGGCAACCTGACCGGGCCGGGCAAGGGCGCGCTGTTCAGCGTGGATCCCAAGCGTGCGACGATCGCCGACGTGACCGACCAGCTCGACGGCAGCTACGCCTTGACGATCGCCCTGACCGACACGAGAGACCTGACCGACACGAGAGACCTGCCCGACCTCGTCATCGGCGGCCCCGTCCGGGTCGTGCTGCCGCTGTCATCGGTGGGGAAGCGCTCGAGCGGAAAATCGGTCCGCTGGTCCGCCAGCCCCCGGTAGCCGCGGACGCGCCGCCTGTGCTGCGATTCGCGCAGGCATGGGCGACACGCGCGCCCGGTCGCCCGCCACGATTGGCGACCGCCCCGTCTCCGCGTTCGCGCCGCGACACTCGAAATCGGCGTCATTGGCCCGACATTCTCCCCGGATCGGCCCTTTGAAGCGAAACCGTCACAGTCCCGTCGCCGTGCCGTAACGCAGATCGGCGATGGCGCAGACCGGGGCTGCGTCCAAGCGGCCAAGGGGACTATCATGAACCGCCTTTCCAGCCTGCTTGCGGGCGTCGCCGCGTTTGCCATCATCGCTCCTGCCATCACCGCGCCGGTCGCAGCCCAGACGCTCGCCGACCCTGCGCCGGCCTCGACCGACGCTACAGCAGCGACGGACGATGGCGCCGGCGGCGACATCGTGGTGCTCGGCTTCGGCCAGAGCCGCCAGGTCCAGAGCGTCAACGCCAGCGACCTCGCCCGCCTGACGCCCGGATCGAGCCCGCTGAAGGCGATCGAGAAACTCCCGGGCGTCAACTTCCAGGCGGCCGACCCGTTCGGTGCGTATGAATGGGCAGTGCGCATCTCGCTGCGCGGCTTCAACCAGAACCAGCTCGGCTTCACGCTCGACGGCGTGCCGCTTGGCGACATGAGCTACGGCAACGTCAACGGCCTCCACATCAGCCGCGCGATCATCTCGGAAAACGTCGCACGGACCGACGTGGCGCAAGGCGCCGGCGCGCTCGGCACCGCGTCGACCAGCAATCTCGGCGGCACGATCGAATTCTTCAGCGACAAGCCCCGCGACACCGCCAACGTCACCGGCGGCGGCACCTACGGCTCGAACAACACCTATCGTGGCTTCGCCCGTATCGACAGTGGCGATCTCGGCGGTGGGCTGAAGGGCTATCTGAGCTACGGCTACCTTTCCACCGACAAGTGGAAGGGCGACGGCGTCCAGCGCCAGCATCAGGCGAACGGCAAGATCGTCAAGGACCTGGGCAGCCTCGGCAGCCTGTCCGCCTTCCTGAACTTCTCCGATCGCCGCGAGCAGGATTACCAGGATCTCAGCTACGACATCATCCGTCGCCGCGGCCTGCGCAACGACAACATCGCCGGCGATTATCCGCTCGCGCTGCAGATCGGCAAGACCTACCAGAACCAGGTGGCGTCGGCCGCCTATGCCACCGCCAACAACGGATCGCTGGTCGGCTTCGTCGCCCCATGGGCCGGCGTCGGGACGACCTTCCCGGCCGGCTTCGGGACGGTCGACGACGCCTATTTCGATGCCGGCGGCGTGCGGCGCGATTATCTCGGCGGCGTCACGTTCGACGCGCACCTGACACCCGAGCTGACTCTCGTCACGACCGGCTATTATCACGACAACAAGGGCCAGGGATCGTGGATCACGCCCTATTCGCCTACCCCGATCGGCGCGCTGAACCAGGATGGCAGCGCGATCACGGCACGCAGCCCGCTCGGCTTCCGCACGACCGAATATGCGATCCATCGCGGCGGCGCGCTCAGCACCCTGGCGTATGAAACCGGCAGCAACACACTCGAACTCGGCAGCTGGTACGAGACCAACACCTTCACCCAGGCGCGGCGCTTCTACGGGATGACCGACAGCGCGACGCCGAACCGCGACGTGCTCGATTTCCAGAAGAACTCCTACCTCACGCAGTGGGACGGCAAATACACCACCGACACCTACCAATATCATGTCGGCGACACGCTCCGCCTCGCCGATGGTCGCCTCGTCGTGAATGCCGGCTGGAAGGGCTTCTACGTCGACAATCGTGCGATCATGCTGCCCGCGACGACGTCGCCGCTCGCGGTCGGGCGGATCAGCGCGAAGGACTGGTTCCAGCCCCAGGCCGGCATCCTCTTCAAGCTGACGCCGGGCGCCGAACTGTTCGCCGACTATAAGGAGAACGTCCGCGCCTATGTCTCGTCGGCGACGACCGGGCCGTTCTCCACCACCCAGGCCGGCTTCAACGCGATCCGCGGCCAGCTCAAGCCCGAACGCTCGAAGACCGCCGAAGGCGGGTTGCGTTTCCGCCAGGGTCCGTTCCAGGCCTCGGCCGTCGGTTATTACATCGATTTCTCGAACCGCCTGCTGGGCTTCGCCAACGGAGCCGGCATCATCGGCAATCCTGCCACCCTGAACAACGTCGGCAGCGTCCACACCTACGGCGCCGAAGTCGCGGTCAACTACCGGGTCTTCACCCCGCTCTCGCTGTTCGCCAGCTATTCCTACAACAAGTCGAAATACGCCGATGACGTGCTCTCCGCCAACGGCGCCGTTCTCGTCGCCACTGATGGCAAGATGGCGGTCGACAGCCCCGAGCACATGATCAAGGGCGAAATCGTCCTCGAACAGTCCGGCTTCACCGCGCGCGTCGGCGCCGATTACATGAGCAAGCGCTACTTCACCTACCTCAATGATCAGTCGGTACCGGGCCGGGTCCTGGTCGATGCAAGCATCGGCTACCGGTTCGAGGGTGACGGCGCGTTGCACGGCGTGGCGATCGAAGGCAGCGTCACCAACCTGACCGACAAGAAGTACGTCTCGACGATCGGGTCGAACGGCTTCACCGCCAGCGGCGACAACCAGACCTTGTTGGCCGGCACCCCACGCCAGTTCTTCGTATCGCTGAAGAAGGGCTTCTGACGCTACGACCGATCCTCACTACCTCGCGGTGAATCGCCCATCCGCCCTTTCGCCGCTATGCTCGGGGTCGCCTTCGGGCCTGGGCATAGCGGAAGGGCGAGCGGGATGCGGACGATCGGAGTCGGGTTGATCGGCTATGGCCTGGGCGGCCGTGCCTTTCACGCGCCCTATGTCGGGGTGACGCCCGGCATGGCGTTGCGCACGGTCGTCTCGCGTGATCCGGCGAAGGTTCATGCCGACCTTCCCGAGATACGTGTCGTCCCCAGCGTCGACGCCCTGCTCGCGGAGCCGGGCATCGACCTGGTCATTGTCTCAAGCCCCGACGCCCTCCACGCCGAACATGCGATCGGTGCGCTGCAGGCGGGCAAGCACGTCCTGATCGACAAACCGTTCGCGACCTCGCTCGCCGATGCGCACCGGGTGATCGCGGCCAACACGTCCGGGCGTGTGCTCACGGCGTTCCACAATCGGCGATGGGACGCCGATTTCCTGACGCTTCGCCGTCTGGTCGCGGACGGGCAATTGGGCGAGATCGTCCAGTTCGAGAGCCATTTCGATCGTTGGCGGCCCGTGCCCGCCGATAGCTGGAAGGACGCACGCGACGGTGGGTCATGGCTCGATCTCGGACCGCATCTGGTCGATCAGGCGCTCGTGCTGTTCGGTCGTCCCGAGGGTGTCACCGCGGATATCGCGACGTTGCGGGCAGGCGCCGCCGCGCCCGATTATTTTCACGCCGTCCTCCGCTATCCAGGTCGACGCGTCATTCTCCATTCGAACAAGCTCGCCGCCGCGCACGATCTGCGCTTCGTGGTGCATGGCACGCGCGGCAGCTGGACAAAGCACGGCATCGATTCGCAGGAAGCGGCCACGGCGGCGGGCCGCATCCCTGGAGGCGACGATTGGGGGCTCGACCCGACCGACGGCGTTCGCACGCTCGACGGCGCCGCAGAGCCCGTAGCGAACAGTCGCGGTGACTATCGGCAGTTCTGGACCGCGCTGGCCGCCGCGATCAACGGCGAGGGCGCGAACCCGGTCCCGGCGGACGAGGCGATCCAGGTAATGGAAGTGCTCGATGCCGGCCTTCGCAGCGCGGCGGCGGGCCGGGAGATCCTCGTGTAGCGCGGCTGCGTCAGCGGTTGCGTTCCTTCACGGTTTCCATCGCGACGAACGTCGAGGTGCTCGCGACATGCGGCAGGCTGGAGATCTTCTCGCCAAGCACCGCGCGGTAGCGACGGATATCGGCGGTTCGAACCTTCAGCAGATAATCGAAGCTGCTGGCGATCATGTGGCATTCCTCGACCTCGGCGATGCGCTGGACCGCCGCGTTGAACGCCTTGAGCGCCTGTTCGCGCGTGTCGTCGAGCTTCACCTCGGCGAAGGCGACGTGATCCATGCCCATTTTCTCGGCATCGACGATCGCGCAGAACCCGCGGATCACTCCGCTCGCGATCAATTTTCGCAGGCGAACCTGGCACGGCGTCTTCGACAGCCCGACCGCACAGGCAAGATCGGTCACCGTCATCCGACCATCCACGAGCAGCGCGGCGACGATCCTCCGGTCGAACTCGTCCATTTCGACTGTCGAGGGACGTTTATCCATCTCTTTGGCCTTATATGTACCGTGAAATAGGGCAGATCGTTTGATTAAGCTTCCTATATAAGTCTGATCGGTTTTCGGAAGCCTTCTATGGATCGGTAATGACCAGCCAGCCGTTCGCCGCCTTCGCCCCTGCCCTTCGGACGCCGTCGGCGCTGCGTGCCGCGATCACCGCCGCCTATCGTCGCGACGAGGCCGAGGCGCTGGCGCCGCTGATCGCCGCCGCAATGCTCGATCCGCAGATGTCCGACGCGGTCCGCGCAACGGCCCGCGATCTGGTGACGCGGTTGCGCGCCGATCACCGTGGCACTGGTGTCGAGGGGCTGGTCCAGGAATATTCGCTGTCGAGCCAGGAAGGCGTCGCGCTGATGTGTCTCGCCGAGGCGCTGTTGCGGATACCCGACCATGCGACGCGCGACGCCCTGATCCGCGACAAGATCGCCGGCGGCGACTGGAGCGCGCATCTCGGCGGTGAGAAATCGCTGTTCGTGAACGCCGCGACCTGGGGCCTGGTCGTCACCGGCAAGCTGGTCGGCAGCGTCGACGATCGCGGGCTTGGCGCGGCGTTGTCGCGATTGGTCGCGCGGGTCGGCGAGCCGGTCATCCGCCGCGGCGTCGATCTGGCGATGCGGATGATGGGCGAGCAGTTCGTCACCGGCGAGACGATCAAGGAAGCGCTGAAGCGGGCGCGTGAAATGGAAAGCAAGGGCTTCGGCTACAGCTACGACATGCTCGGCGAAGCGGCGACCACGGCCGCCGACGCCGCGCGCTATTACGCCGATTACGAGACCGCGATCCACGCGATCGGCAAGGCGTCGGCCGGGCGCGGCGTCTATGCTGGCCCCGGCATCTCGATCAAGCTGTCCGCGCTGCACCCGCGTTACGTCCGCGGCCAGGCCGAGCGTGTGATGGCGGAACTCCTGCCCGCCGTGCAGCGCCTCGCCTTGCTGTCGAAGCGCTACGATATCGGTTTCAACATCGACGCGGAGGAAGCCGACCGGCTCGAACTGTCGCTCGACCTGCTCGAAAGCCTCGCGCTCGATCCCGAACTGACTGGTTGGAACGGGCTTGGTTTCGTCGTGCAGGGCTATGGCAAACGGTGCCCGTTCGTGATCGACTGGATCGTCGATCTCGCGCGGCGTGCGGATCGGCGGATCATGGTTCGCTTGGTCAAGGGCGCATATTGGGACGCAGAGATCAAGCGCGCGCAGGTCGAAGGGCTCGCAGACTTCCCGGTCTACACGCGCAAGCTGCATACCGACATCGCCTATGTCGCCTGCGCGCGGAAGCTGCTCGCCGCGCCCGACGCGGTGTTCCCGCAGTTCGCGACGCACAATGCGCAGACGCTGGCGACCATCTACCGTCTTGCCGGGCCCGATTTCGCGATCGGCAAATATGAGTTCCAGTGCCTGCACGGCATGGGTGAACCGCTGTACGAACAGGTCGTCGGCAAGGACAAGCTCGACCGGCCGTGCCGCATCTACGCGCCGGTCGGCACGCACGAGACCTTGCTCGCATATCTGGTGCGCCGCCTGCTCGAGAACGGGGCGAACTCGTCGTTCGTCAACCGAATCGCCGATCCCGCGGTGTCGGTGGACGAGATGATCGCCGATCCGGTCGAGATCGTGTCGGCGACGCCGCATCCCGGCGCCCGCCACGATCTGATCGCGCTACCGAGCGGCCTGTATCCCGATCGCCGCAATTCGGACGGCATCGATCTCAGCGACGAAACGGCGTTGGTCACGCTCGGTGAATCCTTGCAGCAGAGCGCGGCGATCGCCTGGACAGCTGCGCCCGCGGACGGCACGGCCGACCCCCGCCCGGTACTCAACCCCGCCGATCACCGCGACGTCGTGGGGCACGTCACGGAAGCGACGATAGACGAAGCGCGCGCGGCGATGACCCGCGCGAACGCCACCGGCTGGTCCGCCACCCCGGTCGCGGACCGCGCGGCGGCGCTCGAGCGTACGGCCGATGCGATGCAGGCGCGGATGCCGGTGCTGATCGGGCTGGCGGTGCGCGAGGCCGGCAAGTCGGTCGCCAACGCGATCGCAGAGGTGCGCGAGGCGATCGATTTCCTGCGCTATTATGCCGAGCAGGCGCGCGCGAATGCTGCGGCGCATCAGCAACCGCTGGGGCCGGTCGTTTGCATCAGCCCATGGAACTTCCCGCTCGCGATCTTCGCCGGGCAGGTCGCCGCTGCACTCGTCGCCGGCAATCCCGTGCTGGCCAAGCCGGCCGAAGAAACGCCGCTGATCGCTGCCGAAGCCGTGCGATTGTTCCACGAGGCGGGCATCCCGGCGGACGCGGTGCAGCTCGTGCCAGGTGACGGCGCGATCGGTGCGGCGCTGGTCGCTGCACCCGAAACCGCGGGCGTCATGTTTACCGGCTCGACCGACGTCGCGCGGCTGATCCAGCGTCAATTGGCGACGCGTGTCTCCGCGGCTGGCGCGCCGATCCCGCTGATCGCCGAGACCGGCGGCCAGAATGCGATGATCGTCGATTCCTCGGCGCTCGCCGAACAGGTCGTCGCCGACGTCCTCGCCTCGGCGTTCGACAGCGCGGGTCAACGCTGTTCGGCGCTGCGCGTCCTGTGTCTCCAAGAGGAGGTCGCGGATCGCACGCTGACGATGCTGAAGGGCGCGCTGAAGGAATTGCGGATCGGCCGGACAGACCGGCTGGCGGTGGATATCGGCCCGGTCATCACCGCCGAGGCGAAGGCGGGGATCGACGCGCATATTGAGCGGATGCGCAGCGCAGGGCACCGCGTCGACCAGCAGGCGCTGCCGGCGGAGTGTGCTCACGGGACGTTCGTGCCACCGACGATCGTCGAGATCGATTCGATCGCCGATCTCGACCGCGAGGTGTTCGGGCCCGTCCTGCACGTCGTCCGGTTTCGCCGTAACCGGCTCGACGCGCTGGTCGATGCGATCAACGCCACCGGCTACGGCCTGACCTTCGGACTGCACACCCGGCTCGACGCCACCATCGCGCAGATCACCGCGCGGGTTGAGGTGGGAAATATCTACATCAACCGCAACGTGATCGGCGCGATCGTCGGCGTGCAGCCGTTCGGCGGGCGTGGCCTTTCCGGCACTGGTCCGAAGGCGGGTGGGCCTTTGTATCTGAAGCGCCTCGGTACCGGTACGGCGGCATCCGGCCTGCACGGCGATCAACCAAACCCACGACTAGCGGCCTTCGTGCAATGGCTCGACGAAACCGGCCAACCGGACGCCGCGGCGACCGCGCTGCGCTATGCCGACGGCGCCACACCTGACACCGAATGCGAGTTGCCCGGCCCCGCCGGTGAGCGCAACATCTACGCACTGCATCCCCGCGGTCGTGTGCTGATGAAGCCTGCCACCGGTGCAGGCTTGCTCGAGCAAATGGCCGTCGTGCTGGCGACCGGCAACACCGGATGGGTCGACGGCATGGCGCTCCCCAAAGACCTGCCGTCGAATATCGCCGCGGCCTTCGGGGATCAGCCCGGTGTGCCGTTCGCGGTCGCGCTGGTCGAGGGCGACGCGGCGGCGGTGACGGCGACGACCGAGGCCATGGCGGCGCTGCCCGGGCCGATCGTATCGGTCCATGTCGCCAAGCCGGGCGCGCCGTGTGCCTATGCCGCGGACGGATTGCTCGAAGAGGTTTCCACCTCGATTAACACCGCGGCGGCGGGCGGCAACGCCAGCCTGATGATGATCAGCTGACCCCCGCCCGCCTGCTCGCTGGCGCGTGCCGCGCCTCGATCGGTTTCCGTCAGCCGATGAGCAGGCGTGCGCCGAGCGCGGCAAACAAGGCGGGTGGCATCACCACCGCGCCGACCTTGAGGAACCGCCAGAAGCCGACGTCTTCACCCTCGCGCCGGATCGCGGTGAGCCACAGGATGGTGGCGAGCGATCCGGTGATCGACAGGTTCGGCCCGACGTCGACGCCGATCAGCAACCCGTCGGTGACGATCTGGGGGACATGCGCCTGATGCAAGGTCGTGCTGGCGATCAGCCCGGCCGGTAGATTGTTCATCAGGTTGGATCCGAACGCCAGGATCGTTCCCGCCGCGCCGGCCGCGATCGTCGGTGAGCGTGCTGCGCTCGCCGCCAGCCACCGTGCGAGCATGGCGATCACTCCGGTACTCGCCAGTGCCTCGACCAGGACGAAGAGCCCGGCGACTAGCGGCAGCACCGCCCAGGATACACAGCGCAGCGTGGCCAGCGGCGACGTGCGGCGGCCGATACAGATCGCGACCATTGTCGCAACGCCGGCAAGGCAGGTCGGTAGGCCCAGGTCATACCCCTTGGCCGACGCGGCGATCAGCAGAACGGCGGTCGCGACGATCCCGCCGAACGCGATCCGGCCGCCCTGCGACAGCGCACCGGTTTCCACCATCGTCTCGCAGCGACCGGTCAATCGCTCGCGTTCGACCCAGCGCAACACGACGAATGTCACGCCGATCGACAACAGCGATGGCAGAGCGAACGAGGCCATCCACGCGGCGAGCGACGGCATCTTGCCACCGTACAGCACGAGGTTGGCGGGATTGGAAATCGGCAACACGAAGCTCGCAGCATTGGCGATCAGCGCGCAGGCGAACAGCATCGGCAAGGGATCCGCCTTCGCCTTCTTGGCCGCGGCATAGACGGCCGGCGTCAACACCACCGCGGTCGCGTCGTTCGACAGGAAGATGGTGACGACGATGCCGACGCCGAACACCAGCGCGAAAAGGCGGCTGATCGATCCATCTGCCAACCGCACCGCATGCTCGGCGACCCAGTCGAACAGTCCCTCGGCGCGCGCGACTTCGGACAGAAGCATCATGCCGATCAGGAAGAGATAGACGTCCCCGCCTTTGAGCACCGCGCTCCACGCCGCATCGAGCGGTATCAGTCCGAACACCAGCAACAGCACTGCGCCCGCCACGGCCCACACCGCCTCGGGCAGTTTGAACGGGCGGGTGATCACGCCGAAGGTGGCCACGAGGCAGATCGCCCAGATCGCCCACGTCGCGGGCTCGGTCAGGGTGTCGGGTGGGGTCACCAGTCGAGTCCGTTCTTGTTGGGGCCGCGTTGCGCGCCGTCGATACCGCGTTCGGACCAGGCGCCAACCGCATTCACGTCGCGGCCCAGCGCCACCGGCGGATTGCGCTTCGGGCGTGGTCCCGCATCGCGCACCAGGACGTCGATCCCGTCCTCGCCGGCGCCGCTCCGCACCGTCAGCCGGTGAAGGCCATCGGCGATGCCGTGTACCGTTGCCGTCCACATGCCAGGTACACCGGCGACCCGCGTCATCGCGATGTCCGCAAAATCGTCGATCTGCAGACGCGCACAGGGTGCCGTACCGAAGATTTTCGCGCGAACGTCGAACGCGGCGCCTGGGACATTGTCGGGTCGCACGGGATCGGTGATCAGGCGACGGTCGACCGGGCTCGTGATCTGGACCAGCGGCCACGGATCGTCGATCGCCTGGAAACGCCAGCTGGGCACCCCGTGGTCGAGCGTGACGATCGAGAAGCCATGCGCCGTTCCGGCCGTTCCCTCCTCGATCTGCCCGATCGAACGGGTCGCGCCGTAGACGACCCGACCGTCGTTGAGCAGTTCGTTGTAATGCGTATGCCCGGTATCGACGAATGCGACCCGATGCGCGGCGAACAGCCCGGCGATGCCGTCGGGATCGTCGCGCAGATCGCCCGGATAGGCATGCATGAACACTGCGACCGGCTCGCCGGCAACTGCGGCAGTGCTCAGTTCACGTTCAATCCAAGTCCGCTGGTCAGGGGCAATCCGGAAATCGGGGCCGCCCTTCCCCGCCGACACGATATCGAGGAACAGGCACCGGTAACCGGCGATCGTCTCGGCATATGGCGCCATCCGCGTCGTGATCGCGCGCATCGCAGTCAGGTCGCCCGGCTCGAAATCATGATCGCCCGCCAGCACATGCCACGGCAACTCAAGCCCCGTCATCGCATCGGCGATCCCGGCATATTGCTCGCCGGTACCGTGATTGGCGTTGTCGCCAGGCAACACCGCGAAGTCGACCATGCCCCCCAATTGCGCCCGCGCCAGCGCGACCAGCGCCCGAAACCGCGTCAGACCTTCATACCCATCGGCATCGTCGACGTGCAGGTCGCCGAAATGAATCCAGGTAAGGCATCCTGCCATTATAATAGCTTCCAAGTGTCGCCGACGTCATTCGTGGGCTTGGCCCCATAGCGACGGTGAATGTGCATCGTTCCGTGACAATTTGTTCATCACGCAAGACTTAACCGGTTCGTTCAGTTTCGGTTTAACTTCTGAGATCATTCGATATTACCAAGGCAAGGAAAATTTTTCAGCCACCGAAACTTTACGAAACGCAGGTGCTTTATCGGTTCGATGGCCGACGGATCTTCGATCGGTGCCGGAACCGACGACACCGAACGACAAGGACAGAACATGGCCACCACGATGGACACGGCGCCGACGCACGACGCTGACGGCAGTTCGGGCGGCAAATCCGCCCCGACCAAGACGCTCGACGCGCTCAACTTCTTTCTCGCCGACGTCCGCGATGGCCTGGGGCCCTATCTGGCGATCTATCTGATCGCGGTGCGTGGTCCGGCGCATGGCTGGAACGAGGCGACCGTCGGCGCCATCCTGACGATCGCCGGGATCGTCGGCCTGATCTCGCAAACCCCCGCCGGCAGCCTGATCGACCGCGGCAAGAACAAGCCCCGGATCGTCATGATCGCCGCGTTGCTGGTGACGCTCAGCAGTATCTCGTTGCCGATCGTCAGTGGCTTCACCGCCGTCGCGATTACACAGTCGATAGCGGCCGTCGCGGGCGCGGTGTTCGCGCCGGCGATTTCAGCGATCACGCTCGGGCTGGTCGGTCCCAAGCTATTTGCCAAGCGCGTCGGTCGCAACGAGGCGTTCAATCACGCTGGCAACGCGGTTTCGGCCGCGCTCGCCGGCGTATTGGCGTGGAAGTTCGGCCCGGTCGTGGTCTTCTGGTTGATGGGCGGCCTGACCGTAGCCAGCATCGTCACGGCATCGCGGATCAACAACGACGACATCGACAACGCGGTCGCGCGCGGGCTCGACTGCGAACCCGAGGAAGACTGCGAAGAACCGAGCGGGTGGAAGACGCTGATCGAGAACAAGCCGCTGATGATCTTCGCGGTCACGGCCTTCCTGTTCCATCTCGCCAACGCCGCGATGCTGACCTCCGTCAGCCAGTTGCTCGCGCGTACCGTCGGCAAGGATCAAGCGACGTCACTGACTGCAGCGTGTATCGTCGCGGCGCAGCTGGTGATGGTGCCGGTGGCGATCGTCGTCGGTCGCAATACCGAGAAATGGGGCACCAAGCCGCTGTTCCTGGTGGCCTTCGCGTTCCTCGCCGCGCGTGGTGCGCTCTACACCGTATCGGATAATCCGTGGTGGTTGGTCGGCGTGCAGGCGCTCGATGGTATCGGCGCGGGCATCTTCGGCGCGCTGTTTCCGGTGGTGATCGCCGACCTGACCAAGGGCACCGGACGCTTCAACGTCAGCCAGGGGGCGGTGGCCAGTGCGCAGGGTCTTGGCGCCGCACTGTCTGCGACATTGGCCGGCGCGATCATCGTCTGGGCAGGCTATACGGCCAGCTTCCTAACGCTCGCGATCATCGCCGGACTGGGCTTGGCGCTGTATTTCGTCGCGATGCCGGAAACCAAGCAGCGCGAAGGCTGACGCGGCGGACCGAGAAATCCAGCGACCCGACAATTGCCACGCAACGACCTGATCGGCGCGCTGCGGGGGGTTACATCCTCTGTCGATTGCACCGACCTTGCGGCTCTGGCATCCCTTTGCGACCAACGGAGACACCCCCATGACGACGGCGTATGACACCAAGCTCGGCCTCTATATCGCTGGCGAATGGCTTTCCGGCGATGGGCGCGACACGCGCGACGTGCTCAATCCGGCGACGGGTGCCGGCCATGCCGCCCTGCCGCTCGCCACTGTCGCCGATCTCGACCGCGCCTTGGAGGCTACCCAACGCGGCTTCGTGGCATGGCGCGCGACGCCACCAGAAAAGCGGGCCGCGATCCTGATCCGCACGGCGCAGTTGCTGCGCGAACGCGGCGATCATATCGCGCGCATCGCCACGCTCGAACAGGGCAAGATCCAGGCCGAGGCGAAAGGTGAAGTCGCGTTCGCCGCGGCATTGCTCGATTTCCACGCGGCCGAGGCACAGCGCATCTACGGTCGCGTCCTGCCGCGCCCGTCGGGCACCCGCAGCCTGGTCCTGCACCAGCCAGTCGGGCCGGTCGCGGCATTCTGCGCGTGGAACTTCCCGATCATGAACGTTGTGCGGAAAATCGCGCCGGCGGTCGCCGCAGGCTGCTCGATCATCATCAAGCCGTCGGAGGAAACCGCGGGCAGCGCCGTCGAAGTGATGCGCTGCTTTCAGGATGCCGGACTGCCCGGCGACGTCGCGCAGTGCGTTTTCGGCGTGCCCGACATGGTCTCTCGCCATCTGCTCGCCTCGCCGATCACGCGCAAGTTGAGCTTTACCGGCTCGGTACCGGTCGGCAAGGCGCTGATGAAGCTGGCGGCGGATACGATGATGCGCACGACGATGGAGCTTGGCGGACACGGCCCGGTGCTGGTGTTCGACGATTGCGATCTCGAGAAGACCCTCGATACGCTGGTTGCGCATAAGTTTCGCAATGCCGGCCAGGTCTGCGTGGCGCCGACCCGCTTCCATGTCCAGGACGGCATCTACGACCGGTTCGCGGCCGGGTTCGCCGAGCGGACGCGCGCGCTCAAGATCGGCGACGGGATGGATGCTTCAAGCCAGATGGGGCCGATGGCCAACGCCCGCCGCCCCGACGCGATTGCCGAGCTCGTCGGCGATGCAACCAGCCACGGCGCCAAGCTGCTCGCAGGCGGCGACTATGGCGGCCAGGGCGGGTTCTTCTTCCAGCCGACCGTCCTGTCCGACGTGCCGCTGTCGGCGCGCGCGATGAACGAGGAGCCGTTCGGCCCGGTCGCGTTGCTCGGACGCTTCGCCACCGACGACGATGCGATCGCCGAAGCCAACCGCCTGCCGTTCGGGCTGGCGGCGTATTGCTTCACCGAAAACGGCCGTCGCCAAAACGTGCTCGGCGACGCGATCGAAGCCGGAATGATCGCGATCAACAATGTTCGGCTCAGTTATCCGGACAGCCCGTTCGGTGGCGTTAAGGACAGCGGTCACGGTTCGGAGGACGGCCCCGAAGGCGTCGCCGCGCATCTGATCACGAAGGCCGTGCATATCAGCTGAGCCACCGGCGGCTGCGACGAACTCGGCGCAGCCGCCGCCTGAGCAATGATACATACCGGGCACAGTAGGCGCCGGGGGAATGGCGTGTGCGAAAATCGCCATCCCAAAGCTCGTCGATCATTGGGGCCGGCACGGTCTTGCCACCGTAACGTCTGCCACGTAACACTGTGCGATGACCATCGCTTCCAATCTCGTCACCGAACTCGATCGCCTCTACCGTGCCTCCGTCGAGCGCCTGCAGCAGGCGATGAGCGCCTATATCGCCGACGGCACCGTCCCCGATCCAAGCGCCCGTACCGACGGATCGTTCGCCTATCCTGAGATCCGGCTGAACTATAAGGGCGGTGTCGATCGCCCCACGCCGCTGCGCTCGTTCGGCCGCATGGTCACGCCCGGCGAATACCGGATCAGCGTCACCAAGCCTGCGATCTTCGCCGAATACCTGATCGAACAGCTGACGTTGCTGATCGAGGATTACGACGTCACCGTCGAAGCGGTAGAGGGGCGTCAGGAAATTCCGTTCCCCTACGTGATCGAGCCCGGCCATGCGCTCAGCCTCGACGAGGTCTCGGCCACCGAATTGTCGCGCCACTTCCCCGCAACCGAACTCGCGCATATCGGCGACGAGATCGCCGACGGCCTCTGGGTCGCCAACGACGAGACTCGCCCGCTCGCACTGTTCGACGGCCTGCGCACCGATTTCAGCCTTGCCCGCCTGCGCCACTACATGGGCACGCCCGCCGAGCACGCGCAGCGCTTCGTGCTGTTCACCAACTATCACCGCTATGTCGATGAGTTCGTCCGGTGGGCCGGCACGCAATTGGGGGAAGGCAGTCGCTTCACCAGCCTGTCGGGTGCGGGCGGGATCACGATCTCGTCGGGCGACGACATCGACAAGATCATCTCCGACAGCGCCTGGCGCCGTCACCAGATGCCCGCTTATCATCTCATGGCGGACGACCGCACCGGCATCACGCTCGTCAACATCGGCGTGGGGCCCTCGAACGCCAAGACAATCTGCGACCATCTCGCGGTGCTGCGGCCCGAGGCTTGGCTGATGATCGGCCACTGCGGCGGTCTGCGCCCCAGTCAGCGGATTGGCGACTATGTCCTGGCTCACGCGTATCTGCGCGACGACCATGTCTTAGACGACGTCCTGCCGCCCGAGATTCCCGTCCCCGCGATCGCCGAAGTCCAGGTCGCGATGGCCAAGGCCGCCGAGATCGTCTCGGGCCAGTCGGGCGAGGAACTCAAGCGCCGGCTCCGCACGGGCACGATCGTAACCACCGACGACCGCAACTGGGAACTCCGTTACTCGAAGTCCGCACTCCGCTTCTCGCTGTCGCGCGCCGTTGGCATCGACATGGAGTCCGCGACGATCGCAGCCCAGGGCTATCGCTTCCGCGTGCCGTACGGCACTTTACTCTGCGTCTCCGATAAACCGCTTCATGGCGAGTTGAAGCTCCCGGGGCAGGCCAACCGTTTCTATGAACGCGCGATCAGCGAGCATCTGCGGATCGGGATCGAGACCTGCGAACAACTCCGCCTGGAAGGCTCGAAGCTCCACAGCCGAAAGCTGCGCGCGTTCGACGAGCCGCCCTTCCGGTAAAAACCGGAGCGGATCGCGCGAGAATGCGTTACGCTTCCGCAATCATTGCTGAGGGAAGATAGAAGTGGCCGACACCGACACGCCCGATACGGAAGCGAAGAAGCCCGTCACCCGCCGCCGCGCGCCGCGCAAGGCGAGCGCACCAAAGGCCGCGCCGGCTGCCACGTCGTCGGCCAAGCCGGTCGCGTCCAAGCCCGTGCCGGTTGCGGACCAGCCTGTGACTGCGGCGTCGTCGAAGCCAGTGGGCAAGCCGACGCCAAAGCCGCGCTCGACCAAGCGCAGCACGCCCCGCCCGGTGCCTGCACGCAATACGGCCACGCCGGTCGCGGTCGCCAAGCCTCCGGAGAAAACCCGTGGCAAATGGGGGGCTGCGGCGATCTTCAGCGGCGTGGCTGTGGCGGGGGCAGCGGTTGGCGCGCTTCTGACTTTACGCGGCAGCACGCCGAAAGCTCAGACAGCGCCTAAACCGAAGGGTACGCACGCGCATCAAGCGGACGGAACGGACTCTTCGGGGTCGTTCGACGCCGGCATCGCCGACCCGGGGACGGTGCCGGAGTAAACCACAATAGTACCACCACCCCGGCGAAGGCCGGGGCCCAATTGGGGGACGCTGCTGACGGAGCGGTTCGCTTCGTTACTCAGGACGTTCCAACTGGGCCCCGGCCTTCGCCGGGGTGGTATTGTTTTGCGCGATCCGAGCACTCTTCTCGTTCCCCCGCCGAGGCGGGGGCCCAGCTATAGCCACGGAAGCGTTCGTAACCCTGGGCCTCCGCCTCCGCGGGGGAACTAGGTTTGGCGAGATCGAGATTTACCCCCTCACCACCCCGTCGGCTTCCCCTTGTTCTGGACGTCCAGCCAAGCCTTCAACGGCGCAAAATACTGCACAAGCGCCGCGCCCGACATCTCGCGGCTCCCGGTGAACACCTGCAACGCATCCGGCCAAGGCTTCGACTGCCCCATGCTCAGCATCGCGTTCAGCTTCGTGCCCACCGCCTTGTTGTCGTAGAACGAGCAGCGGTGCAGCGGCCCCTTCCAGCCGGACTGGTCGCACGCCGCCTTGTAGAACTGGAACTGGAGCACGCGCGCCAGGAAGTAGCGCGTGTACGGCACCGCCGCCGGGATGTGGTATTTCGCGCCCGCATCGAACCTGGTCTCGTCGCGTGCGACCGGCGGCTTGATCCCCTGGTACTGCAACCGCAACGCGTCCCACGCCGCCTGATACCCGGTCGCCGGGATCTGCCCCGAGAACACCCCCCAGCGCCATTTGTCGATCAGCAACCCGAACGGCAGGAACGCTACCTTGTCCATCGCCTGGCGCAGCAGCAACCCGATGTCCTTGTCCGCGCTCGGCACCTTCGCCTGATCGAGCAGCCCGATCTTCACCAGGTAATCCGGCGTGATCGATATCGCGACGGTATCGCCGATCGCCTCGTGGAAGCCGTCGTTCGCGCCGTTCGCGTACAGAAACGGCTGCGCCTTGTACGCGCGCTGATAGTAATTGTGTCCGAGCTCGTGGTGGATCGTGACGAAATCGTCGGCGTTCACCTTCGTGCACATCTTGATCCGGATATCGTCCTTGGCGTCGATGTCCCATGCCGACGCGTGACAGATCACGTCGCGGTCGGCAGGCTTGGTGATCTGCGACCGCTTCCAGAACGTCTCCGGCAACGGTGCGAACCCGAGCGACGAATAGAAGCCCTCGCCCTGCTTCACCATTTTGAGCGGATCATAGCCCTTGGCCTTGAGCAGATCGCCGGTGTCGAACCCCAGATCGCCCGCGCCCTTGGGTGCGACGATGTCGTAGATATTGCCCCATTCCTGCGCCCACATGTTGCCGAGCAGGTCGCTCCGGATCGGCCCGGTCTTAGCCTGCACCGCGTCGCCGTATTTCTCGTTCAGCTTCCACCGCGCGTAGGTGTGGAGCGCCATGTAAAGCGGCTCGACCTGCTTCCAGATCTTGTCGGTCAGCGCGGCAAACTGTTCGGGCGTCATGTCGTAACCCGAGCGCCACAGCGCACCGACGTCCTTGTAGCCCAGCTCGCGCGCGCCTTCGTTGGAAATCGCGGTCATCTTCGCATAGTCGCCGCGCATCGGCGCACCGACCTTGTCGTTCCAGCTCGTCCACATCTCAGTCAGCTTGGCGGGATCGCGCGTCGAGCCCATCGCCGCTTCGATGTCGGAGCCGTTGATCGGCTTGCCGTCGAGCGTCCCCATGCCCTTGCCGTAGGAGGACGACATCTTGGTGGTCAGCGTCGACAGTTCCTCGGAAGCCCCTGCCCGCGTCGGCGCCGGCAGCGTCAGCCCGCCACGCAGCAGATCGAGCTTGCGCTTGGTATCGAACGACAGCCCCGGCAGCGACGCATAGCGCGCCGCACCGAGCGCGTATTTCACCCCGAGATCGGTCATCTCCGCGCCCGACTTCGCCGCCAGCGCATCGGTATCGTCGGTGATGTACGTCGCGTTGACCCACGCCACGCGGTTCGCGTCGAGCGAGGCAGCGGCCATCGCCTTTTCGGCCTCGGCAACGAATGCGTCCGCCTGCGCTACGGTGGGCTTGCCGGTGATGGCGGGTGCTGCGGTCTGAGCCTGCGCTACGGACGGCACGGCGATCGCGCACGCAAGCGCGATCAAAGAGACGGTACGGATCATGATCTTCCCCTGGATTATGCCTCCAGAGTGATGATCCGACGCCGCCCGGTCAACTATCTCTGGCCGACCTTGCGATCCTCCCCCGCCAGGGGGAGGTGGTGCCGAAGACGGCGGAGGGGGAGGAACGCGCGACGGAGGTGGTCTCTTACCTCCCCCTCCGTCTGGCAAGAGCCAGCCACCTCCCCCTTGCGGGGGAGGATCGTGGTTAGGGCGTCAGCCTGCCAGAAAGTCCGCGATCGCCTGGCCGAGTTCGGGCTTCACCACTGCGCTCATATGACCGCCGGGCGTCTCGACATACTCTCCATGCGGCAACGCCGCAGCCAGATCCGGCGCCGAACCGTTATCCTGGTCCTCACCCCCGCACACGACCAACGTCGGCTGCTGGATACCCTTCACACTCTCCAGCGGCGTGTCGACGAACGTCTCGAGAATGCCGAGCAACGCAACCGGATCGCCGCCCGTCGTCTTCAGGAACGCCTCTGCCAGCCACTCGGGCGTACCCTGCACATGCTGGCCCAGCTTCGTCAGGATGTTCCGAAAATGCCCGGCGCGACGCGACGTATGCGTGAGACCTTCCAGCCCCATCCCCGAAAAGATCACGCGCCGCGGCGTCGCCCCCGTCGCCACCATCCGCGACGTCGTGCGTGCGCCCAGCGAATAGCCGCCGAGGTCATACTCCGTCAGACCGAGATGCTTGATCAGCGCGTGCCCGTCCTGCGTCAGCGCATCCGCCGGATACGCCTCAAGCCCATGCGGTTTGCCGCTGTCGCCATGCGCGCGCAGGTCCGGCATGATCACGCGGAAGCCCTTGGCGGCGATCTTCGCGGCGTGGCCGTAGCGGATCCAGTTGGTGTTCGCGTCCGAGAAATACCCATGGATCAGCACGACCGGGCGCCCCTCTCCCACTTCGCGCCACGCCAGCCGCGTGCCGTCGAAGCTCTCGAAATAGTGCGGGGCGATCGGGGTGCTGGCCAAGGTGTCGTCCTGTCTTGAAGCGCGTTGCCGCCAAGTCGGTCCCGCCGCCTACGGTGTCAACCCAGGGCGGCATCCCGCACACAGCAAAACGGGCGCTCCGAAGAGCGCCCGTTCCGGTCACGTCGGCAGTCCGATCAGAACTGATAGCCGACCCCGCCCGATGCACCCGCGCGACCCTGCGAGTCGTACGTGCCGCTGAGTTTCACCACGGTATGCCCGTCGTTGAACGCCTTCGACATGCCGATCGCGACCGCCGACTGACCGGCATAGGTGCCGCCGCCCATCGCGATCATCCCCTTGCCCGCCTCATAGGCCTGCGGCAGTCCGGCCGCGGCCAGCGCGTTCGAGGTACCGGCAAAGCTGTCGCGCCGCACGTTGCGCAGGTCGAAGTTGAGCGCCGCGATCCGTCCGTCAGTATAGGCATTGGCCTGGGTCACCGCGGAGTTGATGCCGGAGTTCAGCTGCCCGACATTGACCGCGTCGGTCGTGGACGTACCCGCCGCGACGTTGCTCAGCACGGTGGCCGCGCCGCCTGCGTTGAACGTCACGTTGGTGCGCGTCGGGCCGTATTGGACCGAGTTGCCGCCAAGCGCGAGCGCAGTGTCCGCCGTACCCTGCGCGGTCGCTACCGCCTGGTTGGTCGTGTAGAGCTGCCCGCCATTCACCGCCTCGGTCGAGCCCGCCGCCAGCGTCCCCGCTGCGACGTTCGCGATCGTCACCGGCGCCGCCGCATTGCCGCCTGCGAGCGTCACGGTGTTGGTCCGCGCACCGTTGGCGTCGGTGTTGTACGACACCGCGTTGACCGTGGTCAGTGCCAACGCATAGACCTGCCCGCCATTGACCGCGTCGGTCGATCCCGCCGCGATCGCGCCACCGGCGACGTTGTGCAGGCCAACCGGTCCAGCCGCGGCCCCGACCAGCGTCAGGTCGTTAGTCCTGATACCGCCGTTCGGCGTGGTGGCACTACCCGGGTTGGAATATTGCACCGGCCCGGTACCGCCATTGGCAACCTGGTTGCCCAGGTTGGTGATCGCCGTGGTGTTGTTCGCGACCTGGACGTTGGTCGCGTTCAGCTGCGATCCGTTGACCGCATCGGTCGAGCCGGCTGCGACGTTCCCCGCGGCGACGTTCGTGATCGTGGTCCCACCGGCACCGCCCAGGGTGATCGTATTCCTGGTGCTGTTGTCGTACTGGACAGTGGTGGAGCCGAGCGCCGCGACCTGCGCCGCGACGCCGGCGACCTGACCGACATTGGCCGCATCGGTCGCCGCGGTGCCGGCTGCGACGTTGGTGATCTGCCGCTCGGCACCGACCGCGCCGACCGAGACTTCACCGACCGAGTTCTGCAATCCGCCAAGCCCCAGCGCGGCATAGCCGAGCGTGCCGCCGCGTACCGCCAGCGCGCCGGTGCCGAGAGCGACACTGTTGTTCGCAGTGGCGGTCGCCTCCGGACCGATCGCGATGCTGTCGGTACCGGTAACGCTGCCGTCTGCGCGGGTCGAGAGGACGCGGAAGTAGCGGATCCCCGCGCCACCGTTGATCGAGCTGTTCACCGCGTCGAACACCGACTGGACGCTGCCATATTGCACGCCACCGAACCCGATTGAGGCGAGCAGGCTGTTGGTCGCCGCGTCATAGTTGCTCAGTCCACCGAAGCCGGCCGCGACGCTGTTACCGAAGCTGACCAGCTGGCCGCCGTTGACCGCCTCGGTCGAACCTGCCGCAAGCGTTCCCGCGGCGACGTTGCCGAGCACTACCGGTGCTGCGCCGGCACCGCCGAACGTCACGCGGGAGCGGCTGAGGTCGTCATACTGCACCGCTAGCGCCGACAGATTGCCGACCTGACCGGACACGCTTGCCAACTGGCCGCCATTGACCGCGTCGGTGGAGCCGACCCCGACCACGCCGTTGCCGACATTGTGCAGCGCCACCGCGCCCGCCGCGCCGCCGACCAGCGTCACGTCGTTCGACGGCACGCCGCCGTTCGGCGTGGTCGGTGCGCCTGCGCTCGAATATTGCAGCGCACCGATCGCACCGTTGGTGATGCTCGTCGTCAGGTTGGTGACGTTGGTGTTGGTCGCGAACAGCTGGCTGCCGTTGACCGCCTCGGTCGAGCTTGCGCCGAGCGTTCCCGCCGCCACGTTGCCAAGCACCACCGGCGCCGCGCCGCTGCCGACCCCGCCCAGCGTGACGCGCGTCCGGCTAAGATCGTCATACTGCACCGCCAGCGCGGACAGTCCGCTGACCTGGCCGCTGACATTGGCGAGCTGGCCACCGTTGACCGCATCGGTCGACCCGGTCGCAACCACACCGTCGGCGACATTGTGCAGCCCGACCGGGCCTGCCGCCACCCCGACCAGCGCGACGTCGTTGCTCGGGACACCACCGTTCGGCACGGTCGGGGTTGCCGCGTTCGAATACTGCACCGCGCCGATGCCGCCGTTGCTGATATTGGTCGTGAGGTTGGTCAGCGCCGTGTTCGTGTTGGTGACGTTGGTATTGGTCGCAAACAGCTGGCTGCCGTTGACCGCCTCCGTCGATGTCGCGCCGAGTGTGCCCGCGGCGACGTTGCCCAGCACGACCGGTGCGGCGCCGACCCCGCCGAACGTCACGCGCGAGCGGCTCAGATCGTCATATTGCACCGCCAATCCGTTCAGCGTGCCGACCTGGCCCGAGACCAAGGCGAGCTGGCCGCCGTTGACCGCGTCGGTCGATCCGGTAGCGACGGTGCCGTCGGCGACGTTGTGCAAGGCAACCGCACCGGCCGCGCCGCCGACCAGCGTCGCGTCGTTCGAGGGCACGCCCCCGTTCGGCGTCGTCGGCGTTCCCGCGTTGGAATATTGCAGCGCGCCGATCGCACCGTTGGCGATGTTGGTCGTGAGATTGGTGACGTTGGTATTGGTCGCGAACAGCTGGCTGCCGTTGACCGCCTCGGTCGAGGTCGCACCGAGGACCCCCGCCGCGACGTTACCGAGTACGACCGGTGCCGCACCGACACCGCCGAGCGTCACACGAGCGCGGGTCGCATCGTCATACTGGACCGCCAGCGTGTTGAGCGTGCCCACCTGATCGACAACTGTCGACAGCTGCCCGCCGTTGACCGCGTCGGTCGATCCCGTCGCGACGACACCGGCGGCGACGTTGTGCAGCCCGACCGGCCCGGCGGCGACGCCCACGAGCGCAACGTCGTTGCTCGGCACGCCGCCGTTGGGCACGGTCGGCGTGGCGGCGTTCGAATATTGCACCGCACCGATGCCGCCATTGCTGATGTTGGTGGTGAGGTTGGTCAACGTGGTGTTCGTATTGGTGACGTTGGTATTGGTCGCGAACAACTGGCTGCCGTTGACCGCATCCGTCGAGGTCGCGCCGAGCGTGCCGGCGGCGACGTTGGCGAGCGCGACAGGCGCTGCGCCGGCTCCGACGCCGCCCAGCGTCGCCCGCGTCCGCGTCGCGTCGTCATACTGGACGGCGAGCCCGGCCAGCGTACCGACCTGATCGGAAACGGTCGACAACTGGCCGCCATTCACCGCGTCGGTCGACCCGGCAGCGACGACGCCATTGGCGACATTGTGCAGCCCGACCGGCCCCGCCGCCGCGCCAACCAGCGCGGCGTCGTTGGACGGAACGCCGCCATTCGGGACGGTCGGCGTCGCCGCGTTTGAATATTGCAGAGCACCGATCGCGCCGTTGCTGATGTTGGTCGTCAGGTTCGAGACGTTGGTGTTGGTCGCGAACAACTGGCTGCCGTTGACTGCCTCGGTCGAGGTCGCGGCCAGCGTACCCGGCGCGACGTTGGCGAGCGTCGTTCCGGCCGCCCCCGTCAGCGTCACGCGGTCATGCGCCGCACCGTCATACTGCACGGTATTCGCGGCGGCGGTGCCGATCTGTGCCTGGACGCCGGCAAGCTGGCCGACATTGACCGCGTCGGTTGCTGCGACGCCGGCGGCCACGTTGGTGATCTGACGCTCGTTGCCGACCGTGCCGACCGATACCTCGCCCGCCGAGTTCTGGAGCGCGGCAAGCCCGATCGCGGCGTATCCCGCCTGCGGGCCGCGCGCAGCAAGGCTGCCGGCGCCCAGCGCGACGCCGTTCGCGCCGGTGGCATTTGCGCCCCTGCCCAGCGCAACCGCGCCGGTCGCGTTCGCGCCGACGGTCGCATCAGTGCCGAGCGCAATCGAGCCGAGCGCGGTCGCACTGGTCAGCGCCCGGTTACCGAATGCAATCGAGTTCGCCTCCCCTGAAAACGCCTCGGCGCCGGTCGCGCCTAGCCCGGTGATACGGTTGCCGCCGATCGCGATGCCGGCTGGCGTCCGCAGCGAGAAGCTATCCGCCTGCGTATCGCAGCGATCCGCCGGCCCGACGATCTGCCCGTTGGAGTTCAGGACCTGCAAGGTGATGTTGTTGCCTGCCGCCGCGTTCGCGAGCAGCCCGGAAGCATTGATGGTCAGCGAAGGCACGCCGAGCAGCGGCAGCAGCGTGTTGATGCCCCCGGTGATCGGGTTGACCGTATTCTGGAGCGGCGTGACGATGCCGGTGATGACCGGAGTCAGGATATCGGTGACGACCGAACGCGGCAGGCTGACCCCCGAGCATGCGCCGACGATATTGGGTGCCGGCGTCGTCTGCGCAGTGGCCGATTGCGTGGCGAACAACGAGGTCGCGGCGAGCCCGATCAGCGATACACCATCGCGCAACCGGCGCAACGTACGCGCTCCCGTCATCGATTTGGGCGAAGCAGTCCGGTTGACGACCTGACCTGAGCCTGCCGGCGTCACGGTACCCTCGGCATGCGGGCGAACAAACGCGTTAGACATCGAGCAATCCTCCACTGGCGGCTGCAAACGCAGCGCGGACTTTCCGGGGCGTCGACCATCTTGTTGGTCGACTATCGGAACGGAGGAATGTTCAGCCCGCTAGTACTAACAGCAGGTTACCGTAATAAATAAGCAACGCAGAGGAACAGATAGGATAGTGACGTGTTATTGCCGGAACTTTTAAACCAGAAAGACAACTAAATGAAGTCGTTTTTGTTTTAATGCTGACCACCCAGAGGAAAAGCTAGAATTTTGCTATGCCTCTATAGTAAAGTGATCGAACCGTTTCGGATTTCACCATCTTAGACTACGATTATCGGTGCAAAACGGTTTGATCAAGGAAAAATGCCGATGCTGGTCTTCAGCGCGCGAATCACGAAACACCGCGCCTTCCCTAACGGAGAGACGCGGTGTTTCATGCAGCGTTCGGATGATGAGGAAACCGCTCTCCGCGGCGGTTTACGCCTTTTGCAGGTGGCGGCGCCCGAGCAACTCGGCGATCTGCACCGCATTCAGTGCCGCCCCCTTGCGGAGGTTGTCGCTGACGCACCACAGGTTGAGGCCGTTCTCGACGGTCGGATCCTCGCGAACGCGGCTGATGTACGTCGCGAAGTCGCCGACGCACTCGATCGGCGTGATGTAGCCGCCGTCCTCGCGCTTATCGACCAGCATGATGCCGGGCGCCTCGCGGAGGATGTTCTGCGCTTCCTCGGCCGAGATCTCGTTCTCGAACTCGATGTTGATCGCTTCCGAATGGCCGACGAACACCGGCACGCGCACGCACGTCGCGGTGACCTTGATCTTCTTGTCGAGGATCTTCTTGGTCTCGACGACCATCTTCCACTCTTCCTTGGTCGATCCGTCGTCGAGGAAGCTGTCGATGTGCGGGATCACGTTGAAGGCGATCTGCTTGGTGAACAGCTTGGGCTCGGCCGGATCGCCGACGAAGATGTTGCGGCTCTGCTCGAACAGCTCGTCCATGCCCGCCTTGCCCGCGCCGGAGACCGACTGGTAGGTCGACACGACGACGCGCAGGATCTTCGCGGCGTCGTGCAGCGGCTTCAGTGCGACGACCATCTGCGCGGTCGAGCAGTTCGGGTTGGCGATGATGTTGCGGACCTTGTAGCCGTCGATCGCCTCGGGGTTCACCTCGGGCACGATCAGCGGCACGTCGGGGTCCATGCGGTAGAGCGACGAATTGTCGATCACGACGCAGCCCGCGGCGGCGGCGATCGGCGCATAGACCGCGGTGCCCTCGGAGCCGATCGCGAACAGCGCCATGTCCCAGCCGTTCCAGTCGAAATGCTCGATGTTCGTGCATTTGATCTGCTTGCCGGTGTCGCCATAGTCGACCATCAACCCCTGGCTGCGCGACGACGCGACGCAGGCGATCTCGTCGGCCGGAAACTCGCGCTCCGCCAGGATATTGAGCATCTCGCGCCCGACATTGCCGGTCGCGCCCGCGACCACCACCCGATAACCCATGTTGTCACTCCGATTGGACTTGGCCGCGCAGTACCGACGTTGCGCGGCGAGGTCCAACGGCTTTCGACTTGTTGCGCGGATAGGAGAGTTTGGGAGGGCGGGTGGCGATAGCCGACATTGGGCAGTTGCCGCCTTTCCCGAAAAGGATGGTGAAGCGGAAAAACTTCCGCAGGCGTATTAACGGGCCCGCGGCTGCATAAGCTCTATCGTGATATGATCGGGGCCTGAAACGTATGCCACCAACGTACCCTTCCGTGGACCACCCGCGATCGGCAGTGGGCTACCCTTGGCCTTCCATCCTGCTGCCTCGACGCGGGCAATAGCGGCATGAATATCCTTTACGGTCAGCGCCAGGTGGGCCGCCCCGATCGATCCCGCGCTGGAAGGCACCGCCCCGTTCTGGTGCCCTCTTGAATATTGCAACAGTTCGACAACGTAGCCGTCTGATGCCCTGACGATCGCCGTTTTCACACTCGGATCATCGACACCTGTCACCTGATGCAGGAAGTCGCCCCCCATCTCCGATTGCCGCTCAAGTGTGAAACCGAGCGCTCCCGTCCAAAACCGAACGGCTTCGTCCAAAGACGATACAGCGAAACCCGTGTGGTCCACGGCAATTACGTTTGCGGCGTCGTTCATTGCTGCACTCTCACTGGGCCTGAACGTCCCGGATGTGGGCGATTTCAGACGTTGGCAACGTTAAATCAGGTATCGTCCAGCGTCCTGCACCCGTCAGTCATGCGTCTTAGCCTGCCACGTCGCGTGCTCGATTCCGTGCACCTTCGCCAGGTGATCCGTGATCGCATCCAGCTCCTCCGCCGGCACGTTCGTCGCCACCAGCGTCGCGGCGATCTCGACCCGGCCCTCGCCGCGCTCGGTCACGGCCAGCTCCGCCACCTGCAACTGCGCCGCCTCCAGATGCTCGACCACCAGATCGCCGATCGGTCCCGCATCCCCCGCCGCAACCGTCACCATCACGCTGTAGGTGGCCTCGATCGTCCGCCCCTCGGTCGGGATCCGGTTGATCCCGTCGACCAGCGGCCGCAGCGCGGTGTTCGCCAGCAACACCACGAAGGTGAGCAGGCCCGCCTCCGCGATCATGTCGCTGCCCGCGCATGATCCGACCGCCGCCGAGCACCAGAGCGTTGCCGCGGTGTTGAGGCCGCGAACGTTCATCCCCTCCTTCATGATCACGCCCGCGCCGAGGAAGCCGATCCCCGACACGACATAGGCGATGATCCGGATCGATTCGACGTCCCCGCCCAGCCGCTGCCCGAGATCGACGAACGCCGCCGCCCCGAGCGCGACCAGCGTGTTCGTCCGCAACCCCGCGGTCCGCTGGCGGTACTGCCGCTCCGCCCCGATCAGCGTCCCGAACACGAACGCGGCGATATAGCTTACCAGCGTGTCGAGGAACGGCCACAGGTGAAACGTCTCGACGAACCGCACCGGACGTTACTTCGCGGGCGCTGGCGCTGGCGTCGCTTCAGGCACCGGCTTGTCCTTCACCGTCCGATCGAGGAAGTTCAGGATCGTCCCCCAGACATGCTCGCTGATCCCCGGCCCCGCCACGCGGTGCGTGTAGCCGGGGTAGAACATCATCTCGAACGGCGTATCCGTCGCCTGCATCCGCGCGGCCACCTTGGTCGAGTTGTCCAGGAACACGTTGTCGTCCGCCATGCCGTGGATCAGCAACAGCGGATCGACGATCTTGTTCGCCTCCTCGACCGCCGCCGAAGTCGAATAGCTCGCCGGGTCGGTCGCCGGATCGCCGAGATAGCGCTCGGTATAATGCGTGTCGTACAGCTGCCAGTCGGTGACCGGCGCGCCCGACACAGCGGCGGCATACACGCCCGGCGTCTTCTCCAGCATCTTCAGCGACATGTAGCCGCCATAGGACCAGCCATAGGTCGCGATCTTGCTCGGCTCGACGAACGGCAGCGACTTCAGGTAATTCGCGCCGGTCAGCTGGTCCTCGACCTCGACCGTCCCCATCGCGTGATAGATCTGGTTCTCGAACGCGCGACCGCGATTGTACGAGCCGCGGTTGTCGATCTTGAAATAGATGTAGCCGCGATCGACGAGATATTGCGGCAACGCGCCCTGCCAGCCCCGCGTGACGACCTGGCCGGTGCCGGGTCCGCCGTAATGCTCGAAGAACACCGGGTATTTCTTGCCAGGTTCCAGCGGCGGCGTGATCATCTCCCAGTAGAGCGTCATGCCGTTCTTGGCCTTCAGCGTCCCGAACTTGGTCTCCTGATGGCTCGCCAGATACGGATAATAGGGATGCCCCTCGACCACCGCATTCTCGTTGATCCACGAAATCCGCTTGCCGGTCGCGTCGGCCAGATACACCTGGGTCGGCTGTTTCGGGTTCGAGCGCGAGATGATCAGTCGGCTGGCGGCGGCATCCATCGTCGCGCTGTTCCACCAGCCCGCTTCGGTCAGCCGCGTGATCGCGTTGGGCTTGGCGACGTCGACCGAATACAGCTGCTGCTCGAGCACGTCGTCCTTGTTGCCGAGGAAGAACAGACGACCCTTCGCTTCGTCCACGCCGACCAGGTCGGTGACGACCCAGTCGCCCTTGGTAAGCTGCGTCCACTTGCCCGATGCGAACCGGTAGAGGTGACCGTAGCCGCTCCGCTCCGAGCGCCAGATCAGGCTGCCGTCCTTCAGCACGCGGTACGCGTCGGACAGGTTGAGCCAGCTCTTCACGCCCGATTTCTCGGTGAACAGGATCGTCGACTTGCCCGTCGCCGGATCGACGCGCAGCATCTCGAGCAGCTTCTGGTCGCGGCTCTGGCGCTGCACCAGCAGCATCCGGCCATCGGGCGTCCAGTCGACGCGCGCCAGATAGATGTCGCGGTTGGTACCGAGATCGACCTTCACCTGACCCGAGCCGTCGGGCTTCATGATGTAGAGATCGACCAGCACGTTCGGCGTACCGGCGGCCGGATAGCGCTGCTCATAAACTTTGGTGCCGGTCGCGCCGATCGACGCGCGCGTAGCTGTGTGAACGGGTGCCTCGTCGAACCGCTCAACCGCGACATATTGCTCGTCGGGCGACCACCAATAGCCGGTGCGGCGATCCATTTCCTCCTGCGCGACGAACTCCGCCTCGCCGAAATGCACCGTGCCGCCACCGCCCGTCGTCACCGCGCGCGCATCGCCGCCGGCGAGCGGCTGTACGAATACATTCTGGTCGCGCACGAACGAGACGAAGCTGCCCCTGGGGCTGACCACCGGGTTCAGCTCGCCGCCGGGCGTGTTGGTCAGCCGCTTCACCTTACCGTCGAGCCCGGCGAGATACAGGTCGCCGTCGAGTGGCACGAGGATCGACTTGCCATCCGGTGCCCAGTCATACGCGACGATGCCCTTCTGGCCACCGATCCGCGCGCGCTCGCGCTGCATCTTCTCGGCCTCGGTCAGTTCGGCGCCGCTGCCGACGGTCTTCGAATCGACGAGCATCCGCGCTTGGCCCGTCGCGGTATCCACCGCCCAGAGATCGAAGCGCTCTTTCTCGTCGTCACGGTTGCGCAAGCTCGTCAGCAGCGTGCCGTCGGGCGACAGGCGGACCGCTTTCGGCTGCGATCCCGACAGGTCCGGATTGCCGAACACGCGCGCCATCGTCAGGTCGCCGGGCTTGGCGGCTTCGACGGGGCGCATCGGAGCCGGAGCCGGCGTGGCAGGTGCGGCTGGCGGCGTGACCTGATCAGCGGCCATCGCGGCGGTTCCGACCGAAGCAAGTGCAAGCCCGAGCAACCATGTGCGCATCCTGTAGTCTCCGTGGGATCATCCCGCCGGATACCGCCCGACGGACCCGAAAATCTTCGGTCGCGCGTTATCGCGGCGGCATGGCCCGGCGTAAAGGGCGCATCGTGATGCCGAGCGAACCGAAACGACCCCGACTCGCATCATCGTCATTTCCCTCCAACACGGCATAATGAACGCTCCGTAAACTCCGTCTTTACGTCCTTCGTTTATGGCAAGCGGGACATCGTCGCGGATCGAGCTTTCCGTGGTGCAGCACGGCCGGGGAATGATGGATTCGAACGCGGGCATACAAGGCGGAAAGCCGAGCGAGCGGAGCGCATGGGATGCGTTCGTCACGCTTGCCGACGCGGACGGCAGCGCAGCGCATCCGCATCATGCGCGCCTGATCGCCGGCGGTCCGGGCCAGCGCAACCTCTCCGACGCGGTCCACGCGCTGTGCGCGGTCCACGGCGACCATCCAGGCTTGATCGTCGACGTGCTCTCCCGCGCCGTTCAGCCCGAGGCATCGGATTGGCTCGCCGTCGCAGCCAGCGGCTTCGCCGACGAGCGCACCTATCTCGCACACCTCACCGCCGCGGTCGGCCCCCTACCCTCGACCCCAGGCCAGGCGGAAAGCGAGTCGGCACTGGTCGGCGAACGTCATGCGCTCGAAATGCTCGCCCGCTCGGAGCGTCGCGGATGTGCGACCGGGGCGGTGGCTGCGCTGCTCCAGGACTGGCGCGAGATCCGCCGCGTGCTCGATGTCGCCGCCGAGCGGTTCGGGGTAGCAGTCCCCGCGATTACGCTTCCCCCCGAGACCGATACCGCCGCGCTCGTCGCGGAACTAGGTGCATCGCCCGGATGCCAGCGCGCGATCCTGTTCGGCGCGCAGCAGCTATTCGCGCAGCACCGCGGCCTGTGGTCGCTGCTCGAAGCGCGATCGAGCGCACGCGGCGACCTCTGACCGCTTGCGCTGAGCAACGCTTCCCCTCTATCCATACCCGGTATTCAGAACCGGACGGGACATCGCATGAAGCGCTTCGAGGGCACCCAGAGCTACGTCGCGACCGACGATTTGAATGTCGCGGTCAACGCCGCCGTGACGCTGCGCCGCCCGCTGCTGATCAAGGGCGAACCAGGCACCGGCAAGACCGTGCTCGCCTACGAGATCGCCAAGGCTTTGGGCGCGCCGCTGATCGAGTGGAACATCAAGTCGACCACCAAGGCGCAGCAGGGCCTGTACGAATATGACGCGGTCGCCCGCCTGCGCGACGGCCAGCTCGGCGATGCGCGCGTCCACGACATCGGCAACTATATCCGCAAGGGCAAGCTGTGGGAGGCGTTCACGCAGCCCGCGCCGCCGGTCCTGCTGATCGACGAGATCGACAAGGCCGATATCGAGTTCCCCAACGACCTGTTGCAGGAACTCGATCGGATGGAATTCCATGTCTACGAGACCAAGGAAACGGTGCGCGCCGTCGAACGCCCGATCGTCATCATCACCAGCAACAACGAGAAGGAACTGCCCGACGCGTTCCTGCGCCGCTGTTTCTTCCACTATATCAAGTTCCCCGATCGCCAGACCATGCAGGCGATCGTCGACGTCCATTTCCCCGGCATCCAGAAGATCCTCGTCAGCAAGGCGATGGACCTGTTCTACGACGTCCGCGACGTGCCGGGGCTGAAGAAGAAGCCCTCGACCAGCGAACTGCTCGACTGGCTGAAGCTGCTGCTGCACGAGGACATGCCGCTCGACATCCTCCAGAACCGCGATCCGACCAAGGCGATCCCGCCCCTCCACGGTGCGCTGCTGAAGAACGAACAGGACGTCATGCTGTTCGAACGCCTCGCCTTCATGGCGAAGCGGCAGAAGAACCAGGGGTAAGGACGCCGTTAAACCGACCGCGTCATAGCTGCCGGATCGTTGCAATCCTTCCCCGCCAGGGGGGGTGGCGCCGTAGGCGACGGAGGGGGAGGACACGAAACCGATGTTACCCCTTACCGCCCCCTCCGTCAGGCAATGCCTGCCACCTCCCCTTGGCGGGGGAGGATCAGCAGGTTCGGGCGCTCCCAACAATAGGCCTACCGCGGCCCACACGTTGGGCGCGCGCGCGATACTACTTCTTTCGGCAATAACCCTCCTCGGCCTGGCCCTCCGCCTGTGGAGCGCCCGCGGCGGCCTGTGGGTCGACGAGGCCTGGTCCGCGGTCATGGTCGAGCGCGCGCGGACGCCGCTCGGGATCTTCACGACGATCAATCACGACAATAACCATCATCTGAACAGTCTGTGGATGTGGCTGGTCGGCTTTGGCGCGCCGCCGATAGCGCTGCGCGCGCTGTCGATCATCACCGGCACCGCCGCGATCCTCGTCGCCGCCGCGATCGGGGCACAGCGCAGTCCGCGCCACGCGTTCGTGACCGCCGCACTCTTCGCGGTATCCCCGATCATGGTCGATTACGGCTCGGAAGCACGCGGCTATATGCCGATGCTGCTCGCGCTGATGACGATGGTCTGGCTCGTCCTGCGTTGGCTCGCCGCAACCGACGACGAGCGCGGACCTTGTTGGAAGCTGGCCGCGCTCGCCACGCTCGGGCTGTTCTCGCAACTGACGATGGTCTTCGGCCTCTGCGCGATCACGCTCTGGGTCGCGGTCTCGCTGCGCAGCCGGCATCCCCGAGCGATCGCGACACCCCTCACGATCCGCCTCCTGCTGCCGACGATCGTCGCGACAGCCGCCGTCTTCGGCTTGGTGTTCGGCGCAGCGGCGGAAAGTACGACCGGCATGCAGGTCGGCGATTACGTCGTGTTCTCGCCCGCCGCGATCGGTCATGCACTGGTCGTCATGATCGCGGGCAGTATCGGCGGTCTTGCCGCACCGACCTGGATCGAGGGCGTCGCAACGGTCTGCATCGCGCTTGCGCTCGCCGCGGTCGTCCGAAAGCGCGATCCGGTCGCGATCTTCTATCTCGCCGCGATCATCGGCCTCCCGCTTGGCCTTGCCGTCCTGCGCGTCGGCAACACCGGCATGCCTCGCTATTTCCTGGTCTCCGCACTGGCGATCATCCTGCTGCTCGCCAGCCTGCTGGCCGACGGCCTCGGCAAGTCGCGTGGAACGCGCATCGCCAGCGGCCTGATCCTCGCCCTCGTCATGGTCGCCAGCATCCGCGACAACCTCTCGCAGGCCGCGCTGCGCCGCGGCGACACCGGCGCGGCGATCGCTGTGATGGCAGCGCTCAGCCCGACGGGCGCGAGCGTGTTGGTCGATCATCTCCGCCCGATCGCCACGTTGCACGTGGGAGCGGCGGGACGTGGCTACCCGCTTCGGATCCGGCGGGAATGCCCCGCGCCAGCGTTCCTCCACGTCGATCTTGACGACGACGCACCGGCCGCGAACACAACGGCGCGGTGCAAAGTGCACTACCGCCTGCTGGTCGTCAGACGACGCGCCGTCCTGTCCGGCGTCGACTGGGCGCTGTACGGCCGCGCCGATCTGCCCGAAAAACGCGGCGGAGCCATTCGTTAACCATAGGCTGCAACCGACCAGTCACCAGCCGCACGATAGCGTAGGTGCATGAAGCGAATCCCCCGAACGCTCCTCCGCCTGGCACTTGCTGCCGCATCCGCCGTCGGTACCGCTGCTACCGCACACGCCGGTTCCCTGCTCGACTATGTCGGCCAGTGCGTGCCCTTCGCGCGCGCCGCGTCGGGGATCCAGATCTACGGCAACGCCTGGACCTGGTGGGAACAGGCGGACGGCAAATACGAACGCACGCACCAGCCCAAGGAAGGCGCCGTCATCGTCTTCGCCAAGACCCCGCGCCTGCCGTTCGGCCATGTCGCGGTGGTCAGCCGGGTGGTCGAGAAGCGCGTCGTCATGCTCACCCACGCCAACTGGTCACGCCAGAACGGCGAGCGCGGCCATGCAGAACAGGACGTCACGCTGTTCGACGTCTCGCGCAATAACGACTGGAGCGACGTGAAGGTCTGGTACAAGGACGTCGATGGCCTCGGCGGCGGGGTGTACCCGGTGTACGGCTTCATCTATGGCCATGCGCACGCGGCTGCCGAACTGACGAGCCGAAACCCTGATTATGTCGGCGCGCTGATCGACGCCTATGTGCCGGTCAGCGGCGAGCCCATCGCGCGCTAAACCCGCGTCCGTCATCCTGACGAAAGTGAGGATCCAGGGTTACGCACGTCGCCCGTCATGGCTCTGGATCCTGACTTCCGTCAGGATGACGGCGTGATTCGTCAGGATGACGGTGCGAATGGATTGCCGCCACCTGCCAAACCGTGCCACCACCGTCGCCGAAAAGACGGTGAGGATAGCGATGCGGTTCAAGGCTCTTACGACGATCACGCTGGCCTTGCTCGCGACCACCACTCCCGCAATCGTCGGCGCGCAAAAGGAAAAGTCCCCGCCCCCCGGCGGCGACATCCCCGCCAAGTTCGTCCCCGCCAACGCCAGCTTCGACTTCGACCGCCGCGAGGTCGACATCAAGATGCGCGACGGCGTCACGCTCCACGCGGTCATCGTCCAGCGCAAGGGCGTCACCGACGCACCGATCCTGCTTCAGCGCACGCCCTACAACGCCGAGAGCAGCGCCAGCCGATCCTCCAGCCCGAGCGGCGCGATGAACCTGCGCGCGTCCGACGCGATGTTCTTCGATGCCGGCTACATCCGCGTGTTCGAGGACGTCCGCGGCAAGAACGGCTCGAACGGCGCGTATATCAACGAACGCCCGCTGATCGGCCCTCTCAACAAGACGAAAGTCGATCACTCCACCGATGCCTACGACACGATCGACTGGCTGGTGAAGAACCTCAAGAACAGCAACGGCCGCGTCGGCATCATCGGTGGCAGCTATGACGGCATGATGGCCGCGATGGCGCTGGTGAACCCGCACCCGGCGCTGAAAGCCGCCGTCCCGATGAACCCGGTGATCAACACCTGGAAGGGCGACGACGACTTCCACGGCGGCGCGTTCCGCCAGATCGGCTACGACTATTACTACACGCAGGACGCGGCCAAGGGCGAAGCCGGCGACCTATGGCGCGACGCCTACGACGATTACGACACCTTCCTCCGCGCCGGATCCGCCAGCGCGTTCGTGAAAAGCCGCGGGCTCGAACAGCTCCCGTTCGTCAACCGCCTCCACGATCACCCGACCTACGACGCATTCTGGCAAGGGCAGGCGCTCGAGACGATCCTGCCGAAGCAGCCGCAGACGGTACAGACGCTCTGGGTCGCAAGCCAATGGGACCAGGAGGACATCTACGGCGCCGTCGCGGCGTATGAGGCGGTATCGAAGGTCGACCCCAACCACGTCAATCACCTCGCGCTAGGCCCCTGGGCGCACGGCGGCGCCAACGGCGACGGCTCTACCTTAGGCGCGATCCGCTTCGACGCCGACACCGCGCTCTGGTTCCGCAAGAATGTCCTGCTGCCGTTCCTGAACGGCGCGCTGAAGACCGGCGCGACACCACCCGCACTCGCTCCCGTCACCGCGTTCCAGACCGGCACCAACCAGTGGCAGACGCTTGCCGGCTGGCCGAACTCGACCGCCACGCAGAAACTCTACTTCCAGCCCGCCAACGGCCTCGGCGCCACCGCCCCCGCACAGGACGGCCACGACGACTATATCTCCGACCCCGCCAAGCCGATCCCCTACCGCCTCCGCCCGATCCGCCCAACCTACGCGACCGGCTCGACCTGGCGGCAATGGCTCGTCGACGATCAGCGCCCGTTCTCCGATCGGACCGACGTCCTCACCTACCAGACCCCGCCGCTGACCAGCCCTGTCGCGATCGCAGGCGCGCCTGTCGCGGACCTGATCGCCAGCACCACCGGCACCGACGGCGATTTCGTCGTGAAGCTGATCGACGTCTACCCGGCGGAGTATTCCGACAAGCCCGAGATGGGCGGCTACCAGCTCGCCGTATCGATGGACATTCTCCGCGGCCGCTACCGAGATAGCTTCGAGAAGCCCACGCCGATCGTCGCAGGCCAGCCGACGCACTTCCGCGTCGTGCTACCCAACGCGAATCACGTCTTCCTCCCCCGCCACCGCATCATGGTCCAGGTCCAGTCGAGCTGGTTCCCGCTCTACGACCGCAACCCGCAGACCTACGTCCCCAACATCTTCGACGCGAAGCCCGCCGACTACCGCAAGGCCACGATCAGCGTCTTCCACTCGCCCGCGCAGCCTAGCGCGATCGAACTGCCGATCACCGCGGCGAAGTGACGGAGTGACCTCATGTTCCTGAACTTCCTCGACGAACTCCGCAGCGCGGGCATCCCCGCCAGCCTCAAGGAGCACCTCATCCTGCTGGAGGCACTCGACGCCGAGGTGATCGAGCGGACGCCCGAGGATTTCTACTACCTCTCCCGCGCGGTGTACGTGAAGGACGAGGGGCTTCTCGACAAGTTCGACCAGGTCTTCGCCAAGGTCTTCCGCGGCCTCGCCACCAGCTACGGCACGCCCGCCGGCGAAGTGCCCGAGGACTGGCTGAAAGCAGTCGCCGAGAAGTTCCTGACCCCCGAGGAAATGGCCGCGATCAAATCGCTCGGCTCGTGGGACGAGATCATGGAGACTCTCAAGAAGCGTCTCGAGGAACAGAAGGAACGCCACCAGGGCGGCAGCAAATGGGTCGGCACCGGCGGCACGAGCCCGTACGGCAACGGCGGCTACAACCCCGAAGGCGTCCGCATCGGCGGCGAAAGCACGCACAAGCGCGCGCTGAAAGTCTGGGACCAGCGCGAGTTCCGCAACCTCGACAACACCAAGGAGCTCGGCACCCGCAACATCAAGGTGGCGCTGCGCCGCCTGCGCCGCTTCGCGCGCGACGGCGCCGCCGACGAACTCGACATCGACGGCACGATCGCCGGCACCGCGCGGCAAGGCTATCTCGACATCGTCATGCGCGCCGAGCGTCGCAATGCGGTCAAGCTGCTGCTGTTCCTCGATGTCGGCGGCTCGATGGACCCGTTCGTCAAGCTCTGCGAGGAACTGTTCTCCGCCGCGACCACCGAATTCAAGAACCTAGAATTCTTCTACTTCCACAATTGTCCGTACGAAGGCGTGTGGAAGGACAACACGCGGCGGTTTGCGGAGCGCACGCCGATGTGGGACCTGCTCCACAAATACGGCCACGACTACAAGCTGATCTTCGTCGGCGATGCGTCGATGAGCCCGTACGAGATCACCCATCCCGGCGGCTCGGTCGAGCATTTCAACGAGGAGCCGGGCGCGGTGTGGATGCAGCGGCTGACCAACACCTATCCGGCGGCGGCATGGCTCAACCCGGTGCCCGAGGCGCAATGGGGCTATTCGCAGTCGGTGCGGATCATTCGCGAGCTGATGACCGACCGGATGTACCCGCTGAGCCTCGCCGGGCTCGACGACGCGATGCGCGAGCTGACGCGCAAACGGTGAGTTTGGCGCGGTGAGCGGCGGACCGTAACGGAACCGTCACGGACGCGATCGGTTTATCGGGCATCATCCCTTACCGAAGGACAAGCCCTATGTCGTCGATCCCCAACTCCGCCATGCCGCACGCCAAGGTCCATCACGACGACGACCACAAGCCGAAGTCCGACGCGAAGAAGGCCGCGGCGACCAGCGACTGGGTCGAGGACGCGACCGACGCGGCCAAGGCCGGCCTCGCGACGGCCACGGATGCGGTGAAGTCGCACCCGAAGACCGCGATCGCGGTTGGCGCGACGGTGATCGCGGGGATTGCGGCGGCGATCGCAGCGCCTGCGTTGCGCGCTAAGGACGCGGCGGAGAAGAAGGCGCCGCCAAAGAAGCCCGAGCCGAAGAAGCCGGCCAAGGCCAAGAAGCCCCACTGATATCCAGTTCCACCACCCCGGCGAAGGCCGGGGCCCAATTGGGAACGTCGCTAACTGAGCGCGCACTTCGTTACTGCAACCTTCCCGATTGGGCCCCGGCCTCCGCCGGGGTGGTAGAAGGTGGAGTGCGGTTATCGCGGGGCGTGTGCGAGTAATGCGAGCGCCACCCCCGCCCCCTTGTTCTCCCGCGAAGGCGGGAGCCCAGACTGGGCTCCCGCCTTCGCGGGAGAACAAGCTTTGGATCAGTTGTGGGTAGCGTTGGCCTGCCCTCCCCCCTCAAACCCGATCCACAACCCCACCAGCCATCGCCACCGGAACCCCAGTCGTCCCCGGAAAACTGATCGCCAGCCCCTTCAGCGTCCGCACCGCCATATACGCGAACCCCTCGGCCTCCAGCGCATCGCCGTTCCACCCGAGCACATCGGTAGGCTCCACCACCAACCCGGTCCGCGCCGCGATCATCGCCAGCATCGTCGGATTGTGCCGACCACCCCCCGCGACCAGCAAGCGAACCGGCCGAGCCGGCAAATGCCGCAAAGCCTCCGCCACCGTCGCCGCGGTAAACGCCGTCAAAGTCGCCGCCCCATCGGCCGCCGACAACCCCCGCGCCGGCTGGATAGTAAAATCATTCCGATCGAGCGACTTCGGCGGAGGCGCATCGAAGAACGGGTGATCGAGCATCGCCGTCAACACCGTCTCGTCCACCCGCCCGGACGTCGCCAGCGCCCCCCCGGCATCATACCGCGCCCCAGTCTCCGCCTCGACCCAGCTATCGATCAGACCATTCGCCGGCCCGGTATCGAACGCCACCAGCCCGTCGCGGTCCGTCATCTGCGCCCGCTCCGGCGACATCTCGCGCGAATCATGCATGTCGCGCCCGCCGGGAATGAAGGTAATGTTCCCCACCCCACCAAGGTTCAGCACCGCGACGGGCCCCTCGAGCCCCGCCGCCAGCGCCGCATGATACACCGGCAGCAACGGCGCGCCCTGCCCGCCCGCGGCCACATCCGCCGAGCGAAAATCCGACACCGTCGTGATCCCGGTAGCCCGCGCGACCGCCGCCCCATCGCCGATCTGCCACGTCCAGCGCCGATCCGGCCGGTGCGCGATCGTCTGCCCGTGAAAGCCGATCACACCCACGTCCGCCGCCGCAACCCCCGCATCCGCCAGCAACTTGTGCACCGCGAACACATGCGCCCGTGTGATGAGCTCACCCGCAGCCACCACCGGCGGACTAGCCCGCGGGCGTTCGAACGTAAGCGCCATCCGTGTCGCCTCGGCCAGTTCCGCGCGCGCCGCGTCCGAATACGGCTCGCCACGAAACGCGATCGGCCGCACGAACGCCTCGCCGTCGGTCTCGATCAACGCAGCATCGATCCCGTCGAGCGACGTCCCCGACATCAGTCCAATCGCCAGCATCTCGGTTCCTTCCCGCGCAATCTCCTCACCCATGGCGGATGCATTTTCCACCGCCTAGAAAAAACCGAACTTAGCGCCTATGTGCGCGGGCTTCATGGCAACAACACTCCCCTCCCCGCCGAAGATCGGCATGGTCTCGCTCGGCTGTCCGAAGAACCTCGTCGACAGCGAACGGATTCTCACGCAGCTCCGCGGCGACGGCTATCAGATGTCGCCCGATTACGCCGGCGCCGACATCGTGCTGGTCAACACCTGCGGCTTCCTCGATTCCGCCAAGGAGGAGAGCCTCGAGGCGATCGGCGAGGCGATCGCCGAGAACGGTCGCGTCATCGTCACCGGCTGCATGGGCAAGGAAGCCGACGCGATCCGCGCGCGCTTCCCGCAGGTCCTCGCGATCACCGGCGCGCACGAATACGAGCAGGTCGTCGGCGCGGTCCACGAGGCTGCCCCGATGCCGCCGTCCGCATTCCTCAACCTGATCCCCGACGCCGGCCTCAAGCTGACCCCGCGCCACTACAGCTATCTGAAAATCTCCGAGGGCTGCAACCACCGCTGCTCGTTCTGCATCATCCCAAGCTTGCGCGGCGATCTCGTCAGCCGCCGCCCCGACGCGATCCTGCGCGAGGCGGAGAAGCTGGTCGAAGCCGGCACCAAGGAACTGCTGGTCATCAGCCAGGACACCTCGGCGTACGGCGTCGACCTGCGCCACGCCAGCTGGCCGGTGAAGACCGGCGGCCCGATGTCCCGGAACGAAGCCCGTGACGTGCGCGCGCACATGACCGACCTCTCGCGCGAGCTCGGCAGAATCGCGCCGTGGGTCCGCCTCCACTACGTCTACCCGTATCCGCACGTCGACCACGTCATCCCGCTGATGGCGGAAGGGCTCGTGCTGCCGTATCTCGACATCCCGTTCCAGCACGCTGCACCGTCGGTGCTGCGCCGGATGAAGCGCCCCGGCAACGATGCTAAAGTGCTCCAGCGGATCCACAACTGGCGGACGATCGCGCCCGACATCACGATCCGCTCGACCTTCGTCGTCGGCTTCCCCGGCGAGACCGAGGAGGATTTCCAGTATCTGCTGGATTGGCTCGACGAAGCGCAGCTCGACCGGGTAGGCGCGTTCCGGTTCGAGCCGGTCGAGGGCGCTGCGGCGAACCTGCTCCCCGATCACGTGCCCGAAGAGCTCAAGGAAGAGCGCTACGCCCGCATCATGGAAAAGACCGCAGCAATCTCCGCGGCCAAGTTGCAGGCCAAGATCGGCCGCACGTTGGACGTGATCATCGATGCGGTCGACGAGGAAGGCGCCACCGGCCGTTCAAAGGCGGATGCGCCCGAAATCGACGGCGAAGTCTTCCTCCGCGATGCCGGCCATCTGAAGGTAGGCGACATAGTCCCGGTCACGATCGAAGACGCCGACGATCACGACCTCTACGGCGTGCCGGTTTAGCGTATCGCCGTTTAGCGTCACATAGCGGCAATACCGGGCCGCAATACCGGGTCGAAGATTGGCGCTTTTGCGTATCGCGCCAACCTTCGATCCATTGAGCAGACGCTTCATGCCACCGCCAAGTCTGCCACGACCGGCAAGCCGCCGAGCGGCTTCCCAGGTGGCAGATGGTGCATTCAAGTGACCTGAACGACCAGTCTAACCGGCGCGGTTTACTACGGTCGATTGTCGCAGCGCGACTATAGCGCCCACCGCCGTCGCTGCGAACGTACCGCCGAAGAACGCGGTCGTCGTGATCGCGGTCAATCCTTCGGGCAGCATCGGCCGAAAAGCCCCGACCGCGATGATCCCGCCGATCATGCCGATGACACCGATCGCCAAGCTCCACCAAGGTTCGGGATCGGGGCCGGGATGAGGACCGAACCACCATCCGGGCCACTTCGTACCGCACCAGCCGATCATCGCAAGATAGGCGTACATCATGCAACCCCCTCGGACCGAATCGCCACAATTGCGGATGCATCGATCTCAAAGGGAACATTGCAGGTTGCAGAGAACTTTCAACAGACGTTGCATTCAAATCGGTGACAACTTTAGCCTACTTGCTGATGTTGTCACAGCAACTGCAACTATTGTAAATATCCTCGATTGCGCGACGGGCCCGCCGATCGGACCCGTCGCATAGGATGATCAGACGACGTTGCGGCCGGTGAACAGCTTCACCAGAACGACGATGACCGCGATCACCAGCAGGATGTGGATGAGTCCGCCTGCGACATGGAAGGCGAACCCGGCCAGCCAGAGGATCAGCAGGATGACGGCGATGGTATACAGCATGGTTGTGTCCCCTAAGACGTGAAAAGGCTCCCGGTCGGACGATGAAACGTGCGTGTAACACGGCGTGTTCCGTCAACATTTCTGCCCTAGCCTAACCCCTTCAACCGCCACGGAATAAAAATCACGGCGTTGCGCGCGAACGCCGGTTCTGCTTCGTTGCTCGCATGATCCTCCGCCTCCTCGCCGTCGCCGCGCTGCTCCCCTCACCCGCCATCGCGCAGTCGCTCACCCCCGCCGAAACCGCGCAGATCGACACGCTGGTCACCGGCGCGCTCGGCGATACCGGCGTGCCCTCAGCCTCGATCGCCGTAGTCCGCGGCGGCCGGATCGTGTTCGCCAAGGCGTACGGCAAACCCTCCGAGGCGATCGCCAAGGCAGACCCGAAGCTCCCCTACCAGATCGCCTCGATCTCGAAGCAGTTTACAGCCGCCGCGATCCTGCTGCTCGAGGACGAAGGCAAGCTCAGCCTCGACGACACCGTCGCGAAATACATCCCCGGCATCACCGACGGCGACCGCATCACGATCCGCCAGTTGCTCAGCCACACCTCCGGCCTCCAGGATTACTGGCCGCAGGATTACAGTTTTGCCGCGATGGCCGAGCCCGTCACGCCGCAACAGATTGTCGATCGCTGGGCCAAGAAGCCGCTCGATTTCCAGCCCGGCACGCAGTGGCAATATTCGAACACGGGCTACGTCGTCGCCGGACTGATCGTTGAGAAGGTCGCGCACCAGCCGCTCCTCGCCTTCCTCCAGCAACGCATCTTCAAGCCGCTCGACATCCGCGCGCTCGACCAGGACAAGGCGATCGGCAAGGCCTATCCGCAAGGCTATGGCCGCTTCGCCCTCGGCCCCGTCCGCCCCGAGACCCCCAGCGCAGACGGCTGGCTCTACGCCGCCGGCGAACTGTCGATGAGCGCCGAAGACCTCGCCAAATGGGACGTCGCACGCCTCAACCGCACCACGCTCCCCGCCGACGACTGGGCCGCGCAGGAAACACCCGTCAAGCTCGCCGACGGTAGCAGCAACGGCTACGGCCTCGGCGTCTTCACCGGCAGCGCGAACGGCCGCCGCTATGTCGAGCACAGCGGCGAGGCGGTCGGCTTCCTGTCCGAGAACACCGTCTATCCCGACGACAAGGCGGCCATCGTCGTTCTCACCAACAGCTGGTTCAGCGACGCCACGAGCCGCATCGCCGCGGGCGTCGCCAAGATCGTCCTGCCCACCGCACCCGCCAGTGCCGAAGATACCGCCGCACTCGGCCGGGCCCGCGCCGTCTACGACCAGCTCCGCACCGGCACGCTCGATCGCAAAGGCCTCACCGAAGACGCGAATTACTACTTCAAGCCGGTCGCGCTCGCCGACTACAAGACAAGTCTGAGTGCGCTCGGCGAGCCCACCGCATTCGCACAAACCGGCAAGACCCGCTTGCGCGGCGGCTTCGTCAACCGCACCTACCGCATCACCTATCCCGACCGCACGCTCTCGCTCAGCACCTATGCCGAACCCGGCGCGAACGGCCGATACGAACAACTTTTGGTGGCGCCCGCACAATGACCGACTTCGCTTCGATGCTCCAACCCGACCGCGGCCAGCCCGCACGAACGATCCACGTCGTACACCCCGATACGTATGAAGGCTGGCTAGCGAAGCAGTCGCAGCGCATCCGAACGACGATCGCTGCGCACCGCCTGACCGGCAAAGCCGGCGACCGCGCTGTCCTCCCCGGCGAGACCGCGGACGACTGGTCGATGCTGCTGGTCTGCAACGAGGCGGTGACGTCGCCGTGGCGGATCGCCTCGCTCGGCGCGTCGCTGCCTGCGGGTACCTACCGACTCGCGGAAGGCCCCGTCGGCGCGGCCGGGCTCGGCTGGATGCTCGCCCAGCACCAGTTCACGCGGTACGTGAAGCCCGACGCGACCGCCCCGCGCGTGCTCCTGACCGCGGACGCCGCGCACATCGACGAGACGGTTCGCCTAGCCGAAGCCACCGCGCTCGTCCGCGACCTCGTCAACACCGGCGCGTCCGACATGGGGCCCGCCGATCTCGAAGCCGCCGCGGAGACACTCGCGAAACGCCACGGCGCGACCGTCACGACCACGCGCGGCGATGCGCTAGCGGCCGGTTACCCGATGATCCACGCGGTCGGCCAGGCGGCGAGCAAGGACCGCGCGCCACGCCTGATCGAACTCGAATGGGGCGACCCTTCGCACCCCCGCATCGCGCTGGTCGGCAAGGGCGTCACCTTCGACACCGGCGGGCTCGACATCAAGCCGTCCGCGGGCATGCGACTGATGAAGAAGGACATGGGCGGCGCGGCGCACGCTCTGGCGCTCGCGAGCCTCGTGATGGCGACCAAACTCCCGGTCCGCCTCCATTTGCTGATCCCCGCGGTGGAAAACTCGATCGCTGGCAACGCCTTCCGCCCCGGCGACGTGCTCGCGACGCGGAAAGGCCTGACCGTCGAGAACACCAACACCGACGCGGAAGGTCGCCTCGTGCTCGGCGACGCTCTAACAAAGGCAGGCGAGAGCAATCCCGAACTGATCCTCGACTTTGCCACCCTCACCGGCGCAGCGCGCGTCGCACTCGGTCCCGACCTGCCGCCGATGTTCACCGACAACGAGTCGCTCGCGGCGGACCTGCTCGCATCTGGACTGGAACAGAACGACCAGATGTGGCGCCTACCGCTCTGGAATGGCTATGACGAGATGCTAAAGTCGGACATCGCCGACATGGTCAACGCGCCCGATGGCGGGTTCGCGGGCGCGATCACCGCCGCGCTGTTCCTGCGTCGGTTCGTGCCGAAGACCGCCGCGTGGGCGCATCTCGATGTATTCGCGTGGCGCCCGTCCGCCAAGCCAGGGCGGCCGAAGGGCGGCGAAGCTTACGCCCTCCGCGCAGCGTTCGCGATGTTGGCGAAACGGTACTCGCGCTAATAAAAGGGAACGCCAAACACGCCGTCATCCCCGCGCAGGCGGGGGTCCAGGGTCACAAAAGTCAGCCTGTGAGATCCTGGGCCCCCGCCTCCGCGGGGGAACAAGCTAATGCTTGGGACAGCGCAAGCGGAGACCTTACCCCGTCGCGAACTGCCCAAACGGCAGCAACTTGTCTGCCAGAGCCTTCGTCGCATTCGCATCGCCGGCCCGCAGCGGCACCAGCACCGCCACCGCAGCTTTCCGCACATACCCGTCGATCGCAGTCGGCGTCGGCGCCCTGCTAGCCGTCTCGACCAGCGCCCGTCCCCGAGCATCGTTCGGATCCAGCTCCAGCCGCAACAACCCGGCAAGCCCGGCGAACATCGCGCGATTGCCACCCAACGCCACCGACTTGTCCAAAGCCTCGAACCCGGTCGCCTTCTGCGCCCCCGCGACCGCACGCCCGACGAACCGCCCAAGCTTCGCGATCACCCCGACATGCCACGCTCCCAGCGCCGCCTGCGCCTCGGCATTGCGCGGATAGCGGACTACCAACGCTTCGTATTGTTTCCGCGCGGCGATCGCCTCGCTCCGGTTGCCGAGCAGCTTGGCGCGATACCCCTTCGCCATCGCCTGCATGATCGCGGCCTCGGCGTCGTTCGGCGAACGGCTCAGCGCCTGCCCCGCCGCCGCCGCCGCCCGGTCGATCCGCGCCAGCGCGACATTGCGATCGCGGTCAACGAAACCGGCCTGCGTCAGTAACTCGCGCGGCGTCTCGGCACGCGCCGCGATCGGACACAGGACCGCGCTCGCGATCAGCGAGGCACTCACGCAACCGGGGAACCACCTGGCCATATCAACCCTCGCACCGAACTTATCCGACCAACGCACCGGCCCGAAACTCGGCCGTCGAATCGTTTTCACAGACCATAAGACCGCCATGTTTATCGAGACTTAACACGCCCTGCTGAGGATCCGGATCATAAACGTCCAGATCAGGATCAAGATTGACCGGACCGGCCGTCACAACCCCGCGGCAGCTTTGATGATCGGCACGAACTTCTCCGCGGTCAGGCTCGCACCACCGACCAGCGCCCCGTCGACGTTCGGCGTATCGAGAATCGACGCCGCATTCGCCCCCGTCACCGAACCGCCGTACAGGATTCGCACCCCGGCCGCCGCGTCACCGATCAGCATCCGCAACTTCGCGCGCGCAATCGCATGAATCGCCGCGATTTCGTCCAGCGTCGGCGTGCGTCCCGTCCCGATCGCCCAACGCGGCTCGTACGCGAGCGTGAACCAGCTTCCGTCCGCATTGTCCGGCACCGACTTCTCGATCTGCGCCTGTACAACTCGCTCGGCGCGGTCCGCATCGCGCTCCGCCTCGGTCTCACCGCAGCACAGGATCACGTTCAGCCCCTGAAGCCGCGCTGCCGCCGCCTTCGCCCAGGCGTCGTGGCTCGTCTCATGCTGGTCCGCGCGACGCTCGGAATGGCCGACGATCGTGAAGCTCGCGCCGACTTCCTTGACCATCGAAGCCGACACGCATCCGGTATGCGCGCCCGAATCCGCCTCGTGCACATCCTCCGCGCCGATCGCCAACTCCGGCACGCGCTGCGATGCCGCGTCGATCAGCGTGAACGGCACCGCCACCGCGACATCAACGCCCGGCGCCGCAGCTGCTACCGCAGCGATCGTATCGAGCTCAGCCAGCGCTGCACGCGACCCGTTCATCTTCCAGTTTCCGGCTACAAGCTTACGCCGCATCGTCATCTCCCCAGTGTTTTGCCCAGCGATAGCGCCGCACCCGCCCCGCACAACCCCACACAACCCCAAGCAACGTTGAGCGCCCGACTTGAAGAGCCGCCCGCGCCCCCGTAAAGCAACCGCGTTCCTATCCCTGTCGATCGGTTGTCCATGCTCGCTTTCTTCCGCCGCCTTACCCATTCGAAGGTCGGCGTGATCATCACGTTCCTGGTACTCGGCGTGATCGCGCTCGCGTTCGCGGCGGGTGACGTCACGGGGCTCAGCTCGATGACCGGCGGTGCCGGGATCACCGGCGGCGACGTCGCCAAGGTCGGCAAGGCCGAGGTCACCGCGAACGACGTCAAGACGCAGGCGCAGACCCAGCTCGAAGGCTTCCGCCAGGAACAGCCGACGCTGACCATGGCGAGCTTCGTCAATCAGGGCGGGCTCGACGGCACGCTCGACCGGATCATCTCCAGCATGGCGCTCGAGCAGTTCGGCCGTGCGCAGGGCATGGTGGTCAGCAAGCGCGCGGTCGATGGCCAGATCGCCAGCATCCCCGCGCTACAGGGCCCGACCGGCAAGTTCGACGAGAATCTCTATCGCCAAGTGCTCGCCCAGCGGAAGCTGACCGACGCGCAGATCCGCAGCGACATTGTCCGCGATACGTTTGCCCAACAGCTGACGATCCCGAGCACCGGCGCGACGCAGGTGTCGAGCCAGCTTGCGCTCCCCTACGCATCGCTGCTGCTCGAAAAGCGCACCGGCACGATCGGCTTCATCCCCGCGGCGGTCGTGCCCGCTGGACCGGCGCCAAGCGACGCTGACCTCGCCACTTTCTACAAGCGCAACATCGCACGCTATACCGTTCCCGAGCGCCGCATCGTCCGCTATGCGGTCGTCTCGCCCGACCGGGTCAAGGCACAGGCCGTCCCAACCGACGCCGAGATCGCAAAAACCTACCAGCAGGACCGCGCACGCTACGCCGCGACCGAAAAACGCACGATCACGCAAGTCGTGGTCGCCGATCAGGCCGGCGCCACCGCGCTCGCCGCCAAGGTGAAGGCCGGCACTAGCCTCGCCGACGCCGCCCGTGCAGCAGGCCTCGAAGCCTCTACGCAGACCGGTGTCGAGAAGGCTGGCTATGCGGGCACCGCCTCCGCGCAGGTTGCCGATGCCGTGTTCGCCGCCGCCACTGGCGCGGTGATCGGCCCGGTCCGTACCCAGCTCGGCTGGACGGTCGCCAAGGTCGACAAGGTCGAGAACGTCGCCGGTCGTTCGCTCGATCAGGTCCGCGGCGAGATCGCGGCTGCACTCGGCATTCAGAAGGCGGCGGCGGCGCTGTCCGACGTCCATGACAAGATCGACGACTCGCTCTCGAAGAACGCCACCTTCGACGAGGTGATCGCCGACCAGAAGCTCGCGGCCGTCACCACGCCCGCGCTGATCGCGAGCGGTGCCAACCCCGACGATCCCGCCAGCCAGCCGAACGCCGCGATCGCGCCGCTCGTCGCCGCTGCGTTCCAGGCCGCCGAGGGCGATGCCCCGCAGCTCGTCCAGCTCGGCACGGACGGCGGCTTCGCAGTCGTCGCGCTCGGTCGCGTCGTCCCCGCAACGCCGCGTCCACTCACGCAGGTTCGTGCCGCAGTGCTCCACGACGTCACCGCCGATCGCGCGCGGCAGGCGGCGCGCAAGGTCGCGGCCGACGTGCTCGCGCGGATCAACAAGGGCATGCCGATTCAGCAGTCGCTCGGCCAGACCGGCCTGAAGCTGCCCGCTGCCCGGCCGCTGACCGCGTCGCGCGCGCAGATCGCCGCCGATCCGCGTGGTGCACCGCCCGCGCTCGCACTGATGTTCAGCATGGCGCCGAACACCGCCAAGACACTCGCCGCGCCCGACGACAGCGGCTGGTTCATCATCAAGCTCGACAGCATCGCCAGCGGCAATGCACTTGGCAACGATGCCGCGATCAAGGCCGCGCGCGCCAATATTGGCCGCTCGGTCGGTCGCGAATATGTCGAGCAGTTCGCCAAGGCGGTCCGCGCCGATGTCGGCGTCAAGACCAACGCAGCATCGCTTGCCCGCGTCCGCGCCGACTTGCTCGGCCAGGGCAGCTCGGGCAACTGACCGCATGACCAGCGCGCGTGAAGCTTTGGCCGAAGGGCGTCCCGCGCTCGTCTGGCGCTGTCAGGTTGCTGATACGGAAACCCCGGTCGCCGCCGCACTGAGGCTGATCGAGCCGGGGCGCGGTGACTTCCTGCTCGAGTCGGTCGAGGGCGGCGAGACGCGCGGTCGTCACAGCCTGATCGGGTTGGCCCCCGACCTGCTGTTTCGCGCGCATGGCCATCGCGCCGAGATCAACCGCCATTGGGCAACCGATCGCGAGACGTTCGATCCATGCCCGGTGCCCACGCTCGATGCACTTCGCGCTCTGGTTGCGGAATGCCGCGCGGACGTTCCCGCGGAACTGCCCCGCGCGCTCGCCTGCCTGGTCGGCTATTTCGGCTATGAGACGATCGGCCTGGTCGAGACCCTGCCGCAGCCGCCGGTCGATCCGCTCGGCCTGCCCGACATGATCTTCGTGCGGCCGACCGTCATCCTGGTATTCGACCGCCTGACCGACGCGCTCTACCTAGTCGCGCCGGTCTGGCCCGATCCGGCCCGCGATGCCGATGCGATCGTGACCGAAGCCGAAGATCGCCTCGACGCGGTCGCCGCCAAGCTTGCCAGTACGCCGGTCCCCGCACCGATCCGCGCGGATGTCGCCGAACCGACCTACACGCCCGCGCTCCCCGAAGGCCGCTACGGCGAGATGGTTGCGGCGGCAAAGGACTACATCCTCGCCGGCGACATCTTCCAGGTCGTGCTCGCCCAGCGCTTCAGCACGCCATTCGCGTTGCCGCCGTTCGAGCTGTACCGCTCGCTACGCCGCATCAACCCGTCGCCATTCCTCTACCACCTCGACCTCCCCGGCTTCGCGCTGATCGGATCGAGCCCAGAGATCCTCGTCCGCGTCCGCGACGACGAAGTGACGATCCGCCCGATCGCCGGCACGCGCCCACGCGGCAAGACCGCCGCCGAGGACGAGGCGAACCGCGTCAGCCTGCTCGCCGACCCGAAGGAGCGTGCGGAACACCTGATGCTGCTCGATCTCGGCCGCAACGATGTTGGTCGCGCCGCGGCACCCGGCTCGGTAAAGGTTACCGCCAGCTACGGCGTGGAATTCTACAGCCACGTCATGCACATCGTCTCGAACGTCGTCGGCACGCTGTCCCCCGACAAGGACGCTCTCCACGCGCTGTTCGCTGGCTTCCCCGCTGGCACGGTCAGCGGCGCACCCAAAGTCCGCGCCTGCCAGATCATCGCCGAACTCGAACCCGAACGCCGCGGTGCGTACGCTGGCGGGGTCGGCTATTTCTCGCCAGACGGCTCGATGGACTCGTGCATCGTGCTGCGGACGGCGGTGGTGAAGGATGGCATGATCCACGTCCAGGCAGGCGCGGGGATCGTCGCCGACAGCATCCCCGAATACGAACAGCGCGAATGCGAAGCCAAGGCCGGCGCGATCCTCGCCGCGGCGCGCGAAGCGGTCAGCCGAGCGAAGGCACCGGGTTTCGGGCAGTAGATCCGGTCACCCAGGACCGACCTTCGCCTTATTATCAGACCTCCCCGGCGAAGGCCGGGGTCCAGTTGGAGAGGTCGCGGCAACGATTTGCGACCTCCTTTACGAATGTTTCCCAACTGGACCACGGCCTTCGCCGGGGAGGTCATTCGAGGTTACGGAGCAACCTTAATGACAAACGCTTAGGGCTGCGTGTTCGACTCGGTAGCCGAAGCCCGACGCTCGGCCGCATACGCCTGATTGCGCTGCATGAAACAGCCCGACTGACCGCCCGTCCCGACCGCCGAACACGTATCCGGCAACCCGCCAGCCACGCGCCCGACCTGATCCATCGTCGCCGCACGGTTCACCCAGCTCTGGTTCTGCGCCGCGATCGGCTTGTCTTCGCGGAGTGCCTTGGGAATGCGATACGGCTGGTCGAGCGTCGAGCAGACGACGATTTCGTTGCCGCTCGAAGCCGGGCATTTCTGGTCGCCGGTCAGCGTCACGCTGCGGATCCGCTGGGGTGGCTTGTCGACCTGAGCGTCCTGTGCCGAGGCCATGGCGGGAAAAGCGATCAGTGCGGCGAGGACGGCAGTACGAAACATCGGTTAAGCTCCTTCGGACCAACAACGTCCGTCTTGCGGCATTGCTCCGCGCTGAATGATACACGACACACGCTTGATGACCGCGACGATCGTGCCGAAATCTGCCGGTATCGCGATACGGTGTAACATGGTTGCAATTCGCCGGAGTGCAACACCGACGCGCACCCGCCTTGCACGGGGCACCGCATAGGCTATGGCGGCGCCATGATCCTCGTCGTCGACAATTACGACAGCTTCACCTGGAACCTCGTCCATTACCTGATGGAGCTTGGTACCGAGGTCGAAGTCGTCCGCAACGATGCGATCTCCGCCGGGCAGGCTCTGTCGTCGGGCGCGGACGCGTTCCTCATTTCCCCCGGCCCCTGCACGCCGACCGAGGCGGGTGTAAGCCTCGACCTCGTCGCGGCCTGCGCGGATGCCGGCAAACCGCTGCTCGGCGTGTGCCTCGGCCACCAGGCGATCGGCCAGCATTTCGGCGGCAAGGTCGAGCGCGGCGGCCTCATGCACGGCAAGACCTCGCCCGTCGTCCACGACGACACCGGGCTCTACGCCGGCCTGCCCTCGCCGTTCATCGCCACGCGCTATCACTCGCTGATCGTCAACGCAGTCCCCGACACGCTGGTCGTCAACGCGACCGCGCAGGACGGTACAGTGATGGGCTTCCGCCACAAGACGCTGCCGATCCACGGCGTCCAGTTCCACCCGGAGAGCATCGCCACCGAACACGGCCACGCGATGCTCGCGAACTTCCTGAAGATGGCGGGTATTCCGATAAAGCCACGCGAAGGGCTGGAGATATGACCGCCGCCCTCCGTCACCCCGGACTAGTTCCGGGGTCCACGGTCCCGCACGCTCGCCGGCCATTAAACACGCGGAACGGTGGATGCCGGAACGAGCCCGGCATGACGGAAAACATTACGGTGGTACGATGACCACGACCACCGTTCTCCCAGACCCCAGCTCCCCCCTCTCGCGCGAATCCGCCCGAGAAGCCTTCGCCGACATCCTCGACGCCCGCGCCAGCGACGACGCGATCGCGACCTTCCTCACCGATCTCGCGACCCGCGGCGAGACCAGTATCGAGATCGCCGAAGCCGCGCGCGCACTCCGCAACCGGATGCTCCCGATCGACGCCCCCGCCGGCGCGATCGACGTCTGCGGCACCGGCGGCGACGGCCACCACACCTTGAACGTCTCGACCGCCGTCGCGCTGGTCGTCGCCGCGTGCGGCGTCCCCGTCGCCAAGCACGGCAACCGCGCTGCCTCCAGCAAGGCCGGCGCCGCCGACACGCTGGAGGTCCTCGGCCTCGACATGAACCGCGCCGGCGCCACTGCGGAGGCAAGCCTCAACGAGATCGGCATCGCCTTCCTGTTCGCCGCCAACCACCACCCGGCGATGAAGCGCATCACCCCGATCCGCCAACGCATCGGCAAGCGGACGATCTTCAACCTGATGGGCCCGCTCGCCAACCCGGCCGGCACCACCCGCCAGCTCATCGGCATCGCCCGCCCCGACTATGTGTCGCTCTACGCCGAAGCACTCGAACAGCTTGGCACCGAGGCCGCGTTGGTCGTCTCCGGCGAAGAAGGCCTCGACGAACTGTCGGGCGCCGGCCCCAGCATCGTCGCCTCGGTCGGCAGCGTTACGCTCCCCGGCAAGGTCATGCCCGAAGACGCCGGCCTCACCCGCCACGCCATCACCGACATCCGCGGCGGCGACGCGCACCACAACGCCGACGCACTCCGCCGCCTGCTCAAGGGCGAGGCCGGCGCCTACCGCGACGCCGTTCTGCTCAACGCCGCCGCCGCCTTGATGGTCGCCGGCACCGTCCCCACTCTCGTCGACGGCGCGGCCAAGGCCGCCGCCGCCCTCGACACCGGCAGCGCCGACGCGCTGCTCGCCCGCTGGATCGCCTACTGACATGACCATGCTCGACCGTATCCTCGAGACCAAGCGCGCTGAAGTCGCTGCACGCAAGGCCACGACCTCGCTCGCCGATATCGACGCCGGCATCGCCCGCATGTCGAAGCCGCGCGGCTTCCGCGCCGCGCTTGATGCGAAGAAGGGCGACACCAAGACCGGCTACGCGCTGGTCGCCGAGGTCAAGAAAGCCAGCCCCTCAAAAGGCCTGATCCGCGCAGACTTCGATCCCGTATCCCACGCTCGCGCCTACGAAGCCGGTGGCGCCGCCTGCCTGTCGGTCCTGACCGACGAAAAGTGGTTCCAGGGCTCCGACGCCTACCTGACCGCGGCCCGCGACGCCGTCTCGATCCCCGTCCTGCGCAAGGACTTCATGGTCGACCCCTGGCAGTCGACCGAGGCCCGCGCGATCGGCGCCGACTGCATCCTGATCATCGTCGCAGCACTCGACGATATCCAGATGGCCGAGATCGAAGCCTCCGCGCTCGAATGCGGCATGGACGTACTGGTCGAGGTCCATGACGCGCACGAGATGGAGCGCGCGCTGCGGCTCAAGTCGCGCCTGATCGGCGTCAACAACCGCGACCTGCGCGACTTCTCGGTCGATTTCCAGCGCACCTACGACCTCGTCGGCAAGGCGCCCAAGGACTGCACCTTCGTCGCCGAAAGCGGCCTCACGACGCGCGCAGAGCTCGACGCGATGGCCGCGCACGACATCCACTGCTTCCTGATCGGCGAAGCACTGATGCGCCAGGACGACGTCGAAGCCGCCACCCGGGCGCTCGTCGGATGACCGGCCTGACCCACATCGACGAAGCCGGCGCGGCCCGCATGGTCGACGTCGGCGGCAAGGCGATCACCGCCCGCGAAGCCATCGCCTCCGGCCGCATCACCATGTCCGCCGAAGCCGCCGCAGCGATCGGCGCCGGCACCGCGAAAAAGGGCGACGTCCTCGCCGTCGCGCGCGTCGCTGGCATCATGGCCGCCAAGCGCACTAGCGACCTCATCCCTCTCTGCCACCCGCTCCCGCTGACCAAGGTGGAAATCGATCTGGTCATCGACGAAACCGGTGTAACCGCCACAGCCACCGCCTCCACTGAAGGCAAGACCGGCGTCGAGATGGAAGCGCTCACCGCCGCCACGGTCACGCTCCTGACGATCTACGACATGGCCAAGGCGATCGACAAGACGATGGTCCTCAGCGACATCCGCGTCCGCGCAAAGTCCGGCGGCAAATCCGGCAACTGGACCGCGTAACCAAACCCTCTGCCCAACGGGGAGAGGGAAAGACGCCAAAGGCGGCGAGGGTGAGGGCAAGCCAAGCAGTTTGCCGTCAATTCAGGGTCTCAATCCCCACCCATCGCCCATTCATGATCCTCAACGATCGTAGACTCGACCGGCCGCCCCGCCGCATCGAGCGAGGGGTCATACCGAAACCGCTCCTCGATCAACCGACATGTCAGCGCATCCAGCTCCCGACTTCCGCTCGACCGAGTCACTCGGCACCGCGAAACCCGCCCATCGGTCTGCACAAGATACCGAACCGAAACCCGCCCCCGGATCCCCGTCTCGGCCGCCTCGCGCGGATAGTCGGAATCCTTCAACCGCCCCTTGCGCCACCGCGGCGGCGTTTCCTCGCGACCCCCGCCGTCGCCATCGCCATCGCCACCGCTGCCGGTGCCATTACCAATCCCCCCACTCCCGGTCCCCGGTCCGCGAACATCCGAAGCGCCAGCCGTCGCCTGCGCGCCCACCCCAGCCTTCTCCGCAACGACGACAGGCGACGGCACCACAACCGGCACCACCGGCGGCGGCGCCACCACCTCGGTAGCCTTCGATTTCAGATTAGGCGGCGACGCAGCCCCCTCCGGCTTGCGGCTCGGCGACGGTCGAGGTCTGACCTTCTCCTCGGGCGGCGGCGGCGGAGGCGCTGCCACATTGAACACCTTCAACGCGTCGCTCACCGCCGCCGGCATCGTCACCACCAGCCCGTTTAGCAGCGCATAGCCAAGCACCCCTGGCAACAGGACAGCACCCACCGCCGCCCCGATCCTGTCTCTCGCCCGAGGCTGATTACGTGTCATCATACTGATCTGGTGTCTCTTTCTCCCAAACAAAGCCCCGCAACCGATGAACCCGCGCTGGCCGAGCGTTTGGAGAGGTGATGGACGACTAGCCCGAACTCCTTGTCGGGCTGCGAAGAAGCGGAACACTATCAACACCACCCCGGCGAAGGCCGGGGCCCAATTGGGAAGGTCACAGTAACGAAGCGCGACGTCCGCCAAACCCATGTTTCCCCGCGAAGGCGGGGACCCAGTCTGGGCTCCCGCCTTCGCGGCAGAACAAGGGTGCACCAGCCGCGCCGAACCGCCCTGCCACCCACCGCAACCCCAACAACACCTGTCCTACGTCCCAAACCCATGGCAAAGCGCCAGACACGCCAAAACTCACCCCCTCCCGCCGGACCTTCTACCGGACGAGACCGTTCCAAACCTGAACCCCAGAACCGCGCCCGCCAAATGTCTCCCAGCGTGTGAACTTCCTGCACTTCCAGCAGGAGAACCGCCCAAAAACAGAGCCTTAGCATGACCCTAGTCCCCGTCGCCGAAGCCCAGTCCCGCCTCTTCACCATGGCCCCCCGCGTCGGCCACGAAACCGTGACGCTACGCGAAGCCGCCGGCCGCTGGGCCGCGCAGGACATCCTCGCCCGCCGCACACAGCCCGCCGCAGACCTTTCGGCCATGGACGGCTACGCGATCCGCTACGCCGACCTCCCCGGCCCCTGGAAAGTCATCGGCGAAAGCGCCGCCGGCCGCCCCTTCGCAGGCCACGTCGCTCCCGGCCAAGCCACCCGCATCTTCACCGGCGCCGCTATGCCTGACGGCGCCGACACCGTCATGGTCCAGGAAGAAGCCGAGCGAGACGGCGAAACCCTGATCCTGGCCGGCGAAGGCCCACCAACGCTCGGCCGCAACACCCGCCGCAAGGGCCTCGACTTCTCCACCGGCACCCGCCTCATCGCCGCCGGCGACCGCCTCAGTCCAGCCCGCATCGCCGTCGCCGCCACCGGCGGCCACGGCAGCCTCACCGTCAACCGCCGCGTCCGCGTCGCCGTCGCCGCCACCGGCGACGAACTCGTCCCCCCCGGCTCGACCACCGACGGCCTCGCGCTTCCCGAATCGAACGGGATCATGCTCGCCGGAATGCTCGCCGACATGCCAGTAGACATCATCGATCTCGGCATCCTGCCGGACAATCTCGAGATCCTCCGCGAGGCCTTCGCCAGCGTCCAGGCCGACCTGCTCGTCACCACCGGCGGCGCGTCGGTAGGCGACCACGACCTCGTCCGCCCGGCGATCGAAGCCGCCGGCGGCACCATCGATTTCTGGCGGATCGCGCTGCGCCCCGGCAAGCCGATGATGGCTGGCCGGATCGGCGAGATGATGGTGCTTGGCCTCCCCGGCAACCCGGTCTCCGCGTTCGTTACCGCAACGCTGTTCGTCAAACCCGTCGTCGCGCACATGGCCGGCGCAAGCGACCCGCTCCCCCAGTCGACCCACGCGCTACTCGGCGAAGACCTCCCCGCCAACAACGCCCGCACCGACTATCTCCGCGCCGAACTCCGCGACGGCAAAGCCTATGCCTCGACGATCCAGGACAGCTCGATGCTCCTGACACTGGCCCGGTCGACCTGCCTCATCGTCCGCCCCGGCAACGCACCGATTGCAAAGACAGGCGAATCGGCGGAAATCCTCAAGATCGCGTGATACGGACGCTTGACGCCGTTAATTATGTTCCATAGAAGTTCCCAGTCTGTTCCGGACGGAGAACCGCCATGCTCACGCGCAAGCAGCACGAACTTGTCTGCTTCATCAACGATCGCCTCAACGATACCGGCGTCTCGCCGTCGTTCGAGGAGATGAAGGACGCGCTCGACCTCAAGTCGAAGTCGGGCGTCCACCGTCTGATCAGCGCGCTCGAGGAGCGCAACTTCATCCGCCGCTTGCCAAACCGCGCGCGTGCACTCGAAGTGCTGCGCATGCCCGAACGCCCGGAAAAGAAGACCCTGTCCAAGCCGTCGAACGTCAAGGCAGCCCCCGCCGCCGCGACGCCGCAACCGGCCAATGACGTCATCGAGATCCCCCTCCACGGCCGCATCGCCGCCGGTGTCCCGATCGAGGCGTTCGAAGGCAGCACAATGCTAGCCGTCCCCGCCGCGCTGCTGGGCACCGGCGAACACTATGCCTTGGAAGTCTCGGGCGACTCGATGGTCGAAGCCGGCATCCTCGACGGCGACTACGCCCTGATCCGCCGCACCGAAACGGCGCGAGACGGCGAGATCGTCGTAGCGCTGATCGAAGACAGCGAAGCCACCCTCAAATACTTCCGCCGCGAAGGCGCCATGGTTCGCCTCGACCCGGCAAACCGAGCCTACGACCCCCAACGCTACGCCCCCGCCCAAGTCCGCGTCCAAGGCAAACTCTCCGGCATCCTCCGCCGCTACGACTGAGCTACCGAGACCGATCTGCGTCATCGCGAAGCAGGTCGGTCTCAGTTTTTGGTTGCTCAGGAAAAGCGACAGCGAAGCCTATCAGCCAAGTCGGTCTTCCCGCCGACAATAGCGCCGGGATCTCGTCGGCAAATTAAGCTAGACGCATTGGGCTGTGTAAAAGGCGGCTAGATTTTTGGACGCCAAGCCAGTCCCTCCAAGCGTCCGGAAGACCATCCCGCGGTCCGGCACAGAAACGCGCCGTCGGTTTGAACGCCCAATCTCTGCGCCTCTGCGCGAACATCTCGTCGTCAATCTCCAGTGCTGCCGACGAATCGGTTCACGCGGAGACGCGGAGGTGTTGCGCTGAGGGAAAACGAAGCACCTCCAAACGTCTTCGGAAGGAAGACAAAACAGTCCCGGCCCGAGTAACTTCGTCATACAAGAACCTTCTCCGCGCCTCCGCGTCTCCGCGTGAACCAGTTCGTCTCGCTGTGACCGCATGCGACGACGGAACATTTTGTTCACGCGAAGGCGGAAGGCGCGAAGATATGGTGCCTGGATCAGCGCCTAACGGTTTTCGCAGGCGGCAAAAAACTGACGTGAGTTTATCGTTCATGGAGGTGGAAGGCCTCCCGAGCCGCATCACCTTCGCGCCTTTGCGCCTTCGCGTGAACAGTTCTATTTTGACGGCCTCGTCTGGCACGAAACGCCGATGCAGTATCGTGAAACCGGTCATGGCGCGGCCTGAACGACGACGCGGTGCGTTCGAGGAGAGGCGGATCGCGCCAGGGGTGACGATCGCCTGCGTTCAGGATGGTCACGACTGTCCCGCTCCCCAAGGTCAGCGCGACGCCACCCGTTCGTCGCAGTATGCGGCGATCCAGTTTCAGCCACCGTGGCACACAGCGTTTCGGCAAGCCCCGTTCGCTGACGACGATATCGGCGCTGCGACAGGCGGCAATGAAATCGGCAATCGGGACCATATAGGCGCTGCGCGTTGCGAGAATCCGCCATGTCCGTCCCCGTGCGGCGATATCGGTGACGCACAGATCGCGGCTGCACCGCGCGTTGGGTTGATCCGCCAGCAACAGCGGCTCACCGTCCACCCCGCCGTTCTCGGCCAGCATGTCGCGCGTATAGTCGCCCGCGCGGTCGCGCAGCATCGCGAGCCCAGCCGCGGTCCGCACCGCGACATGGCGTCCGTCACCGGTCACGAGAACATCCGGTGCCGGCGTCGTCAGCGCCCAGATTGCCCCGGCCGCCAGCGGCATCAGCCCCAGCCGGCGCCACTGCGTTCGCCACAGCGCAACCCAGAGTCCTCCGACGATCATCAATGCAAACGCCGCAGTCGGCATTGCGGGCAAGGACCGCACCGAGCCCGGCGCAGCGGCGACGATATGCGCAAGCCAAAGCAGCGCATCGAGCGACTGCTGTACCAGCCACCAGATCGGCCTGCCCAGTCCGCCGACATCGAGCAGCAACGCCAGCGCCTCAAGCGGCATCACCACGAACGTCGTCAGTGGGATCGCTACGATGTTAGCGAAGGCACCGTACAGTCCGGCCCTGTGAAAATGATAGACTGCGATCGGCATCAACGCGAGTTCGACCAGCAGCCCTGTCAGCAGCAACGACCCAACGCCGCGCGCGAGTCTGCGCCCGCGCCCTTCGTCATGCGGGCCGAAGAACGCGCGGATTACCGGGTGTTCGTGCAGCGCCATGATCGCGGTGATTGCCGCGAACGAAAGTTGGAAGCTCGGCCCCGCCGCCGATTCGGGCAACACCAGCATGACGCACGCCGCCCCCGCCGCGACGAGGCGCAAGGTCATCGCCTCGCGCCCCATCGCCAGCGCCGCCAACACGAGCAGCGCGGCGACGCACGACCGGATCGTCGGAACCTGGCTTCCCGTCAGCAACGTATAGCCGATCGCCGCCGCCGCCCCGGCCAGCGCGGCAATCAACGGCAGACGCGCGTGCAAAGCCAGCCAAGGACTGAGCGCCAGCAGCCGCAACACGATCAACATCGTGGCCGCCACCGCAGCCGTTATGTGCAACCCGCTCACCGACAACAGATGCGCAAGCCCGGCGCGACGCATCGCCTCCGAATCCTCCTCGCTGATCGCGCCGACGTCGCCGGTTGCGAGCGCTGCGGCGATCCCCCCCGCACTGCCGTCCAGACGCGATACGATGTGGCGCGACAGCGCGACGCGGATGCCGGCACCCGTATCGCTCGGCGTCGTCACGACCAACGGTGCGAAACCTCTTCCCGTCGCACCGATACCGCCGAACCACGCGACCCGGGCGAAGTCGTAGGCGCCCGGCACCGCGGGCAGCGGCGGCGGCATCAGCCGGGCCCGCAGATGCACGACCGCTCCCGTGCCCAGCAACTTGGGCGCATCCGCTTCCGCAAGATTGACGCGGATGCGGTACGGCAAGGCGACCGGTTGCCCGTCGGTCTCGGCGCCCTTCCCGATCGGCAGCAAAGTCAGCCGGACCAGCTTTCGCGCGACCAGCGGTTCGATCGCCTCCACCTCAGCAGAGAAGCTCGCGATCGTCGGTCCACCCAGCACTGGTCGCGTCACCGACTCCGATCGCGCCCAGATCAGCCCAAGCCCCAGCGCCGCCGTCAGCAACCCGATCGCCAGCGACCGCGCTGCACGCCCGCCCTGCCCCACGGCCAGACACGCGAGCCCACTCGCCACCAAAACCAATATCGCCACGCACCACGCTTCCGGGTCCGGCAACGCGAACCACAACGCGATCCCCGCCCCCAGCACCACCGGCAGCCACAACGCCAGCTGGTCGCGCTCCGCCTCAAGCCAGCGCTCCACGGCAAGCCCGACGACGGCCCCCCATCGCGGCACGCCCATTTGTCGCCGCCAAGGACGCATGCTAGGGGCGGCGACGGCTGTCATGGCCATCGTTTCTCCATTGTTTCATCAGTCTGGGAGCACCCGCGGTTGGGCGCAATATCTGATACGGGCACCGCCGCTTCGGCCGCACCCGTGGTTACCCGTTTCGCTCCGTCGCCGACGGGGTTCCTGCATCTTGGCGGCGCGCGCACCGCGCTCTTCAACTGGCTGTTCGCCAAGGCGAATGGGGGCAAGTTCCTGCTGCGGATCGAGGATACCGACCGGGTCCGCTCGACCCAGCCGGCGATCGACGCGATCATCGACGGAATGCGCTGGCTTGGGCTGGACTGGGACGGCGACGTCGTCATGCAGTTCGCAGGCGCTGAGCGCCACGCGCAGGTCGCGCACGAAATGGTGGCAACTGGCCACGCCTATCGCTGCTACATGACCAACGACGAGATCGCCGCGATGCGCGCCGAGGCACAGGCCGCGAAGAAGCCACTCCGCATCCGCAGCCCGTGGCGCGATCGCCCCGAGAGCGAAGCACCGAACCTCCCCCATGTCGTCCGCCTGCGCGCGCCGCAGGAGGGGGCCGTCACGATCGAGGATCGCGTGCAGGGCGCCGTCACGGTCAAGAACGAAGAGATCGACGACCTCGTCCTGCTCCGGTCCGACGGCACGCCGACCTACATGCTCGCGGTCGTCGTCGACGATCACGACATGGGCGTCACGCACGTCATCCGCGGCGACGACCATCTCAACAACGCGTTCCGTCAGCTGCCGATCTATCGCGCGATGGGCTGGCCCGAGCCGATCTACGCGCACATCCCGCTGATCCACGGCCCCGACGGCGCCAAGCTGTCGAAGCGTCACGGCGCGGTCGGTATCGAGGCATACCGCGACGAGATGGGTATCCTGCCCGAGGCGTTCGACAACTACCTGCTCCGGCTCGGCTGGGGTCACGGCGACGACGAGATCATCAGCCGCGAGCAGGCTGTCGAATGGTTCGACCTGTCTGGCGTCGGCAAGTCGCCGTCGCGCTTCGACTTGAAGAAGCTCGAGAATCTCAACGGCCATTACATCCGCGAAGCCGACGACGCTCGGCTGGCGCAACTTGCCGCCGATCGTCTTGGTCACAACCTGCCGACCGGCGGACTCGATCTTCTGACTCGCGCGATGCCCGTCCTGAAGCCGCGTGCCGCAAACCTGAACGAGCTCGCCGAAGGGTCGAATTTCCTGTTCAGCCAGCGTCCCTTGGCGATGGATGACGCCGCGGCGAGCCTTTTGCAGGGTGAAGCGAGTGCAATTTTGGTCAATGCCCATGCCGAACTTGACGCGCTCGCCACGTGGGATACGGAAGCGCTCGAAGGCGCGGTACGGCGCGTGGCCGAAGCGCGGGGCGTTAAGCTCGGCCAGGTCGCACAGCCGCTTCGCGCCGCGCTGACGGGACGCAAGACGTCGCCGGGGATCTTCGACGTGCTCGATTTGCTCGGGCGCGACGAGAGCCTGGGACGGATCGCCGACCGGATGGCTAGCTGATAAGATTTCGAGGAAGGATACAAGCATGAGCGAGACCGCAACCCTCAAGGTCGACGGCAAGGATTTCGAGTATCCGGTGATGTCCGGTACGGTCGGACCCGATGTCATCGATATCCGCAAGCTGTACGCGCAGACGGACAATTTCACCTATGATCCGGGCTTCACCTCGACGGCATCGTGCCAGTCGAAGCTGACCTATATCGATGGTGACGCGGGCACGCTGCTGCACCGCGGCTACACGATCGGCGAACTGGCCGAGCAGTCGAACTTCATGGAAGTCGCCTACCTCCTGCTCAACGGCGAACTGCCGAGCGAAGACGAGCTGGCGAACTTTTCGACCACGATCACGCGCCATACGATGGTGCACGAGCAGCTCGCGCAGTTCTTCCGTGGCTTCCGCCGCGACGCGCATCCGATGGCGATCCTGTGCGGCGTCGTCGGCGCGCTCTCGGCGTTCTATCACGATTCGACCGACATCCACGATCCGGCACAGCGCGTCATCGCGTCGCACCGCCTGATCGCCAAGATGCCGACGATCGCCGCGATGGCGTACAAGTACAGCGTCGGCCAGCCTTTCGTCTATCCGGACAACACGCTGAGCTACACCGGCAATTTCCTGAAGATGACGTTCGGCGTCCCCGCCGAGAAGTACGTCGTGAACCCGATCGTCGAAAAGGCGATGGACCGCATCTTCATCCTCCACGCCGATCACGAGCAGAACGCGTCGACCTCGACCGTCCGTCTCGCTGGTTCGTCGGGCGCCAACCCGTTCGCGTGCATCGCGGCCGGCATCGCCTGCCTGTGGGGCCCCGCGCACGGCGGCGCGAACGAAGCCGCGCTCAACATGCTGCATGAGATCGGCACCGTCGACCGCATCCCCGAGTATATCGCCCGCGCCAAGGACAAGAACGATCCGTTCCGCCTGATGGGCTTCGGCCACCGCGTCTACAAGAACTACGATCCGCGTGCGGCCGTCATGCAGACGACCGTCAAGGAAGTGCTCGGCGAGCTGGGCGTCACCGACCCCGTGTTCGACGTCGCGATCGAACTCGAGCGTCTGGCGCTCAGCGATCCGTACTTCATCGAGAAGAAGCTCTTCCCGAACGTCGATTTCTACTCGGGCGTGATCCTGTCGGCGATCGGCTTCCCGACCTCGATGTTCACCGTCCTGTTCGCGCTCGCCCGCACCGTCGGCTGGGTCGCGCAGTGGAACGAGATGATCACCGATCCCGACCAGAAGATCGGCCGTCCGCGCCAGCTGTACAGCGGCCCGACCGCGCGTGACTACGTCCCGATGGCGTCACGCTGATGAAGACGCTCCGGCCGATCCTGATGGTCGTCGGCGTGCTCAGCGCGCTGATGGGTCTGCTCTGGATCGGTCAGGGGCTAGGATACGTCCACTGGCCGCAGTCGAGCTTCATGCTCGACCAGCGGCCTTGGGCGGATCGCGGTGCATTCCTCGCCGCGTTCGGCCTCGCGCTGATATTAGTGGCGCGCCGGATCCGCCGGTAACGTCAGCACGAACCGCGCGCCTTCGCCGGGTGCGCTCTCGATCGTGAGATCCCCCTGCATCGCCCGCGCGAGACGCCGCGCAATATACAGGCCGAGCCCGTTGCCGCCGGCCTCCGACGGATCGACCCGTTCGAATTTCTCGAAAATTCGGATCTGATCGTTTGCCGCGACGCCCTTGCCGCGATCGGCGACGACCACGATCGCCTGGGCATCCGAACGGGTGGCAGCCACGGTAACGTGCGAACCCTTGGGCGAATAGCGCACGGCGTTGCCGATGAGATTGACCAGGATCTGCAGCACGCGTCGAAAATCGCCCAGCGCAGCCACCTTTTCGTCCATTGCCGGTCGGACGATCGCAACGTCCGCGTTCGACGCACGCACGGACAACAACCCGGCGGCGCGGCGCGCTACATCGGCCAGATCGACGGGTTCGGGCTTTAGCGTGAAGTCGGCGCGCTCGACCGCCTGCAGGTCGACCAGATCGTCGACCAGTTCGAGCAGATGGCGCCCCGCGCTCGCGATATCCGCGGCGTAGTCGGCGTAATCGGCCTGGACCGGGCCATCGGCTTGCGCGTTGATGCTGTCTGCGTTGGCCACGATCCGCGCGAGCGGGGTCCGCAACGCCTTGTCGAGGCCCGTCGTGAACGTCGCCGACAGCGTTTCCGGCACCAGCACCGACGGTGTACCTTCGTCTGCCACCATGCGGGCCGCACCGATGAAACCGGCAAACGTGCCGGATGCATCATGCCGCACGTCGGCCGTCAAGATCACCGACTTGCCCGAGCTACGCAACCGCGCGGGCTGTGACGCCAGAGCGCGGCGGCGAGCAAGCGAATCGAGAATTGGCAGCGCACCGTCGGCGCCGGTATCGAGTGCGAACATCGCCGTTAGCGGCTGGCCGAGCGCGGCGAACGCGTCAAAGCCGTGCTTCGGGCCAGCATCGAGCGACACGAATGTGAGCCGCAGCGACGAATCGGTCTCCCAACGCCAATCGGTATCGCTCCGCAGATAATCGGCTTCCGCTTCAGGCGACGGGCGGGCGGGCCGCCATGCACCGATTTCGCGCCAGCCAGTGACCGATAGGCGAATATTGTCGCCGTCCGGCTGAGCCCGGACCCACAGCTCGACGTCCGCTTCGTCGTCGGCAACCACGACGCCACGCGACACGATGATGCCAAGACGTCGCGCAAGCCGTGCGATCGTCGCGAGTTGTGGCACCGCGAGCGGCGCGCCGCGCATTCCGCCCGCACGCTGGTTCAACGCGATCAACGCCGGGTCCGCGAACGTCAGCGAACCGTCCGGCGCGACGATCGCATGGGCGATCGGGCTTTCGGTCGAGGGATCGAACACGCTCATCGCCGCTCCGTACGCGCCAGCGCACGCAGCGCCATCCGAAAATCGCAATGCAACGCCAGCGGCGCCAACGAGGTCCGGGCCTCGGCAACGGGGATAGCAATGATCGTGTCGAGCGCGTCGGCAAACGCCTCGATATCGCGGCGTGGATCGGCCTCGGCGAGTGCGAGGGCGATCCGCGCGATCGACGAACGATCCAGATCGATCGCACGCAATGCCAACCAGAGCCGATCGCCCTCCGGCTCGAGCGTGATCGCACGGACCTGATCGAATGCGACGCCGATGGCGTTCGCCAGTACCGCAACAAACAGCGACAGCCGGCGATCGCCGATCGCTTCGACCAGCACCGCGGCGAGTTCGTTCGGTCGCGCGTCGAGCGCTGCGGCGAGGCGCATCGCCACCGCGTCCGGCCGCTCGCCTTCGTCATGCGCGGCAAGGCAGCGCTGCGCCGCATCCGTGATCGCACGGTCGCTTGCGGGCGACGACGTCTTCAGTCCGGTGCGTACCGCAGCAGCGATCCACCAGACGAGCCGGTGATGCAGTTCGGCGGGCAGGTCGGTTCCCACCGCCGTACCGTTCTCATTGGCAGCGCGGCGCCGACTTTCGGCCGCCAGTAATGCGGATGCGGCGGACGCGACGATGCTGTCGGGGACGCCGGCGAGACGGACCAACAGGCTGGCCTCGTCCGGTTCGGTCACCTCGATCGGCAGCGCCGCAGCAACCAGATCATGCCGTACGCGCGCGATCAGTTCGTCCATCAGATCTTCGTCGCGCAACAGACCCGCGCGGGTCAGGCGTTCGGTCACACGCCCGGGGTTGGACCCTTCCTTGAGGATCGCCTCGGCCGCTGTCGTCGATCCGTTCCCCGTCAGCATCCTTGCCGCGTAGCGGCGAATGTCGGATTCGATCGCACCGATGATCGCGTCGAGCACATGCGCCAGCATGCCGCGCGTGCGATCGTCCAGCCGTGCATCGTCATCCTGGAAAAAATCGGCGATCGTGCCGGCCAGTCGCGCTTCGGCACGCAGGCGCGCGTTTTCGGCCCGCGACACGGGATCGTCATTCACGGGCGCAGACTGATGCGCGGGGTCTTGGCCGACCGACATGATCTCGTAAGTAACCCCCTGTCGTTAAGGCGAGCCTAAGGCGTCGGGCGAAGACGTTCGATTACCGCCGCCAACGTCGCGGTCGCATAGACTGCGGTCAGGCCCAGACCGAGGGTCGGCAGGCCGGCCGCAGCGAACGCCGTGACGACCAGCAGATACGCGGTCGGGCTTCCCCACCAGATCTGGCGATCGCGTTCGAGAATCGCGCGTTCGGCAAGCGCGGCGATTGCCACGAGCGCGATGCTGATCGCCAGCGCAGTGGTCTCTCCCGCGCGGCCGCTCTCGATAAACGCGAAGATCAGAATCGCCGCCGCAGCCACTCCGCCAATCGCCATCGTCTGCCACCGGGCCAGCGACGCATCGTCGCGCAGTCCGCTGAGCACATTTCCCAGTGCCAACCCGATACAGCCGGCGAGAGCGACAAGAAGCCCGGTCGCCGACAGCCCGAAACCGATCGCCAGCAATCCTGCAACGCCCAGCGCGAGCCCCATAGCGCCGACCGTCGCGCCGGCGACGCCGCGGTCGACCAGCCGCGGCAGGCCCAGCCGCGCGATCGGCGCCAGCACGAACCGGTCGAACCAACCGCGTCGCCCGGACACGATCGTCATCAGCACAGCACGACCGCGCTCCTCGAGCGTCCGTGCCTGGCGCTCGATACCGTGGCCGCCGCGCACCGCGTCGGTCGGCAACAGAACCTGCGTCGCGCGGGACTGCACTGCGAATCGCAGCAGCGACGATTGCAGGTCGTAATCCTGCGGCAATTCCGCGACCTCGGCGATCCGGCTGGAGCCGAGGCGAGCGACGCCGGCCCATGCCATCTGTCCTCCGACGCGTTCGAACCCCGGCCCGGCATCGGCTTCGGGCACGACCAACAGGCAGTCACCTTCCTCGACCGCCATCGCCTTGACGATCGCCTCGGTCGTGACAAGCCCGTCGCCCAGCATCAGCACGCGGGCGAGCGGATGCAGCTTCTCCACCGCCTCGCGCGCGGATCGAACGGTATCGACCGACACGCCGCGCCGTCCGATCCGGGCGATCGCGCCCAGCAGTTCGGGTGTCAGCCGCGAAACGACGACGATCACTTGCGACACGCCGGCGGCGATTAGCAGCCGCGCCTGATACTCGATCAGCGTGACGCCGCTGAACGGAAGGGTGGCGGCAAGACGATCGGGACGATCGTCGGCGTCGTGAATTGCAAATAAAAGGCCGGCAAGCATCGTCGGCTGTTAGGCGCTAGGCGCCGTCCTGCAAAGCCCGTCGCGATCCGGTTGCCTTGCGCTAGAGCCGCGACACCGCGCGGCGCAGCGACTTCAGCGTATCCGGATCATGCGCTCGGCCCTCGCCGGCTGCCGTGGCAAGCGCCATGAGCCGCAACGCCCCGAAACTCGCAGCAAGTCCCCGCAGGCGGGCAGTCGCCGCAGACCATTCAGCCGCATCCTTCGCCAACGTCATCGCGGTCAAAGCGCGCTCCGCCCCCTCCACGAACGCGAATCGCAACTCGGCGATCAACGCAGGCTCGTCGCCCACCGCCGCAGCCAGCGTCGCATCGATTGCTCCCGGATCATACGCCATGCTGCCTCGCTTACCGGACGGATGCTTAAGACAAGGTTCCGCTAGTCGTTTCGCCTGCCGATATTTCGTGGTAGCCTCGTCGCATGAACGGGGGTTCGTCAATGATCGGTTTTCGTGCGGTGGCAGACAACGCCCATCCTATCCGTGAGGACATGCCGATACGTGCGGATATGATGATGAACCCTGCGATGAACCCGGTAGAGCATGACAATCCCGAATTGCTCGATCCGCTGGAGCCGTTTGAACAAAATGCGACCGACCGCACGAGGCTGTTCCTGGCACTTGCCGTAGGCGTAGTCTTGGTCTGGCTTGTCAGCCTGCTGTGGCTGGCGCGCGGTTCGCTCGCCACGGCAGGCCCCATCGATGTGGTCCAGTTCGTCGCCGCGCTCTGCATCGTCCCCGCGCTGGTCGGCATCGTGTGGCTGCTCGCAATGCGTACCAGCCGGACCGAGGCGCATCGGTTCGGCGTTACCGCGCAGGCGATGCGCGACGAGGCCGCCAGCCTCGAACGCACCGTGGCGGCGCTTTCGCAGACGATCGACGCCAACCGCCTCGCGCTCGCCGAGCAGGTTCAGATGCTGATCGCGATCGGCGGCGGTGCGACCGAACAACTCGCGGCGATCGGTCGCGGCATGGTCTCGGAAATCGACCAGGCTGCAGCGCATGCCCGCAATCTCGCCACCTCGACAGCTGGCGCGCAGACCAGTCTCGGCGTCCTGATCGCGACGCTGCCGCGCGCTCAGGCCGACATCGACGATGTCGCCAAGCGCCTTGAACGCACTGGATTGTCCGCGAGCGAACACGCCGCCGCGCTCGATGCCCAGATCGCCGCACTCGCAGAACGCGGGCGGGAGGCCGACGCGATGGCCAGCGGCGCCGCGCAACGCCTCGCTGCGCATATCGTCCGTATGGAGGCGACCAGCCAGACCGCGGGCGATCATCTCGTTTCCGTCACCGATGGCATGTCCGCCGCGGTCGATGCGCTGCTCAACCGGACGGCGGACGCGGTCGATCATTCGCGCCGAGGCATCGCCGCGCAGGGCGACGCGATGCTGGCGATGGTAGGCGCCAACCAAGCTGCACTCGACAGCGCTGCCCGTGACAGCGCCGAAGCGCTCGCGACCCGGATCGCCACCGTCGAAGAGGCGATCGACCGGGTCGCCACCCGGCTCGACGAACAACGCGACGCCGGCGATGCGATCGTCGACAGCCTCCATAGGGGTCTCGGCGCAGTCGAGACGCGGATCGAGGCAATGCATCAGCACGGCACCGAACGCGCGCTGGGGCTGGCCGCTTCGATCAGCGCGCTTGGCGGCTCGGCGGACGCGATGACCGAATCATTGCGCGCCGGCGATTCGATGGCAACGCAGACCATCGCCACCACAGAAACACTGCTGTTGGCGCTGGACGCTGCCTCGCGCGAGATCGACGAGACCTTGCCCGATGCGCTGACTCGTCTCGACTCGCGCGTATTGGCGAGCAAGGCGATCGTCGTCGCGTCGCGACCCGACCTGCTCGCGCTGGTCACAGCTGCCGAAAGCACGCACGACGCGATCGAGGCTATCGCCGGCGTCATCGGCGAACAGCGCCTTGCCCTCGATCATCTGTCGAGCAATCTTCTCAACACGCTCAACACCGGCCGCGCCAAGGCCGATGCGCTCGGCCAGATGGTCGACGAGGCGATCGGCCGCACGCAGCATTTCGCGGAAGAGGCCGCGCCGCAACTGATCGAGGCGCTGCACCGCGTCCGTGAAACCGCGATCGTTGCCGCCGACAAGGCGCGCGAGACGCTTGCTCAGGTAATTCCCGAAGCCGCGGCGGCGCTCGGCGCGGCCAGTGCGGACGCGATGCGCCGCGTGACCAACGACACCGTCGAGCGCCAGGTCCGCGCGATCGTCGACACTGCCGATGCCGCAGTCGATGCGGCGACGCACGCGACCAGACGGCTGGCCGACCAGGTCCAGCTGATCGTCGACCAGACCGCGATCGTCGAAGCGCGGATCGAGGACGCGCGCAGCGAACGCGAGGATGCGGACCGAGACACCTTTGCCCGCCGCGTCTCGCTGTTGATCGAGTCGCTCAACTCGGCGTCGATCGACATCACCAAGGCGATCGCACCCGAAATATCCGACAGCGCGTGGGGCGCATATCTAAAGGGCGACCGCGGCGTCTTCACGCGTCGCGCGGTGCGCATCCTCGATGCGAACGAAGCCCGGCAGATCGCCGACTTCTACGACGGGGACGAGGCTTTCCGCGACATGGTCAACCGCTACATCCACGATTTCGAAGCGATGCTCCGCACGATCCTGACGCAACGCGACGGCTCGCCGCTCGGCGTGACCTTGCTGTCGTCGGACATGGGCAAACTGTACGTCGCGCTGGCACAGGCGATCGAGCGCCTGCGCTGAACTGAACGGGAGTCGTTGAAATGATCCAGCGTCACCGCTGACGCGGCCCTCGCCAGCGGAGCAATCCGCCGAACGGACTCGAATTTCGAGACATACATGCCAAGATTGAAGAAAAAGATTTGCGTCGTCACCGGCGCAGCAAGCGGTATCGGCCGCGCAATTGCGGGGCGCTTCCACGACGAAGGCGCTATCGTCATACTTACCGATATCGACGACACTACCGGTGCCGAGGCTGCGGCGGCCATCGGTTGCCGGTTCGAAAAGCTCGACGTCCGCGAAGAGGCGGATTGGCAGCGCCTAGCGGCGATCGTTCCGGTGGCCGATGTGGTCGTGAACAATGCCGGCGTGACGGGTTTCGAGCACGGCATGGCCTCGCACGATCCCGAACATACGAGCTTGTCGGATTGGCGCGCGGTTCATGCGGTCAACCTCGACGGCACGTTCCTCGGCTGCCGCTATGCGATCACCGCGATGAAGGCGGCCGGCACGGGATCGATCATCAACATTTCGTCGCGGTCGGGGCTGGTCGGCATTCCCCTCGCTGCAGCCTATGCGTCGTCGAAGGCGGCGATCCGCAATCACAGCAAGACGGTGGCGCTGTATTGCGCACAGCAGGGGTGGAAGATCCGCTGCAACTCGGTGCATCCCGCGGCCATCCTGACGCCGATCTGGGAGCCTATGCTCGGGAGCGGGCCGGACCGCGAGGCGCGGATGGCGGCGCTGGTGGCCGACACGCCGTTGAAACGGTTCGGAATGCCGGACGAGGTGGCCACGGTCGTGGTGATGCTCTCGTCGGACGAGGCGACGTATATCACGGGGACGGAGATTAACATCGATGGTGGGTTGCTGGCGGGGTCAGCCGCGTCGCCGGGGTGAATGCTAACTTGTAATCCTCCCCCGCCAGGGGGAGGTGGCTGGCACTTGCCAGACGGAGGGGGAGGTAAGGGAAACCTCCGTTCCGTATCCTCCCCCTCCGTCGCCTTCGGTGCCACCTCCCCCTTTACGGGGGACGTCGATGGCCCCTCAGCGCGTGACCATGTTCCCGCGATCGAACAGGTCGACCGTCTGGGGCGTGATCCAGCCGTAGTTATAATTCAGCTGGAACAGCACGAACAGCACCGTCGCCACCACGGTCACCCGCCAAGCCGTCCGCCCCGAGCGAAACTCGTGCGGCGCGCTCTCGGCCTGGCCGGGGACATGTTCGCCCCCAACCTCGCGTGTCGTCTTCACGCCGAACGGCAGGACCAAGAACACCGAGAACGACCAGAACAGGACGTAGATCGCGAGTGCCGAGGTCCAGCGCACCCGATCAGCCCTCGATCAGCAGCACGTCGACGATCGGCTGCTTGCCGGTCCAGCGCTTGGCGACCTTGCGCACCGCGAGCCGGATTTGCTCGCGCATCTTCTCGCTCTCGCGCTTGCCACCGCGTACCGTGTCCGCAGCCGCCTGGACCGCGTCGGCGATGAACGCCGCCCGGTCCTCCTCGACCGGCACGCCCTGCACGCGGACCTGCGGCTGGCCGACCATCCGGCCGTCCTTGCCAAGCGCGACACCAACCGAAATCTGGCCGTTGATTGCCAGCTTGCGCCGCTCGCTCAGCGTCGCGCCGTCCGCCGGCAGGATCACGTCGCCATCGAGCACCAGACGCCCGACCGTCGCGTTGCCGATCTTCGCCGGCCCCTTGGGCGCCAGACGAATGATGTCGCCGTTGCTCTGCACGATCGCGCGCGGAATGCCCTGCTCAAGGCCGAAGCGCGCATGCTCCATCATGTGGCGCATCTCGCCGTGCGTCGGCACGAGCACGTCCGGCCGCAGCCAGTCGTACATCTGCGCAAGCTCGGGCTGACCCGGATGGCCCGACACATGGACGTGCGCCTGGCGCTCGGTGATCATGCGGATGCCCTTGGCCGCCAGCGTGTTCTGGATGCGACCGATCTGGACCTCGTTGCCCGGGATCTGCTTGGACGAGAAGATCACCGTGTCATCGGCTTCGAGCGTGATCGTGTGCTGGCCATTGGCGACACGCGCCAGCGCCGCGCGCTCCTCGCCCTGGCCACCGGTGGCGATGATCAGCACCTTGTTCTTGGGCAGGCGCATCGCCTCGTCGGGGCTGATCGTGTCGGGGAAATCCTTCAGATAGCCCGTCGCGCGCGCCACCTTGATGATCCGGTCGAGCGAACGCCCGGTCACGCACAGCTTGCGCCCGGTTTCCTTCGCGACTTCACCGAACGTGTGCAGACGCGCTGCGTTCGACGCGAAGCTGGTGATCATCACGCGGCCCTTGGCCTTGCTGACCTCCTCGAACAGACCTTTCCGAACGGTGCTTTCGCTGCCCGATGCAGTGGTGTTGAAGATGTTAGTCGAATCGCAGACCAGCACGTCGACGCCCTTGTCGCCGATCGCCATGAAGCCCTCGGGCGTGGTCGGATTGCCGATCACCGGGTTCTTGTCGAGCTTCCAGTCGCCGGTGTGGAACACGCGACCATAAGGCGTGTCGATCAGGAGCGCGTTCGCCTCGGGGATCGAATGCGACATCTCGACGAAGGTGAAGCCGAACGGCCCGAGCTGAAAATTGCCGCCCATCGGGATCATCTTGAGCTTCACGCGGTTGGCGATGCCCTCTTCCTCGAGCTTGCCGCGGATCAGGCCCATCGTGAACGGCGTCGCGTAGATGGGCACGCCGAGGTCTTCGGCGAGGTACGGCAGCGAGCCGATATGATCCTCATGGCCGTGCGTGATGACGATGCCGAGCAGGTCGTCGATCCGGTCCTCGATGAAGGACAGGTCGGGCAGGATCACGTCGACGCCGGGATATTGCGGATCGGCGAAGGTGATGCCGAGATCGACCATCACCCACTTGCCCTGACAGCCGTACAGGTTGACGTTCATGCCGATTTCGCCGGAGCCGCCAAGGCCACAGAAAAGGAGTTCGTTCTTCGGAGTCATTGATTACTTTCAGGATTATACAGGAATATGGCCCGCAGGCCGGTCGGCGCGAGCCCAATGGCCCTAGATATGGTGACGATCCCACATCATCGCCAGCCCCTGGATCGTCAGGTCGGCTTCGATGACATCGAACACGTCGGTCTGTTTCTCGAATAATGTCGCGAGGCCGCCGGTGGCGACGACCTTCACGGGACGGCCGATCTCGCGTTTCATCCGCGCGACCAAACCCTCGATCATCGCGACATAGCCCCAATAGATGCCGATGTGCATCTGCGAGACGGTGTTGAGTCCGATGACGCTGGTATCGGTCGGTGCCTCGATCGCGATCCGGGGGAGTTTCGCCGCGGCGGTCACCAGCGCGTCGAGCGACAGGTTGATCCCCGGCGCGATGATCCCGCCCTTGTACGCGCCGCTATAGTCGACGACGTCGAACGTGGTCGCGGTGCCGAAATCGATTACGATCAGGTCGCCCGGATGCAGCGCATGCGCGGCGATCGTGTTGACCGCACGGTCGGCACCAAGCGAGGCAGGCTCGTCGACGTCGATTGCGATGCCCCATTCGACCGGCGGATGACCGGCGATCAGCGCTTCAGTGCCGAAGTATTTCGACGCAAGCACTTGGAGATTGTGGAGCGCGCGCGGGACGACGGTGGCGACGATCACGCCCTCGACCGCGGTACGATCATGCCCGCCGAGCTGCATCAGCTGGCTCAGCCACACCGCATACTCGTCCGCCGTCCGCCGCGGATCGGTCGCGATCCGCCAGCGTGCGACGATCTCACCGGCATCCACCAGCGCGAACACGACATTGGTATTGCCGGCATCGATCGCGAGCAGCATCAGCGGGGCCTCAAAGCAGGAAGACGTCGGCAGCGTGAATGACACGCCGCTCGCCAGACGCCAAGCGGAGGATCAGCGCGCCGTCGGTATCGAGCCCGACGAACAGGCCGTCGATCCCACTGCCATCGGGGAGGCGGGCAGTCAGCGCGGTACCGGCGGGATGCGCGCAATCGACCCAGCGCTCGCGGACGGGGGCGATACCCTCGGTCCGCCAGCGGCCGATCCAGCGTGCGAAACTGTCGGCGAGGATGTCGAGGAACATCGCCGGTTCGACCACAACGCCGTGCGCGGCGAGATCGGTCGTCGCGCGATCGGGCAGATCGGGATGATGCGCGATGTTGACGCCGTAGCCGACGATCACCGCATTATCCGCGCGCTCGAGCAGGATGCCCGACAGCTTGGCATCCGCGAGCAACAGATCATTCGGCCATTTCAGGACCAGCGTCTCGCTCGCATCGGTCGTGCCCTGGCAGATCCCGGCGACGAGGAACGTCGACACCGTTTCCTGCAACGCGACCGCGGCGACCAGCGCGAGGCTGGCGGCCGGCGGATCGTTCGGCCGCAATCGGACCAGCGTGCTCGCGTAGAGGTTACCCTCGGGCGACGACCAGTCCCGACCGAGCCGCCCCCGCCCCGCCGTCTGGCGGATCGCGCGCAACCAGAGACCGTCCTCGGTACCGCCGCGTGCAAGCTCCAGCAGGTCGGCGTTGGTCGATCCTGTCTCCGCGACGGTGCGGATGGTACTCAGAACAACGCCCGTGCGGCCGCCATCGTCCACGCGCCGAGCACGGGGATGAGGAGATAGCCGGCTGGTGACACGAACACCGCGGCGATGGCGATCAGGCCACCCTCGACCTTGCTCTCCATCGGCGCGAACGCGGGTGCCGGATCGTCGAAGTACATCGTCTTCACGACACGCAGATAGTAATACGCGCCGATCACCGAGGCGGCGATGCCGACCACCGCCAGCGGGAACAGACCGGCGTCGACCGCTGCGCTGAACACCGCGAACTTTGCGTAGAAGCCGAACAGCGGCGGGATGCCGGCGAGGCTGAACATGAAGATAGCGAGTGCCGCGGCGAGTGCAGGCCGCGTCCGCGACATGCCGGCGAGGCTATCGATCGTCTCGACCGGCTGCCCGTCGTCACCGCGCATCTGCAACACGACCAGGAACGAACCCAGCGTCATCGCGACGTAGATCGTCAGGTACATCAGCACGCCCGACACGCCTTCAGGCGTTCCAGCCGCAAGACCGATCAGCGCGAATCCGACATTGTTGATCGACGAATAGGCGAGCAGCCGCTTGATGTTGGTCTGGCCGATCGCCGCAACCGCACCGAGGATGATCGAGGCGAGTGCCGCGAAGATTACGATCTGGCGCCACTGGTCCGTCGCCGGGCCCATCGCATCGACCGCCACGCGGACGCTGAGCGCTAGCGCCGCGACCTTCGGGGCGGACGCGAAGAACGCGGTCACCGGGGTGGGCGCGCCCTCGTACACGTCGGGGGTCCACATGTGGAACGGCACGGCGCTGATCTTGAACGCGAGGCCTGCGAACACGAACACGAGACCGAACAGCAGGCCGAGCGACTTGGTGCCCGCATAGGCTTCCGAGATGCCCGAGAACAACGTCGTGCCGCTGAACCCGTAGACCAGCGAAATGCCGTACAACAGGATGCCGCTGGCAAGCGCGCCGAGCACGAAATACTTCAAGCCCGCTTCCGCCGAACGCCCGTCGCGCCGCATGAAGCTGGCGAGGACATAGGCCGCAAGGCTCTGGAGCTCGAGACCGACATACAGCGTCAGCATGTCGGTGGCCGAAACCATGATTCCCATGCCGCAGGCCGACAGCAGGATCAGCACCGGATATTCCGGACGCAGATCGTCGCCGTGCGTGCGCGCGAAGAAGCTCGGCGCCATCACGATCGCGACCGCCGAGGCGATGTAGATCAGCACCTTGGCGAACGCACCGAACGCGTCTGCACGGTACAGGCCGTCGAACGCATAGCCGCCCGACGACGCCGGACCGACCAATGCGATCCCTGCCCCGACCAGCACGAACACGGCGGCGATCGAGACGGCCCGCGTGGACTTGTCCCCGCCCCAGGCCGAGACGAGCATCAGGGCGATCGCACCCAACGCCAGCACCAGTTCGGGCAGCGTCATTGCGATGTTAGCGGCGTAATCCATCAGTGTGCCTCCCCGTGCGCGGCACTATGGACGGTTGCGGCGGGCTTCCCCGCAGTTGGGTTTGAATCGCTGGCTGGCTTGGCGCGGTCGACGCGGGCGAGAAGCACGCCCACGTCCTTGCGCATCGGTGCCAGGAAGCTCTCGGGATACACGCCCATCCACAGCACGACGGCGGCGATCGGTGCGAGCAGCCACATCTCACGGCCCGACAGGTCGACCATCGCGCGGACGTCGTCCGACTTGATCTCGCCGAACACGACGCGACGGTACAGGAACAGCATGTATGCGGCGCCAAGGATGATGCTCGTCGTGCAGAGCAGCGCGGTCCAGGTCGAGACCTGATACGTGCCCATCAGCGACAGGAACTCGGCGACGAAGCCGCTGGTGCCCGGGAGCCCGATCGATGCCATCGTGAAGAACAGGAAGAAGATCGCGTATTTCGGCATGTTGATCGCGAGGCCGCCATAGCGCGAGATCTCGCGGGTATGGAGCTGGTCGTAGATCACACCGACGCACAGGAACAACGCGCCCGATACTAGGCCGTGGCTCAGCATCATGATCATCGCGCCCTCGATGCCCTGCCGGTTGAAGGCAAACAGCCCGATCGTGACGATCGCCATGTGCGCGACCGACGAATAGGCGATCAGTTTCTTCATGTCCGACTGCACGAGCGCGACGAGCGACGTGTAGATCACTGCGACCGCCGACAGGCCGAAGATCAGCCAGGTCAACTGGCCCGAGGCTTCGGGGAACATCGGCAGCAGGAAGCGCAGGAAGCCGTAACCGCCGAGCTTCAGCAGCACGCCCGCCAGGATCACCGAGCCTGCGGTCGGCGCCTGGACGTGCGCGTCGGGCAACCAGGTGTGGACCGGCCACATCGGCATCTTGACCGCGAACGATGCGAAGAACGCCAGCCACAGCCATGTCTGCACATGCGCCGGGAAGTCGTAGTTCATCAGCGCCGGGATGCTGGTCGTGCCCGCGGTCTTCGCCATGTACAGCATCGCGATGAACATCAGGACCGAGCCGAGCAGCGTGTACAGGAAGAACTTGTACGACGCGTAGATCCGGTTCGCACCGCCCCAGATGCCGATGATCAGGTACATCGGGATAAGGCCGGCTTCGAAGAACACGTAGAACAGGAACAGGTCCTGCGCCGCGAACGTGCCGATCATCAGCACTTCGGTGAACAGGAACGCCGCCATGTATTCGGGCACGCGCGTCGTGATCGAGCGCCAGCTGGCGCCGATGCAGATCGGCATCAGGAACACGCTGAGCATGATCAGCATCAGCGCGAAGCCGTCGATGCCGAGCGACCAGCCGAACGGGCCGAAGATGCCGGGGGCATGCTCGACGAACTGCCACTGCGCGCCGCCGATGTCGTAGTTCATCCACAGCATGATGCCGAGAACGAAGTCGATCAGCGTTGCCGCGAGCGCCAGCGTCCGCGCCGTGTTCGCCGAGACGAACAGGCACACGACGGCCGCGATCATCGGGACCGCGATCAGGACGGAGAGGATAGGAAAGCCGGTCATTACAGTCCGATCGCCCAGGTTACGGCTGCGGTCAGCCCGATCAGCATGACGAAGGCATAGGTGTAGAGGTATCCCGTCTGGAAGCGGTTGGCCACGCGGCTGCCGATCTGGACGACCCAGGTCGCGCCGTCGGGCCCGAACCGGTTGATCGTCTTCTCGTCACCGCGATGCCATAGGAAGCGGCCGATCGCGAACGCCGGGCGAACGAAGATCAGGTCGTACAGCTCATCGAAATACCACTTATGCAGCAGGAAGTCGTAGAGCACGCCGAACTGTTCGACGACCTTGGCCGGGAAATTCGGTGCCTTGATATAGGCGTACCAGGCGGTCAGCAGGCCGAGCAGCATCGCGATCGTCGCCGACAGCTTGATCAGCAACGGCACGCCGTGCATCTCGTGCATCAGATGTTCGCGGAACGCGAGTGCGCCCTTCCAGAACTCTTCACCTGCGGTCGGCTCGATGAAGAAACCGTGGAACACGAAGCCGGCAAGCACCGCACCGATCGACAGGACGATCAGCGGGATCAGCATCGGCAGCGGGCTCTCGTGCGGGTGATACCCACCATCGCCCTCGGCCGGCGCATGCGCTGCGTCGTGATGACCGTGCGGCGCGTGCCCTGCGTCCTCGGCCTGCGCCGGGTTCGCATGGTGATCGTCGACATGATGTGCGTCATGCGCGTGGTCGTCGTGGCCGTGTGCGTCATGGAGCGCATGCTGGATATGCTCCGATGCGGCCCAGCGCGGCTTGCCCCAGAAGGTCAGGAACATCACGCGCCACGAATAGAAGCTGGTCAGCAACGCGACGAGCACGCCGACGAACCACACGCCCGGCTGGCCCGCAGCCCAGCTCGCCTCGATGATCGCATCCTTCGAATGGAAGCCTGCAAAGCCGATCGCGGTGTTGCCGAAGATGCCGGGGATGCCGACGCCGGTGATTGCGAGCGTACCCGCCATCATCGCCCAGAACGTCACCGGGATCTTCTTACGCAGGCCGCCATAATAGCGCATGTCCTGCTCGTGGTGCATCGCATGGATGACCGAGCCGGCGCCGAGGAACAGCAGCGCCTTGAAAAACGCGTGCGTGAAGAGGTGGAACATCGCCGCGCCGTACGCGCCGACACCCGCCGCGAAGAACATGTAGCCGAGCTGCGAACAGGTCGAATACGCGATCACGCGCTTGATGTCGGTCTGGACGAGGCCGCAGGTGGCCGCAAACAAACAGGTCGCGGCACCGACCGAGGTGACCACGGTCAGCGCGACCGGGCTCATCTCGAACATCGGCGACAGGCGACACACCATGAAGACGCCGGCCGTAACCATCGTCGCCGCGTGGATCAGCGCCGACACCGGGGTCGGGCCCTCCATCGCGTCCGGCAACCAGGTGTGCAGGCCGAGCTGCGCCGACTTGCCCATCGCACCGACGAACAGCAGCAGACAGAGCACCGTCATCGTGTCGAGCCGGTAGCCGAGGAAACCAAGCGTCGAGCCCGCCATGCCGGGCGCTGCGGCTAGGATCTCGGGGATCGAGACCGTGCCGAACACGAGGAACGTGCCGAAGATGCCGAGCATGAAACCAAGATCGCCGACGCGGTTGACGACGAACGCCTTGATTGCGGCGGCGCTGGCGGACGGCTTGCGGAACCAGAACCCGATCAGGAGGTAGGATGCGAGACCCACGCCTTCCCAGCCGAAGAACATCTGGACCAGGTTGTTCGCGGTCACGAGCATCAGCATCGCGAAGGTGAACAGCGACAGATACGCGAAGAAGCGCGGCTGGTCGGGATCCTCGTCCATATAGCCCCAGCTATACAGATGGACGAGCGCCGAGACCGACGTGACGACCACCAGCATCACCGCGGTCAGCGCGTCAACGCGCAGCGACCACGCGACATTCATGTCGCCGGAGTGGATGAAGTCGAGCAGCGGCGCGACGGTGGCCGTGCTGGTGCCCGACAGGAAACCGATGAAGATCGGCCAGGACAACAGGCACGACGCGAACAGCGCAGCCGTGGTGACGAGTTTCGCCGGCACGTTGCCGATCGCGCGATTGCCGAACCCGGCAACGATCGCGGCCAGTAACGGCAGGAAGACGATAAGCTGGATCAACCGTATTACCCCTTCATCCGGTTGACGTCGTCGACCGCGATGGTGCCGCGACCGCGGAAATAGATCACGAGAATGGCGAGGCCGATCGCGGCTTCACCCGCGGCGACCGTCAGCACGAACATAGCGAACACTTGTCCAACGAGATCGTGGAGGAACGCCGAGAACGCGACGAGATTGATGTTCACCGCCAGCAGGATCAGCTCGATCGCCATCAGGATGACGATGAGGTTCTTGCGGTTCAGGAAGATGCCGAGCACCCCCATCGTGAACAGGATCGCCGCGACGACCAGATAATGGACGAGACCGATCGTCACAGTTCGACTCCCTGCCCGACGACCGGGCTCGTGTTGCGCGTGGCGTCCTGCGGACGACGCGCGTTCTGGCGGCTGATGTTCTGCGCCTTGACGCCGCCACGCTGGCGGTGGGTCAGCACGATCGCCCCGATCATCGCGACCAGCAGCACCAGGCCGGCACCCTCGAACACGAACAGATAGCGCGTGTAGAGCAGGTTACCGATCGCCTGGATGTTGGGCACGGTGTCGTCGATTGGTGCTGCGCGACGCGCGAGCTGGATCGGACCCGTGCTCCACGCGCCGATCGCGATCATCACCTCGGCGGCGAGTGCGACGGCGAGTGCGAGGCCGATCCCGAAATACCGAGCGACGCCTGCGCGAAGCTCGGTGAAGTCGATGTCGAGCATCATGACCACGAACAGGAACAGCACCGCGACCGCACCCACATAGACGATGACGAGCAGCATCGCGATGAACTCGGCGCCTACCAGGATCATGAGACCCGCCGCGTTGAAGAACGCGAGAATCAGCCACATCACCGAATGGACCGGGTTGCGCGACGCGATCGTCAGCGCGCCCGACAGGACGACGACGAAGGCGAAGAGGTAGAAGGCTAAGGCCTGAATCACGATTGCGGCCCCTTAAACGCCCACGAGAAGAATGAGCGCGCCATTAACGGTACGGCGCATCGGCGGCAAGGTTCGCCGCGATCGCGCTTTCCCAACGGTCGCCATTATCGAGCAGCTTCGACTTGTCGTAGATCAGCTCTTCGCGCGTTTCGGTCGCGAACTCGTAGTTCGGCCCCTCGACGATCGCATCGACCGGGCACGCCTCGGCACACAGGACGCAATAGATGCACTTGGTCATGTCGATGTCGTAGCGCGTGGTGCGGCGCGAACCGTCGTCACGCGGCTCGGCTTCGATCGTGATCGCCTGCGCGGGGCACACCGCCTCGCACAGCTTGCACGCGATGCACCGCTCTTCACCGTTCGGATAGCGACGCAGCGCATGCTCGCCACGGAACCGCGGCGACACCGGATTGCGCTCGTACGGATAGTTTATCGTCGCCTTTTCCTTGAAGAAATAGCGAAGCGTCAACGCGTGCGCCTTCACGAATTCCCACAGAGTAAACGACTTGATGATCTGAGCGACGCTCATGAACCCACTCCAACGCGCGTCAGCATGAGATAGCCCGACACGAGGAAAACCCAGAACAGCGAGACGGGGAGGAAGACCTTCCAGCCGAGCCGCATCAGCTGATCGTAGCGATAGCGCGGCACGGTCGCCTTCACCCAGCTGAACAGGAAGAAGAAAAACAGGATCTTAGCGAACAGCCAGATGATCCCCGGCACGTAGTATAGCGGCGCCCAGTCGACCGGTGGCAGCCACCCGCCCCAGAACAGCGTCGCGTTCAGCGCGCACATCAGCAGCACGTTGGCGTACTCGCCGAGCCAGAACAACGCGAACGACATCGACGAATATTCGGTCTGGTACCCGGCGACGAGCTCGCTCTCCGCCTCGGTCAGATCGAACGGTGCGCGCTGCGTCTCGGCCAGCGACGAGATGAAGAACATCACCGCCATCGGGAACATCAGCGGGTTCAGTATGTACCCGTTGAAGAACCAGACGTGCGACTTCTGCGCCATCACGATCGCCGACAGGTTGAAGCTGCCGGTCCACAACACGACCGAAATCAGGATGAAGCCGATCGCCACTTCATACGACACCATCTGCGCGGCCGCACGAAGCGCCGAGTAGAACGGGTATTTCGAGTTCGACGCCCAACCCGACAGGATGATCCCGTACACGCCGAGCGACGACGCCGCGAGCACGTAGAGCAAGCCGACGTTGATGTCGGCAAGCACGACGCCGACGCCGAACGGCACCACCGCCCAGACGATCAGTGCGACCGTGAAGGTGATGATCGGTGCCAGCAGGAACAGCGTCCGGTTGGCGGCTGCGGGGACGATCGTCTCCTGCAGGAACACCTTCAGGCCATCGGCAAAGCTCTGGAGCAGGCCGAACGGACCGACGACGTTGGGACCACGCCGGAGCGCCATCGCCGCCCAGATTTTACGGTCGGCATAGATGATCATCGCCACCGCCAGCATCAGCGGCAAGGCAATCACGAGGATGTCGATGATCGTCGCGAGGAAGAACGCCCAGTCGTAACCGAGCGAGGATTCGAACCAGGAGATCATTCGGCTGCCTCCGCGTAATCTTCCCCGTGGAGAAGTTCGGCCGAGCAGCGCTGCATCGTCGGCGACGCGCGGCAGATCGCGTTGGTCAGATAGAAGTCCTTGATCGGATAGCCGGCGAGGACACCCTCACCTGCGCTATTGAGCGAAGGCGGATTCCACTCGAACGTCGCGAGCGCCTGATGACGCAGCGCAGGCACGTCCGCATACATTTCCTCGCGCAGACCCTCGAAGCTGTCGAATGGCAGCGTGTGGCCGAGCGTATCGGACAGCGCCCGGAAGATCGACCAGTCGTCACGCGCATCGCCCGGTGCGAAGACCGCGCGCTCGCCGCGCTGGACACGGCCCTCGAGATTGACCCACGTGCCCGACTTCTCGGCATAGGTGACACCCGGCAGGATGACGTCGGCAGCCGCCGCACCCTTGTCGCCGTGATGCCCCACGAACACCTTAAAGCCGGCGAACTTAGCATAATCGACCTCGTCCGCGCCGAGGAAGAAGCCGAGCTTCGCCCCCATCACGTCGGCGATGCCGCCCTTCTGCGCATAGCCGAGCATCAGCCCGCCCATCCGCGACGCTGCCATATGGACGACATTGAAGCCGTTCCAGTCCGCCTTCACGAGCCCGAGCGTGTCGACGAGCTTGAGCGCAGCCGCATGGCCGCCCTTCAGCGCGCCGCCACCGACGATCACCATCGGACGCTCAGCCTTGCCGAACGCCTCGGTAACCGCCTCGGGCAGAGCGCCAAGCAGCGCCAGATCGTCGCCGAGCCACTCGACCTTGTACGTCAGGTCCGTCTCCGGCCCGATCGCAAAGACCTTCGCGCCCTTCTTGATAGCTTTCCGCACCCGCGTGTTCACCAGCGGCGCTTCCCAGCGCAGGTTGGTGCCCACCAGCAGGATCGCATCGGCGCGCTCGGTGCCGGCGATCGTCGTGTTGAAATTGACCGCGGCGATGCTCGTCGCATCATAGTCCATGCCGGTCTGACGGCCTTCGAGCAGGCTCGAACCCATCTTTGCGAGCAGCGCCTTAGCGGCGTACATCGTCTCGCAATCGACCAGATCGCCAGCGACGGCCGCAACGCTCGACCCGGCGTCGACAGCCTTGATCGCTGCGAAGGCCTCGTCCCACGTCGCGGGAACCAGCTTGCCGTTCACGCGGACATAGGGCCTGTCGAGACGACGGCGTACGAGGCCGTCGATCGCGTGGCGCGTCTTGTCGGTCGCCCACTCCTCGTTCACGTCCTCGTTGATCCGCGGCACGCAGCGCAGCACCTGACGACCACGGCTGTCCAGCCGGATGTTGGTGCCGACCGCGTCCATCACGTCGATCGTCAGCGTCTTGCGCAATTCCCAAGGACGCGCCTCGAACGCATACGGCTTCGACGTCAGCGCACCGACCGGGCACAGATCGACGACGTTGCCGGAGAGCTCGCTCTTGACCGCATTCTCGAGATACGAGGTGATCTGCATATCCTCGCCGCGGAAGATCGCACCGATCTCCTCGACGCCGGACACTTCCTCGGCGAACCGGATGCAGCGCGTGCACTGGATGCAGCGGGTCATGACCGTCTTGACGATCGGGCCCATATACTTCTCGGTGACCGCGCGCTTGTTCTCGTCGTAGCGCGAATGGCCGCGGCCATACGCAACCGACTGGTCCTGAAGATCGCACTCGCCGCCCTGATCGCAGATCGGGCAGTCCAGCGGATGGTTGATCAGCAGGAATTCCATGATGCCCTCGCGGGCATTCTTGACCATCGGCGAATTGGTGAAGATCTCCTGCTTGTCCGCAGCCGGCAGCGCGCACGACGCCTGCGGCTTGGGCGGACCCGGCTTCACCTCGACCAGGCACATCCGGCAATTGCCGGCGATGCTCAACCGCTCATGATAACAGAAACGCGGGATCTCCTTGCCGGCAAGCTCGCACGCCTGCAGCACGGTGGCGCCCTGCGGCACCTCGATCTCTACGCCATCGACTTTGACTAAAGGCATTACTCTGCGGCTTCCATCATCGGCGCGGTGTCGCCACCGCGCTCACGGATTCGGCGCTCCATCTCGGGGCGGAAATGCTTGATCAGGCCCTGGATCGGCCATGCGGCTGCGTCACCGAGCGCGCAGATCGAGTGACCCTCGACCTGCTTGGTGACCTGCTGGAGCATGTCGATCTCGGACAGCTCGGCGTCGCCGGTGCGCATCCGCTCCATCACGCGCCACATCCAGCCGGTGCCCTCGCGGCACGGCGTGCACTGACCGCAGCTCTCGTGCTTGTAGAAGTACGAGATACGACTGATCGCGCGGACGATGTCGGTCGACTTGTCCATGACGATGATCGCCGCGGTGCCGAGGCCCGAGCCGACCGCCTTCAGGCCGTCGAAGTCCATCGCGCAGTCCATGATCTGCGCGGCGGGCACGAGCGGCACCGAAGAGCCACCCGGGATCACCGCGAGCAGATTGTCCCAGCCGCCGCGGATACCGCCGCAATGCGTCTCGATCAGGTCGCGGAACGAGATGCTCATCTCCTCCTCGACGACGCACGGCTTGTTCACGTGGCCGGAGATCTGGAACAGCTTCGTGCCGCGGTTGTTCTCCGCGCCGAAGCTGGAGAACCACGCTGCGCCACGCCGAAGGATCGTCGGCGCAACCGCGATCGATTCGACGTTGTTGACCGTCGTCGGGCAGCCGTAAAGACCGGCGCCTGCCGGGAAAGGTGGCTTCAGCCGCGGCTGGCCCTTCTTGCCCTCGAGGCTCTCCAGCATCGCGGTCTCTTCGCCGCAGATGTAGGCGCCCGCACCACGATGCACGAACACGTCGAAGTCGTAGCCCGACCCGCATGCGTTCTTGCCGATAAAACCGCGGTCATAGGCCTCGGCGACGGCCGCAAACAGCGTCTCGGCCTCGCGGATATACTCGCCGCGGATGTAGATGTACGCGGCGCGCGCGCGCATCGCGAACCCGGCGATCAGCGCGCCTTCGATCAGCTTGTGCGGATCGTGGCGAATGATCTCGCGATCCTTGCAGCTGCCCGGCTCGGATTCATCGGCGTTGATGACAAGGAAGTTCGGCCGGTCCGGCTTTGGCTCCTTCGGCATGAACGACCATTTGGTGCCGGTCGGGAAGCCCGCACCGCCACGGCCACGCAGACCAGACGCCTTCATCACGTCGATGATCGCGTCCTGGCCGAGCGCCATCAGGTCCTTGGTGTTGTCCCAATCACCGCGCATGATCGCTGCGTCGATGTTCCACGGCTGGAAACCGTAGACGTTGGTAAAGATGCGATCCTTGTCGGCGAGCATCAGGCCCACTCCCCCCGGTAATCGTGGTTCGCGTCGACCATCGCCTTGAGCGAGGTCGGGCCGCCTTCGGGGCAGCTCGCGCGACGACCAAATTGCGGCCCCGGTGTCGGGTGCCCGCCATTGGCCAGCGCCTCGAGGATCTCGGTCGTCTTATCGTAATCGAGATCTTCGAAGTTATCGTCGTTGATCTGCACCATCGGCGCGTTCGCGCACGTGCCCAAACACTCGACCTCGGTCAGCGTGAACATGCCGTCCGGCGTCGTGGCACCCTTGACCAGCCCGCGGTTCTTGCAGGCGGCCAGAACGTCGTCCGACCCACGCAGCATGCACGGCGTCGTACCGCAGACCTGGACGTGGAAGCGACCGACCGGCGCGAGATTGAACATCGTGTAGAAGGTCACGACCTCATACACGCGCATGTACGGCACGCTGATCTGACGCGCGACGAACTCGATCACCGGCACCGGCAACCAGCCCTGCGTCTGCGTTTCAGCACCAACCTGGCGCTGTGCCAGATCGAGCAACGGGATCGACGCCGACTGCTCGCGACCCTTGGGATAACGCCCGAGGATCTCGTTCGCCTTCACTTGGTTCTCGTCCGTCCACGTGAACGAACCCCAGCGTGCGCGGGTCTCGGCCTCGTCGGGAATTTTTGGTGCTTCAGCCATCAGCCGTGATCCGTAAGTTCTAGGCGGCGTTCGATCCGCTCGACCCGATCGGACATCCGATCGAGCCGGGAATTGACGCCGGAAATCGCGATGATAGAACTGCCGAGATGCTCCTCGACCATCGTCATCCGCGTCTTGAGATCGCGGACGTCGAATTTCATCTCGGACATATCGCCCTGCATCTTCTGCAGAACCGAATAGATCAGTTCGTTGGTCACTGCGCCGTTCTGTGCAGCGGTCATCGGTCGCACTCGCCGAACACGATATCCATCGCACCGAGGATCGCGGTCGTATCCGCCAGCATGTGGCCCTTCGCCATAAAGTCCATGGCTTGCAGATGCGAGAACGCGGTCGGGCGGATCTTGCAGCGGTACGGCTTGTTCGAGCCATCGGCGACCAGATACACGCCGAACTCGCCCTTGGGGCTTTCGGTCGCGACATAGACGTCGCCAGCGGGCACGTGGAAGCCTTCGGTATAGAGCTTGAAGTGATGGATCAGCGCTTCCATCGACTGCTTCATCTCGCCACGCTTCGGCGGCACGACCTTGCGATCGAGCGACGCGATCGGCCCCTCGGGCATGTCGCGCAGACACTGCTTCATGATTCGCGCGGACTGACGCACTTCCTCGACGCGCACCATGAACCGGTCATAACAATCGCCGCGCGTGCCCACCGGCACGTCGAAGTCCATCTTGGCGTACACGTCATAAGGCTGCGACTTGCGCAGATCCCAGGCGATGCCCGAGCCGCGGATCATCGGGCCCGAAAAGCCCCACTTGATCGCGTCGTCGCGGCTGACCACGGCGATGTCGACGTTGCGCTGCTTGAAGATGCGGTTGTCCGCGACGAGCGAGATCGCATCCTCGAACAGCCGCGGCAGGCGCGTGTCGAGCCAGTCGCCGATGTCGGCGAGCAGCTTCAACGGCGCGTCCTGATGCACGCCACCGGGACGGAAATAGTTCGAATGCATGCGCGCGCCCGATACGCGTTCGAAAAAGTTCATGCAGTCTTCGCGAATCTCGAACAGCCACAGGTTCGGCGTCATCGCACCGACGTCCATGACGTGGCTACCGAGGTTGAGCATGTGGTTCGAGATGCGCGTCAGTTCGGCGAAGAACACCCGCAGATACTGCGCGCGCTCGGGCACTTCGAGATCGAGCAGCTTCTCGACCGCCAGCACCCAGCTATGCTCCATGCACAGCGGCGAGCAGTAATCGAGACGATCGAAATACGGCAGCGCCTGCGTGTAGGTCTTGTACTCGATCAGCTTCTCGGTGCCGCGGTGGAGCAGGCCGACATGCGGATCGACGCGCTCGACGATCTCGCCGTCGAGTTCCATGACAAGACGGAGCACGCCGTGCGCGGCCGGATGCTGCGGACCGAAATTGATCGTGTAGCTCTGGATCGTGACGTCGCCGGTCGTGGGATCGGCTGCGTCGGCTTCACCCAGAAGCTCTTCGACATACAGACTCACTGGTTCTGTCCTCCACCCTTGGTCGGAACCACGTCGGGGTTGGCAGGCTTCGGCGTCGCATCGGACCCCGACTTGCCGGCGCCCGTTTGCGCGGTCGACTCGGTGCTCTTGGGTTCGGTCGGCGCCTGGGTCGGCGACTGCGCCGCGTCCGCCTTGACGATCGTGTCAGCCTTGAGCGGCGTCGGCGCACCCTTAGCCTCGGGCAACGCGCCCTTCTCGTCACCCGGGAGCACGTAGTTCGCGCCCTCCCACGGGCTCATGAAATCGAACGTGCGGAAATCCTGCGCAAGCTGCACCGGCTCGTATACCACGCGCTTCGACTCTTCCGAATAGCGCAGCTCGACATACCCGGTCAGCGGGAAGTCCTTGCGCTGCGGATGGCCGCGAAAACCATAGTCGGTCAGGATACGGCGCAGGTCCGGATTGCCGCTGAACAGCACGCCGTACATGTCGTACACTTCGCGCTCGAGCCAGCCGGCGACCGGCCAGATGTCGGTCACCGACGGCACCGGCTTTTCCTCGTCGGTCGCGACATGGACACGCAAACGGTGGTTCCGCGTCAGCGACAGCATGCAATAGACGACCTCGAACCGCTCAGGCCGATCCGGATAGTCGACGCCTGCGATCTCCATGAGTTGCTGATAGGCAAGCCCCGGCGTATCGCGCAGCGCGATCATCGCGTCGTACAGGTCTTCGCGACGAACGTGCAGCGCGACTTCGCCGACATGGTCGACCGCGTCGAGCAGCATGCCGCCGAGCGCCGCCCGGGCGCTGTCGATCACGCCGTCGTTCGACGTGTATGCTGGTGCGGGAGCCCTCAACGCTCGATGCTCCCGGACCGCCGGATCTTCCGCTGCAACTGCATGATGCCGTACAGCAGCGCCTCGGCCGTCGGCGGGCACCCGGGGACGTAGATATCCACCGGCACGATGCGGTCGCAGCCACGCACGACGCTGTAGCTGTAGTGATAATAGCCGCCGCCGTTCGCGCACGATCCCATCGAGATCACGTACTTCGGCTCCGACATCTGGTCGTAGACCTTGCGGAGTGCCGGGGCCATCTTGTTGCAGAGCGTACCAGCGACGATCATCACGTCCGACTGGCGCGGCGACGCGCGCGGTGCGGCACCGAAGCGCTCGAGATCATAGCGCGGCATGTTGACGTGGATCATCTCGACCGCACAGCACGCAAGCCCGAACGTCATCCACCACAGCGAGCCGGTGCGGGCCCACTGGAACAGCTCCTCGGTCGACGTGACGAGGAAACCCTTGTCCGTCAGCTCACCGTTCAATCCGTCGAAAAAGCCCTGGTCGGGTGGCACCAGCGAGCTGGGCGAACCGGGTGCGGGCTGAAGCTCTACTCCCAATCGAGTGCTCCCTTCTTCCATGCGTAGACGAGGCCAAGGGCCAATTCGCCGATAAAGATCATCATCGAAATCCACGCGGTCCAGCCGAGCGTGAAGACCGAGACGGCCCAGGGATACAGGAACGCGGCCTCGAGATCGAAGATAATGAAGAGGATGGCGATCAGGTAGAAGCGCACGTCGAACTGGCTGCGCGGATCTTCGAATGCGGGGAAGCCGCACTCGTATTCGCTCAGCTTCTCGGGCGTAGGCTTGTGCGATCCGGTGAGGCGCGAGACGGCCATCGGCAGGAACACGAACGTGCTCGACAATGCGATGGCGATCCCGAGGAACAGGAGGATCGGAAGATAGTGCGACAGGTCGACCAAATTGCTTCTCGCAAGTGCGAACGGAACGGGGCCGCTTTAGGCCGATGGGGGGTGATGGGCAAGGCGTGGAGGGTGTGAGAATCACTCGCAAGTGGAGGGACGGGGTGACATGAAACATGCGTTACTCGGCCTGCACGAGCGTTGGCGCTCGATGACACCGTTGGTGGCCGATCACGTCATTGATACCGATCCGCCATGCTGAACGTGTTCGGCGCGCCCCCGTAAGCAAGGATGACGCCGCTTTCGAACGACATCTCCCTCTTCCTTGTTCTCCCGCGAAGGCGGGAGCCCAGTCTGGGTCCCCGCCTCCGCGGGGAAACAAGCTAACTTCGGCTCTAGGGGATACACCGAGTAGCCCCGAGGTCCCCCGGCACCGCAAACAAACGACGAAAGATGTATTGCGCGAGTGGATGCCGGAACAAGCCGGCATGACGGACTGCGCGCTGACGCCCAACCTCACGATCCTCCCCCGCCAGGGGGAGGTGTCGCCGAAGGTGACGGAGGGGGAGGACGCGGAACGGCAGGTTTCCCTTACCCCCCCTCCGTCCGGCAAGTGCCAGCCACCTCCCCCTTGCGGGGGAGGATCGTGAATTGACCTCAGCGCAGCGCGCCGGCCACGAGCTTATGCAGCCGCGAATGCAGCGCGTCGTTGGCCGCCAGGAACTCGTTACGCTCCATCGCACGATCGCCACCGCGGAAGTCGGTGACGAAACCGCCGGCTTCCTTCACCAGCAACATGCCCGCAGCAACATCCCAAGGCTTCAGGTTCGACTCCCAGAAGCCATCGAACCGGCCAGCCGCAAGCCAAGCCAGATCGAGTGCCGCAGCACCCAAACGACGGATCCCCGCAACCTCAGGTGCAACCGCGCCGAAAATCCGGCTCCACTGCGCGAAGTCGCCATGCCCAAGGAACGGAATTCCCGTCGCAATCAGCGATTCGGATAGATCGCGCCGCGACGATACGCGCAGACGCTGGTCGGTGAGCCACGCCCCCCGCCCCTTCTCCGCCCAAAAGCTCTCGTCGGTCAGCGGCTGATACACCAGCGCGGTGGTAACCTCGCGCTTGCCGTTCGGCATCGGCTCCTCGACCGCGATCGAGATGCAGAAATGCGGGATGCCGTGGAGGAAGTTCGACGTCCCATCCAGTGGATCGACGATGAACCGCGGCTTGTTGGGGTCACCCTCGACCTCGCCGCGCTCCTCCATCAGCATGCCCCAGTCGGGACGCGCGTGCGAAAGTTCTTCGAAGATCGTCTGCTCGGCGCGCTGGTCGGCCTGGCTGACGAAATCGGCCGGACCCTTGCGGCTCACCTGGAGCTGCTGGACCTCGTTGAAGTCGCGACGCAGGCGCGGCGCGGCCTTGCGGGCGGCGCGCTCGATGACGGTCATGATGCCGGAATGGCTGGGCATTAAAAATCTCCTCCCCTCCCGCTTGCGGGAGGGGTCGGGGGAGGGCTTGAACCGATACGCGAAGCTGGAAGAAGGCCCTCCCCTAACCCCTCCCGCAAGCGGAAAGGGAATTTAGTCCGCGCGACGCACGTAGGTCTGCTCGTAAACATCGACCACGATCCGCGTGCCCGCGCCGATATGCGGTGGCACCATCACGCGGACGCCGTTCTCGAGCACGGCAGGCTTGTAGCTCGACGAGGCGGTCTGCCCCTTCACGACGGCATCCGCCTCGACGATCAGCGCCTCGATCGTGTCCGGCAGCTGGACCGAGATCGGCCGCTCTTCCCAGAGCTCCATCACCACGTCCATGCCGTCCTGCAGGAACGCTGCGGCGTCGCCCAGGATGTCGGCATCAAGCGAGATCTGCTCGTAATTGATCTTGTCCATGAAGGTGAGCATGTCGCCCTCGCGGAACAGGAACTGGAAGTCGACGGTCTCGAGCCGCACCTTCTCGACGCTCTCGGCGGAGCGGAAGCGCACGTTGTTCTTGCGGCCATCGATGAGGTTCTTCATCTCGACCTGCATATAGGCACCGCCCTTGCCGGGCTGGGTGTGCTGAATCTTGACGGCGCGCCAGATGCCGCCCTCATATTCAAGAATGTTGCCGGGACGAATCTCGACCGCGTTGATCTTCATGACCGATTCCTGCTGGAAAGAGCTAGGGGCCGTCCGCGAAGCTCAGACCTGAGGCCTGGCTCTGCGGAAACCCGAAGCGGCGGGCTTTAGCGGGACGACCGGGTTCCGGCAAGCAGCGGGTACGGGTTCACGTTCTCGCCCTGATACCAGCGCTCGCTCGGCTGCATCTTCGTCATCCCGAAATGCAGATGGTAATTGCCCGCCCCCGCATCGCCGGTATCGCCGACATAGCCCAGAGTATCGCCCGCCTTGACCACCATCCCCTCGCGGATGCCGGCCGCGTACCCGGCAAGGTGCGCGTAATAATAGGTCCAGCGACGGTCAGGGGAGCGGACATAGAGCGTGATTCCGCCAAGTCCGCTCTGGAACAGCTTCTCGATCCGTCCTGACGCCGCTGCGACGACGGGCGTGCCACCCGGTGCCATGATGTCCGTACCGTGGTGGCCGCGCAGCCCGCCGCCCCGTGCATCGTTCCAGCTGTCAGCGATCGCTTTCCGCGACACGCCAGCCACCGGGACGGCTAGCGCTCCCGGCGTGGCGGCAACGGTCGCGACCTCGGCGGACGGCGCCGCCTTCCGCCAGGGCACCCGCTTCACAATACCGTTACCGTCGCTGCCAAACGACATCATCGAGGCGAACCCGCCGACCACGACAACGATCAGCCCGAGAATGATCCAGAACGTCCGCGTCATCGCCTCAGGCCTGGAAGACCGCCTTGATCCCCGGCTTGATCATCATCGACAGCCGCGCCGCGTCCCAGTTGGTCAAACGAATGCAGCCATGGCTTTCCGCACGCCCGATCGTCTCGGGGTTCGGCGTGCCGTGGATACCGTAATGCTCCTTCGACAGGTCCATCCAGACCACCCCGACCGGACCGTTCGGACCCGGCGGCAGCATCTCCTTCTTCTGGCCCTTCTTCGCATCCCAAAAGAGCGCCGGGTTGAAGTGAAACTTCGGGTTGTAATCCGAGCCGTAGATCTTCCACGTGCCGAGCGGCAACGGATCGTGGCTCGAGCCCATCGTCGCGGAGAACTGCGCGATCAGCTTGTCGTTCGCATCGAGCACGCGCAGCACGCCGTCCGACTTGTCGACGACGATATGATCCGCCTGCGGCTGCTTCGCATCGACGTTGAGCATGGTGAGCGTCGCGATCCAGTCCGGCTTGAGCTTCGGATCATAGGCGCGCGACGTCGGCAACGCGTTGGGGAACACCACCTTGGTACCGGGCGTCAGCTTGGTCGTCGGCGAGTTCAACGCGACGATCACCGCCGGCGTCGTGTGGAACATCTCGCCGAGCTTCTCCATGACGTTCTTGTAGCCCAGCGACGGCAGTTCGGCCTGCTTGGCTGGGTCCTTCGGGAACGGATTGACGAACGGGCCGGCCAGCATCTCCGGCGTCAGCGCGACGGTCACGGTCGGCCGGGCAGCGCGGTACGGATACAGCGCCTGCAACGTCCGCGCATCGGGCTTGCCGGTGATCGGCAGGCCCTTTGCCTCCTGGAACCCCTTCAACGCGGCGACCAGCGACTGCCCGCCGCGACCATCCAGCACGCCCGGCCCGAAGCCGAGATGATCGAGAATCACCTGCACGTGAAGAACGTTGCGATCGATCGGGACCGGATTGGTCGGCACAGTCTGCGCTATCGCGGGAGATACAGCGCCCAGCAAGCATGCCGCAAGAACCGAAGTCTTCGTCGTAAATGCCTTCATGCCCGTCATCCCAAACCGTTACGCTCGTGCATCAAACGGTCGGGATGACCGTTGTTTCCAACGGTTCAGCGCGATCTCAGCGTGGGGCAAGAACCTCGCCGAACGCCTTGATCGCAGCAACCTCATCGCCACCCCAAACCGCACCTGATACCGCGATGAAGTCGGCACCGGCGGCCACCAACGGCGCGGCATTCTCCGGTGTGATCCCGCCGATCGCGACGCAGGGCATCTCGAACAGCGTCGACCACCACGACAGGATCACCGGCTCGGCCATATGCTCGACCGACTTGGTCGTCGTCGGATAGAACGCCCCGAATGCCACGTAATCGGCCCCCGCCTCGCCCGCTTCCATCGCAAGATGACGACTGCCGTGACAGCTCACGCCGATCTGCGCATTGGGCCCGAGCTGCGCCCGCGCTTCACGCGGATCGCCGTCGTCCTGCCCGAGATGCACGCCGTCGGCGTCGAGCCGCTTGGCGAGCCCGATATCGTCGTTGACGATGAACGCGACGTCGCGCTCGGCACAGATCGCCCGCAACGGCTCGCCCAGCGCGGCCGCCGTGTGCTGGTCGATATCCTTCACGCGGAACTGGAATGCAGCCACCGGTCCGGCATCGAGCGCCCGAGCGAGACGCTCCGGAAAGTCGCCACCCACGTCCAGCGGCGACACCAGATACAACTGGCAAGCCGGCCGACGCATGTCGCGACGGAAATTCTCGGCGAAATTGGGATCGAGCGGGCCCAGCGGATCTTCGAATTCGGTCATGTACGCGGCCCTAGCCGGTTCAGTGCCGCAGCGAAACCGGCTGGATCATCGAGCCGGTGTGCAATCGTCGCAATCCGCCGCCGACCGACTGCAATCGGCGCAGTCAGATCGACCACCACGTTGGGATACGCGATCAACGCCAGGTTCAGCACATCGCGCTGCTTCAACGCCGCTGCGTCACAAGACGATCGCAGTCCGCGTATCAGATCGGTCGGAACGCTGACCGAGCGCAACCGCCCGACACGCATGAGCAGACGGTCTGCATCGAGCAGCACCGGCATGCCGCGGAACGACCGCACGATCATCACGAGCCAGACGATCCCGACCACCGTCACGATCGCAACGACGGCCGCGACCCGTGGCCACCAATGCGCCAACAACAAATGGAAGACCACGAGCTCGATGCTCGACAGCCCAATCAGCACCCAGATCACCGGGGCGATCGCCTTATGATAGGAGAACGCCCCGATCACAGTGGCTTACTCTTCGTTTTTGTAGATCCGGATGATCCGGTCGAGCATCGCCAGCGCTTCCTCGCGCGGACGCTGGAACGTGTTGCGGCCGATGATCGAGCCGTTGCCGCCACCGTCGCGGATGTCTCGCGCGTCCTGGAAGATCGCGTCCTCGCCCTTCGACGCGCCGCCCGAGAAGACGTTGATGCGACGCCCGGCAAAGCTCGACTGGACGACGTGCTTCACGCGGTCCGACTGCTTCGACCAGTCGGTGTTGGCGTACAGCGGCTTGGCTTCCTTCTGCTCGATATGCGCGGTCGGCAGCTTGGTCTTGATGATGTGCGCGCCGAGCAGCGCCGCGATGTGTGCGGCATAGGCGCCGACGTCGAGCGCGAGCTCGCCGTCCTTGGTCAGCTCGCCGCCGCGCGGGTACGACCAGATCACCGTCGCGATGCCGACCGACTTTGCCTCTTCGCTCAGCTCGCGGATTTCCTCGACGAGGTCGAAGAACTGGTCCGCGCCCGGATAGATCGTGAAGCCGATCGCCGCCGACCCGAGCCGTACCGCGTCCGACACGGTCGCCGTCACCGCCTGGTCGATCGTCGTCGCCCAGCTGTTCGAGCTGTTGCACTTCAGGATCGTCGGGATCTGGCCGGCAAACGTATCCGCCCCGGCTTCGAGCATCCCAAGCGGTGCGGCATAGGCGCTGAGCCCGGCATCGATCGCGAGCTGGTAATGGTAATGCGGGTCGTACGCCGCCGGATTGACCGAGAAGCTGCGCGCCGGGCCATGCTCGAAGCCCTGGTCGACCGGCAGGATCACGAGCTTGCCGGTGCCGCCAAGCTTACCCTGCATCAGGATGCGCGCGAGGTTTGCCTTCACCGCCGAACTGGTGGCCTCGTATTTGTCGAGGATGGTTTTGACTTGCGGGGTGATAGTCGAGGTCATGCTGAAATCCTGTTTTAAAGTTCGAGCCAGCGGCGCAGCGCGTCGTCGACCCGGGTCATGGTGGTGATGGGTATCGTACCGATAATCTTGACGATATTGTTGCGGTCGAGCGTATCGACCTTGTCGACCTGGATCTCGCTGTCGCGAAATAGTCCGGTTTCCGCCGATGCCTCGAGCGACACGCGAAACAGGTTCGTCCCGCTAATGACGCTGGTCAGCGGGCACAGAGAAATCGTCGCGTGATCTGCAAAAAGGTCTGATTGGACGACAAGAAAGGGGCGCGGCTTGCCAGAGAAATCGCCCTTGCCCGCTCCGATGACGATCATACCGCGGACGAATTTCATGCAGGGGGCGCCCCGATGAGTGCGTCCCAATCCTCTTCACCTGCATGCCTATCGTGATCAGCCGCCGCGAGCGACTGACGCCGTGCCTCCGCCAGGAAAGCCTCGTCGTGGCGCTCGACATAGCGTCGCACGGCTTCGCGGGCGATATCGCTCTTGCTGCGTCCTTGGGTGCGCGCAACCGCCGCGAGTCGCTCTTCGAGTTCGCTATCGAGTCTGACGCCGAGCATCCGAGTCTCCGTTTAACGTGTTAAACATAGCTCGGATGCACACGTATTTCAACCGTGGAGCGGCGCGACCCCGGGAAGCGTCTTGCCTTCCATCCATTCCAGGAACGCGCCGCCTGCCGTCGAGACGAACGTGAACGCGTCCGCGACGCCAGCGTGATTGAGCGCCGCAACCGTATCGCCACCGCCGGCGACCGTGACGAGCGATCCGCCTTCGGTGAGTGCCGCAGCGGTCTTGGCGAGCGCGACGGTCGCCTTGTCGAACGGCGGCGTCTCGAACGCGCCGAGCGGACCGTTCCAAACCAGCGTGCGGCAGTTCTTCAGCACGTCGCCAAGCGACTCGACCGCCGCAGGACCAACGTCGAGGATCATCTCGTCAGCCGCGACTTCGTGGACGTTGACAGTGCGGGTGGCGGGGTTCGGCTTGAACTCTTTAGCGACCACGACGTCATACGGCAGGTGAACCGTGCAGTTCGCCTTGTCCGCAGCTTCCATGATCTGTTCGCAAACGCTCGCAAGCTCATGCTCGCAAAGACTTTTGCCTACATCGACACCGCGTGCCGCGAGGAAGGTATTCGCCATGCCGCCGCCGATGATCAGATGATCGACCTTGGTGACGAGATGGCGCAGCACGTCGAGCTTCGACGACACCTTCGCGCCGCCGACGACGGCCGCAACCGGGTGCTCGGGCGCGCCGAGCGCCTTCTGGAGCGCGTCGAGTTCGGCTTCCATCGCGCGGCCGGCAAAGGCGGGTAGGACGTGCGCGAGCCCCTCGGTCGAGGCGTGCGCGCGGTGCGCGGCGGAGAAGGCATCGTTGACATACAGGTCGCCAAGGCTCGCGAAACGCTTGACCACCGCTTCGTCGTTGGTCTCTTCACCACCGAAGAAGCGCGTGTTCTCAAGCACCGCGATGTCACCGGGCTCCAGCGTCGCGACGGCGTCATCCGCCCCTTCCCAGTCGATGTAGCGGACTTCGCGCCCGAGCACTTCACTGTACGGCTTAACGACCTGCGACAGCGAGAACTCCGGGCTCGGCACGCCCTTGGGACGACCGAAATGCGCGAGGACGAGGACGATCGCGCCCTTGTCGGCAAGCTCGCCTACGGTCGCGACGGTCGCGCGCAGGCGGGTGTCGTCGGTCACATGCCCCTCTGCCATCGGCACGTTGAGGTCTTCGCGGACGAGCACGCGCTTGCCCTGGATGTCGCCCATATCATCGAGCGTCTTGAATGGCTTGGTCATGGTTCTTCGATCCTGATCTCATCACCGACGGCAATTTTGCCGCCCATCAAAACTCGGGTACAGGCCCCGCCCCGCCAGTCGGGCGTCAGCGCGGCGAACAATCCTGGCGCCAAGGCCTCCATGCGTTCGCACGGATCGGTGTGGCGCGTCACCTCCAGCACGACGTCCGCGCCGATGCGCAGACGGGTGCCGGGTATCTGCGGTAGGTCGAAGCCGTCAACGAGCAGGTTCGCGCGGCGTTCATACCATGGGATATCCTGGCCCACCTCGGCCATCGCCGCGGCCCAGTCGCCGTGTTCCAGCAACGTGACCTGGCGCCGCCCCTTGCCGCCCGGCTTCACATAGCCGCGAAAGTCGCCGTGCAGTCCCGCCTCGATGGTGATCTCGACATGGTCGATGACCTCCATCGGGGCTTTCGCACGGGCGTGGCGGGCTATGCCGGCGATGGTGCCGATCAACGGCCCATCCCAATGTCCGTCACCCCAGCGAAAGCTGGGGTCTCCTCGTTGGCGGGTGTCTCGACCCGAATGGGGAGATCCCAGCTTTCGCTGGGATGACGGTTTTGGTCGGACCGGAAGTTGTAGGAACGCAGCGTCCGTCTACCTTAGATGAACTTCGCCATCGCGGTGGCGGTATCGACCATGCGGTTCGAGAAGCCCCACTCGTTATCGTACCAGCTGACGACGCGAACCAGCTTGCCGTCGATCACCGCGGTCTCCAGGCTGTCGATCGTCGACGACGCCGGGGTATGCTGGAGATCGATCGACACGAGCGGCTCGTCCGACCAGTCGAGCACGCCGACCAGCGGGCCGCTCTCGGAGGCCGCCTTCAGCACCGCATTCACCTCTTCACGCGTCGTATCGCGCGACGGGGTGAAGGTCAGGTCGATCAGCGACACGTCCGGCACCGGCACGCGGATCGCCGAACCGTCGAGCTTGCCCTTCAGCTCCGGCAGCACTTCGGCAACCGCACGCGCGGCACCGGTCGTCGTCGGGATCATCGACATCGCCGCAGCACGCGCGCGACGCAGGTCCGGGTGGATCTGGTCGAGGATCTTCTGGTCGTTGGTGTAGGCGTGGACGGTCGTCATCAGGCCGCGCTCGATGCCGATCGCATCGTTCAGGACCTTGGCGACGGGCGCGAGGCAGTTGGTGGTGCACGACGCATTCGAGACGATCGTGTGCTCGGCGGTCAGCTTGTCGTGGTTGACGCCGTAAACGACGGTCAGGTCGACGTTCTTGCCCGGTGCCGAGATCAGCACCTTCTTGGCGCCTGCATCGAGATGCTTCTGGCAGCTTGCCTTGTCGGTGAAGAAGCCGGTGCACTCGAGGACGATGTCGACGCCCAGCTCGGCGTGCGGCAGGTTGGCCGGGTCACGCTCGGCAGTGACGCGGATGCGCTTGCCGTCGACGACCAGCTCGTTGCCTTCGGCCGAAACTTCGCCCGGATACTTGCCGTGGACGCTGTCGCGCTTGAACAGCCAGGCGTTCGACTTCGCATCGCCGAGATCGTTGATCGCGACGAGTTCGAGTGCGCCGTTCGACTGTTCGAGTACCGCACGGGCGACGAGACGGCCGATGCGCCCGAAACCGTTGATCGCAACCTTGACCGTCATTGCTGTCTCTCCGCTACGCCCGCGAGTCCGTTCCGGGCGCGCAGCCTTTGCGGGGCGGTGGGGCGCCCTGTCAACACCGTGGATGGTGTTGGGTTTCGCCTAAACCGACTTGTCGCACCCCCCGTCCATGCTATCTCGCATGGCATGTCAGAAACACTTCCCGACGGACCAACTGCCGTCGAACGGATCGACGCCGCGATCGCACGGATCGAATCCGCCATTGCAGCCCGCACCGAAGCCGGCGACGCGCTCGCCAAGCGCCACGCCGCCCTCAAGGCGCGGATGGCCGAAGCCGTCGCCGCGCTCGACGATGTCATCACGCGCGGGAGCCCCAACTGATGGCCCAGGTCATGCTCGATATCGGCGGTCGTCCGCACGCCGTCGCCTGCCGCGATGGCGAAGAATCCCGCGTCCGCTTGTTGGGCGCGATGGTCGCGGAACGCTGGGCGACCGCGGACCGCGCGGCCGGCGGTCTCAGCGCGGAGCGCGCGATGCTGTTCGTCGCGCTGATGCTCGCCGACGACCTCGACGAAGCCGCGCATCGCCCACCCGAAGGCTCGGCGGTCAGCGAGATCGCACTCACGCGGATCGCAGATCGTCTTGAAGGCCTCGCACAAGCCCTTGAGCTTAGCCCGCCCAACGCCTAGATTGGCTGTGGCGGGTTCTGCCCGGTACGAGCCTTTATTATCCCTGAGGCTATTCATCATCCATAGGGGGCTGTCCCTGTTAGGATCCTGGTCCGAAGCATATGGTCCCCACCTGACGTACCGTGCGTCAGTGGATAACCCGGCACACGGCCATGGTGGGCCCGCCACACCACCATTTTCTCCCTATTTCAGGGTCGCAAGCGCATGACCGACAAGAGCGCGCTGAGAGCCTCGCTCCGCGCCGCGCGGGAAGCGCGCCCGCCTGTGGATATTCCGGTGCCATCGGCGTTTTTGACCCGGCTGAAGCCCGGATTGACGGTTGCTTCCTATGTCCCGTTCGGCGGCGAGGCCGATCCCTCGCCCTTCGCGCGCGCTGCCGTCGATGCGGGATGTGTGATCGCCCTACCCCATGTCGTCCGCCGCTCGTTGCCGATGCGCTTCCTGTCCTGGGCGACCGAGGCGGCGCTGATCGCTGGGCCGTTCGGGCTGCACCAGCCCGCCGCAGACGCCGCCGAACTCGAACCAGACATCATCCTGACGCCGCTCGTCGGCTTCGACCGCAGCGGCAACCGGATCGGCCAGGGCGCCGGCTATTACGACCGCGCCTTCCTCGCGCACCCGAACGCCTGGCGCGTCGGGGTTGCGTTGTCTTTGCAGGAAGTCGACATGCTGACCCCAGACCCGTGGGACGTCCCGCTCCACGCCATCGCCACCGAATCAGACTGGATCACGCCATGACGCCAACCTGGCGCAAACCCGTCGGCATGCTCGGCATCTTGCTCCTGATCCTGGTGTGGTGCGTCGCCATAGTCAGCCTGTCGAACATCGTCGGCAGCTGGCACTGGTTGGGGCAATTGGTGTTCTACCTGTTCACCGGCCTGATTTGGATAGCACCGCTGAAGCCGGTCCTGCGGTGGATGGAGCTTGGGCGGTAGCCCGGATCCGCCTGTCGGCTCCCTTCGCCGATGCGCTCCGCTGCCCCCGGCCCCCACCGTTCGTCCTGAGTAGCCATCGAGTAGCCGCGCAGCGGCGTATCGAGGGACAGGTTGGCACGCGGAGCACATGCTTCGATACGAGCCCTCGATACGCTTCTTCGAAGCTACTCGGTCTCTACTCAGCACGAACGGAGTGGGGGAGATAGTCCTGACCCGGTGGGAGGACTGAATGCTCGCAGCATGCAAAACATTGAAGGGTCTCGGCCACCCCAACAGGGTGGCGCGAGTGACGGGACTCGAACCCGCGACCTCCGGCGTGACAGGCCGGCGCTCTAACCAACTGAGCTACACCCGCATTCCCAATGACGAACCCTAGCGTCCCAAGGGACACGCGGGAAGGCTCGTCAAAACCTCAACACAATCTCGAACCATCTACCCGGTCGGGGCAAACGATGGCGCGAGTGACGGGACTCGAACCCGCGACCTCCGGCGTGACAGGCCGGCGCTCTAACCAACTGAGCTACACCCGCTGAAACAGCGTGGAGGCGGCAACTAGGCGAGGGTTCGAATACCGTCAACCCAAATTATCCGCCAGTTTCACGTTGTGCCTCGGGCGGGTCCCCACGACGACGATTTCGCCCGGTCTTGGGCTGCACCAGCGTCCCGTGCTCGAACAGGAACCCGGCGATGTCGGGCTTGCCGGCGGCCTTCACGATGGTCTGGATAATGATCAGCAGCGGGACTGCGAGCAACGCGCCCGACGTGCCCCACACCCATCCCCAGAAGCTCAGCGAGATCAGGATCAGCAGCGGGCTGATCGTCAGCCGGTGCCCGACGACGAACGGCGTGATCGCGTTCGCCTCGACCAGATGCAGCCCGTACATCAGCGCCGGCGGCAGCATCGCCATCCAGATGTCCGAGAACGTCATAAGCCCGCCGAGCGCGAGCAGGAACGCACCGATCACCGGCCCGAAATACGGGATGTAGTTGAGCAGCGCGACGATCCCGCCCCACATCGCCGGATACGGCATGCCGATGAACCACAACGCAGTCCCGGTGACGATTCCGAGCACGATGTTGATCAGCGTGATCGTGCCGAGATACGCCGACACATCGTCGACGATATCCTGGATCACCCGAGCGGTCGCCATCGCCCCGTCGAAGCTGGTCCGCCCGGTGATCGTCTGCCGCCGCATCCGCGTCCAGCCCGACAGGAAGAAGAACACGATCAGCACGCCGAACAAAAATTGAACGATCACGGCAGGCGCCGATGTTGCAGCGAGTTCGAGGATGGATCCTGGCGCAGCAACCCCTGCGGTCGCCGGCTGCTTGATCGGCGTAGACGCGACTTGCCGCAGCGTCTTGTTCACGTACTTCTCGAGGCTCGAATACAAATCGAGCAGCGGTGCAAGGTTACTCTGGATCCGATCCAACCGGGTCGGCAGCAGGCGGAAGAAATCGGTCGCAGGTACGAGGATCGCGGCGATCGCGATGTTCGCGGCGATCAGGAAAACGAGAATGCACAGGATCGCGGCAAGCGGCGAAGGAACATGCCGCCGCTCGAGCCATTCCAGCACCGGCACGAGCGCGACGGAGATCACGAGCGCGATCGTCAGCGGCAGGAAGAACTCCGCCCCCGACTTCAACGCGAACGGCGTAGCGAGGATCAGCCCAACGCCCGCGGTCAGTGTCAAAGCAGCGAGCAACCGATCACGCCGCTGCGCGATCCGCATCGCGTCCTCGACCCCGACCGCGATCGGCAGCCCGAACGCACTCTCGGCCGGCGGACCTTCCGCAACGACGCCGTCCCCGCCCTGCGGCTGGTGCGTTTCCTGGCGAAGACCCTCGTCCGTCATGGCAATTCCTTTGCCACTCCCATCCCGTAATCCCGGCCGGCATTCAAGCGGTGCGCGGCGCCAGCGCGATGGAATTCCTCGAAAAGACCGCGCTATGTCCGATCATGCCTCGATCCCGAGACCCCCGCTCTTCGTCATCCTGCCGAAAGTCAGGACCCAGAGCCAAAAGCGCGGCCCTCCCTTACCCTGAATCCTTACTTTCGTCCGGATGACGGAGCAGTATCAGGTACGGTCTCCTACGCCGACACCCCCAACCGGTCCTCGAACAGCACCTGCAGATCCTTCTTCAGGATCTTCCCGTTCGCATTCCGCGGCAAAGTCTCATGCACGAAGCGTACTGCAACCGGCGTCTTGAACGCCGCCAGATGTTGCCGCACCCAACCCTGCAACTCCGCCTCGGTCGTCACCGCTCCCGGTGCGAGATGCACCACCGCCGCCGGCTCCTCGCCGAGGATCCGATGCGGGATGCCGATCAGCGCCGCGTCGGTCACGGCGGGATGCGCATAGAGGACGTTCTCGACCTCGCTGGAGTAGATGTTCTCGCCGCCGCGGATGATCATGTCCTTGGCGCGGTCGACTATGTAGCAGAATCCCTCGTCGTCCAGCCTGGCTAGGTCGCCGGTTCGGACCCAGCCGTCGACGAAGGTCGAGGCGGTCGCGTCAGGCTTGTTCCAATACCCCTTCACGATCATCGGCCCGCGCGCCCAGAGTTCGCCGACTTCGCCCAGAGGCATCTCCGTCACGCCGTCGTCCGCCATGATCTTCAGGTCGGCCGCCGCGACCGGAGGCCCCGCGCTGGTCGGGCGGTTGAGATAATCCTCGGCCCCATGATGCGTGACGGTCGCCATCGTCTCGGTCATGCCCCAGCCATTGCCGGGCATCGCGCCGAACTCCGCGTAGATGCGCTTCACCAGTTCGGGCGCAGCGGGCGCGCCGCCATAGGCGATCGATTCGAGCGACGAGAGGTCGTATTTCTCGCGGTCGGGATGCTCCAGCAGTTGCCAGGCGATCGTCGGCACGCCGCCGGTGATGTTGACCTTCTCGCGCTCGATGATTTCCATCGCGCGGATCGTGTCCCATTTCCGCATGAAGATCATCGTGCTGCCGGTCGCGATCACCCCCATCATCCCCGCCGAGCAGGCGGTGACGTGAAACAGCGGGATCACCGTCAGCGTCACGCGCGGCGTCGGTTCGGGCGGAGCCTCTCCACGGCGCAGGAACGAGCGCGCCGAGGAATAGCCGCCCGACAGGATGTTCGACATCATGTTGCGGTGCGTGCCGAGCGCCCCCTTCGGCGCGCCGGTGGTGCCGCTGGTGTAGAAGATCGTCGCATCGTCGTCAGGCGCGATCGTCGCGTCGGGCAAGCCGACATCGGGCAACGCAGCCCAGTCGTGCGGCGTGCCGATCACATCCTCCAGCCGCGTCACGATCCCGGTCAGCGGTTCCGCGGCGCGCGCGACGAACACGTGCTCCAGCGCGGGCAGCGTCGCATACGCCGCCGCCAGCCTGTGGTGCCGCTCGTCATCGGTGATCAGTACGCGCGCGCCCGAATCGGCGAGGCCGTATTCCATCTCCGCGCCGGTCCACCAGGCGTTGAGCGGCACCATGATCGCACCGATGCTCGCACCCGCAAAGAACGCGACCGGCCATTCGGGCAAATTGCGCATCGCCAGCGCGACGCGGTCGCCGGGACCGATCCCCATCTCGCGCAACCGGTGCGCCAGCACGGCAATCGCCCGAAAGTTCGCCTCGTAGGTGACGCGCTCGTCTTCATAGGCCGTGAAGACCCGTTCGCCATGCGCGCGCGCCGCCTCGGCCAGCCAGCGCAACGACGGCGGCGCGTTCTTCCAGATGCGCGTCTCGATGCCGTCGATCGTCAGCATCTCCATCTCGAACTTCGCTCCGGGCGCGGTCAGCAAACGCTCGGCATCGGCGAGTGACATCGCCGGCCAGGAGGGATCGAGTGCGATGATCGGTTCGCTTGCCAAGACCGGTTGACTCCAGAGTTGAATTTCGGGTTTGGCTTATCGCCTGTTCGAAGACAGGTTATAGTTGATTCCTGCCGCACTCAAGGCAATAGAGGCACCAAGTTCGAACTAGGGGTATGGAGCGGGTCATGGCGGGAACGATCGAATCATGAAAATCGCCAAGCCCGCCGCGCATGGCTTCGACGCAGGCCGTTTGGCGGCGATCGATACGCTTCTCCAGACACGCTACGTCGACTCAGGCAAGCTGCCGAACGCGCAATTGCTGATCGCGCGCGACGGCGAGATCGTCCATTTCTCGAACGCGGGCGCGGCGCGCGAAGGCGGCAAGGCGATAGACGAGGGTTCGCTGTTCCGGATCGCGTCGATGACCAAGCCGATCACCTCGGTCGCATTCATGATGCTGGTCGAACAGGGCCTCGTCGCGGTCGATACGCCGGTCCACCATGTGCTGCCCGAGTTCAAGGATATCGGCGTCTATGACGGCGGCGGTGGCGGCGTGCCGTTCGTAACCAGGCCGACCGCCGAGCCGATGCGGATGGTCGATCTTCTCCGCCACACCTCGGGGCTGACGTATAGCTTCCAGAACCGTTCGAACATCGATGCCGCCTACCGTGCGGGCAAGATCGAAGGCTGGCATGGCGGGTATGACCTCGACGGCTTCATCGGCGCGCTTGCGAAGATCCCGCTCGAATTCTCGCCCGGCACCGCGTGGAATTATTCGGTCGCGACCGACGTGCTCGGCGCCGTCGTGCAGCGCGTGTCGGGCCTGCCGCTCGACCAGTTCTTCAGGACGCGCATCTTCGCGCCGCTGAAGATGAAGGACACGTTTTTCGAAGTCCCAAAAGGCAAGCTCGATCGGCTGACCGACTGCTATACCCTGCTGCCCGGCAAGGGCCGCGTGATTTACGATCGCGGCGCCGAGAGCAGCTGGAGCCGAGCACCGAAACTCGTCTCCGGCGGTGGCGGTCTGGTGTCGACGGCGGTCGACTATAATCGCTTCTGCACGATGTTGCTCAATGGCGGCGAACTGGGCGGTGCGCGCATTCTGGGGCGGAAGACGCTCGACCTGATGACGCAGAACCACCTTCCCGGAAAATCCGATCTCGCGACGATGTCGAAGTCGCTGTTCAGCGAGGCGTCGAACGCCGGTACCGGCTTCGGGCTCGGGTTCGCGATCACCGACGACGTCGCCAAGACGATGGTGCCGGGGTCGAAGGGCGAATATTACTGGGGAGGCATGTTCTCGACCGCGTTCTTCGTCGACCCTGCCGAACGCCTGTCGATGGTGTTCATGACGCAGCTTTCGCCGAGCAACATGTATCCGATCCGCCGCGAACTGAAGACGATGATCTACGCCGCGATGACCTGAGTTCCCGTGCTCCTGCGAACGCAGGAGTCCAGTATCACACAGGGCTGCCAATGTGGCCCTGGGCTCCTGCTTTCGCAGGAGAACAAGGAGAATAGACGATGACCAGTCCGATCCGCACCGAACGCCATGACGACGTGCTCGTCATCATCTCGAACAACCCGCCGGTCAACGCGCTCGGCGCAGCGGTCCGCCAGGGCCTTGAAGCGGCGATCAAGGAAGGCGTCAAGGACGACAGCATCTCCGCGATGGTCATCCGCTGCGACGGCCGCACGTTCTTCGCAGGCGCCGACATCACCGAGTTCGGCAAGGAAATGGTCGAGCCCGGCCTGCCCACCGTCGTCGACATGATCGAGGCATCGTCGAAGCCCGTCGTCGCGGCGATCCACGGTACTGCGCTCGGCGGCGGGTGCGAAGTCACGCTCGGCTGCCATTACCGCATCGCCGTTCCCTCGGCGAAGATCGGCACGCCCGAAGTGAAGCTCGGCCTGCTCCCCGGTGCCGGTGGCACGCAGCGCATCCCGCGGATCGCCGGCGTGAACCTCGCGCTGGAGATGACCGCGAAGGGCGATCCGATCTCGGCGAAGAAGGCGCTCGACGCTGGCCTGATCGACAAGATCGTCGGCGAGGGCTCGCTCGAAGCCGATGCGGTCGCGTTCGCGCGCGAGATCGCAACGAAACGTCCCCTGCCCCGCGCGTCCGAGAAGACCGCGCAGGCCGATCCGGATGCCGTGGCTGCGTTCAAGAAGGAGAATGCGCGGCGTTTCCGTAACTTCGATGCGCCAGCCGCCAACATCGCCTGCGTCGAGAAGGCCGCGGACGGCTCCAGCTTCGAGGAGGGCATCGCGTTCGAGCGCCAGGCGTTCATGAAGCTGATGATGGGCGTGCAGTCGGCCGCCCAGCGCCACATCTTCTTCGCCGAACGCCAGGCCGCCAAGATCGACGACGTCCCCGCCGACACCAAGCTTCGCGAGATCAAGCGCGTCGGCGTGATCGGCGCGGGCACGATGGGCGGCGGCATCTCGATGAACTTTCTGTCCGCGGGCATCCCCGTCACGATCGTCGAGATGCAGCAGGACGCACTCGACCGCGGCACCGGCGTCGTGCGCAAGAACTACGAGGCGACCGCCGCGAAGGGGCGGATGAAGCCCGAGCAGGTCGAGCAGGCGATGGGCGCGCTGAAGCCGACGCTCGACTTTGCCGATCTGGCGGAATGCGACCTGATCATCGAGGCGGTGTACGAGACGATGGAGGTGAAGAAGGAGATCTTCACGCGTCTCGACGCGATCGCCAAGCCGGGCGCGATCCTGGCGTCGAACACCTCGTATCTCGATATCGACGCGATCGCGGCGTGCACGAAGCGGCCCGAGGACGTGGTCGGGATGCACTTCTTCTCGCCGGCCAACGTGATGAGATTGCTCGAGGTCGTGCGCGGCGACAAGACCGCTGACGACGTGCTGGCGACGGTCATGGCGCTGGCGAAGAAGATCAAGAAGGTCGCCGTCGTGGCAGGCGTCACCTATGGGTTCATCGGCAATCGCATGCTGATGCCGCGGCAGGTCGAGGCGACCAAGCTGCTGCTGGAGGGCGCGAGCCCGGAGCAGATCGACAAGGTCCATGTCGCGTTCGGTATGCCCATGGGGCCGTTCCAGATGAGCGATCTCGCCGGCGTCGACATCGGCTGGCACCGCGACCCGAGCCGGATCGAGAACATCCGCGATGCGCTGGCGGCGGAGAACCGCTGGGGCCAGAAGACCAAGGCGGGCTTCTACGACTACGACGAGAAGCGCACGCCCTCGAACTCGCCACGCGTTGCCGAGATCATCGACGATTTCCGCAAGAAGTCGGGCGTGACGCCGCGCGAGATCAGCGACGAGGAGATCGTCGTGCGGACGCTCTACACGATGGTCAACGAAGGCGCGCTGATCCTCGAAGAGGGCAAGGCGCAACGGGCGTCGGACGTCGATGTGGTGTGGATCTACGGCTATGGCTGGCCGGTGTACCGCGGCGGACCGATGTTCTGGGCGCAGTCCGAGGGGTTGCCGAAGGTCGTGGCTGGGCTAGAGAAATACGGGTTCCAGGTGGCGAAGTCGCTGAAGGACGCGGCGGCATCGGGCGGTCGGCTGAAGTGATCGGTCGCGGTCGTTTCTTGCCGGTAGTCGATCGCTGATGGAGCGGTCCGCGCTCCAGACGGCGGCGGCGGTCCGTGCGGGCGAGACGACCGCGCTCGCCGAGTGCGATGCGGCGATCGCGCGGATCGAGGCGCGCGACGGTGCGATAAACGCCGTCGTCGTGCGCGATTTCGCGCGGGCGCGGGAGGCGGCGCGGGCGCTCGATGCGGAGGGTCCGGACGACCGGCTGCTGTTCGGCGTGCCGATGACGGTGAAGGAATCGTTCGACGTCGCCGGCCTTCCGACCAGTTGGGGCATCGGGGTCCACCGCGACAATATCGTCGACCGCGACGCGGTAGCCGTCACGCGACTGAAGGCGGTGGGCGCGGTGATCCTCGGCAAGACCAACGTGCCGGTGCGGTTGAGCGACTGGCAGGCGGACAACCCGATCCATGGCCGGACGAATCATCCCATCGATCCGACGCTGACGCCCGGCGGATCGTCGGGTGGTGCCGCGGCGGCGCTCGCGTCGGGGATGGTACCGCTCGAACTCGGTTCCGATATCGGCGGCTCGATCCGTGTGCCGGCGGCGTTCTGCGGCGTCTGGGGGCATAAGCCGACTTATGGCGCCTTGTCCGACATCGGCCACCGCGTGCCCGGCACCGACGGAGCGGGCGCGGCTCTCGGCGTGATCGGACCGCTCGCGCGCAATCCGGAGGATTTGGCCGTTGCGCTGGCCATCCTCGCCGACATCCCCTTGCCGCGCGCGACCGTCGACTTAGCCCGACCACGCATCCTTCTGCTCACCGCGCATCCCTCGGCACGCGTCGATTCGTCGATCGTCGGCGCGATCGGGCATGTCGGTGAAGCCCTCGCCGCGGCCGGCGCCATCATTTCACGCGCACCCCCGCCGATCGACCTCGCTGCTCAGCACGCCGACTATATGCGGATGCTCGGCATCGCGATGACCCGCGGCGGACCTGCGCGCGACGGCAAGGTCGCGACGCTGTCGCACTGGTTCGACCTGCTCGATTCCCAGGCGCGGATGCAACGCGCCTGGGGTGCGCTGTTCGAGCAGTTCGACGCGGTGATCGCGCCGGCGAGCGGCGTTAACGCCTTCCCGCACATCGCCGAGCGCAACGTCGCGCGGCGGACACTGTCGATCGATAGCGAGGATACCCCGTTCGGCGTCCAGTTTGCCTGGGCAGGCCTCGCCACCTTCCCCAATCTGCCCGCGACCAGCGTGCCTGTCGGGATCGACCCGCGCGGCCTGCCGATCGGCGTGCAGGTCATCACCAACCGTTACCGCGACCACGACGCGATCGCCGTCGCCGCGCTGTGCAATCGACTAAGCAGGAGCTGATCCGATGTCCGACCTCGACACTTTCCGGTCCGAAACGCGTGCGTGGCTCGCGGAGAATTGCCCGCCCGAGATGCGCAAGCCGGTGCGTTCGGAGGACGACGTCTGCTGGGGCGGGCGGCAGTTCAAGCCGTCGTCGCCTGCGCAGAAGGAGTGGCTCGACAAGATGGCCGCCAAGGGCTGGACCGTGCCGGACTGGCCCAAGGCCTATGGCGGCGGTGGACTGTCGCCCGCCGAGACCAAGATCCTGCGTGAAGAAATGGCGGCAATAAAGGCGCGCAACCCGCTCAATTCGTTCGGTATCTCGATGCTCGGGCCGGCTTTGCTCAAATACGGCACCGAGGAGCAGAAGCTCGATCACCTGACCAAGATCGCTCGCGGCGAAATTCGCTGGTGCCAAGGGTATTCGGAGCCGAATGCGGGCTCCGACCTTGCCGGGCTTGCGACCTCGGCGGAGGACAAGGGCGACCATTATCTCGTCAACGGGCAGAAGGTGTGGACCTCGTACGCCGACAAAGCCGACTGGATCTTCTGCCTCGTCCGCACCGACAAGACGTCGAAGCAGGGCGGGATTAGCTTCGTGCTGTTCGACATGGCGTCGCCGGGCGTCTCGACCAAGCCGATCCTGCTGATCAGCGGCAATTCGCCGTTCTGCGAAACGTTCTTCGACAATGTCGAGGTGCCCAAGGTCAACCGCGTCTACGAAGAGAACAAGGGCTGGGACGTCGCTAAATACCTGCTCGGGCATGAGCGAGAGATGATCTCGGGGATGGGGCTGGCGTCGAGCGGCGGCAATCCGCTGATCGACGGGGCGATCGCGACCGTCGGGCTTGGGCATGACGGGCGGCTGGCGGATCCGTTGCTGCGCGCATCGATCGCGTTGTTCGAGGTTCGGGCGAAGGCGTTCGGGGCGATGTCCGAGCGGTTCATCGACGAGTTGAAGGCGGGCAAGGCGCATCCGGCTCAGCCGAGCATGATGAAATACTACGGGACCGAGCTGAACAAGGGCCGGTACGAATTGATGATGGCGGCGGGCGGATCGGATGCGCTCGAATGGGACAGCGATCGGTCGCGCGGCGGGGCGATCCCGCGATCGTGGTTGCGAACCAAGGCGAACTCGATCGAGGGCGGCACGAGCGAGATCCAGCTCAACATCATCGCCAAGCGGATCTTGGAATTGCCTGCGTAATTCCCTCGCCCCTTCGGGGATAGGGTACCGCAGCGAAGCGTAGGCGGGAGAGGGGCAGTGAGGCTCGGGTGATCCGACCCAACGGCCCCTCTCCCCGACCCTCTCCCCGACGGGGCGAGGGAGCAGAAGGACGAAACATGCCATTGTATCTAGACGACGATCAGACCGTCCTTCAGGACACCATTCGCGATTTCGTCGCGGAGCATGCGCCCGTAAGCCACATGCGAGCGTTGCGCGATGCCGACGACGCGACCGGCTTCTCGCGCGACCTGTGGAAGCAGTTCGCGGAGATGGGCTTTACCGGCATCCTGATCGGCGAGGATCAGGGCGGGCTCGGGCTCGGCCATGTCGAGGCTGGCGTGGTGCTGGAGGAGATCGGGCGGAACCTGTCCCCCTCCCCGTTCCTTTCCACCGCGGTCGCGGCGGTCGAGGCGCTCAAGGGCACGGCGCAGGCCGAACGCTGGTTCCCCGGCATCATCGCGGGCGAGACCGTCGCGGCGCTGGCGATCGACGAGGGCGCCAAGCACCGCGATACCGTTGCGATGACCGCCGAACGCTCGGGCAACGGCTTCAAGCTGACCGGCGCCAAGCGGTTCGTCACGCATGGCCACACCGCCGACCTGATCATCGTCGCCGCGCGCACCGGTGGCAGTGCCGACGACAAGGACGGTATCACGTTGTTCGCCGTCCCGAAGGATGCTGCTGGACTGACGGCAAACGCCGAACGCCTCGCGGATTCGAGCTTGGCCGCGCGGCTCGAGTTCGAGGGCGTCGAGGTCGATGCGGATGCGGTGATCGGTGAGGTCGATGCGGGGCGGACGCCGCTGGATCGGCTTTTGCGCGCGGGGCGGACCGGGGCTTCGGCGGAACTGCTGGGAGTCGGCGGTGGCGCGATGGACATGACGATCGGCTACATGAAAGAGCGCAAGCAGTTCGGGACGCTGATCGGCAGCTTCCAGGCGCTCCAGCACCGTGCTGCGCATCTGTATTCGGAGATGGAGGTGGCGCGGGCCGCCGTGCTCAAGGCGCAGCAATTGCTGGATCAGGGCAGCGACCGTGCGGACGAGGCGGTGTCGGTGGCGAAGGCGATGACCGCGCTGGCGACGACGCTGAGCGTGCAGGAGGGCGTGCAGATGCATGGCGGGATCGGCATGACCGACGAATACGACATCGGCTTCTACATGAAGCGCGCGCGCGTGCTGGCGGAGATGTTCGGGGATGCGAACTTCCATGCTGATCGGCTGGCGGTAGCGGCGGGGTATTGACCGTAGGGTGCGCCCCCGCGAAGGCGGGGGCCCAGTCTGGGCACCCGCCTTCGCGGGTGAACACGGAGGTCAGATGAGCTTGGATACTGCCGATACGTCGCCCGAAGCTCTCGCGCAGGGGCTCGTCGACCTGCTCGAGATCGAGGAGGTCGATACCGATCTCTATGTTGGGAAGCGCCAGCCGGGCGGGGTCGGTCGTGTGTTCGGGGGGCAGGTGATCGCACAAGCTCTCCAAGCCGCGCAACGCTCGACCGAAAGCCCCAAGGCCGCGCATTCTTTGCACGCGTATTTCATGCGCCCCGGCAACGAAGACTATCCGATTGTCTACCGCGTCGTCCGCGATTTCGAGGGTCGGAGCTTCGCCACCCGGCGCGTGATCGCGATGCAGAAGGGACAGCCTATTCTCAACATGGCGGCATCGTTCCAGACGCCAGAGGACGGACTCCATCATCAAGACGCGATGCCCGATGTCGCACCGCCCGAAGACCTGCGCACCGATCGCGAACTGCGGCTGGAGAGCATCGACGGCATCCCCGAGAAATACCGCGCGCACATGCTGCGCCAGCGCCCGATCGAGATCCGTCCGGTCAACCCGCGCAGTTGGATCGAACCCGTTCCGCAGCCCGCGGCGCATGCCAACTGGTTCCGCCTGGTCGCGCCGATCGGTGACGACCCGGCGATGCACCGCGCGATCCTGTCCTATGCGTCGGACATGGCATTGCTCGGTACCGCGCTGTTGCCGCATGGCTTCAACTGGATCACGCCGGGGCTGCAGACTGCGAGCCTCGACCATTCGCTCTGGCTGCACGAGGATTTCCGCGCCGACGACTGGCTGCTTTATGCGTGCGACGCACCGTGGTCCGGGCATGCCCGCGGGTTCAACCGCGGGCGCATCTTCTCGCGCGACGGCCGGCTCGTCGCCAGCGTCGCGCAGGAGGGGTTGATCAGGATGCGCCAGTAACCCGCGCGGTTACTTGCGCACCCAGACCTTCTCGCCGCCAATCCATGTTTCGCTGACTTTGGTCGCGCGCAGGTCGGTTGGAGAGGCCATCGTCGGATCGCGGTCGACGACGATGAAGTCCGCACGCTGGCCGGGCGCGAGCGCACCGAACTGCTTCTCGGCGAACCCGGCATAGGCCGCCGCACCGGTCATCGCCCACCACGCCTGTTCGCGCGTCACGAGTTCCTGTGGCTGCCATCCACCCTGAGGCTGACCATCGGCATCCTGACGCGTGAACGCTGCCGCCCAGGTCGCGAACGGATCGGGCTTCTCGACCGGGAAGTCGGTCCCGAAGGCGAGCTTCGCGCCGTTGGTCAGCATCGATTTCCACGCATAGGCACCGGCCAGCCGGTTCGGCCCTAACCGTGCCTCGGCCATCGTCCGATCGCTGGTTTCGTGCGTGGGCTGCATCGACGCGATCGTGCCGAACTTGCCGAACCGCGGAAGGTCGGTCGGATCGACGATCTGCGCATGCTCGATCCGCCAGCGGCGATCGCCGGTATAGGTCTCGCTCTCGACCTGGATCGCGTCGAGCACTTCCTGGTTGGCCTTGTCGCCGATCGCATGGACCGCGACCTGGAACCCATCCATCGCCGCGCGGCTCATCTGATTCTGAAGCTGGTCGTCGGTCAGGAAGCCGAGCCCCGACTGGCCCGGTGCGTCCGAGTAGGGCTTCAGCAGCCACGCGCCGCGCGAGCCGAGCGCGCCGTCGGCATAGAGCTTCACGCCGCCCATCCGCAGGTGGTCGTTGTACAGCCACGGCGTCGGCCCCTTGCCGCCGATCCGGCTCGCGGTCTCGACGCCCATCGCATAGCTCATGATGCGGACGCGAAGCCCGCCGATGTCCGCCATCCGGCGATAGGTCAGCCAGTCGTCGAGCGTCGTGCCCATGTCGGCGACCGCGGTGACGCCGTAGCCGAGCAGGATGCGTTGCGCGGTCAGGAACGCGGCATCGCGCTCCTTGGGAAGCGGCTGCGGCACGACCTTCTCGATCAATCCTTGCGCGCCGTCGACGAATACGCCCGCGGGCGCGCCGCCGGTCTTCTCGATCCGCCCGCCCGCCGGAGATACGGTCGCGCCGGTGACTTCGGCCTCGCGCATCGCCTCGCGGTTCGCCCAGCCGGCGTGCCCGTCCGCGCGCGACAGCCAGATCGGGTGGCCGCCGGAGACGGACTCCAGGTCAGCGGCAGTCGGGAAGCGACCCAGCCCCCATGCCTCCTGGTTCCAGCCGCGGCCCAGCACCCATTTGCGATCGGGATTGCCGGCGATGTAGGCCGCGATCCGCGACTTCGCCTCGTCGAGCGACTTGGTCATCGACAGATCGAGCGACAGCGCGCCGAAGCCCATCTCGAGGACATGGCCGTGCGCGTCGACGAAGCCCGGCAACACGGTCTTGCCACCCATGTCGACGCGCCAGTCGTACAGCGGCTTGCCGGCGTTCTTCTTGAGTTCCTTGCGGCTCAGCTTTGGCGCTTCCTCGCCGGGAGGCACGAGCCGCGTGACGCGACCGTCCTTGTCGACCAGGATCGCCTTGAAGTGGATCACGCGTCCGCCGTCAGCAATGGTGACACCGTTGACGTTGTCGACGATCCCGTCGGCAAGCGCGGGGGTCGGGAGCAGCAATGCCAAGACCAGCGCCGCTCTTGCCCCCCTCCTTGAAAGGGAGGGGTTGGGGGTGGGTCGGCTGGTTGGGGTAGCCTGGTGCCTGGACAACGGGCCAACCCACCCCCGGCCCCTCCCTGTCAGGGAGGGGAGCAGTGCCGTGGTGTTGCGCTTGATCACTTCGGCAATCTCCGTACCAGCGCGCTCGTATCCTGGCGGGCGCCGCCCATCGCCTGAACATCGGCGTAGAATTGATCGACCAGCGCTGCGACCGGCAGCACCGCGCCGTTGCGGCGTGCTTCGTCGAGCGCGAGGCCAAGGTCCTTGCGCATCCAGTCGACTGCGAAGCCGAAGTCGAATTCGTCCTTCGCCATCGTCGGCCAGCGATTGACCATCTGCCAGCTCTGCGCCGCGCCGCCCGAGATCGCCTCGAATACCTTGTCGAGATCGAGCCCGGAGTTTTGCGCGAACCGCAGCGATTCGGCGACGCCCTGGATCACGCCGGCGATCGCGACCTGATTGCACATCTTGGTAGTCTGGCCCGCGCCGGCCTCGCCGACGTGGACGATGCGCAAAGCATAGGCCTGCATGAACGGTTCGGCCTTGGCCATCGCTTCGGCAGAGCCGCCGCACATGATCGAGAGCTTGCCGTTCTCTGCGCCAGCCTGCCCGCCCGATACTGGAGCGTCGACTACCAGCGTTCGCTCGCCCGCGAGCCGCCGCGCGATCGAGGCGGAGACCGTCGTGTGATCGACGAACACCGCGTCGTCGCGCATCGCTGCGAACGCGCCGTCTTCGCCAAGAGTGACCGAGGCAAGATCGTGGTCGTTGCCGACGCAGGCGAACACCGCCTCGGCATCCTTCGCCGCTGCCGCGGGCGTGTCGGCGACCTTGCCGCCGTATTTATTGGCCCATGCCAACGCCTTGGCCTGAGTCCGATTGTAGACGGTGACGTCGTGCCCTGCCGCGGCGAGGTGTCCCGCCATCGGCGCACCCATGACGCCGGTTCCGATGAATGCCAGTTTTGCCATAGCGTCCGCGCATAAGCGGTGTTTCCCACGCGCGCCAGATGGTCTAGCGGGTCGGACATGGCTACCCACGCTGCCGTAGCGGCACCCACCCTCCCCGTCTCGATCGACGACGTCCGCGTCGCGCATGACCGGATCCGCGACTCGATCGTCCGCACGCCGACGCTGATCAGCAAGACGCTGAGCAAGATGACCGGCGCGACGGTGTATCTGAAGTTCGAGAACCTCCAGTTCACCGCGGCGTACAAGGAGCGCGGCGCGCTCAACACGCTGTTGCAGCTGTCGGACGAAGCGCGCGCGAAGGGCGTCATCGCCGCGTCGGCGGGAAATCACGCGCAGGGCCTCGCCTATCACGCCAACCGGCTCGGCATTCCGACGACTATCGTGATGCCGACCAACACGCCGACCGTGAAGGTGATGCAGACCGAAGGGCATGGCGCCAACGTCGTGTTGCACGGCGAGACGTTCGACGCGGCATATGCTCACGCGCGTATCCTCGAGGGCGAGTGCGGCTTCACCTTCGTCCATCCGTTCGACGACCCGCGCGTCATTGCAGGGCAAGGCACCGTCGCGATCGAGATGCTCGAGGACGTGCCGCAGCTCGACACGCTGGTCATTCCGATCGGCGGCGGCGGGCTGATCTCGGGCATGTCGACGGTCGCGCGGGCTTTAAGCGAAGCGCCGGGCGGTCATCCGATCGAAGTCGTCGGCGTGCAGGCCGAGCTGTTCCCGTCGATGTACAACCGGATCAACGGCACCGACATGGCGTGCGCCGGCGATACGCTGGCGGAGGGCATTGCGGTCAAGGAGCCGGGTGCGATCACTTCGAAGATCGTTGCCGAGCTGGTCGATGACATCGTGTTGGTCAGCGAGCGCAGCCTCGAAGAGTCCGTCAGCCTGCTGCTCCAGATCGAGAAGACGGTGGTCGAGGGTGCGGGTGCCGCCGGGCTCGCCGCGCTGCTGTCGCATCCCGAGCGGTTCGCGGGGAAGACCGTCGGCATCGTGCTGTGCGGCGGTAACATCGATACGCGGCTTCTCGCCAACGTGCTGCTGCGCGATCTGGCGCGGTCGGGACGGCTGGCGCGGTTGCGAATCCGGTTGCAGGACAAGCCGGGCGCGCTGTTCCATGTCGCGCGGATCTTCGACCAGGAACGCGTCAACATCATCGAGATCTATCACCAGCGCGTCTTCACGACGCTGCCGGCGAAGGGCCTTATCACCGACATCGAATGTGAGCTTCGCGACCGTGCGCATCTCGATCGGCTGGTGGGGGCACTGCGGGCTGGCGGGTATGAAACGTCGACCGTCGAGCTGGCATAATCCCATTCTGATACGGTGATTTACCGCGTTAACCGACATTCGTGGTAAACCGATTGCACGTTGCCGCAGGGCGGCCATATACGAGGCGACGCGGCTGATCGCGCCTGCCTGAAGGACTTTCCGCTCGGTGACTGCGCCCTTTCGTTTTCCGCGCTTCTTCGTCACCAGCCCTGCGCCGTGCCCGTATCTGCCGGATCGTCAGGAGCGCAAGGTGTTCACCGAACTGACCGGTCCGCATGCGAACGAGCTGAACGATGCGCTGGGGCGGATCGGCTTTCGTCGCAGTCAGGGGGTGGCGTATCGGCCGTCGTGCGCGGGGTGCATCGCCTGCGTCTCGGTCCGCGTGGTGACCAATGAGTTCGTGCCCAACGCGACGCAGCGAAAGTTGCTGAAGCGGCTCGGCGATATCGAGGTGACTGCGTGCAAGGCGTGGGCGACCGACGAGCAGTTCCAGTTGCTGCGCCGTTACCTTGGGACGCGGCATCCGGGCGGCGGCATGGCGGGGATGGACGAGGACGATTACGCCGACATGATCGAGCATTCGCCGGTCAATTCGGTGATCGTCGAATACCGCGAGCCGAGCGTCGGCGGCGTGCAGGGCGCGCTGATCGGCGCTTGCCTGACCGATCGCCAGGCGGACGGGTTATCGATGGTCTACAGTTTCTTCGCGGCTGACGACACGGCGCGACCGGGGTTCGGCAACTTCATCATCATGGACCACATCCTGCGCGCACGCGATGCGGGGCTGCCGTACGTGTATCTCGGATACTGGGTGAAGGGCTCGCCGCGGATGGAGTATAAGACGCGGTATCGGCCGCTGGAGGTGCTGGGGCCGGCGGGGTGGCGGCGGTTGGAGGATGCGGATCTGGTGACGCAGGCTGCGCGGGTTGCGGCACTGGTTTGAGGTGTAGTTTGGAAGTCGTCCAGCCCGCTAGCGTCCCTCAAGAAACACCACCCCTGCGAAGGCCGAAGTCCAATTGGGAAACGCCGCTAATTAAGCGCAGCGCTTCGTTACGATCACTTTGCTAATTGGGCCCCGGCCTTCGCCGGGGTGGTACCCTCGAGAACCCCTGCCCCTTGTTCTCCCGCGAAGGCGGGAGCCAAGTCTGGGTCCCCGCCTTCGCGGGGAAACACTCTCAGTCCTCGCGCTGCACCACGACGTCGACGTCGAGTTCCTCGCCGCCCTCGCCCAGTCGGGAGCCCGCCACCGGCGCCGCGCCCGCCGCATCCAGCGCCATCGCGACGCGGACGTAATGCTCCTCGGGCGACATCCCCGTGCACGGATCGAACCCGACCCAGCCGAGCCCGTCGACGAATGCCTCCGCCCAGCCGTGCGGCGTCGGCAGATGTACGACTTCGTGATCGTTGTGATGATACCCCGACACGTACCGCGCAGGTGCGCCGAGCGAGCGCGCGGCGACGGCGAACATCTGCGCCATGTCGCGGGGCGTAGCGCTTTCCATGCGGAACGCCGCGGCGGCCGTCCGACCGGGTTCGGGACGTCCGGCATCGAACGCAAACCGCTTATGAAACGCCCGGTTCAAACGATGCAGCGCGCCGATCCGGTCGCGCGCGCCCTCGGCCGCATTGGCGGCGAACTTCGCTATCGCCGTATCGAGAACGGTCGCCTCGGTGGACCGGAGGAACAGCGCGGGCGGCAGCGTCTCGTGCACGCCGTGCAGGACGCCGTCGGAATGGCTGGTCAGCACCTCGCCTTTCACGGTGATCTCGATCCCGTCGACCGGCCCTTCGGCGTACAGCATCGTCACCGCGTTGCCGAAGCCGTCGCGTCCAGGCCGCAGCCGCGCGTCGCAATCTACGTCGATCCGCCACGACGCGACCGTCTGATCATGCGTGTTCTCGGGTGTGAGGCGGAGCATCTGCACCAGCCGGCCCTGCGGCTGCGCGAAGCGGTAGATCGTGTGATGGTCGATCGAAAGCCGCATCAGAGGAACTTGAACTGACGGCCGATCGCGCCGTGGAGCAGCGCGTTCTCGGCGATGAACGCCTGCAGATACTGGTGCAGCCCGGAGGCGATGACCTCGCCCGATCGCGTCTTCGCCATTCGCGACGCCCGCATTCGGGCCATCCGGTCAGCCTCGCCGTGGTTACCGGTCCGCTTGGCAAGCAGGTTCAGCACGTCGACCGTCTCCTCGACCGATGCGGCCAGGCTGCGCGGCAGTTCGGATCGGGCGAGCAGCAGGTCGATCACGTCGGCAGGCCGCAGCCCGTCATTGTAGAGCCAACGATAGGCGGTGACCGCGGACACGGTCTGGAGGATCGTCGTCCACTGATCGCGGTCGATCGCGCCGCCGAGCCGCTCGCCCTCGGGCAGCAGGATGTGGTATTTGACGTCGAGCAGCCGCGCGGTGTTGTCCGCGCGCTCGACTGCTTGGCCGAGCCGGATGAACCACGTCGTCTGGTTGCGGAGCATACGGTGGACCGCGCCTTCGAAGCCGCGCGTCTCGTTCTTGACCGCCTCGACGAGGTTTAGCTGCGACGTCGTGCTGCCGGGCGTCGCGCGGTTCTCGAACAGCAACCACGCGCGGTTGATCGCGGTCCACGCCTCGCGAGTCAGCGCGGTACGGACCGCCTTGGCGTTGTTGCGCGCCATGTCCAGGCAGCGGACGATCGATCCCGGATGACTCGAATCGAGCGTCAGGAAGCGCACGACGTCGCGCTGCCCGATCTCGACGCCGGTCGCCGCGAACGCCTCGTCGGTCTCGGTTACGGCCAGCGCCGACGCCCAGGCGGCGTCGCCAGAGGGTTGCGACGAGAGCACGTCGAGACGGACGGTGGCTTCGACCAGCCGGGCGATGAAGTCGGCGCGCTCGAAATAACGGCCGAGCCAGTAGAGCGAGGATGCGGTGCGCGACAGCATCAGGATTTCCCGCCGGACGTCTGCGCGCCGAGGGTTTGCGTCATGCCGCCCATCGTATGCGTCATCCCACCCGCGTTCATCCGCTGCGATTGATCGGCCATGAGCACGAAGCTGTCCTTGGTGCCGCCGCCCTGGCTGGAATTGACCACGAGCGATCCTTCCTTGAGCGCGACGCGGGTGAGGCCGCCGGGGACGACCTGCACGCCCTTCGCGCCGCTCAGCACGAAGGGGCGGAAGTCGACGTGGCGCGGGCTGAGACCGCCTTGCGCCATCGTCGGGACGGTGGAGAGGGCTAGCGTCGGCTGTGCGATGTAGCGATGCGGTTCGGCAATCAGCGCGGCGCGGAAATCCTCGATCTCCTGCTTCGACGCGGTCGGGCCGACCAGCATGCCGTAGCCGCCCGAGCCGTCGACCAGCTTGACGACCACGTCTTCGAGGTTGTCGAGGACGAACTTGAGCGCCTGCGGTTCGCGGCAGCGCCATGTCTCGACGTTGCGCAGCTTGCACTCGCCGCCCGAGTAGAACTTCACGATGTCGGGCATGTAGCTGTAGATCGCCTTGTCGTCGGCGATGCCGTTGCCCGGCGCATTCATGATCGCGACGTTGCCGGCGGCATAGGCCGCGATCAGACCGGGGACACCGAGCGCGGAGTCCGGGCGAAACACGAGTGGATCGAGATAATCGTCGTCGATCCGGCGATAGATCACGTCGACCTTCACGCGCCCGGCGATCGTCCGCATCCAGACGATGTCGTCGTCCACGACAAGATCGGCCGCCTCGACGAGCTCGATGCCCATCGAGTCCGCGAGGAAGCTGTGCTCGTAATAGGCGGAATTGTAATGGCCTGGGGTCAGCAGCACACACGTCGGGTTCGAGCCCGTGCCGTGCGGCGCGACCGACTTCATCGTTTCGAGCAGCAGATCGGGATAGCTGTCGACCGCGGCGACGCGGAACTCGCGGAACAGTTCGGGGCAGAGGCGGAGCATCGCCTCACGGTTCTCCAGCATGTAGCTGACGCCAGACGGCGTGCGCGCATTGTCCTCGAGCACGAAGAAATCGTCGGGGCCGGTGCGGACGAGATCGATCCCGCAGATATGCGCCCAAACGCCGTGCGGTGGGCGGATACCGGCGATCTCGGGCCGGAACTGCGCGTTGCCGAGCACGAGGTCTTCGGGAAGGATGCCCTCCTTCAGGATGCGTCGTTCGCCGTAGATGTCGTCGAGGAATGCGTTGATCGCCTCGACGCGCTGAACGAGGCCTTCCGAGAGCCGGGTCCACTCGTCATGGAGGAAAACGCGCGGGACGATATCGAACGGTATGATCCGCTCGGCTGCCTCGTTCTCGCCGTAGACCGCGAAGGTGATACCGAGCTGGCGGAACGTCGTCTCGGCGGCTTCCTGCCGGCGTCGCAGCTCGGCGTCTGGCGTGTCCTCGATCCACTTGCCAAGGGCTGCCAGTTCGGGCCGGGCGGTCGTGTCGCCCGGTGTCCCCATGATCTCGTCGAACGCTTGTTTCCCCATCGAAACGGTCAATCCCCCATCAAGCGTTGCGGTTCCATGCTGCAATGCTTTGCTGCGGCGCACAAGGGCTGAATGTGTAAGCATTCATAGGCTGGCGATCGTTCGATCCTCCCCTGCCAGGGGGAGGTGGCACCGCAGGTGACGGAGGGGGAGGACACGGAACGGCGGTTTCCCTTTCCTCCCCCTCCGTCTGGCAAGCGCCAGCCACCTCCCCCTGGCGGGGGAGGATTGGACAACGCTTAGGCTCCCAGGCCTTCCAGTAGGCCTGGAGTCAGGACCTGTGGGAGGACGGTGGGTTCGGCGGCGCCTGGCGCGTAGTAGAGGTAGAGCGGGACGCCTGTGCGGTTGTGGGGATTGGATGAAGCGCCTCGGTCGATAATGCCCCCCTCCCTGGAAGGGAGGGGCCGGGGGTGGGTCGGCTTGAGGCGGGTGCTGCGTCAGCCAACGGGCCGACCCACCCCTAACCCCTCCCTTCCAGGGAGGGGAGTCCTCTTAGGCTCCCAGGCCTTCCAGCAGGCCTGGGGTCAGGACTTGTGGGAGGACCGTGGGTTCGGCTGCGCCTGGGGCGTAGTACAAATAGAGCGGGACACCCGCGCGGTTGTGGGCCTGGATGAAGCGGCCCATTACCGGGTCGCCGTCGGTCCAGTCGCCGATCAAGGCCGCGACATTGTGCTTGGCGAAGGCGTCACGGACACCGGTGGTGTCGATCGCCGCCTTCTCGTTGACCTTGCACGTTAGGCACCAATCGGCAGTGAAGTACACGAACACCGGACGCTTCTCGGCACGCAGCGACGCGAGCTTGGCCTCGGTGAACGCCTCGTCACCTGCGGTCGCAGTCTTGGCGGCCATCGCCGGCGCGCGCGAGATTAGCACCGCGCTGCCGACGAACACGACGAGCAAGAGGACCTGCGCGACGATGCCGAACGACTTGCCCTTGCGCTGGCGCGAGCCGCCGATCCACAGCACCGCGCCGACTGCCAGCACCGCGACCAGCGCGAGCGTCAGCGTATCCACGCCGGTCTGGCGCCCGAGCACCCAGCCGAGCGCGATCGCGGTGAGGAACATCGGTACCGACAGGATGTGGCGGAACGTCTCCATCCATGCGCCGGGCTTCGGCAGCCACCGCCGCCATGACGGGATGAATCCGATCGCGAGGAATGGGAGCGACAAGCCGATCCCGAGCCCGCCGAACACGGCGAGCGCCGCCGGCCACGGCAGCACCAGCGCCGCGCCGAGCGCCGCGCCCATGAACGGACCGGTGCACGGAGTCGCGATGAATGCGGCCAGCGCGCCGGTCGCGAATGCGCCGCTCGCGCCACTCTCACCGGCAAAGCGCGGAGTCGGGACCTCGAACAGCCCGGCGAGGTTGAACGCGATCGCGGTGCTCAGCAGCAGCAGCGCGACGATCGCGCCGGGATGCTGCAACTGGAACGCCCAGCCGACCGCGGACCCGCCTGCGCGCAACGCCAGGATCGCGCCGCCGAGGCCGAGGCAGACCAGCACAACGCCCGCTGTGTAGGCCAACGCCTCGCCCCGCGCGTCCTTCTCGCTCGCACCACCGCGCGCGAGGCTGAGCGCCTTAAGGCTCAGGATCGGGAAGACGCAGGGCATGATGTTGAGGATCAGGCCGCCGAGCACTGCGCCCGCGAATGCGATCAGCGCAGTCAGCCAGAGGCTCTCGCCATTCGCGCTCGTCGCATCGCCCCCGGCCGCTTCGGCCACCGCACCGGGGGTCGCCTTGACGCCGAGCCCCTGCCCGTCGCCGATCCGGAGCACGCCCTCGATCGGCTCGCCGGCCTTGGCGTTCGTCGCGACCTTGGTGCTGATCGTCAGTCGGTCGCCGTCGCGCGTCACCGTCTGCGCCGCGCCATTCTCGATCGCGCCGGTGGTGACCGGGAAGAAATACGCCTTGTCGGCTTTCGCGCTCGCCGGGAACGGCACCGCGATCCGCATCGTCCCGTTGCTCGCTGCATAGTTCGCACCGGCATCGAGCGGCTTGGGGATCGCCTGTCGCCAGCCAGCGAACGCGGCCGCCTGCGATGGCGCGCCGTCACCGATCGTGAGGTCGAGCGACAGCGCCTTTTCCTCGGGTACGCAGATCGTCGCGGAGCAGACGAGATAGCTCGTCTTCAGGCGGATCGGGAATTTCGAGCCCGCCGCCAGCCCCGCCGGAACCTGGATCGTCACGAGCGGCGCATAGGGCGCCTCATAGACATAGTTCATCAGGCCCGCGATCAGCAGCGTGGTCGGCACCGGCCATTCGGGCTCGCCTGCCCTCGCGCCCGTCGGCAGCGTCCAGTCGAACGTCGCCGGAAAGCCCGCATCGCCCGGGTTGCGCCAATAGCCGTGCCAGCCGGTCTCGGGCGTCGTCGCGAGCGCGATCGTCAGCGGCGCGCCGGCTTTCGGGTGATCGCTTTCGGCAACCAGCTTCATCATCAGATGCTGGCTTGAGCCGTTCAGCGATTCCGCAAACGCGGGCGCACTCGCCAGCCCGCAGACGGCCAGCAAGACCGTCATCAGGACGCAACGTAATCCGCGCATGGCCATCCTTGTTTCGTTCATCGCGCAAAGCCATAGCGGTGACCTTGTCGTATTGCACTTCAAAGCGACGGCCCCGCTCGAGGGATGTTGCTGGCTAAAGGACTGTTCGTGAAAGCACTTATCGCCGCGCTCCTGCTGACTTCGGCTTCTTCGGTCTCTGCCCAGACAGCACCGCCTCCTGCGGCGACCCCCACGACCCCCACGACCCCGCCGAAACTGATCGTGGCGATTTCGGTCGACCAGTTCGCCGCCGACCTGTTCCAGCAATATCGCAACCGCTATACCGGCGGCTTCACCCGATTGTTGAACGGCGCGGTGTTCCCGAGCGGGTATCAGAGCCATGCCGCGACCGAGACGTGTCCCGGCCACTCGACGATCCTGACCGGCATGCGGCCTGCGCATACCGGGATCATCGCCAACAACTGGATCGACCAGCGCGCCGGACGGCCCGACAAGATCGTCTATTGCTCGGAAGACGAGCGCGTCGCCGGCAGCACGCACGACAGCTACACCGTGTCCGACATGCATCTAAAAGTGCCCACGCTCGGCGAGATGATGAAGGCGCGCGATCCGCGGACGCGCTCGGTGTCGGTCGCGGGGAAGGATCGCGCGGCGGTAATGATGGGCGGCCACAAGGTCGATGAACTCTGGTGGTGGGACGGCAAGACGTACGTTTCGTATGCCGGTCGCGCGGTGCCGCCGGCAGTGCAGCGGACGCGCGACGCGGTCGCCGCGCTCATCGCCAAGCCGCAGGCGGCGCTCCCCCTGCCCGGCTACTGTGCGGGTGTGAACCATCCGATCGTGATCGCCGGCAAGACCTACGGCCAGGGTCGATTCGAGCGCGAGGCGGGCGACGCGAAGGGCTTCCGCATATCGCCGGCCTCGGACGCCGCGGTGTTCGCGATGGCGGCGGCGCTGGTGCAGGACATGAAGCTCGGCAAGGGTCCGCAGACCGACATCATCGATATCGGCGCGTCGGCGACCGACTATATCGGCCATACCTACGGGACGCAGGGCTCGGAGATGTGCATCCAGATGGCGCAGCTCGACAAGACGCTCGGCGACTTCTTCAGAGTGATGGATGAGACCGGGGTCGATTACGAGGTCGTGCTGACCGCGGATCACGGCGCGCACGATGCGACCGAACGCCAGCAGCAGCGCGCGATGCCGATGGAGGCGCACATGGACGAGAACGTGCTCGCCAAGCAGGTCGGCACCGCGATCGCCAAGGACATGGGGCTGCCGGGCAGCGTGCTGCTCGGGACCGAAGGCGACGTGTATATCGACGACACGCTGCCAGCGAAGACGCAGGCGAAGGTGCTTGCCGAGGCGCTGCGCCGTTATCGCGCGATGCCGCAGATCGCGGGCGCGTACTCCGCCGCCGAGATCATGGCGACGCCGATGGCGAAGTCCCCGCCCGAGACCTGGACGCTGATCGAGCGGGCGCGGGCGTCGTTCTATCCCGAGCGGTCGGGGCAAATGGTGGTGCTGCTCAAGCCGCGCGTGACGACGATCGTTTCGCCGGCGGGGGGGTATGTCGAGACTCATGGGTCGCCGTGGGATTACGACCGTCGCGTGCCGATCCTGTTCTGGCGCAAGGGGATGACGGGGTTCGAGCAGCCGCTGTCGGTGGAGACGGTGGATATCGTGCCGACGCTGGCGGCGACGATCGGGTTGCCGGTTAGCGGGCTGGATGGGCGGTGTCTGGACCTCGATCCGGGGGCTGCGAGTACTTGTCCGGGCTGAGGCATATCTCGCTCTAGGCGCGTAGTGCGCAATCCCCCTCGCCAGTCATTGTGCCCCCTCCCGTCATCCTGACGAAAGTCAGGATCCAGAGCCGCAAATGACCGCGCCCGTTACTCTGGATCCTGACTTTCGTCAGGATGACGGAAACGGGGTGGCGAAGATACGCCCGGTCACCGCGTCTCGAACGCCCGCAACCCGGGCCCCAGCCGATTCGCACCCAGCGCGAGCTTGTCGTGGCTGTAGTCCGCCAGGAACGCCGGGCTGCTGCCATCCCCCGGCGACAATCGCGCGTCGTTCCCCTCGACCCGCAACCCGGTCGAGCGATACGTCTTCGCCTCGGCGGCGACTACGATCAGCCCCGTATGATTCTCCTTGTTTCGCCCCTGCACGAAGGTGTTACGCGCGATCAGCCCTGTCGAACCCTCGGGCAGGTCGATCATGTAATTGGTCTTCTTCCCCGCGGTATCGTCGAAGCTGTTGTCGGTGATCGTCACGGTCGGACTACGCAGCTTGACGTAGTGCCCCCCCGTCCCCCGCTCGAACCGCGAATTGGTCACCGTCACGCTGCCGTTGTTCGCAAGATAGATCGCATGCGCGCAGCTCGGCGATTGATCGCATTGCCCCAGTCCCGAAAACGTCGAGCGGTCAATCGCGATCCTCTGCCCGGTCGGCTGACCGCCGAGGATACCCTCCTGACTATCGAGGAACATCGAGTTGCTGACGGTCAGGTCGCCAAGCTCGATGCGGATTCCCGCGCCGTTGCCGTCCGACACGCGGTAGCCGCGGAAGACCAGCCCATCGACGACCGAGCCAAGCCCGCGCAGCACGAGCGCCGCCTTGTCCTCGCAGGCAACGCTCTCGAAGATCGCCGTCCCAGGCTTGACCGCCTTGAAGGTGATGTGCCCCCCCGCCTGCACCGCGCATTGGCGATACGTGCCGGGCGCGATCAGGATCGTCGCGGTGCCCATCCGGATCGACGACACCGCCTCCTGCAACGTCGCGAACCCCTGCCCGTCGACCGTGAACGGCGCGGAGCCTTGCGCGAACGCGGGAGCGGCGAACAGCGCAATTGCCAGCAACGATCGTTTCATCCGATATCCTCTTCGTTCCGGAGCGGTAGCCCGCCTGCGATATGGACGGTGTGATCGCACGGAACGTCGCACTTCGGCCAGTCGGTCCTCAGCTCTTTGCCGACGCCTGTCCCGGAATGACGCATTGGCGATAATGTCTCGGGCTAGGTCGATCCCGGCTTCCGGATATTGCCGAGCCCGCGTCGAACGCATAATACCGCTACCGTAACGAAGCCGGCGGGGGGAACCGATCGGCGCGGGGGATCCACATGCACGCCATGACGCCGACGGAGGTCTTCCTCCTCGCGATACTCATCATCTTCACCGTGCCGTATCTGGTGTGGCGGCTCGGGCGGACCGATTACTGGGCGCCGCTGGTGGTGGTGCAGATCTTCGGCGGGATCCTGCTCGGGCCGGGCGTGCTCGGCGCGGCGTATCCCGACTATTACGCGACGGTCTTCACGCCCGCGACCTTGGGCTCGCTCAACGGCATCGCGTGGTGGGCGGTGATGATGTTCGTCTGGGTCGCCGGCATCGAGCTCGACCTCGGCGAGGCCTGGAAACGCCGCGGCGAAACCGGCGTCACCGCAGGGCTCGCGCTCGCGGTACCGCTGGTGACCGGCAGCATCGCGGCGGTGTTGATGTTGCGCTACCCTGGCTGGCGCGGACCGGACGGCGCGACGTGGCAGGTGGTGCTCGGCATCGGCATGGCCTGTGCCGTCACCGCGCTGCCGATCCTGGTGCTGTTTCTCGAAAAGCTCGACGTGCTGCGCGAGCCGATCGGGCAGCGGATCCTGCGTTATGCGAGCCTGGACGACATCGCGATCTGGGGCGTGCTCGCGCTGATCCTGCTCGACTGGGAGCGCGTCGGGCGGCAGGGCGGCTTCCTGGTCGGATTCGCGGTGGTGACGCTGATCGTGCGGAAACTGATGGCGCGGATCGAGGAGAGCGATCGCTGGTATGTCAGCCTGATCTGGCTTGCGGGCTGCGGGTTCGCGGCGGACTGGGCGGGGCTGCACTTCATGGTCGGCGCGTTCCTGTCGGGGGCGGTACTCGATTCGAAGTGGTTCACGACGGCGAAGATGGACCAGTTCCGCCACTTCGTGCTGCTCGCGGTGATGCCGGTGTTCTTCCTGTCGACGGGGTTGAAGACGCAGTGGGCGGTCGGCGGGTACGCAGTGTTTGGCGCGGCGGCGTTGCTGCTCGTCGCGTCGGTGGGCGGCAAGCTGGCCGGGATTCACGCCGCCGGACGGATCCTGAAGTGGCGGCCGGGCGAGGCTTCGGCGATCGGCTGGCTGCTCCAGACCAAGGCGCTGATCATGATCATCTTCGTCAACATCCTGCTGGATAAGAAGATCATTACGAATGAGACGTTCACCGCGCTACTGCTGATGGCGCTGGCGAGCACGATGCTGACCGTGCCTGTGGTTGCGCCGAAGTTGAAGAAACTGGCGGGATTGGTGGGGAAGAGCGGCTGAGGGGCCAGTTGCGATCCTCCCCCGCCAGGGGGAGGTGGCAGGCGTTAGCCTGACGGAGGGGGAGGACACGGAGCAGAGGTTTCGCATGCCTCCCCCTCCGTCGCCTTCGGCGCCACCTCCCCTGGCGGGGGAGGATTAGCTCAAGCTCCTGCGTTAAGGAGGTCGTGGCGTTTTAGGGCGTGGCGGAGCTGGTCGTAACTTAGGCCTAGCGCCTCGGCGGTGGCGCGCTGATTGAAGCGGTGTTCCGACAACGCGCGCGAGAGTAGGTCGCGTTCGAAGCGGGATACGCGGGATTTAAAGTCCGAGGGGCCTTCTTCGCACGCGACGACCGGATCTTCGCCGTCCTCCGGTTCGGGTTCGCGTGGGGTTATAACCATAGGCTTCGGGGCAGTCGAAGCGCCGGGGCGGTGTGGCGACTGGAACGGGTCGATCTCGATCGCGTCGATCGGTCCCGCCTGCTCCCAGCGATAGACGGCGCGCTCGACGACGTTACGCAGTTCGCGGACGTTGCCGGGCCAGCGATACGCGATCAGCGCGTCCATCGCCGCCGGGCCGAACCCTTCCCAGCGTTCGCGGCCTAGTTCCGAGGCCATGCGCCGGCCGAAATGTTCGGCGAGGACCACAACGTCGCCGGTGCGTGCGCGCAGAGGCGGCAACGTCACCACCTCGAACGACAGCCGATCGAGCAGATCCGCGCGGAACTCGTGGCGATCCACCTTGTCGGGCAGATGCTCGTTGGTCGCCGCCACGATCCGCACATCGACGCGCATGGGTCGCGACGAGCCGATCCGCGTGATCTCGCCATATTCGACCGCGCGCAGCAGGCGGTCCTGCGCGGCCATCGACAGCGTGCCGAGCTCGTCGAGGAACAAAGTCCCCCCATCGGCCTCCTCGAACCGCCCTACCCGCGCCTTGGTCGCGCCGGTGAACGCGCCAGCCTCATGCCCGAACAGTTCCGCCTCGATCAGCGTCTCGGGCAGTGCCGCGCAGTTCATGATCACCAGCGGCTGGTCCCACCGCGGCGAAAGGCGGTGAAGGCGTTCGGCGACCAGTTCCTTGCCCGTGCCGCGCTCGCCGATCACCAGCACCGGACGATCGAGTGCCGCTGCCCGCGAGGCGCGTTCGAGCGCCGCCATGAACGTGCCGGACTCGCCGATGACCTGTGTGGTGCGCTCCATGGCGAAGATGTGGCGCGAATTCCCAACTCTTGGCAAGCTTCCGCCACAGCCTAAACACCTTAAATCGCGCAAACCCCTGCAATTCCGCCATTTTCGAAACTGGCACGACAGATGCAATGCTTCAGGCAACCCGCCGAATAGCGGAACCAACCAGTCTCAAAGGGGACCCACCGTGTTCAACACCACCATCGCCCGCACCGTCGCCGCCACCCTCTGCACCATCGTCGTCAGCGCAACCTGCGTCCTCGGCGCGGTCGGCCCCGCGATCGCAACCACCGCAACGCCCGTCGCGGCAACCACCGCAATCGTGGCATAAGACACCGACGCTCTCCGAGAGCCTCGGGCCGACCCCTGGAGTAGGATTTACATGGGCATCTTTTCCCGCACCCGCGACATCGTCGCCGCCAACTTCGCCGATCTCATCGAGAAGGCCGAAGACCCGTCGAAGATGATCCGCATGATCATCCTGGAGATGGAGGAAACGCTGGTCGAGGTTCGCGCCTCCGCCGCGCGCACCATCGCCGACCAGAAGGAGATGCGCCGCCATATCTCGAAGTTGGAGCAGCTCCAGGACAACTGGACCGAGAAGGCCGAACTGGCGCTGAGCAAGGACCGCGAGGACCTTGCCAAGGCTGCCCTGGTCGAGCGCCAGAAGGCGTTCGACATGGCCGAGCAGCTGAAGGCCGAGGTCGGCGTGCTCGACGATGCGCTTCGGGCTTCCGAGGAGGACATCGCCAAGCTCCAGACCAAGCTCCGCGAGGCGCGCACCAAGCAGAACGCGGTGCAGACCCGACTGGAGAGCGCGAACAACCGCACCCGGCTCCGCGAGATGTACAACGGCCCGAAGACGCACGAGGCGTTCAGCCGCTTCGACATCCTCGACCGCCGTGTCGATGAAGCCGAGGGCCGCGCGGATGCGATGGGGCTCGGTGTCGTCAAGACGCTCGAAGAGGAAATCGCCGAGCTGCGCAGCGACGACAAGGTCAACGCCCAGCTCGCCGCGCTCAAGGCGCGCATGAAGAAGGACGACTGAGATGGATGACCTGATGCCCGTGCTCGTCTGCGGTATGCTCTTCATCGGGCTTCCGTGGGTGATCCTGCACTACATCACCAAGTGGAAGCAGGCGCCGCGGATCACCGAGGAGGACGAGAAGCTGCTCGACGAGATGCAGATGCTCGCTCGCCGTCTGGAGGACCGCGTGATGACCGTCGAACGGATCATCGCCGCCGATAACCCCGACTGGAAGCCGGGCCTCAGCACGACGCAATCGCCGTATCTTTCGGACCGTGAGTCCGAACGCCCATTGGATCGCCCCCTCGATCGGAGGAACTGAAATGTCTGGCAGCCGCACACAATTCTACCTCGATAAACAGAATGCAAAGTGGAAGGGCGTCTGCGCCGGGATCGCAGACTATACCGGAATCGATGTGCTTTTCGTTCGTGTCGGGGTGGTCGTCCTGACGCTCGCCGGAGGCTTTCCCTGGACGCTGCTGGCCTATTGGCTGGTCGCATGGATGGGCCATGCCAAGCCGATCGGCCTGTACGAGACGCCCGACGACGCGAAGTTCTGGCAGGGCGTCCGCTCGAACCCGAAGCGGTCGACCGCCGAGGTTCGCAGCAAGTTCCGCGACATCGACCGCCGCCTCGCCGACATCGAGACGCACTATACCAGCCGCTCAAGCAACAGCCTCGCGGCAGAGATCGACAGCCTGCGCTGAGACGCGGCGTCAACAGGGAGAATGACGATGGATTGGGCCTTGATGATACCGATCGTGGCGATTTCGGTGGGACCGGTCGCCTGGGTGGCGAATAACTGGATCCGCGCGAAGCACGGCTTCGAACCCGAAGCGCGGGGCCGCAAACGCAGGCGAGACGGCGATGTCGACGGTGAACGCAAGGTCCAGTTGCTCAGCAGCGAGAACGAGCGGCTGACGGGGCAGGTGTCGCGGCTCGAGGAACGGATCGCGGTCCTCGAACGCATCGCCACCGACCCCGCCGAGCGCACCGCCCGCGAGATCGAAGCCCTCCGCGACCGCTGAAGGACATAGATCATGAACAACTTCACGATCTTCCTGCTCGTTTTCATCGTGATCGGCCTGCCGGTCATCCTCGGGATCGGCAGCAGCGTCTTCAAGGACTGGATCAAGCACAAGGAGCGCATGGCGAGCGCGCTGAATGCGCAGACCGCCGAGAAGTCCGCGCAATATGCGGCGCACACCGAACGCCTGGAACAGCGGGTACGGGTGCTCGAACGGATCGTCACCGACCGGGGCATCGGCGTTGCCGCCGAGATCGAACGGCTCCGGGCCGATCCGCCCTTTTACCCATCGCTGCCTTTGCAGACTTCACCAACACTTACGGCGGGCCGCACCGCGAGCCTTACCGAAGGAGAGACACGATGAACCCCTTTTCGATGGTCGTCTGCATCGTGCTGATCGTGATGGTCGCCAAGGTGCTGACCGCTCGCTACCGCGCGCTTGGGCAAGCCCCGGCGAGTCCGGTCGACAGCGTCGATTCGCATCGGCTGCGCGACGAGGTGCAGCAGATGAAGGAGCGCATCCAGGTGCTGGAACGCGTGATCACCGACAACCACAAGAGCGTCGATCTCGACCGAGAGATCGAACGGCTCCGCGACCGCTAGGAGGCGGACATGATCGAACCGAACGTCTATATCACCCTGGCGCTGGCGAGCCTTGCAGGGCTGGCGATGATCGTCGCCGGTGGCTTGGCCGGATGGCGGGGCTGGCTTTCGCTGCGGCGGATGGAGCTGGATCACGCGCAGGACGGTCGCATGCCGGTCGCGGTGTCGACCGGATCGCGGATCGAGATTGCGGATTTGAAGGAGCGTATCAAGAAGCTCGAGGCGATCGCCGCCGGGGTGGATCTCTAGGGCTCTTGACTAGAGGGCGGACCACCCCGGCGGAGGCCGGGGCCCAGTTGGAAAGGTGGCAATAACGGAGGACCGCACTTCGCCATCGCCGCCCCCCAACTGGGCCCCGGCCTTCGCCGGGGTGGTGGTATTCGAGGATACGCGCTCCTGTTTTGGGCCCCCGGTGTTGAAGCGCTGAAGCCGACCCGCTACCCGACAGGCATGGCCACTCTCACAGACATCCGCGAGGAATACGACTTCCTCGAACCCGACGACCGCTATCGCCTGCTGATCGACCTTGGCAAAGAGCTTGAGCCGATGCCGGATGCGCTGAAGACCGAGGCGACGTTGGTGCGTGGGTGTTCGGCCTCGGTCTGGGTCTATCCGACTACGACCGACGATGGTCGACTGCACTTCCTGGCGGACTCAAATGCGGCGATCACCAAGGGGATCATCGCTCTGGTTCTGCTGACGGTGCAGGACCAGGCTCCCAGGCAGATCGTCGCGACGGATATCAAGGCGGAACTGGCGCCGTTCGATCTTAGCAAGCAGCTGAGTTCGAACCGGACTCAGGGGATTCCCAACATGATCGCCCTGATCCGGGAAACGGCGGAGCGATACGCCGGCTGAAACTTTCGATCCTCCCCCGCCAAGGGGAGGTGTCGCCGAAGGTGGCGGAGGGGGAGGAACACGCAACAGAGGTTACCCCTTCCTCCCCCTTCGTCTGGCAAGCGCCAGCCACCTCCCCCTGGCGGGGGAGGATCGTCAGGTTGCTGCGTATACGGTGAGGTTCGCAACGACCTCGGCCACGTCCGCACCAGCCGGGACGAGCATCCACCGATCCGGCCGAGCGCCGTCGACCATCACCACCGCGTTCTTCGGGCAAACCCCGAGGCACTTGACCTCGACCACGCCGCGATCCGCCTTGCGGCCCTTCTTTACGCCAAGTGCCTGACGCAACAGCTTCACCAGGGGCGTCCGGCCCTTCTCTCCAAACCCGCCGTCCAGCTTCTTCGAACACTTGCCGCAGACCAGAACGCTTCCCTGCCAGCGACTGGCGAGGACGCGGATCACGCCGGTTTCCACGTCCGCTGGTCTTCGGCCATCTTCAGGACCTCATAGGCCGCCTGCACGCCCTGGAACCGCTTCGCCGCATCCTTGTCGTTCGGGCGCACGTCTGGATGATTCGCCTTCGCCATCCGCCGCCACGCCGCGCGCACGTCCTCGAACGTTGCGTCGGGCTCGAGGTCGAGCACCTCCAACGCGCGCATCTCGTCTCGCGAGCGGCTGCCATCGCCCGAGCCGGCCCAAGCGTAATGCTTGGGATCGGTGTAGCCGTCCGCGGTGCGCGTTTCCGCCGCCTCGCGTTCGGCCGCTTCCTCCGCGCTCAAGCCTTCGAAATAATTCCAGCCGCGATTATATTCGCCGGCGTGGTGCATGCAGAAATACCAGCGGTCCGGGCTGTTGGGCGATTTCGGCGCGGGGCAGTTGCCGGGCTCGTTGCAGCCATGCCGATCGCACAGCCGGACGGTCACCGCCTCGGTACTCGCGCCATATTCGCGCCAGCGCGGAAAACCCCAGTCTGAAGATCGTGTCGTGCTTCGAGCCATAGCGGTCCGAGATAGGCGTCCCCACGGACAACGCAACCATACGCAGCAAGGCCGGCCGAAACTCTCGGATTCGACTATCTTCCGCGCCGCAACATTCCGCCTTGAGTCAGACACCGTTCATCGATTACTGAACATGAACTATTTGTCATGTGGCATGGATAGATGCGTCCGGTGCGGACGTATTCCCAGCCGACACCTTAGCGACAGGAGCCCTGGTGCCGACTCTCATTCCAAAGCTTACCACGTGGCGCGCGGATCTTCCCGCCTCCATCGTCGTCGCGCTGGTCGCGCTGCCGCTGTGTCTCGGCGTCGCGCTCGCGTCCGGTGCGCCGCTGTTCGCCGGCATCATCTCCGGCATCGTCGGCGGCATCGCCGTCGGCCTGTTCTCGAAGTCGCCGCTGTCGGTCAGCGGCCCTGCCGCCGGCCTGACCGTGATCGTGCTGACCGCGATCGAGAGCATGCCGAGCTACCAGATGTTCCTGATGGCGGTCGTCCTCGCAGGCGTTCTCCAAATCTGCTTCTCGCTGACCCGCGCCGGCATCCTCAGCGAATTCGTACCATCCTCCGTCATTACCGGCATGCTCGCGGCGATCGGCCTGATCCTGATCCTCAAGCAGATCCCGCACGCCGTAGGCTTCGACCGCGAGGCGGAGGGGATCTTCGAATTCACCACCGCGAACGGGATCAACACCTTCTCGCGCATCCTCGACAGCCTCAGCGCGGCCGTGACCCCCGGCGCGATCCTGATCGCGTCGGTCAGCCTCGCCTTCCTGTTCTGGTGGGACGGTGCCAAGCCCAAGGACGGCCCGTTGCGCTTCGTCCCCGGCCCGCTGGTCGTCGTGCTGATCGGCATCTTCGGCAACATGCTGCTCGGCGCGGTGAAGCCCGACTGGCAGCTCCAGGCGACGCATCTCGTCCAGGTGCCGATCACCCAGACGCTGTCGCAATTCCCGTCGCTGTTCACCTTCCCCGACTTCTCCGGGATCACGATGGGCATCGTCTGGACCAGCGCGGTCACGCTTGCGATCGTGGCCAGCCTCGAATCGCTGTTGAGCGTCAAGGCGGTCGACGAGATCGATCCGCGCCGCCGCTCGACCGACAAGAACTGGGAATTGATGGCGCAGGGCGGCGGCAATATCCTGTCCGGCCTGATCGGTGGCCTGCCCCTCACCTCGGTAATTGTCCGTTCGTCCGCCAACGTCGATGCGAAGGCCGAGAGCAAGCTGTCAACGATCCTGCACGGCTTCTGGCTGCTGGTCAGCGTCGCGCTGATCCCGGCGGTGCTGAACCTGATCCCGCTGTCGGCGCTCGCCGCGGTGCTGATCGCGACCGGCTACAAGCTCACCAAGCCGAAGCTGTATACCGAGCGCTTCAAGCAGGGCTGGACGCAGTTCATTCCGTTCGTCGTCACGGTGGCTGCGATCCTGTTCACCGACCTGCTCGAAGGCATCGTGATCGGCCTTGCCGTTGGCTTCGTGTTCGTCGTCGCGCGCAACTTCCGTACCGCGATCACCTTTGCCTGCGACGACGAGGACTGCCTCGTTCGCGCCCGCCGCAACCTGTACTTCATCCATAAATACGAGTTGCAGAAGTCGCTCGCCAAGGTGCCCGACAATGCAAACCTGCTGATCGACCTGTCGTCGACCAGCTATGTCGATCTCGACAACGTCGACATCATCAACGCGTTCATCAAGGGCGCGCAGTATCGCGGCATCACCGTGCTCATCCGCGGCGATCTCGCGATGCGCACGGTCAAGCTTATCAACGCCCCCCAGACCGAGGTCCGTTTCGCATGAGGCAGTACAAGCAGCTCCTGCTCGCCAACAAGGCGTGGGCAGCCGAGATCATCGAGGAGAGCGCCGACTTCTTCCAGCGCCAGCTGGTCGGCCAGAACCCGGAGTTCCTGTGGATCGGCTGTTCGGACAGCCGCGTCGGGCCGGAACAGATGACGATGACGCCGCCCGGCAACATGTTCATCCACCGCAACATCGCCAACCTCGTCAATGACGACGACATGAACCTGATGTCGGTGCTGCAATATGCGATCGACGTGCTCGGCGTGCGGCACATCATCATCTGCGGCCATTATGCGTGCGGCGGGATCCGCGCGACGCTGGACGGCGGCACCACCGGGCCGGTTGACGACTGGCTCAGCACCGCGCGCTGCGTGTTGCACGACCATGCCGACGAGATCGACGCGCAGCCCGACCGCGAACAGAAGGTCAACCGGCTGGTCGAGGTCAACGTCCGCGACCAGCTCGTCAGGCTCGCGCGGACCAAGACGATCCAGGGGGCGTTTGCGCGCGGCCAGGAAGTGCTGCTCCACGGCTGGGTCTACGACATCCGCGACGGTCTGATTAAACCGATGATGGAGATCGATTCGGCGACCGTGCTCGAAGAGGTCGGCCGGCCGGACAAGGTGCTGGTGTAAGGCGTTCCCCCTTCCCACCATGGCCGTGGGAAGGGGCTATCTTTCGCTTACGAGCCGCGCCGCGCCGAGTCTGGCAGCATGAACTTGATACGGGTCGTCGTGGCGCCGCAACCGAGCCCCCCGTCGGGACGATACGTCTTGGCGTATTTGGCCTTGGTGAAGAACTTAGTGCCCGCCTCCGAGAAGATGAACGGGGGATAGCTCAGCAGGGCGCGCTGGTTGATGACGTTGCCGTCCGCGCCGATGTCGAACTGAACCTGAGTCCAGCCTTCGAAACCCCAACGCATCGCTTCCATCGGGAATGCTTCCGATCCCGGCTGTGATACCATCTTCGGTGGTGCATCCATGATCGCGCACTGATTCGCGGTCAGACCACTCAACGCGAATGTCGCCCGCGCCGCATCGATCTCTCCGTTGCGCTCTTCGATCGATGCGATGCGGATCAACGCACCGACGCGCAGCGGATCGTTCGGCTTCAAGGCCTTGTCGTCCGCCACTTGCCGAAGCGTGACGATCGCCGTGTTGTTCTTCTCGGATTTTCGCGTCCGTGCGACGGCGCCGTCGACCATCATCAACCGGATCGCCGCCCGCGCCTGGGGATCGTTGGCATAGACGGGTTCCGATACCATCGGCGTCAACGTCCGCTCGAATACCCCCGGACGCCAGATGTCGGTCACCGCATCGATGCGTCCCGGCAGGTCGAACGTCAACCGGGCGCTCGGCGGTGCATCGTTGGCCACCGCGATCGCCAGAGCCCGCGCAGCCAAGGCCGCACGCTCTTCCCGCGCTACAGTGGGATTGTTCGTCAGGCGATAGATCGCGGCGAGCGTACGCAAACCATTAGGCGACTGGGCGGTCGCCGTTGCGAGTGCGGCGCGCTGTGCAGCGAGTGCGGCTGCCTGCGAGCCGGTTGGGGCAGGAGCGACCGTGATGCCCTTGCTGGACAACCACTGTTCCAGGACGTCGTCCAGTCCGTCGTCGATCGACGGCCGTTCGAACGCGGTCGAACAGCGCATCTCGACCCGCACGTGATACCGATAGAAGGCCGGGATCGCCTGGACCTTTTCGGCAGGCCACGACCAACCCTTGACCGCTCGCGCGAACTCCAGCGCGACCTGGCCGCCGCCCGCGGCATAGATCGGCACCGCCTGGTCGATCGTACCGTCGGACGCGATGTTGAATTCGACCACCGCGACGTCCTGCGGCTTGAGACCGGCATCGCCGCCGCAATCGGGCGAGCGCATTTCCGCGGCAGGATCGAACGATCCCTTCACCATGCGTCCTGCACCGGTATAGGCCATGTACCGCCGTGCCTCGTCCGCATTGCCGCTCAGCAGGTACGCGATCGCGGCATCGGACCGCGCCGATGCGTCCATGATATCGACCTTGTCCGTTTCGAGGCCGCCGAGAAGCCGGATCGCCTGCAACGCGCTGGCGCGGGCGCCGGCGATGTCCCCGGTGTTGAGCTTCAACAGGGTCCGCTCCCGCGCGAACCGCGCGGCAACGCTCTTCTCGAGCTTCACCGTGCCGATCAACGCGTCGCTGCGTGCCAACGTCGCCGCGGCGGCGGTGGGATCGATGAAGATCTGCGCGGTCACCAGCGACAGCATCGCACCCAGCTTGTCGGCGGTACTGATCGCGCTCGCCTCCGCCTGCTGGAGCGCAGTCACGGCGCCCGCGTAATCGAGCGTGTCGGTCGCGACTTGGCCGAGGATCAGGAAGACGCGCGTCCGGTCTTCGGCAAGACTGGCATCGTCGGCCGGCAGCAAGGCGAGCCCTGCCCGTGCAGCCTTAACCGATTCGTCGGCGCGGTTCAGGGCGAACAGCGTTGGTGCCTTGCGGACCAGCACGATACCGCGACTACGTGATCCGGGCTTGGTTCGCGCTTCCAGTGTTTCCCATGCCGCCAGCGACGCTCCGCGATCGGGTCTCGCATCCAGCGCCGTCGCTGCGTCGAAGTCCTGTTGAATTGTCGTCGATGGCGGCGGTGTCTGGGCGCCAACGGGAACCAGCCCACCTGCCATCGCCAACACGCCTGCACCCAACAGCGCGATCGTCTTGATACGCATCACATTCCCCACGTCGCAGCCCGGCGCTATTCCGCCGCAGTCTGCAATGGTTCGAGGAAGGATGCCAGAGGGTCTGTAAGCCGGGTTCTGTCCATTTCCGATCCTTCGATACGGAAGTTAGGCGACCATTCCTCTAGGACGACGGTTGCCCGCCGCCTCAAGCAATCAACCCGGGTGACGAGCTGAAACGAAGCCCATGTGCCACCCCTATTCGATCTTGCTCCCGGTGGGGTTTGCCGTGCCGCCCCTGTTACCAGGCGCGCGGTGCGCTCTTACCGCACCCTTTCACTCTGACCGCCCCAGCTTGCGCCGAGGGTTGGCCGTCTGCTCTCTGTGGCACTTTCCCTGAGGTCACCCTCGCCGGGCGTTACCCGGCACCGTCGTTTCGCGGAGCCCGGACTTTCCTCGCGTGTCCGAAAACACCCGCGGCCGCCCGACCCTCTGGCGAGGCAAGCCCTAGCGCGGGTCCGGGCGATGCACCACCGTTTTTCACAGGTGGACTGCGATCCTCCCCCGCCAGGGGGAGGTGGCGCCGAAGGCGACGGAGGGGGAGGACACGGAACATCTGGTTGCCCTCACCGCCCCCTCCGTCTGGCAAGCGCCAGCCACCTCCCCCTGGCGGGGGAGGATCAGTATTTAGTACTCAGTCGTCGCCCATCGGTTTGGGCAGCAGCAACGCCAGCAGGATGCAGCGGCACTCCGCGTCGACCTCGCCATCGACCAGCTCTGGGCGGAACCGTCGCTGGAACGCCATCGTCGCGGCCATCCGGTTCTCAACATCATAGCCGAAGCGTTCGAGCGCGAGGCAGAAGCCGCCCTCGGTCCAGCCGGGATCCATCAAATTCTTGGTTGGGCGTGGCAGAGCCAGTCGCCGCCGCGCCAGTTCATGCCATGGAAACAGCTCGCCCGGATCGCGTTTGCGCGTCGGCGCGATGTCCGAATGGCCGACGATGTTGCCGCGCGTGATCTCGTGACGATCCTTGATCTCGGCGACCAATGCCACAACCGACGCGATCTGCTCGGGCGGAAACGGGCGATAGCCGAACTCATGCCCGGGATTGACGATCTCGATGCCGATGCTGGCGGAGTTGACGTCCTCGATCCCGCGCCAGTGCGACTTGCCGGCATGCCAGGCGCGCTTGTCCTCGGCGACCATCCGCAGGACGGTGCCGTCCTCCTCGATCAGGTAATGCGACGACACCTTTGCCTCGGGATCGCGCAGCCGGGCGATCGCCGACGGTCCGTCCTTCATGCCGGTATAGTGCAGCACGATCATCGTGATGGGGAGCGTGCGATCGTCGAAATTCGGTGACGGCGTCTCGATGAACTTCAAGCCAGCTTCCCCTCGAGCCGTTATGCCACTGTCGCGTCGGCACGCGCGGTGCGAATGGTGACGATCGCGACGCCGAGCATTGCAACACCGCCACCCATCAGGATCAATAGCGTCAATGGGTTGCCGAAGTAATAGGCCGCGGCGAACACCGAGATGATCGGCGCGGCAAGCGTCATCGGCGTGACGATGCTGACCGAATGCCGCTGCAGCAGCCATGACATCGAGCCTTGGCCGATCACGGTCGATCCGATCGCCGAGAACGCGACCCAGCCGATCGTCCGAAGCGGCAGGTCGGGGATGTGCCGCATCGCGGCAGGCTCCGCGATCCACGCGACGACACCCATCGACAGGGTCCCCATCAAGCCGACCCACGCGTAGATCGTCAGGACGGGAACGCCGATCAGCCGGCGCTGGATCAGCGACATGATCGCCCAGATGAAACTGGCAAGCGCGGTAAGCGTCAGCCCGGTTCCCTCGCGCGCGGCCGCGGGATCGAACACCAGCAGCACGACGCCGAAGATCGACAGACCGATGCCGAGCATCCGCGGCCAGTGGATCCGTTCGCGAAAGACAACGATCGCCAGCAACAGCGAGAACGGTACGCCCAGCTGCCCGGCAATCGCCAGCGCGCCGATGTTGGTCGAGACCGACAGCGACAGGTTGATGAGCAGATAGAAGACGCCGCCGGACAGCAGCGCGAGCGTGCCCGTCCGGCCCGGCACAAATCTTAGCCAGCTGGCGCAGACGAGGAAGACGATCGCCTGACGGAGGAACCCGGCGGTCATCGGCGCGATCGCGCTCACCGCCATCTTCACGGCGATGATGTTGAGCCCCCAAAGGACGTTCATCAGGACGACGACGACGAAATCGCGCAGGCCGAAGCGATGCGTTTCGCGAGTGATGTGGCCGGTAGCGGAGATTGTCGACACCGGTGCCGCTTGCCGCCCTGCGCGCCGGATGTAAACCGCGGTCAGGCCGCGGCGCTGCCCCGGACGGCGCTGGTGGAGACCTCGTACAGACCGCGAAAGCGCTTGCTGGGCTCGAACAGACGGGTCTGCCCAATCACTGTCTCGCCGGCGCCCATGACGAACACACCACCGGGTCTGAGCGCACTGGCGAATTTCGGGAACACCTGGTTCTTGGTGTCGGTCGAAAGATACAGCAAGACGTTGCGGCACAGCACGATGTCGAACTGTCCCGGTGGCGGCTGGTCCGATACCAGATTCATCCGCCGAAACGCGATCATCCGCATCAATTCGGGCTTGGCGATCCAGTCGCTGCCAGTCGTGTCGAACCAGCGCACCATGCGCCGGACGGGCAATCCGCGCTGGATCTCGAACTGCGAGAACCGGCCCGAGCGCGCCCGGGCGATCGCCGCATCGGACACGTCGGTGGCGACGATCTCGGGGATCGGTGCGCCGGTCGCCTCGTGCCGTTCGGCAAACAGCATCGCCAGCGACAGGGGTTCCTGCCCGGTCGAGCACCCACCACACCAGATCCGCGCGCGCCGACGATCCGTTTCCGCCACGGCGACCGCGTCGGCGAGCATCTCGAACACCTGCGCGTCGCGGAAGAACGAGGTTTCCTGGTTTACCAGCGCGTCGACGATCCGATCGCCGATCTGTCGATCGCTACCCTCGAGCAACTGGGTCACGAGTTGATCGAGCGTATCGAGATTGCGGTCGCGCAGCAGCGGTTTCAACGCGGTATCCAGCCGCCACGAGCGATAGGCCGCAATCTGCTGACCGGTCCGCGCCTCGAGCAGTGCGGTGAGTACGTTGATCGCGGTCTGGGACGCGACCGAGGGCGGGATTGCGGCGAGTGTCATGGCCGACGCCGCGATGCGACGAGGCGGCCGATCGCATCGGGTGCGAGCACCGCGTCCGCCATGCCCGACGAAGCGACCGCGCCCGGCATGCCCCAGACCACCGAACTCTCCCTGTCTTGCGCGACGACGCAGCCGCCCGTTTCGTGGACGCGCCGCGCGCCTTCCGCACCGTCACGACCCATTCCACTGAGGACGATCGCCAACACTCGGGGGCCATACACGTCGGCCAGCGAGGTCAGCATGGGATCGACCGAAGGCATGCAGCCGCTCCCCACAGCTTCGCGCGTCAACCGGAACGCGGCGCCCCCGTCGCTCAGCTTGACGCAATGCAGGTGTGCGTCGCCGGGCGCGACAACGATCCGGCCGGGGCGAATCCGCAACCGGTCGACCGCGACCTCGCACGGCCGACCGGCGAGTAGCGCGACCTGCGCGGCGAAATACGGCATGAAGGACGTCGGCAGGTGCTGGGTAATGACGATCGGCAACCGGAACCCCGTCGGTACCTCACGAAACATCCGGCTCAGCGCGTGGATGCCGCCCGTCGACGCACCGATCGCGACGATGTCGTAATCTTCGCTCGCGGACATTTGCGCGGCTGGAATCGCAGCGGCTGGCGTCGGCTGCGACGGAGAGTCCGTCGGAGTGGGCCGGACGAGGATCGCCGGCGGCAACTGATGCACGTTCTGGCACAGCCGTTCCAGTTTCGTGAGAAGCGCCGCCCCGAACCGCCCCGACAATGCACTGGCGGATGGCTTGACCAGAGTCTCCGCCGCCCCGAGCGCCAACGCCTGAACAGCGGCGACGCTGCCCTCGTCCGCGGTCGAGGAGACGATCAAAACCTTGGCGCCCTGCCCCGCCGCGATCAGGTCCGGCAGAGCGGTCAGGCCATCGACGCCGGGCATCGCGATATCGAGCAGGATGAAATCGACCACCGCCCGGCCTAGGAACTCGAGGGCTGCCGCCACGTTGCCGACCGCCCCGACCACCGAAAAGCGATCGCTCGCATCGATCATCCGCGCAATCACGGCACGCGCGACCACCGAATCGTCGACGATCAGGACGCGGGCTGTGTCGGCGACGTCGCTGTCCGCGTGGCGCGAAAAAGATAAGGGTCGAAGCGTCACCGTATCGCCGGATCAGGCCATGCCGACAATCTGGAGCTTCGATTCGAGCGTATCGCGGTCGAACGGCTTCATGACGTATTCGTCCGCGCCAGCCTCGATCGCCGCGCGGATATAGGCCATGCCGTTCTCGGTCGTGCAGAACACTACCTTCGGCCGCCGTGGCACGTCGGCTTCACGCAGCGCGCGAAGGAAATCCATGCCGCTCATCACCGGCATGTTCCAGTCGAGCAGGATGACGTCGGGGATTGACGCCATGCACGCGGTCATTGCCTCGCGGCCGTCGCACGCCTCCGTAACGGTGAAGTCGAGCGTCTCCAGGATGTGCCGCGCGACTTTGCGGATCACTTTCGAATCGTCGACGACAAGACAGGTCTTCATGGAATGCCTTCCGGGGGAAATCTTGCAGCAGGTTTAGAATGCAAAGCGTAAGCGCCGCGTTAAGCGACTAAAAGATGTAACCAAGTCAGGCCGCTAGCACCGATTCGGGAATGATCGCCGTGAGGTCCAGTACGAGCAGAGGGGCCCCGTCGCGTTCGACGATCCCAGTTCCCGCGATGGCCCAGCCGGCCTGCAGCGTCAGCCCGGCCGAGAGCGGAAGCCGTGCGAACGGCGCAACATCCTCGACCGATTCGATAAGGATCGCATAATGGTGTCCCTCGACGATCGTGATCACCGCGCGCCGAACCGTATCGGGAGTCGGCGCGATCCCCAGCGCGGTTCCGGTATCGATCACCGTCACGACGCGACTGCGCAACGCGGCCAATCCCCGCACGAAGGCGTCCGCGCGCGGGACTGCGACGATCTCGCCGATATCGACCACCGAATCCACCTGCGCGGCGTCGATGGCCACCCCTCGGCCGGCGATGTGCGCGATCAGGAAGAGTTCCGTCACATCGCCCTCCGCGCGGCAATCGCCGCGATCAGCGCGGCCCGGTCATAGCGATAGACGCTTGCATCGTCGTCGCGGTCGGTACCGGGAGTCCGGCGTAGCGTGACCACCGGGGCAGCGCTCTCGCGCACCGGTGCATCCTCCATCGCGAGCGCAATGGCGGCGGTTTCGCCAGGGGCAAGCGCGGTCACGCACCGATAGCCGGACGCCTCGAGCGCCGGCTTGAGGAAGGTTTCCATCCAGCCCGAGCCATCGACCTGCAACAGGCAGACCGGCGGCGCTGCGATCGTCACAGGCTCGCCCGCGAAGAGCGCATGGGGATCGATCAGCTCGACCTGATCGCCGTCGATCAGCACCACGCCGGCGATCGGCCCCGCCGCGCCGGCCCCCGCGCCCGGCGCGGCCCTGCGCGCCGGTGCGATCTCGTGCGGCAGGGTCACGATCTCGATCGCTTCTGCGATCGCGTAGGCCATCTCGCTTTCGCCGTCGGTCAGCCGCAGCACCGCCACCTCGTCGCGACCGCCGAAGTCGCCCACCGCATAGAGCGGGATGATAGCGCCGCCGACCGACAATCGCATCGCGCCCGCGCTCCAGCGGATCGCATCGATCGACACCGGCTCGACCCGATCTATCACCGCCAAGGCCAGCGCGCGACGCTGACCGTCCAGATCGTCGAACAGCAGCGCGGGTACGCCTGGAACAACGACGTCTTCGGGCACGCCGTCGTCGACGACCATCGGCGCAAACCGCAATCCGGCCACGGCGGCGATCCCTGCCGCGTCGAGCAGCAGCATCGGCAGCCCGTTGTCCGGCAAGGTCTTGCCTGCGTAAACTCCGGTAGCCATCACCGCGGGCGATGCCGGCTTGACGACGACCTCTTCGGTATCGAGTACGGTATCGACTCCCAAAGCATACACGCCCTCGCGGGTAGACACGATCACCAGCGTCGGCGGCGCGCCGGTACTCAGTGCGAACAGGGTGCCGAGCGATACCAGCGGCATCCGCCGGCCGCGCACCATGGCGGCGGACGCATCGCCGATCGTCTCGATCCGGACCAGGTCGCCGCGCACGGTGACGATCTCGTCGATCGACTGGCGTGCGAGGGCGAACCGTTGCGCGCCGACCCCGACGATGATCGTCGATATGATCGACAGAGTCAGTGGAACATGGACGACGATGCGAAGCCCCCGGCCGGGATCGTTGGTCAACACCACCCGCCCGCCGATCTGTTCGATATTCGCCCGCACCACGTCCATGCCGACGCCGCGGCCCGAGGTTGCGGTGACGGTATCGCGGCTCGACAGCCCCGCCGCGAAGATCAGGTCGAGCTTTGCCGTCGCGCTCATCGCCGCGAGTTCGGCGACCCCGTGAAGCTTCTGCTCGGCGGCCTTCGCGACGATCCGGGCGACATCGATGCCCTGTCCGTCGTCTGCGACCTCGATCAGGATCTGGTTGCCCGACTGGCGTGCCGATACCACCAGCCGCCCGACCTCGCGCTTGCCTGCGTTCCGCCGCTCGGCGGGGGGCTCGATCCCATGATCGATCGCATTGCGGATAATGTGGACAAGCGGATCGCGCATCAATTCGATCATCTCGCGATCGAGTTCGACATCAGCGCCCTCGATGATTAGATCGACCGTCTTGCCGAGTTCCGCGCTGGTATCGCGGACCATCCGCGGCAACGCGGAGAACAGCGCGTCCACCTTCTGCATCCGCGTCCGCGTGACCGTGTCGCGCATGTCCGCCACGGTCAGCGACAGCCGCTGGAGCGCTGCTTCCACCTTCGGATCGGCGCCCGCATCGCGCAATCGCCGGGCGAGCTCGTTACGCGCGAGCACCATCTCGGACATGCCGCTCATCATCCGGTCGAGCAGGTCGACATTCAGCCGAACGCTGCGGCTGATGGCGCGATGGGGCATAGCGACGACGACCGGCGTCTTCGGCGCGGCATCGGGCGCTAGTGCCGCGATCAACAGGTCCTCGCTCGAATCGTCCAGAGCGGAGCCCGCATCGATCGCCTCGACAAGTTCGCCGATCCGGTCGACGATTGCGAGGACGGCGTTCACCAGCGCCGTATCGGGTACGCGGTGTCCGTCGCGCACCGCCGCCAGCACGTCCTCCGCGGCATGGCTGAGACGCGCGAGCCTTGGCAGGTCGAGGAAGCCGCAGCTTCCCTTGACGGTATGGACGAAGCGGAAGATCGCATCGAGCCGGCCGCGATCGGCGGGCGCGGCCTCCCACGCGACGATCTCGCCGGAGATCGCTTCCAGCGTTTCGCGCGTCTCGGCAATGAATTCCTGTAACAGATCGTCCATGCAAGCCCCGCGTTCGAGGCTATTCATGCATAGCGGAGGTTAAGAGGCCGTTAGTCCTGGTGGCAATCGAGGTTCTGTCGGAGCCTCTCTGGTCCTCCCCCTTGCGGGGAAGGATCGAACTTACGCGCTACCGCGCGTCGAAGACGGCCCCGAAGATCATGATGTCGTCGGCCGGCTCGGACACGATCACGGTGCCACCCGCATCGGTGACGATCGTGTTGATCATGTAGGCCGCAGCCGCGCGGGGTGTGACGGCATGTTCGCTTGCGCCTTCTACGAGCGTACGCCGGATCTCGGGATCGAGGACGATTCGCGCACCCTCGACCTTCACGACGATCTCGAGGTGGCCATCATTATCTTCGCCGCCGACCTCCATCGTGCCGCCCCGTACCAGTGATTCCGTGGCAATCAGGACGAGGTTCAGCAAGACCTTCACCGCCGACTTGGGCATCGCCGGCGTCTCGACCGCCCAGACGAATTTGATCCGCTTGTTCTCGGCAACCAGTCCCTCGATCGCGTTGCGCGCCTCGCCGGTGTCGACGGACTCGCCGAAGCCGCCCGCAGCCCCGAACGCCAGGCGGAAGAACTTGAGCTTGCTCGCCGAGGCGCGGGCGCTGTCGGCCAGAAGCTGCATCACACGTTCGCGCATCGCCGGGTCGGTTTCGTCGGTGAGCAGCTCCAGCCCGTTGTTGAGCGCACCCACCGGTGACAGCAGGTCGTGACACAGGCGCGAACAGAGCAGGCTCGCGAAATCAACCGGGCTGACCGTCATGAAAATCCCCTCGTTACAGCATGCCTTCTGGCGGCGGCGCGGCGGCGGCGCAAGTGTGGCACACCCGCCGAGTTTCACAACGGGCATGACGTGCCCGTCCCGTCATCCTGACGAAAGTCGGGATCCAGGGTAATCCGGCGCGACGGTCGTGGCTCTGGATCCTGACTTTCGTCAGGATGACGAGGTTCAAAGGTTACGTACGCTCGATGGCCTCCTCGACAAACGTACCCATCTCGACCGATCTCCACGCGCGCGCGGCGGCGCCGCCGCCGCCGAGGATCACCCAGACCGCGTCATCGCCCATCGACTGCGCGGCGTCGCGAGACGATGGAACCGGAATGCCGGACGGATGCGAGTGATAATGCCCGATTACCGCCGGCCCAACCCCTCGCGCCTGCCGATGCGCCGCGAACAACGCCTTCGGATCTATCTCGAACGCCCGCGCCGGATCCATCGCCACGTTCGCACACGCCTCCGCCGCATCGATCCGCCCGGCGGTCCCGAACAGCAACCCGCAAACCTCGGCACCGGGCGAAGCATCAGCCTCCGCCAAAAGCCGCTGCAGCAATTCGCTTGAAATCGTCACGCTCATCGCCACATCGCTACGACATGGACCGGGGGGTTTCCATCGTCGAAGCATCGATTACGCCGGCAACGGATGGCTGGCGGCTCGATCGTGCGCTTGCCGAAGTGCTTCCGGACATGTCGCGCGAGCGGTTGAAGGCGCTGATCGCTGCAGGGCAAGTGACGCTAAACGGTCGCGAGTGGCGCGATTCGGCGAAGAAGGCGGCGGTGGGCCAGGTTTTCGCGGTTGCGATCCCTCCGCCAACGCCACTCCACAATGAGGCACAAGATATTCCGCTTGTCGTCGCCTACGAAGACGACGACCTGATCGTGATCGACAAGCCCGCAGGCCTCGTCGTCCATCCTGCCGCGGGGAACTTTGACGGCACGCTGGTTAACGCTCTGCTCCACCACTGCGCCGGCAACCTGTCGGGCATTGGCGGCGTCGCGCGACCCGGCATCGTCCACCGCATCGACAAGGACACGTCGGGGCTGATGATCGCCGCCAAGACCGACCGCGCCCACGAAGGCTTGGCCAGGCAGTTCCACGACCACAGCATCGACCGCCGTTACAAGGCCATTGTAGGCGGCATCCCCCGACCCCCGAGCGGCACGGTCAACGCCCCGCTCGCGCGGAGTCCGCAGAACCGGAAGAAGATCGCGATCGTCGAAGGGGGCAAGCGCGCCGTGACGCATTTCTCGACCGTCCAGACGCTCCGCGATGCGGCGCTGATCGAGTGCCGCCTCGAGACCGGGCGCACGCATCAGGTGCGCGTGCACATGGCGTCGATCGGCCACGCCTTGTTGGGGGACCCAGTTTATGGTAGAACAAAGCAAGCTCAGAAGTCGCTGCTCGAAACGCTCGGTTTCCGCCGGCAGGCCTTGCACGCGGCGCATCTGGGGTTCATCCATCCGGTGAAAAGCATCGCTTTGGCGTTCGAAAGCGAAATGCCCGCAGACATGCAGGAACTGTTCACCCAGCTTCACGTATAGATAATCGGTCCCATGCCGCATTGCGGCAATCGGGGTCAGCAGAAAGGGATTACGACCATGGCAGCCCGCTCCAACGTTCCAGCGACGATACCTGCGCTCGGCAGCGAAGCAGGGCTCAATCGCTATCTCGCCGAGATCAAGAAATTCCCGCTGCTTAAACCCGAGCAGGAATATATGCTCGCCAAGCGTTTCCAGGAGCATGGCGATACCGAGGCTGCGGCGCAGCTGGTGACCTCGCATCTCCGTCTCGTGGCGAAGATCGCGATGGGCTATCGTGGGTACGGCTTGCCGACGTCGGAGCTGATCTCCGAGGGCAATATCGGCCTCATGCAGGGCGTGAAAAAGTTCGAGCCCGAGCGTGGCTTCCGGCTCGCAACCTACGCGATGTGGTGGATCCGCGCCTCGATCCAGGAATACATCCTGCGGTCGTGGAGCCTCGTGAAGATGGGCACCACCGCCGCGCAGAAGAAGCTGTTCTTCAACCTGCGCCGGATGAAGAGCCGTCTCGATGCGTTCGAGGACGGCGATCTGCGCCCCGAGCATGTCACCAAGATCGCGACCGATCTTGGTGTCGCCGAGACCGACGTGGTCAGCATGAACCGTCGTATGGCGATGGGTGGCGATACGTCGCTCAACGTACCGATGCGGGAGGACGGCGAAGGTCAGTGGCAGGATTGGCTGCAGGACGACGCGCCGTTGCAGGACAAGATCGTTGCCGATGCGCAGGAGGCGGATGTTCGTCACTCGATGCTTGTGTCGGCGATGGACGACCTCAACGAGCGCGAGCAGCATATCCTGACCGAACGGCGCCTGACGGATGATCCCAAGACGCTCGAGGAATTGTCGCAGGTATACGGCGTGTCGCGCGAGCGCGTGCGGCAGATCGAGGTGCGGGCGTTCGAGAAGTTGCAGAAGGCGATGATGCGCATTGCTGGCGAGAAGCGGCTGCTGGCGGCGTAAGGTGGCGCGCACCGTCGTTATCGGCGGCGGTGCGGCCGGGATTGTTGCGGCAAGGACGCTGCATGACGCGGGGCACGAGGTGCTGTTGGTCGAGGCCAGCGACCGCCTAGGTGGCCGGGCCCACAGTCTCCCCCTCGCCTCCTTGTTCCCCCGCGAAGGCGGGGGCCCAGACTTGACCCCCGCCTTCGCGGGGGAACATGTCGACGCAGGTTGCGGCTGGCTACACTCCGCCCAGCGCAATCCCTGGACCGAGATCGCCGATACGTCGGGCTTTACCGTCGACCGCTCGGACGCAAACTGGCGTACACAATGGCACGATCTTGGTTTCCCGCCGGAAGACCAAGCGGCGTCCTCTACCGCCTACCAAGACTGGAACGAGCGCGCCCTCGCCGCTTTAGAGGGCCAAGACCGCCCCCTGTCCGACTTCATCGCCCTCAACGACAAGTGGCGCTCGAAGATCGACGCGATCTCCGGCTACGCCAACGGCGCGAACCTCAAGCAAGTCTCGCTCCACGACTGGGCCGCGTACGAAGAGGCCGCGACCGACGACAACTGGACGGTCAAGGAGGGCTACGGCACGCTCGTCGCCAGCCACGCCGTCGGCCTAAACATCCGCCTGTCGACGCCGGTAACGCGCATCGACCACAGCGGCCGCCGCCTCAAACTCGACACCCGGGCTGGAACGATCGAGGCGGACCACGTGATCGTCTGCGTCCCCACTACCGTCCTCGCCAAATCACATATCGTGTTCGACCCGCCCCTCCCCGACAAGCACGCCGCCGCCGCCGACCTCCCGCTCGGTCTCGCGGACAAGGTGTTCCTCCACGTCGACCGCCCCGAATGGCCGACTAACGCGCACCTTATCGGCAACCCGTACAGCGCCTGCACAGCGAGTCACCGCCTGTCGCCGTTCGGCTGGCCGATCGTGGAGAGCTTCTTTGGTGGCGACTGCGCGGAGATGCTGGACGGCGGCGATGCGGCACAGTTTGCAATTGACGAACTCGTCGGGTTGCTCGGCAGCGACTGGCGCAAGCGCTTCATGCCGCTGGCTGCAACCCGCTGGCGCCACGAACCCTATATCGGCGGAAGCTATAGCCACGCGCGGATCGGCCGGGCCGATCAGCGCGCCATCCTCGCCGCCTCGGTCGACGGCCGCATTCACTTCGCGGGCGAGGCCTGCCACCCATTCGACTTCTCGACCGCACATGGCGCGTACGAAACCGGCGTGACCGCGGCCCGCGCGGTCATTGGCGAGGCCGCAACGATCGCATAAGGAGCGGCGATGGGCCTCATCCGCATCGCCGCCAAGATCGTCTTCGCCTTCGTCCTGATCACGGTCGCGTGGGTCGGCATCTACCGCTTCGTGCCGGTGCCGTTCACCTGGACGATGATGGGCGATGTCATCAGCGGGCACGGTGTGACGAAGGACTGGATGCCGCTGTCGGAAATGGACCCGGACATGGCGCGCGCGGCGATCGCTGGCGAGGATTCACGGTTCTGTTCGCATCACGGCTTCGATTTCAAGGCGATGGCGGGGGCGGCGGCGCGCAATGCGCAGGGCGGCCGGATCCGCGGCGGCTCGACGATCAGCCAGCAGACCGCGAAGAACGCGTTCCTGTTCCAGGGCGGCGGTTATGTGCGGAAGGCGTTCGAGGCGTATTTCACCGTGCTGATCGAGACGCTGTGGGGGAAGCGGCGGATCATGGAGGTGTACCTCAACATCGCCGAGACCGGGATCGGGACGTATGGCGCGAACGCCGGGGCGATCCGGTATTTCAATCATGACGCTTCGCGACTGTCGCCTACCGAAGCGGGGCGGATTGCGGCTGTCCTTCCGCTGCCCAAGAAGCGGGCTGCGATCGATCCGCACGGATTCGTGCGAAAGCATGGTAATACGCTGTCGCGGCGGGTTTCGGTGGTTCGGAACGATGGGTTGGACAGTTGCCTGCGATCCTAAACCACGTTCGTCACCCCGGACTTGTTCCGGCATGACAGATCGGGTGTTGCAACTGCCCTTCCCACTCCCTTGTTCTCCCGCGCAGGCGGGAGCCCCGTCTGGGTCCCCGCCTTCGCGGGGAAACACTCTAGTTTACTGGGTCGACTTTTCTACCGCGTCGCCTGCCTTGTCGGCAGCACTTCCAACGCTCTTTGCCGCCGAGGTGATCGCGGCGTCCTTGCTGTTCTGCGCGCCTTGGCGGCTGAACAGGTAATAGCCACCGATCAGGACCGCGATCAGCAGGACGATGCCGATCAGCATGCCGCTGCCGCCGCTACGGCGTTCGATGATCGTGGTGTGGGTGGTCGGGGTTTCGACGATACGCTCTTCGGCCATTTTGACTCTCCCTGATTACTGGAGAGCGCAACGCCGGCCGAAGAGCGATTGTTCCCGCCCCGAAACGAACCCGATTTGGTTCAGAACGGCAGCTTAAAGCCTGGCGGCAGTTGCAGGCCACTCGTCATTTTCGACATCTCGCTCCCTGACACCGCATCCGCCTTGGCACGGGCATCGTTGAACGCCGCGGTCAGCAGGTCCTCGAGCATCTGCTTCTCGCTGACCTGCATCAGCGAATCGTCGATCGCGATGTTGATGATGCGGCCCTTGGCGGAGGCCTTGATTTTAACGAGCCCGCCGCCGGACGCGCCCTCGACCTCGATCGTGTCGAGATTGGCCTGCGCCTTTTCCATCTCGCTCTGGACGTTCTGCGCCATGGCGAGGATTTCATCGATATTCTTCATGCGTTGCTCCTTTGACCGGGCCACGATTCGAGCTGGGCGTCGGGAAACGCTGCCACCGCGGCCTTCATGATAGGGGATTCGAGAATAGCTTGGCGCACCGCGGCATCGGCGGCGTCCTGCGCCTCGCGCAGCGTCGGCTCACCGGGGGCGTCGACGATCGAGACCTTCCACGCGGTCCGCGTCACGCTCTTCAACAGCGTGTTCAGTTCGGCGAGCGTGTCGGCCGAAACCGGGCGGCTGCCGCTGAGGACGAATTCGGGCGGCACATAGCTTACGATGCGCGCACCGTGACGAAGGCGTGCGGCGATCGCGAGGCCGCCTGATTCATCGAGCAGATCGACCAGCGCTTCGAACGTCGGCGGCAGGATCGGGCCGGTCGCGACGGAGTCGGGCGCCTTCGCTGCTGATCCAGCGTTCCAGGGCGGCGCTTCGCCGGACGGGGGTATAGGTGGCGGCAGCGGCAGTGACGATGGTGCAGCCGCGGGGGCCGCGCCACTGGCGATCTGGCGGGCAAGCTCGCCGGGATCGGGCAGCGTCGACGCGTAGATCGCCCGCAACAGCGCCATCTCCGCGGCCTCGATCGGCAGAACGGCCTTGGCGACCTCGTCATGGCCCTTGAGGAATAGCTGCCACAGGCGGTGCAACGCGGGATAGCCGAGCGATGCCGCCCATTCCTCGCGTGCCGCACGCTCCTCCATCGGCTGAGCGGCGTCCGGCGGCGTGCCGACCTTCGTCAGCGTGATACCGTGGACGGTTTCGAGCAGCGAGCGGAGGACCGACAGCGGGTCGACGCCGTAATCATATTGCCGGCGCATCGAGGCGAGCGCCCCTGCCCCGTCGCCGGCGAGGATCAGCGTGAGCAGATCGCGGACCGCGCCGCGATCCGACAGACCGAGCATCTGGCGGACCGCATCCGCCGTGACGCCGCCGCCTTCGAGCCCGGCATGCGCGATCGCCTGGTCGAGGATCGACAGGCCGTCGCGCGCGGAGCCTTCCGCGGCGCGCGCGATCAGCATCAGCGCCTCGGGGTCGGCGACGACGCCCTCTTCGGTCGACACCCAGGCGAAGTGCTTGGCGAGCTGTTCGGCGGAAATACGGCGCAGGTCGAAGCGCTGGCAGCGCGAGAGGACCGTCACCGGGACCTTGTTCACTTCGGTGGTCGCGAACAGGAATTTCACATGGGGAGGTGGCTCCTCCAGCGTCTTCAGCAGCGCGTTGAACGCGTTCTTCGACAGCATGTGGACTTCGTCGATAATGTAGATCTTGAAGCGCGCGGTGACCGCTGAATAGCGGGACGCGTCGATGATCTCGCGGACGTCGTCGACACCGGTGTGGCTGGCGGCATCCATCTCGATCACGTCGATATGGCGGCCCTCGGCGATCGCGCGGCAGGGTTCGCAGACGCCGCACGGGTCGATCGTCGGGCCGCCCTGCCCGTCGGGACCGATGCAGTTGAGTGCCTTGGCGATCAGGCGGGCGGTCGATGTTTTCCCCACGCCGCGGACGCCGGTCATCAGGAACGCGTGCGCGAGCCGGTCGCGCTTGATCGCGTTGCCGAGCGTCTGGACCATCGCGTCCTGCCCGATCAGCTCGGAAAAGGTCTGCGGACGGTATTTGCGCGCGAGCACGCGGTAGGCGGGGGGATCCGGTATTTTAGCCGGCTGCGGGGGTTCGCCCAGGTCGAAGGAATCTGACATTGCGGTCGTCATAGCGGGTGTCTTGCGCGCTGTCGAAGGGGCGGGAGCTCACAAAGTTCACACGCTGTAAAGGATTTGCGAGTCGACGTACCCGGAGGCTGGCGACTGGTTCGTCGGAACCTGCGATGTGGGCAGTGCGGGTCATCCGCGGCTTATGCCACAGCGCCGCGGCGTAGGAGAATGCCTTGGAACGTTGCGGGAACATTAGGCGTGGTTTGGCCCTGATTACGCTTGGGTACCCACATTCTAGCATTCGACTGCAAACCCAGGTCTCCCACTCTCTACCGCTTATTCTCTCCCGCATCGGCGCCCGCAGTAGATGGAAACTGTTGCTTACCTTCTTCGATGCACGCTTGGGCACAAAAGCGATGCGGTAGGGATATGCGATGGGGCACTCGTCGTAAGGTCCAGCCGACCATGAGCTCCGCGATAACCCATCGCCTGAGCTATTCTAGCCGTTGGACCCTGGACGATGACTAACAATGACACCAACGACCTCCAAATCGCGTTTAGCAATCTCCAACATCAGATACTTGTTCGTCTCTACCTGACCGGCGGCAGGTCTCGGGTGAGAGGGAGTTGAGACGAAGCAGCCCCTTGCAGGGTAAAAGTCCATGGTCGGCTTTCCGGAGGAGCGGACCTGCGCGGGCTCAGATTTCGGCCTGGACACTATGAAGTTTGGCCGTCTGCTGATCGGCAACTGGCGGAATGAGCACGCCCGACACCTGATAGGCAGTGCAAGACAGGAAGTCATCTGGTCGGGGGCATAGCGGATCGCCTTCAAACCTTCCGGACTAATTTGTGGTTGGCATGGCTCATCGAGCGCCCGCGACCAGCAGCAATTCGGTGGGTGCTTCCCATCCGTCAGCAGTGGCGTAGGCTGACAACGCTGCCGCCATTTCGGCTCGAGCCGCTCGCGAGGTGTCCGGACTCATTCGGTCAAGAATGGTCATCACTGGTCCTGCGGCGGTGCGAACGAACCTTAGGTATTCCTCGACCGACACGAGCTTGAGCGGCGCGCTGACAGATCGAAGTTCGAGATCGACAAAGCCGGCCAACCTGAACAATTCGTCGATCAGTCCCGGTTTGCCAAGGCTCAGCAGCGCGCCCGGCAAATAGGGATCGTCGGGCAGCAACCCCGCATGGCGGCGCGCGATCGAGACGGTGATTCCGATGCAAGGGTTGGCGGACGGTTCTGAGAAGACCATCGCGCAGAAGCGGCCCCCGGGGCGCAACGTCCGGCGGATCGCCTGTAGTCCCGCCAAGGGATCGCCAAAGAACATGAGGCCGAGCCGGCACACAGCGGCATCGAAATTCGCGACGTCCAGCGCGAGCGTCTCTCCCGCGGTCAATAGCGTACGGGCGTTGCCCAGCCCGGCTGCGGACAGATTGGCGGCGGCCGCGGCGAGCATTCGGGGCGACACGTCAGTCGCGAGGACCAAGCCGCCAGGCCCAACCCGGCCTGCGATGTCGGCGGTTTGATCCCCGGTGCCCGCCGCAACGTCCAGCACCTTCATGCCCGGCCCGATGTCGGCCATGTCGAGCATTGCCGCGGTCGCCTCACGAAGCCAGGCACGAATTTGCGGTGTCTGTTCATCCCACCCGTCAGCCGCCGCGTCCCATCGCGATCGTGCGCAAGTGTCGTCGTGTTCCGGCACCGTCGGTGACGCCATGTCCTGTCTCCGCCAATAGTGTGGACAGCCCTGCTCGAGCGTTTGCTAGAAGGAGAAGCGGACCCCGAGATCGACATTGTGACCTTGGATCTTCGTCTGAAAATCCTGGCCGCGCGTGTCTTGGCCGTGCAGGGTCCCCCCGCTCATGTACCGGTATTGCGCCGTGACAGCGAACCGCGCGGACAGCGGCACGGCCATTCCCGCCATCGCCTGCCACGCGACTCCGTTGACGTGATCGTCGATTAATTGCGTGGGCGCCGTCGGCGGGCCGAACGGTCTGGACGCCTTGGTCGTGACGTGAACGGTCGCGTCGCCGACGCCCGCACCGAGATATGGCTTCACGCCGATGCCCTTGAGCGGCACATCGAAATACGCGTTGGCCATGAACCGAGTCACCGTATCTCCGCCGATCTGCGGGAGGTCGTTGCTGATCGGCGCGGTGACTACGTAGCGCCTTGCGTCCGTCCGCGTCCGTCCGACCTCCGCCTCGATCCGCACTGGTCCGAAACGGTGCCCGATGGCGATCTGTCCACCCCAGCCGGTATCTTCGAGTACGTTTGTGATATATAAGGTCGCACCGGGTATGGGGGCGTTGTGAATGATCGAGTCTGGATCATCCAGCACCGATATCGTCGCCGCGCCCGAGACATACCAATCTTGGGCAATCGCTGGCGTGGAAGTGGCGCTCGCAACTAGTGCAGCCGCCCCAATAATAGGATATTTTCTACCGCTACACATCGATTCCTCCCGGTTATCTTCACATCGTCCGCAATGTTATTGCGAGAACGATGAGTACAGAGCGGTAACACTTCAGTGAAGCCGGCTAGGCTGATGAAAACCTGATGTGAACCTTATGAAATACTGACGACGGCACGAGGTGCGGAGAATCACTGCCGGAAAAGGAGGATTGGGTGGGGCAACACTCCCGCATCGCGCCGCGGCCGATCCGCCTGGCGGACGAACCCGACTTCTGGATCGGCGGGCTGCGCGTTCGCCCATCCAGTGGTGAAGTTCAGCACCGCAATGTATCGGAACGGCTGGAGCCGCGCCTGATGCAGGTTCTCATCGCGCTAGCCCGAGCGGACGGCGGAACCGTCTCCCGGGAGGAGTTGACCGCTAGTTGCTGGGGCGGCGTAACTGTCAGCCCGGATGCCGTGAACCGCGTCATCAGCCTGTTGCGTCGTCTTATCGCTGCATCGGCACCCGCGTCTCGTCTCGAGACCCTGCCACGGATCGGCTACCGCCTGATCCAGCCGCTTCCCGTCGATACAGTTGCCTCGGACCCTGCGCCTCTGCCTTCCAGCAACCCATCCGCTCCGATCGCGGACCCGCTCGCGCGCGACCTCTTCGCACGGGCGCTGGTCGGGCTGGAGCAACCGTCCCGTGAGCCGCTCGAACAGGCATTGGCCTATCTGAAACAACTGATCACACGTGCGCCGGACTTCGCGCCGGGCTGGGCAGCGCTTGCCGAGGCGCAACGGCTGTTGATGCTTTACCTCCCAGCACCGATGCAGGGACCCGCCCGCGCCGAAAGTAGCCGGTCGCTAGACCACGCCCTCGCGCTAGATCCTAGGCTGGGTCAGGCCTAAGGCACGCTCGCCAATCTGGTACCGCGATTCAACAATTGGGGAGAGATTGAAGCGCTGTTCCAGAAAGGACTGGCGAACACGCCGGATAGCGTGAGCCTTCTTCACCTCCACGGCCATTTCCTACTGTCGGTAGGCCGCACCACAGAAGCCGTCGGGTGCTTGGCCGCCTTGCGCAAAACCAACCCGCTCAGCCCCGCGATCGCCCTCGATCTGGCGGGCGCTCTGTTCGACATCGGGCGTGATACCGACGCTATTACTGCCATTGAGGAAGCCTATGCGCTGTGGCCCGGGATCATGCTCGCGTGGTCGGAATGCGTGCGGATGAACGTGGTCGCCCACCATTATGACCGGGTGCAGTCCTTGCTCGACGCGCCGCCACCCGGCGTTGCACCGGACGACCCCAACCTCGCCCGCCGCCGCCTGCACCTCATCGCCATGCGCGACCGCCGCCCCGCCGACATGGCCGCCGCGCGCAAGAACTTTACCGATTTCGCACGGATCGGCATCGCCCCCGCAACCGTCGCGATCCACGCGCTGACGACACTGGATCAGCCTGAAGCCGCCCTCGAGATCGCCGATCAGATATTCCGATCGGACCCTCCCCAGGCACAGGCTCCCGGCGTGAGCATGATGGGCACCTATACCCTCGCTGGGCAACCCGACAGCGTGGTCCTTTTCCGACGCGACACCTTCAATCTGCGGCAGCTCCCCGGGTTTACGACAATACTCGAACGAACCGGACTGCAAGAATATTGGCGGCATTCGGCCTCTCAACCCGATTTCCGCGCTGAACGCGCATGCTGAGCGCCGCTCGCAAACGGCAAGCTTTCCGCCGCTATCGAGACGCGTAGGAAGAAGGCGCGACACTGACCCTTCAACGGACATCGACAGCTCAGCGTCGGATGCTGGCAATCGACTAACGCCAAGGTAGGCGGCGTTCGGCCGGTCGATCGCGCCAGTGATCGGGGGCGATCTGCTGAACCGCGTGACCGTGATGGTGCGAGGCCCCCTACGCTCAAATAAACGAACCTTGTTTGTTGATCGATCTTCGCACCGGCCCGAACCGACCTACTTACACCCATTCACAAGCCGCTTTGCGGTCCCAACGTCAGACTCTTATCCACGTCGCATCGTCCGTGCGCCTACGCAGCCAGAACGGTTTCAGACAAGCAGCAGGAGAAGCGGCAGCACTGCTCCCGCCACAAGAACGATCATTGACCTTCGTCGCATCGTTCGGTTGGTGAGCGCGATGACGATCCCGAGGATCGCCGACGCCAGCAGCCCGAGCGACATCAGCGCGACGAAGATCTTCAAGGGCAATGGCGAGATCCGCGTGAACGGCCGTTCCTGCCCGCTGCGTGGCGCTCGGGCGACCAATGCCGATGGGTTCGTCGTGCGAAGCGTGTCGTGCATCTCACGAGGTAGCGACTGGTCCTTGTGAACACTGGCCATCCAAACGATCCAGCGCGGCGGCGTACCGCCATAGCCCTTGGCCTCTTGCAACCGGAACGTCTGGAGTGCGCCGCTCAGCGCGAACAGCAGGATCGCGGGCGCGAAGAAAAGTCCGAGATAGAGATGATACTGGCGCACGCGGCGCATCGTCTGAGCTTTCATCGCGCTCTCCGACCGGAAATGCCTGCGGGTACGTCGATAGTCATACTGCGGTGCCGACGAGGTGGCCGATCCCCGCGGTCGCCGCCATCGCCGCCGCCCCCCACAGCAGCACGCGTACCGCCGGGCGCAAGGGGCGGGCACCCCCTGCCCTTGCTCCGACCACGCCGAGAATGGCGAGACAGATCAGCGTCGCAACGATTACCGCGACCAGCCGTCGCGGCGCCGGTGTCAGCGCCGCGACTACGAGCGGGAGGATGGCGCCGGTGACGAAGCTGACCGCCGATGCGAACGCGGCCTGGACCGGGCGCGCCGTGACCATTTCGGAAATGCCGAGCTCGTCGCGAGCGTGCGCGCCGAGTGCGTCGTGGGCCATCAACTGCTCGGCAACCTGATGCGCCAACGCCGCATCGAGGCCGCGTGCGACATAGATCTGCGCAAGTTCGTCATGCTCGTGCGCCCAGTCGCTGGCGAGTTCGGCATGTTCGCGCGCCAGGTCGGCGGCCTCGCTGTCCGCCTGCGAACTGACGGAAACATATTCGCCCGCTGCCATCGACATCGCGCCCGCGACCATTGCCGCCGACCCCGCGACCAGCACCGTGCCGGTCGTCGCACCCGATGCCGCTACCCCCGCGATCAGGCTGGCGGTCGAGACGATGCCGTCGTTCGCACCCAGGACCGCCGCGCGCAACCAGCCAGTCCGTGAGACCAGATGGCGTTCGTGATGCGCGCTCATGAAATCTTCCTGATGGTTTCGTCGAGGGTCGCGACGGTAACGCCCAGTTTGCGGACGATCAGATGGTTCTGTGCCACCTGCCCATCGGCCGACAAGGTCAGCCATTGATCCAACCGCATCCCGCCTTTCATCGGAAAGTGGAAATGCAGCCGATTGCCTTCCGTCTCCCCCGTCACCGAACCCGACGCATCGGTCAGCGTCCCGGTGTAGCGCCCGTTGCCAAGCGGTCGGATCCGCCACTGTCGATCGCGCGCCGGTTTGCCCTGCTGTTCGATGTGCTGATCTAGCACCAGTACACCGTCGGCACCGACACGGCCGACGCTGGTCACGTGCGTTATGGCCGGCGCGTGCAGCACGATCTTCAGCGTGCCGACACCGTCAAGGCGTCCGGCGAAGAAGCGCTCGGCTATGAAGGGGGGCGCGGCGCGGGTAGTTGCCCGTGGCGCGCCCGCGCAACTTACGAGAAGCAGGGCGAGCGCAGCTGATGCGGCGGCCCTCATGGATCGGTGCGACATGATGGAACGAGGCTTTCGACAGACGCGAGGTTTGACGGGGTCGGTATGGAAGTTGGTTGCGCAGCGACGCTGGTTTCGCGGACGCTATCCAGAGTTGAGCAACAGATACCGGCCTCACAACCCTTTAGGTGGCCTATTGTCAATCCACACGCCACCAAGCGCCAACTAAATTCGCGTTCATGGTCGATCGTCCAGCATGCTATACTGATAATGCTTATCAGTTCGCGTGGAGTAATTGAGATTTCTACGTCAAAGCGGTCGATCCTGCGACGATATCTCAATGAATCCGACATTGCGCGATTCTTTCATCACCACAGACTGAGGTCACGAACTCCGGGCGGCGTCCTTCCTGCACCTGGGAGGAAGCCTATGCGTGATGCTGCGCTGATTGCGTTGATCCATGACCGTTACGCCGCCGTCCACGGGGCGATACCGGCCAGCGACTACCCGACCTATCTGACGATTGGCGCCCCCGATGTGCCGCAGGCGACGCTCGGGTACCGGCTCGCCGCTGGTGACGCGCTATTCCTAGAAGCGTATCTCGATCGGCCGGTAGAAATAGTGCTGACCGAAGCGTTCGGACGGCCCGTACCGCGCGCGCGGATCGTCGAACTCGGCGACCACGCCTCGCGGCGCGCCGGCGCGACCCTCACCTTGTGGCACGAAGCGGCCGCAGCGCTTGCCGGGCAGGCGGATGTCGCGGTCGCGGTCTTGACCCGACCGTTGCGATCGATGTTCGCGCGGCTGGGCGTCGACCTGATCGAACTCGCGCCAGCGCGGATCGAAGCGCTTGGCGAGGCGGGTTCGGCCTGGGGCCGCTATTACCAGACCGATCCGGTGGTTTGCGCAGGAGACATCGCCGCGTGCCGTGCCATGCTCGATCGGAGCGCCCGCGCATGACACGGTTGCTGGATGCGATCCGAGGCCATGCCGAGCGCCGGCCCGATGCGATCGCGATCGACGGCGCGGCGCCGGTCAACTGGGGGACTCTGGCGCGGGTCCTTCCGCAGTTAGCCGAGAATCTGGCCACCCGGTTTTCCGATGGTCGCCCGGTAGCGCTGCAGGTCGATCAGGGCGTCGGCGAGTGCCTCCTCGATCTCGTATTGCTCGAAGCCGGCATACCGACCATCCCCCTGCCTGCCTTCTTCACGGCCGAGCAGACCGATCACGCACTCGGCGCGGCCGGTGCGGAGATGCTGTTGTCGGGACCGGTGACGTTCTCGCTGGACGCCCACCCCGGTCTCGAGGTTCTCGAAGAGCGCGGCAACCGGCCCGCCAGGCCCCTGCCCGTCGGTACGGCGCGCATCACCTTCACCTCGGGATCGACCGGCGATCCGAAGGGAATCTGCCTCTCGCGCGACCATCTCCTGGGCGTCGCGCAGGCGGTGGTGGATACGCTGGGTGTCCATCATGCCGGGCGGCATCTCCCGTTGCTGCCGCCGGGGATAATGCTCGAAAATGTCGCCGGCTTCCATGCGACGATGCTGGCGGGTGGCACTTACGTCGCGCTGCCCCAGTCCGCAGTCGGCATGGCCGATCCGTTCCGTCCGGACGTCATGGCGATCCTGAACACGATCGAGCGGCAGGCGATCACGTCGCTGATCCTCGTGCCGCACTATCTCGCCGGCCTCGTCGCCGCAATGCGCGCGACCGGTATCCAATTGCCGCGACTGACGCTCGTGGCCGTTGGTGGTGCGCGGGTCGATCCGCTGCTGCTCGACGCCGCGGCGGACATGCGCCTGCCGATCCGCCAGGGCTATGGTCTCACCGAATGCGCCTCGGTGGTCGCGCTCGACGACGGCGATCCGGCATCGCGCGGCAGTGTCGGCCGGAGCATCGGCGCCAATACCATCCGCCTCGCCGAGGATGGTGAGATCCTGATCGACGGTCCGCTGTTCCTTGGTACCGTCGGCAATCCTCGCGCGCCCGGTCCGCTCGCAACCGGCGATCTCGGACGGATCGACGACGCCGGGCGACTATGGATCGAGGGCCGCAAATCCGCGCTGATCGTGACAAGCCACGGTCGCAACGTCTCGCCCGAATGGGTCGAGGGTGTGCTGACGCGCCAGCCCGCGATCTTCCAGGCGATGGTCCGGGGCGACGGGCGCGCGACGCTCAACGCACTGCTCGTACCGTCGTCGCCCAGCGCGGACGTCGATGCCGCGGTCGATGCCGCCAATGCGGCGCTCCCTCCCTATGCCCGCGTCGCGCGCTGGCAGGTCCTCGCGCCGTTCACCCCTGCGACCGGGTTGCTCACCGGCAACGGTCGGCTGCGCCGCGCCGCGATCGACGCCGCCTATCCCTATCAGGAGACCCTCGTGGATCAGCCCTTCTTCGACCGCCTCGTCAGCGAAACCCGCGAGGCGCAGGCGCGCTTTGCGATGACCCCGCAACTCATCGCCGGAATGATCGGCCGGATCACGCGCGCCGACTACATCGCCTATCTGACCGAAGCCTTCCACCATGTCCGCCACACCGTTCCGCTAATGCAGGAAGCACGCGCACGGCTTGCGCATCGCCCGGCGCTGGTCGCCGCGCTCGACGAGTATATCGACGAGGAAACCGGCCATGAGTTCTGGATACTCGAGGATATCGAAGCGGCCGGTGGCGACAGCCTCGCCGCCAGCCGCGCGCCCTCGCCTGCGACGCGCGCCATGGTCGAATTTGCCTATCAGACGATCCGCACGGGCAACCCCGCCGCCTTCTTCGGCATGGTCTATGTGCTGGAAGGTACCAGCATCGCGATGGCAAGCCACGGCGCCGGCGCGGTACAGGCGTCGCTCGGGCTGCCCAACGACGCGTTCCATTACCTGACCTCGCACGGTGCGCTCGACCAGGACCACATGGTCTTCTTCGAAAAGCTGATGAACCGGATCGACGATCCCGAAGACCAGCGCGCGATCATCGACATGGCGAACGCGATGTTCGGGCTGTTCGGCGGGCTATTCGCTGGCATCGAGCTGGAGGCGACGCGTGTCCCGGCTTGAAGGGCGCCATATCGTGCTGACCGGTGCGGCCGGGGGGCTCGGCGGGCTGCTCGCGGCCCGACTGCGCGCACGCGGCGCATACGTCACCGGAATCGACCGGATCGCATCGAGCGCCTGCGACGACCATCTCGTTGCCGATCTCGCCGATCCAGAGGCGCTGACCGACCTCGCCCGCACGCTCGCCGAGCGCCGTGTGGACATCCTCGCCAACGTCGCGGGGCTCCAGTATTTCGGACCGTTCGAACAGCAAGGCGTAAGCCGGATCGCGCTCGGCTATGCGGTCAACCTCGTAGCACCCGCGGTCCTGGCAGGCGCGGTCGTGCCGCAGATGATCGCGCGCGGCGATGGCCAGATCGTCAACATCGGCTCGGTCATGGGTGCAGTACCCTACCCCTATTTCACCGCCTATTCGAGTGCGAAGGCCGGCTTGAAAGGACTCAGCCAGGCGCTGCGCCGCGAACTCGGCGGGCGCGGGATCGCGGTCACGCACGTCGCGCCGCGCGCAGTCAGGACCGGCTTCAACACCGCGACGATCGAGCATTTCATGGCGCTGACCAAGATGACCGCGGACGATCCCGCCGCCGTCGCCGACCGCATCTTCCGCGCGATCGAACGGCGCGAGCGCGACGTGTCGATCGGGCTGCCCGAACGTGTCTTCACGCAGCTCAACGCGATGCTGCCGGGCGTGGTCGATCGCGGCCTCGCGGGACAGGTGCTGACCGCGCGCGGCCTTTTCCAGGACAAGACTTCAGGAGCCCTATCATGATCGTCCGCTACGCTCTCGCCTTCGCCGCGCTCGCCTTTACAGGTGCGGGTGCCGCCAACGCCAGCAACAACCCGGCGATGGACGCCGCGGTCCGCCGCATCAACGACCAATGGGCGCATATCCGCTATCAGGTCGCCGACCGGAACGAGCAATATCGCCAGCTCGACGCGCTTGCCGGCCAAGCCGCGCAGGTGTCCGCACGCTATCCCGGCCGCGCCGAGCCGCTGCTGTGGCAGGGGATCGTCGTCAGCGAAGAGGCGGCGCGCGCCAGCGTCCTGAAACAGCTCGGTTTCGCCCGGTCAGCGCGCGACATCCTTGAAAAGGCGCAGGGCATCGACCCGAATATCGCGGACGGCGGCGTCAAGATGAGCCTCGGCGTCCTCTATTACCGCGTCCCCGGTTTTCCGATCGGCTTCGGCAGCACGGCGAAGGCTCGCGCGCTGCTCGAGGCGGCGCTGAAGCAGGATCCGAACGGCCTCGACGACAACTTCTTCTATGCCGACTTCCTCAACGACGAGGGGCATCCGGCACAGGCGAAGCAATATGTCCTGCGCGGGCTCCAGGCGCCGGTGAACGGCGCGCGTCCGGTCTGGGACGCGGGACGTCGTGCGGAAATGCGGGCGCTGCTCGGCAAGATCAACGCAAAGCTCAAGGCGGCGTGAACCCTCTCGCCGCTACCCTCGCGCGGCAGCTTGCGAGCCCCAGCGGCACGGGTGGTCGGCTGGTCGGACAGGCGATGCGCGTCGCCAACCGCCGGCCGACGCGGTTGGCAATCACAGCGCTCGATGTCCGACGCGGCGATACTGTGCTCGATCTCGGCTGCGGCACCGGCGACGCGATCCCAGCGTTGACGGCGGCAGCGGGCACCGGGCGGGTGTACGGCCTCGATCACTCGCAGGACATGATCGCCAGCGCCCGCCGGCGTCACCCCGGCGCGGCCTTCTACGCTGCGCCGTTTACAGACATCCCGATGCTCGACGAGAGCGTCGACCGCATCCTCGCGTCCAACGTCGCCTATTTCTGGCACGACGACCGCGCGGTGCTCGGCGAAATCCGGCGCGTGCTGCGACGCGGCGGACGGCTCGCAGTCTATGCGACGACCGGAGACTCGCTGCGGCGCATCGGGATTGGCAGCAGTGAAACGCACCGGCAGCTCACCCCGGCAGACCTGCAGGTCATGCTCGGACCTGCCGCCATCATCACTTCGGTCAATGCGGGGTTCGGCGTCACGGGCATGATCGCAATTTTCGACAAACGCGCACAACAAAGGACCCCAGCGGAATGAGACTCGCGATTGCGGCACTGGCTTTACTCGCCCCGGTAGCGTGGGCATCGCCTGCGATGGCCAGTCCGAAAAGCTGGGCGGATGCCAGCAGCGTCGGTCGCGACCTTCTCGTCGGTGCCGCGCTCGGCGTGCCCGCCATCCAGGGCGACTGGCGCGGCGATCTGGAGGCGGGCGGCAGCATGCTCGTCGCGGGCGGCACCACGTTCGCGCTGAAGGAACTGATCCACGAGCGCCGCCCGGATCGCAGCGACGACAAGAGCTTTCCGTCCGGCCACACCTCGGTCTCGTTCGCCGCGGCCGCCTCGCTCGAAAAGCGCTATGGCTGGGAGGCGGGGTTGCCCGCTTTGCTGGTCGCGTCGTTCGTCGGCGTCGCGCGCGTCCGGGCCGACAAGCATTATGTCCACGACGTGCTGGCCGGCGCGGCGATCGGCGGCGCGAGTGGGTTCCTGCTGACCTCGCGCCACGACGACCGCGTTCGTCTTACGCCCTGGGCCGGGTCGGGTGGTGGCGGCATCGACGTGGCGATGCGGTTCTGACCTCAGTCCTCGCGGACCGGGGCGACCAGCGAGACCGCGCTGCCGACTTTAGCGAACCGCAGCGTGAAACCGTGCAGATCGGCGATTGCCTTGACTAGGCTGAGCCCGAGCCCGGCGCCCTCGCAATCTTGCCGCCCACGATAGAAGCGCTGCGTGACGAGCGACCGCTCGGCGATCGGTACGCCTGGCCCGTCGTCGGCCACGGTGAGGACGACGCCCTCGCCCTCCTGCCGCAGCGACAGCAGCACGCGACCGTGCGGGGGTCCGAACTTCATCGCGTTGTCGATCAGGTTCGAGACCGCTTCCATCAACAGGCTCGCATCGCCCTCGACCGAGGCGGTCGTGGCGATCTCGCAGGTCAGGTCGATCCCGCGATCCTCCGCGGTCGGGCGGTGAAGCTCGCACGCATCCTCCGCCAGCCGCGCGAGGTCGACCGCGGCGAAACGGCTGCGGCGCGCATGATCCTCGAGCTCACGGATCCGCAGTAGCGCCGCGACGATCCCTAGCAGCGTGTCGACCTCCGCTAGCGCGGCATCGGCGACCGCCTCGAACTGCGCGCGCGTTTCCGCCTCGCGCAGTCCGCGTTCGACCCGCGCGCGCAGCCGGGTGAGCGGCGTGCGCAACTGGTGCGCGATGTCGTCGCCGACCCCGCGGACCTCGGTCACGAGCAGCTGGAGCCGGTCGAGCATCGAGTTGATATGCGCGCAGAGCCGCCCGAAGCTGTCGGGATCGGGCCCGACCGGCAGGCGCTCCGCCAGATCGCCCGCGACGATCCGCGCGGTGAGTGTCCGGACCGCGTCGACCTGCCGCGCCGCGCGTCGCCCGGCGGCGAGCCCGAACCCGATCGCCAGCAGGATCGCGGGGATCAACGCGAATGCGAGCGACCGCTCGACTACCCGCAAGGCCTCCTCCGCATCGTCGAGATCGACGCCGGTGACCAGCCGCGCGCCATCGGGCATCGCACACACGACCAGCCGCGCGGTATCGCGGGCCTTGCCCGGCAGTTCGGTCGTCTCGACGTCAGCGACTACCGACCCGCGCGTGATTTTCGGCACCGGCAGGCGCGCGATATTGCCGTCAATCAGCGTGCCATTAGCGGCAAACAGCGCGAGGAAGCGATCGCGGTGGATATCTCGACCGAGCATGGCGCGAACTTCCGATTGTCGCGCCGGTGCGGCCAGCGCCGCCAGATCGCGGCAATCCTGCGCGAACCCGCGCTCCGCCATGCGTTGGTGACTGCCGTTGGCAAGCGCCCAGAACAGACCCGCTACCACCAGCGACTGGACTACCAGCAGCGCCGCGATGGCCCCGCCCCATCGCCAGGTCGCGCGCGCGCGCGGATCAGGCCGGGACATCGAACACATAGCCCTGCCCGCGGACGTTGCGGATCAGTTGCGGCTCGCCCTCGCCGTCGATCTTGCGGCGCAGGCGGCCCATATGGACGTCGACGACGTTGCTATTGGGCTCGAAAGTATAGCCCCAGACATCGCGCAACAGCATCGACCGCGTGACGATCCGCTCGGGCCGGCGAACGAGGTAATCGAGTAGCTTCAGCTCGCGTGGCAACAGGTCCAGCGCCCGCCCCGACCGGGTTGCGGTTCCCGCCAGCAGGTCGAGATCGAGCGGGCCGACGATCAGCCGTGTATCGCGCGTTTCGTTTGGCCGTCGCAGCAGCGCCTCGACGCGGGCGATCAGCTCGACCAGAGCGAACGGCTTGGGGAGATAGTCGTCGCCGCCCGCGCGCAACCCTCGCACACGGTCGTCGAGACTGCCGAGCGCGCTGAGCACCAGCGCAGGCGTCCGCCGGCCCTCGGCCCGCAGCCGCGCGATCAGATCGAGCCCCTCGCCATCGGGAAGCTGGCGATCGACTATCAGCAGGTCGACGCCGTCCCCCTGCGCCGCGAGGAAACCATCCGCCAGCAAGGCGTGGTGCGTCACCGCATAGCCGTTCGCCGCCAGCTCGAGCGTGATCTCGTGCGCGGTGCCGGCATCGTCCTCGATGAGCAGGATATGCGTCATGCGACCAGTTCGCAGGCCGGTGGACGCGCCGTCAATTGAATTGCAGTTCAGACTCTGAACGCGGATTTAATCGACGCAACGCCAAGCCCTCCGCTACCGATTTTCCGAGGGTATGTCCTTGGAGAAGCACGTGATGCGGATTGTTGCCTTCGCGCTTGTTGCTGGCGCCGTCATGCCGAACGCCGCCTATGCGCAGACTCCGGCCGGTACCGCGATCTCGCTCGACCGGCTGGCGCAGGACGTTGTCGTCAACAATCCCGAGCGGCAATTCTACGAACGCCAGATCGAAACTGCGGGCGTCGAGCGATCGGCGGCAGGGCGCTGGGCCGACCCCGAGACCGTCGTCGAGTTCGGCCAGCGCCGCGCCGACGACCGTACCACCGGAATGCCGCTCGGCGACGGGCCGACCTATGCCGTCTCGGTTGTCCAGCCGATCGAGTTCGGCGGCCGCATCGCGCTGCGCCGGGCGATCGCGGAGCGGCAGGTGGAGCTTGCCAAGATGGGACTCCAGCAGTTCGATGCGACGCTGGCGGCGCGCGCGCGGACGTTGGGCTACGCGCTGTTGCCGCCGATGAGAAGGCGGGCGTCGCGCGCGAAGTGGCGATGCGGATGCGGGCACTGGCGCGCGTGATCGTGTCGCGCGATCCGGCCGGCCCCGCCCCGCGTCTCGAAGCCGCCTCGCTCCAAGCCGGCGCGATCAGTGCGGAGCGGACCGCGGCGATGGCCGATGCCGAGGCGAACTCGGCGCCGGTCAATGCCGTACGCCGCATCGCGCGCGACGTGTTCGATCAGGCCGCGCAATATGAGGCGAAGCGATCCGCGCTCGGCAAATGGGATGGCAACACGCCGCGCAGCTTTGCCGATGCCGCCAACGAGGCCAAACGCAACTTCCAGCTCGGCGCGATCCCGCTCGCGATCTACATGAAGATGCAGCAATCCTTTATCGAGGCGACCAACGCGGTGCTCGATGAGCGCCGCGAGGCGATCGAGGCGCTGCTCTAACTGCGCGCACTCAACGGCGGCAACGCGCTCGTCCGATGATCGCCAGCTTGCTGGATTTCGTCACGCGGCGCCGGCTTGCGATCGCGGTGGTGACCGCGCTGATCGCGGCGGTCAGCCTGTGGTCGTTCGCCAACCTGCAGATCGACGCAATTCCCGACATCACCGGGGTGCAGGTGCAGGTGCAGGTCAACACCATGGTCCCCGCGCTGGCGCCCGAGGAGATCGAGCGGCTCGCGACGCTGCCGATCGAGCGCGCGATGGCAGGTCAGCCGGGGCTCGAGGAAACGCGGTCGCTGACCAAGACCGGGCTCAGCCAGGTCACCTTGCTCTACAAGGACGGCACCGACCAGATGCGCGCGCGCCAGCTCGTCACCGAGCGGCTGAACGCGGTCCGCGACCAGTTGCCGCCGGGCGCCTCGCCGCAACTCGCGCCGATCACCACCGGGCTTGGCGAGATCTATTACTACACACTCGAATGGCAGCGGCCGCCGGCGGGCATGGACGCGCAGCGCCAGTTGATGGAGCTGTACGAGGCGCAGGAATACACGGTTCGGCCGATGCTGCGCGCGGTTACCGGCGTCGCCGACGTCAACACCAATGGCGGCCTCGAACAGCAGTTCGTCGTCGAACCCGATCCGCGCCGCCTCACGATGCACGGCGTGACCGCGGCCGAACTCGCGCAGGCGGTCGGCAAGAACGTCGAGAATGCGGGCGGCGGCATTATCGCGCGGGGCGCCGAGCGCTTTACCGTGCTCACCAACGGCCGCGTGACGAGCGCGACCGATATCGGCGCGATCCCGGTCAAGTTCGCAGGTGGAATCCTGCCGCTCCAGGTCCGCGATCTCGCCGACGTCGTGATCGGATCGGCCCCACGCCAGGGCGCCGCGACGCAGAACGGGCGCGAGACCGTGCTCGGCACCGTGATGATGCTGGTCGGGCAGAACAGCCGCGAGGTCGCGATGCGGGTGCAGGACGCGCTGCCCGATATCCAGTCGGCGCTGCCCAGGGGCATGGTCGTCCACCGGCAATATAGCCGCGCCGACCTCGTCGACCGGACGATCTCGACGGTCGAGCATAATCTCGGCGAAGGCGCGCTGCTCCTCGCGCTCGTGCTGCTGCTGGTGATGAGTAACTGGCGCGCGGCGCTGATCGTGACGATCGTCATCCCGCTCGCCTTCCTCGTCACCGTCTCGGGAATGCACGCGATCGGCGTGTCGGGAAACCTGATGAGGCTCGGCGCGCTCGATTTCGGGCTGATCGTCGACGGCGCGATCGTGGTGGTCGAGAACAGCCTGAGGCTGCTCGCCGAGCGTCGCCGTGCCAAAGGTGCAGACCTCACGCCCGACGAGCCCCGCGAAACGGTGGCGGACGCCGCACGAATGGTGGCGCGACCGACGATGTTCGGCATCGCGCTCGTCTATGTCCCCGTCCTCAGCCTCGGCGGGGTCGAGGGCAAGCTCTTCCAGCCGATGGCGCAGGCGGTCATGCTCGCGATCTTCGCGGGCCTCGTCTGGACCTTCACATTCGTCCCCGCGCTGTCCGCATGGCTGCTCCGCGCCCCCGCCAGCGAGCAGGACGACACCCTTGGATGGATAGGGTTGTCTGAGAGGCCAGCGCCGGTCGAAAAGCCACCATCGACCCGTTGAACGCACCGCATGCAACGCGACTTTAATCTTGGCTTACTATTCACAGTCGACTTGAGCCGGATTGCTTCAGCCACCAACCTAAAGGTCGCCCGAAAAGCTTCTCGACCCGTCGATGTCGCAGCCGATAACGCGAAGATCGACCGTTCATATTGTGCGAAGCGGCATGCGCAGTGCAGCTCCATCGGTACTTAACCGACCAATTTGCTCGACCGCGAGATCACGATCGCAGGATACGACGTGAACAATTAGAAAGTCATGTAAAAATCATTTGATAAGTGCCGCCGTCCCGCCGGATCTTTGGATTGCCTAGCTACGATCGGATTGCGATCACTCCCGTCGTCCAGATTAGCCTGACGCTGGCCGTTCGTGACGCTGCGCAATGAGAACCCTCCTTACAAAGCGAAGTCCTTGCTGGCGCGTGTTCGTTGCCTAAGCCGGCGAGCGCCGTGGCAAGCGGAATTACGGCGCTCGCCATAACGTTCTTGATGAGCGTACGCCGGAAAATGTCACAGGCACTCTTCGCAGGTCCGGTATTGCCCCGTCATCGTCGGATGCGCGCATCACGCACGGCCGGCTCCAGCGTTACCAGCGCGACGTCGTTGCTGCGCATTGCGACCGCGACAGAGGCGGTGCCGCGCGCGTCGACCGTCATCAACCGGTCCTGCTCGGGCACATCCACGGTGGCCTGCTGGAGACGACCGAGTTGCGCGATCTCGAGCGCCTTGGGCATACCCATGTCGATGTACAGCGAGAGCGGATCGTTGCGGCGATAGCCGGTCTTACGGACCTTCAATCGGTAGGTGCCGGCGGGCACGTGCGCGAAGCGGAACGCGACCGGTATACTCGCGGTGGCCGGGACCTGACGCGTGTAGAACGGCTTGTTGCTGACCGTCTGGACCGGCTGCTGCCAGTCCCAGACCAGCGCGGCTATCCGGCGACCATCGGCAGCCGCCATCACATGGTCGTCGGTCACCGCGATCGTCCGACCCTGCAACGCATGCAGATATTTATACGCGAACCACGCGGGCTTGCGGATGCCCTCGCGGTTCATCAGTCCGAAGCCACCATGGAACGGCGTCGGCGGCGGGCCCGGCTCCTCGAACAGGTCGGTGTAGGTCCAGTAGCTCATGCCCTGCGCCAGCCCTTGCGACTGCTTCAGCTTGGTGAGGATGTACGGCGCGCTGATATAGCTGTCGTGGACGAAATCGCGCGGCGTGTAGCTCGTGCTCCACTCGGTGAAGAACAGCGGCAGGCCGAAATAGGCCGACGCCTCGATCTGCGCCCGGACGTTGCGCACGTCGCCGATGACCGCGTCGGGCGACGGTGAAAGCCTGGTATCCTGCTTGCCGTCCTCGTCGAGAAAGCCGCCTTCGACGCCATAGGTATGCGTGGTGACGAAATCGATCGGCACGGTGTTGAGCTTGGTGAACTTCAGGAACTCGGGCACCCAGGCGGCGCCCGCGGTCGACGGCCCGCCGACCCGCAGCGCCGGATCGATCGCCTTGATGGTCCGCGCGGTGTTGGCATAGAGGTCGAAATACGCCTGCTGATCCGCCTTCTCCCAGAACCCCGCGAGATTGGGCTCGTTCCAGACCTCGAAATACCAGCGCCGCACTTCTTCGTTGCCATAGCGCTGGCGGACGTGGCGGACATAGGCGTCGATCAGGTCGCGCCACAGTTTCAGGTCGGGATGCGACGTGTTGCCCTTCCAGTAGAAGATCGTCTGCTCCGACGTCCGCATCGCGTTGGGCGTGAAGCCGAGTTCGACGAACGGGCGGATGTGCTTGGCGAGCAGCGCGTCGTACAGCTGGTCGATTCTGGTCCAGTCGTAGACGATCCTGCCATCGGTTTTCCGTACCGTGCCAAGCACGTCGTGGAAGATGTCGTGGAAGCGGATGTAGCGGAAGCCGAGTTCGTCTACCGCGGTCTTGAGCTGCGCCTGGCTGTCGCTGCGGATCAACGTGCCGGGAAAGTCGGACCCGACCGACAGATCGAACGAGCGGTCGACCGGTGCCGCAGCCTGGGCGACATCGATGCTGACGGTCCGCTGAGGCTCGGCGGGTTCGGCCGAGGCGCCCCACGGCGATGCAACGACCGCGACCGCCGCCATGAGTGTCCACCGCATATCCAATTCCCCCACCGTCTTCTCTGGTCTAGCTACTCTCGTGATAGCGTAATCGGTTGCTCAACTAAGCCAGTCCGGTCAGCCCGCGACCCTCGATCCGCAGGACCGGCACGAACGGGCTACGGCCGCGCGTCAGGTCGACGTGGAGCCCGGCGCGATCCTGGCGATGCGCGCACGTGCCGCCCCCGAGCAACGTCACCCGCTCGATCGCCCCCTTCAGCCGACCGCTGCCGAGCGCGGCAATCGACACGGAGCCTTCGGGTTTGCCGAGGACGAGCGCGTACAAGGCGCCCTTGTTGGTCGTGAAGCGGATGTCGCGCGACGTGAACTGGCCCGCACTGCCCTCGTTCTGCATCCCTTCCTGAACCTTGGCCGGTCCTTCGCCATAGATCCGCCACGGCCGCGAGCCGAAGATCGCCGTGTCGTTGATCGCCATCCACGCCGCCATGCCGTCGAGGATTCGTTCCTCCCCGCCGTCGATCGAGCCGTCGCCGGGCTGCGGGATCGAGAGCAGCAGATTGCCGTTCTTCGACACCACGTCGGCGAGCCGCTGGATGACCTGTTCCGCGGTCTTGTAGCTTTTGTCGTTCAGCCGCGCGACGTTGTAGAACCAGTCGCCGATGCAGGTATCGGTCTGCCACGGCTCGTCCCAAAGGTGATCGGTGAAGCCGCGTTCGACGTCCTGGACGATACCGAACCGCTCGTTCGGCTTGAGCATCTTGCCCGTCAGGACCACGTCGATCTTGCCGTGCCAGGCGATCGAGCGGTTATAGTAATCCGCCGCCGCCTGTAGCCCGATCGGCCCGAACGGCAGGCCGTAATCGTCGAAATAGCAGAAGTCCGGCCGGTATTTCTCGACGAGATCTGCCTGACGGAGCAGCCACTTGGCGGCGTAGCCCGGATGCCCCGGCGGCCCGGTCTCGACCCATTGCCCGTCATGCGCGTCGTGCCACGCGTTCATCGCGGCGATCGTATCGATCCCGGCGGGAAGCACCGCATGCGCGCCGGTGTACAGCTGCTGTGGATCGAGCCCGTCCCACCAGGTGCCTCGCCCGTCGCTCGCGCGGCGTGTGAACGCGTCGTAGCGCTGGCCCTTCCGCGGGCCCACGGGGTCGAAGCCATAGGCGGTCTGGTACCAGTGCCAGCTGTGCGCGGCATGGTTGGAGACACCGAACTTCAGTCCCGCCCGCCGTGCCGCGCCCGCCCAGGTGCCGACGATGTCGCGCTTCGGCCCGACCCGCAGCGCGTTCCACGCGTGATACCGGCTGTCGTAGCAATCGAGATTGTCGTGATGGCAGGCGAGCGACACGAAATACTTAGCGCCAGCGCGCTTGTACCGGTCGATCAGCGCGTCCGGATCCCAGCGCGCCGCGGTCCAGCGGTCGAGGATATCCAGCATGCCGGTCTTGGTCGGATGGCCATAGGTCTTCAGGTGATGCTCGTAGGCCGGATGGCCCTGCATGTAGAGGAACCGGCCGTACCAGTCGCCTTGCTCGGGCACCGACTGCGGCCCCCAATGCGACCAGAGGCCCAGCTTCGCGTCGCGGAACCAGTCGGGATAGCGATAGTGATCGACCAGCGACTCCCAGGTCGGCTTCACCGGCCCCCGCGCGAGCCCCATCGGGCTTTGCGCCAGCGCGTGCGTCGCCGGGCCGATCGCCGCGAGCCCCGCCAGCACGCCGCGTCGGTCGAGCGCCATGCTCATCGCCCGCCGATCGAGGTACGGACCGCGGCGAGCGCCAGCGGACGCATCACCGCATAGCCCGCAGGCGTCGGATGGACGCCGTCGCTCGCCAGCCCCGGCTTCATCGCGCCGTCCCTGGTTGCCAGCGCGGCATAATAGTCGACGAAGACGAAGCCGTTGCGGCGGGCATAGGCCTGCAACCACGCGTTCAGCGCGCGGACCTGCGGGACCGGGCGTTTGTCGGGGCTCCACGGAAACGCCGCCGCGGGGGGCACCGACGCGAGGATCACCTTGATCCCGTGCGCGTGTGCGAGTTCGGCCATGGTTTCGATATTGCCCTGCACGGTCGCCATCGTCGCCGCGCCGGTGTTGCCGGCGATGTCGTTGGTCGCGGCCATGATGTGGACCGTACGCGGCTTGAGCGCGATCACGTCCTGGCGGAAGCGGACCAGCATCTGCGCGGTGGTCTGCCCGCCGATCCCGCGATCGACAAGCCCGTCGGTGAACAGGTCGCGATCTGCGCCGATCCAGTTGTCGGTGATCGAGTCCCCCATGAACACCACGCGCACCGGTTTGCCCGACGCCAGGACCTCGCGGTTCGCCGCCTGATACCGGCACAGCTGCGCGAAATCGCGCGTCAGCATGTGGAGCTTCCACGCCTGCCAACCCGGACCATCGCTCGGCTTGGGATGCGACGGACACGGATCGGCGACGATCCCGACCGGATCGCTGGCATAGGGATCGCCGGGTACGTCGACCTGCGCGAACGCGGGGGTCGACACCACCGCAAGCGACAGCGCGAGCGTGCGAAGACCGCGCGCGCCGATCATGGTCGGCCGACGATCTTGACCAGCCCGGCGACCGCCTGCCCGGTCGGCAGCGGCCCCGAGGAGGTCAGCCGCCCGGCGCGGTCGTCCCAGTGCAGCGCGGATTTCACACCGCCACCCGTCTTGCCGGCGCCCTTGCCATCACGATAGGCGTTGGTGACGCCGTCATCGTCGTAGAGCGTGAAATTGCCGTCCGCGCCCGGATAGACGCGGATTTCCGACAGTGTCTGCGCAGTCGCGGTGCTCGGCACCTGCACGCCCATCGGGATGATCGAGCCCGCCCGCACGAACAGCGGAACCTGCGAGATCGGCGCGGCGACGTCGATCGTCTGCCCGCCACTGTGCCGCGCGTTGGTCCAGTAATCATACCAGACCGCGCCTGCGGGCAGATAGACCGAGCGGTGCGTCACGCCCTGATCGGTGACCGGTGCCACCAGGAAGGCCGACCCGAACATGTATTCGTCGCCCATATTGGCGACCTTGGGATCGTTCGGGAAATCCATGAACAGCGCGCGCATCATCGGCGCGTTGGTCTCGTAGGTCTTGCGGCCGAGCGCGTAGATATACGGCATCAGCGTATAGCGGAGCCGCAGGAAATCGGCGAGCAGCGGTTCCGCCGCCGTGCCGTATTCCCACAGCGCGGTGCCGGGCCGCTGGCCGTGGATGCGCAGCGTCGGGGTGAACACGCTGTAGCCGAACCAGCGCACGAACAGTTCGGGATAGTCGGTATAGCCGGGCGCCATCGCGGTCGCGCCGGCCGGATCGACCAGCACCGGGCGTTCGGCCTTGGGTCCGCTCGGCCACTGCCAGCCGCCGATATCGCTGCCCCAATAGGGAATGCCGGTCGCGGTGAAATCGAGCCCGGTCGGCACCTGCCGCTTGAGCGCTTCCCAGGTCGCCTGGATATCCGACGACCAGAACAGCGCGCCGTTGCGCTGCGCCCCCAGATAGGCGGCACGCGCGAGGATCAGGTTGCGCATCGTCGGGCGATCACGCGCCGATCCTTCCGCGACGCTGGTGGTGTGCAGCAGCGGGAAGACGTTGTGATAGCGATCGCCCGACCCGATCGAGAAATAATGGCCGTCGGGAACGAGGTCGGGCTCGGTCTCGTCCAGCCAGATCCAGTCGAACCCCTGCGAGATGATGTTGTCGCGGATCCGGTCCCAATACCAGGCGCGCGCGTCGGGGTTGGTCGTGTCGATCAGCCCGCCGGTCCGGTCCGAGCGGATCGGCAGGCCGTTGACGACGCTGCCGTCCTTCTCGTGGAGCAGCCAGCCCTTGTTCGCCAGCATGTCGAAATAACGCGATTCGGGCTCGTAGCGCGGCCACACGCTGATGATCGAGTGCATCCCCATCGCCTTCAGCTTGGCGTTCATGCCCTTCGGGTCGGGGAAATAGGTGTGGTCGATGTCCATCTGGCCCATCCGGGTCCAGTGGAACCAGTCGAGCACCATCGCGTCGAGCGGCAGGCCACGACTGCGATAGCCCTCGGCCACACCAAGCAGTTCGGCCTGCGTCTCGTAGCGCGCCTTGCTCTGCAACAGCCCGAACGCCGCCTTGGGCGGCAACGGCGTGGCGCCGGTGAGCCGCGCATAGCCCGCGTAGAGCTCGTCGGTGGTCTTGCCCGAGATCACGAAGAACGACACGCGCTCGCCGACGTTCGACTGCCAGTGTGTCGAACCATGGAGGCCGGGCGACACGGTGGTCTGCGACGGATTGTCCCAGACGATGCCGTAGCCCTTGTTGGTCACCATGAACGGCACGCAGACCGTCTCGCCCGCGGGGGCGTCATAATTGTGCCGGCAATCGATCGTCCGGCCGCGCAGGTCGAGCACGCCCTCCTGGTTCTGGCCGAGCCCGTAATAATGCTCGTCGGTGGGCGCCGCGAATTGCGCGCCGACGCGGAACGTCTTCTCGTCGTTGACGGTGTGCGGCGCCATTTCCCAGCCGGTCATGCGGGTCAGCAAAGTGCCGTCGGCGCCCCGGACGGCTACCGCGACGGGCGGCAGCGACGGCGCGAAATAGCGCTCCATCTGGCTCGGCGCCTTGGGCCAGGGCTGCGCCTCGACGGTCAGCGCCAGCGCGGACGAGGTGAAGACGTCGGCGCCGGCGTCGCTACGCCGTGCCCATCCCGCCGCGTCGGGCTTCGCGTTCGGTCCCGGCCCCGGTGCTGCGGTGGCCTCGGCGCGATCCGTCGAGATCGTCACGCGGACGATGTTCGGCGCGTATGCCTCGACCGCGACGAAACTGCCGTTGCGCTCGACCGTCGCGATCGGATCGGCCCAGGCCGCGGTCGAGACCAGCAGCGCCCCCAACGAGAGCAGGCTGCCAACGCGGCTTGAACGAAACGCGCTCGTCGGCACGGAAGATATCGGTCGCATATGCTTGTCCTCTCCTTCGACGGTAGACCCGCCGACTGGTATCGCTACCCTAAATGAAATTCTCGTCATGCAAAGGCCGCTTGCCGACGGTTGTGTGCGGTCGCTCAGCGGTAATGGCCCATCGTCACCTTGAGCACCTGCGGCCGGTCGAGCAGATTGAGACCATAGTCGGTCTGGTCGCCGTTCCACACTCGCGACATCACCCAGCGCCCGTTCTCGAAGCCGCCCTCCTCGACGCGCACCACCATGCCGCCGGGCTTGCCGTCGGCACCGTCGATGTTCACGCGGACATGATCGCCGACCAGCAGGAACTCGTCCGCGGACAGTTGCGCGATCGCGACCCCGCCGATCGGTTCGTTCGCCCAGGGCGCGGGGGCGGACTTGAGCCAGGTCCAGTCCTTCATCCCGAACTGCCACTCGCCCCAGCTCGCGCTGACCTTCCAGCCGCCCATCCTGGTCGAGACCACCGCGCCGTCGGCGGGCTTGGCGACGCCCCAGGTCGGCCGTTCGAACGCGATCCGCGCCCAATCGCGCATGATCGATCCGAACATCCGATAGGCGAGCGTCAGCGGTTCGAGCGTCTTGTCATCCAGGTCGCGCGCGCCGAGCGGGTAGTTGAAATAGCCGGTGTCATCGAGCCCGAACGGCGAATAGCCGATCGCGCCGCGGCCGAGCGCTGCGTAGATGAAGCGGTGGAAGTCGCGCGCGTTGCCGATCTCGGGCACCATCAGCGCGTTGTCGGGCCGCGCGTATTTGTCGAGATACTGGACGACGTTGCCGGCGTCGCGATCGTAGATATCGGGCGCCTGGAAATCGATATGCGGTGCCGCCGCCTTCCAGATGTCGAGCACATCCTGCTGCGGCCCCCCGCTCGCGACGCCGTCGGGATCGGGCACGTTCGAGGGTCCCGACAGGCTGGCGTTGACGTACATCGGCAGTGGCTTGACCGCCTTGCCCGCCGCCGCGATCGCGTCGACATAGGCGGCGACGTTCCAGCTGTTGAACGCGCGATCGGCCTGCGCGCCGAACGCCTGCGCCCAGGTGCCGCGCTTGCCGGTCACGCGGGCAAGCGCGGCGGGAATGGTCTGCGCGAACAACGCGTTGCCGGTCGCCGAATAGTCGCGCGGATTGCGATAGCTACCCGTCTCGTTCTCGGGCTGGACAAGGATCACGGTGTTCTGGCGATCATGGTCGCGCAGATACTCCATCACCTTGACGAACGCGCGCCGGTCCGCGTCGAGTGTCGCCTTGCCGTGTGCGCTGAGCACGCCGTGATCGCTGCCGTCGCGCGTCTTCATCCGCGGGAAGCGCCGGTTGTCGAGCTTCACCCAGTCGGGCGTGTACGCGAGACCAGTGTTCTTCCACGTCCCGAACCACAGCAGCACCACCCGCATGTCATGCCCCCGCGCCTGATCGAGCAGCGCCTGGAGGAACGACAGGTCGAACTGTCCCTCGCGCGGCTCGACCTGCTGCCAGGCGATCGGCACCTCGACGGTGTTGGCGCCGATCCGGTCGAGCACCGGCCACGCGGTCTTGAGCGCGTCGGGATAGTTGGTCGAATTGTTGACCTGCCCGCCCAGCATCGTGAACGGCGCGCCATCGACGATCAGCGCGTGGCGGCCATTCCGTGTCTCGAGGTGCGGGATCGGCGTGGCCTGCCCCACCGCAACCTGCCCCGCCCCCGTCTGCGCAAGGACGGGATGCGCAGCGCCGAGCGCCGCGAGAACGAGAAGTCGCCGGATCATTGAACCTCCTTGGGGTCGCCATAGAACAGGCCGCGCCCGTCCGTGCCGAGATAGACGCGGCCCTCGCGCCGCGGATCGCCGGAGACGACGCGGTAGCGTCCACCCCAGCGATGATCGTCATCGTCGATCCGCGACCAGCTCTGGCCGTCGTCGACCGAGCGCCACACCCCGCGCACGCCGTCACGCGTACCGACCGCGAAGACCGCGTTCTTGCCGAGGCCATAGAGTTCGACGCTGAGCGCCTCGCTGGCAGGGACGAAACTGCTGCCATAGTCGATGCTCCGGAACAGGCGGTCGCCCGCCTGCAGCCACAGCGCTCCAGCGTTCCCCGGCACCGCAATCAGCGCGCTCTGGGCTTCGCGCCCCTGCCGGCCGATCGCCCGAAGCTGCGCGGGCAGGCCGTGGCCGGCAACGGGCGCGAAACTGGCGGCGGCATCGCGCGACAGCAGCACCCGGCCGCGCTCGATATCGACCGCATAGAAGATCCGTGGGTCGCGCTTGTCGGCGACCGCCCGCGTCTTGCCCGACAGTCCGCGCACCGGCATCCAACTGCGGCCGCGGTCGCGCGTCACTTGCGGGATCGGCGTCGCGACCACCATCGTCGCCCCATCCGCCGACACCGTGATCGGCCAATCGCCGTTCAGGTCCTCGCGTCGGGCGGGCGTGCCCATCGGCGGCACGGTCACCATCGTCCAGCTCCGGCCGCCATCCTCCGAGCGCCCCAACGAGCCATCGCGCGGTCGGTCGAGATACAGGCTGCCGCTGCGCACGATCACGTTCGGCGCCATCCCGGCATAGTCGAGCGCGTTCGTGTTCGACATGTACGGGTTGACGAAGGTCGGCTGCGGCGACCGATCGAGATCGTCGTGGACGAAGCCCGCCAGATCGCCGAAACCCGAGATCAGCGGTGCGCCACCGGTCGGCGACACGAGCGTGATGATCGCGGTCTGCTCAATGCCGCGAACCCAGGGCGCCCAGTTGATCGTGCCTGGATTGGTCGCGTTCCGCGCGGCATAGACGGTCGCCCCGGTCGTATAGGCGATCCGCGCGGGATCGAACGGATCGATCGCCAGCCCCGAGATCCAGTGCCCGAAGTCGGCCCCCTTGCCCTCGTGCAGCAGGAACGGCGTCGCCGAGACGTCGCGCCGGCTACGCGGACCGAGATCGTCCCAGCTGCGGCCGTCGTCGTGGCTGATCCACACCGAGTCGCCGTGGCGATAGCGATCGACCGAGCTGACCGCGACGGTCCCGGTCTGGCGTCTCGATACCGCGACGCCGAGAAACGCGCCTTCCGCACCGGTCGCGCGCCAGGCGGCGGGGGTGACGTCGCGCCCGCGCCCGTCGGGGCCGTAGCGCCATACCGCCCCCGTCGCGATGCCGCTTGGTCCGAGACCGCTCGCATAGCCGACCCACAGCACGCCGCGGCGATCGATAACGCCCTTCCCGGCGAACAGTCGCGGTCCTTCCGCTGGATGCCACGTCAGTCCGGCGTCGTCGGAGCGGTAGAGATTGGCCGTCCCGGGATCCGCTACGCCCGCCCATAGCCTGCGCGAACCCCCGCCCGCCCGCCCGCTCGTCGGGTCGATCGCCACGAACGAGATGCCGCCATGCGTTGTCCGCGACGCCGGTTTGCCGAGCCCCGCGACCGGGAAACCGGCCACCTTCGCCCAGGTCGCGCCCGCATCGCTACTGCGCCACAGTCCGTCATGGCGCGATCCGAAGAACAGCGTTTGCGTCTGGTTGGGATCTACCGCGAGCCGTTCGCCCATGCCCCGGCCATCCTCGTTGCCACCCATCGCGAACGGCACGGGGGTCGTCCGCCACGAACGCCCGCGATCGGTCGACCGCAGGATCGCCGCGGGCTGGCGCGCGCCCACGCCTGCCGCCATGTAGACGATGTCGGCATTACGGGGATCGGGCGCGATGCTCTCGATCCCCATATAGCTCGACGTCGCGGTGCCGTCCTGCAACGCCGACCAGCGCTGCGTCGCGTCGTCCCACCGGTACGCGCCGCCCATGTCCGTCCGCAGATAGGCGAGCCCGCGCTCGACCTCGCTGAACACGATATTGGGCGCGTAGCCGCCCGCTCCGACCGTCACGTTGGTCCAGCGATAGGGAACGGCTTCCGGCGACCGGCTCCAGCCCGGCGCGGACACCATGAACAGTAGCGCCGCCGAGAGGCATTGAAGGCCGCGGCGTCGCGCGGCGATGCGGATCATGGCGCGATCGTCGCCGCGCAATGCTGCGCGATGAACTGCTCGTGCGTGGGCATCGCTTCGGCGGTCTTGCCGATCATGTCGCGAACATGGTCCATGAACCGCGCGGATTCTTCGGGTGGCAGCGCGGCAACCAGCGGATCGGTCGACACCGGGCGCACCCCCTGCCCGAGCAGCACCGCGATCCAGCCATCGGGCGTGAACAGCTCGCCCTGTTCGCGGAACGTCCGTGCCTTGCCCGACCAGAGATCGAGCTTGGCTTGCAGCATATCCGGGATCGTCATGGTCCGGCAGTGGTTCCAGAACGTCGAATCTGACCGCTCGGTCGCGTGATAGTGAAGGATGATGAAATCGCGGACCTGCGCATATTCGCGCAGCATCACGCGGTTATACTCGTCGATCTCGACACCGCCGAACCCGCGGTCTGGAAACAGCGCCATCAGCCGCGTGATACCCGACTGGATCAGATGGATGCTGGTCGATTCGAGCGGCTCGAGGAACCCGCCGGACAGTCCGATCGCAACGCAGTTCTTTTCCCACAACCGCTCGCGGCGACCCGCGACGAACCGCAACTGGCGCGGCTCCGCCAATGGCTTGCCGTCCAGCCCGGCGAGCAGCGCGCGCAGCGCAGCGTCGTCGTCGACATGGTCGCTGGCATAGACGTGGCCGTTGCCGACGCGGTGCTGGAGCGGGATCCGCCACCGCCAGCCGGCCGTCTCGGCGGTCGCGCGCGTGTACGGCGTCAGCGTCCCCTGTCGCTCGCTCGGCACCGCCCAGGCGCGATCGCACGGCAGCCAATGCTGCCAGCTCGTGAACGGCACCCCCAGCGCATCGCCGAGCAGCAACGATCGGAACCCGCTGCAGTCGATGAACAGCTCGCCGTCGATGCAGCGATCGCCGTCGAGCCGCAAACCGGTGATGAAGCCCGTCTCGGCATCGCGGTCGACCGCCGCTACGCGTCCCTCGACGCGCACGACGCCCGCTTCCTCGGCCATCCCGCGTAGAAACTTCGCGTACAGCGCGGCGTCGAAATGAAACGCATAGGACAGCGTCGACAACACCGATTGCGGATTGCTCGCCGGGCGCGTGAACCGCCCTTTCCGCGCGGCGACCGCGGACAGGCAATAATCGCCGATCGGGCCCGGATCGCCGCCCAGGTTCGCCTGCCGCAACCACAGCTGATGGAACGAGACGCCCTCGATATCGCGGCCATGCGTACCGAACGGATGCAGATAGGAATCGCCGAGCCGCCGCCAGTCGCGAAATTCGATCCCCAGCTTGAACGTCGCGCCGGTCGCGCGGACGAGCGCGTCCTCGTCGATCCCGAGCATCCGGTTGTAATCGCGCAGCGACGGGATCGTCGCCTCGCCGACCCCGACCGTGCCGATGTCCTCGGATTCGACCAGCGTCACCGCGACACCGGTCGCGACCAGACGCGACAATGCCGCGGCGGTCATCCACCCGGCGGTGCCGCCACCGACGATCACGACCTTGGTGATGCGCGCCGCCGGCGTACCGGTCATGCGGGTGCCCGCGCGCCGAAACGATGCGTTTGCGCATAATCGACCAGCGCACGGTTCGACGGCAGGTTGGCGATCGCATACTGCGCCTGCCGCTGCACCTCCGCGAACGCGCGCCGCGCATCGTCGGGATAGCGCAACGCCCCGGCCTTCGCGCTCAGGTCGGTCTTCCAGCCCATGCCATACAGGACATATTGCCAGCTCGCGTCGGTGAAGATGTCGACCTGCCCGTCGATGTCGAGTTCGTTGGGCGGCCGGAACCGCCAGCGGTCGAGCAGTTCGAGCAGGCTGTCCGGCACCGACGCATCCGCCACGTTGTCGCGCCAGAACGCCGTGTCGCGACGTTCCGAGATGCAGTAATGCAGCTTGATGAAATCGAGCGCGCGTTCGTAGCGGCGCAACATGTTCGCGTTGAATTGCCGCGCGGACGTCTCGTAATCGCCACCCCAGGGGAAGAGGTTGGCGATCATCCCGGCCGATACCTCGGCAAAGGCGATACCCGTTGCTTCCAGCGGCTCGAAGAACCCGCTGGACAGCCCTACCGCGACGCAGTTCTTGTACCAGTTGACCTCGCGGTAGCCAGCATCGAACTTGAAATGACGCACCTCGGCTTCGTTGCCTCCGGTGCCCAGATAGCCGCGCAACACGCGCTCGGCGGTCTCGTCGTCGCTATGGTCCGACGAGTAGACGTGACCGATGCCGCGTCGGCGATCGAGGCCGATGTCCCAGATCCAGCCCGACTTCTGCGCGGTCGAGATGGTGTAGGACGCGATCGGCTCGTCCGGCCGCGTGTAGGGCCGTTGCGCGGTGACTGCGCGGTTGCAGAACAGCACGTCGCGGCACGATCGGAACGGCATCCCCATCGCCTTGCCGATCAGTTCAGCGCGGAAGCCGGTGCAATCGATGTAGAGATCGGCGTCGAGCACGCCGTTCTGCTCGGTCCGCACACCGCCGATCGCGCCGTGTTCGTCGAGCAGCACTTCGGTGACGGTATCGGTCAGGTGCCGCACGCCGTTCTTCACGCCCTGCTCGCGCAACAGCCCGGCGAGCGCCACCGCATCGAAATGGAACGCGTAGTTGAGCGGCCCGACATAATCGGGGTTCGACGCCAATTTAGGCGCGCGCATATGGTCCGCAGCCTTCTTCTGCGGGTTGGAAACCTCGTCCCAGTTGTCCGGACCGCCATAGCCGAGCAACCAATAAGGCAGCAGATCCAGCCCGTCGTTCGCGTCCGCGATCTGGAAGGGGTGCAGGTAATGATCGGTGCGACCTTGGCCGGGCTCATGGCGCCAATGGACGAATTTCGCCCCCTGCTTGAACGTCGCACCGCAGCGACGGACCAGCTCGGCCTCGTCGATGCCGATCGTCGCCAGCGTCCGCCGGATAGTCGGGAACGTTCCCTCGCCCACGCCGAGAATGCCGATGTCCCGCGATTCGACGAGCGTGATCGAAACGCCGCCCGCAAGGTCGGCGCCGAGACGTTTGGCCAGATAGCCGGCGGTCAGCCACCCGGCGGTGCCGCCGCCGACGATCAGGATTCGCTTGCGCATCGCACCCTCCGCTCGATCGCCGGCCGACATCGGGTCGGCCGGCGATGCATCATCGTCAGAAGGCGAGGTTGATACCAGTGCTGATCCGGCGATCAGCCTGGAACCAGCTCCGGCCAACCAGTTCGCCACCGGGATAGCCGCCCATCAGCGTACGCTGGGTGGACGCGGTCAGGTTGGTACCCTGCACGCCGAACGAGAACTGGTCGTTCACCTTGAAGCGAATACCGGCATCGATCGAGCCGTAATTGCCCCCATAGATCGGCAAGGCGATCTGGGTCGAGGCATCCAGGCCGCCATCCTGGTTGCTGACGACACCGGGCGCACTATAGTAGGTGTACGTGCCGTTCGTGCCGTTGCTGTTCGTCGAGAGCAGGTACCGCGAGCGCCACGAATAGGCGATCCGCAGCGAGATCGGGTTGCGCTCGTACAGCAAAGTCGCGTTCAGATTGTGCTTCGACAGACCCACCAGCGGCGCATTGTTGCGGACGGCACCGGTAATGTCACGGTAGACGTCGCCCGGGTTGCTGCTCTTGATGAACGTGTAGTTGCCCTCGAACCCGATCCCGGCCAGTGCGCCCGGCAGCATGTCGAGGAAGAAACGACCGCCGACCTCGACGCCCTTGACGGTCGCCGCCTTGGTCGAATTGGTGTAGTCGGTTGCCGACGCGGTTACGTTCTCGGTCGTGCCATCGGTAAACAGAACCGTGACCTGCCGGTTGGTCAGCGAGTAGATCGGAAGATTGGTCAGCCGCTTGTAGAATGGCGCAACATGGAAGGACGTGCCGGCGCGTCCATAATATTCGAGCGAGAGATCGACATTGTTCGACAGCGTCGGCTTGAGCAACGGATTGCCGGTATCCGCAGTGAAGTTGTTGAACGTGCCGATGCCGCCGGGAGTCTGGCTAGGCGTCGTCGCCACGCCGATCGAACCCGAGGCCCGCAGCGCGTTGAAGGTCGGCAGATCCATCGTAATGTTGTAGCCGCCGCGCACCTTGATCCTGTCGGTCGGCGCATATTCGAGATTGACCGATGGGAGGACGCGCGTGAAGTCCGCCTTGCCGCCGCGCGCGAGGAAGGTGTTCGCAAGCGTCACCTGGGCGCCATTGCGAATGAAAACGGTGCCACCGTTCTGCTGGATGAAGCCGCTGCCTTCGTTCTCGATATGCACGACCCGCACGCCGATATTGCCCGAAATGCCTCGCGCATCCTCCTGCGGTCCGAAACGAACCAGCGCATAACCCGCGATATTCTTGGTGCTGTTGTCGACCTGATCGCCCGGCAGGACAAAGCCGACCGGCCGAATGCCAGAAAGGCCGCCATAGCCGGTGACCGGCAGAGGACCCGAGGCCGAACAGTTGAATTCACGACCGGTGCAGAAACCGGCTGGCGGTGCTTGCACGAGCCCGGTGCGGTTGGCGTTGAACCGGTCCGCCAGATTTTCCGACGCAAACATCAGGTTGCCAGGCAGCGTCGTGTCGCCGCGGAAGAAGTCCTTGAACGCGTGGCTGGCGACATCGCCTTGCGCCGCGTTGGCGTAGGTCAGCTGCGGATCGCCGTTCCAGCCACGGCCAAGCGCGGTCCAGTTATACCCGTTCGCGAGATCGCGCTCGGTCCGCTTGGCGTAGCGGCCACCGACCTTGACCGACCGGAAGAAGCTGTTGTCGAACTTGTACTCGGCATCGAGCTGTCCGGCGTCGAGCCGCCCCTTGTTCCGCTCGTTGTGCGGCATCGAGGCCGTCCAGAAATAATTCGCCGGATCGGCAAACGACGCCTGGGTCGCCGGACTGACGCTGATCTGTGGCAGGTCACCCGTCAGGTCCATCCCGAAGCTCTGGCCGAAGCCGATATCGCGAAAGATGTCGATCCGATCATAGATCTGGCGTGAATCGACGCGCTGCAGCGAGCCTTTCAGCGACAAATGGCTATCGACAGGCGCCCAGGCGAACGACAGCGAGTAATCGCGCGTCCGCGTGTTGCTCTCGACGAACCCCTTATTGCCGCTGCTGTTGACCGCACCACCCGTCGAAGCGAACGTGCCCGTGTCGCGGTTGAACAGCGCGCTGGTCTTCGTCAACAGACCATTGCTGTCAAAACTGCTGCTCGCCGGATCGACCGCCAGCGTCTGCGAATCGAGCTGCGTGCCGTAATCGCTCGACTGGCTCTTGTAGCGCGACTGGAAGAAGCTGCCTGTGAAGGTCAGCGACTCCGCCGGCTGCCACTGTGCCGCACCATAGATACCGTAGCGCTTATACTGGAACGCCTCGTCGCCATACGCGAAGCCGCTGGGGACATATTTGCTGCTGCCGTCGCTAAGCGCCGTCTTGAAATAGGGGCTGACACGGATGAACTGCGACAGCGAACTGAACTGGCTGAACGCGAGATCGCCAAGCAGGCCGATGCGGCCGATCGGCGTGTCGAACGAGTCGGTGACCAGCACGGAGCCAGACGGATCGGCCTTGTTCGCCATGTCGCCAAGCGCCAGTTCGCCGGTTCCCGAGACGTGGAACTTGCCGTTGAAGTCGAACGGGAGCTTGGTGCGCAGATCGATCTGGCCACCGGTACCGCCCTCGATCAAATCAGCCGTCGACGCCTTGTAGACATCGACCGCCGACATGAGTTCGGGGGTGACGTCGCTCCACAGGATCGCGCGGCCGTTGTTAGCGCTGAAGATCTCGCGTCCGTTGAGGCGCGATGCGACGCCGGTCAGGCCACGCACCTGCACGCCGGAACCCTGGACGGAATAGTGATCGGGATCGCCAAGCGCGGCAAAGCGTACGATAGACACACCCGAAACGCGCTGCAGGACTTCGGTTATCGAATTGTCGGGTAATTTGCCCGCATCGTCGGCGACGACCGAGTCGACGATCGTTTCGCTACGACGTTTGCGTTCGTCGGCAGCTTCGAGCGCCGCGCGGCGACCGGTGACGACGATATCGCCACCCGTCTGATTAGCCGCTGGATCGCCAGGGGCATGTTCCGGTGCCGCCGCTTGCGTCGTGTCAGGCGAAATGGCCTGCGTCTCAGCCTGGGCCCAGGCATTCCCGCTGACGCCGGCCGCGATCAGTGCCGCCGAGGATACGCCAACACGCATCGCAGCCATGACATTCCCGCGTCGATGAGAACCGATAACAAACATGCTCAAAAACCCTCCCCTATGCGCGACGCATTTTTACGCGTCGCCTCACCTAGCCGTACCTTTTTGCCGTACTGCCTTACCGTGGCGGTAGCCTTACCACGATTATACGACAATTGAAAAATTCGTTATCTTCAGGGTGTTGGGTTACCACCCGACGCGCACGCTGCGCAGGGATGCTGTGAGAACGGCGGCAGTTGGCGATGCGGATCGGCATCAAGGCGCCGCGTGATGGCGATTGGCGACAGGCTGGCAGCGTAGTTCCCAAAGAGGCGGACTATCACCGCAGCCTCGGTAGGCACGATCTGCTGCAGGCCGCGGATGCGTTCGCCATTGCCGTTGTGCTCGACGCGTTTCTTAAAGCCATAAGCAGAGCCACCGGGATCTTTACCCATCGCGTTACAACGCACTAGCGCATCGCGCGTCGTGTCGCTGGTGGCGCTCAACTGCTCGGCGTTGATGGTACCAATCATACCGATGTGCAGCGGCGTGACTATGCCCTCTTTGCGCGTCGCCAGGGGGGATGCCGCGAAACTCGAGATAGTCGAACAATGTCGCGATATCGGCCCGACTGCGTGACAGCCGGTCTATCGCGTCGGCGTAGAAGATGTCAACGCCGCCTGCGGCAACGACCGCCAGCAGTGCCTTCATACCCGGGCGGTGCATGGTAGCGGCAGACTCCGCTGCGTCTGTCACGCGGGCGAATGAAGCTTGTCAACGGCGCTGCGGGGTGATGCTTGTTGCGATGGCTATAATCGACCAAGACGGTGTTCAAAAGGAGCCGACGATCATGGATGTCCAGGCACCACTCTGGTTTATGCGTGCGACGCTTGTGCTCGTCGCCCTGGCAGCCGGATGCTCCGGTCCCGCGCAAATGCCGGAGGCTGCTCCACGTGTGGGACGGCAACTCCAGAATGTGCGGTTCGGCGCGGAGCCAGGCGAACTGTTGCTTACCTTCTGCCGCGGCGGCGAGCCAGAGACCTGCACCCTCACCCTCGCTGATATCGGTCGGCACGACGCGACCGAATATGCGGCGCCGGTCGGCAGCTCCATCAAGGACGCATCGTTCGTCGGCGGAGCGGTGCTGGCCGTTGTGACCAAGCCGCAAGCGGATGCGAAAGGCAATCGTCCATCGACAATCGTCAGATTCTTACCGGGCAAGACTGCGATGGAAGTGCGTCGCCGCGATGCAGTGCAGATGCGCTTCCCGGTGGAAGTGAACGGTCGGCTGATGTTCTGGCGACGCAACTGCCTCGCACCTACCGATCGCTACTGCCAGCATGACCTATTCGAGCAGACCGCTTCTGGGAGTACGGCGCCTGTCGGCGCTGCACACCATTTCGCCGAAGTCGACACGATCGTACCGCAGAAGGCGGGAACGGTCGTCAACGCTGGCTACCCGGCCGATGGCGTGGAGGACAGCAACCGCTACCTCGACTATGCTGGCGGCACCAGCGCGTGGCGTCTGGCGCCCGCCCAGCCGTTCGGTCTGGCGCGTCTCGCTGGCAACAAGGACGTAATGAAGGCGATGGCGGTGCCGGGCGGCCTCCTGCTGCTAGCACAGGACGAGGGAGGGATCGCGCTGTTCCGCCAGGCGGCCGCGCGGTTGGAGCGTATTATAAGCCTGCCGTCCGAAACCAAGACCATGAAAGCACTTGTCGTGCGCGACGTTGCGGTTTCGACCGATGGCGGCCACGTCGCGATGATCGTCGGCGGTCCTGATCCAATGCAACCAGAGGTTTTGTTCACGCTCGACCTAGCGACGCGAACGTGGCGGACTGTGGACCCCGCCGCGCTGGTCGCACGTCGTCGTATCGTCCTAGAGGAGTAAGCGACATGGCCTCACCTCGAGCACGTCCAACCCCGCCACAGCGTGAACCAATAACCTATTTCGGCGACTGGTGCGGTCAGGGCTGGTCGGCAGGACGCGAAAGCCAGTCTGCGCTCACCCCGGCGGACCTCAAGAAGCCGGCCATTGTTCTCATCAGTCGTAATGGCATTGGTCGTCAGAGCCCCGTGGACCAAGCGTGCAAACTGCACGACATCGCCTATAACGCGATGGCACTCCAGACCGACGGCTACAAGGCCGCGCAGATGAAGCTGGCAGCGGATCGAGCCTTGCTGGCGCGTGTCGGTAAGCTGCTTGCCACGGACCAGCGCGGTCAGGGTGATCTCAACATGGGAGAGGTGCTCTATGCACGTAACGTGCAGATCGCGTTCCGTACTATGCTGTTTTTCGACGGTGTGGCGGTGGCTCGTAACCTCGACATACCTGCCAATAGCGCGGTTAGCGGGGCGGCACGAAAGGCCGGCGGGGCCGCGATGCGCGCCGTGCGCGCTGGTGCCCCCTATGCCATGGTCGTGATGGCTGGCCCGCAAGTAAGCACGCCTACGGTGATGCGGCTTTGGCTGCCGGCCGGCAGATAGCGCAGCCTTTATACGCAACCCGCCAATGCCCGAAGTCCGTGCAGGATTTCCGAACGGATGGTCCAAGCGACTGCGCCCCCAATCGCGAATATCCTAAGTTTCGCGACAGCTGTGACCTGGCCGACGGCTGACCGAAATGCGATCATCGGGTTGTCGCAAATGTCCGTTCCGAAAAGAAGCGGATACCATGCACATTTGCGACAGCGAGCAGTGATGTCCTGAGGAACCAGTTGCGGACGCTAACGCCGCTTCCCACACTTCCCAACTTCGTTGGGGTGGACGCCCCCTGACGGCATTGATGTGCCATAGTGGGGGTGTTGAAAACACCACTGAGGAGGCGTCCATGGGTGAGTTTAGCACAGTCGGCATCGATCTGGCCAAGTCGGTTTTCCAGGTTCACGGCTCGGATCCGAGCGGTGCTGTCATCTTCCGCAAAAAGCTTCGGCGTGATCAGGTTATGTCATTCTTCTCGACTTTGCCACGATGCGTGGTGGCAATGGAGGCCTGTGCAAGCGCCCATTACTGGGCTCGCGAGATCACCGCAGTAGGTCACGACACGCGGCTCATTCCACCGGCCTACGTGAAGCCGTTCGTGAAGCGGCAGAAGAACGACATGGCCGATGCCGAAGCGATTTGCGAGGCGGCGCAGCGCCCGACGATGCGCTTCGTGCAGGGTAAGAGCGCCGAAGCACAGGCCTCCGGAGTAATCTTCCGTACGCGCGATCTGCTCGTGCGCCAGCGCACGCAGCTGATCAACGCCCTACGAGGACACCTCACCGAATTTGGCTACATCGTTCGGCAGGGTGTCGGGCATGTCGGGAAGCTGTTCGAGCTTGTTGCCGATCCTGCATCCGATATACCGCCTGTGGCGCGGCCAGTGCTGACAGTTATCACTCAAAGCCTTCAAGCGCTTCAGTCGCAGATCGCTCTTCTGGATCGCGAAATCGCGCACCGGGCCAAGACTGACCCCGTGGCGAAGCGGCTGATGACCATTCCGGGGGTGGGGCCGGTGATCGCGACTGCGCTTGTGGCGCTAGCGCCTGCTGCCAGCACGTTCCGACGCGGGCGTGATTTTGCAGCCTGGCTTGGCCTCGTACCCCGACAGCACTCTAGCGGCGGCAAGGAGCGGCTGGGGCGCACAACAAAGATGGGCGAGCGTAGCTTGCGGAGGCTTCTTATTATCGGCGCAAGTTCGGTTACGAAGGTTGCGGCGCGTGACCCCGATAAAGCCGGCGCATGGCTGGCCGGCATGCTGGCTCGCAAGCCGCGCATGCTGATCACGGTGGCGTTGGCCAACAAGATGGCGAGGACCGTCTGGGCGCTGATGGCGCATGGCCGGTCCTACAGAGCTCCGGCCGCGGCGGTGTAACCGTCAAGGCTTGAGGCGTCAGGGACGCAAGGAAGGTCAGTAGAGAGGTATGGCGCAACGGTCAGAGACGGGATTGGGAAAACCAGGGATGTGTCCGAGCGCCTCGAGCGCGCAACTTCGGTCTGGACCCGATCCGCGATCTCCATACAGGCCAGCAGCCGTGATGATGGCTGCATCAACAGGCCGGACACACGGAAGCACCTGAACCTGCGCGAACACATCTATCAAATACCCCATTGTATCCAGCGGGGCGTCCACACACGGACGCTGGTTCATGCTTTCGAATGACCGATTTCGAAGCCCGGCTATCCGCTTGCGAATGTCGTGATGGGAAGGATAGCCGACGTCCGTCGCCGACCGGCTGAACCTCGGCGTGCGTAATCTTGACGGTCCTCAGGAGAGCGAGCGCCCGCTCCGCTCCCGGTTTCAACGGGAAGGAGGCGGATCGTCCCCTTGGCCGGCTCATTGTCCATGCTGACAATCTGCCGAGCGTCGTCATTGTCCGTCCGCGCGTCGGCGAGGTCAACGCCCGCCATGTCGCTAGCCTGCGTGGTCTCCGCCCGATCGGCGCCGCGCCGCGGCCGAACCCGGTACCCGGCAGCGTCACGGTGTAATGGCCGGCGTTGCGGTATGTGACCTGTAAGTCGATGTGGTTCGCCCCCCGACCGGGTCGGCCAAGAGCCCGATACCGTGGCGACGATCACCTGCCGTCACCAATACGCTAAGCCGATCGTTTACGTCCGGCGCACCGCGGGGCACGCCGCGCGCCGGTTCGAGCGGTCCGACGCTGCCTGGCTGGCACGTGGTTGTCAAAACCGATACGCCGACAAGAGTCGATGAGGAAACCGCCTTACGCAGCCTTGCGCTGGCCGCCCCGATTGGTCCGGATCACGACGAGGCCTTCACTGCGTCTAGCCAGCGCGAGCCCGGACGGACGTAGAGGGCGGTCAAAATCGGGTGGTCCCGCGCCATGATCGCTGCGGGATCTCCTTGCACCGTGGCTACGCGACGGCATAAAAACCCCTTGCGGATCACCACCACCACCCCCTCCGCCTCGATCGTCCAGCCCAACGTGCCGCTCGGCATCGGCAGATAGCTCGACGCCGCAACCTTGGCAGCGACGTCGGCCAGCGTATCGACGGCGGTCACCACGAACGTCTTGTCGTGAGGCGCATTGATGTCATCGGCCATGCAGACGCTATCCCGCGTCATGCTGATCGTCAGCGGAACCGCCGTCGTGCTGCCTCCCTTCGTCGCGTCACCCGGTGACGCCACGCGACCGGTGGTGTCGCCGCCGACTTTCGACTTCCGGCGTCTCAATAAGAGCCAGGCCGTGGGAACAGTCGCCAGCAGCATGACCTGCGAGATCATGATCGCGCCCGCGAGCGCCATCGGTGGCCCGTCTGATCTCGGGTATGCAGCAGAGTCGATTTTGAACAGCACGATCCCGCACGCGAGCGCGATCGCAGGCGCGGCGAGGGCCGTCACCGAGAAGGCCAGGAACAGGTTCCGCTTCGCCAGACGCCGCCCGACAAGGCGAACCGCGATCCACGTGACGAACGCCGCCAGCACAAGCGAAACGGCGATCATGGCCAATGCTTCGGGATCGCTGAACATCGCATTGCTCCTGTCGTCGCTAGCTCGCTTCATATCGACAGGTTCGACTTAGCGGCAGTGACTGGCGACGACGAGCCGCCAATTAGCGGCGTACGCCGTCAGTCGCCGAACCGCACGCGCGTCCCTCATGCATCGCAGGGTCAAATCCTGTGCCTCGCACAACGGCTAGCCGTATGCCGCTGGCGGAACTCGGGACTGCACGTCGGCCGGAGGATCCTAATTGACCGAACGGCCAACAGCCGTTCTGATGCGGCCCGATGTTGAGTGATATGCAATTCAAAGGCACCTGGCGCGATTATCAGGCGCGCGTGCTGGCTGAAATGGATGGCTACCTCAGCGACGCACGACTGCACATCGTCGCCGCTCCGGGGTCCGGCAAGACCATATTGGGTCTGGAATTGATGCGGCGGATCGGGCGCCCCGCGCTGATCCTCGCCCCAAGTCTTACGATCCGCAATCAGTGGCGCGAACGCCTGTTTCCGTTGTTCCTCGACGATCCACAGGGTTGGGACGCCGACATATCGACCGATATCGAGACGCCTGCGACCATGACGGTCACCACGTACCAGGCGCTGCACGCTGTCCATGCCAGCGGCGCCGAGCGGTTCGATGCCCTAGTGACCGCGCTCGAACGCATGGGACCGATCACCCTGATCGTCGACGAGGCACATCATCTGCGTCGAGAATGGTGGAGCGCGCTATTCGCGTTGCGCGAACGGTTGCAGGACACGCTGCTGGTCGCGCTGACCGCCACGCCGCCCTACGACGCGCCATTTGCCGAGTGGTCGCGCTACGAAGCGCTCTGCGGACCGATCGACAGCGAAATTTCCGTGCCCGAACTCGTGCGCAACGGCGACCTGTGCCCTCATCAGGACCATATTCATCTCTCCCGCCCGCATCACGACGAATGGACCCTGCTGCTGTCGCGGCGTGAGGCGATCGAGCGTCTGACCGAAGCATTGACCACCGATGCCGCGCTGATCGACTGCCTCGTGGCGCATCCCTGGCTGGCCGATCCGCAAGCACATGAAGAGGAACTGCTCGACCGCCCCGAATATCTGACGGCCCTGATGATCGTGATCCATGCCGCCGGACGAGCCATTCCGCCCGCCGCGACCGACCTGCTCGGCATCGCGGACGCTGCCCTGCCTCCCTTGACGTCCGACTGGCTCGAGCGGCTCTTGCAGGGACTCCTCGACGAGCCACGCAGCAAGACCGTTCTCGGCGACGAACGCTGGCGCAAACTCCGCCACGAACTCGACGACCTGGGCCTGATCGAGAACAAGCGCGTCACCCTCCACGAGTCCAAGGCGATCTTTACGGCGGTGGCCGGCAGCGTCGCGAAAATGGACAGCATCGTGGAGATCGCGCGAGCTGAAGCGGACACGCTCGGAGCCGGTCTTCGCATGGTCATCCTTTCCGATCGAGTGCGCGCGAACGAACTACCGAAGCAGGACGACCTACCGTTCTCGCCAACGAAGCTGGGTGTTGTGCCGATCTTCGAGGTGCTGCGTCGCGCCAACGTCATCCCCGATGCGCTTGCGGTGCTTACCGGGACACTCGTCATTCTACCGATCGGCGTCTTGCCAGCCTTCGACGTGGAAGCCACCGCCATGCGGATCGATCCGGCTCGCGTGAACCGTCGCGTGCTGCCGGGCTGCCCCGATCATGTCGGCCTGGAGGCAAAGGGCGGGATCGGTCATGTTCTCATTACCGTGGTTACGCGCCTGTTCCAGCGCGGCGCCATACGGGTTCTGGTAGGCACGCAGGCGCTGCTCGGCGAGGGATGGGATGCGCCGGCGATCAACAGCCTGATCCTTGCGAGCAACGCCGGCTCCTACATGCTGTCGAACCAGATGCGGGGCCGCGCGATCCGCATCGACCCGGGCGCGCCGGGCAAGGTGGCGGCGATATGGCACCTCGCGACCGTGTTCCCCGGCTCGTCAGCGGATCCGACCGCGCGGGAGGGTGATATCGCACTGCTCGCCCGGCGGTTCGACGCGTTCGAAGGCATAACAAATGGACCATCCCAAACGGTCGAGAACGGTATCGAGAGGCTGGCGCTCGATCTCGCCGTATCGACGGACAGCGAGAACTCCAGGACCCTGACGGAAGCGCGCGATCGTCAAGGCGTTGCGGCAAAATGGCGCACGTCCCTCGGAGGCGCGACGGAGCGCAGTCATGTCCGCCGCGTGGCCGAAGCGAACTACGCACCGCGCGCACTCGCATGGCGCGATACGCTACGCGCGCTGACCTTCTCGGGGATCAGCGGTGGCGCACTCTCGGCGACGGGCGTCGTCCGTCAGTTCATCGGTTCAGGCAATTTGGTGACGCTGCTGCTGATCTTCCTGGGCGCGACCTTCGTCTTCTCGCTGCCCAAACTTTCGCGGGCCATGATGCTATGGCGGCGAAACGGCTCCCTCGAACGCAGCCTGAGCCAAGTCTGCGAAGCCCTCGTTGCCACCCTGCACCATGCCGGGGCCTTGTCGCGGGATGGATCAGGGTATGAAATTCTCATCCGACCGAACCTCAAAGGCCGTTACGAGGTGATCATGGACCGCGCCACGCGTGCAGAGGAGCGCATATTTCTCGACGCGCTCGCCGAAGTGCTCGGACCGGTGCAGAACCCGCGGTATCTCCTGGTTCGTGAAAGCCACCTGTGGGGTAGCCGTCGCACCGACTATCATGCCGTTCCCGCCCTGATCGGCGCCCGCAAAGAGATTGCTGAACATTTCCATCGTCAATGGCGACAAAGCATAGGAAGTTCGGAACTGGTCTACACCCGCACCGGCGACGGACGTCGCACCCTGCTCCGGGCACGCGTCGATTCTTTCGCGGCCGGAATGGGCCGCGTCTTTCAGCGTCGATCCGTGTGGATGTAGACGCAGTGTCTTGCCACGTCGTTTTTCAGTCTGACCCAACGGCGGCGTCGGGGCTACGGGGACGGCGGCGACGACTGCTGAGCGCCGCTTCGACGTCGACAACGACCGAGGCTTGTCGAATGCTGTTGCGAGTCTCGGGCGATCTACACCGACGCCTTGCCATCTCGGCCGTTAAATGACGCGCCTCAATCGGCATCACTTACGCCCCACGTTGATCGACGATCGGCATCTTACGAAAGAGATGCGCAAGCCATGAAGACCAGCGCGCTTTTCCTGCTTGCGGTACAATTGGCGACGGCGGATGCATCCTCTGCGCCGCTCGACACCGCCTCGGCAGAGGTTGCACGGATCGACACTGTCAAATCAAAGGACTCCGTCAAAGGCGTTTTGGCGCGTCGCGCCCAATGCGCCCATTGGGCAGGCGAAGAACCTTATGACCGCGCACGATCGATCGAAATCGCGACTGCGATACGCCGCCTGCGTTGCTCGCACATCGATGCCGAGCAGGCGCGGTTGCGACGCCGATATTCGCATAAGCCAGCGATATTGCGACTGCTAAACGCTGCAGACCCGCAGTGATACGGGCAACGACAACGACTACTTTGCCGCTCGGGGCGATCGCACTTACCGGCGTGGTCTGGTCGCTGATAATTTATGCGCCGGTCCCAACGGCGGCCGGCATTATCGCCGCTGCCGTGTTGTTGCACCAGGCCGCAGGTCGCAAGATCGGCGTACTGCTCGCCGCTTTGGTCCTCGGTGGCGCGCTCTATGGGGCCGCCTTCCATACGACGCAAGGCTTCTTCTGGTTGAACCGATATCGCCTGGACGCGCTCGTGGCGGAGATCGCCGCGACGCCCGCGATCGCGTCGCTTGAAAGGGGCCAGGACCATGCAGGGAAAAACGGGCAACCCGCCTTCGATGACTATCGGTTCCTGAACGACACGCTGATCACGCACTATCCGGCGAAAGCTGATCCGACAGCGTTGCAACCCAGAGTCCATGTCAACGACATGTTGCGGCGCTTGCGCGTTCCCAAGGGTCGATACGAGGCGCTGTGCGCAGCCATCGACCGGTTATCGTTCGCCGGTTACGTGCGCCACGCCGACGGTCAGATCGACTTGTTGGAAAAGCTGCCGGGCGGCACCCCTTGGGGCACCAGCTTCGTGTTCAGGCCGCACGGCGGAAGTCCGACCGGCGCGATCGTCTATGAGCAAACACGGCTTACGCGGCATTGGTACCACTTAGCGCCATGAATCCCACGCGCGGCGCATTAAGCAATGCGAATTGCCGAACGGCGCCAACGTCTGGGCGGTCGGCGAGATCATGATAATTTGGCGCGGTTTTCGGCGTGGGAGGGCCGTGCCGTGGCGGAACAATCCGCTGAGTGTCCGGCGCGTTGCGATGCAGTCAGATACGGTCGCGCTGATCTAGAACCCATCCGCTGCTCTACCTTGGGCATTGGTGTTCGGATTGAATGTCTTCGTCCTACGCTCGTGCATCAAGCGATTTGAGGATATGTATCCAGGCGCAGGCGGGGAACGGCCTGCGACATCGGCACCGGAACCGCTTGGATGACCCATTGACGCAGGATCCACAGGTCGCGCCGGGAGAGCGAAAATCGTGATCGCAGCGCTCGCCGTTACGTTGCTTGCGGCATCCCCGCAAACAACGAACTTTCCGCTGGATTGCACCTACGTAGCGCGAGGCGGCGGGTTGGAATCGCACGGGCCCTGCGCGCGGTTCGAGGAGGACGTACCGCATATCGATCCGGCACATCTCGTGCGGATGACATTCGAAAATGGTCTGGCGGAGGTTCGGATCGGCCGTGCCGGAACCGGGGGCGGGATCGCCTATGTCAGGCCAGACGGGCGAGCCGTGAGCGTTTTCATCCTCGACAATGGCGCCGACTACTTCAAAGAAGGCTTTGTGCGAGGGCTGCGGCACGGCAAGCTCGTCTATTATGATCGTGCCCTACGCCCCATGATCGTGACCGACTATGACTGGGGATATCCGTTCGATCATGGTCGCGCCGAAGTCTGTATAGGCTGCAAGGAAAAACGGCTCGACGACGAACATGGAACGATGGTCGGCGGGCGTTGGTCCGTAATCGACCGCAAGGGGCGTGTGCTAGAGCCACAGCACTGACGACGCGACGGTACAGCGTTCTATGCAGGCGCCGAGGAACCCTGTCATTTCAGCGAGCCCGAGCCGCAGGACTGAGCGGCGAAAGCCACATTGCCGGACCTGGTTGGCCCCGCCGGCGGTCCCAGTCGCCGCGCCGGCGTAGCGGCGTTCACCGCCTTGGCTGCATCGCGCGTAGCGCTCGCGTCCACAGCCAAGCCATCATCAGACAACAGAAGGTCAGCGTACCACCAAAAATAATGGACAATGCCTGCGCAACATCGTCAGCGCCGGGCATGCGCCCATCTAGCGCCATGCGCCGCAGCAACACCGCATCCTCGGCAAGTTCGAAGCCATGCTCGCGCATCCTGATCCGCATCCAGGTCGGCAGATGCGCCTTCGAAAGCGCCCCTTCCAGGGGCGGCACCGGCGGATCGGCATCGGGCCCCTCACCGCTTGCGGGATAGCTTGCCAACATGACGACGGCGACCGGATCGATCGGGGACTGGCCGGGCGCGCGCAACGGCAGGTAATAGTCGTGATAGCTGCTCGTCCGCGTATTCCAGCGCCGCAGCCATGCCTGATCGTAACCCGGCAACGCGTCGACCAGCCGAGCATAGGCCGGCATCCCCGCACCATGACTGCCCGCGAGTGCCGCTAGGGTCAGCCTTGGCAAAGGTTTGCCAGCATCGGCGGGCGCCTTTCCGGCCAGGATATAGCCAGCCGTCGCGGCAAGGGCGAAAACGGCGGCGGCGATCAGCGCACCCGCGCGGCATCGGCGCAACCATTCTGCGCGCTGGGTGCCGGAAGGCAGGCGCGATCGCCAGTTCGGATTGCGTTTTGGGTCGAGTGCGTCCTGCATGCCGCACAGAAAGGATCGCTCCGGACGACGGGGAAGCCATCGCAGCACGGCTATCGGCAACCATATTGTCAGCGCAACTACCGGCAGCCCGGCTACCGCGACGCTGTCGTGCCTGAACAGACGATCGACGAGCCCCTCGCTCCACGCAAAAGGACCGGTCTGGAAGATCACACTGATGATCAACACCGCCACGCTCGTCAACAGCCCCACGTAGAGAGTCCATACCTGAGCAGCCCCCACCGGGTGGTCCGGGTAGATAGTTAGTGCATTGTCGCCTCCGCCGCCATTGCCGGGCGTAGGTGGAGCGAAGCGGAACCGGAGGCTGGCAATGGCGGGGTCGCTGCTGCTGGC